>JACHLF010000001.1:0-576790 GCA_014204435.1 Mycobacteroides chelonae
GGTCGCACCCCGCCGGGCGGGGCGCCCCGCGCCGGGCCCCGTGCCGGGCGGGGCCGGCGGCGCCCCCCCCCGGCCCCCCCCCGCCCCCGCCCCCGCCCGGCCCCCCGCCCGCCCCCCCGCCCACGGGGCGCCGATCGCGAGTCGCCTCGACGGCGCAGGCCAGGCGCAGCAACCGGGCATCGTCGTAGCCGCGTCCGAGGATCGTGAGCCCGACGGGCATCCCGATATCGTCCAGGGTGCCCATCGGCACGGTGACCGAGGGGATTCCGAGGTGACGCGGCACGAGGTTGCCGTTGGCAACCCACGTGCCGTTGCGCCAGGCCGTATCGGCCGACACCGGATTGACATCGGCATCGGAGCGACCGATGTCGGCGACCGCCGGATGGATGACAGCGTCGAGCCCGAGCGCGTCCATCCACTCCTCTAGGTCGATGCGGCGCGTCGCCTCCAGACCGGCGACACCGTCGGCGATCAAGGGGATCTGTTCCAGCTCGGTGATGCCGGCGACGGCGCGGGCCGGATACTCGCCGAGATCGACTTCCAGGTCGAGTTGATGCCGGTCGTACTGATTGGGCAGTGCACCAGGTGGCGGCGGAAAGATCAGCGCACCGTCGACTTCGTGGACATGCGACAACTCGGGATCGCCGTTGACCTGTAGGAACTCTTCCCAGCCCCAGATGGAGAGGTCCCACAGTTCGCGCTCGTCGTATCCGGCCGGAACGAGTCCGCGGTCCAGCATCGTCGCCGCGCCTTCGTAATTGGTGACGGCAGGGAAGTCCACTTCGAGCACCTCGGCGCCTGCCGCGTGCAGGTCGTCCGCGATGCGCCGCCACAGTTCGACAACGCTGGAACGGGTCTGCACCGGCCGGTCTCCCGAGGTGTCACCGATATACATCCGCGGCACCCCCAGCCGGACGCCACGCAGTGCCTGGGCGCCGGAATCGCCCAGTGCGCGGTAGCTTGCGGGCCGCAATGTCGATGCCGCCGGGATCTCGATCCATGGCTGGCGGCGCCAGAAGTCGCCGCGCGGGTCTGGGTCGTCGGCGACGATGACGTCCAGGAGCGCCAGCAGGTCGGCGACGCTGCGGGTATGCGGAACGACGACGTCCATCGTGGGCACGAGCGGCCAGTTACCGCGAACCGAGATGACCCCGCGCGAGGGGCAGTAGGCCACCAGCGCGTTGCACGAGGCCGGTGCCCGTCCGGAGCTCCATGTTTCCTCGCCGAGCCCGAATGCGCCGAAGCTGGCGGCTGTTGCGGTACCCGACCCGTTGGAAGATCCCGAGCCGAACGCCGACGTCAGATATTCGCTGTTGTAGGGACTTTCCGCGCGGCCGTAAACGCCGCGCTGCATGCCGCCGTTCGCCATCGGCGGCATGTTGGTGAGCCCGAGTAGCACCGCACCGCCGGCACGAAGTTGTGCGATGGTGAACGCGTCGCGCTGGGAGATGAGCCGGGCGAAGGCCGGAGATCCGGCCGCCACGGGCAGCCCCTTCGCGGCGTAGGAATCCTTGGCGGTGTACGGGATGCCGTCGAGCGGGCCGAGTGTGGCACCGGCCGCGCGACGCGCATCGGACTCGGCGGCAGCGGAGAACGCGTGCGGGTCCAGGACGGGCACGGCGTTGAGGGTGATCCCGCTGCGGTCGTAGGCGGCGATCCGGCGCAGATATTCGGCGACCAGGGCGACTGACGTCGTTTCCCCGGCGGCGAGTGCGGCCTGCAGATCGGCGATGCTTGCCTCAACGACATCCATTGCCTAAACCTTGGGCTGTTGTTGAGTGATGCAGTGAATACCGCCACCACCGGCGAGGATCGGCCGCGCATCGACCAGTACCACCTCGCGGCCGGGATAGGCGTCGGCGATGATCTGGGCGGCGTGCGAGTCGGCGGCCGGCTCGTCGTAACCACATAGGATCACGCCGTCTCCGGTGACAAGGTGATTGATGTAGCTCCAGTCGACAAAGCCGTCGGCGTCCCGCAGTGTCGCCGGCGCCGGCACATCGACGATGCCGAACGCGCGACCGCGGGCATCGACCGCGTCGGCGAGCGCAGCACGCAGTTGTGCGGATATGTCGTAATCGGGGTGGTCGGGATTGGTTTGTGCGTGCAGCAAGACGGTGCCGGGTGAGGGCAGCGTCGCGATCATGTCGACGTGCCCCTTGGTGCCTAGCGGCTCGTAGTCGCGCGTGAGGCCGCGTGGTAGCCACACGGCATGCTCAACGCCTAGGGTGCGGGCTAGCTCGGCCTCGACCCGGCTGCGGTCGGCGTGCGGATTGCGCAGCGGATCGAGCAGTACGGTCTCAGTGAGCAGTACGGTGCCGTCACCGTCGACATGGATGGCGCCACCCTCGTTGACCAGTAACGACGATACGAGGGTAGCGCCGGCAGCGGCCGCGATCGTGCGGCCGATCTCCCGATCGTGTGACCAGTCCTGCGGAGTCGACGATCCCCAGCCGTTGAAGGTCCAGTCGACGGCACCCAGCTCACCCGTGGTGTCGTCGACGACGAACGTCGGTCCGATATCGCGCATCCAAAAGTCATCGAGTGGCGCGACAAGCAGCTCGATTTCCGTCGACAGCATGCGCCGTGCGCGTTCGTGCTGGCTCGGGTCGACCACCATCGTCACGGGGGTGAAGGCGCGCACGGCGTGTGCTACCGCCGTCCAGGCTAGATAGCCGGCCTCGAGCGCGGCGTTATCGTTGCCGAACGTGAGTCCGGGCCGGGGGAACGCCATCCAGATCCGCTCGTGCGGCTCGGTTTCTGCCGGCATCCGCCACGCCATGTGTGCCTCTCGGGTTGTGCGGGTGATCCCGGCCGGGTCGCGATTTCTAGGGCAGCGCTATGTATTTCGTTTCGAGGTATTCCTCGATGCCCTCGCTGCCAGCTTCGCGTCCGATGCCCGATTCCTTGATCCCACCGAACGGTGCGGCCACATCGGAGATCACACCGCGGTTCACACCGACCATCCCCGACTCCACCGACTCCGAAACACGCAGCGCGCGATCAAGATTGGTGGTGTACACGTAGGCGGCCAATCCGTACTCGGTGTCGTTGGCAGCGGCGATTCCCGCTTCCTCCCCGTCAAATCCGGTGATCGCAGCGACGGGGCCAAACACCTCTTCGCGCAAAATCCTTGCATCCGTTGGCACATCGGTGAGCACGGTCGGCGGATAGAAGTAGCCATCACCATCGGCGATGGCGCCACCGGTGGTGATGACGGCGCCCTTGCTGACGGCGTCCTGTACCAACTCGTCGACCGAGGCTCGCTGTTTGGCTGTGATGAGCGGTCCGACCTGCACGCCGCTGTGATCTCCCGGGCCGATGGTGAGTGCACTCATGCGTGCGGTGAGCTTCTCGGTGAACTCGGCTCGTACGGCGTTGTCGACGTGGAAGCGGTTGGCCGCGGTGCACGCCTCGCCGATGTTGCGCATCTTGGCCGCCATGGCGCCGTCGACGGCGGCACTCACATCGGCGTCGTCGAACACGACGAACGGTGCATTGCCGCCGAGTTCCATCGACGAGCGCAATACCCTTGTGGCGCACTGAGATAGCAGAACCTTTCCGACAGCGGTAGAGCCGGTGAAGGTCAACTTGCGCAGCCGGGCGTCATCGATCAGCGGGCCGGTCAATGCCGAGGCGCTGGTGGTGGGCAGGATCGACAGCACGCCTGCGGGTAGCCCGGCATCGGCGAACACCTGGCCCAGCAGCAGCATGGTGAGTGGTGTTTCGGCGGCGGGCTTGACGATCATGGTGCATCCGGCGGCGAGCGCCGGCCCGATCTTGCGGGTGCCCATGGCCAGCGGGAAGTTCCAGGGGGTGATGGCCAGCGTCGGGCCGATGGGCTGCTTGGCCACCAGGATTCGGCCGGCGCCGGTCGGCGACGAGGTGTACCGCCCGTTGACGCGCACCGCCTCCTCGGAGAACCAGCGCAGAAACTCTCCGCCGTAGGCGACCTCGCCCTGGCTCTCCGCCAGTGGCTTGCCCATCTCCAGGGTCATGGCCAGCGCGAAATCGTCGCGTCGCGCGATCACCAACTCCCAGGCGCGCCGCAGGATCTCGGCGCGTTCACGTGGCGCGGTGGCGGCCCAGGTCTGTTGCACGGCGACGGCCTCGTCGAGTGCGGTGGTTCCGTCGGCGGTGGTGGCGTCGGCGACGGTGGTCAGAACGGCACCGTTGGCCGGGTTGTGCACGGGGAACCGGGCGCCGCTGGACGAGGGGACCTGCTTGCCTCCGATCCATAGGTCGGTAGGGGCGGCATCGATCAGTGCTTGGTGGTCCACGTGGGTCTCGGTCACTGCTGGCTCGCCTTCTCGCGGATGATGTCGGACAGGACGGTGATGCCCTCGTCGAGTAGATCGTCCCCGATGACCAACGGGGGCAGCAAGCGGATGACGTTTCCGAAGGTTCCGCAGGTCAGGATCAGCACACCCTGGGAGAGAGCCTCGGCGGCAACGGCTTTGGTCAGTGCCGCGTCGGGTACTCCAGGTTTGCCGGTGCCGGGCTTGACGATCTCTATGGCCAGCATGGCGCCGCGCCCGCGTACCTCGCCGATGACGTCGACCTCTTCGGCGAGCGCGCTCAGCCGGGAGGTCACCGAGGTTTCGATGGCCCGCGCCCGTGCCGGGAGGTCGAGCTCACGCATGACACCCAGCGCGGCGATGGCGGCCGCGCAGGTCACCGGGTTGCCGCCATAGGTTCCGCCCAGACCGCCGGTGTACACCGCATCCATGAGATCGGCGCGCCCGGTGACGGCCGACAGCGGCATGCCACCGGCGATGCCCTTGGCCATGGTGACGATGTCCGGGACGATGCCGTCGTGCTCGGAGGCGAACCAGGCGCCGGTGCGGGCGAATCCTGTCTGCACTTCGTCGGCGATGAAGACGACGCCGCTGTCCTTGGCCCATGCGGTGAGTGTGGACAGGAATCCGGGTGCGGGCACGATGAATCCGCCCTCACCCTGGATCGGCTCGATGATGATCGCGGCCAGCGACTGCGCGCCGATCTGGGTTTCGATGCGCGAGATCGCCCGCCGGGCGGCTTCTTCGCCGGTCAAACCCGGCTCGTCCCGCAGCGGATAGGAGGCCGGCATCCGGTAGACCTCGGGCGCGAAGGGTCCGAACTGCGACTTGTAGGGCATCGACTTGGCGGTCAGCGCCATCGTCAGGTTGGTGCGGCCGTGGTAGGCGTTGTCGAACGCGACGACCGCCGGGCGGCCGGTGGCCAGCCGCGCTACCTTGATGGCGTTTTCCACGGCCTCGGCGCCCGAGTTGAACAGGGCGGTGCGCTTCTCGTGATCGCCGGGAGTCAGGGCATTGAGGAGCTCGGCAACCTGTACGTACCCCTCATAGGGGGTCACCATGAAACAGGTGTGGGTGAAATGCGTTGCTTGGTCGGTGATTGCGGCGGCGACGGCGGGGTGCGAAGCCCCGACGGTGGTCACCGCGATGCCCGATCCTAGGTCGATGAAGGAGTTGCCGTCGGCGTCGACGATCACACCCCCGTCGGCGTCGACGGTGTAGACCGGCATGGTCGAGCCGACACCCGCGGAGACCGCGACGCGACGGCGCTCGGCCAACGCGCTGGAGCGGGGGCCGGGCAGGGGCGTCACGATGTTGCGCTTCTGGGCGAGGCGGTAGGTGATATCGGTCATGCTGCTCCCTGTGGTCGATCCGGCGATCTCAGTGTGTGGCCGTGGAGTGCGTCTGGGAATGGCCGGTTTGTCCATCGTCGACCCGTGACTACGCCGTTTTGGCGCGGCCCGTTCTGCGCCGACGCTGGTCATTCCGTCAGCGGCGCGGTGTCGCGAGTCAGGGTGCGGCCCTGGAAGAAGTCCGGACTCTTGACGCGCATGATCAGCATGAGCACCGCCCCGAACGCCAGAATGCCGAAGCCCAGATAGAACACCAGGCCGATGCCGCCGATCGAGGCGCCGCTCCCGGTCTTCTCGGGATCCATGCTCTCGCGCACGGAGATGACGAACACCGCCGCCAGCATGAGCCCGCCCAGGAGCGGGAAGAGGAACTTGTAGACCACGTTGTGGGCATTCTGGAAAAGCTCCGTGCGGAAGTACCACACACAGGCGAAGGCGGTGATGCCGTAGTACCAGCAGATCATGATGCCAAGGGCCGCAATGGTATCCAGTAGTGTGCGGTCCGACAGCAGGCTGACGACGGTGTAGAACACGGCCGTCACCGCGCCGGCCACGATGGTGCTGAAGGTGGGTGTCAGGAACCGGGGGCTGACATCGGCGAACTTTTTCGGAAAGGCGCCGTAGGTGCCCATGGCCAGCATGGTGCGGGCGGCGGGCAGCGAGGTGGTCTGCAGGCTCGCCACCGCGGAGGCGAATATCGCGAGCAGCAACAGTGGGCCGAACCAGCTGCCCAGCACCGGGTTGGCAAGGGCGCCAAAGACGTTGTCTTTGTTCTCCTCATTCGCAAGACCCAGATCCGTGTTGCCCACGCCCGCGAACATCATCACCGCGACGGCCACCAGCAGGTAGGTGAGCAGGATCGACAGCACGCACAACAGCCCGGCGCGGCCGGGCACCTTGGTCGGATCCTTACATTCCTCGCCGAGCGTCAGGCAGGTGTCCCAACCCCAGAACGCGAAGATCGATCCAATGAGCCCAATGACAAAGGCGCTCAGGGTTAGTCCGGTCAGCGGATTGAACCAGTCCAGGTCGAAATCGCGATGTCCGGCCATGCTGGGTGCCTTGGCGATGGCGACGACGGCGAAGATCACCAGCACGATCATCTGGAACCCGACGAGAACATATTGCACCTTCTCGCTGGTGGTGATTCCGCGGCTGGAGATATAGGTGGCGATCGCCAGCAGCGCCACGGTCGAGATGATGTTGACGGCCTTGTTGCTGGCGAGTTCTCCGACTGTCTGATTGTGGGAGACGGCGCCGAGGAATTGGTACCCGTACTGCACCCCGATAGACGCCAGGTTGGACAACACGATGATGGTGGCGATCACCATTCCCCAGCCACACATCCAGCCGATGTAGGGGCCAAATGCCTTGGTGGACCAGGTGAACGAGGCGCCGCAGTCGGGTGCGCGCGAATTCAGTTCCCGGTAGGCGTAGGCGGTCAGGAACATCGGGATGAAACCGGCGATAAGGATCGCCGGCATCTTCAGACCGACAGCGGTGACGATCAGGCCGATGCTGGCCGTGAGGGTGTATCCGGGTGCCACCGTCGAGATGCCGAGGACGGCGCCGGTGAAGGTTCCGATGCGCCCGGCGGCCAGGCCTTTCGAGACGAGCCCCTCCGTCTGCTCGGCCTGTTCCAGCTCCGCGCGGGCAACGCTCTCGGTGCCAGATGGTCTTCCCGCAAGCGGATCATCAATCACGGTTGGCCTCTTCCTTGGGGATCACGACCATGGGCACCTGCAGCACCCGAAGCATCTTCGCGGCCGTCGATCCAAGGAAGAGTCGCCGTGGCTGCGCAAGACGGCTGGAACCCACCATGATGATGTCGCCTTCGTGCCAGTCGAGCTTGTTCACGGCGGCTTCGATAGTGGGTCCTTCGGCGACGATTGAGGTGACCGGGAAATCCGGGGGGAGAATCAGTTTGGCGGTCTCGAGGGATTGTCGGGCATGGATGGCGGCACGTTCACGTGCCGACTGGTCATCGTCACCGCCGGGAATCGGGTCGAATGACACCAGGGACACCAACCGCAGCGGTGCTTTCGCACGCTGGCAGGCCTGCAACGCGGTGTCCAGCAGCACGTGTGCGCCGGGCCGGGTTCCCATGGCGCAGGTGACTTCCCGAACACGCAGGTTCTTCTGATAGCGGGCGCCACGCGGAGAGATCACCAGCGGGATGGGGGAGGAGTGCACGAGCTCGTTGACCACCGATCCCAGCGACAGGCTGCCGACCAGGCCGCCACCAGAACCACCCACCACGATGGCCTCGGCCCCCAGGCCCACGCATTGCGCGATGAGTCCCTCGGCGATCGATTCGTGGAAGCTGATATGCGTCTCGACGGTGAGGTCGTCGGCAATGGTGGCCTCGGCATGCTTGAGCCAATGAGTGGCGTTCTCGGACAGGATGTCCTGGCGCTCCTGCTGCGGAAGCGGAGCAAGGATCGGGCGATCCAGGGGCAGCACCATACACAGATCCAGGCGTGCGCCCAGAGAACGCGCGATCTGTGCTCCGACGGCTAGCGCGTCGTCGCCGCCCGGGGTGGCCAGGTACGCAACGGCTATCCGCTTGGCACCTCTCGTGGCGGCATCGTTCATGGCTAGGCCTCCTGATCTCCTGGTGCGTGACAGCTCTTCGGTGTGCTGGGAGCGACGTCGAGCGAGGGGTTGCGGTCGAAGAACCCGACCGGTTTGAGCCAGAAGTTCACGGTGTCGACGGGCATGATGGGCCAGTCTTCGGGCCTCGTGATGTGGTGGATGCCGAACACATACCACAGCACCACGTCGGTGTTCTCGATGGAGCGGTTGTTCGCGGTCCAGGTCGGCAGGCCCAGATCGTCCTTGCTTTGTGTGACGAATTCTCCTGCCGGCCAGCGTTCCTCGGGTGAGTTGGGCGTCACCCAGAGAGTGTGCTCGATGGCGCGGCAGCGGGCCAGCACCGGCGAGGAAGGATCGAACATGGACGGGATGGCCGCGCTGGGCACCAACTTGTAGGCCGGCGCGGTGCCGATGGCGTTGCGGGCGTTGTCGTTGACGACCTTCCACGCGCGCTGGGTCTCCCAGCAGAAATCCTGTTTGCCTTCCGATTCCGTGCGCAGCGGGGTGTTGCGCTGCCGCAGGGACAGCCCATACGGATTGTCGGGGCCCACGGGTTCGATCTCGGTTTCGCTGGCGTACACGGTGTTTTCGGTGCCATCGACATCGAGGTCTAGCCTCGCGACAAGGAAATGCTGGTGATAGGGCGCATAGGTCCGGTTGTCGACGAGGGTTCCGTGCGCACTGTGAACTCCGGCCGGAAGATTGCTGACGACCATGATTCCTGTTGCGCGGACCTCACATTCGATGTTTCCGTCCTGATAGAAACGCCAATACGTGAGGTACTCGTAGTTGGCGACGGTGACGTGGAACGACACCGTGAGCCGGCGCATCCGGCGCACCTCGGCGCCGTGATCGTGGTCCACGTGCTTCCACAGGACGGCGTTGTCCTCTTCGTGGATGCAGATCGCGTTCTTGATGGTGTACGGCTCACCCTTGCTGTTGTGCAGGACCGCATCCAGGTATCGGATCTCTCCAAGGCAGTCACAGCCCAGCTCCAGCGAGGTCGTCATGAACCCGATGCCCCACTCGCCGATATCGAAAGCTGTTCTCCGGTAGTGATCTTCGCAGTGATCTCGGTATGGCACCATCATCTCGGCGAACGACATGCGATGAGCGACCGACCGCACCCGGCCGTTGTCGTTGTAGGTCACCGCATGCAGGGTCATGCCCTCGCGGTAGTTGAATCCGACGCGCAACGACCAGTTCTGCCATTGGAGCTTGTTACCCTCGAGGCTGAATGAGGGTCCGTCCGGCTGTGTTATGTGCAGTGGCTGCAGAGATTCACGGATGCTCTGGCGGCGCAGGCGCTGCGGTACATGTCGGGGCACGTACTCGCCCATCATCTCGGGCCGCTCGACGGTGAACGTGTCCTCGATGTCCAACAGCTCCATGCTGTTCATGTCGATGATGCAGTGGAATCCGTTGACGGGTCCCGCGTACGGATTGGCGCCTTCGCTGGAACGCACCCAGGTGTCCGACCAGCCCAGCCGCCTGCCCTTGTACTTCTCTGGCATGACCGCATCGCCGTACGTCCAGGTATCCATGAATACCAGGTCCATGTCGGTGATGCCGCGTTTGGCCAGTGCGGCGATCACGTCGGGGTGGCGCCGCAGGGTCGCGTCGGCCTCCTCCCATTCATCAACGGTGAAGTTGGGCTGTACTCCCGGAATGTAACTCCAGGACAACACCTCACCGGACGTCAGCGAGATGACCGCCTTGTAGGTCGCGTTCTGGGTGGTGTCCAAACAGGTGGCCAGTGCTCGACGATCGGGCCGTGTGCCCTTGCCGTCGAATGCGGCGATCTCGGATTTGGAGGGCTCGGCCAGCTCGATGGAGGTGTACCGCCAGCTCTTTCCGACATCGTGCGTCTGCGTCAGAATCTCTGCGACCGCGGCGAATTCGTCCGCAGCCAGGGGATCAAGCGGGTGAAACGTATCGGTCGTCACGCGTGGGCGCTCATCACGTGCTTGATCCGGGTGTAGTCCTCCACACCGTATGCGGACAGGTCCTTGCCGTAACCGGAGTACTTGAATCCGCCGTGCGGCATCTCGGCAACCAGCGGGATATGACAGTTGACCCATACACATCCGAAATCGAGCTCGCGGGTGAACCGTTCCGCGGTGGCATGGTCCTTGGTCCAGACGCTGGAAGCCAGGGCGTAGCGCACCCCGTTGGCCAGGCGCACGGCTTCGTCCGCACTATCGAAGGACTGGACGGTCAGGATCGGCCCGAATGTCTCCTCCTGGACTATGGGATCTTCCTGCCGTACGCCGGTGACAATGGTGGGCTCGATGAAATACCCGTTGTCGCCCCAGCGTTTTCCGCCGGTCACGACGGTGGCGTGCGCGGGCAGGTTCTCGAGCTTCTTGGTGACAGCGGTGAAGTGGTTGACGTTGTTCATCGGCCCGTAGAAGCTGTCCGGATCGTCGGGCAGGCCGGGCCGCAGCGTTTGAGCCGCGGAGTTGAGGGCGTTCACGAACTCGTCGTGGATCGATTGATGCACGATCACCCGGGTGGCGGCCGTGCAGTCCTGGCCGGCGTTGAAGAAGGCAGCTTGCGCGATACCCAATGCGGCCTTGTCGATATCGACGTCGTCGAACACGACGACCGGGGCCTTGCCCCCGAGTTCGAGGTGGCTGCGCTTGAGCTGTTCGGCCGCTGACGCGGCGACGGCGATACCGGCGTGCACCGAGCCCGTGATCGAAACCAGCCCGATAGCAGGGTGACTCACCAATTCGGAGCCGGTGGCCGCGGTACCCAGGACGACGTTGAAGACCCCGTCGGGCAGAATGCCCTGGGTCAGCCGAGCCAGCACCAGCGTGCTCTCGGGGGTGGTGTCACTGGGCTTGAGGACGATGGTGTTTCCGGTGGCCAACGCGGGACCGATCTTCCAGATCGCCATCATGAACGGGTAGTTCCAGGGAGTCACCTGCCCGACCACCCCGATGGGTTCACGACGAACGTAGGAGGTGAAACCCTCCATGTATTCGCCGGCCGACTTGCCCTCGACGAGCCGTGCGGCACCGGCGAAGAACCGGACTTGGTCGGCGCTGACGGCCACCTCTTCGGCGGCGATGATCGCCTTGGGCTGTCCGGTGTTGCGGCATTGCGCCTCGACGATCTCGTCGGAATGGGCCTCGATGGCGTCGGCGAGCTTGAGCAGCGCCTGCTGCCGAAAGCTGGGGGTGGATCTGCCCCAGGAGACGAAGGCACGTCCGGCCGCCGCCACGGCCGCGTTGACATCCTCGGCATTGGAGACCGGGGCACGGCCCACCACCGATTCATCGACCGGGTTGATCAGGTCGATGGTTTGCGATGAGTTGGAATCGACGAACCGGCCGTCGATGTAGTTCTGGAGTACTGAGTCCGGCATATCGCACGTCCATCCGTCGAGGGAATCCCGTTAAGCACGCAGAGAATCAGTGTGCGCGACGACACATCCCCGATCATCCGACAATTTCGGGAATCTTCGCGGTGTTTTTCACCATTCTGTACAGTCCCGTGAGGTGACTGTTTCGGTGCGGTGGGTGCTGGATCAGCCGGACCTGAATCTCACTCTTCAGGGCGGTGCCGCGGGCCTGGGGCGGGAGATCAATCTGGCGCTCACCACGGAACTCGCTGACCCGGCACGATGGCTGTCGGGTGGAGAGCTGGTGCTCACCACCGGTATCGGTCTGCCCTCGAGTGCCCGCGAACGGCGGAGCTATCTACACGCTCTCGACAAGAACAACGTCGCTGCATTGGGATTCGGCACCGGATTGACCTTCGACGAGGTGCCCGCGGAGTTGGTGGCGGCCGCCGACGAGCTCGGCATGCCGGTGTTGGAGGTGCCGCTGCGCACCCCGTTTGCGGCGGTGGTGAAGACGGTCAGCACCCACATCGCCGAACTGGAATACGACGCGGTGCTACGTGCGTCCCGAGCGCAGCCCAGGATCACCCGGGCCATCGTCAACGGCGGCGTGCAGGCGGTCACCGCGGAACTGGGGCGGTCGTTACGGGCCAGCGTGGTGGTGTTGGACTCCGGTGGCACGGTGGTCGCCAGTCATCCGCGCAATCTGGATGTCGCGACGGTGAATTTGGTCCGCGGCGCACTGACTCCGGGGGTCTTGGCGGGCGCGCAGCAACTGGACCTGGGAATAGCCGTCTCGCAACAGGCGATCGGTGTGGGCGGCACCTCGTACGGGGTGCTGGCGGTCGTCAGCACGACACCCCTGACCTTCGTCGACCAGGTGCTGCTGGGGCATGCAAACTCTTTGCTGGCCTTGGACTTCGACAAGCCGGCGCGGCTACGGGAGGCGCAGCGGCAGCTCAATGGGCAGGCCCTGGGGCTGCTGCTGGGGGACGAACGGAATGTGGATCCGGTCTGGGCGCAACTGAGTCGGGCCGCCGATGGGCGTGGTCGTATCCGGGTCTTAGTGGTTAATGCCGAATCTCAGGCGGCGCTGCCCAAGGTGCTGTCCTCGGTGACCCGGGCCATGGAGTCCGCGGGCCACGTGGTGTTCGCGCATACCGCCGAGTCCCAACTCACCGTCGTGCTACCGGGCTCGGAGACCGTCGAATTCGCGCGACAGTTGTTCGGCGAGGTCGACGGGCGTGCCAGGAAGGGGCTACGGGCGGGGCTGAGTGGGGCGCATCCGGCGGGGCGGCTCATCGATGCGGTGCAGAACGCGAAGCTGGCCGCGTCGGTCGCAGATCGCGGTGGGACGCCGCTGGAGTTCACCTCGCTGGCGGGCAGTGCGCTGCTGTCCTTCGGCGCGAGTCGTGAGGTGCTGGTCGCCGTCGCCAACGCGACGCTGGCTCCCCTCGCCGAGTTCGACGCCATGCACGGTGCTGAACTGATGGCGTCTCTGCGGGCCTATCTGGAGGCCAACGGTCACTGGGAATCGGCGGCCGCGGCCGCCGGCGTGCACCGTCATACGCTGCGCAAACGCATCGAAACCGCGCAGTCGCTGCTGGCCTGTGACCTCGATATTGCGCGCGTGCGCGCCGAACTGCTGCTGGCGATGCTGGCGGGAACGCCAGACACCGGGAAGTAGATCAGGACCGCGAAATCGCATTGCGTTGGGCCGGGGTGGTGCTACCTTATCTAGAACAGGTTCCAGTTTCGGGGTTATTTATGCAGGTGAGTAGATCGTGAGCGCCATGGTTGATGCGGTACCGGTGCGGCCAGCCGCCATGCCGTCGACCCGGCGCCAACATGAGCAGTACAAGCGCATGCTCGATGCGGCCGAGGAACTCGCCATGACCCGCGAGCTCGACCACGTTCAGATGCATGACGTCGCCAAGCATGCCAACGTCGCCATCGGCACGTTGTACCGGTACTTCCCAACGAAGCGTCATCTGTTCGTCTCCGCTCTGGTGCGTGAGTCCGAACGACTCGTCGGCCGCATTCCGGTGCTGCCCGACCGCGAGCAGACCCCCGCCGACCGGGTGAGCGAGGCGCTGGTGCGGGCACTGCGCGGGTTGACGCGGCGGCGCATGCTGGCCATCGCGATGATCCGCTCGTCGAACTCGGCCTCGCTGGCCGAGGTCCCCGATCTGATGCAGATCGAGAAGCGGTTCCATGAGTTGATATCCGAGGTGGCTGGGCTGTCCGATCCGACCGATGAGGATGAGGCCGTGATCAGGCTGCTGGTGCACCAGTGGTTCGGCTGTATTCAGGTATGCCTCAACGGTGGACTCACTGTGGCGCAGGCAGAGGCTGATCTGCGCCGGGCATCACAGCTGTTGATGCGTGACTGGCGTGCGCTGGGATAAGCCCAGGTTCGGCTAGTTCGACTTCAGGGCGGCTAGCGCGGCGTCGATGGCCAGTGCCGGCACGTCGATGGTCTTGGAACCCAGATCGTGGCGTGCGCCGGTGACCTCCACGATCGTGGCGCCGGCCGGGATCAGTACCGATGCCTCCTTGATTTCCTCGATGGTGCCGAACGCATCCGAGCTGCCGTGGGTGAAGACCGTCGGAACCTGGATATCGGGAAGATGCTCGGTACGCAGCCGGTTGGGCTTACCGGGCGGATGCAGCGGGTAGGAGAACAGGGTCAGAACGTCGATGATGGGTCCTTTTTCGGCCACGAGCATCGATGTCTGGCGTCCGCCGTACGAATGTCCGCCCGCCAGCAGTGGCCCGTCCACCATGGCGCGAGCCTTGTTGATCACCCCGGCGATACCCGCGCGGTCCTTGTCGGCGCAGGAGGCCGAGGGAGGGCCGCTCGGACGATTGCGTCGGAACGGCATGTCGAACCGGATGGCCAGCCAGCCATGCTCGGCCCACGCCGTGCACAGCAGGCGCAGCATGGGGGAGTGGCAGCTGCCGCCCGCCCCGTGGGTAAGTACTACCGCACCGTGAGGGTGCCCGTCGGGGTGGTGGGCGATTCCGGCGATATCCGGAAGTTCCTCGGTGCTCACGCAGCCAGCCTAAGGCTCGTCGTGCGGGTGTAGCCTGAACAGGGCCGATACCGGGCCGTGGCCGTGCCCCAATGGGTAGGCGGCCTTGAGGCATTCGGTGATCCATCGTTTTCCGAACGCGACGGCTTCGGCGACGGAAAGTCCATGTGCCAGCGCGCAACTGACGGATGCGGCGAGGGTGTCCCCGGCGCCGTGGTCGTGTCCGGTGTCCACCCGCTCGACGGGAAAGTAGTGAAACTCGGTGCCGTCGAAGAGCAGATCAGTGCTGGTGTCACTGGATCGCAGGTGCCCGCCCTTCACCAGGACCCACTGCGGGCCTAGGGCGTGGAGCTTCCGTGCCGCCTCCCGTTGTGACTCCTCGTCGACGACGTCCACGTCCACCAGCAGACGCACCTCGTCCAGGTTCGGGGTGACGAGCGTCGCCAACGGAAACAGCTGTGTGCGTAGCGCGTCCAGCGCGCTCGGGTGTAGCAGTGGGTCTCCGTGCATGGATGCGCAGACGGGATCGACCACCAAGGGCGCCGCCATCTCACGTGCGCGCCACGTGTCGGCGATGGCCTCGATGATCGGGGCCGAGGCTAGCATCCCGGTCTTGGCAGCCTGGATGCCGATGTCGGTGATCACCGCCTCCATCTGCGCGGACACCACGTGCGGCGGTATCTCGTGGAAATCCTTGACGCCCACCGAGTTCTGCACCGTCACGGCGGTAACCGCCACGCATCCGTGCACACCCAGCAGCGCCATGGTGCGCATGTCGGCTTGAATGCCCGCTCCGCCCCCGGAGTCGGACCCGGCGATGGTCATCGCCCGCACCGGGGTGACGCCCGGCTCCGGGAGGGGCAGGAACAGGGAACTCATGCGCTGCCTACGAGATGGGCAGATAGACCCGATTGCCGTTTTCGGCGAACTCCGCCGACTTCTCCTCCATGCCGCGTGCCAGCATCGCGTCGATGTCCTCCTGGGTCTCCAAACCGTGCTTGGACGCGTAATCCCGCACATCCTGGGTGATGCGCATCGAGCAGAACTTCGGGCCGCACATCGAGCAGAAGTGCGCCGTCTTGGCCGGCTCGGCGGGCAACGTCTCGTCGTGGAATTCGCGGGCAGTGTCCGGGTCCAGTGACAGGTTGAACTGGTCCTCCCACCGGAACTCGAAGCGTGCCTTGGACAACGCGTTGTCACGCAGCTGTGCGCGTGGGTGTCCCTTAGCGAGATCGGCGGAATGTGCGGCGATCTTGTAGGCGATCACTCCGTCCTTGACGTCTTTGCGATCGGGCAGGCCCAGGTGTTCCTTGGGGGTGACGTAGCACAGCATCGCCGTACCGGCCTGAGCGATGATCGCGGCGCCGATGGCGGAGGTGATGTGGTCGTAGGCCGGAGCGATGTCGGTGGCTAGCGGTCCCAGGGTGTAGAACGGGGCCTCCTCGCAGAGTTCCTCTTCCAGCTTCACGTTCTCGACGATCTTGTGCATCGGCACGTGGCCTGGGCCCTCGATCATCACCTGCACGCCATGGGATTTTGCGATCTTCGTCAGTTCGCCGAGGGTGCGTAGCTCCGCGAACTGTGCCTCGTCGTTGGCATCGGCGATCGATCCCGGACGCAGGCCGTCGCCGAGTGAGAAGGTCACGTCGTAACGTGCCAGGATCTCGCACAGCTCCTCGAAGTGCGTGTACAGGAACGATTCCCGGTGGTGTGCCAGGCACCAGGCCGCCATGATCGAGCCGCCGCGCGAGACGATGCCGGTGACGCGCTTGGCGGTCAGGGGCACATAGCGCAGCAGCACGCCGGCGTGCACGGTCATGTAGTCCACGCCCTGCTCGGCCTGTTCGATCACGGTGTCGCGGTACAGCTCCCACGTGAGCGCGGCCGGGTCGCCGTTGGTCTTCTCCAGCGCCTGATAGATCGGCACGGTGCCGACGGGGACGGGGGAGTTGCGCAGGATCCACTCGCGGGTCTGGTGGATGTCCTTCCCGGTGGACAGGTCCATGATGTTGTCGGCGCCCCAGCGGATGGCCCACACCATCTTCTCGACTTCCTCGGCGATCGAGGAGGTGACGGCCGAGTTGCCGATGTTGGCGTTGATCTTCACGCCGAAGGCTTTACCGATGATCATCGGCTCGCTCTCCGGATGCTTGTGGTTGGCGGGGATGACGGCCCTGCCCGCGGCCACCTCGACGCGGACCAGTTCGGCGGGTACACCTTCGCGGACGGCGATGAATTCCATCTCGGCGGTGATCTCACCGGCGCGGGCACGCTGCAACTGGGTACCCCGGTCGGTCACGATCCCGGCGCGCGGTGGCAGACCCTTCTGCAGATCGATGACGGCATGGGTATCGGTGTACGGGCCCGAGGTGTCGTACAGGTCCAGGTGCTCGCCGTTGGTCAGGTTGACGCGGCGCTGCGGCACCCGCAGTCCGTTGCCGAGTTCCTGGTAGATCTTCTCGCTGCCCTGGATGGGACCCGTGGTGACGGTCTCCGGGGCCTGAGAACGGGATGACTGAGTCGACATGCTTAATTCTCCTCCCTACGCCGGCATTACCCGGTCAGGTTCATACGGTCGACGGCCCTAGCCGTCCTCTCAGCGCACTGGTGAGCGCTCCCGTGGTTTGTGTTGTGGGGCTGTTCGTTGACGAACACTGGCCACGCTACCTCGGCCTGCCTTACCGAGTGGCACGTGACGGCGAGATTGCATCGTCAGTTCGACATGACCGACGGTGGGGCAGCGGTTAGAAATATAGTTTTCCTTGCTAAAGTTACACACGGTGGTATCCAGAGACGGCCGGTCGGAGCTACCCGCGTCGGGGAGAAACGCGCAACAAGGGTGACGATGACTGACTTGATGACACGGACCGACGAAACAGCTGCGGACATCAAAGACAGCGGACCGCGGCCTCGTGTCCTTGCTGTGGACCGCGACCATCCGCACTACAAGTGGGTCGCACTGTCGAACACCACGCTGGGAGTGCTGCTCGCGACCATCAACTCGTCGATCGTGTTGATCTCGCTGCCCGCGATCTTCCGTGGCATCGGGCTGAACCCACTGGCCGCGGCGAACGTGAGCTATCTGCTGTGGATGCTCATGGGTTACCTGCTGGCCTCGGCCGTTCTGGTGGTGCTGTTCGGCCGTCTCGGCGATATGTACGGACGGGTCCGGATCTACAACATGGGATTCGTGGTGTTCGCCGTCGCGGCCGTGGTGCTCTCCTTCGACCCGTTCCACTACGGCGGCGGCGCGGTGTGGCTCATCGCGTGGCGGGTGGTCCAAGGGGTAGGCGGCGCCATGCTGATGGCCAACTCGTCGGCCATCCTCACCGATGCCTTCCCGTCCACGCAGCGTGGATTGGCGCTCGGCATCAACCAAGTGGCCGCGGTGGCCGGCTCTTTCCTGGGGCTGTTGATCGGCGGGGTGCTCTCGGAATGGGATTGGCGGGCCATCTTCTGGGTGGGCGTGCCGCTGGGGCTGCTGGGCACCGTCTGGTCGTATCGGTCGCTCATCGAGATAGACCAGCCGACACCCGGAAGGCTGGACTGGGCGGGCACCGTCACCGTGGCGCTGGGACTCGCCGTGCTGCTCACGGGAATCACGTACGGCATTCAGCCCTACGGCAATTCGAGTACCGGCTGGGGCAACCCGCTGGTCTACGGATCGCTGATCGCCGGAGTCACGCTCTTGGTGTTGTTCTGCGTGATCGAGACCCGGGTGGCTGACCCGATGCTCGATATTGGGCTGTTCAAGAACCGGGCCTTCGGTCTGGGCAACCTGGCCAATCTGTTGGCATCCGTGGGCCGCGGCGGCCTGCAGTTCATGCTGATCATCTGGCTACAGGGCATCTGGTTGCCGCTGCGCGGATACAGTTATGAGTCCACACCTTTGTGGGCAGGAATCTTCTTGCTCCCCATGACACTTGGCTTCCTGGTTGCCGGACCGATCGCCGGGGTGCTGTCGGACCGATACGGAGCCCGGCCCTTCGCGACCGGCGGCATGGTGTTGTCGGCGGTGACCTTCGTGGCGCTCATCGCCATTCCGGTGAACTTCAACTATTGGGTTTTTGCGGCGTTGATCTTCCTCAACGGGTTGGGGTCGGCCATCTTCACCGCGCCCAATACCGCGGCTATCATGTCCAGCGTGCCGGCGCATCAGCGTGGCGCGGCCTCGGGAGTGCGCGGCACATTCTTCAACGCGGGCAACTCACTGTCCATCGGAATCTTCTTCTCGCTCATGATCGTCGGGCTTTCGGCCACCATGCCCTCCGCGATGCAGTCGGGGTTGACCGCGCAAGGTGTACCGGCGGCCACCGCCGCCGAGGTGTCCACCATGCCGCCCGTGGGCAGCCTGTTCGCGGCGTTCCTCGGCTACAACCCGATCGGCGAATTACTCGCCTCGTCAGGGGTTCTGGACCACCCGGGTGTCAATACCGCCGAGTTGACCGGACAGTCGTTCTTCCCGAATCTGATCACCGAGCCGTTCCATGCCGGCCTGATCGTGGTGTTCATCGCCGCCGCGCTGATGATGGCGGTCGCGGCGCTCGCCTCACTGGGTGCGGGCGGCAGATATGCGCACGCTGGGGAGTGAGCTAGCTACTATTTGCCCAAGGCGCCGTGGGGATGCGCGGTCCGGTGGATCTGTTGCGCCGCATCGGGTTCTTGTGGTGGCGCTGCTGGCCGCGGCTGATCGGCATCTGGTTGGTGGGCTGGCTCGCCAGGTATTGGTTGTTCAAGCAGGCCGTCTAGGTGGGTGTGCACTTCGGCGGGTTCTCTGAGGGTAGCGCGGTCGGGGATGTGCCGCGTGCTGGGTTCGCGTCGGTGTCAGTCCAGGTCGACGACTACGGGAGCGTGGTCGCTCGCGCCCTTACCTTTGCGCTCCTCGCGGTCGATATGGGCGTCGACCACCCGCTTGGCGAATTCCGTTGAGCCGAGCACGAAGTCGATGCGCATGCCGCGCTTCTTGGGGAAGCTCAGCTGGGTGTAATCCCAGTAGGTGTACACGCCGGGGCCGGGAGTGAATGGCCGCACCACGTCGGCGAATCCGGTGTCGTTCATCGCCGTGAACGCGGTGCGCTCGGGCTCGGAGACATGGGTGCTGCCCTGGTATGCCTCCACGCTCCAGATGTCGTCGTCGGTGGGGGCGATGTTCCAGTCGCCCACCAGCGCCACCTGCGCCGCGGGATCGGCTGCGAGCCAGCCTGCGGCCTCGTCGCGCAACGCCGAGAGCCACCGCAGTTTGTACTGATAGTGCGGATCCTCCAGGGTTCGGCCGTTCGGGACGTACAGGCTCCACACCCGCACCCCCTTGCAGGTGGCGCCCAGCGCGCGGGCCTCGGCGGCTTCCGCGACATCATCACTCGACGACCACCCGGGCTGGCCCTCGAATCCGACGGTCACATTATCGAGCCCCACCCGCGAGGCGATCGCCACCCCGTTCCACTGGCTCAACCCGACATGCGCCACCTCGTACCCGGCATCGGTGAATGCCTGCATGGGGAACTGCTTGTCAGAGCACTTGGTCTCCTGCATGGCAAGCACGTCGGTGCCGGAGCGCTCCAGCCAGGAGATCACCCGGTCGGCACGGGCACGGATCGAGTTCACATTCCAGGTGGCCAATCGCATGATGTCACCCTACTTTTCATGCCCGACAGCGTTGATGTGCGCATACCGATAGCGGTGTTGCTCGGCGAAACCCAGCGTCGGATAGAGCGCCAATGCGGCATCGTTCTCGACGCGCACCTGGACGTATGCACGGGCCGCGCCGTGTCCGGCGCCCCAGTCCAGCAGCACCTGGCATACCTGCCGCGCCAGCCCGCGCCGCCGATAGGCATCGGCCACACGCACCGCCGAGATCCCGAGCCAGCCCGCGGTGACGGCGCCCCGCGCGATGGCCGCGACGGTTCCGTCGAGGGAGACCGAAGCGAATCCCAGCGCGCCGTCCACCACCGCCGTGAGCACCGGCACCACCAGGGGATGGTGATCCCCATGCAGGGCAAGCCAATCCGTCGAGGGCGTGGCGGGCAACGAGGCGGATGGTGCGGGGGCCAGATCCCGCACCATCACCACGGTCTCGTCACTCGTGGCCAATTCGTCGGGTGGGTGCACCAGGCGATCGGGCAGGCACAACAAGGCGGGCAGCCGGCGCTCTGCATACCACCGTGTTATCTCGCCGAGTGAGCCCGGTGATGCCAAATGCTCGAGTGGTACAGCGGAATTGCCCCTATGCGTGTGTCCGCCCGCGGCCCGCACGAACCATCCGTCCACCCATGCGTGTTCGATACCCGGCCACGCGAAAGCCGCGGCCCGTTGCGCCGATCGGATGTCCCGATTGAGCACCGGAACCGGCGGTAACGCCCGCACCGAGACGATCTCGTCGGCCGGAATGTCCACCACCGCACCGGACTTGTGCACTACCTGCACTACCGGCCCCGTCGCCAACAGCTCGCCAACGGTATCGGTGAAGGGGGGTACCGAACCGGCGGGCCGGCGGCTGCGGATGGCGACCCGCGTCCCGATGTCAGGAAGGGACACAGCGCACTGCCGTTCTCAGTGCCCGAACGGATCGGCGACTTGCCCTGGTGTCCAACTCAATCCGGGCACACCCCAGCCATTGGATTTGACGGCACGCTTGGCGGCGCGGGCATTGCGCCCGATCAGGGTGTCTATATAGAGAAATCCGTGGAGGTGCCCGGTCTCATGCTGCAGCATGCGCGCGAACAGGTCGTTGCCCTCGAGGGTGATCTCTTTGCCGTCGGCGTCCAGACCAGTGACGCGTGCCCAGTCCGCACGCCCGGTGGGGAAGGACTCGCCGGGTACCGAGAGGCACCCCTCCTCGTCGTCATCAGGGTCGGGCATCGTCTCGGGAATCGCGGAGGTTTCCAGAACCGGGTTGATCACCACGCCACGATGGCGGGTCCCGCCGCCGCGGGTGTCGGCGCAGTCGTAGACGAACAGACGCAGCGGCACGCCGATCTGGTTGGCGGCGAGCCCTACGCCGTTGGCGGCGTCCATGGTCTCGTACATGTTCGCGATCAGCTCGGGCAGATCGGCGGGCAGCGAACCGTCGGGACCGACCGGAACGGGCTCGGTGGGCGTATGCAGCACCGGGTCGCCGACAATGCGGATGGGAACAATGGCCATCCGTAAAACCTAATGGAGGCAAGCTATCGGCTTGGTATTGAGGCCCGACGCGCGGGGTTGGCTAGCCGCTGCGGCGGTTTGAGCGTGGTTAAATATCGCCGAACCACAGTGTTGTAGTTATCGCAATCGATCAACAGATAAGAATGCCCCGGTTGGGTCTAGGAGCTTTTATGGACGGCGCCCAGGCGCGAGCTGAGCAGTCAAAGGCTGCGAACGCTGGTGAGGATTCGCCTGCCGTCGGCTCGGACGGAGTCGAGATTGCCGCTGGCCTGAGCCGGCGCGAGCACGACATCCTGGCCTTCGAACGGCAGTGGTGGAAGTACGCGGGCTCCAAGGAAGACGCCATCAAGGAACTCTTCGGCATGTCGGCCACCCGCTATTACCAGGTGCTGAATGCCCTGGTGGATCGTCACGAGGCCCTGGCCGCGGACCCGATGCTCGTCAAGAGGCTGCGCAGACTGCGCGCCAGCCGTCAGAAGGCTCGGGCGGCACGCCGCCTGGGGTTCGAGGTTACGTAGCGATCTCGGCACAGCCAGCTGAATAGGTGTTGGCGCCGACGGACCGTACAGTGGATTCACGATGAATGAACGCGTACCCGATTCTCATGGCCTCCCGCTGCGCGCCATGGTGATGGTGCTGCTGTTTCTCGGAGTGATCTTCCTACTCGTCGGGTTCAACGCCCTGGGATCTGACAAGTCTGCGTCATCCGACTCGACGTCTACGTCGGTCAGCGCCGCCGCAGCCCCCACGTCGACGACCCCGCCGCTGGCTCCCAAACCCGAGGTGCGCGTCTACAACACCACCTCGGTGCCCGACCTCGCCCGCGGTGCCGCCGACCAGGTCGCGGCCGCAGGATGGAAGGTCGCCGAGGTAGGCAACCTGCCCATGCCTGATGTGAATGTGACGACCGTCTTCTTCGGCAAGACCGCCGGAGAAGAGGAAGCCGCCCACGAAATCGCCAAGGTGCTCGGCGTTCAGGCCGTGCCACGTGCACCCGAGCTCGTCGAACAGCCTCCAGGTGTGGTCGTCGCCGTCGCCATCTAACCGATCTGACGGATCGGCACTGCGGGTGCTACGCGCTGTAGGAGAGATGGCATGATGAGGCCCATGGTTAAGCCCGCCGTTCTCGCCACCGGAACCCTTGCTGCCGTTGCCTTGTCCCTGAGCGGATGCTCGCCGGATCAGCCCGCCAGCACCACGCCGGGCACGACACCGCCGGTGTGGACCGGTTCCACCGCGCCGTCGACGGCGGGCGAACATGGCGGCCACGGCGGCAGCGAGCAGTCGGTCCCGTCCGGCGAGAAACTCAACGCCACGCTCAAGCTGGCCGACGGCACCCCGGTGGCCGAGGCCGAGTTCGTGTTCCAGGACGGCTTCGCCACCATCACCGTGAAGACCACCGAGAACGGCAAGCTCACCCCCGGATTTCACGGGCTGCACATCCACTCCTTCAAGAAGTGCGAACCCAACTCCACCGCGCCGACCGGTGGCACCCCGGGCGATTTCCTGTCCGCGGGCGGGCACTTCAACGTCCCCGGGTTCACCGGGCATCCCTCCAGCGGAGACCTGGTGTCACTGAACATCCTCAAGGATGGCTCTGGCGAGTTGGTTACCACCGCGGACTCGTTCACTAAGGATGACCTGACAGCCGGCAGCGGCACCGCTATTATCATCCACGAAAAGGCGGACAACTTCGCCAACATTCCGCCGGAGCGGTACACCCAGGCCAACGGCACCGCGGGTCCCGACGACACCACCAAGGCGACGGGCGACGCGGGCAAGCGGGTGGCCTGCGGTCTCATCGACGAGGGCTAGCCGCCAGAGTGGCCCGTCCGATTGAATTTCGCGGGTCGCCGCGACCCACGCTGGGGGTTGAGTGGGAATTCGCGCTCGTCGACGCCCAAACCCGGGATCTCACCAACGAGGCCTCCGCGGTGCTGGCGGCCATCGGTGAGACCCCGCACGTGCACAAAGAGCTGCTGCGTAACACCATCGAGGTGGTGACCGGCATCTGCGGGACGGTTCCCGAGGCGATGCAAGATCTCCAGGCGACGCTGGCCACCGTGCGACCGACCGTGCAATCGATGGGCATGGAGCTGTTCTGTGCCGGTACGCATCCCTTCGCCCGCTGGTCGGCCCAACAGCTCACCGATGCGCCGCGCTATGACGAGCTGATCGCCCGCACCCAGTGGTGGGGACGGCAGATGCTGATCTGGGGCGTGCACGTGCACGTCGGTATCTCCTCCAAGCACAAGGTGATGCCGATCGTCACATCGATGCTCAACTACTACCCGCACCTGTTGGCGCTGTCTGCCTCCTCGCCGATGTGGGAGGGACAGGACACCGGGTACGCCAGTAACCGGGCCATGATGTTTCAGCAGCTGCCCACCGCGGGGCTGCCCTTTCACTTTCAAACCTGGGAGCAGTTCGAGGGCTTCGTCGACGATCAGATGAAGACCGGAATCATCGATCAGCTCAACGAGATCCGTTGGGATATTAGGCCTTCACCGGCACTGGGCACGGTCGAGGTGCGGATCTTCGACGGGATATCCAATGTCGCCGAACTCGAGGCGCTGGTAGCGCTCACCCACTGCCTGGTGGTGGATCTGGATCGCAAGCTGGAGGCGGGGGAGTCACTGCGCACCATGCCGCCCTGGCATGTGCAGGAAAACAAGTGGCGCAGTGCGCGTTACGGTCTCGATGCCGTCATCATTCTGGACGAGGACAGCAACGAGCGTTTGGTGACCGAGGACCTTGACGATCTACTGACCCGGCTGCAGCCCATCGCACGGCTACTGGAATGCGAGAGGGAGCTGGCCGCGGTGGAGGAGATCTACCGGCACGGCGGGTCTTACCAGCGTCAGCGGCGCGTGGCCGAAGAGCACGACGGAGATCTGGGTGCGGTCGTGGACTCGGTGGTCAACGAATTGGAGCCCGTGCGTTAGACGGCTAGCCAGTAATCCAGGATCGCGGCGGCCTGCCGTTCCGGGTTTCCTTCTTCGGGGCGCAGTACGAGCTCGGCTTTTTCGGGTGCCTCATATGGTGCGTTGACCCCGGTGAAGTCACTGATCTCACCGGCACGGGCCTTGGCGTACATGCCTTTCGGATCGCGCTGCTCGCAGATCTCGACCGGGGTGTCGACGAACACCTCGACGAACGGGAGCCCTGCCTTTTCATGCTGGGCACGGATCTTGTCTCGATCGGCGCGATATGGACTGATGAGCGCGGCTACCGCGACAACGCCTGATTCGGAAAGGATCTGGGCGACGGCACCGACACGGCGCACGTTCTCCGCTCGGTCGGCCGCCGAAAAGCCGAGGTCGGCATTGAGGCCGTGGCGCAGATTGTCGCCGTCCAGTCGGTAGGCGGGAATCCCCATCGCCACCAGTCGGCGCTCCAATTCGACAGCCACCGTTGACTTTCCGGAGGCAGAGAGACCGGTGATCCAGATCGTTCCGCCCTTGGTGGAGCGCTCGTCGCGGGAAACCGCCGACGAGTGCCAGACCACCTTGGATTGGTGCAGCGTCGGACCGGAAATCATGCCCGCCGCGACGGTGTTGTTGGTGGCCTCGTCGACCAGGATGAAGCTGCCCGTTGTCCGGTTGCGTCGGTAAGGATCGAACATGATCGGACGCTGCAGTCGCAGCTGTACGCGCCCGATCTCGTTGATCTTGAGTTCCTTTGCCTCCTGATCGCGGTGCAGGCTGTTCACATCCAGGCGGTAGTCGAGCCCGGCGATGGCCGCCTTCACCGTCGAGTTCGCGTGCTGCATCACGAGCCGCGACCCCTCGGAGAGGGTGGACACGTCGGTGAACCAGCACACCATGGCATCGATCTGCGCACCGACCAGCGGCCGGTTGTTCGGGCGGCACAACATGTCACCGCGGCCCAGATCCAGCTGGTCGACCAGCTGCATGCTCACCGCACCCCCGGCGAAGGCTTCGTCCACAACGGAACCACCCGGGCCCCAGATCGCGGAGACCGTTGAGGTGAAACCAGACGGAAGCGCGACGATCTCGTCACCGGGTTTGAACACGCCACTGGCGACGGTTCCGGCGACCGCACGGAAATCGTGCAGATCCGTGATCTGCTCGGCGCCGGGGGCCGCCGCACCGCCCTGTGGGCGAATGACGTATTGGATGGGGAAGCGCGCGTCGATCAGGTTGCGGTCCGACGAAATGTGCACCTGCTCGATGTGGTGCAGCAGTGACGGACCCTCGTACCACGGTGTGTTGGTGGACCGGGTGACGATGTTGTCGCCGAGGAGCGCTGACACCGGAATCACGGTGAGGTCGTGCAGTTCCAGCTTGGTTGCGAACCGCCGGAACTCCTCCTTGATTTCGTCGAATCGCTGAGGTGACCAGTCGACCAGGTCCATCTTGTTGATGCATAGCACCACGTGCTCGACCCCGAGCAGTGAGGTGATGAATGCGTGCCGGCGCGTCTGTTGGGTCAGGCCGTTGCGGGCATCCACCAGAATGATCGCCAGGTCTGCCGTGGAGGCGCCGGTGACCATGTTGCGGGTGTATTGCTCGTGCCCCGGTGTGTCGGCAATGATGAATTTGCGTGCGGGCGTGGAGAAGTAGCGATGTGCCACGTCGATGGTGATGCCCTGTTCACGTTCGGCGCGCAGGCCGTCGGTCAGCAGGGCCAGGTTGGTCTGCGTTTCGCCCTTGGCCCTGCTGCTGGCTTCGACCGCGGCCAGCTGATCGGCGAAGATCGACTTCGAGTCGTAGAGCAGGCGGCCGATGAGGGTGGACTTGCCGTCATCGACACTACCGGCGGTGGCGATGCGGATGAGCTCCTGCGCGGGTTCGGCGGTCTCTGTAGTCGATGCGCTCATCAGAAGTAGCCCTCTTTCTTGCGGTCTTCCATGCCGGCCTCGGAGATCCGGTCGTCGGCGCGGGTGGCTCCCCGCTCGGTGATGCGGGTGGCGGCAACCTCTTCCACCACCGCGCTGGGAGTCGACGCGACGGATTCGACGGCACCCGTGCAGGTGGCATCGCCGATGGTGCGGAACCGAACCGACTTCTGCACGAGTTCCTCACCCGGCCTCAGAGTGAGGAACTTGTTGTCCGCCAACAGCATTCCGTCGCGTTCCACCACATTGCGCTTGTGTGCGTAGTACAGCGGAGGTAAGGCGATGTTCTCCGACTCGATGTACTGCCAGATGTCCAGCTCGGTCCAGTTGGACAGCGGGAATACGCGAATGTGCTCGCCCTTGCGGTGGCGGCCGTTGTAGATGTTCCAGAGCTCGGGGCGCTGTGCGCGGGGATCCCACTGACCGAATTCATCGCGGAAGCTGAACACCCGTTCCTTGGCGCGGGCCTTCTCCTCGTCGCGGCGCGCGCCACCGAACACCGCGTCGAAACGGTGCTCGGTGATGCTGCGCAATAGGGTGGCGGTCTGCAGGCGGTTACGGGTGGCGCCGGGTCCCGTCTCCTCGACGACCGCACCCGAGTCGATGTCGTCCTGCACGCTGCCGACTTCCAGCCGCAGATTGTAGCGAGCGACCGTCTCGTCGCGAAAGGCGATGACCTCGTCGAAGTTGTGTCCGGTGTCGATGTGCATGACGGGGAAGGGCAGCGGCGAGGGCCAGAACGCCTTCGCCGCGACGTGCAGCATGACCACGGAGTCCTTGCCGCCGGAGAACAGCAGCACCGGCCTTTCGAAGGTTGCCGCCACCTCTCGGAATATGTAAACCGCCTCGGCTTCTAGGGCGTTCAAGTGCGATAACTCGTATGACTCGGCTGGTGATGCGCCGCTTGGGCGAAGAACATCGGGCGATGTCGGCATGTCCACAACTCCATTCGTTCCAAATATGTACCGTATCGGTTCGTATTCGGTCCAGCCCAGAGTAGAACGTGTTCTCATGGGGTGTCAACGGGCTGCCTCGCGGTACGAGCACGCAAAAACGCCGAGTGTGTGTCAGTGGCACGCACTCGGCGGAGAGCGGGAAAGGCTAGGCGGGCTTGATACCGCCGATGTGTTCGGTGATTCCGTCCGCGCAGCGCACGAGGGCTTTGGCGCGAGTGGTGATCTCCGCGTCGGTGAGGTCGTCGGCGATGTAGAGGCTCGCGACCATGGCCTGCTTGCCGTTGTGGTCGTAGACGGGGGCCGACATGACGTTCACCCGGTGACGCACTTTCGCGCCGGAGCCGACGGTGTAGTTCTCGCTGCGCAGGTAAACGCGCTCGCCGATTCCCGACACGATCTCGCCGAGGAGTGCGCGCAGTTCGTTGGGGATGTCGCCGGGTACGCCGGCCATCAACGAGTACAGCTGCCGGCCCGCGGGGGTCAGTAGTTCGACGAGGTAGCCGTCGGCGCGGCATTCCTCGATCACCTTGCGCAGGCGGTCATCGGCAGTACGGCCGGGGGCCGTCGGGTCCTTGGCCAGCCAAGAGGCAACGGTCTCGTCGGTGTCCCAGAGCACGAACATCAGGCCCACCGGCGGGGTGAACGGGTAGCTCTGCCCGACTTCGACCCGCACCGGGTGGTCGGGATCGCTCACCACCTCCAGCACGGTCACCCGATCGCTGACCACTGCGGATAGCGCCGCGCTGTGTCCGAATTCGCGGGTGAGCGTCAACAATCGATCGCGGCTGGCGGGCTTGGCGCGCAGCGATTCCTGGGCGGCCCTACCGATGCGGATGAGTGCCGGGCCCAGGCTATACGTCTTGTCGCGGTCATCGCGGACCAAAAACCCCGACTCGGCCAGGGTCGTCACGATGCCCAAGCAGGTGGGCTTGCTCAGGCCGAGGCGGCGTGCCAACTCAGAGAGTCCGAAGCGCTCGGTGCGGTGGCACGCCAGGAAATCGAGCACGGCCATGACTCGTTCGGTGGGTGGCGACGTCCTGCCTGCCCCGTTGTCCCGATCTTCGACCACCACCGAAACCTCCTGTGCCCCTGTGCAGCTCCTGGCATTCTTGACGTACCTGGCAAGGCGCTCTAATGTCGGGGTAGATTCTACCACTGCGGTACAAATCTGTACCAGTCAGGAGCGCCATGTACAGCCAGGCATTCACCGCCGCCATCGCGGAAGCCGAGGAGCTGATCGTCGCCGCGCCCCACATAGAAACAGAGGCCGACCTCCTCGAGGGGCTTCAGTATCTGGCGCAGGGCATTGCGGCCTGTACCCACATGGCATTTCACACCGACCGCGATCATCCTTTCCTACTCTCGGGCACCGGGCCGTTCACGAAGATGGGACTGGACAACCCCGACACCCTCTACTTCGGCGCACGCGTCAACGGCGAGTACGAGTACGTTGTCACCGGAAAGCGCGGCACCACTGCTGATTTGAGCTTTCAGGTGCTCGGCGGCGGTGACTACACCGATAAGAACGTCCCAGGCAGCGCCATCGCCTTCGACGACCGCGAGATCCACATCGAGGGCGATGGCAGCTTCGAGGTTCGCTTCGGCCCCGGACCTGCCAGTGAATCGCGACCCAATTACTTCACCTTGGCGCCGGGGCCGGCGCAGCTGGTCATGCGCGAGGTGTACAGCGACTGGCGCCAGCAGCGCGGCAGTCTCGCCATCGCGCGGTCCGACACCGCCGGCACCGCGCCTGCTCCGCTGACTCGGGAACAGATCGAAAAGCGTTACGCCAGTGCGGGTAGACAGCTGGTGAACCGGGTCAAGACGTGGCTGCAATTCCCCAAATGGTTCTACGACAACCTGCCCGTCAACACCATGACCGAGCCGCGACTCACCCCCGGTGGTCTGGCCACGCAGTTCTCCTCGGCGGGGCACTATGACCTGGCCGACGACCAGGCGATGATCATCACCGTTCCTAAGTCAGATGCGCCGTACCAGGGTTTCCAGCTGGGGAGCCTCTGGTATGTCTCGCTCGACTACATCAACCACCAAACTTCGCTCAACGCGAGCCAGGCTCAGGTCGACCCGGACGGAAACATCCGGATGGTGGTGAGCAACGCCAATCCCGGTGTCGCCAACTGGATTGAAACGCTGGGCCATCGGCGGGCATACCTACAGTTCCGCTGGCAGCGGGCCGACCGGCAGCTCACCGCGGCCGACGGCCCGACGGTCGAGGTGGTCGCTATCGGTGACGTACCCACCAGACTTCCGTACCACCAACAGAACCAGATCGGTGCGGAGGGCTGGCGCAGTCGTATCGCGGAGCGTCAGCGGGCCATCGGCGCAAGGATGTTGGGCTGATGAGTCTGATTTTCGAGGGCAAGGTTGTCGTCGTATCCGGCATCGGTCCGGGCCTGGGTGCCGCGCTGGCGACCAAATTCGCGGAGGCCGGTGCGGATGTCGTTCTCGCGGCGCGTACCCAGTCGCGCCTGGATGAGGTGGCCGAGCAGATCACCGCCTGCGGACGCAAGGCGCTGGCGGTGGCCACGGATATCACCGATGAAGACAGCGTCGCCAATCTTGTCGAGCGCGCGACCGAAACCTTCGGCAGTATCGACGTTCTGGTCAACAACGCGTTCAGCGTTCCTTCGATGAAGTCCCTGGAGAAGACGGACTATCAGCACATTCGCGATAGTGTCGAGCTCACTGTGGTGAGCACGCTACGGCTGACTCAGCAGTTGGCCGCCTCCCTTGCCCAAGCGAAGGGCTCGGTGGTCAACATCAATTCGATGGTCATCCGGCACTCACAGGTTCGCTATGGCAGTTACAAGATTGCCAAGGCGGCACTGCTGGCCATGTCCCAGTCGTTGGCTACCGAGCTGGGGACACAGGGAGTACGAGTGAATTCTGTTGTACCCGGATATATGTGGGGTGAGAACCTCAAGGGTTACTTCGAACACCAGGCTAAGAAATACGGCGGCACCGTCGAGCAGATCTACGAATACACGGCAGCCAATTCCGACCTGAAGCGATTGCCGACCACCGACGAGGTGGCCAACGCGGTGCTGTTTCTCGCGTCCGACCTGGCGAGCGGGATCACCGGCCAGGCCCTCGATGTCAACTGTGGCGAGTTCCACGCCTAGCCAAGGAGTTTCCCATGAGCTTTGAATCAAGCGCAGAGCGCACCAGCGTCGGCACCGTCGACGATCTGCACGAGTCGGCTACCCGGCTCATCGGACTTGATGACTTCGGGGACGGCTCCGTCGACAATTACCGCGAGGCCCTTGGTGTCCTGTTGGACTCGTACCAGGGCGAGGCCGGCCTGACTCCCTTGGGTTCCAAGATGTCTCGGGTTTTCCTGCGGGGCGCATTGGGTGCACGGCTACTCAGCGAGGCCGCTTTCAAAGCGCACCCCGACTATGCGCAGGTCGACATCGACCGCCCGATCTTTGTCACCGGTCTGCCTCGAACCGGCACCACGGCGCTGCACCGCCTGCTCAACGCCGATCCGATGCACCAGGGGCTGGAAATGTGGCTGGCCGATTTCCCGCAGCCACGCCCGGCTCGGGACACTTGGGATAGCAATCCGGTGTATCAACAGCTGGAGGCGCAGTTCTCGAAACATCATGTGGAAAACCCGGAGTTTATGGGGCTGCACTACATGTCGGCCACTGAGGTCGAGGAATGCTGGCAGCTGTTGCGCCAGTCGGTGCACTCGGTCTCCTACGAGTGTCTTGCCCATGTGCCGTCATACGCCCAGTGGCTCTCTCGGCAGGATTGGACACCGGCGTACCGGCGCTACAAGTCAAACCTTCAGTTGATCGGACTCAACGACATCGAAAAGCGTTGGGTGCTTAAGAATCCGAGCCACCTGTTCGCGCTCGATGCGCTGATGGAGGTGTATCCGGATGCGCTGGTCATCCAGACGCACCGCCCTGCCGAAACCATCATCGCCTCGGTCTGCTCGCTCAACGAGCATGCGACATCAGGTTGGTCGGAGACCTTTGTCGGAGCGACCCTGGGGGCCGATCAGCTGGACACCTGGGCCCGCGGCCTGGAGTCCTTCAAGTCCGCGCGTACCACGTACGACGAGGCGCAGTTCTGCGATGTCGATTACTTCGACTTCATCTCCGACCCGATCGGCACGGTCGAGTCGATCTACCGGTACTTCGGGCTGGAACTGTCGGCGTCTGCTCTGGTCGAGATGCAGAAGATGAACGACGAAAGCCAAAGGGGTCCGCGCGCACCGAAACACGTCTATTCCTTGGCTGATTACGGGCTGAGCAAGGAAGTGGTGATGGAGCGCTTCGCAGGGCTGTGACCCGGGTAGCCGTCATAGGGGCGGGTGCGACCGGAGCATTGGCGGTACTGCACCTATTGCGGAACGACGATATCGCGAAGTGGACTGCCGCCCAAGGCGCATCGACCGCAGCCGTTGCCGCCGGTTGACGTTCCGGACTTCGTCCCCGAACACGGCCAGGTACTGCAGCGCTCCGTAGGGTACATCCGGGAGGTTATCGCCACGGGCAGTGACGTGCGCGCGGCTGGACGCACTGCGCCCTCGTGCCGGCGATCTCTGGGCTGCGATGACCACCGATGAGCACCGACAATTCCTGCGGAAGTGCCACAGGCGGTGGGATGTTCATCGACATCGGGTGGCTCCGCGGACGGCCGCTCGGATAGACGGCTACTTGGCCGAAGGCGAGCTGAGGATTCATCGCGCGGAGCTGACGGGTGCCGAGGCCACGGATGCCGGGGCTCGGGTAACGCTATCCACAAGTGAGGTCCTGGATGTGAGCGCGGTGATCACCTGCACGGGTCCGCGATACGACGTCACCTCCGGCGCCGATCCGTTGTGGAGCCAGTTGCTTGCCGATGGTCTGGCGCGGCCCGGACCTCTGAACCACGGGCTGGACACGGACACCGACGGAAGGCTGCTGTCCGGTAATGCGCGGATATGCACACTCGGCCCTCTGTGGCGCGGGAACCGCTGGGAAACAACAGTATTCGCTGAGATCAGGGCGCAGGCCCACGCCTTGGCGGCGCTGATAGGGTCGTAGTGTGCGTGTGCTGGTGCAGCGGGTTGCCTACGCGACCGTGACCGTCGAGAGGGAAGTGGTCGGCGCTATTCGCCCGGAAGCGGGGCAGGGCTTGCTTGCTTTGGTGGGCGTCACCCACGAAGATGATGCCGGGAAGGCTGCTCAGCTCGCCGAGAAGTTATGGCAGTTGAGGATTCTCGACGACGAGAAGTCCGCGGCGGACCTCGGGGCCCCCATTCTGGTGGTCAGCCAATTCACCTTGTACGCCAACACCAAGAAGGGGCGACGTCCGGCATGGAACGCGGCGGCGCCCGGCGATGTCGCCGAGCCGCTCGTCGCGGCGTTCGCAGACGCCTTGCGGAACCTGGGCGCCCAGGTGGAGGCCGGGGTGTTCGGCGCGCATATGCGGGTGGAACTGGTCAACGACGGCCCGGTGACCGTGCTGCTGGAGCTTTAGCTCAGCCGTCGCCCGGAGGAGGAGCGGTGCAGATCGGGTCGAGGCAACCCTCGGCAACGGCATGCGCGATGCTGTCGGACAGGCGCGGGCACCCGCGTATCCGCGCCGTGTTGGCGCCTTTCTCCCGCATCTGAGCGAAGAAGGCGCATTGCCCGGAGGCTGCGGTATTCCATTGCACGGCAGTGTGGTTGATGCCGAGCTTCTTCACCATGACCGAGCCGTGGCAGAACCGGCAGTCGACTTCTTGCAGGCCCGAGGTCAGATATCGCTGCTTGTCGCTCTCGGTCGCCTCGTATAGAAGTGCGGCCTGCTCTGGGTTGTGGTCGAATGCGGGAGCCTTCGACCACCGGCCGTTCGGTCTGCCTGATCCAGCGGATTCGTGAGCCTCGTCCTCCCCGTGGGCGCCATGCAAAGCCAGCATCGACTGAGCCAGCTCCTCCACGCTCGGAGGGCTGGTATTTTTCTCAGTCAAGGAAGACCCCGCTGAAACTTCTGTCATCGCACTAGCTTTGCGTCGCCTCGGCGGGGGCTTCGGCCTCGGCTTGGGCTTCTGTAGAAGCCTTCTTGTCCGCTTGCCGCTTCAGGTTTTCGTCGACTTCGCCCTGCCAGAATTCGTTGGCTTTGGTGGTGTCGATTTCGAGTTCGAAGCGGTCGGTCATCTCGGCGGTGACGTCGGCTTTGTCGACGTAGAACTGTGAGTACCAGCGGCGCATCTGGTACACGGCGCCGTCTTCTTCGACCAGCAGTGGGTTGTCGATGCGGGTCTTGTTCTTCCAGATCTCGACGTCTTGCAGGAACCCTTGTCCCACACCCTTGGTCATCGCGCGCGAGAGCTTGCCGGTCATCTTCTCGTCCATGCCTGCGGGCTTTTGGACGATGACGCCGTATTGCAGCACAAAGGAGTTCTGATCGATGGGGTAGTGGCAGTTGATCAGGATCGACTCGGCCTTGTAGCCGCCGTAGTTGTTGTGCAGCCAGTTGATCATGAAGGACGGCCCGAAGTAGGAGGCCTCCGAATCCAGGATCTGCTCGCCGGTGTACTGCGAGGAGCCGCCCAGCTGCACGTCGGGGCGCCCGACGGTGCGCAGATACTGGGAGGCGATGTGGCCTTCGAAGACATTCTTGAAGTACGTCGGGAATCCGAAGTGGATGTAGTAAAAGTGCGCCATATCCGTGACGTTGTCGACGATTTCGCGGCAGTTGGAGCCCTCGATGACGATGGTGTTCCAGTCCCAGGTGGTCCAGCCCTCGTCGGAGAACTCCGGGATCTCGGGTATCTCGACGTCCTCGGTGGGGCCGTTGCCTTCGGCGTCATGCCACACGAACAGCAGACCGCCTTTGACGTCGGTGATCCAACTGCGAGTGCGGGCCAGCTTGGGGGTGCGCTTGGCGTAGGGCACCAGCTTGCACTTGCCGTCACCGCCCCAGCGCCAATCATGGAACGGGCAGGCGACATTGTCGCCCTTGACGGAGCCCTGCGACAGGTCCCCGCCCATGTGGCGGCAGTAGGCATCAAGGACCTTGAGCTCTCCCTGAGTATCGGCGAACACCACCAGCTTGGTGCCGAACGCGTCGATCGCATGGGGCTCGCCGTCCCTGAACGACTCCGCCACGCCCAGGCAGTGCCAACCACGCGCATAACGCGTCGGAAGCTCACCAGTGTCGATCTCGCGAACGCCGATTCCTGCGGTGTCTGTGCTCATGGCGGGCTGCCTCCAGTGTTTCGATGCTGGCCGCTGTAGCGACCTTCTCCAACTAGAACATGTTACAGTTTTGGTGCCCGAGGACGCAAGAAATGTGGTTGTTACGAGCACAAACAAGCACTCGGAGGTTGATATGGGCGGTTGGCTCGAGGATGTCGGTGTCGTGCGGCTCGCTGCGTTATCGCCTACCGGATTTGCCGGTGTCCACCGTGCGGTGCGCGATATCAGTGCGCGCGCACTGGGCCTGACGCCGCTGAACCTCTGAGGACGTCCCAACCCACGAATCGGCAGCGCTGGCCGAGTTCCCCGAGCAGTTTGCCGTCGATGTGTCCGCGGTGGCGGAGGGTGTCGAGCTGTATCAGTTGCTGCCCGATAGGCGGGTGAATCTGCCGGGCTAGGGTCTGCGCATGCCTTTGTACTCACTCGACGGAAAAAGCCCGAACGTCCACCCTGAGGCGTTTGTGGCACCGACCGCCTGCCTCGTCGGAGATGTCACGGTCGAGGCCGGCGCCTCGATCTGGTTCAACACGGTCCTTCGTGCCGACTACGCGCCGATCATCATCCGCGCGGGCGCCAACATCCAGGACGGCTCCGTGCTGCATAGTGACCCGGACGTGCCCGTCGACATCGGTGAGGGTGCCACGGTCGCACACATGTGCTTGGTGCACAGCTCGACGATCGGGGCGGGCGTCCTGATCGGTAACCACGCCACTGTTCTCGACCGTTGCACCGTCGGAGCCCGCACCATGGTGGCCGCGGGCTCGATGGTGCTGGGCGGCACGCACATTCCCGAGGACGTGCTCGTGATGGGCTCGCCTGCGAAGGTCAAGGGACCGATCTCGGGCACCCCGGCGGAGTTCCTGACCAAGGGCGTGCCGGCGGCGTACCAGGAGCTGGGCAAGCGCTACCGGGCAGGTTTGGACACGTAGCACGCTTACGCCGGTCCTGGTGCCTTCGTCAGCTGGAGGCATTCGGGGACGTTGAAGAGCCGTTGCATCCGCTGCTCCCTCGCGGGGAGCTGTGACCTTACGTCGGCGGTGGGGACGACCTGTGGGTCGGTCAGCGTGAGTTGTCGGCCTGCCTGTACCAACTCGGCGCCACCCCGGGCGGTGACATTGCGTACCCAGTCGGCGGCCGGCCCGTACGGCAGCAGGATCAGGACGGTGTCGCCGTCGGTGTCGAAGGCTTCGACCGGCGTCTGGTAGGCCTGGCCGCTGCGCCGGCCGATATGCCGGATCACGGCGGTCGAGGTGGTGGTTGTTCCGGCGGTGGCCATGATCTTGGGGTTGGTCACCGCCCGGTTGAACCGGCGTATCGCCGTGAGAATCGGACGTATCCGCAGGCGTATACCTGCCACGACCAGCGTGAACAATACGAGCGGTAGTGCGACGACGACGCAGATCACGATCAGGGCGACAACCACGCGACCAGGCTACTGGCATCCAATCGGGGTGTGACGGGGATCTCTGCACGTGCGCCCCACTTTCCCCTGGGACTTTTTTAGGCTTGCCTTACCTAATGGTTTCCGAATTACAAGGGGATGGCATGAGGAAGATCCGAGTCGCGGTCATCGGCGCAGGTCCAGCCGGTATTTACGCCGCCGACATCCTCACCAAGGAGTACGAGCGGGCGCAGGTCGACGTCTTTGACCGGCTGCCGGCGCCGTATGGCCTGGTGCGCTACGGCGTGGCTCCCGATCATCCGCGCATCAAGGAGATCATCAAGGCGCTGCGCCGGGTATTTGAACGAGACGAGAACGGTGCCGTCAGATTTATCGGAAACGTGCACTACGGCACGGATATCAAGTTTTCGGATCTGCGGCGCTTCTACGACGCGGTGATCTTCTCCACCGGTGCGCGCGCCGATCGCGAACTCGACATCCCCGGCATCGATCTTCCGGAAAGCTACGGTGCCGCCGACTTCGTCTCCTGGTACGACGGTCACCCGGATGTGCCGAGGGATTGGCCCCTGAATGCCAAGAGCGTCGCCGTCCTCGGTGCCGGAAACGTGGCGCTCGATATCGCGCGCATGCTGGCCAAGCCCGCCGACGAGCAGCTGGGCACCGAGATACCCGCTAACGTCTACCAGGGTCTGGCTCTCAATCAGGCCACCGACGTGCACGTCTTCGCGCGGCGCGGCCCTGCGCAGATCAAGTTCAGCCCCATGGAGTTTCGTGAGCTGTCGCATTCGCCGAGTGTGGACGTGATCGTGCATCCGGAGGGATTCGAGATCGACGAGGGCAGCCAGCTGGCCATCAATTCCAGTAAAGCCACCAAGCTCGTCGTCGACACCATGATGAAGTACCTGGATCAGGAGCCCACCGGAGCGCCGCACCGCATTCACATCCACCTGTGCCAGTCGCCCACGGCGGTGCTGGGTACCGACAGTGTGGAGGGCCTGCGCACCGAGCGCACCGAACTCGTCGGCGACGGGACGGTCAGGGGAACAGGTGAATTCACCGACTGGCCGGTTCAGGCGGTTTATCGCGCGGTCGGGTACATCTCCTCGCATCTGGCCGACCTGCCCTTCGACCACCACGCCGGTGTCGTCCCGCATGACGCGGGCCGGGTGCTCGATATCGACGGCATCGCGGTCGAATCCACCTACGTCACAGGGTGGGTCAAGCGGGGGCCCATCGGATTGATCGGGCATACCAAATCCGATGCCGCCGAGACGATTGCCAGCCTGCTCGCAGACCTCCCGGGTATCCAACCCGCCGAAATCTCCGATCCCGATGCGATATTCGCGCACCTGCGGGGAAGTGGGATTGACTACACCACCTGGGAGGAGTGGGAGCGGCTCGATGCTCACGAGGTGGCACTCGGCGAAGAGCAGGGTCGCGAACGCATCAAAGTGGTGCCGCGCGAGGAGATGATCAGCGCTGGGCGCCGGGTCTAGCTAGATCTTCTTCGCGGTCCCGGCGACCTTGTCGAATTCCCAGTAGGCGCGAAGCACCACGAGCTTGCCGTCATCATCGGCCTCATAGGTGAACACGCCCTCCGCCGTCATCTGATAGCCGTTCATGGTCGTTACGATCCGGCCCACATTGGCCTGATGCGTGCCGCAGTCGTAGGTGGCGTCGAAGATGAAGTCCAACTTCTCGGTGGGAGCAATGATGTTGTCCCAGAAGGCCGCGATGGCCTCCTTGCCGCGATGCCCTTGTCCGTCGGGATTGAACGGCGACGGACCCACCGGATCCTGCACGACGCCGTCCTCGGCGAAGTTATCCACCCATGCCTGCTTGTCGCGGGCCTCGACGGCTGCACGGGAGCGCTTACCCGCCTCATCTGCCGGGCTCATGCTTACTGTCCCTTCCCCGCGGGCTTGTCGGCCCCGACGACCCACATCGAGTAGTACTGCGAGCCGCCGCCGTAGGCGTGACCCAGCGCCTTCTTGGCGCCGGGCACCTGGTGATCGCCGCCCTTGCCCATCACCTGGATGGCGGCCTCGGCGAAACGGATAAGGCCGGAGGCGCCAATCGGATTCGACGAGAGTACGCCGCCGGAAGCGTTGACGGGGATCTTGCCGCCGATCGCGGTTTCACCGGCCTGAGTCAGCTTCCAGCCCTCGCCCTCGGCTGCGAATCCGAGATTCTCCAACCACATCGGCTCGAACCACGAGAACGGCACGTAGATCTCGGCTGCGTCGATCTCGTCGATCGGGCTGGTGATGCCGGCGTCTTTCCACAGGGCAGCAGCGGCATCCCGCCCGGCCTGCGGGTTCACCCGGTCACGCCCGGTGTAGTCGAGCGGCTCGGTGCGCAACGCGGTGGCATGTACCCACGCCACCGTATGACCGCCGGACACACGGGCGTCCGCGGTTTCCTCGTCTCCCACGACGATCGCGCAGGCGCCGTCCGAAGACGGACAGGTCTCGTCGAACCTGATCGGATCCCACAGCATCGGGGACGCCATCACCTTCTCGACGGTGATATCGGGTTGATGCAGGTGAGCCAGTGGGTTCTTGGCGGCGTTGAGCCGGTCCTTGACCGCGACGATGGCGCCGGTGTCCAGCGGCGCCTTGGAGCGCTCGATATAGGCGCGCACATGCGGCGCGAAGTAGCCGCCGGCACCGGCACCCACCGGCACCGAGAACGGAACGGGAATCGACAATGCCCACATGGCATTCGACTCCGACTGCTTCTCCCACGCCAGCGCGAGCACCCTGCGGTACTTGCCCGACTGCACCAGGCTGGCGGCCACCACTCCGGTCGATCCGCCGACCGATCCCGCGGTGTGCACGCGGATCATCGGCTTGCCGGTTGCGCCGATCGCGTCGGCCATGAACAGCTCTGGCATCATGACGCCCTCGAAGAAGTCGGGGGCCTTACCCACAACGACGGCGTCGATGTCGTCCCATCCGACGCCCGCATCGGTCATGGCGCGGTCGATCGCCTCGCGCACCAGGCCGTTCATGGAAACGTCGTGACGCTTGGCGACGTACTTGGTCTGCCCGGTGCCGATGACGGCAGCGAGGTTCTTCGATGCACCCATATCTACTTGCCCTCCAGCACCGCGACGAGGTTCTGCTGCAGCACGGGTCCGCTGGTTGCGTGAGCCAGCACCCTTCCCGCCGAACCGTTCCAGATATGTTGTGCAGCAAAGCCGATACGCTCCAGCCCGGCCGAGAACATCGGGTTGGCCGCCAGCGCGCCACCCGACGGGTTGATGGTGGTGGAGTCCTTGAGCCCGATGGCCTCGGCGAGGATCAGCTGCTGGTGACTGAAGGGGGCGTACAGCTCGGCCACCTCGATCGAACCGGTATCACCGCCGGTCGCAACGGCTGCCGACGCGGCCGTGGACGGCGAGACGGTGAGGTCGCGGGCGCCGAGGATCGGAGTTTCGATGCGATGCTCGAAACCGGTGATCCAGGCTGGGTTCTCACGCAGCTCACGAGCGCGGTCAGCCGAAGCCAGCACCATGATCGAAGCGCCATCGGAGATCGGTGCGATGTCGTGCTTGTGCAGGGGATCGGCGAAGTACTCCCGGGCCAGCAGCTCCTCGACGCTCGATGCGGATGCCTCGGTGTCGACACGCTCGGCGCGGCCGAAGGCGTCCAGGGCAACCTGTGCCATCTGTTCCTTGGTCCACTTGCCCGCATCCAGGCCCGCACGTGCTTGCAACGCAGCCATCGACACGGAGTCAGGCCACAGCGGCGCGACCGTGTACGGATCTGTCTGGAGGGCAAGAACTCTGCGGAGCGTTCCGGCGGAGGACTTGCCGAATCCGTAGACCAGCGCGGTCTCGACCTGGCCGGTCAGGATCTTGATGTAGGCCTCATACAGCGCCCATGCGGCATCCATTTCCACGTGAGACTCGTTGATCGGCGGGACCGCGCCGATCGAGTCGATCGCCGAGATGAATGAGAAGGCGCGTCCGGCCAGATAGTCCGAGGAACCGGAGCACCAGAAACCGATGTCGGACTTGGTGATTCCCAGGTCGCTGTAGATCTGCCGGAAGCAGGGGACCAGCATCTCGACACCGTTGGTGGTGCCTTGCGTGCTGCGCACGTGCGGGGAGTGGGCGAAGCCCACAATGGCTACCGAGGGGGCGACTGAACTCATCAGATCCGGTCCTTGTAGGTCTCGTAGTCGGCGTCGGGCTCACCGGTCGGTCGGAAGTACTGGATGTTGTCGATCCCGTATCCCCACTCGTCCTTAGGTTTCCATACGGCCTCAACCCGCATGCCCATGCGGACATTCGCCGGGTCGATGTCATAGACCAGGTGCAAAAACGGGATATCCGCGCCGTCGAGCAGCACATACGCCGCGACATACGGTGGCTTGATGCGCTGTCCGGGGAAGGGGATGTTGATGATGGCGAAGGTGGTCACCACGCCCTTGTCGGAGACCTCGACCAGGTCGGAGGTCGGTTCACCGGTCAGCGGGTCGGCGCCGCGCGCCGGGAAGTACACCCGCCCGCCCGCGCCGGTGCGGCCGCCGAGCAGCTTGCCCTCGGCCAGCGCCCGCAGATAGGCGCTCTCCTCGGGAGAGGTGATGTGCTGAACTTCGAGCCGGCTCGGCGCCACCTGCATGGTCACCGGCTCCTGATCCGGGGTGGGCGCGGGGGTGGCTTGCGGCTTGTCTCCGAGCGCGAAGTAGGCGATATCCGTGATCGCGCCAACGGTCTCGTCAGCCCAGACCACATGTACCCGTGCGCCGGTTTCGATGGCGCTGGCTTCTCCGGCGTCGACCGCGTGCAGCAGCGCGGTGTTGGCGCCGTCGAGCTTGATCAGCGCCCACGCGAACGGTTTGGCCAGCGGTTGTCCTTCGAGCGGCTGAGGCTGCCACGACCACGACTCGACGGTGCCCACGCTCGAGACCGGGACCACGTCGGTCAACGGTTCGTAGGTCACCGGGTCGTATTCGGCGGCCGGCACGTACACCGTGCCGTCGCTGCCGCGCGTGCCGACGATCTGCCGATCCCGCAGGGCGGTGAAGAACTTCGACAGGGTGGGGCCGACCGAACGGGTGTAATCAAAAGACAGTTCGAGGGGTGCCGTCAGAAGCGGCAACGGCCCGGTTGTGCTGCTTGGGGTGGCTGTCACACCTCCGAGTAGAACAAGTTCTAGTTTTTTTCGCAAGGGCGGTGGTCATGGCATATCCGGCCGGTTAAAGTCGGGCCATGAAATTCGGATTGCAGCTGGGGTACTGGTCGGCGTCTCCGCCGGACAACGCGGGTGAACTGGTGGCCGCTGCCGAAGAAGGCGGCTTCGAGGCCGTCTTCACCGCCGAGGCATGGGGTTCGGATGCGTACACGCCGCTGGCCTGGTGGGGGTCGGACACCAGCCGGATTCGTCTGGGCACCTCGGTTATTCAGCTTTCGGCGCGGACCCCGACGGCGTGCGCCATGGCGGCGATGACGCTCGATCACCTGTCAGGCGGCCGCCATATCCTGGGTTTGGGCGTCTCGGGTCCCCAGGTCGTCGAGGGCTGGTACGGGCAGCCGTTCCCCAAGCCGCTGGCCCGCACCCGTGAGTACATCGACATCATCCGGCAGGTACTGGCCCGTGAGGCACCGGTGCGCAGTGCCGGCCCGCACTACCCGCTGCCGCTGACCAGCGATAAGGCCACCGGTCTGGGTAAGCCTCTCAAGCCAATCGTGCACCCGCTGCGCGCGGACATCCCCATCTTCCTCGGTGCCGAGGGGCCCAAGAACGTAGCGCTGACGGCGGAGATCGCCGACGGCTGGCTGCCCATGTTCTACGCGCCGCGGCTTGCGGACATGTACAACCAATGGCTCGACGAGGGGTTCTCGCGCCCCGGCGCGCGGCGCACTCGCGAGGATTTCGAGATCGCCGCCACCGCGCAGGTGATCGTGACCGAGGATCGCCGTTCCGTACTCGATCAGCTGAAGCCGTTCTCCGCTTTGTATATCGGAGGTATGGGCGCGGTCGAGCTGAACTTCCACGCTGAGGTGTATCGGCGGATGGGCTACGGCGAGGTGGTCGACGAGGTCACCGAGTTGTTCCGTACCAACCGCAAGGACAAAGCGGCCGAAGCGATTCCGGATGAGTTGGTGCTCGACACCACCATCGTGGGTACCGAGGCCGAGGTGCGCGAACAGGTCAAGGTGTGGGCGGCTGCCGGGGTCACCATGCTGGTGGTGGGTTGCCGCAGCGTCGAGCACGTCAAGCAGCTCTCGGCGCTGACTTAACGCTCGGACTCCCGGAAATCGAGCATCGCCTCGACGGTGTCGAGGGCTTCGTTCAGTGCGTTGACCCGGGTTTCCAACGTGGGCGCCGCCAGTACGGCGTAGCGATCGGCCTGACCCATCGGAACCCGAGAGGCCAACGTGTACAGCCGTTTTTCGGCGCCGCTGGGCAGCCCGGTGGCGATGGACCACCGGCGGGGCAGGCGCACCTGTTGTGCAGTCGCGACCCGTCGCAGCAGATTCTCGATGCGCGCCTGCACCTCGTTGAGTGCGCTCAACGGCAGCACCCGATCATCGGGCTCATCGGGCCATGGCTCGACCTCGGCACGCGGATACGGATTGTCGTCGAGCCACGTGGTGATGCGGATTCGATGTGCGCCTTCACAGCGCGCGGCGAAGCGATCCGCTCCGAGAGGCTCGCAGTCTAGGACACGAGCGGCGGTCCCCACATCGTGGCGGACGTCTCCGCCACCCACCTCCCTGCCACGGGCGATCAGCACCACACCGAAGGTGCGGTCGGCGGCCATCACATCGCGCACCAGTGCGACATAGCGCGGCTCGAAGATACGCAGCGGCAAGGGCTCACCCGGTAGCAATACCGACTGCAGCGGAAACATGGGCGTCACACCGCCCACACTATGCGGGCTGGTCTAGGTACCGGTGAAGTTGGGGGCGCGCTTCTCGGCGAAGGCGCGCGGGCCCTCCTTGGCGTCGTTACTGGTGAAGACGCCGATGCCGACCTTGGTGTCGGCCTTGAAGGCCTCGTTCTCGTGCAGGCCTTCCGAATCGCGGATGGTCTTGAGGACCGCCTGTACGGCCAGCGGACCGTTGTTGGCGATCAGGTTCGCCAGTTCCAGCGCCTTCTCCAGCGCCTGACCATCGGGCACGACGTGCCCGATGAGTCCGATTTCCTTGGCCTCCGGCGCCTTGAGATGCCGTCCGGTGAGCAGGATGTCGCAGGCGACCGTGTAGGGGATCTGGCGGGGAAGGCGCACTGCTGATCCGCCCATCGGATACAGGCTCCACTTCACCTCGGAGACACCGAACTTGGCGCTCTCACCCGCGATCCGGATATCGGTGGCCTGCAGGATCTCGGTACCACCGGCGATGGCGGGACCTTCGACCGCGGCGATCAACGGCTTGGTCAGGCGGCGGCCCTTGAGCAGGCCGGGGATCACCGAGGGGTCGTAGCTGCCGTCGGAGAACTGGTCGCCCGGGGCGCGCTTGTTCATGGCCTTGAGGTCGGCGCCGGCGCAGAAGTAGCCACCCGCGCCGGTCAGGATGCACACCCGAACCTCGGGATCGTTGTCGACGCGGTCCCAGGCCTGCGTCATGATCTCCAGCATTTCCCCGGAGAGGGCGTTGCGCGCGTGCGGGCGGTTCATCGTCACGATGAGGACGTGATCGCGGAGTTCCACCAGGGCGTGCGGGACGTCCTGTTCGGTCGCGGTGTGCGATGAGCCGCTTGCGCCAAGAGCGTCAGCTTCGGTCATTGAGGTCCTCCAAGATGCCGGGGCTTGTCTAAGAATGTAACACGTTCTAATTTATGGACATGGCCCTTAACATTGCCGACCTCATTGAGCATGCAATCGACACTATGCCCGATCGTGTTGCCATCATTGCCGGTGACCGAAAGCTGACATACGCAGAGCTTGAGGAGCAGTCAAACCGGCTGGGGCACTATCTGCAGGGCCAGGGTGTGGGCCCCGGTGACAAGGTGGGTCTGTACTGCCGCAACGGCATCGAGATCGTCGTCGCGCTGACGGCCATCGTCAAGATCCGTGCCATCTCGGTCAACGTGAACTACCGCTACGTCGAAGCCGAGCTGCACTACCTGTTCGAGAACTCCGATATGGCGGCGCTGGTGCACGAGCGCCGGTATGCCGACAAGGTCGCCAACGTGCTGCCGAGCACCCCGAACGTCAAGACCGCGATCGTCGTCGAAGACGGGACAGATCTTGATTACTCGTCTTACGGCGGAATCACTTTCGAGGACGCTCTCGCGCAGGGATCGCCGGATCGCGACTTCGAAGAACGCAGCCCCGATGACATCTTCCTGATCTACACCGGTGGCACCACCGGCTTCCCCAAGGGCGTGATGTGGCGGCACGAGGACATCTACCGCTCATTGTTCGGCGGTATCAACTACGTCACCGGCGAGTACATCGAGGGCGAGTGGGACCTGGCCAAACAGGGTGCCGAGGCCGCACCGTTCATCGGTTTCCCGATCCCGCCGATGATCCACGGCGCCACCCAGGCCGCGACCTTCATGGCCCTGTTCCAGGGGCGCACCACGGTGCTCGCACCCGAGTTCAACCCCGAACAGGTGTGGGAACTCATCGAGAGGCACAAGATCAACATGCTGTTCTTTGCCGGAGACGCCATCGGTCGGCCGCTGATCGACGCGCTGGACACCGAGACGGGCCGCGCACGCGATCTGTCCTCGTTGTGGGTGTTGGCCAGTAGCGCGGCGCTGTTCTCACAGACCGTCAAGGAGCGCTACCTGGAGCTGTTGCCCAACCGGGTGATCACCGATGCCATCGGAGCATCCGAAACCGGTACCGGCGGGCTATCCACCGTCACCAAGGGGCAGATGCACCCCGGTGGCCCGACGGTCAAGATCAGTTCCACCACAACGGTTCTCGATGAGGCAGGCAATCCGATCCGGCCAGGCTCGGGGGTGCGCGGCCTCATCGCCAAGAGTGGTCACATCCCGGTCGGGTACTTCAAGGACGAGAAGAAAACCGCCGAGACCTTCAAGACGTTCAACGGTGTGCGGTACGCGATCCCGGGTGACTGGGCGACCGTCGAAGCCGACGGCACCGTGACGATGCTCGGACGCGGATCGGTGTCGATCAACACCGGCGGCGAGAAGGTGTTCCCCGAAGAGGTCGAGAGCGTCCTGAAGGGCCACCCCGCGGTGTTCGACGCGGTGGTCGTCGGCGTGCCCGACGAGAAGTGGGGTCAGCACGTGGGCGCGGTGATCGCAGTGCGTGAGGGGATGGAGCTGACCTTCGAAGATCTGGATACCCACGCGCGCAAGGAGATTGCCGGATACAAGGTGCCGCGCAGCGTCTGGATCGTGGACTCGGTCAAGCGTAACCCGGCGGGCAAGGCGGACTATCGCTGGGCCAAGGAGGTCTCGGAAACCGAAAAGGTGGACCTGGTGAACACCAAGCACGTCAATACGGGAGCCTGAGTCATGCATACCGACCTTTGTGAGCGGTTCGGAATCCGTTACCCGATATTCGGTTTCACCCCTTCGGAGAAGGTCGCCGCCGCGATCAGCCGCGCGGGCGGCATGGGGGTGCTCGGGTGCGTCCGTTTCAACGATCCCGACGAACTCGACGCCGTCCTGAACTGGATGGACGAGAACACCGACGGCAAGCCGTACGGTGTCGACATCGTGATGCCGGCCAAGGTGCCCACCGAGGGCACCGCGGTGGATATCGACAAGTTGATCCCGCAGGGGCATAAGGACTTCGTCGAGAAGACTCTTGCCGACCTGGGCGTGCCCCCGCTGCCGGGGGAGCGTGAGTCGGCCGGTGTGCTGGGCTGGCTGCATTCGGTGGCGCGCTCCCATGTGGAGGTCGCGCTCAAGCACCCGATCAAATTGGTTGCCAACGCGCTGGGTTCGCCGCCCAAGGATGTGATCGATCAGGCCCACGAGCACGGCGTGCCGGTGGCCGCGCTGGCGGGCAAGGCCGAACACGCCAAGCGCCATGTCGAGAACGGCGTCGATATCGTTGTGGCGCAGGGCTATGAGGCCGGCGGGCATACCGGTGATGTGGCGTCCATGGTGCTGTGGCCAGAGATCGTCGACGCACTCGACGGCAGCGCCCCGGTGCTGGCCGCGGGCGGTATCGGAAGCGGGCGGCAGGCGGCGGCGGCCCTCGCGCTGGGGGCCTCCGGTGTGTGGACCGGCTCGATCTGGCTGACCGCGGCCGAGTATGACCTCGGAACCGTCACCGCCGGTGGCGATTCCGTCGTTCAGCAGGCGCTGTTGAAGGCGACCTCCAGTGACACCGTGCGCACCCGCATCTACACCGGGAAGCCCGCGCGGCTCCTGAAGACCAAGTGGACACAGGCCTGGGACGCGGAGGGTGCACCGACTCCGTTGCCGATGCCGCTGCAGAACATTCTGGTGAGCGGGGCACACGAGCGGATGAATCGTGCGCACGACCCGGAGACGGTCTGCTTTCCCGCGGGGCAGATCGTGGGGCGGATGAACGAGATTCGGCCCACCGCCGAGATCGTGGCCGACCTGGTGGCCGGGTTCGAGAGCGCAGTCGACAGGCTCGATCAGATCCGCGGCTAAGCATCGAGTGTGCCGATCGTGCTGATTTCCGACGAGACCTCGACCGATTCGCACACTCGGCGGGATCAGATTTGGGCGTATCCACCCCCGGACCGTTCCCACAGCGGGTCGGTGGTCTCCAACGCCTCGGCGGACAGCTGCCGCTTGATCACCTTGAATGTCGCGGTGCGAGGTAGGTTCGTGCTGATCCTGACGAACGACGGCCACTGCTTGGGCCCGAGATCTTCCTGGGCGGAGAGGAATTCGCCGAGATCTGATGCCTGGAACCCATTACGTACGACCAGCGCTGCCATGACCCGATCGCCGACGGTCGGATCCGGTATCCCGTACACGGCGACCTCGGCGATATCCGGGTGGCGCAGCAGTACCCGCTCGATCGGGGCGGTACCCAGATTTTCGCCGTCGACACGCAGCCAATCGCCCAGGCGCCCTGCGAAGTACACGTATCCGTTCTCGTCGGCGTAGGCCAGATCGCCGCTGCGATACTTGCCGTCGAGCATGCGTTCGGCATCGGCTTCGGGGTTCTTGTAGTAACCGGTGAACCGTCCGGGCCCCGTGACGTTTACCAGCTCGCCGGTCGCTTCCGCGGCATTCATCACCTTGCCGCGGTCATCGAAAACGGCAGGCGGACAGGGTTCTCCGGTCTTGATGTCCAAAATGCGAACGTCGGGGGTCAGTGGCCCTATCGCGCCCGGCGGAGTGCCGGGCGCCCACCCCAGCGCGATACCGCCCTCGGTGGATCCGAATCCGTCGACGACGAAGGCGCCGAAACGCTGGGCGAATCGGTCGGTGTCTCCGGGCGCCGCCTCGTTGCCGTACATGATCTTCAGTGGGTTCTGGGCGTCGTCGGGACGTTCTGGTGTTGCCAGCACGTACGACATGGGTTTACCCACGTAGTTGGCGTATGTCGCGCCGTATGTGCGCACGTCGTCAAAGAATCCGGATGCAGAGAACCTGCGCCGCAATGCAATTGAGGCACCCGAGGCGACGGCGACCGACCATCCCGCGAGCACCGCGTTGGAGTGGAACATCGGCATCGAGAGATAGCAGACATCCGCCGGGCCGAGGCCGAACCGCGAGGACAGCATGATTCCCGCGGACGCCACCTTGGCATGGGTGATCTGTACGGCCTTGGGGTCGCCGCTGGTACCCGAGGTGAAGATGAGCATGAGCAGATCATCTGGCCGCACGTCGGGGACTTCCACCGGCGTGGTGGATTCCTGGAATTCTGCGGCGAGCGAATCGATGTCGAGGTAGTCGATCCTGTCCAGCAGGGAAGAACTCGCCGAGTCGGTCAGTATCAGCTGACAATCTGCCAGATCCACGTCTCGCTGCAGCGCCGATCCCCGTCGGGTGGGGTTGAGCCCCACCAACACCAGGCCGCCGAGTGCCGCGGCTCCCAACAGATATGAGAACGCCGGGGTGTTCTCCAGTAGCACCGCGATGTGCGGCGGCTTGTCGGGGTCGAGTTTGCTCTTCAACACCGAAACGAGCCTGCGACTTTCGGTCACATGATCACGCCACGACGTGAACGAGCCTTCGAAATGCAGGCCCCGGTCGTCTACATCGGCCAGGTCCAGCAAGAGCTGGGTGACTGTCGTGTCTTCGGGCGTGCTCACGACCCGATACTAGGCAGGCGTGTCGGCGAGCTCGCGCCCGATGCGGCGCAACTGCTCCGTCGCGCTGCCCGAGGCGAACTCATTATGCTTGGCGGCCAGGAAGTACCGGTGTACCGGGTGATCCTCGTCGATACCGACACCGCCGTGCACATGCACCGCGGTGTGCGCCACGCGGTGCCCGGCGTCGGCGGCCCAGAACTTGGCGGTCGCGACATCGACATCGGCAGGTAGTTCTTCGGAGACTCGCCACGCGGCCTGCCACAGGGTCAGGCGCAGACCCTTGACGTCGATGTAGCCGTCGGCGAGCCGCTGGGCCACTGCTTGAAAGCCGCCGATCGGCTTGCCGAATTGCTCGCGGGTGCGGGCGTAGTCGGCGGTCAATTCAAGGGCCCGCTCCAGCACGCCGAGTTGGTAGGCGCTGTGGCCCAAAGATTCCCGGAGGCGCAGCCACTGCACCACGTCCGCATCGCCGACCTTGCGCTCGGCCGGAACGGCAACCTCGGACAGGATCAGCTCAGCAGAGCTGTCCTTGCCGGTGGTGTGCAGCGTCTCTGGGGTGACGCCGGCGTCCTCGGCCGACACCAGGAAGACCGCGGTACCGGTCTCTGTCTCGGCGGGGACCAGGTACGCGTCGGCCTCGACGCCGAACGGCACCAGGAGGCGGTTGCCGGTGAGCACGTAGCCGGCCCCCGGCGAGGACACGGTGCGTGCGGCGACCGGGCCCTCGCCGGGCTCACCGTCGAGCGCGACGGTCAGGACCTTCTTGCCGGCGACAGCCGGTGCGGCCCAATCACTCTGCAATGTTTCCGAGCCGAATACGGCGAGAGCTCCAGCGGCCAGCACGACAGACTCCAGATACGGGACGGCGGCCAGCTCACGCCCCAGCTCGATGAGGATCGATGACTGTTCAAGAACGCCGAAACCGTCACCGCCTACCGATTCGGGGGCCGCGGTGGACAGGATGTCGGCCTCGACCAGCTTGGTCCAGAGCTGCCAGTCGAACCGGCTGTCCTGCTTGTCGAGTTCCTTCTGCCGCTCCGGGGTGCTGATGGCCGACGCGATGGTGCGGGTCAGACCACCAAGGTCGGTCTGTGCCTCGGTAAGGGAGAAATCCATGGTGTTGTGGGCCCTTCTAGGGGTAGGAGCTAGCGTGTCGCCGCAGGCTGGCCGAGGGCGGTCATCGCGATGATGTCGCGCTGAACCTCGTTGGTGCCGCCGCCGAAGGTGAGGATCAAGCAGGCCCGGTGCATTCGCTCGACGCGGCCGCGCAACTGGACGCCGGGGGAGTCCTGACGCAAGGTTGCCGCCGTCCCGAGAACCTCCATGAGCAGCCGGTAGGCCTCGGTGGCCAGCTCGGTGCCGAAGACCTTGGTGGCGGAGGCGTCGGCGGGAGAGGGAGCGGCGTCGGTGGTGGAGGCCAGCTCCCAGTTGATGAGCTTGAGGTATTCGACCTTGGCATGTACGCGTGCCAGGTTCAGCTGCACCCATTCCGAATCGATGATGCGGCCGCCCGGGCCCTTGGTGTTCTGGGCCCACTCACGCACCTCGCGTAGCGCGGTGATGATCGGTGCCGAGGACACCAGGGCCACGCGCTCGTGGTTGAGCTGATTGGTGACCAGCTTCCAGCCCGCGTTCTCTTCGCCGACCCGGCTGGTGACCGGCACCCGTACGTCCTGGTAGTAGGTGGCGCTGGTGCCGGGCCCGGCCATGGTGCGGACCTTGGTGTACGAGAAGCCCTCGGCGGTGGTGGGCACGATGAGCATCGAGATGCCGCGGTGCTTCTTCACCTCGGTATTGGTGCGCACCGCCAGCCAGATGTAGTCGGCGTATTCGATGAGGCTCGTCCACATCTTCTGGCCGTTGATGACGTAGTCTGCGTCTGGTCCCGAGCCGTCGCGGACCGCCGAAGTACGCAGCGACGCGAGGTCTGTACCCGCGCCGGGCTCGGAGTAACCGATAGAGAAGTGCAGTTTGCCCGCGGCGATCTTGGGCAGGAAGAACTTCTTCTGTTCTTCGGTGCCGAAGTGCATGATGGTCGGCGCGACGCTGTTGATCGTCAGGAACGGCACCGGGGCGCCGGCGATCGCGGCCTCGTCGGTGAAGATCAGCTGATCCATCACCGACCGGTCCTGACCACCGAATTCCTTGGGCCAGCCCAGCGCGAGCCAGCCGTCGGCGCCCATCTGCTCGACGGTCTCGCGATAGACGTTGCCGCTGCCGTACTCACCCTGATTCGAGGCAAGGGCCTCGCGCCGCTCCGGGGTCAGCAGTTTGTCGAAGTACGCGCGTAGCTCGCGGCGCAGTTCTTCCTGCTCGGGCGTGTAGGCGATGTGCATGTGTGTTCCTTTTGCTGCCCGTCGGCTGTCGTGAGCTCTCAGGTGTGACCCACGTTGACACAAGAGTTGTAACACGTTCTAGTCTAGGGAGTCCAGACGCGGCGCCACCGCACAAACTCAGCCCAGAGATCCTGGCGTCACCGGGGTTGTGTCGGCGATCAGGTGTCGTAGTCTGGCGATACAGCCCAGCTAGACAACGGAGTCGGCTCATGGAGCCGGAAAGAGGTTTCCAATGCGTGTCGGTGTCGTTCCTGACCGTTGTGAAGGCAACTTGGTGTGCCTCGGGATCGCTCCAGAGGTGTTCGACGTCGATGACGACGACTATGTCGTCATCCTGCAGGAGGAAGTACCGGCCGATCAGGAGGATCTGGTCGAGCAGGCGATCGCGGAGTGCCCGCGCGCCGCATTGATTCGCAAAGACTAGAGGCATTCATAAATCTCCGGCCCGCACGCGCTCGACGGCGCGGGAGCCGGTGCAATGGGGTGCGTCGAATGCATGGGACTGAAGGGAAATTTGTATGAGCGCGATTGCTGATGCCGACCTGAGTGGGCGCGTCGCCATTGTCACCGGTGCTGCCGCCGGACTTGGCCGCGCCGAGGCGATCGGTTTGGCCCGGTCGGGAGCGACCGTCGTCGTCAACGACATCGCGCCCGCCCTGGAAGAGAGCGATGTACTGGATGAGATCTCCGCGGTCGGGTCCAAGGGGGTGACCGTTGCCGGAGATATCGGTGAGCGTGTGACCGCCGATGAGCTGATCTCCACCGCGGAATCACTCGGTGGGCTGCACGTCGTGGTCAACAACGCGGGCATCACCCGTGACCGGATGCTCTTCAACATGTCGGACGAGGAGTTCGATGCCGTGATCCACGTGCACCTGCGCGGCCACTTCCTGTTGACGCGTAACGCCGCCACCTACTGGCGGGGCGCATCCAAGGCCGCGGGTGCCCCCGTCTACGGACGCCTCATCAATACGTCCTCCGAAGCCGGCCTGCTCGGTCCCGAGGGGCAGGCCAACTATGGCGCCGCGAAGGCCGGCATCACCGCGCTGACGCTCTCGGCCGCGCGGGCCCTCGGTCGCTACGGAGTACGGGCCAATGCGATCGCCCCGCGCGCCCGCACCGCGATGACGGCCGACGTGTTCGGTGACGCGCCCGAGGACTCCCTTGATCCGCTGTCCCCGGAGCATGTCGTGACCCTGGTGCGGTATCTGGCCTCGCCCGCGGCGGAGGCAGTTAACGGTCAGCTGTTCATCGTCTACGGACCTACCGTCACCTTGTTGGCGGCGCCTACTGTGGAGGCGAAGTTCACTGCGGATTCGGACGCATGGGACCCGTCGGCACTGAATTCAGCCCTGGCCGATTTCTTTGCTGGACATGATCCGAAGCGCACATTTTCGGCGACCGCGCTGATGGCGGAAGAGTAACGACTAACGAGGGTGGCGGTGCGATTTTAATAGAACGAGTTCTAATTATCGCACAAAACCCGCAGTACAAAGTGGACACGGCGTGCGGTTTGTCCATTCGTCCATGAATTGACAACGAGAATTTTTTCTCGTTAGTATGGTGCCCATCACAGTGTGGTAGGTACACGCCAATCGTTAACCGGTTCTTGGGGGCGAGGCTCCAGAGGTGCCGGGATGCGTGAGACAGGAGTAGAGGTTGAAGCAGCAGCTCGCGGCGCCCGCACGCGCCGTCGGCGGCTTCGTCTCCATGTCATTGGCCGCGTTCCGCAACATCTTCCGCCGCCCGTTCCAAGGGCAGGAGTTCTTGGACCAGACCTGGTTCATCGCGCGGGTCTCGTTGCTGCCGACACTCCTGGTCGCCATCCCCTTCACCGTGCTGGTGGCGTTCACTCTCAACATCCTGTTGCGCGAGATCGGAGCCGCCGACTTGTCGGGTGCCGCCACGGCGTTCGGCACGGTGACCCAGCTCGGTCCGGTGGTTACCGTGCTCGTCGTCGCGGGCGCCGGCGCCACGGCGATCTGCGCCGATTTGGGAGCCCGCACCATTCGCGAGGAGATCGACGCGATGCAGGTGCTGGGCATCGATCCGATCCAGCGGCTCGTGGTGCCGCGGGTGCTGGCGTCGACATTCGTCGCGCTGCTGCTGAATGGTCTGGTGTGTGCCATCGGCATGGTCGGCGGCTACGTGTTCTCGGTGTTCCTACAGGGAGTCAATCCGGGCGCCTTCATCAACGGTCTGACCGTGCTCACCGGGCTGGGTGAGCTGATGATCTCCGAAGTCAAGGCATTCTTGTTCGGCATCTTCGCCGGCCTGGTCGGCTGTTATCGCGGGCTCACCGTCAAGGGCGGACCTAAGGGCGTCGGCGACGCGGTCAACGAGACCGTCGTCTACGCCTTCATTTGTTTGTTCGTCATCAACGTGGTCATGACGGCCATCGGTGTGCGGGTTCTGGTGAAACACTAGTGACCGGACCATATCTTTCGACGCACACGCTTACCTTCTATACCGTTCGGTATATGCGTGGTCTGGGACGCTCGTTCGACAAATTCGGTGAGCAGGCCCTCTTCTACGCGCAGTCGCTGAGTTATATCCCGGCGGCGTTGACCAAGTACCGCAAGGAAACGATCCGGGTGCTCGCCGAGATCACCATGGGCACCGGCGCCCTGGTGATGATCGGCGGCACGGTCGGTGTCGCCGTCTTTCTCACCCTGGCCTCCGGTGGTGTCATCGCGGTCCAGGGCTATTCCTCGCTGGGCAATATCGGTATCGAGGCGCTCACCGGCTTCTTGTCGGCGTTCCTCAATGTGCGCATTGTCGCGCCGGTGGTGGCGGGTATCGCCATGGCCGCCACGATCGGCGCCGGAACGACGGCCCAGCTGGGCGCCATGCGTGTCGCGGAGGAGATCGACGCGTTGGAAACTATGGCGGTACACGCTGTTTCGTATCTGGTATCCACGCGTTTAGTGGCCGGTCTCATCGCGATCATTCCGCTGTACTCGCTGTCGGTGTTGGCGGCTTTCTTCGCCTCCCGTGCCACCACCGTGATGATCAATGGACAGTCACCGGGTGTGTACGACCACTACTTCAACACCTTCTTGGTACCGACTGACCTGCTGTGGTCTTTCCTCCAGGCGATTGTCATGTCGGTGGTGGTGATGCTCGTCCATACCAGTTACGGGTTTAACGCCTCCGGCGGTCCGGTGGGTGTGGGTGTTGCCGTCGGTCAAGCTGTGCGGACGTCGCTCATCGTGGTTGTGCTCGTCACCCTGTTCATCTCACTTGCCGTGTACGGCGGGTCCGGCAACTTCAACCTCTCGGGCTAGGGATCGCATGTCAGCGGATTCGTCGCGCCGGGTTGTCCGGCTAGCCGGCACGGTACTTGTCGCCGTCTTGGTTGCGCTGACGGTGTTGACCTACCTGGCGTACAACGACACTTTTGCCGATACCAAGCCCATCACCGTCCTCTCCCCGCGCGCTGGTTTGGTGATGGAAGAGGGCGGCAAGGTCAAGTTCCACGGTCTGCAGATTGGCAAGGTCACGTCGATTTCCTATGCCAACGAGCAGGCCAGGCTGGAACTGGCGGTCAACGCCAAGGATCTGCGCCTGATTCCGTCGAACGCTACTGTGCGCATCGCCGGTACCACCGTGTTCGGTGCTAAGTCAGTGGAATTCCTTGCCCCGCAACAGCCATCCGATTCATCGCTGAGGCCGGGTGCGACGGTGACCGCCGAGGCGGTGGCGCTCGAGGTCAACACCGTGTTCGAGAATCTGACCCGGTTGCTCGGCAAGATCGATCCGGTCAACCTCAACGCCACCCTGACCGCCGTCAGCGAGGGGTTACGTGGCAACGGGGCGAACTTTGGACAGGGTCTGGTAGAGCTCGATCGGTACCTCGATCAGCTCAACCCCAAACTCCCCACCCTGCAACAGGATTTCCGGAAAGCTGGACAGGTCGGGCAGATCTATGGCGATGCCGCCCGAGACATCGTGCGCATCCTCGACAGTCTTCCTCCGCTTAGCCGTACCGTCGTAGACCAGCAGCAGGACCTCAAGGCAACGCTCCTCGCGGCAATTGGTTTGGGTAATAACGGATACGAGACGCTGGCTCCCGCCGAGAAGGACCTGACCGCTGCGCTGCAACGGTTACGGGCGCCCGCTACGCTACTCGGTAGGTACTCACCGGAGATTCCCTGCACGCTGCAGGCGATCTCCAAGGCGTTGGTGACTTTCGCCCCGCTTATCGGTGGAGTCCGTCCCGGCCTGTTTCTGAGCAGCAACTTCCAACTGGGTCAGCCGGTATACACGTATCCGGAGAGTCTGCCTATTGTGAACGGTTCGGGCGGTCCGAATTGTCGCGGCCTGCCGAATATTCCCACCAAACAGGGCAACGGCTCGTGGTATCGCGCACCCTTCTTGGTGACCGATAATGCGTATATCCCGTATGAGCCGACGACAGAGTTACAATTCAACGCTCCCGATGCGCTGCAGTTTCTCTACAACGGTGCTTTTGCAAAGCGAAGTGAGTTTTGATGCTGCGCAGCACACAGTTCAAGGTCGTCGTCTTCACCGTGGTGATGCTTCTGGTGGCAGCCGGGCTGACTATCACCTTCGGTGAGTTCCGCTTCAGTTCTGGCAAGCGGTATCACGCGACCTTCACCACGGCCTCTGACCTGCGGTCTGGGCAGAAGGTGCGCATCGCCGGCGTGCCGGTGGGGCGTGTCAAGGACGTGTCGCTCACGAAGGACAATGATGTCGAAGTCACCTTCGACGTTGATTCGAAGTACCAGCTCTACAGCTCTAGTCGAGCAATCATCAGGTACGAGAACCTGGTTGGTGACCGGTATCTGGAGATCACCTCGGGTCCCGGCGAGCTGCGCAAGCTGCCGGATGGGGGAGTGCTCGACAAGGAACATACTCAGCCTGCTCTCGATCTGGATGCGCTGCTCGGTGGACTTCGGCCGGTGCTCAAGGGATTCGACGCCGCGAAGGTCAACGAGATTAGCAACGCGTTCATTCAAATCTTGCAGGGCCAGGGTGGAACGCTCTCTCAATTGCTGGGCGACACATCCGCATTCACCTCGGGTTTGGCCGAGCGCGACCAGTTGATCGGCGATGTGATCGACCATCTGAACCAGGTGCTCGGCACCGTGGACTCCAAGAGCGGCCAGTTCTCCTCGAGTGTTGACCAGCTGCAGCAGATCGTCTCCGGCCTGGCAGAACAGCGCGATGCGATCGCCGGTGCGTTGCCGCCGCTTGCCTCGACGGCCTCATCGTTGGAATCGGTGCTTAAGGACACTCGCCCGTACATCAAGGGCACCATCGAACAGACTCGTCAGCTGGCGACTCGGGTGGACGAGCGTAAGGCTGACGTTAATGTCGTGGTGGAGAACCTGGCTGAGAACTACCTGCGGCTCAACGCTCTGGGCGCCTACGGAGCGTTTTTCAACATCTACTACTGCTCCGTCCGAATCAAGGTCAACGGACCCGTCGGAACCGATTGGCTGATCCCCTTCGGTGGACCGCCCGACCCGTCGAAGGGTAGGTGTGCCTTCAAAAATGAGTGACATGGCAAAGAGCACAGAGAAAGATGCCATGAGAACCGGAATCTTCGGTGTCGCTGTGGTCGCGATGCTGGTGTTGGTGGCGTTCGGCTACACGGGTCTGCCGTTCTGGCCGCAGGGCAAGCAGTACGCCGGCTACTTCACGGACTCCGGGGGCCTGGAACCAGGCGGCAACGTCTTCGTCTCGGGTATCAAGGTGGGTCAGGTCAAAGATGTGTCCTTGGTGGGCAACCAAGTTCGTGTCAATTTCACCGTGGATCGTTCGATTCGGCTGGGCGACCAGTCGTTGGCTGCCATCAGGACCACCACTGTGCTGGGCGAAAAATCGCTGTCGGTGACACCGGCCGGTTCGGGTCGGGTCGCCGAGATTCCCTTGGGCCGCACCAGAACTCCGTACACACTCAACAGCGCATTGAGCGACCTCGGCGCCTCGGCCGGCGGCATAGACAAGGCGCAGCTGGATCAGTCGTTGCTGGTCATCACCGACGCGATGCGTGACGCTACCCCACAGTTGCGCGGCGCCCTGGACGGTGTCGCCTCGCTCTCGCGCACACTGAACGCCCGCGATGCGGCCCTCGAACAGCTACTGAACCGCGCCAAGTCTGTGAGTGGGATTCTCTCCGAGCGTGCCGGACAGGTGAACAAGCTTGTCACCGATGGCAATCAACTGTTCGCCGCGCTCGACGAGCGGCGTTTGGCGATCGGTGAGCTGATCAGTCGTGTGCAGGGGCTCTCGCGGCAAATCAGCGGATTCGTGGCCGACAACCGTCAGGAGTTCCGGCCCACTATGGAGAAACTGAACCTTGTGCTCGACGATCTGCTCGACCGCAAGGCGCACATTAGCGAGGCCCTCAAGCGCTTGCCCGGATACGGCACTGCCCTTGGTGAGGTTGTGTCTTCTGGGCCGGGTTTTCACGTGAATGTCTACGGAATGCCCCCCGCCACCATGACAGCCATGGCATTTGATGCGTACTTCCAGCCCGGCAAGCTACCTGCCAGTCTTTCGGACTACTTGAACGGTCTTATCGCCGAGCGGAACATCATGAGGCCGAAATCGCCATGAGGACACAAGGGAAACGTCTCGAACGCTGGATCCACAAGAGCGTGTTCGCGATGCTGGCTGTGGCACTCGTGGGTGGGCTGCTGTACTGGATGTGGCCCAGCCGCGGGACCTACAGGATTGTCGGGCATTTCGCATCGGCTGTCGGGTTGTACCCCGGCGATGATGTTCGGATTCTCGGTGTGAAGGCGGGGCGTATCGTCGCCGTCGAGCCACGTGAGGGTGATGTGAAGGTCACCATGGAGATGCCGGACTCGTTCAAGGTGCCCGAGAGTGCGCAGGCGATCATCATGGCGCCGAATCTGGTGACCGCCAGGTTCGTTCAACTGACCCCGGCGTACACGGAGGGGCAGGCGCTCGCCGACGGGGCGTCGTTGGGGCTGGACAAGACCGCGGTGCCGATCGAATGGGACGAGGTCAAGACCGAGCTGGCCAAGCTCAGCGACAGCCTGGGTCCGCAGGGCGTATCCAAGGGCCCGGTAAGCGATTTCATCAACCAGGCGGCAAGTACCTTCGACGGCAACGGCGATTCGTTCCGCAAAGCCGTGCGCGAGCTCTCGCAGGCCGCCGGCCGGCTCGGCGATTCGCGTACAGACTTGTTCGGCACCATCAAGAACCTTCAGGTGCTGGTGGACGCGTTGGCGAACTCCAACGAGCAGATCGTGCAGTTCAGTACCCATCTGGCCTCGGTGTCGAAGGTGCTGGCCGCCAGCACCGAGGACCTGGGTGCTACCCTGGGCGCACTCAACCAGGCGCTCACTGATGTGCGAGGTTTCTTGGGAGACACCAACTCTGCGCTCATCGATTCGGTGAGTAAGCTGAGTGATTTGGTGAAATTACTCTCTGATCAGAGCGATGACATTGAACAGATTCTGCACGTCGCTCCCAACGGTCTGGCCAACTTTTACAATATTTATGCTCCGGGTACCGGCAGCATGGCGGGCATGCTCTCGATCCCGAACTTGGCCAACCCGGTGCAGTTCATCTGTGGCGGTGTGTTCGAGACGGGTGTGAAGACCGAATACCTCAAGCGGGCCGAGATCTGCCGCGAACGGATGGGCCCCGTGCTGCGCCGTGCGACCTTCAACTACGCGCCGATTCTTCTGCATCCCATTAATACGATCGCCGCGTATAAGGGGCAGATTCTCTACGACACCCCGGAGACCGCGTCCAAGGCTCAGGCGCCGCGTGAGGATTTGGTATGGGTCCGGCCCAATGGTGCTCCGCCACCGAAGCCTTCGCCGCAGGATCTCGGCGCGTTGATGCTCGGGCCCGACGAGATCAACGCGCCGCCGCCCCCGGGCACGGTGCTCCGGCCGACCGAGCCGGGGCCGGTGCCGCCAGGCTTCCCGGCGGCAGTGGATGACTCTGCGCCGCCGTCGATGCCGGGAGGACCGCGATGAGTCGGAAGGTAATACGTGGCATCGCCCTGGGTATCGGTGTCGCTGTCATGGCCAGTGGATGTCAGTTCAACGGCTTGAACTCGTTGAACCTGCCTGGTACGGCAGGGCACGGATCGCGTTCTTACGCAATCACCGTCGAGCTTCCCGATGTCACTACGTTGCCGCAAAACTCTCCGGTCATGGTGGACGACGTGACAGTGGGAAGTGTGTCGGGTATCGATGCGTACCAAAGGCCCGATGGCTCGTGGTATGCCGGGGTCAAGGTCTCGTTGGCGCCCGAGGTGCAGTTACCCGCCAATGCTGTCGCGAAGGTCGCTCAGACTAGCCTGCTCGGCTCGCAGCACATTGAGCTTGCCGCGCCCAGCGGGGAGCCCGCGGTGGGCAGGCTGGCTGGCGGAGCCACCATTCCGTTGAGCCGAACGGGCAAGTACCCCAGCACCGAAGAAGTACTTTCCGCGCTGTCCGCGGTGGTCAACAAGGGAAATCTGGGCGCGATACAGGACATCACCGATGAGGCCTACAACGTGTTCACGGGGCGCACGGGAAACCTGACCCAGGTGCTGCCCAAGCTCGCCACGCTGATCTCCTCGCTGAACTCCCAGCGTGCCGACATCATCTCGGCCATCGAGGGCATCGACAAATTTTCGCGAGTCTTGGCCGAACACAAGGAAAGTCTTGGTCGGGCAATAGATTCGATCGAGCCCGCGCTGAAGGTGCTCAACGATAATCGCGCCAACATCATCGAGGCGTTCCGTTCGGTGGGGAATCTCGCGAAGGTCACCGATCGGGTGTTCCGGACGACGAAGGAAGACATCGTCGCCGATCTCAAAGGTCTGTACCCGGTGATCCGGGCCCTTGCCGAGAACAAGGATCACTTTATCGACTCGCTTGACTTCCTGCCGACCTTTCCCTTTAGTACCAAGTATTTACGGCAGGCAGTGCGTGGTGACTATTTGAACGTCTTCGTGACATTCGATCTAACCGCGCGGCGCCTGGGCGAAACACTTTTCACCACGTCGTTTTTCGACCCGAATATGCAGCATTTCGACGAACTCGTGAATCCGCCGGAATGGCTCATCGGATCCATGGCCAACCTGAACGGCAAGGAGACCAGCCCGTTCGACTTGCCCGCGCCCGCCGCACCGCAGGGAGGTGGTCGCTGATGGAAAAGCTGATCAAGATACAGCTGGCGATCTTCGCGGCGGTAACAGTGGTCAGCGTGGCGCTGATGGCGATCTTCTACCTGAGGATGCCCACGGCCCTCGGCATCGGAAAACATGATGTGAAGGCGCAGTTCGTCGCCACGGGCGGTCTGTACCAGAACGCGAATGTGACCTACCGCGGCGTGCAGATCGGCCGCGTCACCGATGTCGAACTGACACCGCAGGGAGTCACCGCGAACATGCGGCTCAACGACAACGTGAAGGTGCCGGGCAATGTGCTGGCCGCCGTCAAGAGCGTGTCGGCCATCGGTGAGCAGTACGTGGATCTGATGCCGCCGCCGACAGGTGCCGTCGGGACCCTGAGGACGGGCGATGTCATCGGCACCGATCGCACCTCCATCCCCACCGATGTCTCCACCCTGCTGCGTCAGGCGGACGGTTTGGTGAACACGGTTGCGGACACCCGGCTGCGCGAGGTGCTGGCCGAGGCGTTTAAGGCGTTCAATGGATCTGGACAGGAACTTTCCCGGCTGATCGACTCGTCACGGTTGTTGATCCAGGAAGCTAACAGCAACTACGACAGCACTACTGCACTCATCGATCAGGTGGATCCGCTACTTGATGCCCAGATTCGCAGTGGTGAGAGTATCCGCGGATCGGTGTCCAGCCTGGCGGCGTTATCGGAGCATTTCGTCAAGGCCGATCCCCAGCTGAGGCAGTTCCTCAAGGCGGCGCCGGGGGCCGCCGAGCAAGCCTCCGAATTGTTTGCGGGCATCCGTCCGTCGTTCCCGGTGCTGGCGGCCAGTCTGGCCAATCTTGGGCGCGTTGGCGTAATTTACAACAAGTCGATCGAGCAGTCCCTGGTGATCCTGCCTGCGCTGTTCTCAGCTCTGCTGACCGTTGCAGGCGGTCTTCCCATGGATGAGGGCGCCAAGTTGGACTTTCGGGTGAACCTGGGGGACCCGCCACCGTGTCTGACCGGTTTCGTGCCGGCGCCGTTGATGCGTACTCCGGCCGACGAGACCCTGCGCGAGCTGCCCAGGGATATGTATTGTAAGACCGCCCAGAACGATCCCAGCGCGGTGCGCGGTGCGCGCAACTACCCGTGCCAGGAATTCCCCGGCAAGCGTGCACCGACCATTCAGTTGTGTCGTGATCCGCGCGGGTATGTGCCGATCGGCAGCAATCCGTGGCGCGGTCCGCCGGTTCCGTATGGCACACCGGTAGAGGATCCGCGGAATATCCTGCCGCCCAACAAATTCCCCAATATTCCGCCGGGCGCCGAACCGGACCCGGGCACTCCAACGCTGCCCCCGCCGCCTCCACCCGTTTCGGACGTGCCGCCGGCCGATGGCGATGTGACGCCGGTGGCGGCGAAATCAGCGCCGATGGTGGCGCGTGCCTATGATCCGAAGAGTGCTGTGTTTCTTGACGCCAACAATCGGCCGAGTGTGTACGCGCCTGCGCTGGATCGCGGCAGTGAGGCGGAGACGTGGGCAGATCTGATGCTGGGGCCGAAGCCGGTATGACCGAAGAAGAGACGGCGGTTCCTTCACGGGCTGTGCGGCGGCGGGCGGCCAGGCCCGCGGGACCGACCGGCGAGATCAGTGCCGAGCCGATCAGCGTGTCACTTGGCCGCAGCGAGGCCCGGTCGAAACCCAAACCCACCATTGCGGATTCGCGTCGACCGGGCAATACACGCGCCGTGATGCGCGTGGCGACGGTGTTCGCGGTGGTTCTTATCGGAGCTTTAGGGTTGGCGTTGGCTCTGATGGGACGCGCTCAGCGCAACGACGATCTTCGGGCCGCGCGCGATCAGCGTTTCGTGGACACCGCCGTGCAGACGGTGACGAACATGATGACGTACAGCCCGGACAGCATCGACAAAAACGTCGATCAGTTCGTCAGCAGTACCAGTGGGCCGCTGCGGGGCACGTTCAATCCAGACAACACCGCCAATCTCAAGGCGCTGTATCACCAAACCGGTGCCAGTTCGGAGGTGGTGATCAAGAAGGCGAGCTTGGAGAGCGTCGACGAGGTGAGCAAGAAGGCGTCGATACTGATCTCCGCACGTGTGACGCTGACCAACGCGGACTCGGGAGTCAACGAGCCCTCCAAGTCGTACCGCATGCGGATGATCGTCGCCGAGGATCAGCAGGGCAATATGACCGCGTATGACCTGCGGTGGCCGGATGGGCAGAGCTGATGCGCTGGCTGACAAGAGTATTCGTTGCGATTGCGGTGTGCGTCATCGTGGGATTGTCGGCCGTGGCTGGCGGAATGTACTGGCACCGGGTCGACACGATGGCGAGCCGGGCTGCGGGACAGACGCTCATCAAGCAGGCCGGTAAGCAGGTCGGCAGCATTTTCGGATACGACTACCAGACCGTCGAGCGTAGTCTCGACGAGCAGTACGCCGGGCTGACTCCTGAGTATCGGCGTGAATTTGAAGACAAGGCAAACCGGGAGATCATCCCGCAGGCCAAACAACGCAAGATTGTCAGCCAGGCCAGCGTTGTTGGCACCGGAATCATTGCCGCACATCGGGATTCTGCGCAGGTGGTGGTGTATATGAATCGCACCATCACCGACCAATCGCGCACGCCGGTGTATGACTCGTCATCGATTCAGGTGGACTACACGCGCGTGGGAGGCACGTGGTTGATTTCATACATCACGCCGCTTTAAAGCGGCTCGCCGCCCAGGACGGCGGGTTGTTCCGTTGCGATCGATTCGCCGGTGGCCGGCGTAGACAACGCCTCTAGGAACGCACGCGCCCACCGATCCACATCGTGAGCGAGGACCTGGCGGCGCAGCGCCCGCATTCGGCGTCGCCCCTCCTCGGGGGTCTGATTAAGCGCCGACTCGATGACGTCCTTCACCCCGTCGATATCGTGCGGATTGACCAGATAGGACTGTCGCAATTCCGCTGCGGCGCCAGTGAATTCAGAGAGCACCAGTGAACCGCCCAGATCGCTACGGCAGGCGACGTACTCCTTGGCCACGAGATTCATGCCGTCGCGCAGGGGGGTCACCAACATGACGTCGGCGGCCACAAAGAAGGCGATGAGATCCTCGCGGGGTACCGGCCTATGCAGGTAGTGCACAACGGGGTGCCCGACCTCGCCAAACTCCCCGTTGATGTGGCCAACCTGCTGTTCCACGTCTCCGCGCATCTTCTTGTAGCTGTCGACGCGTTCGCGACTGGGGGTGGCGAGCTGGACGAAGACGGTGTCCTCGCGGCTGGCACGGCCCTCGGCGAGCAGCTCTTCATACGCGCGCAGCCGGATATCTATGCCTTTGGTGTAATCCAGTCGGTCCACACCCAGCAGGATCTTGCGTGGACCACCGAGCTCGGCGCGAATCTCCTTGGCGCGCTGACGGATCTGCTTGCTGCGGGATACGCTGTCGAGCTGTGTAGAGTCGATGGAGATGGGGAATGCGCCCACCTTCACCGTCCGGAAGCCCACCCGGATCTCGCCGAATCGGGAGCGTACGCCGATCGATGCGCGAGATGTGCTGGCGCCCAACAGTCGTCTGGCCAGGTACATGAAGTTCTGGGCGCCACCGGCAAGGTGGAATCCGATGAGGTCGGCGCCCAACAAGCCGTCGACGATTTCGGTGCGCCATGGCATCTGAATGAACAGCTCCACGGGTGGGAATGGAATATGCAGGAAGAAACCGATCGTCAGGTCGGGGCGGAGCATGCGCAGCATCTTGGGTACCAGCTGCAGCTGGTAGTCCTGCACCCAGACGGTCGCCCCCTGCGCCGCGACCGCCGCCGTTGCTTCCGCGAACTTGCGGTTCACATCGACGTACGTCTGCCACCACTCCCGGTGATATTCCGGCTTGACGATCACATCGTGGTAGAGCGGCCACAAAGTGGCATTGGAGAAACCTTCGTAGTACTCGGCGACTTCCTCGGTGGAGAGGCGCACCGAGTAGAGGACCATGTCGTCCTCGGAGACGGGTTCGACATCTGTATCGGGGACTCCGGGCCAGCCCACCCAGGCACCGCGGCGCCTGCGCAGCAGCGGCTCCATCGCGGTGACGAGACCGCCGGGGCTGCGCTTCCAGGTGATGGAGCCGTCAGGCAGCTTCACCAGATCGATAGGGAGCCTATTGGCGACCACGACGAAGTCAGAGTTTCCGGCGACAGCCTCTGCCGGCGATCTGTCATCCGATCGAGGCGCCATGGTTGCTTCTCAGAAGGCAAACGTATTAGGGAACCGTATCGAGTTACGCGTCGACCTTGGTTGGTCCGATACCGAGCATCGAGAGCAGCATGCGGCATTCATCGGCATCGTTGGCGTAGGCCGCGACGACGCGCTGAGCCTGGTGGGCAGTCTCGTCCGCCAGCGGCTCGATGTCGTCGTTCGCTGTGGGGTCGGTCTTGGCTGGCATTAGCCCATTCTAGCGACGTGCTGTCCGCGGCTCACACTAGGAATGCCCAGACAGTCAGATCGGGTTGCTTTGGTCATGTCGACTACCCCTGGCGATCCTGCGCAGTTCGGTCCTCATGCCCCCGGATACGCGTCTAAATCGGCCGCCGATGTCGATCCGATCGAACTTCCGGGGGTGACCATTCGGCCGCTCTGGAAGAAAGCTCTGGTCACCACTCTTGCTCCGGGGCGGTATGTGCGGGGGGAGGACGACTATCGGCCCGGGCCGTAGGAGTTCTATGCGTTTCCGGAGGCATTGCCGCGATCGGACATCGAATGCTCAAGGGTCAGGCGCCATCCGTTTCCGGTGGGCTCGATTCGCCAGCGCAGGATGTCGTCCGGACCCCACTGATGGATCAGCTCGCGTGGAGGGTCGACCGTGAGCACCTCGCCGTCGAGTACCGGATCGGCCGCGGTCTGCTGAACCTGTGCGGGCCCGGGGAATCCAGTGGGGGATCGGGTAAGGCTGGTGACCACTGGCGCAGCCGGTCCGGATCGATGAGCCAGAGCCATACCGTCTCCGGCGGGTGATTGGTCCTTATTTCGTGTGGTCTTCGAGTTCGGCATCGCTATCGATGAGGAATGCCAGGCGGTCCAGCGCGTTGGCCCACGTGCGGTGATATGGCGTCACCCAGGCCAGCAGGGCGGGCAGTGGATCGTCGGCCAGGTGATAGATGCGGCGTTTCCCGGCGACCTCGACGCGAACCGTGCCGGCGTCGCGGAGCACGCGGAGGTGTTTGGACACCAGCGACTGCGAGAGATTGAGCCGTTCGATCAAGGCAGTGACGTCGGACGCCCCGTCGCGCAGGGCGTCGATGATCCGGCGGCGAGTCGGATCGGCGATCACAGCGAAGGCGTCCACACACTTATATCACCATAAATTCATATGAATACCAAGATATATGTTTACTTTGGCCTGTGTGCGCTGCGGTCCGGTGTGGCCGTGGTCAGTACTGTGGTCAACGGGTACCGGTGAGTGCTGCTCGCCGAGTTGGCGTATGGGTGCGCGATCGCCGGATCAACGCCGAGGTGAGGACTATTTCTTGACGAAACCGCTGCGTATGCGGGTGGCCGTTATCGGCGTATTCGCCTCGTTCGGGCTCGTGGTGACCACCTGGGCGGCTCATCTGCCGACAATCAAGCAGGCCACCGGCATGTCCTCCACGATGCTCGGCGTCGTCGTGTTAATCCTCGGATGTGGTGCGCTCGTAGGTATGCGGCTCAGCGGCGTGCTGGTCGACCGATTCGGCAGCGGGCCCATCGCGATTGCGGGCGGGGCCGCCATGGCGATCGGCGTCAACATCCCACTGTCGGCGACGGCGGTGTGGGTTGCCGCGATGGGTGCGTTTCTCTGTGGCGTTGCGACTGGCGTTACCGATGTCGCGATGAACGCCGCCGCGGTCGATGTCGAGCGTCTCTACGGTCGGCCAATCATGGCCTCATTTCATGGGGTGTTTTCCATCGGCAACGTTGTGGGAGCGCTCATTGGTTTGACGGGTTTTGCGGCCCGCACCAACGTCTTTGCGATGGTCCTCGGTGTCACTCTGTTATGTCTGGCGGTGCTAGCCGGTGCGGCGACGGTGCTGCTCAGGGCCATGCCACGCACTCACGAGGCTGATGCACCGGATACGGTGCCGTACACGTTGCCTCCAGAGGTTCCGTGTGGTCGAGGCCAGGTGCTGGCCCTCGGTTTGCTCGCGTTTCTGCTCATGCTGTCTGAGGGATCGGCGATGAACTGGAGCAGTCTGCATGCGCAGGAGCACCTGCGTGCCACCGAATCTGTAGGGACTGCGGCGCTGTGCGTATACCTGGCGGCCATGACGCTCGGTCGATTCACCGTGGACAAGGTCGTGGAACGGATTGGGCGGGTTCTGGTGCTGCGCTGGGGCTGTGCGTTGGCGGCGCTCGGGCTCTTGATCGTAGTGGTCTCGCCGCTGCTGTCGTTGACAATGGTGGGTTGGGCAGCGGTAGGTCTGGGGCTCGCCGGTGGTGTCCCGCAGGTGTTCACGGTCGCGGGCAATATCGACGAACAGCATGAAGGCCGGGTGCTCTCGCGGGTGGTCGGCACCGGGTATGTCGCGGTGCTGGGCGGGCCGGCGCTCATCGGATGGGTGGCAGATGCACTCTCGTTGAACACCGCGCTCGTGTTGCCGATCTTCGCCATTCTCATCTGCGGCTGCGGAGCAGGGGTCCTCGTGATGAAGAGACCGGTGGCTTACCCGAAACGCACATCCGGGCGTACCGTCAAACCATGACGGATACCGATGTCGCGGCGGCCGCGTCGGCGCGGGAGCTGTTGCGTGACAGCTTTACCCGGATCATCGAACACGTCGGTGAGGTGACCGCTGGCCTTCCCGATTCGGCGTTGACCTACCGGCCTACACCCGACGCGAACAGCACAGCCTGGGGCCAAGGTGTTCGCCGCCGGAGATCGGCTGAGCGGTTACTACCGGGCCGTGCATGAGATGACCCTGGGATACGTCGACCCCCTCAGCGAATCCGAACGCGCACGCGTGGTCGACGAGCATGGTGACCTACCGGTCACCGCCAGTGTGCAGCTGGTGAGCATCGTGGATGACGGCGCCCGGCACCTGGGCCAGGCCGCCTACCTGCGGGGGATAATCCCAACCAACTAGTGGGGATGCGACGTGGGTCACCTCGTGCCTAGACTCGACCAATGACAACGACGTCTGAAAATCTTTCCGGCACCTCCCGCGCCACCGCACATGACGTGCGTAACCCCGCGAATGGGCAGGTCGTCGGCCAGGTGAACTGGACTGATCCGGCGGATATCCCCGGAATCGTCGCGCAGCTGGCCAAGGCGCAGCCTTCGTGGGAGCGGCTGGGCCCCGAAGGACGCGGCCAGGTCCTGGCACGATTCGCCCAGTGGCTCGTCGACAACACCCCGCGCATCGAGGCTCAGCTGATCGCCGAGACGGGTAAGTCGAAGATCGACGGAGGTATCGAGATTCCCTCGATTCTCGCGATCATCGCCTACTACGCGCCGAGAGCCGCGGAATTCTTGGCGCCGGAGTCGCGGCCCGCATCCTCGATCGCTATGAACACTAAGAAGATCACCGTCCACCAGCGACCCCGCACGGTGGTAGGTGTTGTCTCGCCGTGGAATTATCCTGTGGCACTGGGCTACTGGGATGTGGTCCCGGCGCTCTTGGCGGGCTGCTCGGTGCTGCTGAAGCCCTCGGAGCGAACCCCGCTCTCCGACGAACTCATCGCCAACGGCTGGGCGGAGATCGGCGGTCCGCCGGTCTTCGAGGTGGTGCACGGCGCCCGCGAGGTGGGCGAGGCCCTCGTCGACAATGTCGATTTCATCCAGTTCACCGGATCCACGGCCACGGGCAAGAAGATCATGGAACGCGCCGCGCGCCGACTCACCCCGGTCAGCCTGGAACTCGGTGGCAAGGACCCGATGCTGGTGCTGCCGGACGCCGACGTCAAGCGTGCCGCGCATGCCGCGGTGTGGGGCAGCATGTTCAACGCCGGCCAGACCTGCGTGTCCGTCGAGCGGGTGTACGTGCACGACTCGATCTACGAGCAATTCGTCGATCTGGTGGTCGAGGAGGTGCGCGGCCTGGAGATTGGTGCGGGTCTGGACCACAGCGTCGGCGCCATGATTGACGAGAACCAGCTCGAAGTCGTCGACAGGCATGTGCGCCAAGCAGTTTCCTCCGGAGCGCGGGCGCTTACCGGGGGTGCGCGCATCCCGGGCCACGGCAGCTTCTACGCGCCTACCGTGCTGGTCGACGTCGACCATTCCATGGACTGCATGCGTGAAGAGACCTTTGGTCCGACGCTGCCGATCATGCGGTACTCGGAGGAGTGTCAGGCCATCGCCCTGGCGAACGACAGCGAGTACGGACTCTCCGCCAGCGTCTGGTCCAAAGACCGCAAGCGCGCCGAACGCGTTGCTCTGCAACTTGATTGCGGCACCGTCAATATCAACGACGTGATCATGAACCTGTCCTGTTTGACCGCGCCGCACGGTGGTTGGAAGGGGTCGGGGCTGGGTTCGCGTTTCGGCGGAGCGGACGGCCTGCGCAAGTACTGCCGGACCGAGGCCATTGTCGACACCAGGGTGACGTTGCCCAGCGAACCGCTCTGGTACAGCGGCCCGAGCTGGCTGGCGCCGGTCGCGCTCAAGAGCCTGACCAAGCTCTCGAACAAGGCACTGCGCCCCTTTCGTCGCTGACACAGACCGTTTACCCACCGGCCACCCTGGCGACGGTTGCTGGGGATAGTTTCCGCTGGGTGACCGAGACCATTACCGCTGCCGCGCAGGGCTACACCGTCGACGATGACGACGATGACGATCCGGTACTGATCTCGCCGGATGGTGTCGCGGTGGACACCTGGCGGGAGAACTACCCGTACGACGAGCGGATGAGCCGTCGCCAGTACGAGCTGGAGAAACGGCTGCTGCAGATCGAGCTGCTCAAGCTCCAGAACTGGAGCAAGCGCACGGGTGCCCGGCACGTCATCCTCTTCGAGGGCCGCGACGCGGCAGGTAAGGGTGGCACCATCAAGCGATTCATGGAGCACCTCAATCCGCGCAATGCCCGCGTAGTCGCGCTGGAAAAGCCGACCGAACGTGAACGCACCCAGTGGTACTTCCAGCGGTACGTCCCGCATCTGCCGGCCGCGGGAGAGATGGTGTGCTTCGATCGGTCTTGGTACAACCGCGCCGGCGTCGAGCGCGTCATGGGCTTTTGTAATGACGAGCAGCATTCCGAATTCATCCATCAGGCACCGCTTTTCGAGCAGATGTTGGTGAATGACGGCATCAGCCTCACCAAGCTGTGGTTCTCGGTGTCGTCTGCCGAGCAGCGCACTCGCTTCGCCATCCGGCAGGTCGACCCGGTGCGCCAGTGGAAGCTGTCGCCGATGGACCTGGCGTCGCTGGACAAGTGGGATGCCTACACCAAGGCCAAAGAAGAGATGTTCTCGCTCACCGACACCGATCACTCGCCGTGGATCGTGGTGAAGAGTAACGACAAGAAGCGGGCTCGAGTCAACGCGATGCGCCACGTACTGGGTAAGTTCGACTACGACGACAAGGATGTCGACGTCGTGGGCCAGGCTGATCCGCTGATACTGGGCCGCGCGCTCACGGACTAACCTGGGCGGGATGCGATTCCTGTTCGCGGTCCTGTTGTGGCTGCTGACCACTGCTGCGCTGGCTGTGACCGTGACGGCTGCCTGGACGCAGTCCAGGCTCGTCGACGAGAACGGCTACGTGGCGTTGACGGAGCCGGCGGCAGCCGATCCGCGGGTTCAGCATGCGATCTCCGAGGAACTCACCACGCAGATCGTGTCGTTGAGCAAGAAGCAGGGTTCGCGTGTGAACCAGACCGACATGGCGGACATGACCGCCGCCTACACTAGCGGGCCACAGTTTCGTGCCGACTTCGCATCCGCGAATCGGATGGCTCATCAATGGCTGTTCACCAACTCAACTCCGGTGCAACGTGATTCGCAGGGCAGTTGGCAGGTCGACCTGGCTCCGATGATCAAGAGCCTGGTGCCGCAAGGTCTTTCCATCAAGGCGCCCGACACGTTGAAGGTATCGGTCACCGACGACAACCTGGCAGGTCTGACGCCGGGCCGGTTGGTGCCGGTGGCACGTTTCGGACAGCTCGCGGTGTGGATATTCTTCGGCCTGACCCTGATCCTCGCTGGTCTGAATCAGCTGGCGGTGCACAGTCGCGCTAAGGGCCTTGCCGGCTTGGGTGTTTCGGCACTGCTTGTGGGTGCGGCGGGTTGGGCCGGACTTGAAGTCGGTCGGCGCTATCTGGACCGGCCGTTGAACCGCGTGACCGACAACATGCGCGATGTGGCCGACAGCCTGGTTACCCAGGCGGTGAGTAACGCCCACCATTGGCTGAGCCTCACGATGGCAGCGGGCTGCCTGCTCATCATCATCGGCGTCGTGTCGGGGATGGTCGGCGACCTACTGCGCCGTTAGGCCGCGTGCGCGTCGCGGATGCGCTGCACATCGTGCTCCACGCACCCGATGCGCTCGGCTGCGTCACTGACGGACAGCCGACGATCCAGCAGGATATCTAGTTCGGAGGGCGAAAACGCCGGTTCGGTATCCCACGGAGCGTGGTCCCATCCGTTTTCGCTCAACCCGACAAACAGGTCGTTTCTCATCGTGCACCTCACGGCAATCTGGCTCTCACTACCGGCTATGGGCAAGTGCATCAGTGCGCTTACTCAAATGGCGGTGTAACTTCGCGGCCAGGCGGCTTTGCCGTGGCCAATAGTTCAGTTGGTTACCACGCTAGCTCAGCTCACTCGGCGGCAACAACTCGCGACGGTAACGGCTAGGTCTCGATTTCGGTAATGGAGCTCGCCGTGCGGGGTCTTGCTGATCGATCATCATACGTGTTTGAACTGGGAATATATCCGCGGTTACACGTACCGCTTGCAGGAGTTAGCACCTGTGAGCTGCAGTTATGCGACGGCGGGGCAACGTTGGCTGGCGGGGCTAAAAGTTCACTGAGCAAACTTAGCGTGGGCGGACATGTGGGTACATTGCGATTGGCTGGTCCGGCGACGTGATTTGCGAGACTGCTGCGACCGGGGAGTGATGTACGTCATGACAGACGTATCGTCACCATGCTCTCACCGGCGGCTGCCCGGTCGATATCGGACTGGTTGAAGCTACCGTGCGCGTTGCGGCGCACGTTGTGGTACTTGGCATCTCGGGGAACCTTGTGCAGCAGCTCGGCCGGTGGCCCGGCGATCTGCGGGCCGGTGGTCAACTCGGCGGTGCCATCGAGCCGCTTGCCACCCACCAGCGCGGTGGCGGCCACGTTGTATTCCTTGCCGCTTGTGCGGCCGGTGAAAGTCAACGGTGCGATATTGCTGCTGAGCACGGGATGCAGCGGGCTGCGCAGCACGCCCCTGACCATCTTGTTGACCCACGCCGGCACGGTGTTGGATTCGCCCATAGGCTCGTTCTCCGTCGCGGTAACCGCAGTGGCATCGGGGATCGCCCTGAGATTTCGGGTCAGGGTGTCAGCTGGCGCCAGAGAAACTCGATGGCCAGTGCCGCCTTGAATGCGGACTGGTCGTTGTTGGCCGCGCCGCCGTGGCCGCCCTCGATGTTCTCGTAGTACCAGACCGGTTGTCCCGCCTCCTGCAGGGCCGCGGTCATCTTGCGTGCGTGCCCGGGGTGCACCCGGTCATCGCGGGTCGATGTGGTCACCAGCACCGGAGGGTACCGCCGGTCCGTCGAAATATTCTGGTATGGAGAATATTTCGAGATGAACTCCCAGTCGTTGGGATCGTCTGGGTCGCCATACTCTGCCATCCAGGACGCTCCGGCCAACAGCAGGTGGTAGCGCCGCATGTCCAGCAGCGGCACTTGGCACACCAGCGCGCCGAACAGCTGCGGGTACGCCGTGAGCATCACGCCCATCAGCAGTCCGCCGTTGCTTCCGCCCTGGGCGCCCAACTGGGCTGCGGTGGTGATGCTCCGCTCTACCAGATCTCTTGCGACGGAGGCGAAGTCCTCGTACACCAGGTGGCGGCCTTCGCGCATCGCCTGGGTGTGCCACACCGGCCCGTACTCGCCACCTCCACGGATGTTGGCCAGTACATACGTGCCGCCGCGGGACAGCCACAGCTTGCCCAGCACACCGTCGTAGCCGGGCGTCCTGGAGACCTCGAAGCCGCCGTACCCCCCGAGTAGCGTGGGACCCGGCACAGCAAAACCCTTGGGGCGTACCACGAAGTAGGGGATCGAGGTGCCGTCGTCGGACTGCGCGAAGTATTGGGTCACGTCAAAGGACGAGTCGTCGAAGAAAGACGGCGCCGACTTGATGGGGGACACGGAGGCGCGGGTCGCGCCCACCTCGCCGTGTAGCAGTGTCGAAGGCTGGGTAAAACCCGACGTGTCAAGGAATATCTCGTCACCCAAATCGTCAACTGCCACAATCTGAGTCGTTGCGTTGTCGGGTACGCCGGACAGCGGTGCCGAATCCCAGCTGCCGGGCGTGAAAACCAGGATCTCGCTGGCCACATCGTGCAGGATCGCGACGGTGAGCCGTTCCTTGGTCCACGCATAGTGATGCAGGCTGGCGTGCTCGTCGGGAACGAAGACCGGGGTGAGTGCGCCCCGCCCCGCCACGTACTCCTTGTACCGGGTGGCCAACAGCGTTCCGGCCGAGTACTCGGCGCCGTCGACCTGCCACGGCGACTTCAGCTCGATGAGCAGCCATTCACGGTGTACCGACACCGAGGCATCGGTGGGCGCGTCGATGCGGAGCAGCTCGCCATTGGTCGTGAGCTCATATATTTCGGAGTTGAAGAAGTCGGTGGCGCGGCTGATCAGGGTGCGCTCGAAGCCCGGGGCGTCATCAAAGCTCGCGCCCACCATCACGTCTGAGGTTTCGCCGCTGAACACCAGCTCGGCCTCGTCGATAGGTTGTCCGCGTTTCCAGCGCTTGACCAGACGGGGATATCCCGAGTCGGTGAGGCTGTCGGGCCCGAAGTTCGTACCCACGAAAACCGTGTCGGCATCGATCCACCCGATCTGCGTCTTGGCCTCGGGCAGGACAAATCCGTCCGTCACGAACTGTCTTGTTTCCAGATCGAATTCGCGAACCACCACCGCATCGGACCCGCCGCGTGACAAACTGACCAGGGCTCGGCGGAATTCGGGGCGAAGCGCGGTGGCGCCGGCCCAGACCCAGTTTTCGTCTTCCTCGGCCGCCAGGGAGTCGACGTCGACGATGACGTCCCACCCGGGATCGTCCTGGCGGTATCGATCCAAAGTGGTTCGCCGCCAAAGGCCACGGGAGTTGGCGGCATCGCGCCAGAAGTTGTAGAGGTATTGGCCCCGCCTGCGCACATAAGGAATCTGCGCGTCGGTATTGAGGATGGCCAGCGCTTCGGCGCGCATATCGTCAAAACGTGCGCCGGAAAATTCGCCGGTTGTTATCGCATTGTGCTCGCGTACCCAGTTCAGGGGCTCGTCACCACCGATGTCTTCGAGCCAGAGATGTGGGTCCGGGGAGCGGCGCGCCGACGTCATGTGAGCCAGTGTGCCAGCGATCGCAGTATGGTCGAAGGTGGCCCGGGGGGCGCACGAATACCGAGCAGGAGTTTTCTCGTGATACCACTGCCACGCGCGCAAGTTGTCGCCAGCGCGATGCTGCTGGGGATAGCAGTTGGACTCGTCGCTGGAATGTCCAGCACCTTGATCGTGCACGAACCGGTGCGGCCCGACCTCTTCATCGGCGTCGTCGTCGCGGTCCCCAGCCTGATCGGGTTTTTGATCTTGATTGCATCGACGCGTAAGTGGATGACTGCGGCGGCGGCCTTCATCCTGGCGATTTCTCCCGGGTGGTTTGGGATGTTGGCGGCGATACAGGTGATTCAAGGTGTCTGACAAAAACGTGGAAAACGTGGAAAACGTGGAAAACGTGGAAAAGGGCGCGGATATCGACGGCGCCGCCACCGAGCTGGTGGATGGCGCGGAGAAGCCGAGCATCGTCGAGGGTGACCTGGCCGACCCGTTGGCTGTGCCTATCGATGACGGTAAGGCCCGGGACGGTCTGCACACCGCGACCTTCACCGCGTTCTCGGCCTTCAAGGACGACGACGATCTGGTCCGCACCGGCCGCATCGACACCGACGCGTTGCCGCTGACCGAGGCGTTCGACGTCGGCAGCGATCGCACCGGTGCGGTGCCGCTGGTCGGCGGGTCCAGGGCCGAATCGATGACTCCCGATCCGTACACCGGCGCGGTTCCCGTCGTCGGCGAGGAGCCCGCCAAGCCGGTACGTGTGCCCGCGGAGCGAGAACCGGCCTTACTGAAGCGTTGGGTGCTACTGCTGGTGTTGTTGGGCACGTGGATCCCCGCGGGCGCGGTCGGATTGCTGCTATATCAGAATTGGTTCGCGACGCTGTTGCCGCACGACCGGATCATCGCGGTCACCTACGTGTTGATCTGGGTGTTCGCCGCTGTGGTGGTGGCGTTGCTGCTGGCCATGGTCGAACCGCGCCCGATCGTCGTCGCCCTTGCTTTCGCGGTCTTGACGGCGCCGGCCATCTCGGTGGCAGCCGTGGGTGTCAAGTATGGATACGTGGCCTGCACCGCGCCGTCGGTGCCCGGGGTTCAGTCACTGTGCCCGGAACCGCTGCGTAGTTGGGGCATCCAGTACCGAGACCGGGCTTGAGGCTCCCGGCCTGACGCCGTCCTACTAGTGTGGAGCTCGTGACTGCACACTATGACGTCGTCGTTCTCGGAGCCGGTCCCGGTGGCTATGTCGCGGCTATTCGCGCAGCCCAGTTGGGCCTGACAACAGCCATCGTCGAGGAGAAGTATTGGGGTGGGGTATGCCTCAACGTGGGTTGCATCCCGTCCAAGGCGCTGCTGCGTAACGCGGAGCTGGCCCACATCTTCACCAAGGAGGCCAAGACCTTTGGCATCAGTGGTGAGGCCACATTCGATTTCGGTGCCGCTTTCGACCGCAGCCGCAAGGTCGCCGAGGGACGTGTGGCCGGTGTGCACTTCCTGATGAAGAAGAACAAGGTCACCGAGTACGAAGGTGTCGGCACCTTCGCCGACGCCAACACCTTGGCGGTCATGAAGGCGGACGGCTCGACCGAGACACTGACCTTCGCCAACATGATCATCGCCACGGGCAGCAGCGTGCGCCTGGTGCCGGGGACCTCACTCTCGGAGAATGTGGTCACCTACGAAAAGCAGATCCTCACGCGCGAGCTGCCCGAGTCGATCATCATCGCCGGTGCCGGTGCCATCGGCATGGAGTTCGCGTACGTCCTGAAGAACTACGGCGTGGACGTCACCATCGTCGAGTTCTTGCCGCGGGCGTTGCCCAACGAGGACGCCGAGGTGTCCAAGGAGATCGAGAAGCAGTACAAGAAGCTGGGGGTCAAGATCCTCACCGGCACCAAGGTGGAGTCGATCCACGATGATGGCCCAGCGGTCACGGTTCGCGTCAGCAAGGACGGTCAGGAGAGCGAGCTTGTCGCCGAGAAGGTACTGCAGGCCATCGGCTTCGCGCCCAACGTCGAGGGCTTCGGCCTGGACAAGACCGGGGTGGCTCTGACCGACCGCGGCGCGATCGCCATCGACGAGCGGATGCGCACCAACGTGCCGCACATCTACGCGATTGGTGACGTCACCTCCAAGCTTCAGTTGGCGCACGTCGCCGAGGCGCAGGCCGTCGTTGCCGCCGAGACCATTGCCGGTGCAGAGACTTTGGAGCTCGGCGACTACCGGATGATGCCCCGGGCGACGTTCTGCCAGCCGCAGGTCGCCAGCTTCGGGCTCACCGAGGAGCAGGCCCGCGCCGAGGGATACGACGTCACGGTGGCCAAGTTCCCGTTCACCGCGAACGGCAAGGCGCACGGTCTGGCCGACCCGACCGGATTTGTGAAGTTGATCGCCGATGCCACGTACGGCGAGCTGATCGGCGGGCACCTGATCGGCCCCGATGTCTCCGAACTGCTCCCGGAACTGACGCTCGCCCAGAAGTGGGATCTGACGGTCAACGAACTGACACGGAATGTGCACACGCACCCGACGTTGTCCGAGGCGTTACAGGAGGCTTTCCACGGGCTCGCGGGTCACATGATCAACTTTTAATGTTGGACGCGAACAACAGTCAGTGTTTGGGTATCGGCGCTACACTTTCTTTATGGCGACAGACAGTCGGCGTATCTATATTGCTCCAGTCTTTGTAGCTGCTGCGGTGCTCGCTGTATCGTTCATCACTGCCCCGTCCGCTGCTGCAGACGGAGAAATGATTGTCGGAAAAGTCGGGTGCATTGGTGACCAACGCCCGGTTGGAGTGTGGGTTCAGGCCGTGGATTCCACTTCCGGTTTTGCGGGGACAAATCGGCTCTTGGAACTCCGAGAATTCTCGAAAGTTGATTTCAAGTATAACTTGAATAATGGTGGCACTTATCAAGTGCATGTCGGGTGTGGTGGCACTCCTAAGAATTGGAAGAGCACGGTCAGATCTGACATTGTGTCCGGTTCGCATTTTTTCCTGTGCCATGACAACACTCCAGTGTCTGCTGATTCCTGGGGGCGAATATCAACGAGAGTTCCCGAGGTATTCGGTAGGAATGCCGATCTTGCACAGGGGATCCCGTACGGTCGGTGTAACACGGTTTTCTGACGCTCTCAGTGACAGAACGGAGGCGTCAGCACCAAGCGGCTGGACATCAAACCCCTGTGCGCGCCTCGGCCGGAAGGTCCAGTTATCTGATTTTCTGAGAACGCATGCTCTATCGAAATCACCTCGAACCGTTTTCTGAACGGCGACCCGCCTTATAATTTGATAGCCAGATGGAAGAACCGCGACTGGGCCGTTCTGCGCCGGTCTTCTCTCCCGTGTCGTCGGGGCCCGGAATTTGGCAATCTCCCAATAGGGGCATCAAAGGATCAAGCATTGTCGTACGTAGAGCCGAATGGGCGATGCCAATCCCGACGATAATACCCACTATATTCCAATGAATTTCGGATTGAACAGACAACAATGCCAGCGTCATGGCGATTGCGATCGTCATTAACACGGTGGCGGTTTGGGCGACGGTGCGCAAAAATGAACGAAGCGCTCTGTGGGCTCCGCTTTCAAGAGTTTCCTTGTGGTCCCAGTGTGCAGGTGTCCTGGTAATCGAGTCGGTAACCGCTCGTATAAAAACGACATGGATAAACATGTCGTAGAGTATCTCCGGAAGAATAAGTGCGGCAAGCAAGATCGCGCGCCATCCGCCGGCCCGTACAGTCCATATTCGTTCGACGACGATGATAAGGCTGAGGAAGAACCACAGCCACAGCCAGGGAAATCGTCCTGTTTGTTGAATCGATATTGCTAGAACGGTCAGGTAGAAAGGCAGGAACGCGATACCGAGATATATGAGGATCTGGCGGATGAAATAAGGAGCTGTTGTCGCGGTGACTCCGTAATCACCGAGATTTTCCAGAGCTCCCCGCTGCCAACGGAGGCGCTGGAAGTACAGCGTTTTCACGGTCGGCATAAGTTCGGTTTTCACCGTACATCCCCGGGGAGAAGCGCATCGGTATCCCAGGCTTTTCAAGGCCAAAGTCAGCTCGTTATCCTCTGTGAGCGCGGTGTTGTCATAGACAAAGCTCTCGGTGTCTCCACGGCGCCGCCGTTCCGCTACCACATGCCGAAGTACCGAAACGGGGAATAATCCGGCGGTCCCGCTGATCACCTCGGCTCTGCCGTGGCGCCGGGACAGATCATGGGCATATCTCAGGTATTCATTGTGCTGTAGAGCATGGATGATTTTTGGTCTGGAATCTTCGGCGAGAAATATCGCGCCTACCGCACCAATTGGCGGGCGTTCGGTATCTCTGATCTGTAACCGCAGCTCGGCGTCCGCCAGAAACGTGGGAGCCAACGATGTATCGGCATCCATGAGAAGTACCATGTCGTGATTGTCGAGACAGGGCAATATGGCAGCCAATGCCTGGTTGTGAGCACCGGCCTTACGATAGTGGTTTGATGTGGTTTCAAAGATCTCTGCGCCATTCGCCAACCCGATCTCGGCAGTCCGATCAGTACAGCGATCTGTGACCACAACAATCTGATCTGGCGGCCGGCTTTGTACTTTCAACGAAGTCAGCGCCATCCCGATCCGCTGCTCTTCATTGTGTGCAGCGATGAATGCCACGATCCGATGGCGAGAGGGTGATCTAAAATTTCTTTCTTCGGCGCTGCTTATGTCAATAGTATGCAAGCTTCACTCACCCCGATACCCAGTAGGATGCAGTGCCCCGTCATAGATTCTTCCGTTGTTTAGGGGAGGGGTTAAGTACTTCTGTTATCGCCTGCGGAATTTCTCGTATTGTGACGCCGGACCAGGTATAGGGTTAAGGCGCTGCATATTACGACTACCATTGCTGTGATCAGGGCTGGCCATAGCAATCTATTGCTGCGATGAGGGATGGGCGAAGAATGAGGGCTGCTCGCTCGGATACTCAATGTTTCCGGCTTTCCGGCGGCACCGGCAAACAGCACATCGCCCTTCAAATCTGCCCACCCGTTCTTCAGATCAGCAAGGTATACGAACAATGGCTTCAGCAGTGCCCAGTCCCCTGATGTGGTGATGAGCAGGACTGTTCGGTTGATGTGAGCGAAAGCTTGGATGGAAGCAAGCCCGCCGGGAAAGTTCACGAGGGCCTGATTTCGTGCTTCGATATCGGATATCTGGCCCGTGGTGGTGACTGGAGGATTGAGCCCCAATCTGTTAACAGACTCTGCTTGAGCGATTATGACGGCCCCGGATCCGTCGCGGGCGGCTGTTTCTAGATCTACTAACACCGGATGCAGTTCTGCCTTTGAAGCGTATTGTAGAAGCGAGACTACCTGTACTGCGTGATGTAGAGCCTCGGGGTCAGAGTTGTCACTTGCGACCTGAAACGACGAAGCGAATCCTCGGGGTAATGAATCGAAACCGCCCATTGCGCCGGAATCTGTTCTATTTAAAGTTATAGTCGATTCAGGGCTTACTTGAAACAGCATCGGCTCAGTGCGAGCGTTACACATACCGGGTGCTGGCTGGTAATTTACAGATAACGCTAGATCAGTGCTCCGCACTGCAAGTTCGGAGGGGATCGTAAGACGAGTATCAAGGTGGCCTGAGTTATCTAGTTCGTATACGCCGAGAGCAGTATTGCCGTACGCCACGGTCAATGTTCCTTTTTCATTTTCCTGTACCGGCGTGTGGTCGGCTATCAGACGTATATTAACCGAAGCTGGTTGCGACTCCGAAAACAAGACCGGACTTAGGTCGAGAGAGATTTTTCCTTGGCCAAGTGCGGCTGCCGTACCGGCGGCGCCAATTTGTCCGAATGTGGAAACTTGAGGTGGTGATACTGGACGCGATGTAAAAGATTCGACTTTTGTTCTGTCTGTTTGCGCAAATTCGATCAAGTTTTCTCGGAACAGGTTTGATTGCTCTTCAAGGCGCTCGCCTTCCCCAGTGATATTAATATACGGGACCGGAAAGCCTGGAATTAGTTCAATGCGCGGATCACCGACTTCTCTGACAACCACGCTACGTCTGAAAGGGTCGGGCGAGACTGTTGGAGTTTTCTGGTCACGTGTGAGTGCGTGCAGTGTGAAATGCGGAGCGGCAGGTCGGTACCGGTGCGTTAGTGCGGCGACTAGGTTTAGGACGGTTTGTTGCTCTGCCGGTGTCGGTTTGGGGTCGACGAAGATGTCGATCTCGGGCGCAATTGGCGGGAAGAAATTTTGGATGGTGTCGGGTGGAGATGGGGCCCCCGCAAATACCACTGTGATATCACTCAATTCCAAATGCGGTGGAGGGCCGCACAGGGGGTCTCCTGAAGTTATCTTCAGGTCCAATGAAATAAGGAGTGTGCCTCTATTGATATCCGGATCGGAAAGTTCGATACTGAAGAGTTCTGGTGCCCTGCCATTCGCTATCGGCGATATGGCGATAGCGCCATATATGCGCCCCTCGGAGTTGGAAGCCTCTAAATATCCGGATTCGATGTGACTTGCCGAGCGGAATGCTCCTGAGAGTCGAACGGGGACTAGTCCATCTTGTACGGGCACGGATAAATTCTGCCTCGGATACATGGCGCCGAACTGGACCGAGGAACTCATTCCGAGTTGCCGCCAGCTTAGGGTAGTTGTACTAGGTTCCGGAACGTCTCCGTCGGGCCTTGCGTTAATAGAGGGCGCGATAGCGAGCATGGTCAGGAAGAGGGCCGTAATTGCAGTCGGCAACTGTGTGCTAAGTCGTTTCATGATGCCCCGTGGAATTTAGGTTCGATGACGTCCAAGCTGCTTCTTGAATCTTGCCACAATACCCACAGTCGGCCTAGGTTTTTGACAATTTACGCCAGTTTCACGCGGGCGGATCAGTCCTGGGAATGCCCGGCCAGGAGCGGTTTCGTGCACCTGCGGTAGTAGGTACGGTATGTCCTACATCCGGCCTGGGAAGCCCCGGAACAACGGGCACATCGAATCGTTCAACAACCGTCGACGCAAGGAGTGCCTCAACCGCAATCACTGGGACACGCCCTGCTCCAGTCCCGGGTGGTCATCGGCGACTTCAAGGACGGCCACAACCACCGACACCGGCACTCATCTCTGGGCTACCGCACGTCCGCCGAGTGCGCCGCCGGATGCAGGTGCGCCCACACCCCGGTGGCCCGCGAGAGCAACTGAATACCGATCAAAACAACCCGACTCCCATTCCGGGTGGACTTGGTATCGGGTACTCGCCATGATGGCTGAATCTGTAGGGAAATACCGAAGGCTTTTTACGTGGGAAATCACGAGGAACTAGTGGTCCAGCGGGATACGCAACGATGACATGGTCGCGGCCAGGCCGTCGTACTGGGTGACGAGCAGACAGAAGCCGATGAGCTGACGGCGGTCCAGGAACTTGGTGAGCCCGTCCCAAGCATCATCGGAAAGTGTTCTAGTGGTAAGGATCTCGTCGACACCGGCGATGAGGGCGCGCTCCTTGTCGGTGAGCCCCTCGGCATCGGCTCCCGCGAAGATCCGCTCTTGATACGCCGGATTGATGCCGGCTGCCTCGGCGATGCGGGTGTGGTGCTGAAGTTCGTACTCGCACTCGCGTACATGGGCCACGCGCAGGATGACCACCTCGGTGTCGCGAGTGGAGAGTTTGGTGCCGCGCAGGATGGCTCCGGAGTAGGCCAGCCACGGCCAGAATCGGATGCCGGTCTGTCCGAGGGTGGTCGCCAGGTGCATTTCTGGCACGCTGATGGCGCGTGCCATGCCCTTAGCGATTACCCAGTTGATAGGTCCGAGCTCGCGCAGACCACCTGTTGGGATACGGCCACTGCTCACGGGTGAGTTCCTTCCTGCAGAACGAGGTATGGCGACACCGTACTGCGATGCTCATCTAGGTCGAGTGCCCGGCCGAGCGCGGGAAAGGCACGCTGAGGACAGTTGTCGCGTTCGCATACGCGGCAGCCCACGCCGATCGGCGTGGTCGCGCCTTCGGAGGACAGGTCCAGCCCCCGCGAGTAGACCAGCCGGTGCGCATGTCGCAATTCGCAACCCAGCCCGATCGCGAATGTCTTACCGGGCTGGCCGTACCGCGATGCGCGCCGCTCCACGGTGCGGGCCACCCAGAGGTAGTTGCGTCCATCGGGCATCTGCGCCACCTGGACCAGGATCTTGCCCGGGTTGCCGAAGGTTTCGTACACGTTCCACAGCGGACAGGTACCGCCGCTGGAGGAGAAATGGAACCCGGTGGCCGACTGGCGTTTGGACATGTTTCCGGCGCGATCCACGCGCACGAAGGAGAACGGAACTCCCCGCATCGACGGACGCTGCAGGGTGGACAGCCGATGACAGATGGTCTCGTAGCTCACCGAGTAGAAGGCCGAGAGCCGTTCGATGTCATATTGGAAGTCTTCGGCGACCCCGTGGAATTGGCGGTAGGGAAGGACGGTGGCGGCGGCGAAGTAGTTCGCCAGGCCCAGCCGTGCCAGCGTGCGTGATTCCTCGGAGGTGTACTTGCCGTCGTCGACCATGGTGTCGATGAGATCGCCGTATTCCAGGTAGGCCAGCTCGGCGGCAAGTTTGAAAACCTGTTGGCCACCGGAGAGGTGGTTGCTGATCTCCAGCGTCTTGGTTCCCGGGTCGTACTTGTGTAAGACGCTGTCGCCCAGGTCGATTCGTCGTGCGATCTGTACACCGTGCACCTCGGTGAGGCGGTCGGCGATCTCGCGGGCCAGGTCTGCCCGATGCATCCGGGTACGAACCGTCAGGTCTTCGGCCGCGGTGTCGAGCTCATGCAGATAGTTGTGCCGCTGATAGAAGTAGTCGCGTACTTCCTCGTGCGGCATGGTGATGGAGCCGCTGCCGCTGCCGTCGGTGTACCGGTCCTCGGTCGCCGCCGCCAATTGCGTCGTCGTGATCCGATAGCGCCGGTGCAGATTGACCATGGCGCGGGCCAATGCGGGGTGCCCGGCGACCACGTCGGCGATCTCCGCGGGGTCGACGTCGATGTCCAGGTCCTTGTCCTGCACCACCTCGCGCAGCTCGGCGATCAGACGGCTGTCGTCCTGAGAGGAGAAGAACGTCGCGTCGACACCGAACACCTCGGTGATGCGCAGTAGCACCGCAACGGTCAGCGGCCGGACATCATGCTCGATCTGGTTGAGGTAGCTCGGGGAGATCTCCAGCATCTGGGCGAGCGCGGCTTGGCTGAACCCGCGTTCGCTCCGGAGTTGACGAAGGCGCCCTCCAACGTACGTTTTGGACACGTTGACCAGCGTACTCGCCTTGCGAACGCCGTCTTCGCAGTCTTGGCAAGGTTTCGGTCCGGCCGGATCGTCATCGCCCGAGCCGCCGATGCTCCAGAGGTCACCGAGCGATCAAGCTGGTTTGCTTTCTGGGCCCACCCGGCTGCGGCTCACCGGCGAACATCCTCCACAGAGTTGCCTCTCGCTATGACCAGCGTCACTGAGGCCGGTCGTTTGGCCCTGAGGTTATAGCAGTGGGGGGTCTCAGCTGCTGATTGACCATCTGTTCACCCATTCGTACTAATGGGGATAACCGCCCGCGATCGTTGCCTGTAGTTTCCACGCAGTAAATCTGTACACGCTTGTATCCCAAATAGCGTGCTACTCATTCCATATCGGGTGTGCAACGGGCACATATGCGGCTCTCATGCATGGTCTAATCTTTAACGGCCGGGGAGCACCGTTGTGGTGTTCCGCGTTTTGCAATTTGGGTGCTGATGTCCGAGCATGGTGTCGGATGCCGAGATAGAGGAGGAGGGTTCCGATTCTTCGGCTTTTGATGCGTCTGTGGATTCCACTGCTGGTGCTTGCGGTAATTGCTGCCGGCGGATTTACCGTGTCGCGGCTCCATGGCATTTTCGGTTCGGAAAAGCGCCCTTCCTACGCAGATACAAATGTCAGTGACTCTAAATCGTTTGACCCCAAGAAGATGTCTTATGAGGTTTTCGGGTCACCGGGGAACGTTGCCGATATCAGTTATTTCGACGTCAATGGTGATCCGCTGTTCATTCAAAAAGTGCCACTTCCGTGGTCGGTGAAATTCGAGATCGGCAAGACCACCGCGGTGGGAAGCATCATGGCGCAGGGCGACGGCCGCAGTATCGGGTGCCGCATCATCGTGGACGATGAGGTCAAATCCGAGAAGGTGACAAACCAGACCAACGCGTTTACCTCGTGCCTCCTGAAGGCCGCATGAGCGCGGACGCCGGCAAAGGTCAATCGCACCGGCCGGTAATGGCCACCATCATCCGCCGCGGCGCGGTGTTCATTATTCTGGGCTGGTTGGCGATCACGGTCCTGCTGACCGTCAAGGTGCCGCCCCTGGAGATTGTCGAGCGAGAGCATTCGGTCTCACTCAGCCCTCCGGATGCGCCGTCCGTCAAGGCGATGACGCAGATGGGCAAGGTTTTCCAGGAGTCCAATTCCGAGAGTGTCGCGGTGATCGTGCTCGAGGGGGAGAACACCCTGGGCGACGATGCGCACAAGTATTACGACGCCGTCATTCGTCAGTTGAAAGACGATCCGAAGCATGTGCAGCATGTCCAGGATTTCTGGGGTGATCCGCTGACCTCCGGCGCTGCGCAGAGCGCCGATGGAAAAGCCGCTTATGTGCAATTGAATCTCACCGGCCGCTTTGGCCAGGCCGAGGCGAATGAATCGGTAGAAGCCGTTCAGAAGGTCGTGAAGGGAACTCCCGGGCTGCCACCGGGGGTCAAGGCATATGTCACGGGACCGGCCGCCGTGGTCTCCGACATGGCCGAGAGCGGAAACCGGACGGTCATCCTGATCACCCTGGTGAGCGTCGGGGTGATCTTCCTGATGCTGCTCCTGCTCTACCGATCGTTCATCACCGTCATCATCCTGTTGTTCACGGTCGGTATCGAACTGCAGGTCGCTCGAGGACTTGTCGCGTTCCTCGGTATGCATGGGATTGTCGGATTGACCACGTTCGTCGTCAATCTGCTGGTATCCGTGGGTATCGCGGCGGGAACCGACTACGGCATCTTCTTCGCGGGGCGCTATCAGGAAGCGCGTCAAGCAGGCGAGGATCGAGAATCCGCCTACTACACCACCTACAAAGGCGTGGCGAAGGTGGTCTTGGCATCGGGCCTGACCATCGCCGGCGCGATCGCGTGCCTGCACTTCACCCGCCTGCCCTACTTCAAGCCGCTAGGTATCCCGGGCGCGGTCGGCATCCTGGTCGCGGTGGCGGTCGCGCTCACCCTGGTGCCCGCGTGCATCGCAGTCGGAAGCCGCTTCGGGATCTTCGATCCCAAACGTCAGGTGACGACCCGCAGATGGCGGCGCATCGGTACTGCGATCGTGCGGTGGCCCGGTCCGATCTTTGCCGCGACTGTGGCGATCGCGCTCATCGGACTGTTGACGCTGCCCGGGTACAACCCCAGCTACACCGATGCGAAGTACATCCCGCAAGACATTCCCGCGGTTCAGGGACTCACCGCCGCCTCGCGGCATTTCCCGGAATCCAAGATGTCCACGCCGGACATCTTGTTGATCGAGGCCAATCACGATATGCGTAATTCGGCCGATCTCCTGGTGTTGAACAGGTTGGCCAAGGCTGTCTTCGCGGTGCCGGGCATCGCCAATGTGCAGTCCATCACCCGGCCCGAGGGCACGCAGATAGAACACTCCTCGGTGCCCTTCATGCTGAGCATGTCGAACGCGAGCCAGCGTTTGAGCTTGCCGTTCCAGCGCGCGCGGATGGACGACATGCTCAAGCAAGCCGATGACATGTCGAAGACCATCGCCCTTATGCAGCGCATGTCCGAACTGATGAGTCAGATGGTGGACACCACACACCGCATGGTTGGCACCACCAAGGACCTCCAGCAGGACATGCGGACGCTCCGCGACCACATCGAGGATTTCGAAGACTTCTGGCGGCCGATCCGCAACTACTTCTATTGGGAGAAGCACTGCTTCGACATCCCGATCTGCTGGTCGATCCGTTCGATCTTCGACGCGCTTGACGGCGTCGACCAGGTGACCGACAAGATGCAGACGCTGGTTGGCGACCTCGACGAGCTGGACAGCCTGATGCCGCAGCTGCTTGAACAGTTCCCGATCATGATCGAGACCATGAAGAGCACGCGTGAGTCGATGCTGACGATGCACAGCACGATGTCGGGCATCTTCGCCCAAATGGACGAGTCCACCGAGAACTCGACAGCCATGGGCAAGGCCTTTGACGCCTCGAAGAACGACGACTCTTTCTATTTGCCTCCGGATGTCCTGAAGAACAAGGACTTCCAGCGCGTCATGAAGATCTTCATGTCGCCCGATGGAAAGTCCTCACGCATGCTGATATCCCAACGGGGAGACCCGGCCACACCCGAAGGCATTTCACGGGTGGAGCCGATCAAGACCGCGGCGGAAGAAGCGCTCAAGGGAACCCCGCTGGAACACGCCAAACTCTCGCTGGCGGGTACGGCGGCCGGTGTCAGTGAGCTGGTCGAAGGGTCCAAATACGATCTGTTGATCGCAGGCGTCGCGGCGCTGTGCCTCATTTTCATCATTATGCTGCTGATGACCCGGAGCCTGGTCGCGGCCTTGGTGATCGTCGGCACGGTCGCGCTGTCGCTGGGTGCCTCCTTCGGCCTGTCCGTCCTTGTGTGGCAACACATTTTCGGGATCCAGATCAACTGGGTGGTGCTGGCCATGTCCGTCATCGTGCTGCTCGCGGTGGGATCTGACTACAACCTGTTGCTGGTCTCGCGCATGAAGGAAGAACTCGGTGCGGGTCTCAACACCGGCATAATCCGGGCGATGGGCGGCACCGGCAAGGTGGTGACGGCCGCCGGTCTGGTCTTTGCGGCCACGATGGGATCCATGATCGTCAGTGACCTGCTCACCCTCGGGCAGGTGGGAACCACGATCGGCATGGGGCTGTTGTTCGACACCTTGATCGTGCGCGCGTTCATGACGCCCTCGATCGCCGCGCTTCTGGGCCGATGGTTCTGGTGGCCGCTGCAGGTGTCGCCCCGGCCGCGCGGCGCGGTGCGCGGATGGAGGGGACCGCGCCTGGTCCGCTCGGTGCTGCAGAGGAACTGATGAGACCGGGAATGAGTGCTGAGACAGACTCAGCGCACTCGCGGCCGTTCATCGCGCGGACAATACGAACGCTGTCGCCCCTGATCATCTTGGGGTGGCTGGTGTTGATTCTGTATACGACACTGGCATCGGTCAATGGGGACTGGAGCAAGGCGATTCCCGCACTGGAAACCGTGGGGGACGAGCGTTCGGTATCACTCATGCCGCAGGACGCACCGGCCGTCAAGGCCATCATGCGGATGGGCAAGGACTTCGAGGAGTCGAACTCCGACAGTTCCGCGATGATCGTCCTCGAGGGCAAGAATCCGCTCGGCGAGGACGCACATCAGTACTATGCCGAACTGGTTCGCCAGCTGCGGAATGATCCCAAGCACGTCGAGAACGTGCAGGATCTGTGGGGCGACCGGCTGACCTCATCGAGTGTGCAGAGCCCCGACGAGAAGGCCGCGTATGTGCAGCTGAATCTCGTGGGAAACCAAGGCACCGCGCAGGGCGATGAGTCCGTGGCAGCGGTCCGGGAGATCGTCAAACGGACGTCCCCGTCGGCTCCGAAGGATGTCGAAACCTACGTGGCCGGCGCTGCGCCACTGGCGTCGGATATGCAGCATGCGGGCAACAAGTCGATTCTGAAGATCACCGCGGTCACGGTTGTCATCATCTTCACGCTGCTGCTGATCCTCTATCGGTCAGTGATCACGGTGATCCTGCTGCTCATCATGGTGGGCGTCGAGCTGGCCGCCGCTCGTGGCATCGTCGCGTATCTCGGACACCACGACGTTTTCGTGCTCTCTACGTTCGCCGTCAACATGCTGGTCTTCCTGAGCATCGCGGCCGGTACCGACTACGGAATCTTCTTCTTCGGTCGATATCAGGAGGCGCGTCAGGCGGGCGAGGACTGCGAAACCGCTTATTACACGACGTATCGCAGTGTGGCCCCCGTGGTCTTGGCCTCCGGTCTGACCATCGCCGGAGCCATCCTGTGTCTGCATTTCACCCGGTTGCCGTACTTCCAAACCATGGGTATCCCCTGCGCCATCGGCATGCTGGCCGCGGTCGCAGTGGCGGTGACCCTGGTTCCCGCCGGTATTGCGGTGGCTAGCCGATTCGGGCTGCTCGAACCCAGGCGCATGTTGCGCGTGCAGCGGTGGCGCGGAGTCGGCACGGCAATCGTGCGCTGGCCCGCACCCATCCTGGTCGCCTCGCTGGCGGTGGCACTGGTCGGACTGTCCACTCTTCCGGGCTATAAGACGAGTTATAACGATCGGCTCTACATCTCCAGCGACATTCCGGCCAACCAGGGATTCGCCGCCGCCCAACGGCACTTTTCCGAGTCGCGGCTTACCCCAGACGTATTGCTGATCGAGACCGACCGGGATCTTCGAAACCCTGCGGATTTCCTGGTGCTGAATAAGGTGGCCAAGGCCATTTTCAAGGTGCGTGGGGTCTCGCGGGTTCAGGGGATAACCCGCCCGGAGGGCACGCCGATCGCCAACACATCGGTGCCCTTCTTGCTGAGTTTGCAGAGTGCCGGCCAAGTGCAGGCGACTCGATTTCAGAAGAAGCGCATCGCCGACATGCAAAAGCAGGCCGACGATATGGCCAAGATGATCTCGACGATGCAACGCACATACGGCGTGATGAAGAAGATGTCCGAGACCACGCACCGGATGACGGCAGACACGCACGAGGTGCAGGAACTCACCGACGACTTGCGTGGCAGTATCGCCCTCTTCGACGACTTCCTCCGGCCGATTCGCAACTACTTCTATTGGGAGAAGCACTGTTTCGACATCCCCATCTGCTGGTCGATCAGATCGATCTTCGATGCGCTGGATGGGACGGATGCGCTGGACGACGGACTGGTCAGACTGGTCAAGGACATGGACCAGCTGGACGCGATCATGCCGCAGCTGCTTGTTCAGTTCCCTCAGATGATCGAGGTCATGCAGAGCATGCGGACCTCGGTGCTCACCATGTACGCCACCATGTCGGGTCAGTTCGCTCAGATGGACGAGACCACCGACGACGTGATGGCCATGGGACAGGCTTTCGACGCCTCGAAGAACGACGATTCCTTCTTCCTGCCCCCCGAGGTGTTCAGCAACCCTGACTTCAAACGTGCCATGAGCTCCTTCCTGTCGCCGGACGGAAAGACAGTGCGGTTCATCATTTCCCATAACGGTGACCCCATGTCGCCGGAGGGGATAACGCGGATCGACCAGGTTCGGAACGCGACCGAAGAGGCGCTCAAGGGAACACCGCTGGTGGGCGGCAAGGTCTATATTGCCGGGGCCGCGTCGACCGCCAAGGATTGGAAAGACGGCTCCACCTACGACCTGCTGATCGCGGGCATCGCGGCGATCTGTCTGGTGTTCATCATCATGCTCATCACCACCCGAAGTTTCATCGCTGCCCTGGTGATCGTGGGTACGGTGGTGCTGTCCCTCGGTGCGTCGTTCGGCATGTCTGTGCTTCTATGGCAATACATCTTGGGGATCAATCTGCACTGGATGGTGCTGGCGATGTCGGTGATCATCCTCTTGGCCGTCGGATCCGATTACAACCTGCTGCTGGTCTCCCGAATGAAGGAGGAGATGGGCGCGGGCCTGAACACGGGCATCATTCGCGCGATGGGCGGCACCGGAAAGGTGGTCACCTCAGCGGGATTGGTGTTCGCGGCGACGATGGCCTCGATGGTTGTCAGCGACCTGCAGATCATCGGTCAGATCGGTACCACTATCGGCCTGGGGCTGCTGTTTGACACCCTGATTGTGCGCTCGTTCATGACCCCGTCGATCGCGGCGCTCCTCGGCCGTTGGTTCTGGTGGCCACAGCGCGTGCGACCACGTCCGCCGAGCGCGCTTCGTCAGCCCGTGGGTGCTGCGGTCGCGGCGCCGTCTTCGGACCGCCCGGATGACGATAATCCGACCACGGAGCTACCGCGGCTCAACAACTAAGCACGTTGTAGTCCAACCGGTTCGGTATATGAGGGCCCCTGAATAGACAATAGGCCGGAGACGAGTTTTCCTCGGCCCGGCCTTTGTCTGGGAAGACTCAGTACTTGTGGCAGCTGCGTACCATCTGCTGGAAGACAGGGATGACGTACTCGATGCCCTGGTTGCCTCTGACTTGGTTGATCATGCTCACGCGCCTGTCTTTCGGTGCGCCGAGGAACTCTCGCATGAACTGCTGGTTGGGTGGCGACGCGTCGAAGTACTCCGCGGCCATCGGGTTCTCCGCGTGCAGTGCCGCGTTCGCTTGATCGTACGTACAGGTGCTGTTCACCATCTCGTCGGTAACGGGGTCTGCGGATGCCAGACCGGCTCCGGCGCTCAACGCCATGGTGATAACGCCAACGGCTGCAATAGTTTTCGTCAGTGACAGTTTGTTCATATACTCAGGTGCCTCCTCGTGCCGACCACATCAACTTTACGTATTCAGCCATGCTCAAGGCCTAGGGTGTTCTCAGGCCCATACCTATTGATACGTCCCACGATCCATTGTGTTACGGCCAGCGAGAACATTGGCCTATTTCCGCTGCAAGAGCTGAAGTAGGTAACTTCCATACCCAGATTTGAGTAGCTTTTGGGCACGGGCGGCAAGTTGATCGTCATTGATGAAACCGGCGCGCCACGCAATTTCTTCCGGCACGCCGATTTTCAGACCCTGGCGGCGTTCGATGGTGCGGACGTAGTCGCTGGCATCCAGCAGCGAATCGACGGTACCGGTGTCCAACCAGGCCGTTCCACGCGGTAGGACTTCGACGGAGAGTCGGCCCTGATCCAGGTAGATCTGGTTGATCTCCGTTATCTCGTATTCGCCACGCGCGGACTTCTGTAGCGAGCGCGCGATCTCGATGACGTCGTTGTCGTAGAAGTACAACCCGGGAACCGCGTACTGAGACTTCGGGGACGCGGGCTTTTCTTCCAGGGAGAGGGGAACCCCAGCGGCGTCGAACTCGACCACACCGTATGCCGACGGATTGGCTACCCAGTAAGCGAAAATCGCGCCACCGTCGATGCTCTCGAACCTGCGCAGACTCGTGCCCAGGCCGGGTCCGTAGAAGACGTTGTCGCCCAGCGCGAGCATGGCCGTGTCGGTGCCGATGTGCTCGGCCCCGATGACGAATGCCTGTGCCAGCCCCTCGGGTTCGGGCTGTACGGCGTAGCTCAGGTTGATACCGAATGCCGAGCCGTCGCCGAGGAGGCGTTCGAATGCCGGAGCATCAGCGGGCGTGGTGATCACCAGAATGTCGCGGACTCCGGCCATGATCAGTGTTGACAACGGGTAGTAGACCAGCGGTTTGTCATAGACCGGCAGCAGCTGCTTGCTCACACCCGTCGTGATCGGGTGCAGACGAGTACCCGAACCGCCTGCGAGAATGATGCCGCGCAATGTCTGCTCCTACTCGACGACAAATACGAAGGATTCGTTGAGTTACGTTGCGGCGGGGACTTTTCTGCATCGTCTTAGCGCAACATGGGCCACTCTATCGCGTATGCAGACCAGATGCCGGTGGAACCAAATGTTGGTAGCGGTGGTGCGAGTACGTCGCGCAACGGCGGACCTGGACCAGTCCGTCAGGAGTGTGCGGCGCGTGTGTGTTTTGCGATGGGATAGCGCGGGACTCGCAGCGCCAGAGGCCTCGCTGCTATCACATTGCCGCCTGCAATCGGAGTAGTTATTTTACCTGTGACAATCCGTGAAATCGAATTCATTCGACCATAGCCACATGCCTGTCGTGGAATTTGGAGACGCATGTGCGCTCATGATGTCGAGGCTATCCGTAGCGCGTCAGATCGGTCATAATGACCGGCAGCACTGAGGGCCATTCTGCGAGTACGCGCGCACATATTTCGGGGAGGTCGAGACGTCATGAAATTTGCCATGGCAAGCTACGGCTCCCTGGTCTCGGATCAGCGCGAGATCCTCACTCCTGAATGTGCCACTCGGTCGCGGGTGCGATCGCCCCCGTATGTCCAAGCTGCATGAGAGTCTCAAGAGAGCAGCCGATCTGCTGGAGGCGAGAGCTTCCCATGCATAGGTCGGTTGCCAATCGGCTGCTGCCTGTAGCGGATGATCTTCGTACGACGGAACCGCCATCATCGATATCATTGACCCGGAACGCATTACCGGTGCGTGCCGGTCACCTAACTGCTCTGAAAAGAACGGGAGGCGTCGGCCTTGTCAAAATCCGTGCTCATTTCCGGTGGCGCAGGGTTCATCGGATCCGCGCTGTCGTCCCGCCTCGTGCAGGCGGGATACGACGTCGCGGTGATGGACGTCCTGCACCCGCAGGTACACGCCAGGGGACGTGATATCGACCTGCCGTCGTCGGTGCGTTTGTTCACCGGAGACGTCACCCACGCGCCCGACTGGGATGCGGTACTACGCCTGTTCGAGCCCTCCCAGATCATCCACTTGGCTGCGGAGACGGGTACGGCGCAGTCTCTTTCGGAGGCAACGCGCCATGGCTCGGTCAACGTGGTCGGCACCACCCAGCTCCTTGATGCCCTGAGCCGTTCGGGGCTGGTGCCGGACCAGTTGGTGCTCGCGTCGTCGCGTGCGGTGTACGGCGAAGGCGCCTGGCAGTCCGGGGCACAGGTGTTCTATCCGCGGCCGCGTAGCCACGCGCAGCTACTTGCCGGCGAGTGGGATCCGAAGGGGCCTGCCGGTGAATCGGCGATGTCTCTGCCCAGCTGCGCGGGTCGTACGGAGCCCCGCCCGACCAATGTCTATGCGGGCACCAAGCTTGCCCAGGAACACTTGCTGGCAGCGTGGACCGCAGCCCACGACACCAATCTGAGTGTCCTGCGTCTACAGAACGTCTACGGGCCCGGTCAATCGCTCACCAATTCTTACACCGGAATCGTCACGCTTTTCGCACGGTTGGCACGCGAGAAACAATCGCTGGAGGTGTACGAGGACGGACGGATAGTCCGTGACTTCGTGTTCATCGACGATGTTGTCGATGCGCTCTTCGCGGCGGTACACGCACCTGCCGTCGCGCGCCGTACCCTTGATATCGGTTCCGGCACTGCGACAACCATTCACGATCTGGCCCGCAAGGTCGCCGATGTCTGCGCGGCGCCCGAACCCGTCGTCGTCAGCAAGTTTCGCGACGGGGATGTGCGTGCGGCAAGCTGCGATATCGACCCGGCAACCGAACACCTTGCCTGGAGCCCGAAGTGGTCGCTGGAGGATGGTCTGCAGGCCCTTCTCGAATGGATCGACAAAGACTGCCCGAATCGTTTTTGAGCGGGCCGGCACCTGATCGTGGATTGGGGGCAGGCCATCCGCAGTACTCATGAATCATCATTTGTGACAATGTTTTTCGAATCCGGTGTGGAAACTCCGGAAAGCGTGATCAGGGACTGGGATGGCGATACGATGACGCTCCCAGCGAATAGTGGCGGAGGCGCATGAAGCTCGGTTCTGTATTCGATCCGCGAAACAACGCGCTGAACGCATGTCGACTCGCGCTGGCCACCGAGGTGATCCTTTTCCACTCGTTCCCGCTCACGGGGCGTGTGGTGGAATCACACGCAATACTTCAACTGCTGTTCTCGGTGGGAGTTGACGGATTCTTCGCGCTTTCAGGCTTTCTGATCACCGCAAGTTGGCTCCGCGACCCCAACGCGCGTGATTACTTCGTGGCTCGGGCTCTCCGAATCCTGCCGGGCTATTACGTCGTTCTCGCGGTGACGGCGTTTGTCATCGCGCCGCTGAGCGTGATGATCCAGGGCGGCCCCGCGGCGAGGCTGCTCTTCTCCAGTGCGCCGATCGAGTACGTGTTGAAGAACAGTGCGCTGGTGCAGCTCCAGTTCGACGTAGGCGGGACACCACGCGATATTCCCTACGCGGGAATCTGGAACGCGTCTTTGTGGTCGCTCGTTTTCGAGGTGATGTGCTACATCGCGGTGGCTGGACTCGGTCTGTTGGGGCTCGCGAGCCGTCGATGGACCGCGCCCGTGATATTGATCCTGGCAACGATTGCGGCGATCTTATTGCCGCCGCTGACTTTCCCCGGGGTATGGACCATCCCGCAACTGGCGGTGCGGAGCGCCATCATGTTTTCCGCTGGTGCGCTCTTGTATCAGTGGCGAGACGTGATACCGGCACGCTGGTCACTTGTGGCGGTGAGCGTGGTGATCGTGCTGGCTTCAGGCATGTTGCCCGATTATCGGGTGATCGGTGCGCTCCCGCTCGCGTACGCCGTCGTGGTGTCGGGCGTGCTGATCAAGAACAGGCGCATGAACATCCACACGGACTTGTCCTACGGCGTCTATATATATGCCTCTCCCACCCAGCAGTTATTGGCCGTCGCGGGGTTGTGCAGCTTGAATCCTTTTATTTTCTTTGGTATTTCGACGGCGGCAACGTTGGTACCCGCGGCATTCAGCTGGTTCCTGGTCGAGAAGCGCGCATTGGCGCTCAAATCTGGGCTCAAGCGGAAGCGTGCCGGCACCTCCACCGCGAGTCTCAGTGCGCCGGCGTCCGCGGATGTCTCGGCGCCGCGTGAACGCGCGCTGTCGCCACAGGAAGACGGTTAGTATGGCGATGTTGCCGGAAACTTGTCGGTAGGCTGATTTGTATGGCATTTCGGAATCTGAGAACGAGCTGTGTTTTTCAAACGTCAAAGAACAGCAAAGGATTCCGTGAACATGCCGCTCTTTCGCCTGGCTCTGCAGCGCAAGCCGCCATCCGTAGCGCGACGTTATCCGCACGGGGGGCGTCGCCGGATGGCCCTAGTGAGCCTCATGTATTTGGCGACATTCGTTCATAAGAATTTTTGACAGATTCCGCTGAAAATGCATTCCTCGCAAGGGAGTAGCCAGGCTCGAAACGCGTCGATGGAGTCGTGAGGGCGGCTATTCTTAGCGCTGGGACGGGACACCGGCACTTCGAGATAGGGGCAGTTCTTGACCGTGACCAATTACGACACCCGATCCGCTTATCTGGATCTGCTTCGTCAGGACCTCACCAGATACGGAGTTGACGAACTTGTGCCAGTGGGTTGGAACTGGCTGCACCGTCCCTTTGTGAAATTTGGCGACTACGTGCTGGTGCGCAAACGTCCGTTCGACGCGCGCAAGCGGGACCTCGGTCTGGACTGGCCGGCCGATGCGCTGACGATGATCGGCATGCAGCGCCTCAAGAGTCTGCAGCAGTGCGTAGAGATTGCTCTCGCCGATGACGTACCCGGAGACCTCGTCGAATGCGGCGTATGGCGTGGCGGCGCGTCGATCTTGATGCGTGCGGTGCTGGCCGCGTATGGGGACACCACACGCAACGTCTGGCTTTGCGATTCGTTCGAGGGCGTGCCTCCTCCCGACACCGCGCACTACACGGCGGACAAGGGAGACAGGCTGCACCTTGCGGCGCCCATCCTGGCGGTGACGGAAAAAAATGTCAGGGCGAATTTCCAACGCTACGGGTTGTTGGACGAGCAAGTTCGTTTTGTCCCCGGCTGGTTCAAAGACACGCTGCACGATGCTCCGATCGAACAAATCGCGGTATTGCGGCTGGACGGCGACCTCTACGAATCCACCATCCAGGCGCTCGACGGGCTCTACGCGCGTTTGTCTCCCGGAGGCTTCTGCATCATCGATGATTACCATGCGCTTGACTCGTGCAAACAAGCCGTCACGGATTATCGAACGAAGCACGGGATAACCGCGGAGATCGTGGAAATTGACGGTACCGGTGTGTTTTGGCGTAAGGAATGACGGCGTCCTGCCCCCGGTGAACCGCGATACCCGAAAGGCGTAAGAGGCGATGAAGTTTGTGCTGGCGAGCTACGGGACGAGGGGCGATATCGAACCCTCTCTTGTTGTGGCTCGTGAACTGCAGCGCAGGGGGCACGACGTGGTCATGGCCGTGCCCCCCGACTTGATGAGCTTCACGGAATCGGCAGGGCTGGAAACCGTTTCCTACGGGTTGGATACCAAGACCTGGCTTGATGTGTATCGCAATTTCTGGACGTTCTTCTTCCACACCTTCTGGAAGGTGCGGAAGATTCGGACCATGTGGCGTCAGATGTGGGAGCTCAGCGATGAGTGCTGGGCGCAGATGAACACAACGCTGATGTCCGCGGCCGAGGGTGCCGACGTGTTGTTCGCGGGGCAGAGCTATCAGGAACCGGCTGCGAATGTCGCTGAGTACCATGATATTCCATTGGTCACGCTTCATCACATTCCGATGCGGCCCAACGGTCAGCTGGTCACGATCCTGCCCTCGCGGCTGGGGCGTATCGCAATGACAGTCTTCGATTGGTTGGCCTGGCGTCTGAATAAGAAGGTGGAGGACACACAGCGGCGTGAGCTGCGCTTGCCGAAAGCGTCGAGTCCGTCTCCGCAGCGGATTGCACAGCGCAGTTCGTTGGAGATTCAGGGCTACGACGAGGTGTGCTTCCCTGGTCTGGCGGACGAATGGGCGCAGTGGGAGGGCTTGCGGCCGTTCGTCGGGTCACTGACCATGGCGATGACCGTGGAGGCCGACGAGGAGGTCGCCTCGTGGATCGCCGCGGGAACGCCGCCGATTTTCTTCGGATTCGGCAGCATGCCGGTTGAATCTCCGGCTGCCGCACTCGACATGATCGGTTCGGCGTGCGCCGAGCTGGGAGAGCGGGCGCTCATCGGTGCCGGGTGGAGCGACTTTGGCGACACTCAGTTGCCCGAGCATGTGAAGGTCGTGGGCGCGGTGAATTATGCGACGGTCTTTCCGGCGTGCCGGGCCGTCGTACATCACGGGGGATCGGGTACCACCGCAGCCAGTCTGCGTGCCGGCGTTCCCACCTTGATCTTGTCGATGGACGCCAATCAAACCCTGTGGGGCGGTCAGATCAAGAAGCTGAAGGTGGGCACCACCCGACGCTTTTCGACCACCACCCGCGAGTCGCTGGTCGCTGACCTGCAGCGAATCCTGGCGCCGGACTACATCGACCGGGCGCGTGAGCTCGCGAACGGTATGACCACACCCGGCGAGAGTGCTGTCGCAGCTGCCGACGCCATGGAACGGTTCGCGCGGGCACGGCGTTCGGCATGACTGAAGCCGGTGGGGAGCGACCGGCCAGGGGGCTGACGCTGGGTCAGGTGTTCGACCCGCGAAACAACGCGCTGAACGCATGGCGTCTGGTACTGGCAGTGAGTGTCATCTACTGGCATTCATGGCCGCTCACCGGCCGAACGATCCCGTACCGCCCGTTCGAGCAGCTGATCGAGCAGGTGGGCGTGGATGGCTTCTTCGCGGTCTCGGGATTTCTCATCACCGCGAGCTGGCTGCGCAAACCCAAGCTTCGAGACTTCACCATCGCTCGCGGGTTACGCATCTTTCCCGGACTCTGGGTATGTCTGCTGATCATCGCTTTCGTGATTGCCCCGATCAGCGTTCTCATCCAGGGCGGCTCGGTCTCGGCATTGTTCGCGTCGCACAAACCGATCGAGTACGTGCTCAACAACGGCCTGCTCAATGTGTACTACGCCGGGGTAGACGGCACCCCGCGGGGCGTCCCGTGGCCGGGAGTTTGGAATGGGTCTATCTGGACGCTCGTCTTCGAGATGATCTGCTACATCGCGGTTGCCGTGCTGGGTGTGGCGGGCCTACTCAAGCGGCGATGGGTTGTTCCCGCGGCATTCGTGTTCTTTCTGTGCGCCACGGCGTATCTTTCGTATCCGGTCTTCGCGGCGACATCCATTCCGCAGATGATGGCGCGATTCGCCGTCATGTTCGCGGCCGGGGCCCTGCTGAACCAATACAAGGACCGCATTCCCGCGCGCTGGTCTCTTGTTGCGCTCAGTGTTGTCATCGTGCTGGCGTCCGGACTGCTTGACAACTACCGGGATATCGCGGCGCTGCCATTGGCCTACGCGGTCATAGTCTCTGGCGCACTCATCCACAATCCACGACTGAATCTGCGGAACGACCTGTCCTACGGCACGTACATCTATGCATATCCCATCCAGCAACTGTTGGTGATACTGGGGCTGGGCAGCCTGAATCTGCTGTTGTTCTTCGCCATTGCGACGGCCGCTACCATACCGCTGGGGGCCTTCAGCTGGTTTGTGGTGGAAAAGCATGCGATCGCGCTGAAGTCTCGGCTTGCGCGGAAGAAGGTATCGGCAGTCGACGAGCCACCGCCCATACCGGTTGATCGCGACGCGGTCATACAGTGACAACGGCCATTGATCAGCTTGTGAGCCATAGCGATTCGGTCCGATTGAATCTAATCGCTGCGTGCTTTTCTCATCTCCGTACTGATGACGGATGCTATCGTTTCCGCTGTGGCAGATGAGCTATCGCTCCGTACCCGTATCCAGCTGTGGGCGGTTCGCAAGGAGTATTGGCTTGCGCGCACCCTTCTCCCCAAGGTCTATTCGAATGACGCGCTGGTGTGTTTCAACAGCCATGCGTTCCTTGATGATCCGGACTTTCAACGTGCCTATGAGCGCGGCGTTCGCGCACTAGGTGGCACGGACTGGTACCAGTGGCACTGGCGGGTACATGTCGGGCTCTGGGCGGCCGCGAGTGCCAACAAGGTGAAGGGCGATTTCGTCGAGTGCGGCGTCAGCTACGGATTCTTGAGCAGCGCTATCATGGAGTACCTCGACTGGGATCGGTTGGGCAAGACCTTCTACTTGCTCGACACGTTCGCGGGTCTCGATCCGCGATTCGTCAGCGCGGGTGAGCGCAATGCGGGTGCGCTAGAAAAAAGCGACAAGCTGGTGAAAAACGGCATGTACGTGAGTTCCGTGGACAGCGTCAAGGCGAACTTCGCGCAGTGGAAGAATCAGCGCGTCATCGTCGGGGCGGTGCCGGAGACGCTGTCGGAAGTGGACGCCGAGGCGGTGGCGTTCCTGCATATCGATATGAATTGCGCTCCACCGGAAGTAGAGACGTTGCGATACTTTTGGCCGCGATTGTCACCGGGGGCGTTCGTGCTCTTGGACGACTACGCAAACCGTGGCCGCGACGAGCAGCGCATTGCCATGGACGAGGTGGCGCGCGAATTGGGTGTGCACGTGGTCGCCTTGCCGACGGGTCAGGGACTGATTATCAAGCCGCCTCAGTAGCGGAGCGGCCTTCACCCCGCTGCGCGGCGGGCAGTGCTTTCGAAAAGGTCGGCGGCTTTGACGACGCTGTCCTCGGGACTGGTCATCCGCGTGGCCAGAGCACGGGCCTCGACGGCGTACTCCGGGGCGAGGATCCGTCGTAGATCTGCTACCAGCGTTTTCCGACTGGTCGCCGAGAAGCGGCGGGCGGCGCCGACTCTCAATCTGCTGAGTTGGTTTCCCCAGTATGGCTGGTCCGCGGAGCTCCACAGGACCAGGGTGGGTACGCCGGCCCGTAGGCTTGCTGCCGTGGTGCCCGAGCCACCGTGGTGAACTATGGCACGACTGGCGGCGAAGACCGCCGCGTAGTTGACCGCTCCGACGACCTTGACGTGCTCAGGAACGGCGATATCACCGAAGTCGGTGCCTCCGGCGCAGACCAAGGCGCGTTCGCCCAGTTCCGCACAGGCAGAACTGATCATTTCGATTGTCGCGGCTGGAGATTCGAGAGGAATACTGCCGGTCGCAAAGCAAATCGGCGGTGTCCCCGCAGCGAGCCAGGAGGCCACGTCTTGGTCGGCGTCGGTGGCCAGTCCCATCGTGAGTGCCCCGATGAACGGTCGTCTGCCGTTCCATTTTGCCCATTCCGTGGCCAGTCCGGGAACGGAAACCGCGTCGTAGGCCTGGACTTCCACTGCTCCCCGACGCGCGGTGCGGGATGCCGAAGGGCCGGTCGCCTGGGGCAGTCCGAGGGCGCTTCGCTGTGCGTCTTCAGCGTTTTTCGTGGCGCGCCACAACAGCCATTCGGAAAGTACTCCGCCGGATCGGACAAGCGGCGCAGGCAGCATCGGCAGTAGTTGGCCGTTCGGACGCATCGGGAAATGGTGCAGCATGATCACCGGAATCCCGTAGTACTCGGCTACGTTGCCAGCGGATTGCTCGAAATTCAGCCCCGTAGACAACAAGTCCGCGCCTTGCGCCAGCGAGAGCAGCGTGGCATTGGTGTCTGCCCAGTATCGAGCGATCGGGGCCCAAAGTTCACGCAGCGAACCGACGGGATTGCGTACCAATTGCGCCCAGAAATTCCGGAGGAACTCCTCCTGCAGGAAGTCCTGCAGTTTCGGCCCATAGGGCACGGTGGCAAGGCCCGTGGATTCCGCGAAACCGATGAGGTCGGGTGGAACAGCAACGCGCACCTCGTGCCCTCGGCGCATCAGTTCGCATCCAACGCTGACGGACGGCTCGATATCGCCGCGGGTTCCGTAGCACGCCAGCGCAAAATTCATACTGTTCCTGGTCCTTCTCTGGTCGTTGCGTCGGTAGACCCGAATGCTTGTCATTATCTCCGGTTCTTCAACTGTGGCAAGGCAGTTCAGAGTTGATAAGCCGGTCCTGAGTCCAGACCTCTGACATGCTTCGTCGATGGTACGGAGTCATACCGCTGCGAGGTCGCCAGACTGGGTCATGTTCAAGTTGAATGCGGTGTTCACGCAGCGGGCTCAGAAACTCATCTACCGGCCTGGATCTGAACCTGGACGGCATCGACTTCTGTCGTAGGCGGCACGATCTGCCGGGCCTGGAGTTCGTGCAGGGAGACGCGGAGAGCCCGTCATTTCCCGATCAGTCCTTTGATGTCGTGATCAATCTCGAGTCCTCGCATCTATACCCCCACTTCCCGGTCTTCCTCACCGAAGGGGCGCGGGTGCTCCGCCCCGGTGGCGGTACGTAGCGCGCCCATGACGATCTGCGCAGCGGAGGGTTGGTGGAATACCGTATGTACCGCTTCGTCAAGGCATAGCTGATGCCGCAGATTCGTCTTGCGGCAAGGAATTTCATGGTCGCGCACCTGCAGATGGGTATAGTTGAGTAATGAACGTCGTCGAGTCGATAGAACGCGGTCTGGACTGGCTGGCGACGCCCCGACATCTCCCCGGGCGTCTTGAGATGGAGACGCGGCGGGGGAGACGTTTAGAGCTGGAGGTCGTTTCCGTCGCAATCCGGCTGCCGATCCTGTCAGGTGCCACGGTGCGACTGCCGGTCTTCGTGATGTTGATGCCGGCGGGGTCTTCTCCCATTGATGGGACTCACGCATGCGCTGAGCAGCCCGACAACTAGGTCTTTTTGGTAAGAGTGTGCGCCAAGTATTGCGCGTGTAGCTTGGTCTCCCGTCGAGGATGCCGTCCCGAAAGAGGCCTAACGGTAACCCGGGGGGCCTTTCGGAGCGTTTCGGCACACTTTTGGCGGATGCGCGACAATGTGCGTGCTGTGAGCTCGCTGTGCGCCGGATTATGGGCGCCTCCGCGGTGCCGGTGCGTTAGGGACGTGCGGCCTATAACGATGTTTTTCCCGCAATTCGTTGTCGCGCCGGTGGTAGGCGCTGAGGTGGTCAAACGACTGTGGATATCGGCCGTGTTTCTTATAGACGAGAATCTAATTCGTAGCGGTTCGTCACCACATTTACTTCCAGATGTCTCACTTCTATCTCATTCTGTTGCTAGCCCAGCGTGGAGGGCGCTGTTTTGAGCCTGAATCTATATTCAGGTCGCCGTGAGTTCATTCAGCACGTACCTGGCCGTAACACGGACGGTGCGTTGTGCAATTAATTGATAGATGCATGTCACATCCTTGAACTTGGGAAACCCCTGCAGGGCGCCTTCTCGGCTACTTCTTCAAGCTACTTGATTGAGCATCGCAGCGAGTCTGAATATTAGGTAACAGGCGTCTCCAGTTCTAGTAGTATAAGTTGCTGACGCCCATGGATGCCCAGTGGAAAGTGGTTGCTCTCAGTTGACGCCAGATGCTCGACTCACGCGGTGCGTTCGGACTTGGTATACTCACGCGTGCGTCTGTCGCAACATTTTGATATCTAGATAACCGCATTTACCTGGGTAAACATCTAAATATGGACAGTTTGGCTAATTAGTTGCGGCAGCGAACGGGAATGTGTCAAAGTTGCGAAGATTAGAACTTGGTGAAACCTCGTACAACGCTCTAAATTCAGCCGTATGTTTGCGATGTCCACCGAAGCAACCTGGAGAAAGCGTGAGCATCAATCCATTTGATGATGACAAGGGAAGCTTTTTCGTCTTGGTCAACGACGAGGAGCAGCACAGCCTGTGGCCGGCTTTCGCCGATGTGCCTGATGGGTGGCGGGTGGTATTCGGTGAAGCTGACCGCGCTGCCTGTCTGGAGTACATCGAACAAAACTGGACCGATATCCGGCCGAAGAGCCTGCGCGAGAGATTAGCGCAGGGTGGGGGTCTTGGGCGCTGAACCTTCGGAGAGGGGGTAGGCGAGTGTTGGAGTCTGAAGACGGGGCGTTACCGCTTTCGCGCGGACAATTGGATATCTGGCTTTCACAGGAAAGCGGTCTGGTTGGCGCGGAGTGGCAGCTTGGCCTTTTAGTGAGGATCGAAGGAAAAGTAGAACGAGTTCTACTTGAGCGGGCCGTTCGTCAGGCGATCTGTGAAGCTGAGCCCGCACGGGCCGCCTTCTTTGAGGTCGATGGTCAGATCGTTCAGAAGGCGATTGACCATTCGGGGCTCGTATTGGACTTCCATGACGTGCGAGATTCGGAAGATCCTGTCGAGCAGGCGCGCCAGATCGCCTCATCGATCCAACGCACGCTGATGCCTTTGTCCGATCAACTGCTGAAATTCGCGTTGATCCGGACTGCGGACGACGAATACCACATGTTCGGGTTGTGCCATCACATCAACCTGGACGGCCTAGGCATGGCGATCGTGAGCCGCCGGATAGCGTCGATCTACTCCGCGCTGGTCACGGGGGAACCGATTCCCGACGCCTACTTCGGCACCCTGCAGGATTTGGTCGATCTGGAGGCGGAATACGAAGCCTCCAGCGATTACGCAGAGGACCGGGAGTACTGGAACCGCAACCTTCCACCGGACAGCGGGCTCGATCCTCGGCCGCCGCATGCTCATGAGGGCCACGAGGGCTACACCCCCTCCGCGACAGTTCAGGTCGATGACGCCGTCGTGGATCAAATCAAAGACTTGACAAAGGTTTTGCGTGTTCGCCGGTACTCGGTTATCACGGCGGCCTGTGCGCTGTTGGTGCGCGGCTGGTCAACGAGTGGGTCGGAAGTGGCGCTTGATTTTCCGGTTAGCCGACGTGTTCGTCCCGAGTCGAAGATGCTCCCGGGCATGCTGGCCGGCGTGGTGCCACTGGTGCTCAGTGTTCCACCGGAATCCACGGTCGCCGAATTCTGTCAGCACGTTGATGTGCGCATTCGCGAGCTGCTGAAGCATCAACGGTTCCCCGTGCACATTCTCGATGGCGGCGAGTTCGGTCTCCGGGGCCCTCGGCAAGCGGGAAATCGCGTCGCCATCAACTTCATTCCCATGAGACTCACCTTGGACCTCGCCGGCGTGCCCGCCACGGCGAGTTACACCAACCACGGTCCCATGGGGCATTTCGGACTCTTCTTCATCGGAGCCAGTGACCAACTACTCCTGAGCACGTCGGGCGACGGACTGCCGTTCTCGAAATTCGGAGTGCCTAACCTGGCGGAGCGGCTGCAGCGGCTCTTATCGGAGATGGCGGCTGACCCCGATCGACGGCTTTCTTCACTGAATTCTCTCGTCGACGATGAGCTCGAGAGCCTGGCTGAAGTCGGCAACAGGGCGGTGCTCGGGGGTTCGGTCGCCCAGCGTATATCGATTCCCGACCTGTTCGCCTCACAGGTGGTGGCCGATCCCGATGCTGCGGCGCTGACCTTCTCAGATCGCACCCTGACGTATCGCGAGCTCGACGAGGCCACCGATCGCCTGGCGAATCGGCTCGCGACTCAGGGCGTGGGCCCCGGCGAGCGGGTCGCCCTGCTGTCGGACCGGTCGGCCGAGGCGGTCATCGGGATATTGGCTGTGCTAAAGACCGGCGCGGCGTATCTGCCGGTTGATCCGGCAGTGCCAGCATCGCGGCTGGAATTCATCATCGGTGATGCCGCGCCGATCGCCGCGCTTACGACGTCCGATCTCAGAGCGCGCTTGGACGGTTTCGACCTCACCGTCATCGACCTGGATGCCGCGGTGGACGACGTCCAGTCCGGGGTGGCGCCGTTAGGTCCCACGCCAGATGACATCGCCTACATCATCTACACCTCGGGAACCACGGGAGCTCCCAAGGGTGTTGCCGTCGCCCACTTCAGTGTCACCCGCTTGATGTCGTCGGTGGACGCTGGTCTGCCCAATCCCGGTGTGTGGCCGCTATGTCACTCGCTGGCATTCGATGTTTCGGTGTGGGAGATCTGGGGCGCATTGCTGCGTGGTGGCCGGTTGGTCGTGGTGCCGGAATCGATCACCGCCGCGCCCTCAGACTTCCATGACGTCTTGGTCGCCGAGCAGGTCACCGTCCTAACCCAAACTCCGTCGGCCGTGGCAATGCTCTCGCCCGAAGGTCTGGAGTCCACCGCGCTCGCGGTGGTGGGTGAGGCGTGCCCGGCCGCGGTCGTCGACCGCTGGGCACCCGGCCGATTGATGATCAACGCGTACGGTCCGACCGAGACCACCATGTGCGTGGCGATCAGCGCGCCTCTCAAAGCAAGGTATCCAGATGCTGTTGTTCCCATCGGTTCGCCGGTGCCCGGAGCCGCGTTATTTGTGTTGGACACCTGGATGCAACCAGTGCCGGCAGGCGTTGTCGGCGAACTGTATGTGGCCGGCGACGGCGTCGCGTGCGGGTATATCGGGCGCCCCGACCTGACCGCCTCCCGTTTTGTTGCATGCCCGTTCGGAGAACCGGGTGCGCGGATGTATCGCACTGGGGATCTGGTGCTGTGGGGCGACGACGGCCAGCTGCAGTACCTTGGTCGCGCTGATGAGCAGGTTAAGATCCGCGGCTACCGTATCGAGCTCGGCGAAGTGCAAGCTGCGTTGAGCGCACATGACGGGGTTGAGCTGGCGGTGGCGATCGTGCGCGAAGACCGCCCTGGTGACAAGCGCCTTGTCGGCTACATCACCGGTAACGCCGATCCAGCCGAAATCCGTAACATTCTTTCCAAATGCCTTCCGCCCTACATGGTTCCGGCCGCGGTGGTGGTGCTTGAGGCGTTGCCGCTGACGTCCAACAACAAACTTGACACCCGAGCTTTGCCTGCCCCCGAGTACGGCAGCCTCGCTGCCGAATACCGGGCTCCCGGTACCGCGGTGGAAGAGATCCTCGCCGAGATCTACGCGCAGGTACTCGGTGTCGAGCGCGTCGGCGTTGACGACTCCTTCTTTGATCTGGGCGGCGACAGCATTCTGTCGATGCAGGTGGTCTCCCGTGCCCGGGCGGCCGGAGTGCTGTGCCGACCGCGCGATGTCTTCATCGAGCAGACCGTGGCGCGGGTGGCCGTCGTGGCCGAAATGTCCGGTGGTGAAGCCGATGTCGTCGATGAGGGCCTTGGTCCGGTGTCGGTCACGCCGATCATGCACTGGCTGCGAGACCTCGACGGTCCGATCAACCAGTTCAACCAGACACTCGTGCTCCGGGCACCATCCGGTGTGACCGAGGACGATGTGATCGTCGTGTTGCAGGCATTGCTGGATCGGCACGCCACCCTGCGGTTACGCGCGCAAGACGATGGAGGCCAGTGGTCTCTTCTGATCCCGGATAGGGGAGCGGTAGACGCCCGCGATTGCCTTCATGTCGTCGACGCGTTGTCAGAAGAGTCATTGGTAGCGGCGCGGTCTCGATTGAATCCGGTTACCGGGTCGATGCTCAGCGCGGTGTGGGCGCCCGCGACAGCGCAATTGGCATTGGTGATTCATCACCTGTCTGTCGACGGCGTGTCATGGCGAATCCTGCTGGAAGACTTGAATATCGCGTGGGTGCAGCATCACGGTGGCGCTGAGGTAGAGCTGCCGGCCGGCGGGATGTCGTTCGCGCGCTGGTCCGAGCTGCTGTCCGAGTATGCGCGGTCCGCCGATGTGGTGGCGCATGCGGGTGCCTGGCGACAGGTGTTGACCACCCCGGCCAGGGTCTCCGCTGTGCAGCCCGAGTGCGATACCTATGCCAACGCCGGGCGACTGTCGGTGTCATTGGACGCCGAGACGACGCGGCATCTACTGGGTGATGTGCCCGGGGCTTTTCATGCTGGGGTGCAAGACATCCTGTTGATCGCCTTCGGCCTGGCATGGAATGAATTCCTCGGGACCTGGGGCGCGCCCATTGCGTTTGACATTGAAGGCCACGGCCGCCAGGAGGACATCGGCGAGGCCGTCCACCGCAAAGTCGATCTGTCGCGCACGGTTGGCTGGTTCACCACCAAGTACCCGGCTTCGCTGGAGCTGGGGGAGCTCTCCTGGGCTCAGGTGGTCGCGGGCGAGGCCGCCCTCGGCCCGGTGATCAAGGCTGCCAAGGAACAGCTGCGTGCGCTGCCCGATGGACTGACCTACGGACTGCTGCGCTACCTGAATTCCGATGTCGACGTGACCGGACCCGAGCCGACAATCGGGTTCAACTACCTCGGGCGCTTGGGTACGGGAGCAACGGACCTGTCTGAGGACTTCTGGCGGATAAGCCAAGACAGCTTGTCGATGACCGATGCGGCTGCCGCGATTTCGATGCCGCTGGCGCACGCGGTGGAGCTCAACGCCGGCATCCTTGAGACAAATTCGGACCTCGGCTGCGGCCCCGAGCTACGAGCCAACTGGACGTGGGCTCCCTCGGCGATGGACGGTGCGCAGGCCGATCGCTTGAGCCAGTTGTGGTTCGAGGCGTTGGTGGGCATCTGCGCCCACGTGAGTTCCGGCGGTGGCGGATTGACGCCGTCTGACCTGGCGCCGGCCCACCTTACTCAGCAGCAGATCGATGCGCTGGTGCAACAGTACGAGATCGCGGATGTGCTCCCGCTGACGCCACTGCAGCAAGGGCTGTTGTTCCAAGCCGGATTCGCAGAGGCCACAGGGGATTTTACCGAGGACGACGTCTACGCGGTGCAGTTGGCGCTCACGGTCACCGGCGCCCTGGATGCGGATCGCCTGCACGATGCGGTGCGTTCGGTGGTCAAACGCCACCCGAACTTGGCCGCGCGCTTTAGTGAGGAATACGGGGAGCCGATTCAGGTCATTCCGGCGGAGCCCGTGATCGCTTGGCAACATGCCGAATTGAACAATGATGCCGATGAGCGGGTAGAGCAATTGTGTGCGGCCGAACGTGCCGCGGTCTGCAGGCTCTCCACCGACCCGGTATTCCGGGCCACGCTTATCTCCGGCCTCGGCGATGCTGGGGAAAGCAAGCACCGCCTGGTGCTGACCGCCCATCACATCGTGATCGACGGATGGTCGTTGCCGATTTTGCTGCAGGAGATCTTCGGCGCCTACTACGGGCAGCGACTGCCTTCGCCTGCGCCCTACCGCAACTTCGTCTCTTGGTTGGCGGGACAGGATCGCGTTGCAGCGCAGTCGGTATGGGGAAAGACTCTCGACGGTTTCGAGACGCCGACGCTGGTGGGTTCGCTCGCTACCGCGGGTCGCCGGGGAGTCGAGTCGTACCGGATCTCCGAAGACATCACCCGGTCTCTGGCAGAACTGGCCCGTGCGCAGCGCACCACGGTCAGCACGGTTCTGCAGGCCGCGTGGGCGCAAGTGCTGACCTGGCTGACTGGTCACCACGATGTCGCGTTCGGCACCGCGGTCTCGGGCCGGTCCGTGGACTTGGCCGGGGCGGATTCGATGGTCGGTCTGTTGATCAACACGGTGCCGGTGCGCGCGAACATCACCGCGGCCACCACCGTCTCCGATCTGCTGGACCAGTTGCAGCGCATGCACAATGACACCGTTGAACACGAGCACTTGGCGCTCAGCGAGATACATCGCGCAATCGGTCTGGATCGGCTCTTCGACACTCTGTTTGTTTACGAGAACTATCCGATCGACGTCGGCGCGCTGTTGGGTGCGCACGAGTTAGGCATCACCGATTTCACCAGCCGCGAGTACAACCATTACCCGTTGTCGGTTGTGGCGATGCCGGGCGATAAACTGGGCCTGCGCGTCGAATTCGATACCGATGTCTTCGAGCTGTCCGAAGTCGAGACCGTTGTCGACAAGTTGCGTCAGGTGCTGGCGGCCATGGTTGCCGATCCGGCCACTCGGTTGTCCTCCATCGATCTGCTCGACGCCGGTGAACATGACCGGCTGGATCAGTGGGGTAACCGCGCGGTGCTGACCCGGCCGGAGCCGGTATTGACATCGATCCCGGAGCTCTTCGCCGCTCAGGTCGCTCGTGCTCCGGAAGCGATAGCGATCACGTGCGGTGAACGCTCTTGGAGCTACGGTGAATTGGACGCGACGGCGAACCGGTTGGCGAATCACCTGGTGACCAGTGGTGCTCGCCCCGGCGAGCGTGTGGCGCTGTTGCTGCCGCGCACCGGTGAGGCAATCGCGGCGATCCTGGCCGTTCTCAAGACCGGGGCGGCGTATCTACCGATCGACCCGGCACACCCGGATTCGCGTGTGGAGTTCGTCGTGGGCGATGCCGCGCCGATCGCCGCGGTCACCACCGCGGAGCTGCTGCCACGGCTCGCCGCATCAGGTGTGCCCGTCATCGACATCGACGATCCTGCCGTGGGCCGGCAGACCGATGCCGCATTGCCCGTTCCGGCGGTGGATGACATCGCCTACATCATCTACACATCGGGAACGACCGGCGCTCCCAAGGGGGTGGCGGTAACCCACCGCAATGTCGCCCAGTTGGTGGAATCTCTGGACGCGGAACTGAACTTGGGTCAGGTGTGGACGCAGTGCCACTCGTTGGCCTTTGACTATTCGGTGTGGGAGATCTGGGGTGCCCTGTTGTACGGCGGCCGGTTGCTCATCGTGCCGGACGCGGTTGTCCGGTCTCCAGAAGATCTGCACGCCCTGCTTGTCAGCGAACAGGTCAGCGTGTTGAGCCAGACGCCCTCGGCCTTCTATGCCTTGCAGACCGCGGATGCGCTGCAGCCCGAGGTGGGCCAGCAGCTCAAATTGCAGACTGTGGTGTTTGGCGGGGAAGCGCTTGAGCCGCAGCGTCTTTCGCCGTGGTTTGACAGTCACCCGGGACTGCCGCGCATGATCAACATGTACGGCATCACCGAGACGACGGTGCACGCCTCGTTCCGGGTAATTGGTGATGGGGATGTGGACAGCAACAGCAGCCCGATCGGCGTGCCGTTGGAGCATCTCGCCTTCTTCGTGCTGGACGGCTGGCTCCGTCAGGTGCCAGTCGGTGTTGTCGGTGAGTTGTATGTGGCCGGCTCCGGCCAGGCCAGTGGATATCTCGGGCGGTCGGATCTGACGACAACTCGTTTTGTCGCATGCCCATTCGGTGCGCCCGGGTCTCGGATGTATCGCACCGGAGACCTGGTGCAGTGGGGTGAAGACGGACAGCTGCGGTACGTCGGACGCGCCGACAAGCAGGTGAAGATTCGTGGTTACCGCATCGAACTCGGTGAGGTGCACGCGGCGCTGGCCCGTGTGGTGGGCGTGGATCAAGCGGCGGTGATCGCGCGCGAGGACCGCCCGGGTGACAAGCGGCTGGTCGGCTACATCACCGAATCGACCGCCGGCGCTCTGGACCCCACCGCGGTGCGCGCGACACTGGCCGAACGCCTGCCCGCCTACATGGTTCCCGCCGCCGTGGTGGTCTTGGGGTCGATGCCGTTGACGGTGAACGGCAAGCTGGATACCCGTGCCTTGCCGGCACCGGAGTACCAGGATGCCGATCATTACCGGGCACCCGTGGACGCGATCGAGGAGATCCTGGCCGGCATCTACGCCCAGGTGCTCGGTGTCGAGCAGATCGGTGTGGACGACTCGTTCTTCGACCTTGGCGGAGATAGTATTTCGTCTATGCAGGTGGTGGCCCGTGCTCGGGCCGCGGGTCTGTTGGTGCGGCCGCGTGACATCTTCGTCGAGCAGACTGTGGCGAGGCTAGCCCAGGTCGCCGCATTCGCCGATGCCGAAAACATGGTCGTCGATGCGGGTACCGGAGCAGTGGTTGCCACCCCCATCATCCGCTGGCTTCAGGGGCTCGGCGGCGAGGTCGACGAATTCAACCAGACCGTGGTGTTGCAGGCTCCCGACGGCGTCACCGAAGACGATGTGGTGACGGTGCTTCAGGCACTGCTGGATCGGCACGCCACCTTGCGGTTACGCGCGCAAGACGACGGAGGCCAGTGGTCGCTTCTGATACCGGAAACGGGGACAGTAGACGCCCGCGAATGCCTACTCGCGGTGGAGACTCTCACCGACGAGGCGTTGCACCAGGCGCGTTCGCGGTTGGACCCCGCGGCCGGCTCGATGCTCAGCGCGTTGTGGGAGAGCGATAGCAGCCGACTGGTGCTGATCATCCACCACCTGGCTGTGGATGCTGTGTCGTGGCGAATTCTGTTGGAAGACTGCAACATCGCCTGGGCTCAGCATCACGGTGGGCAGCCGGTGGAGCTGCCTTCGGGCGGCACGTCATTCGCGCGCTGGGCGACATTGCTCGACCAGCATGCGTATGCGGCCGACGTGGTGGCATTGGCCGATACTTGGCGCCAGGTGGAGGCGACCCCGGCCGCATTGCCGGCGGTGCACCCCACGATGGATACCTATGCCAGTGCGGGACAGTTGTCGGTATCGCTGGACGCCGACCTCACCCGGGAGCTCTTGGGTGAGGTGCCCACCGCATACCACGCCGGAGTCCAGGACATCCTGCTGATCGCATTCGCGCTGGCGTGGAACGAGTTCCTCGGTTCGGCCGGCGCCCCGATCGGCATCGATGTCGAAGGTCACGGGCGCAACGAGGAATTCGCGGGCGATGCAGATCTCTCCCGGACCGTCGGCTGGTTCACCAGCAAGTACCCGGTGTCGTTAGCGGTGGGCGAGCTGTCCTGGGTGCAAGTGGTGGCCGGTGACTCTGCGTTGGCACCGATCATCAAGGATGCCAAGGAACAACTGCGCGCCCTGCCGGCTGGGCTGACCTATGGTCTGTTGCGGTATCTGAATCCGGATGCTGCTGTGGCGGGACCGGATCCGTCGATCGGCTTCAACTACCTGGGCCGGCTCGGGGCAGGCGGCGCCGATCTCTCCGACGATCTGTGGCGGATCGACCAAGACGGGGTGTCCATCACTTCCACCGCGACATCGGTCCCAACACCGTTGGGTCACACGGTCGAACTCAACGCCGGTGTGATGGAAGACGCCGATACGGGCCCGCGGTTGCATGCGACGTGGACGTGGGCGCTGTCGGCATTGAGTCACGACCAGATCGACAGTATCAGTCGACTCTGGTTCGACTCGCTGGCCGGCGTCTGCGCGCATGTCCGTGCCGGCGGCGGTGGACTTACTCCTTCCGATATCCTTCCAGCACAGCTGAGTCAGCAGGAGATCGATCAACTGCACGAGCAGTATGAGATCGCGGACGTCCTGCCACTGACGCCGCTACAGCAAGGGCTGCTTTTCCACTCGAATCTGGCGCCCGGGGCCATAGACGGTAGTGACGACCTATACGCGGTGCAGTTGGATGTGGCGCTCAGCGGCCCGCTCGATCCCAAGCGGTTGCAAGAGGCCGTGCGCACCGCGATCAAGCGTCGTCCTAATGTGGTGGCCACGTTCTACGAAGGCTTCGGTCAACCGCTGCAGCTCATCCCGGCCGATCCCGAGTTAGCCTGGCAATTCGTCGAGTTGGACGGAGATGTCGAGGGCCAGGTCGAGCGGCTGGCGGCGGCGGAGCGGGCAGCGGTCTGTGATCTCGCGGGTCAACCAGCCTTCCGGGCTGCGCTGGCCCGGACCAGCGCAGACCAGTACCGATTCCTGCTGACCAATCACCACATTGTGCTCGACGGATGGTCGAAGCCGATCCTGCTGCAGGAGATCTTCGCGAGCTACTTCGGCGAACGCCTGCCAGCTCCGGTGGGCTACCGCAGGTTTGTCACCTGGCTGTCAGGGCAGGACAACAGCACCGCCCGATCAGCCTGGAGCCAGGTGTTCGACGGTTTTGAAACCCCGACCTTGGTGGCACCGCCTGGACGAATGGTACTGGGCTGCAGAGGTGTTGAGTCGTTCGTAGTGTCAGCTGAGACCACTTCGGCCCTCGGCGAGCTGGCGCGCTCCTGCCGCACCACGGTCAGCACCGTGTTGCAGGCCGCATGGGCTCAGCTGTTGATGTGGCTGACGGGCCAAACCGATGTCGCGTTCGGAACCGCGGTGTCCGGCAGGCCGACCGATCTCGTCGGTGCGGAATCGATGGTGGGCCTCTTGATCAACACGGTGCCGGTCCGCGCGACCATCACCTCGACCACCACCATTGCCGACTTGTTGGGTCAGCTGCAGGGCGCCTACGGGGACACGCTGGAGCACCAGCACCTGGCGCTCAATGAGATTCACCATGCCGTCGGGCTTGATCAGCTGTTCGACACAATGTTCGTGTACGAGAACTACCCCATTGACACGGCCGCACTGTCGCGTGTGCACGAGTTGTCCATCACCGGGTTCAGCAATCGCGAGTACAACCATTACCCCCTGGCGGTTCAGGCCACGCCGGGGCACGAGCTGGGGCTCCGTGTCGAATTTGACACCGATGTCTTCAATGCCGTCCGAATTGGAAAGTTGGTCAAGAGGTTCCAGCGCGTGCTGGAGGCCATGACGTCCGATGTCAAAGGGAAGAAGAAGGAGCTAACATGAGCGCCGATCCGACCCGGACTTTGTTGTCGATGGATCTTCTCGACGACGACGATCACGACCGGCTCGACGAATGGGGTAACCGTGCGGTGCTCACCGAGCCCACCGCCGAGCCCGTCTCGATTCCGGTGCTGTTCGAAGTCCAGGTGGAGCGCGCGCCCGAGACCGTCGCGCTAGTGTGCAGGGACAGGTCCTGGACTTATCGCGAGCTGGACCAGGTTACTAACCGCATCGCACATCTGTTGGCAGGCAACGGCGCGGGCCCGGGAGAGGTTGTGGGCCTGCTGGTTCCGCGATCGGGTGAGGCGATCATCGGGCTCTTGGCGGTACTCAAGACGGGGGCCGCGTATCTGCCGATCGACCCGGCGCATCCCGACGAGCGCATCAGGTTCATGGTGTCGGATGCGGAACCGGTGGCGGTACTTACCACGGCAGATTTGGGCTCGCGATTCGATGGGCTCGATGCGCGGGTGACCGAAATCGACGATCCCCTCGTCGATGGCCAGCCCAGTTCTGCGCTGCCCGTGCCACAGCCCGATGATCTTGCGTACATGACCTACACCTCGGGCACCACCGGTGTCCCCAAAGCGGTTGCGGTTACTCACCACAATGTCACCCAGCTGGTGGATGCAGTGCGTGCCGATCTACCCGCCGGACCGGGCGAGGTCTGGTCGCAGTGGCATTCGTTGGTCTTCGACGTATCGGTGTGGGAGATCTGGGGTGCGCTGTTGCACGGCGGCCGTCTGGTGGTGGTGCCCGAATCGGTGGCGTCTTCACCGGATGATCTCCACGAGTTGTTGATCAGCGAGAAAGTCAGCGTCCTGTGCCAAACCCCTTCGGCAGCAGGGATGTTGTCGCCGGAGCGGCTGGAGTCGACGACCCTTATCGTTGCCGGCGAAGCTTGCCCGACAGAACTCGTGGACCGATGGGCCGCGAGCGGGCGCACGATGATCAACGCCTACGGCCCGACCGAAGCCACCATCTATGCGGCGATGAGTGGACCTTTGACGCCGGGTTCGGATGTGGCGCCCATCGGTTCGCCCGTGCCCGGAGCGGCGCTGTTCGTCTTGGACAAGTGGCTGCGGCCGGCACCCGAGGGCGTGGTCGGCGAGCTGTATGTGGCAGGCAACGGCGTGGCTCCCGGCTACGCGCACCGATCCGGTTTGACGGCATCGCGCTTCCTGGCCTGCCCATTCGGAGGCCCGGGGTCACGCATGTACCGCACGGGCGATCTGGTGCAGTGGGGTGAGGACGGGCAGCTGCAGTACCTCGGCCGAGCCGACGAGCAGGTGAAGATTCGCGGATATCGCATTGAGCTCGGGGAGATCCAGGCGGCACTGGCGCGCCTGGACGGCGTGGAGCAGGCGGTGGTGATCGCCCGCGAGGACCGCCCCGGCGACAAGCGCCTCGTCGGATACATCGTGGGAACCGTCGATCCGGTCCAGGCGCGCACCGCGCTGGCCGAGAGGCTTCCGGCGTACATGGTTCCCGCGGCGGTGGTGGTGCTGGACACGCTGCCGTTGACGGTGAACGGCAAGCTGGACAAGAAGTCCCTTCCCCCACCCGAATACCGCAGTGTCAGTGCTGAGTACCGTGCGCCGTCCGGCCCGGTCGAGACGATCCTGGCCGATATCTATGCTCAGGTCCTCGGGGTAGACAGGGTTGGCGTCGACGAGTCGTTCTTCGATCTCGGCGGTGACAGCATCCTGTCGATGCAGGTGGTGTCGCGTGCGCGGGCGGCCGGGGTGCTGTGTCGGCCGCGGGACATCTTCGTCGAGCAAACCGTAAGCGGAGTGGCCGCTGTGGCCACTCTTTCGGAAGGTCAGGTCGGTGTTGTCGATGAGGGCGTCGGCCCGGTGCTGGCCACCCCGATCATCCACTGGCTTCATGGTGTGCAGGGCCCTGTCGATCAGTTCAACCAGACAATGGTCTTGCAGGCTCCGGCGGGCGTGACCGAAGATGATGTCGTCATCGTGCTGCAGGCGCTGCTGGACCGCCATGCCACGCTGCGGTTGCGTGCGGAAACGGACGGCGCCTCCGATGCGGGAGCGTGGTCGCTTCTGGTGCCAGAAGTGGGCACGGTGGATGCGCGCGAATGCCTGTGTGTCGCTGAGAGGTTGTCTGACGCGGAGCTGGTAGCCGCCCGCTCTCGTCTGAACCCGGCGGCTGGCGCCGAGCTGAGTGCGGTGTGGATTCCCGATACCCGGCAGCTCGCCGTGATGATCCATCATCTGGCTGTCGACGGTGTGTCATGGCGAATTCTGTTGGAAGACCTGAATATCGCCTGGGGGCAACACCATAGCGGGCAGCCGGTGGAGTTGCCGTCAGGTGGCACTTCGTTCGCTCGCTGGGCCACGCTACTTGACAAGCACGCGCGCTCGGCCGACGTGGTAGCAACAGCCGATGCCTGGCGGGAGGTGGCGGCAGTTCCCGCGGCGTTACCGGCGGTACTGCCCGAGGTGGACACCTACGCGACGGCCAGAACGATGTCGGTGTCACTCGACGCGGAGACGACCCGAGAACTCCTGGGTGAGGTTCCGGCTGCGTTTCACGCTGGTGTGCAAGACATTCTGTTGATCGCCTTCGGATTGGCCTGGAACGAATTCCTGGACTCCACCGCCACGTCGATCGGCATCGGCGTCGAAGGTCACGGACGTCACGAGGAGCTGGCCGACGACGTCGACCTGTCGCGCACCGTCGGCTGGTTTACCACTAAGTATCCGGTCGCGCTGAGCGTCGGCGGACTCTCCTGGGACGACGTCGTCGGTGGGGCCGCGGCTCTGGGGCCGATCATCAAGGGCGCTAAGGAACAACTGCGTACCCTCCCGGATCCCCTGACCTACGGCCTGCTGCGTTACCTGAACTCGGACGTGGACCTGTCCGGCCCGGAACCGACCATCGGATTCAACTACCTGGGACGTCTGGGCGCCGGTGCCGCGGCTCTCAGCGACGACCTATGGCGGATCAACGAGGACAGCCTGTCCTCGGCGGGCGTCGCTTCGGCGGTGTCCATGCCGCTGATGTACACCGTGGATCTCAACGCCGGCATCGTGGAGGGCGGTCTCGGCGAGGTGTCCGGTGCACATCTGCGCGCCGGCTGGACGTGGGCGCCGTCGTCGGTCACCGAGCCCCAGGTGCAGCGGCTGAGCCAGCTGTGGTTCGAGGCGCTCGCCGGGATCTGCGCGTATGTGCGCGGCGGCGGTGGCGGTTTGACCCCGTCCGATATCGCACCCGCACGGCTGACCCAGCAGCAGATCGACGAGCTGCACGAGCAGCGCAAGATCGTCGACGTACTGCCGCTGACGCCCATCCAAGAAGGCCTGCTTTTCCACACCACCTTCGCGCGCGCCGCGGGGGCGCTGGACGGTGACCCGGCGGGAATCGACTTCTATGCGGTGCAGCTCGATATCACCGTGACAGGTCTTGTGGACCAGCTGCGACTCCGCGACGCGGTTCACTCCGTGGTCCGGCGGCATCCCAACCTCGCGGCTCGCTTCTGCACGCAGTTCGGTGACCCGGTACAGGTGATTCTGGCCGACCCCGTGATCGCGTGGCGATACCTCGACCTCCGGGGTGACGATCTGACTCCCGACGAGGAGATTCAGCATCTGTGCGCTGCCGAGCGCGCGGCGGTCTGCGACCTTGTCGATCGGCCCACGCTGCGTGCGGCGTTGATCCGCACAGAGGGCAACAAGCACCGGTTCGTCCTGACGTTCCACCACGTGGTGATCGACGGCTGGTCATTGCCGATCCTGTTGCAGGAGATCTTCGCAAGCTACTTCGGCCACCGGCTCTCGGCGCCGTCGTCATATCGCAGTTTCGTCAGCTGGCTGGCGAACCAGGATCACGGTGCGGCACGTGCGGCCTGGGGCAAGGTGTTGGACGGTTTCGATACACCCACTCTCGTCGCTCCGCCGGCACCTCCAGGGGTCAGAGGTGTTGAGTCCTACCGTGTTTCGGCCGAGACCACCCAGGCCCTTGCCGACCTGGCGCGGTCGCAGCACACCACGATCAGCACAGTGCTGCAGGCGGCATGGGCGCAGCTGCTCATGGTGGTGACCGGGCAGGACGACGTCGCGTTCGGTACGGCTGTGTCGGGCCGGCCCGCAGAACTTACCGGATCGGATTCGATCGTGGGACTGCTCATCAACACGGTGCCGGTGCGGGCGCGCGCCACAGCGGCCACCACGGTGTCCGAGCTCCTAGGGCAGCTGCAGAGTGCTCACAACGACACCATTGAGCATGAACACCTGGCCCTCAATGAGATTCACCACATCGCGGGCCACGAGCAGTTGTTCGACACCCTCTTCCTGTACGAGAGCTACCCGATTGACGCTAGTGCGTTCATGGGCGCACAGGAACTGGCCGTCACCGAGTTCGTCACCCGCGAGTACAACCACTATCCGCTGTCGGTGATGGCGCTACCGGGGCATGAGCTGGGCATCCGGATCGAATACGACACCGACAAGTTCGATGTAGGTGCCATCGAGGCCGTGTTCGAGCGGTTTCAGCGGGTCCTTACATCCATGGTCACCGATGCCGGACAACGACTTTCGTCGCTCGATGTCCTGGAGTCCGCTGAGCACCAACAGCTCGACGGCTGGGGCAATCGCAAGGTCTTGGCGCGAGACGCGGAGCCGGCGTTGTCCATTCCGGAGGCTTTCGCCGAACAGGTGAACAGCGCCCCCGAGGCGGTCGCGCTGACATTCGACGGTCGCTCGACGACGTATGGCGAGCTCGACGAGGCCGCCAATCGGTTGGCGAACCTGTTGTCGGTCTACGGCGCGGCTCCGGGAGAGTCGGTGGCACTGTTGATGCCACGCTCCGATGAGGCGATCGTCGCGATTCTCGCGATTCTCAAGACCGGCGCCTCGTATCTGCCGATCGACCCCTCGGTGCCGGACACGCGGCTGGAGTTCATGCTCTCCGATGCCATGCCGATCGCAGCGGTCACGACGGCCGAGCTGCGTGCACGATTCGACGGATCCGGGGTGGCGGTCGTCCAGTTCGACGACGCCGACGACGATCCGACCGGTGCTATCTACGGTCATACGCCGTTGCTCACCCCGGCACCCGAGGATGTCGCCTACATGATTTACACCTCGGGAACGACCGGTGTGCCCAAGGGTGTGGCCATCGCGCACAGCAACGTCACCCAAGCACTCAAGTTCCCGCTCACGCATATGCCCACGGGGCCGGGCGAGGTGTGGACGCAGGCGGGGTCCCTGGTCTTCGACATCACGGTGTGGGAGATCTTCGGCGCATTGCTGCATGGTGGCCGATTGGTGATCATCCCGGATTCGGTCGTGCGCTCGCCCGACGACTTCCGCGAGTTGCTGATCCGTGAAAAGGTCACCGTCTTGTTCCAAACCCCGTCGGCGGTGGGCATGTTGTCGCCGGAGGGACTGGACAACATGACGCTGATCGTGGCCGGTGAAGCTTGCCCCACCGAAGTGGTGGACACGTGGGCGCCCGGACGCGTGATGATCAACGGATATGGTCCGACCGAGACAACGATCTATGCCACGTTCGGTGAGTTGATCGCCGGCTCGGGTGTGGTGCCGATCGGTGTGCCGGTGCCCGATGCCGCGTTGTTCGTGTTGGACCGGTGGATGCGGCCGGTGCCACCGGGTGTTGTCGGCGAGTTGTATGTGGCTGGACTCGGCGTCGGCCTCGGCTATGTGAAGCGTCAGGCACTGACCGCGTCACGGTTCGTCGCGTGCCCGTTCGGTGAGCCCGGCACGCGGATGTATCGCACCGGGGACCTGGTGCGCTGGGGTGCTAACGGGCAGCTGGAGTATCTGGGCCGCGCCGACGAGCAGGTGAAGATTCGCGGCTACCGTATCGAACTCGGTGAGATCCAGGCGGCCCTGGCCGACCTTGACGGAGTGGAGCAGGCGGCGGTGATCGCCCGCGAGGACCGCCCTGGTGACAAGCGGCTGGTCGGGTATTTCATCGGGACCGGTGAGGTGGCCGAGCTGCGCACCGCACTGGCAAAGAGGCTGCCGCCCTACATGGTTCCGGCTGCGGTAGTGCGGTTGAATGCCTTGCCGCTCACGGTCAACGGCAAGCTCGACAAGCGGTCACTCCCCGCACCGGAGTATGACGATGCGGCCCGCTACCGCGCACCCGCCAACGCCATCGAGGAGATGGTCGCAGGCATCTATGCGCAGGTGCTGGGCATTGAGCGTGTCGGCACCGATGACTCGTTCTTTGATCTCGGCGGGGATTCGATCTCCGCGATGCGCGTGGTCGCGGCGATCAACACGTCGTTCGACGCTCAGCTTGCGGTCAGAACGCTGTTCGAGGCACCGTCGGTGCGAAGCCTGAGCGTGTATGTGGATGGCGCGGTCGGCTCCGCGACTGCCGGGCCCAGCTACGCGTCCGTACATGGACCCGGGGCATCCGAAGTGCGGGCAAGTGACCTCACCCTGGATAAGTTCATTGACGAGGAAACGCTGCAGGCCGCCCCGACGCTGCCACGAGCCGACGCGGGTGTGCGGACGGTGTTGTTGACCGGGGCGACGGGGTTCCTGGGCCGCTACTTGGTGCTGCAATGGCTCAAGGAACTGCAACAGGTCGATGGCGGCACGTTGATCTGCCTGGTGCGGGCCAAGTCCGACGAGGAGGCGCGGCGCCGTCTGGACAAGACCTTCGACAGCGGAGACCCGGAGCTCATTCGGGTGTACGAGGCGTTGGCCACTGACCGATTGCAGGTGGTCGCCGGTGACAAGGCCGAACCCGACCTGGGGCTGGCGCAGGAAACCTGGCAGCGGTTGGCCGATACTGTCGATCTGATCGTCGACTCGGCTGCTTTGGTCAACAGTGTGCTGCCGTACAGCGAACTGTTTGGGCCTAACGTGGTGGGTACGGCCGAGCTGATCCGATTCGCGGTGACGTCGAAGGTCAAGCCCTACACGTACATTTCGACGGCTGATGTCGGTCGCGAGATCGAGAAGTCGCTTTTCGTGGAGGACGCCGACATCCGGGTTGTCAGTGCCACCCGCCCCGCCGATGGAAGCTATGCCAACGGTTACGGCAATAGCAAGTGGGCGGGCGAGGTGCTCTTGCGAGAAGCCCACGAGCAGCTCGGGTTACCCGTCACGGTGTTTCGCTCGGGCATGATCATGGTCGACACCAGTTATGCGGGCCAGGTGAACCCATCGGACACCGTTGCGCGCATGGTGCTCAGCATTGTCGCGACGGGTGTCGCTCCGCATTCGGTCTATCGGCTCGGCGACGACGGCAATCGGCAGCGTGCGCATTTCGATGGATTGCCTGTGGAGTTCGTCGCCGAGGCGATCACCACGTTGGGCGGTCAGGCTGCCGAATCACCGGAGGGCTCAGCTGGTTTCGAGACTTATCACGTGATGAATCCGCACGACGATGGTATCGGAATCGACGAGTACGTTGACTGGTTGATCGATGCGGGTCATCCGATTGAGCGGATCGAGGACTTCACCGAGTGGGTGGAGCGGTTCGAGTCCCGATTACACGCCTTGCCGGACCACCAGCGCCAGGGTTCGGTATTGCAGATGTTGAAGATTCTCAAGGATCACGGTTGGGATGGTCAGCCCCCGGAACCTTCACGTGGACCGATGGCGCCGGCAGACCGTTTCCACGCTGCCGTTCGCCGAGCGAAGATTGGTTCTGGCAACGATATTCCGCAAATATCGGCATCGATCATCGCGAAGTATGCAAGCGATATGCAGCTACAGGGATTGCTCTAGCATGCAAAAAAATAGTGGGGGCTCCGACGAAGAAGTTTCGTGACAGTTAATTCAATTGGCTATATCCTTTCCGAATTGACGTCTTTTTATCGAATGCGCCCAGTGCAATTCGGGTGAATTCGATAGGAGATGCCATGTGAAAGCAAACGGGGTAAGGTTGGATGATGTGGCGCGAATTGTTGGGGTTGGCATTTCTGATGTCACTGAATCCTGTGCTGCTCGGTTTGATCTTGGTGGTGATTTCCCGGCCCCGGCCCGTGCAGAACTTGCTGGCGTTCTGGGTTGGCGCGCTGATGGTGAATGTGCCGTCTTTTGTGGCCGCACTTTTCGCTTTGCATATGGTGCCGAGTTTCGCGTCCTTCGCCAAGAATCTCGCAACCGCAGATCCGGGCTCGTCGGTTAAGCCTCTTCAGTTGGGCACCGGTGCACTCTGTCTAGTGGTGGCCGTGTGGATTGCGGTGCGGCTTCGGTCACGCCAGCGCGAGAACCAGCCGGTAGCGGCTGGATCGGGTGGTGATTCTTCGGTCTTGGTGCTGGATCCTGAGGTTGCGGCTACCGAGGACCGGCCAGCGGGTCGAGTCCGGGGTGCTGTTTCCTCTATTGGAGCGCTATGTCGGCGTGTTATGCATCGAGCACAAGGCGCGTGGGAGAACGGCGCCTTGTGGGTGGCGATGCTGCTCGGAATCGGATACTTGCCGCCGCCGCCACTGGTTCTGCTGGTGGACACCATCATCGTGGGTTCGGGGGCTGCGATCGGCACGCAGGTTATTGCCACCGTGGTGTTCGTCTTTGCGATGCTCGCCGTTTTCGAGATCGCGTTGATCAGTTATGTGATTGCTCCAGAGCGAACCCAGGCGGTGCTCGAACCGATTCACCGCTGGGCGCTTGCCCACCGACAGTTGGTATTGCTCGTTCTCTTTGCCGTGGTCGGGATCTGGCAGGTGCTCACTGGGGTTGGCATGGTCTAGCCGCACAATCATCGCGGCTGCGCGCCGAAAGTGCCGTATTGCCGACAAAGGGTGGTGTACCCAGGCGATTGATCGAATTCACGGTCGATGTGCTGACTACCTGAAACAATTCGTAGCTATGTTCTTCCATCTTGCGCTGCAGTCGAAACCGCCGTACATCACGCGGCGGTACCCCTACACGGGGCGCCGCCGCATGCGCGATGCGCTGGGATCCGATTTAGGCAGCGAGGTCACCATGCTGATCGACGACTCGCCTCCCGATGACACAGCGGTGGGTCGCGTCTTTGCGAATACCGACAAGGTGCACAAGTTGCGCCACTATTTGCCTATCTACGAGCGCGTGATGGCCAATACTGGGCGTTTGCTCGAGATCGGGGTGGACCGGGGTGGATCTCTGCAAATGTGGCGCACGTACCTGCCGGACGCCACCATTGTCGGGCTTGATATCAATCCGGGCTCGGCGCAGCACGACGACCCGGAGCGCGGAATCTACGTCCGTGTCGGTGATCAGACCGACACCCGGTTTCTGGAAAGCGTTGTGGGCGAGTTCGGTTCATTCGACACCGTTCTGGATGACGGAGGGCACACGCCGAAGCAGATGATCACCTCATTCCAATACCTCTTCCCGCGCCTTGCCCCCGGCGGGGTGTACATCGTGGAAGATGTCTGCGCCAATTACTGGACGATTTACCGTGACCAGCGTGAATCGTTCATCGACTTCACCAAGTGGCTGATGGATGCCATGCACGCTCACTATCAGCAGATGCGCTTAGGCTACTTGCAGATGAATTCCGTCTATCAGATCATGGAAGGGCACCCAAAGCGTTTAAGAGAGGTGCAGGTGCCATTGGCGACAACCATTGTCGACCGTATCGAGATATTCGACTCCGTAGTGGTGATTCATCGCACGAAAGAGCCAAAGCGGTTACCACGTGCTGTATTCCGGTAGTGGGAGCATACGTGGTGGCCGCCAATAGATTTGGGTCTTCTTTCGGCCTGCTCGCCCTAGCCAAGGTCGGTCTGCGAGTATATGGCTCACATTTCGCACCACGCTCCCGGGATTCTGGTGCTACGGTTCGGTGTATGAGAAAGGGGCGTGCTGGCGCCGCCGCCAAACTGCAATGGTTGACCACAATGCCGCAATGGTTTGTTCGAATGGTCATGTCTGCTACCGTCTGGCCGCTGCGCGGCTTTTATTGGTTAGCACGGACGATGCTTCCTCGCGTGTACGTCAACGATCAGTTGATTAGCTTTCATCGGCACGAGTTCATGAACGATCCTGATTTTCAGCGCGCATACCGGCGTGGAGTTCGCGCCTTGGGCGATAGCGACTTCTATCAATGGCACTGGCGGGTGCACATAGGATTGTGGGCGGCCTCCAATGCGAGTCGTCTCAAGGGTGACTTTGTTGAGTGTGGCGTCAACTACGGCTTTCTGAGCAGCGCCATTATGGAGCAGCTTGATTGGGACCACTTGAATAAGATGTTCTATCTGCTCGATACGTTTAAAGGAATCGACCAGCGCTACGTCACCGATCGCGAGCGCGGAGCGGGCGCTCTCAATAAGAGCCAGGCAGCTCTGCAGTTTGGAGCCTACGTCAGCGGGGTCGACGGTGTGCGAGCCAACTTCGCGCAGTGGCGCAATCATCGTATTATTGTTGGCGCGGTCCCGGAAACCCTCGATCAGGTTGATGCCGAGGCGGTGGCGTTCCTGCACATCGATATGAATTGTGCACCGCCAGAAGTAGCTGCTCTACGGTACTTCTGGCCGCGGCTCACCCCCGGCGCGATTGTGTTGTTGGACGACTATGCACAACGCGGATTCGATGAGCAGCGTGTTGCAATGGACGATCTCGCTGAAGAGCTGGGAGTGCCGATTTGCGCATTGCCTACCGGTCAGGGCCTCATCATCAAGTCACCGTGACCTCACCCAGGTAGCGGTGCACGTGCTCGATCGCAGAGGAAGCCGTCTGTGTTTCCTGGCGGGACATGGCGAAAACAGTCGGCCAGGGTATTCGGCGCGGATAATCAACGGCCATCTCCCACCGCACAGTATTACCTTGAGCGTCAGCTCCCTCGGAGTTCCGGGGTGATACAGGAGCATCATTTCGCTGGTGGTCGGAGGATTGCCAGGAAAATACTTGAGAAAGATGGGATCGAATCAACACGGGCGTTGTTGTTTCGATTAATAGGTGTATGGACGACCGCTAAATGTAGTGGTGTGTTCCCGCCGAATGGGGGCTGAAAGGGACGATGAAACATATGGGCGTCGGTGCTCCGGTGAGGACACTGGGTGCACACTGAGCCGCGCGGATGAGCTGAACGCGCTGTACACCCGGCGCCCTCGCAGCGGCTGCATCGCCATTTCGGCAACAGGCCGTCGTATCTGGGGTATAGCTGAGGGCTCGATACTGCTGAGATCCGAAACTGGCTAGTGGACAACAGTATTCACCTGCTAGATCGGAAATTCGTCGCGAAATGCCGGGCAGGCGGCCTGTTCGGTACTGTGCGTCCGGACTCGATTCGGGCGTGCCGTTGCCCCTGGTCGGGGCTTCACTAGCGGATCGGAATGAGCTGTCCTGTGCCGCAGCGGACGGGTGTGTGATGATCGGGGCGTGAGCAATGAACCGAGCATCGGCCTCGACAAGGACATGATGCCCGTACCCCACGCGCATCCGCACGTCTTCGAGGGTCGCTGGCCGGTCCGCATTGCCGATGTCGACGCCAGTGGGCGCCTGCGGCTGGACGGGGCGGCCCGGCATATCCAGGATATCGGGCAGGATCACCTCCGCGGCGTCGAGGCCGAGGACAGCCATCCGCACTGGATAGTTCGCCGCACCATGATCGACGTGATCAAGCCGATTGAGTTCAGGGAGTCGCTGTGGCTGCGCCGCTGGTGTTCGGCTACGTCCAATCGGTGGTGCCAAATGCGTGTGCGGCTCGACGGGCGTGACGGGGGCCTGGTGGAGTCCGAGGCGTTCTGGATCCACGTCAGCCGCGAGACGCAGGGCCCGGCCCGTATCGAAGACGACTTTCTGGCCACTGTCGCCTCCACCACCGACGTCGATCGGTTGCGCTGGAAGCCCTACAACAAGGCGGGAAGTCGGGAGACCGCGACGGATATCCGGGACTTCCCGGTGCGGTTCACCGATATGGACCTCTTCGACCACATGAACAACTCCGTGTACTGGAGCATTGTCGAGGATCATCTTTCGCGGCACCCGGAGCTGCTGTCCGGCCCCTATCGGGTCAGCCTCGAGCACGACTCCGCAGTTTCGCTGGGAGACAAGCTCGAGATCATCACCAATATCCACGAGGACGGAGCCGAGCTCGGTGTCCCCGGTCGCGGTGTTACAACGCTCACATATGTCGTCGGCAACGAGGTGAAGGCTCTCGCCTCCATATTCGCTCGATAATGAGACACCGTGTCGGTTGTTTAACAGTACGAGCGTTCTGAACAGGGGATTGTTGGTTACCGGTCGGTAGCAACAGTACGGGCGTACTATTAGCCGCTTCGCAAAGTTAGCAAAAGACTGCCTTTACCTAGCGAAAATTGGCATTGGGAATGGGTGGACCTGCGCATATGGTCTGTGACATCGTCGTAACGGTCAACGCAGTGAACGCGCCTGGTCGTTAACAATCTGTCTGTGACAGCCAAACGCCAGAGCATGTAACTCAGGGTCATAGCAAGTCATAGCAAGGAGTACCAATGTCGAACGTCGGAAAGCCGCGCACCGCGGCCGAAATCCAGCAGGACTGGGACACCAATCCCCGGTGGAAGGGCATCACCCGCGATTACACGGCCGCCCAGGTCGAGGAGTTGCAGGGCAGCGTTGTCGAGGAAAACACCCTGGCCCGCCGCGGTGCGGAGATCCTGTGGGACGCCGTCACCAAGGACGACGATTCGTACATCAACGCGCTGGGCGCGCTGACCGGCAACATGGCTGTGCAGCAGGTCCGTGCCGGACTCAAGGCCATCTACCTGTCGGGCTGGCAGGTGGCCGGTGACGCCAACCTCTCCGGCCACACGTATCCCGACCAGAGCCTGTACCCGGCCAACTCGGTGCCGGCTGTGGTTCGCCGTATCAACAACGCCCTGCTGCGTGCCGACGAGATCGCCCGCGTCGAGGGCGACACCAGCGTCGATAACTGGCTGGTGCCGATCGTCGCTGACGGCGAAGCCGGTTTCGGTGGCGCCCTGAACGTCTACGAACTGCAGAAGGCCATGATCGCCGCGGGCGCGGCCGGCACCCACTGGGAGGACCAGCTGGCTTCGGAGAAGAAGTGCGGCCACCTCGGTGGCAAGGTGCTGATCCCCACCCAGCAGCACATCCGCACCCTCACCTCCGCCCGCCTGGCCGCTGACGTCGCCAACACCCCGACGGTCGTCATCGCCCGCACCGACGCCGAGGCCGCCACCCTCATCACCTCCGATGTGGACGACCGTGACAAGCCGTTCGTCACCGGTGAGCGCACCTCGGAGGGCTTCTACAACGTGCAGAAGGGCATCGAGCCCTGTATCGCGCGTGCCAAGGCCTACGCGCCCTACGCCGACCTCATCTGGATGGAGACCGGTGTGCCGGATCTGGAGGTCGCCCGCAAGTTCGCCGAGGCCGTCAAGGCCGACTTCCCGGACCAGCTGTTGTCCTATAACTGCAGCCCGTCCTTCAACTGGAAGCAGGCGCTGGACGACTCGACCATCGCCAAGTTCCAGCGGGAACTGGGTGCCATGGGCTTCAAGTTCCAGTTCATCACCCTGGCCGGTTTCCACGCTCTGAACTACTCGATGTTCGACCTGGCGTACGGCTACGCCCGCGAGGGCATGACCGCCTACGTCGATCTGCAGGAGCGCGAGTTCGCAGCCGAGGCTCGTGGCTACACCGCCACCAAGCACCAGCGTGAGGTCGGTGCGGGGTACTTCGACCGGATCGCCACCACGGTGGACCCGAACACCTCGACTGCGGCGCTGAAGGGCTCGACCGAAGAGGGCCAGTTCCACTAAGCCCCATGCCGAGCAGACGCAAAGGCACCCGACACACCGGGAAGACACGCGCTTTCGCGACTGCTCGTCGAAGGAAATGGACTCTCGGTGTGACCCACTGAGTTGACAGCACAGGCCCCGCCCACGTATCCCGTTGGGCGGGGCCTGTGTGCTGAATGGATGAGCCGCTCGGGCGAAGACCATCAGGTAAAGCCAAAACTAACAACGATGTTCAGGGAGTAGCACGAAGATGACGGATGGAATCACGCGCGTAGGAGTTATCGGCGCCGGACAGATGGGCGCGGGTATCGCCGAGGTGTCGGCACGTGCCGGTGTCGACGTCCTGGTGTTCGAGACCACCGAGGCGCTGACGACTGCCGGTCGCAACCGCATCACCACGTCGCTGGACCGCGGCGTCTCTGCGGGCAAGATCACCGAGCGCGAGCGCGATGCCGCCGTCGCCAACCTGAAATTCACCACCGACCTGGCCGATTTCTCCGATCGTCAGCTGGTTATCGAGGCGGTCATCGAGGACGAGTCCATCAAATCCTCGATCTTCGCCAAGCTCGACGAGGTGATCACCGATCCCGATGCGGTTCTCGCGTCGAACACCTCCAGTATCCCGATCATGAAGATCGCTGCGGCGACCAAGAACCCGGGCCGCGTGCTGGGTCTACACTTCTTCAACCCGGTGCCGGTGCTGCCACTCGTCGAGCTCATCTCGACGCTGGTGACCGCGCCCGAGGCCGCTGCCCGCACGGAGGCCTTCGCGAGTGAGGTGCTGGGCAAGCAGGTCGTGCGCGCCGCCGACCGCTCCGGCTTCGTGGTCAACTTCCTGCTCGTTCCGTATCTGTTGGCCGCCATCCGGATGGCCGAATCTGGTTTTGCCACAGTCGAAGACATCGACAAGGCAGTCGTGGCGGGTCTCTCGCACCCGATGGGCCCGCTGAGGCTCTCGGATCTTGTCGGCCTCGACACCCTCAAGCTCATCGCCGACTCGATGTACGACGAGTACAAGGAGCCCCTGTACGCGGCGCCGCCGTTGCTGCTGCGCATGGTTGAGGCCGGGCGCCTCGGCAAGAAGAGCGGCGTCGGGTTCTACGAGTACAAGGCCAAGTAAGCCACCCCACTGCGCCTTCGCCGTGTTTGGCGAAAGCCGCTACTTTCGGTCTCCGGAAATGTCGGTGTGCCCATTTCTCTTGACCAAGATCGCCCGGGGTGGTTAATTCAGACAGCGAAGTGACACGCCCCGGTATTCGCGAGCGAGGGGTTCGGGGCGCTCACTTGCTAGACCCGAGCAAATTCGCCCGCAGTACTCCATGCTTCGCGCTCGGCCGCGTATGCCGAGCGCTGGTAATCCCGGAACTCGCCTATTAACATCGTGTTTTGGGCAAGGAACGTTGAGTATTCCGCCATGGAAAACTCGCCGTCGGTGATTGTGACGCCGCCGGTGCCGCGCCCAGTGGCAAGCTCATCACGCAGTTCGAGCAGCTCCTCGGAGCTCACCGGGTACCAGCTGATTTGGTCGAAGAATCGCAGTAGCCACGGTGTCCCGGGTTCGAACGTGCCCGCGTTGTCAGGGTGGCGGTGATTCCAGACCTGCACGGTGCGGCCCACCAATTGGTATCCGCCGGGGCCTTCCATGCCATAGACGCACAGGTACGCCCCGCCGATACCGACGGCGTTCTCCGGCGTCCAGGTGCGGGCCGGGTTGTATTTGGTGGTGACCAGACGGTGCCGAGGATCGACCGGGGTCGCGACGGGTGCGCCCAGATAGACATCGCCCAGGCCGAGCACCAGATACGAGGCGTCGTACACCGTGCGATGCACATCATCGACGGAGTCCAAACCGTTGATACGCCTGATGAATTCGATGTTCCACGGCATCCACGGTGCGTCCGCTCGCACACCCAGGCGGTAGCGCTCCATGGCCTCGCGAGCAGACGGGTCGTCCCACGACAGGGGCATGGCTACCCTGCGGCTCGGGACGACCAGCTCATCGGAGGCGGGCAGATGCTCGTCGATGTCGTCGAGCAGCCCCATGACCTTGCCCATCGGCAGCTTGTCGGGATCGAAGTGCACCTGCAGCGATCGAATACCCGGCGTCAGATCGACGATCCCGCTGGTGTGGGTGTCTTCGAGTCGTTGGTGCAACGCGTGTACGCGGGCGCGCAACGCCAAATCCAGTGTGAGATCGCCGTACTCGACCAGAATGTTGTCGTCTCCGCTGCGGCGGTACGTCATATCGGGTGCGTCGTTACGGGCAGGACGGTACGCCAGCACGCCGTCGTCGCCGTCGCCCCGGGTGGAGAAGACCGAGGGCCAATGCCCGCGCCGGTCGATGCCGATAGAGCGCAGCGACGCACTGCGGGCGGCTTCGATTCGGACGAAACGCAAGGTATCGCCGGCACGCAGTTGCCCCAGCTTCCAGCGATCGGCCGACACCACCGTGACAGGACAGACGAAGCCACCCAGGCTGGGACCGTCGGGGCCCAGCAGAATCGGGGTATCGCCGGTGAAGTCCAGTGCGCCGATCGAATACGCGTTGTCGTGGATGTTCGACGGGTGTAACCCGGCCTCGCCGCCATCGGCACGCGCCCAACGAGGTTTGGGGCCGACGAGGCGCACTCCCGTGCGATCGGAGTTGAAGTGCACCTCATAGTCCGTTGACAGCAGCTCATCGATATCGCTGCGGGTGAAGAAGTCCGGTGCACCGTGCGGTCCCTCGGTGACCGCGAGCTCCCAGTGGTGGCTGATCGCCGGTTGCGCGGCGCCGGGAATGCATTGTGGTTCAGTGTCATCGGACTGGCCCAGGGTAAGGACATCCCCGGCGGCCAAGGCGCGGCCCGCCGGACCGCCGAATCCTCCGAGGGTGAAGGTGGAGGCGCTGCCCAGGAATTGGGGAACCTCGATGCCGCCGGCGATCAGCACATACATCCGCATCCCGGTATCGGCGGCGGCACCCACTGCCAGTGTTCCATCGGCGGGCACGAGGACGGCACGCCATGGAGGGACCGGGCGGCCGTTCACTGTGACCAGCGCCGGTGCACCGGTGACGCAGACGAGCGTCTCGTCGGTGAAACGCAGTGTGGGACCGCCGAGAGTCGACTCCAGTCCCGCTGCGCCCTCGGGGTTTCCGACGGCGCGATTGCCCAGGCGGAACGACAGATCGTCCATCGGGCCCGAAGGAGGCACGCCCACTTGCCAGTACCCGGTGCGTCCCGGCCAGTCCTGCACCGTGGTCAGCATGCCCGGCGTGGCGACGGTCATGCTGCTCATGCGCTCTCCACCGTCATCCGCACGGGGGTCGGGTCAAACCCGTTGCACGGGTTGTTGATCTGTGGGCAGTTCGATACCAGTACCAGGGTGTCGACCTCGGCACGCAGCTTGATCTTCTTGCCCGGCGCCGAGAGGCCGTCGACGATGCCGAGTGTGCCGTCCGCGTCCACCGGGACGTTCATGTAGAAATTGATGTTGGATACCAGGTCTCGCTTACCCAGTCCCCACTTGGCGCCTTCCAGTAGAAAGTTCTCCACACACGCGTGCTGATGCTTGGTGTGGTGCCCGTAGCGCAGGGTGTTGGATTCCTGTGAGCAGGCCCCGCCGATGGTGTCGTGATTGCCCACTTCGTCCTCGACAATGGTCATCAGTGCACTGCCGTCCTCGGCGCGCAGCACGGTTCCGGTGCGCAGGAAGAGGTTCGACTGGGCGGCGATGGTCGCCTGCGCCGAGTAACGCACGGCGGTATCGGTCGCCGAGTACAGCAGGGTGTCGACAGCCTGGTTGCCCTTCAGGTCGATGATGGTGAGCACGTCACCGGCGGACACCACCGTGCTCCAGGGGGCGCGGGCGGGGACAACATCATCCAGGACTGTGTTTGTCACAGTGTTTCTCCGTTCTGTGCCGCAGCCCACGCGTCTTCGGTGTTGAGCACGGCGCGTTGATATTCCGGATCTGAGTTCGGCAGGTCGACCAGCTCGTCGAGCGCAGACCAGGCCAACACCCGCACCGGCCCGGTGTCGAAGGTGTCCGACGGATCGAGGGGGTGTGCGGTGTTGATCAGTAGGGCGATCACCGGTAGGTGGATCAACAGATCCACTGCCGCGCCCGGGCCCGCGGTGCCGGTGCTGTGTAGTGCGCCGTCGGCCTCTGCGCGGACTCCGTGGAAGAAGGACACCGACGGCCCGATATCGCGCGGTGCCAGTCCGTGCTTGGCGGCGGCCAACGTGAATAGCTCACGGCCTGCTGGGCTCGTGGAATAGAGTTCGCCGGCACCGTACTTGGCGGTGTTGGCAGACAGTGTGGTGGTTCCGCAGAAGGTGTCGTGATGCCCGGAGCTGTCGGCGACCATGGTGGCCAGTACCCGGCCCTGGTCCGAGAGCAGCGGGTGTCCGGTGCCGAGATAGGCCTGCCACGGAACCTTGACGGTGTCGGCGACATTGAGGCGTTCCCACGGGGCGTCGGCACGTAGCAGGACAACGCTGACGCATGCGGTCCCGGTGACATCGGTGATCCGCAGTCGAGTGCCGCGGCCAAGCACCTTGGTGGCGTACCGGCCGCCAGGGATCGTTTCGGCCCAGGTCAGTGTCAGCGGATCGATGTCCTCGGGAGTCCAGGGCCAGTGCGACGCAGGCAGCACCGGCATCGTGTCGGTGATCTGGCCGGCCTGCGAGCGGGCGTGATCCCGGGCTCCCTTGGTGGTAGCCGTCGTCATCGGCTGATTTCCTCCGTAGTTGACGCCGTGCGCCGCGGGTAGGCAAGGACCCCGGCGACCAGCGCCGCGGCGATACAGATTGGGGCCATCCACACCAGGTAGGGGTGTGCCGCAGTGGGATCGAAAACCGCTGCACGCGGCCAGGACAGGTTGAGAACCATGAACGCGCCGTAGCCGACTGCCAGGATGTTGACCGGGAGTCCGAACCTGCCGAGTGAAAAGAGTTTTCGCCCGTCGGCATCGGTCTGGCCCTTGTTCCCATCCCACTTGCTGCCACCGATACCCAAGCGGCGCAACAACAACGGTGTGGTCACCATCAGGTAGGCCAGATAGATCAACGCGATGCAGACACTGCACAGGCTGGTGAACAACGCGGCGTTGCCGAAGTTGACCACCAGGATCAGCACACAGCAGACGCCGACGACAACAGCAGGTGCGATCGGTGTGCCGGTGCGCGGGTTCACGTGAGAGAGAACGGTGGAGAACGGCAGCTTGCCGTCGCGGGCCATCGAGAACATCAGACGCGAGGCGGCGGTCTGGATGGCAAGAGTGCAGACGAAGACCGCGATCGCGACGTCGACGAGCAGCAGCGTGCCGAACGGGGAGGCGAGCTTGTTGTCCAATACATAAGGAAGGCCGCCGGTGGCAAGTTGGCCGTCTGTCAGGCTGGGCGCCGCCATGAGCGCGCCCAGGATCATCAACGCCCCACCGATCGCCGACACCACGATCGCGGACAAGATGGTGCGCGGCGCCACTCGTCTCGGGTTACGGGTCTCCTCGGCGAGCTCACTGGCCGATCCGAATCCGACAAGCACATAGGCGGCCATGAGCCCGGCCGCCATGAATGCCCATGGATACCCGCTGCCCGCCTCACCGGTGTGCAGCACGACGCCGGGGCCACGCTCGGCATTCCAGAAGAGCATGCCGACGACGGCGACCACGCCGACGATCTCGCAAGTAACGCCGATCGAGTTGATCCGGGACATCCAGTTGACACCCACGGCGTTGATGGCGGTGGTCGCGACCAGCAGCAGAGATCCCAACAGCACGGCGTTGGAGGCGCCACTGGCACTGGTCAACGAGGAGTCGGTGCCGACGAGCTGGAATCCACTCCACACCGTGGGCAGGACCACCTGCAGTGCGATGGCTGCCGCAGACGCGGTGACGATCTGGGCGATGATCATGAACCAGCCGGCGAACCAGCCCACCATGGCACCACCGAGGCGGCGGGCCCACTGGTATATCGCGCCCGAGATCGGGTAGCGCGCGGCGAGCTCCGCGAAGTTCAGGGCCACCATGTACTGCCCGGCGAAGACTATGGGCCAGGTCCAGAAGAACGCCGGACCGCCGAAGCTGAATCCGAAGGCGAACAGCTGGAAGATCGTCGTCAGGATCGAGACGAATGAGAAGCCTGCGGCGAAGGACGCGAATTTGCCGAGACTTCGATGCAGCTGAGGCTTGTAGCCGAAGGCGGCAAGATCATCGGAGTCGGAGCCAGCGATGATCGCCGCGGACCGCGCCGCGGTTTCGGTGGCTGTAGCGGTGTTCATGGGGACTCCCGGGTCGGTCCTCGGGCAACGCATTTCGTGCCCTCTGTGGTTGTCAAAACCCACTTCTATGTGGGAGGAAATATCTGTCAAGCGATAGGTAAGTAAGTCTGAAGGGCGCCCGGTGCGCGTGGGTGACGGCACCGTTTCAGAACAGGCGCGCGGTGTAACATTGTCGTTGCGCAGATGTCGGAGCGATGGCGAAACGCTCACCAGGCAGTGGTATCGGGACGTTGCCGAGATGGACATGGAAGGGTCGGCACAATGTCAGGGCGACCGCGGCGTACCAGTCCCATTCGTGAGGGAAAAACCACTCGCGACGAGATTCTCGACGCCTCGGCCGAGTTGTTCACCACTGACGGGTTCGCGGCAACCACCACGCGGCGCATCGCCGAGTCGGTGGGCGTCCAGCAGGCCTCGCTGTACTACCACTTCAAAACCAAGGACGACATCCTCGATGCGCTGTTGGCGATGACGATCGACCAGCCGCTGCACTACGCGGCACTGATCGCAGGACGCCCGGAGCCCGCGGTCGTGCGTCTCTATGCGCTGGCGCTTGCCGATGCCGCGCAGCTGGCCGCGAGCCGGTGGAACCTGGGCGCTCTCTATCTATTACCCGATCTGCGTGCGGACCGGTTTGTCGGGTTCCGGCGCAAGCGCGATCAGCTGCGTACCCGCTATCAGGACCTTGCGGCGGCTGCGTGTGGCGCGGGCATGGTCCGCGACGGGGTGGAACGGCTGCCCTTCCGGCTCGTGGAGTCGGTGATCATGCTGCGTGCGGACGGGGATTCGATCGCCCCGGAGGCATTGGCCGACGCGACCTTGCGCGTCGTGGGGGTCAGCGGGGATGCTGGAGAGGTCGAGGGGGCGGCTAGAGCGTTGTTAAGGCAGCTTGACTGGCCGGTGGCCGTTCCTAAGAGGTAGGCACAGCACGCCGTGCTAGGGTGCCGTCCAGTGCAAGAAAGCCGATGTTGATGGGAATTAGGTGCTCCAATAAATGTCCGATCTAAAGCCGTACTACGAGGAATCTCAGTCCATCTATGACATTTCGGACGAATTCTACGGTCTTTTCCTCGACGAGGAAACTATGGGCTACACGTGCGCCTACTTTGAGCGCGACGATCTGACGCTCGCCGAAGCCCAGCTCGCCAAGTTCGATCTCGCGCTCGGCAAGCTCAACCTCGAGCCCGGGATGACTCTGCTGGACATCGGGTGTGGCTGGGGAGCCTGCCTTGAGCGCGCCATGCGGAAGTTCGACGTCAACGTCGTCGGCATCACCCTCAGCAAGAACCAGAGCGAGTACAGCCGCACGCGTTTGGCGAAGGTGGCCGAGGAGACCGGTCGCACCGCGGAAATCCGCATGCAGGGCTGGGAAGAATTCAACGATAAAGTCGACAGAATTGTCACGATCGGCGCATTCGAAGCATTCAAGCAGGAGCGCTACCCGATCTTCTTTGAACGTGCATATGACATTCTTCCCAATGACGGTCGGATGTTGCTTCACACCATTCTCGCGCACACGCAGCAGTTCTTCCGTGAAAATGGAATTGCCGTCACGATCAGCGATCTGAAATTCATGAAATTCATCGGCGAGGAAATCTTCCCCGGTGGACAGTTGCCGGCGGTTGAGGATATCGAGAAGCTAGCTGCTGACTCCGGTTTCAACTTGGAGCGCGTGCATTTGCTGCAGCCGCACTATGCCAAGACCTTGGATATGTGGGCTCAGAATCTTGAACAGCGCCGCGAGGAAGCCATCAGCATTCAGTCTCAAGAGGTTTACGACCGCTTCATGCGGTACCTGACCGGTTGCGCGGACTTCTTCCGTCGCGGTATCACGAACGTTGGGCAGTTCACCCTCGTCAAATAGCGAGACTTAACAGGTCAACGCCGTCTCACGCTTGCGCGAGGCGGCGTTTCTGTTCCTCAATGTCGAAATCAGCGGGCGGCCACGAGAGATTGAGGCTATCGAGTGTTTCGTCGAGAAGTGCGGTCACCGCGAGCCTGCTGAACCACTTGCGGTCGCAGGGAATGACGTGCCAGGGTGCGTACTCGGTGCTGGTCTGCTCCAGCACCGCTTGATAGGCCTGCTGGTAGGCGGGCCAGAACGCGCGCTCGTCGATGTCGTTGGGATTGAACTTCCAGTACTTGTCGGGGCGGTCCAGGCGCTCGGCCAGGCGTTTCTTCTGTTCGTCGAGCGATACGACCAGTGCCACTTTGAGGATCGTCGTGCCGGCCTCCGTTAGCTCTTTCTCGAAGGCGTTGATCTCGTCGTAGCGGGCGCCCCAGACCGTCGGAGGCACCAGGTCGTGGACTCGCACCACCAGCACGTCCTCATAGTGCGAACGGTCGAAGACCCCAAGCTGCCCACCTGCGGGCAGTGCGTTGCGAATCCGCCACAGGTAGTGGTGATTACGCTCGTCCTCGGTGGGCACCCCGAAGCTCGCATGTTCAATTCCCTGCGGATCGACTTGCCCGACCACATGTTTGACGATGCCTCCCTTACCGGAGGTGTCCATGCCCTGCAGGACCAGCAGCACCGAGCGGTGGTCTCCGCTACGCCCGTTGGCGTACAGCATCTCTTGCAGCAGCCCCAAGCGTTCGGACAGTTCCGCCTGCAGTGCCTCGCCGTCCTCTCGCGCCCCGTCGAACCCGGGGGTGGACCGGGAGTCGACCTCGGCGAACTTCAGGCCCGGTCGATAGCGCAGTGCGGATGTGTCGATCCTGAGGGTCATGCCCAGTGACCCTAGCGAGTTCGGCTTACGCCGAGTGGATTTGGTGCGGTTGTGGCGGGGGCAGAATGGGTGAGGGGTGCGGCATGTCGACGAACTTTTCCCGGGAGCCGCCCACGTCCACGATGCCGAGCAGAGCGTTCCAGGCGATCATCGTCAGGTAGTCAATGAGTTCATCGGCGCTGATACGCGGATGCGACATCCACGAGTGCGTGGCCAGCTGAACGCCACCGACGATCATGTACGCCCATGGTTCCACCCCGTGGGTATCCATTCCCGCCTCGTGGCTGCGCCGCCGGAACATCAGCGCGAGCATGCGGGCGATGATCCGCTCGGAATCGGCGATGGCCTTGCTGCGGCTCGCGGAGCTGTTGGCCATGACGAAGGGATAGATCTCCGGTTCGGCGGCGACCGTCTCGACATAGGCCTTGATGAGTGACCGGGTGAGGTCATAGCCATCGAGGCGCGCCGAGAGAGCCGCGGCCATCTTGGGGATCAGGGTGGTCTGTGCGAACCGGGTCATGACGGCGGTGGTCAGATCGTTCTTGTCGACGAAGTACCGGTAGAGCACGGTCTTGGATACACCAATATCGGATGCGATCTCATCCATGCTGATATCGCGTCCTCGATGCCTGATGGCATCAAGTGTGCCGTCCACGAGTTCGGTGCGCCGTTCCACTTTGTGCTTATGCCAGCGGCGCTTGCGACCATCAGTCTTGATAGCCGCAGGCTGCGTTTTACTTGCCACGGTTATCGCCACATTCCCATAGTTATCTGTAACTGATACTACTGGACGGGGTCCTTGGGGGTGCGTAGTGCGACCCATACCGGATGATGGAGTGGTGGCAGGCAAGCACAGCGATCAGCCGCGCACGCGGAAAGCGCCCGGTGGTGTCTTCGCGATGGGCAATTCGGCCGTCGACGAGGAGCGCCGCAAGCAGCTCCGCCGAATGAAAGCCGTGGCCACGGGGTTCCTCATCGGGGCCACCGTGTTGTTTCTGGCCTGCCGGTGGTGGCAGTCGGTGGGTGCGCCGGGCTGGGTGGGTTATGTCGGAGCGGCCGCTGAGGCCGGCATGGTCGGCGCGCTTGCGGACTGGTTTGCTGTAACCGCGTTGTTCCGACATCCGCTTGGGCTAAAGATCCCGCATACCGCGATCATCAAGCGCAAGAAGGATCAGCTGGGCGAGGGACTCGGCAACTTCGTGCGTGAGAACTTCATGTCGCCCGCCGTCATCACCGCCAAGGTGCGGGACGCGCAGATCGCGGGTCGGCTGGGCGCGTGGTTGGGCGACCGGTCGCATGCCGAGCGGGTCGCCGCCGAGGCTTCCACGGTGCTGCGGGTCGGTGCGCAGATGCTGCGAGACGAGGACGTGCAACAGACCATCGACAGCGTGATCGTGCGCAGGATTGCCGAACCCAAATGGGGGCCGCCGGTGGGCAGGGTGCTCTCGACCGTCCTCAAGGAGGATCGGCACGCGCCGGTGATTCAGCTGCTGTGCGATCGGGCCTTCGAATGGGCGCTGGGCGCCAGCGACACCATCGACCGGGTGGTGCTGCGTGACTCGCCCAGCTGGACGCCCAAGTTCGTCGACCATTTCGTGGGCGACCGCATCTATCGCGAACTGGTGGACTTCACCGACAAGGTGCGCCGCAATCCCGATCATGATCTGCGCCAATCGGTGAACAGGCTGCTGTATGAGTTCGCCGATGACCTGCAGCACGACGACCTGACCATCGCCAAGGCCGAGGCGATCAAGGCCAGACTGATGGCGCGTGAGGAAGTTCAGAATGCGGCGGCCACCGCGTGGTCGGCGGCCAAGAAGATGATTACCGAATCCGTGGACGATCCGTCCAGCGAGTTACGCACGCGGATCGCTGACACCGTGGTGCGCATCGGGGAGACGCTGCGTGACGACTCTGCGGTGCGGGACAAGGTGGACAGTTGGATCGAGCGCGCCGCGCGCCATCTCGTCGATCAGTACGGGGCAGAGATCACGGCGGTCATCACCGAAACCATCGAGCGTTGGGACGCCGAGGAGGCCAGTCGCCGGATCGAACTGCACGTCGGTCGTGACCTGCAGTTCATTCGCATCAACGGCACCGTCGTGGGTTCGCTGGCAGGACTGGTGATCTACACCGTGGCGCAGCTGCTCTTCTGAAAGGCCCTGACCCGGGCATTCCCACGCGGGAGTGACGTGGCGCACATCGCTAACAGAAGTGCTTGCAATAGCTAGCACTGCAGCTTACGGTGGTTCTTATGCCACAGGAATCTGATCTCGCCGCAGCGGTGAGCAACGCCGCCTCCGATATCGGCGGTTTTATCCGGGCCCAGCGCGAGGCCGCTCAGGTTTCCGTGCGCCAGCTGGCCGAGAAGGCCGGAGTGAGCAACCCGTACCTCAGCCAGATCGAACGCGGACTGCGCCGTCCGTCGGCCGAGGTGCTCAATCAGATCGCAAAGGCGCTCAGGGTTTCGGCGGAGGTGTTGTACGTGCGTGCGGGCATTTTGGATCGCAGTGATGCCAGCCCGGTACGGGACGCCGTCATTGCCGATACCTTCATCACCGAGCGGCAGAAGCAGGTGTTGTTGGACGTCTACAGCTCATTCGTTCAGCAAAACGCGGAAGCCCAGTCGGATCCAGCTGAATCCGACCCCGACGCTCCTGGCGACAACTGAATAACTTTCCCCATCCCCGAAAGGAATCTGGCATGACCAAGAAGAACACCTCGTTCGACGACCTCAAAACCCCGTTCTACGTGGCAGTGGGCGCGGGCGACCTGGCTCTGGCCGCGGTTGCCGACGTCGTCGTGAAGCTGCGTGAGCGCGCCGAGGAGGCCGCCTCCGAGGCCGGCGCCCGCGTGGACGAGACCCGCGACCGGCTGCGCGAGCTGTCGGCCGAGCTGCCCACCGATGTCAACGAGCTGCGCGACCGGTTCACCCCGGAGGAGCTGCGCAAGGTGGCCGAGGCTTACCTGCAGGTGGCGACCGACATCTACAACAACTTGGCCGAGCGCGGCGAAGAGGCCATCGAGCGCCTTCGCAGCACCCCCGGCATTGAGGAGAACGTGACCCGTGCCGAGGGTCTGGTCGGCAACTACGCCGAGCTGACCGAGCAGGCGCTGGGCACCGTGGCGAGCCAGACCCGTGCCGTCGGTGAGCGCGCCGCCAAGCTGGTCGGCATCGACCTGTCGAGCAAGTCTGCTCCGGCCAAGGCTGCGCCGGCCAAGAAGGCGCCGGCCAAGAAGGCGCCGGCCAAGAAGGCGGCCGCTCCTGTCAAGGCGCCGGCCAAGAAGGCCGCTCCGGCCAAGAAGGCGCCCGCCAAGAAGACCGCGACCCGCACGGTCACCCAGAAGTAGGCAGTTCCAGCTCCGACGGCCACCCGATCAGCCACGTAGGCTGGTCGGGTGGCCTTTTCTTATTCTGTCTTCTCGCTGATCTCGCTCGTTGCCCTGATCGCGGCGATCGTCGCGTTGATCCATGCCGCGCTGCAGCCCGCGGACGCGTTCCTGGCGGCCGAGAAGCAGACCAAGACCACCTGGATCGTCATCCTCGCCGCGGTGGCCGTGTTTTCCCTGATACCGGGGTTGGAGCTGTTGACGGCAGGCGTCGCCGCAGTGGCCGCCGGGGTGTACTTCGTCGATGTCCGTCCCCGGGTGCTTGAGGTGCAGGGCAAGTCGCGGTGATGAGCGTCGTGCGCGAAGAGCGTTGACGTCGATGAGCGTCGTGCGCGAAGAGCGTTGACGCTCTTGCGCAGGGCCATGGCAATCATGGCGGTAACGGCCGCACTATTGGCGGGGAACGCAGTGTCCGCGGCCGCTGTGGAGTCCGTGCTCATTGACCATGTGTCCTGGGGTACAACATCTTTGGGGCTCACATTGCGTGTTTATCCAACACCGCTCGGTCGTACCTATGAGGCTCCCGACGGCGCGGACCTGGCCTGGGCCGAGATCGTCTCGCTTGCCCCTGATGCGCAGACACCGGGTATGCGGATGCAGTTCGATTGCCATTGGTACGGACGGGTGTTCATCCCGAATAAGCCGAGCTGGAATCTGGAGCCCTGGCGCCCGCCGGTGGACGGGGTGCTGATGACGGTGTCGCACTGCAACCCGGGTGGCCCCGAGATCTAGGGCGCCTGTCCGCACCTCGGCGTCGTCAGATTCGCCGCCTGGAGGGCGGTCTTTTATCTCGATGTTATTGGCGGAAGTAAGGAATCACTAAAGCCTCAGACAGCCCAGTGGCAACTTTTCTTACCATTCTCCGCTTGCGTAACGCACACCTCGTGAGCAACGATTACAACAGTGATCACAATCTGATCACGACCGGCGTGGCAGGTGGTTTGGCGGATATCGCCTGATCTCACCGGGATAGAGGGATCGGGGTGCAGTGACATGAAGGTCGTCATGGACCGGGCACGATGGGTGCGCGACAGGCGTGCGGTGTGCCTGATCGTCAATGTGCTGTTCGTGATGTCGTTGTCCATGACCGCGAGCGTCGCATCGGCCGATTCTGTGAATTGGGATGCGATCGCAGAATGCGAATCCGATGGAAACTGGTCCGCAAATACTGGAAACGGTTTCTACGGCGGTCTGCAATTCAAGCCGTCCACGTGGGCTTCCCACGGTGGAGTCGGCAATCCTGCGGAAGCCTCGCGGGAACAACAGATCGCGGTCGCCGAGAATGTCCTGCAGACGCAGGGCCTGGGCGCGTGGCCGGAATGTGGCGGCGGTGGCTCCGGCCCGTTGACCGGCGGTCGATCGGGATGTCAGTTCGTTCCCGGGGGCAGCATCTTCGGGATCGTGAACTTCCGTCAGATGTGTACCGGAGTCGTCAGATTGATTCCCCCTGCCGGCTAGTCCGACAGTGCTCCGTCGCGCGATACCTCACTGCTAGCCGTTCAAGATCGCACGGTCGGATTCCAGTCGATTACGGCGCCATGCGCCCTCGCCGTGATGACTGCCGTGGTGTGTGTGCCCGGGGTGGTAGAGACCCAACTACTCGCACAGAAGAGTAGGTTTGGCTTACCTAATGTGATTGGGATGGCCGGGGCCACGACGCGCCGGTGCCCTCATGTCCACCTGTAGTGAGCCATAAGGAGACCACTGGCCATGTCGACCGATGTCGCCGAGAAGCTAGAGAAGATCCTGCGCGGGGAGCTCGCGGTCAGCGCGAACAAGATCACCCGGGACAAGCTGTTGATCGACGATCTCGGACTGGACTCGGTGGGATTCGCGCTCGGCCTCGTGCTCATCGAGGAACAGTTCGGCGTCACGCTCACCGAGGACCAGCTGCTGGTGTGCGACTCCTTCGGAGACCTCGTCGACATCGTCTCGGCCGGGCAGGCCAAGGAGGCGCCGGAAACGGCCAGCGCGCTTCCGGTCGCTGAATAGAAGGCGGGAGAGTCTCATGACAACTATCACAACGAATGTTGATGCGGTGCAAGGAAACGCATTGGCGGCGAAGGTTTCCCAGGCGTTGTTGTCCTCGTCCGCCGATCTGGTGATCATGGACGGCGCGACCCGGGAATGGACTCGGTATCCCTGGGCCGAGGTGCACGCCCGGGCGGAGACCGTGGCCGTCGACCTGCTCGAAAATGCCGCGAACGGGCCCGTGGGCGCGCTGGGTCTGATCGGCAATCCCACCGTCGACCTGGTGGCCAGTGTTCAGGGAGCCTGGCTGGCCGGCACGAGTGTGTCGTTCTTCCCAGGTCTGGTGCGCGGAGCCGATCTGGATCGGTGGGCGCACACGACCCTGGAGCGCTGCGCGGCCATCGGTGTCCGCACGATCTACAGCCACGGCCGGGAGCTGGAACAGCTGCGGGCCGTGTCGACGAGCATCCGGCTCGAGGATGTCGCGGATATCGGTGCGAAACCGCTGCCGCAGTCGTTCGCACCCGTTCAGAACGGGGATGAGTCCACTGCCGCGGTGCTGCAGAACTCGTCCGGTTCCACGGGCAGCCCGAAGACCGCTGTGCTTTCCCGCGGTGCCGTGATGAGCAACGTCAGCGCGATGGTCAGCCGTGCGCGCCTGAGCGGAGAAGACCTGACCTGTAGCTGGCTGCCGCTATACCACGACATGGGCCTGATTACATTGCTGGCTTCGCTGTGGACGGGCATGCCACTCTGGTTGGCGCCGAACAGTGCTTTTGCGGCCTCGCCCATCAGGTGGCTGGACTGGCTCACCGAAAGCGGCGCGACATATCTGATGGCCCCGAACTTCGCCTACGACATCATCGGCCGGTACGCGGGCAAGATCGATCGCGGCGTCGACCTGGGCAAGTTGCGTGCGGCCGTCAGCGCGGCCGAGCTGATCAACTGCGACGGTTTCGAGCGCTTCCTGACGGCGGCGACTCCGCATGGCTTCTCGCCGGGTGCGGCCGTGGCGGCCTGGGGCCTGGCCGAGGGCACGTGCGTCGTGACGATGACCCATCCCGGTGTCGGCGCCAGATCCGATGACGTTCTCGTCGCCACCCCCGATGGTGGTCAGGCGCCCCGTAGGTACGCACTGGTCGGCTCCCCGTTCGACGGCATGGAGGTCCGGGTAGTGCCTGCCGAGCGCGAGGTACCGGCGATCGGCGGCCGGGACGTGGGGCGGGTCGAAATCAAGGGCGCCTGCATGATGAACGGTTATCTGGGTAGCCCGCCGATCGACAAAGACGAATGGTTCAACACCGGCGATCTGGGCTATTTCCACGACGGCGACCTGGTCACCGTCGGCCGGTTCAAGGAACTCATCGTTCTTGCCGGCCGCAATGTGTACCCCATCGACGTCGAGCGGGCGGCGGCCTCGGTCGAGGGCGTGCGGGCCGGAAGAGTCGCCGCGGTGGGACTCGACGAAGGTGGCGTTCGCCCCAGGCTGGCGCTGGCCGTTGAGTACAAGGGCACCGACTTCGACGCTGCGCGTCGACAGGTGGTTCAGCGGGTGACTGCCGACTGCGGGGTGGTGCCCGCCGAGGTCGTTTTCGTGACTCCCGGTGACCTGCCTATCACGACGTCGGGCAAGCTGCGGCGTCTTGAAGTCAAGCGTCTTATCGAGACGGGCGGAGGCCTGCGATGACTCTGGCCGACCAGGAGACGCAGACTGCAGCTCCGTTGTCTACCCAAGGTTTTCGCGCGCTGCTCGACTCGGTGATCGACGACGAGGTGAGGTCGTGGGTGGCGGAGGCCGAGAAGACCGAGCGCTTCCCCCGCGCCCTCATCGAGCGCTTCGGCCGTACCGGTGTACTCGCCGACAAATGGGCCTCGGGCCCGTTGCCCGACGTGGCGAAGCTCGTGTCGTTGGGATTCGCGCTGGGCAATCTCGGTTCGATTGGGATCAGCATTGGCGCGAGCCTGCACGATTCCGCGATTTCCATCCTGCGCCGGTTTGGTCGCACCGATTACCTACGTGCGATCACCGAGCAGGCCATCCGAGGCGAGGCGGTGCTGTGCATCGGGGCATCCGAGGAGGCGGGCGGCTCTGATCTTCAAATTTCGGAGACCCTGGTCCACAGCGTCGACGGCGGCTACTACGTACGGGGCAGTAAGAAATTCGTGTCGCTCGGCCCGATCTCGGATCATATCGTCGTCGTCGCTCGCGGTGCCGACGGTGATGCCGCGGGCAAGCACGGCAACGTGATGCTGTTGTTGGTACCGACCGCTCAGGTGGTGGTCAACGAGCGCTACCGCAAGCTGAGCGCGGGACCGCTGGATACCGCGCCGATCGACATCGACACGTGGGTTCCCGCCGACGCGCTGATCGCCCGCCCAGGTGGGGGACTCGCCGCCATCAGCTGGGGCCTGTCCCACGAGCGGCTCGGCATCGCGGCTCAGGTGGTGGCGCTCTGCGAGAAGGCTCTCGGGATCACGATCGCCCGCATGACGGAGCGGGTGCAGTTCGGCAGCACACTGCTGGGGCACCAGGCATTGCGGCTGCGCGTCGCCGATCTGCAGTCCCGCGTCGACATGATGCGCTACTCGCTCGAAGGTATCGCCGCGACGGGCGAGATGAATCTGCGCACGGCGGCCGCGGCGAAGGTGACGGCTGCCCGGCTTGGCGAAGAGGTGCTCTCCGAATGCCTTCATATCTTCGGCGGCTCGGGATACCTGACCGAGGAGATCCCGGTCGGGCGCTGGTGGCGCGATATGAAACTGGCCCGGGTGGGCGGCGGAACCGACGAGACCCTCTGGGAGTTCGTCGCCGCCGCGCTGAAGCCCGATATGGAGGGCTACCGCTCCTTGGGCGGCTAGGCCAGCTGCCCGAGCACATCGGCCGGGGTCCGCGGGGTGGTGTACAGCGCCATCCTGCGGTTGGGCATCTGGTGCTCTCCGAGAAACACGCAACCGATGTGTTCGAACACTCGGCGGGTTTCAAAATTCTGGTATTCGGGGTCGAACATGACCCGCTTACATTGCGGCTCCAGCTCGAAGAAGCTCTTGATGATCTTGGGCAGGATCATCACCATGAAACCCTTGCTGGCCATGGCCTGGTTGGCGATCGCGCCGTGTATTCCGAGGTCGTAGGGGTCCGCGTCGTACGTGGAGCCGATCGAATCCTGGGCCGCGCGATAGAACTCCAAATATCCGACGGGTTCATCGCGAAACAGCACCAGGTAAGGATGCGAATAAGTGCTCTCAACCTGGGCCTTGAGCTGGTCGTACCACCGTGCGTCCGGCCAGTCCTGTTCCCAGCCGTTGACCAATGCCGGCTGACGCATCCACCGGGCGATGAGCGCCGTGTCGTCGCTATCCGGGTTAACCAGCCTCAAACCGAACGGACTGGGGAGCGTGGCCGCGGGAGGTGCAGGCACCGAGGGGTCGGGGGCGACATGACGGTAGAGCACTGGCCAGGGGCGTTCCATGGATATAAGGATAGGCTATCCAACTGCATGGCCCTGTGTGGTCCACGCGGGTTGTGGACCCGATGGGTCTAGGAGGAACAGGGCGTTGGCATCCGCGTATCCGATGGCGCGCGTCGCGAATCCGAACGTGCTCCACTGCGCGATCTCCTGGACCGGGTGATTCAGCGCAAACCCCGCGGGGAGCAGGTTCACCGGGCGGTCCGCCGCGGTGTAGACCGCACGGACGGCGTCGGCATCGGGCAGGCCCGGTGCGTACACTACGTCTGCTCCCGCCTCGGCATACGCGGATAGCCGGGCGATGGTGTCGGCCAGATCCGTTCTGCCGTAAAGGAATTTCTCGGCGCGCGCCGTCAGCGTGGTGGCCAGGCCGGAGAAGTCGAAGCCGGTCAGGATGCGGGCGCACTCCCGGCGTCCCGCGGGTTGGGGACCACGAACGTACCGGACTGATGAAGAGCCCCGAACGCTACCGCACGCTCATGCTGTGAGGTCATGTATGCGACGCTAGCCCCTATGACTGAGCCCATGACGGAATCGGCAGGCAGGCCGGCGGTTTGGCCCACCCGCGGTGAGGTAGCCGCGCTCATTGACCACACGTTGCTCAAGCCCGAAGCGACTCCTGAGGACGTGCGGTCGCTGATCACGGAGGCTGCTGACCTCGGGGTGTTGGCGGTGTGCGTCTCTCCGTCGATGTTGCCGGTGGACCTGCCCGACGCAGGTGTAGGCCTGATCGTCGCGGCGGTGGTGGGATTCCCGTCGGGGAAACATCTTTCGCCCATCAAAGCGCATGAGGCCGCTCTCGCGGTTGCGGCAGGAGCGACCGAGATCGACATGGTGATCGACGTGGGTGCTGCGGTGGCCGGAGACTTTGCGGCCGTGCAGGCCGATATCGAGGCCGTGCGGCGCGCGGTCCCGTCGGCGACCTTGAAGGTCATCATCGAGTCGGCGGCACTGCTGGAACTCTCCGGTGCCGAGGCGGTCCGTCAGGCATGTCGGGTCTGTGAGGCCGCCGGAGCCGATTTCGTGAAGACCTCCACCGGATTTCACCCGTCCGGGGGAGCGACGGTCGAGGCCGTGCGCATCATGGCAGAGACCGTCGGCGATCGGCTTCAGATCAAGGCGAGCGGCGGAATCCGGACGCCACACGACGCCGCAGCCATGCTCGATGCCGGAGCGACGCGTCTGGGCCTCTCGAGTAGCCGGGCCGTCCTGGACGGGTTTTCGGCTTAGAAACTTAGGTTCTGCAAGCAGGGATTCTCGACCGGCTTCATCGGCTGGTTGGTGCTCGACAGTTTCACTGTGATGCCGTCGTTGGTGACCTTCACCTCTTGGGCCTTGAGCCCCATCGGGTATTCGCCGCCGACCAGCCCCTTGGAGAAGGTGTCCAGTGCCGGCTGGATGATTTCGCGGGGCAGACCGATGAACGCCGACACGTTCTCGGACTGCAGGGCCACCATGCCGTCCTTGATGACGGGTTTGGTGGTGATCTGGGCCAGCCCGCCGGCGGCGGTGAGGGTCACCTCGCCGGTCGACTCGTTGGTGGTCGCGTCGCCGACCAATGAACCGAGCATTCCCGGAACCAGCTCCCGGGCGCTCTCGGTGATGCCGGCGGTCGGCCAGGACACCTCGACGTCGAGGCGGCCGATCGTGCCGAGCGAGTCGGCGGTCTTCTTCAGGGAGACGTCGCGCACGGTGATGGCGACGGTCATCTTCTTGGCCTGCGCGATCTGATTGCCCGCGGTCCTGATCGTCAGCTTGTCGATGTGATCACCGAGGTACTGAAGCACCAGCGGCATCGGGCCGAAGGATGCGGTCGCGCCGTCCTGAACCAGGCACGATGTGGCCGCGTTGACCTCGGTGCTGGTGCGCTGGCGCGCGTACAGCTCGATGCCGAGCACGGCAGCCAGGAACACGGCGACGACGATGACGCCGATGAGCACCAGCGACTTGTAGTCGCGGCTTTTCTTGGGCGCGGCAGGCTCCGGGGGCTCGCCGGCTGCGGTGGTGGCCGGCGGCTCGACCGGGGGCGGTGTCACCGGGCTCTGCAGGGTGGGCGGCTGCTGTTCCGGCACAGTCGGCGGAACCTGCTGCGCCGGTGGTTGCCATGGCGAAGGCTCAGGAGGTGTCGATCCGGGCGGGCCGATCGGCGGCTGCGGCGGTGTTGTCACCCGCGCGATTGTGCCTTACTTGGCTGAGGACGGGTTAAGGACAGGCAAGATCTTGCGGGTCTGCTCCACCGCGTCCAGGTGCAGATCCGCCACGATGAGCTCCGGGTCGGGACCGGCCTGTGCGATGAGTTCGCCCGTCGGCGAGGCCAGCAGGCTGCCGCCGATTCCTGTGGGCGAGCCGTGGGCCGGTTCCTCGAATGCGGGCAGGGCCTGGTCGGCGGCCGCCACGAAGCAAGTCGAGTCGGCCGCCCGCGCCCGCGCCAGCAGTGTCCACTGATCCCATTTACCGGTGCCGGCGGCCCATGAGGCGCTGACTGTGATCACCTGAGCACCGCGCCGTGCCAGGTCGGTGTACAGGGCCGGAAAGCGGATGTCGTAGCAGGTGGTCAGCCCGACGGTCACGCCGTCGACCGTGATGAGCACCGGTTCGTGGCCGGGTGCGACGGTCGCCGATTCGCGGAAGCCGAACGCGTCGTACAGGTGGATCTTGTCGTAGTGCGTGTCGACACCCGGACCGGTGGCCAGCAGGGTGTTGTGGACGCGTCCGTCGGCTGCCGGGGTGAACATGCCGACGACGACGGTCAGGCTGGCCTGCTGTGCAATCGCGCGGACGCTGTCGGCCCATCGCCCGTCCACCGGCTGTGCGACCGGGCCCAGCGGCACACCGAACCGGCACATGGTGGCCTCCGGGAACACGATAAGGCCGGCGCCCTGCGCCGCGGCGTCTCGAACCGTGGCGGCCACGATGGACAGGTTCTCGGCGGGATCGGCACCGCTGGTGATCTGCGCCAACACTATCCGCATAGGGTCAGCCTAGCGCGACAGGCCAGGCGCCGGGGTCACCGATGACCATGGAGTCGTCAAGATGCAGTCACGAACGTGACGTCTCTGCTGCTCAACGGGAAATCCATTGTTGCGCAGTGCTTTCAACATCATGCGCCAGCGGACCCGGGGGCCGAAGACGCCGTGTGGGGCCGCGGCCGCCCAGCATTGATCGGCAGCGGCCAGTAGATCATGTATGGGCTGGCCCGGAACATTCTGGTGTATAAGGGCTTTCGGCAGCCGCTCGGCCAGATCGGACGGCTTCTCGATGTCGAAGGGATCGCAGGCAAGGGTGAGGGTGCGGGGTCCGGATGCGTCGAGTAATAGCCACGCGCAACGGCGGCCCAGTTCGTCACAGGTGCCCTCGATGATCAGCCCGCCGGGGGCCAGTCCGGCCCGCATCGCCGCCCACGCCTGGGTGACCTCTGGCTCCGGATACTGGCGCAGCACATTGAAGGCGCGCACCAGAATCGGTGTGAGGCCGGCCAACTCGAATCCACCGAGACCGAAGTGGACTCCGTCACGCGCCGGTACCACCCGCTGGGGATCGATTTCCAATCCGGTCATCCGTACGTCCGATCGGACTGTTCGCAACCGGGCGGCCAGTTCCAGCGTGGTGTTGGGCATGGCCCCGTATCCCACGTCCACGACCAGGGGATCGGCGGCGTCTGTCAGGGCCGCGCGCACCTCGGGGTGATGAACCAGCCAGCGGTCACTGCGGCGCAGCCGATTGATCCCCGTGGTGCCGCGGGTGATGGTGCCCTGTGGGCGTGGGGAGGGAGCCACGGTATCCATGGTGCCTGGAAGGCCGCTGCCTGCGGTAATCGGGATTTCTTGGGATCGGTAGCCGGCGCCATGGGACTTCTTGCCGCCGCCGCGTTCCTCGCGGAGTTGTTGGTCGCCGAGTCGGACTACTGATCCTCGCGTCCTCGCGTCCTCGCGTCCTCGCGTCCTCGGGGTCCTCGACGGTCAATGGTGCTTCGAGATCCAGTCGGCGATGAAGCCCTCTTCCACGCGGAAGAGGTTGTCGAGGTGATACAGGATCAGGTCCTCGAGCGTGCCTCCGATGAACGGGATGTACACCTTGCACGTGCTGGAGAGACTGAGCTGAGAACCCTGATCGGTATCGGACAGCTTGCATACGCCGGTGAAGGAGCCCGGCCCGGCCAGCACCGAGGCGCCGTAGTTGCCCATCGCAGACCCCTTGCGCTGATCAAACGGCCCGAAATGCTGTACCCGGGTGATGATCATGTCGGCGCGCATCACCTTCTGCGCGATGGGCGGCAGGTACATGCGGGGCAGATTCTGCTTGAGCACCACATCGATGCTGGATTCGGTCACGTTGAAGGTGTGAATCTCGGAGATCGGCGTGAGCCATCCATAGGCCGACATCAGGGTTTCCCAGTAATCCCGGCTGGCGAAGTCCTGGTAGATCTTCTCTGCCGGAGCCGGGAAGTTCACCGTGAACACCGAGCGCCTGGACATTTGACCCAGGTTAGCCGTGGGTGGCGATCCACTCCGAGGTAAATCGCTGTTCGGCAGATAACAAGTCCATCAGCTTGCCGCCGACGAAGCCCTCGATCTTGCCGCCTACCAGAGGGATCTTGACCTCAACGCCGACCTTTAGGTCCAGCCGCGAGCCCCTGGCGCCGTGGTGTAGCCGAGCGGTCCCAGACAACGCGACGGGTGCACCCGGTATCGAGCCTTCCACGGTGCCCTCGGACGCGCCGCCGTCGATGGCGCCCCACTTCTCCGTACGGACAATTTGCAGGTCACCTCGGTGAAACTGAGCCACGATGCCAGGTAGCCGGTCGCTGCGCAGCACCTGGGTGGTGACAACTTCGAGTGCACCGTGCTCGGATTTCAGGGAGTCCAGGGTTGCGGTATCGGCACCGGAACCGGCCAGTCGTTCATTCCAGTAGGCCTCGTCGGCGAAGGCCGCGTGGACCTGCTCGACGGTTGCCGAGTATTCCACCGACAGGTCAAATGAGCGCGCCATGGGTCGCAAGGCTACCGTTACGGCCCGTGAGGCTGGCATCGACAACGCGCACGCGGATCGAGGATCTCGGCGCCGTTGTGACCGACGATGCTCCGCTCAGCGCGCTGACGACATTGCGGTTGGGGCCGGTGGCGTCCACGCTCGTTCGGTGCGAGAGCAGCGCACAGGTGATCGGTGCGCTGGCTGCGCTCGACGGCTATCCCACTCTGTTGCTCGCGGGTGGATCGAACGTTGTTCTTGCCGACGACCTTACGGACCTCACCGTGGTGCATATCGCCGCGGCCGGTGTCGAGGTGGATGGGCCGCTGCTGTGTGCGGCCGCGGGAACCAACTGGGACGAGGTTGTGGCGCTGTCCCTGCGGGCCGGTCTCGCTGGGCTGGAATGTCTCTCGGGAATCCCGGGTACCGCCGGCGCCACCCCGGTGCAGAACGTGGGTGCCTACGGCGTCGAGGTGGCCTCGCTGCTGCGACGTGTTCGAGTGCTGGACCGTGGGACCGGGCGGGTGCGCTGGTACGAGCCCGATGAGCTGGGATTCGGTTACCGCACCAGCGTTCTGAAGGGCACCGACGCACGCGTGGTGTTGGAGGTCGAGTTCGGTTTGTCGACGGATGGTCTGAGCTCGCCGATCCGGTACCCGGAGCTGGCCAAGGAACTCGGGGTGGGGCAGGGGGAGCGCACCGATGCGCTGGCCGTACGGGAAGCGGTACTCGGCCTGCGCCGGAGCAAGGGCATGGTGCTCGACGAGGCCGATCACGACACCTGGAGTGTCGGTTCGTTCTTCACAAACCCTGTTGTCGCCGAGGACGATCTGGATGGCGTCCGGTCGCGCGTGCGCGAACGTTTGGGGCCCGATATCGCGATGCCGCAGTATCCGGCCCAGGACGGGGTGAAGCTGTCGGCGGCCTGGCTGGTGGAGCGGGCCGGCTTCGTCAAGGGCTACCCCGGGGAGCAGTCGGCGGTTCGGGTCTCCACGAAACACTCACTGGCACTGACCCATCGCGGCGGCGGTAGCACCGGTGAGCTGCTGGCGCTTGCCCGCGCCGTCCGTGACGGGGTGCAGAAGGCCTTCGGTGTGCGCCTGGAGCCTGAGCCGGTGCTGGTGGGCTGCTCCCTGTAATCACGCGTTGGCCTGCGTACCTGCGGGCCATGCTCGTACAGTGGGCCGATGGGGCTGGGAATTGGCGTACACGGGCTCTTCGTAGGGCTCGGCGTGCTGGTTGCCGCCATCGTCTTCGCCTGCGAAGCGCGCCGGCGCGGTGCTCCTGCTGAGCAATCGTTGATCGCGGTGGCGGGTGCTCTGGTCGGCGGTGCGATCGGCATGCGACTGTCGGGCTGGATCGAGCACCTCAATCCGGCGCTCAATCCGAGCCTGGCCGAGGCGTGGATGTTCGGGTCGCGCAGCATCATCGGGGGCCTGTTGGGGGCGTATGTCGGTGTCCTGGTGGCCAAACGGCTCATCGGGTACCACGCGAAGACGGGGGATCTGTTTGCACCCGCGGTGGCCCTGGGTATGGCGATGGGCCGGATCGGATGCCACCTGACAGAGACTCCCGGCCGACCGACTTCGCTGCCGTGGGGTATCCATGCCCCGGCCTCACGACCGGACTGCCCGGGATGCCTGGCCGGGGTGGCGATGCATCCTTCCTTTCTGTATGAGATCGCTTTCCAGCTAGCGGCTTTCGCGGTGCTGTGGTGGTGGATGCGTCCACGTGTGACGCATCCCGGGGAGCTCTTCGTGCTCTATGTGTCCGCGTACGCGGTGTTCCGATTCTTGGTCGAATTCACCCGTGCGAACGAGGCGGTGTGGCTGAATCTGACACGACCACAGTGGGTTCTGCTGCTGGGAATGGCACTGGCGGCATGGAGGCTGTGGCGCGGCTATGGTGCCGGGTATTACGACGGCGCATTCCGCAGACATGTCCCTGAGGTGGTGTCGGCATGAGTGAGCCGGAGTCACCCCCCGGTATCAGTGGTGGACACGCAGTGCTTGGTGTATTTCTTTTCGTGGTGGTGAATGCGGTTGTCGCGCTGGTGGCATTCATGGTCGCCCTAAATGCCTCGGAGAAGAGCGGCAGCTCCGGTGATGCGGTCTTCATTGCGTTCGCGATGATAAGCCTGCTGGCGGCTTTCGGTGGCGGTGCCGCACTGATGAGGACAGGCGATCGGAACAAGCGTGGGCTGGGCCTGGGATTGATGATCGGTTGGGCGCTGGTGACCCTGCTCACCGGTGGGGTCTGCACCGGGGCGGGCGCTTTCCTCGGTTGGACCCCGGGTCTGTGAAATGACCACGCCGCCGCAGCCACCGCCCGGGGATGAGTCACCGCCGCAGTACCCCTTCAGTCCTTATCCCCATGGTCCACAGGGATATTCACCGACGGGCCATCCCCAGCACACGCCAGGGTACTACCCGTATGCCCCGCCGCCGCGGCGATCGGGCGGCGGGGCGATGGTCGGGATGACGTTCGTGGGCATCTTCGTGTTCTGGGTGACGACATTCGGGATGTTTCTGACGCTGGAGAGCGCGATGAGCACTGGATTCACGGCAGATACCCGGGCCACCGTGCTGGCCATCGTGATGTCTGTCGTCGGGCTGGCAGGTGGTCTGGTACTGACCATTTGGGGCCGAGACTGGACTCGGGGGCTGGGAATCGGTCTCATGATCGGGTGGGCGACGGTGGCGATCTTGACGGGGTTGGTGGTGGGCTGCCTTTCGATGCTGGAAGGATTGGAGTAGACGTGGCGGGTATGGGGCTGCGCGGGGACCGGATCATGCGATACGTCAACGCGTTCTGTCCGCTATGCCACGAGGAGGGGCCCGAGACCCCGCTGGCCGGGGTGCGCCGGCTCTCGGGCTGGCTCGCGCATCGTGACGACAAGGTGTGGCTGGAACGGGCCTGCCGCATACATGGACTGGTGCGCACCCTGTACGACGAGGATGCCGAGATACTCGAGTATCTCGAGGAGTGGACGGCCCCCACTAAGACCCATACCCCAGATGTTTCGGGCAATTTCGATCCCATCCCGGTGGCCTATCTGCGCGGGCTTCCCGAGATGCAAACCCAGCACACATGCATTCTGCTCGCCGATATCACCGAAGCGTGCAATCTGCGCTGCCCGACCTGCTTCGCCGAGTCTTCACCGGATCTGCGCGGGGTGGTGCCGGTACAAGCCGTACTCGCCAATGTCGATCAGCGTCTGGCTCGCGAGAACGGCCGGCTGGATGTGCTGATGCTCAGTGGCGGCGAACCGACCGTTCACCCAGAGCTTGGCCTGCTGCTCGATCAGTTGATAACCCGGCCGATCACCCGAATTCTTATCAACACCAATGGGGTACTTCTCGCGCGCGACGATGCGCTGCTGGAGCTGCTGGCTCGTCACGGTGAGCGCGTGGAGGTCTACCTTCAGTACGACGGTCCGTCCGCGGATGCCTCGCGGCATCACCGCGGCGGCGATCTGAAGAGAATCAAAGCCGCAGCTGTGCAACGCCTTTCCAATAGTGAGATCTTCACGACCCTGGTCATGACCGCGGCGTTGGACGTCAACGACGCGGATATCGGTGCGGTCATCAAGCTCGCCCTGGATACTCCCTACGTGGGCGGTGTGTCGATCCAGCCACAGTTCGGATCTGGCCGGGCGGGTGCGATCGACCCGATGCGGAGGCTGACTCACACCGGTGTGCTCAAACGTCTTGGCCCGCAGACCGATGGCGTCGTCACCTGGCGGGACTTGACGGCCCTTCCGTGTTCGCATCCACACTGCTGCTCGGTGGGCTACATGTTGCGCGATGATGCGGGAGTGTGGCGGTCGCTCACCGCTCTGATCGGACACGATCGTCTCAAGGAGAACCTTGGGTTGGTATCGAATCGCATAGCCGATCAGGAGGTTCCACAGCAGCTGCGCATGGCGGTCAAGGAGTCGTTGCTCGGTCTGCTCTCCGAACAATCTTCGCTGTCGCATCCGACGATCGGCGATGTGTGGAAGACCATCTGCGATAGTTGCGATTTGGGAATCTCGACATTGATGACGCTCGCCGCCTCCGCGCTGCCGGGACGTCGCGCCAAGCTGCGCCGCATGTTGGGAGAGCGGATAGTGCGGATCACCGTCAAGCCGTTCATGGACATGTCGACGATGATCGAGGAGCGGCTGACGCAGTGCTGTGTGCACGTGGGAACGCGCGCCGATCAGGACCAGTGCGCACCGTTTTGCGCGGTACAGGCGTGGCCCGCGTTGTCGCGGCAGCGGCTATCGATGTCGGCAGCTGCCTCCGTGCCGGAATTGCTGCTGTTGCCGATCCAATAGATAAGTGCACCAAAGCTGACCGTCGCACCGAGTCAGCAGACACCAGCCCAGCCGTGCGTCGAGTACGCCCAGGTGGACGCGATGGCGCCCGCCGCACTGCCGATGGAAAAAACGTTATGTCGGCGGCGGTGAGACGTCCGTGGAGGTCGGCGTTCAGGCGGTGGATGAGGCTCTGGTTGGCCACGTGCGTTGACTGCAGTCCGAAGTCGATGATCACGACTGCGATGGCGAGCCCGATAAGGGACCAGCGCAGGGTGGCCGCCAATACCCGCGCCGCCGACATCAGCCACAGACCGATTCCGGTGATCCGGTTGGCCAGGCCGTTGTCGCACCACGATCCGGCCCTGAACGCCCCGAGTGCGCCGGCAGCCCCGGACAGGCCGAACAGTCCGACTTCCTTCTTCCTTGTGCGACAGGTGATATGGGGCAGCGGTGAGCGGGAGCACCATTGGTATCGGCAAGACCGTGATAGCGGCGAAGATCAGCATCGCGATGACGGACCGTGAGTGCAGTACCGGTTCATCGCGTACGAGCCGGAGCATTGAGGCCAGTAGTCGATCGTAGTGCAGCCCGGTGTGTGAGCGCGTGGCACGCGGCAGGACGGGCATCAGGATCCCGGCTGTTGCCGCCGCGGCGGCTGCTATCAGATGCACCGCTCGCCAACCGAGCAGATCGGACAGCGCACCGAATGCTTTGCACTACAGGAGGATTCCGTAGATTATCGCACCGGTCACCACGCCGACGGCCCATCACTGCCGCGCAGGCGCCGCGTGCACCGCGGTATAGGTGACCATCACCTGGGTAACCACGGCCAGGCCCGCCGAGCGCGGTGATGCTCGTCAGGAGTTTGTCGATGGTGGGACGTGCCGGTCACGCGGAATCCAGCTGCACGCTGGCCAGGCCGCTGGGCGAGTACGGCGTCTAGTTCTGTTCCAGCCAGAATCCTCGGGCTCGTCTTCCGCAATCCTGGGCGCCGGTCGTCTACCGTGCGAGGGTCGCCCAACGAAGGAGTACCCATGCGGATCGGATCCCTGGCGCTTGTGATGTGGGTTGGACTGCTACTGGCGCCGGCCGCGGCGGCCGACCCGGTCGCGACGCCGGTGGACCCCTCCTCCCCGGACGGTGCCCTCCTCGTGGCGCCAGCGCTCGCGGATGCGACCGCTCAGCTCGGCAAGCTGGTCCGCTTGGATGTGCGCAGCCTCAAGGCGGCCGATGGCTGGGCATTTCTCTGGTCGGCCATGAAGGAGCCCGGCGGTGAACCTATCGACTACGCCGGAACTCCCTTTGCCGAAGCCTCGGCCAACGGAGTCTTATCGAAGAAATACGTAGCCCTACTGCACCAGGATGAGCAGGGCTGGGCCCTCGTCGATAAGCGTCTGGGCCCGAGTGATGTCGCGTGGGCAGGCTGGAGTGCTCAGTACGGCGCCCCCGCGGCGATCTTCGACATCCCGGTCTACTAGCCGATCGCAGGGCAAAACCGCACGTCCGGCCCGATCCAGGGTGCGATCCTGTTCGGACTGGGCGAAGCTGTCCGCAGCGGGCCGTATCGTGGGGTGTCGTGAAGTTCCCCAGACCAGGTCTCGGTGATGCGCTGACGCGGCGACGCGCGCTCACGATATTGGGTCTGACAGTGCCCGCCGTTGCTGCGGCCTGCACGGCCGTGGGCTCGAATGAGCCCGAAGAGGCTCCATCGCCGGGGGCCTCGCTCACGTACTTGCCCGACGACAAGGCCAAGGGCGTCAACCCGACAGCACCGGTCAGCGTGACCGTGGCCAACGGGTGGTTCCAGGACGTGAAGCTGGTCAATGCCGACGGCAAGGTCGTCGCCGGAGCCCTCAGTCGTGATCAGACGAGATTCCGCACCACCGAGCCGTTAGGGTTCGATGTGACCTACACCTGGAAGGGTTCGGCGGTCGGCCTGGACGGTAAGGCCGTCGCGGTGTCCGGTGCATTCACCACGTTGGTGCCGACGGCGAAGGTCAGCGGCCAGTTCCAACTCGCCGATGGGCAGACGGTGGGTATCGCGGCTCCGGTCATCATCCAGTTCGACGCGCATATCGCCGATAAGGCCGCGGTGGAGCGGTCGTTGAGCATCACGTGCGATCCGCCCACCGACGGTGGCTGGGCATGGCTGCCCGACGAGCCGCAGGGTTCCCGGGTGCATTGGCGTTCGCGCGAGTACTTCACGGCAGGCACGAAAGTCGATGTGAAGGCCAACCTCTATGGCATTCCCTTCGGGGATGGGGCCTTCGGCAATGAGGACATGTCCCTGGACTTCACCGTGGGTCGCAGGCAGATTGTCTATGCCGATGCGCAGAGCCACCGGATTCGGGTGACCACCGATGAGGGCACTATCTTGGATCTGCCGTGCAGTTATGGCGAGGGCGACCTGCCGCGCAACGTGACCCGCAGCGGGATTCACGTGGTGACCGAGAAGTATGAGGATTTCTGGATGTCCAACCCGGCGGCCGGGTACTCTAACATCCACGAGCGGTTCGCGGTCCGGATCTCGAACAACGGCGAATTCATCCACGCCAATCCGAACACCATTGGGCAGCAAGGAAATACCAACGTCACCAATGGATGCATCAACTTGTCGCTGGGTGATGCCGAGTCCTACTTCCGTACCGCTATCTACGGCGATCCCGTCGAGGTGACCGGCACCTCGATCGAGTTGTCGTATGCCGACGGCGATCTGTGGGACTGGGTGGTGGACTGGCCGACCTGGCAGTCGATGTCCGCACTTCCGCCGAATCCGAAGGAACGGACCGTCACGTCGACGACATCGTCGATCCCGACGACGGTTCCGCTGACCCCATCGGGGGCGCCGACACTCTCGGGGACGCCGACATCAGCCCCGTCGACCAGCGTGAGCGTGCCTTCGGCCTGGGCTACCCCGACCACCACGCGTCGATAGCTCGGAGCGTGGAAAACACATATCGCTCAACCAATGATGGCTGGTACCGTCACTTTCATGTCCGCTCAGTTCCATGACAAGCAGATTGCCGGGATGCGCATAGCGGCGCCGGCGGGAAGTTCTTATGAATATCTCGACCTTTCGGTTTGCGCTGCTAGGAATGGCATTCGACATTTCTAGAGCTCAGTGCGCTCAAAATCGCTGAAATGCAACATGTTAACCAATTAAATGGGGTTTACATCGGCCCGATGTCGATGCACCATTGTTTGTGAGATGGCCGCATGTTCCGTGCTGATCACATCTAGATTGTTAAAAACATTGTCCTGCAAGTTGTTTGAAAACTCACGGTGATGGCATATGCCCCTCTGGCCCAACTGGTAGAGGCATCCCGTTCAGGGCGGAAGGGTCCTGATTCGAATCCAGGGAGGGGGACGGCGCCGATGGATGAGGGGAGCCCTCAACGGCACCGTAGTAGTAATGCGAAAACCGATGCGCGGTAGGACAGTCCGGTAGTCCAGCGGGCTCATAACCCGAAAGTCGCAGGTTCACATCCTGCCCGCGCGACCACAGCCGAAGACCGCTCGACGCAGAAAGGAGGTATGAGGCCATGGGGACTCTGATGCCCAACCAAACTGTGCAGTTTTGCAACGCCGACTACCGCGTACTTCACCAGATCTCCTGGCGGCACGCGGTCAAGCTGATCCTCAAGGGGTTTGTGTACGTCATCGACACCCACCAACCGGCAGTGCATGTGCGCAGTGCATCACTTGTCAACGAGTTGCCTGTCTCGATCGCACTGCGCGAGTACGTGTACAGCCCGTACACCTCGCGAAATCGCGTCACCCGTGCGGGCGTGCCGGGATCGCAACGGGTTCAAGGGAGACCAGACCCTGCACGAGGCAGGAATGACCCTTATGCGTGAGCCTTTCGAGCCTAGGGAACCCGACAGGTTCGCCTATGCGGATGCCGTGCATGCGCTTTCCCCGGTCGGTTAACCCGGTAAACCAGCGGATTGTTCATCCGTCACTGCAGGTTTGAATCCTGGCGGGGAAGCGGAAGACCGCCGACTCGGCCATGGCGACCGTGGTGTAGTGGAAACACGGCGGTCTATGACTCCGCGGTCAAGGTTCAACTGCCTTCGGTCGACCCAAAGCCCTTGTAGCGCAACGGATAGCGTGCCGGTTTCCGGAATCGGAGGTTGCGGGTTCGAATCCTGGCGGGGCTCAATCCCGCGTCGCCCGGCGGGTGGACGATGCCTGATCCCGCGGTTTGACGACGATCTGGTCCAGGTTGACGTGGGCGGGCCGCGAGGCGACGAACGCGATGATCTCGGCGACGTCCTCGGCGATCAGCGGTGTGATGCCGCGGTACACGGCATCCGCGCGATCTTGGTCGCCGTCAAAACGAACCACCGAGAACTCGGTCTCTACCGCACCGGGCGCGACCTCGGTGAGCCGCACGGGCTTACCGAGGAGCTCACCGCGCAGGGTGCGGTGCAATGCCGCCTGGGCGTGCTTGGCGGAGGTGTATCCGCTGCCGCCGTCGTACACGTCGAGGGCGGCGATGGAGGTGACGGTGACGATGAGCCCGTCGCCCGAAGCGATCAGCTTGGGCAGTAGTGCGCGGGTCACCTGCAGGGTGCCCACCACATTGGTCTCCCACATCCAGCGCCAGTGCTCCAGATCCGCCTCCACCACCGGCTCCAGGCCCCAGGCCCCGCCGGCGTTGTTGATCAGCACATCCACCCGATCCAGGCTCAGCGCAAGGGCCGCGACCGAATCGGTGTCGGTGACATCGAGCACAACCGGGGTGCCCCCGACTTCGTCGGCCAGGGCCCTGACGCGGTCTTCGCGCCGTGCCGCAACCACCACATGAAACCCTAGGGTTGCAAGGGATTTAGCGGTGGCTGCACCGATTCCAGAGCTGGCGCCGGTAACAACCGCGACTCGGCCGTCGAACGAGGGATTGGTCATGGTCGCCACTGTAGTCAGAACCGGTGCTAGGACATTGGCTCGTAGGGATGCTAATTTTCGCTTGTGTCCAATAAGCGTGCCGCCGAACCCCGGGTCACTTTCGTGATCGCGGGTATTGGTTCTCGGCTACCGCTGGCTCGCGAGCTGTGTTGTCGCTGCGTCTGTCGCTGCGCCTAATTTCTGCACGTCTTCTTGACGCATCGGGCGTGGTATCGCCCCAGTTCGCAACACCAAAAGCCCTCGTTTCAGCCCTATTCTGAGGGTGTACCTCCGCCAAAGGACCCATCTCATGACTGCTCCGGTTCGCCGACCTGTTTCTCGCCACCAGATTCATCCCCCCGCCCTGTACATCGGCGATAGCGCCGCCTCTTCGGTGTTTCGCGCCGCACGTGTGCGCGGACCCGTGGCCCGCGATGCGATTGCCCAGGTCACAGGCCTTTCTATTGCCACCGTCAACCGACAGGTGACGGCCCTGCTGGACGCAGGACTGTTGCGTGAACGGGCCGATCTGGCCGTCTCGGGCGCCATCGGCCGCCCGCGAGTGCCGGTGGAGCTCAACCACGAGCCGTTCCTGACCCTGGGCATCCACATCGGTGCCCGCGCCACTAGCATCGTGGCGACCGACCTGTTCGGCCGCGCCCTCGATGTGGTGGAAACCTTCACGCCACATGGCCCGCAAGGGGCCGCACTGGCTTCGCTGGCAGGAAGCGCGCAGCGCTATCTGGACCGGTGGCATCGGCGTCGGCCCTTGTGGGTCGGGGTTGCCACCGGTGGTGTGGTCGACGGCCCGGCCGGGACGGTCGATCACCCGCGTCTGGGTTGGACCGAGGCCCCGGTAGGGCGGGTCTTCGCCGACACTCTCGGCCTGCCGGTATCGGTGGCCTCGCACGTGGACGCAATGGCGGGAGCCGAGCTGCTGCTCGGTCTGCGCCGCTTCGCGGCTCGATCGCTGACGAGCCTGTACGTATATGCCCGTGAGACAGTCGGTTTCGCTCTGGCTATCGACGGACGAGTGCACAGCCCCTCCAGCGGCCCGGGAACCATTGCGGCGCTGCCGGTCTATTCCGAATTGCTCGGCGGCACCGGCAAGTTGGAGACAACCGTCAGCGATGAAGCGGTGCTGGCCGCGGCGCGTAAGCTGCGCATCGTTCCCGCCGGGGACGGTGTCTCGGTGAGCGCGGTGTACAAGGCCGCGCGTGGTGGCAATGAGTCGGCGCGCCAACTGCTTTCCGAACGCGGTCGGGTGCTGGGCCAGTCGGTGGCGCTGCTGCGGGACATCCTCAACCCCGACGAGGTGATCGTCGGTGGTCAGGCCTTCACCGAGTACCCCGAGGTGATGAACGATGTGGAGACCGCGTTCCTGGACCGGTCGACCTTGTCCAAGCGCGATATCCGGGTGACGGCATTCGGCAACCGTGTGCAGGAGGCCGGTGCGGGTGTGGTCTCGCTGGGTGGGCTGTTTGCCGATCCCTTGGGTGCCATGCGGCGGGCGTCCGCCCGGCGTAATGAGGCCTCGGCCCTGGCCTAGGGTTCCCGGTGCGCCGAGCGTGAATCCATGGAGGGGTTTCGCCGATTTTCTCGAGGTGGTTTCACACTCGGCGAACACGGAAGTGATAGGGATGTGCATATGACGCACATCCATCACGTGTCCTCCGCGAAGGTGCCCATGGCGTACGCCTTCGACTACATCAGTGATGCGCACCACCTGGCCGACTGGATGTTCGGGATCGAACACGTCCATTTCGTCAATGACGTGCCACGGGGGATGGGTGCCAAGTACGACATCGCGATCAACCTCGGCGCCACACTCCGGTCGACGATCGAGGTGACCGGATGGGATCCCGACACTCTGTTCACCACCGAGTCGCGCTCCGGGATCGACAATCAGATCGAATGTCGTTTCCGGCCCATTTCCGATGACGAGACCCAGCTGGAGTTCAACGTCGACTACCGGCTGCCCGGCGGGCTTGCCGGCCGAGCGCTGGGCAAGGTCATCTCGCCGTTCATCTCCCTGGCCATCACTCATTCGGACGAGAAGCTGCGCAAGATCCTCGAAGAGGGATACCGCCAGAAAGTCGCCTCACGCTGACGCCCAAAGCCGCTGGTAGTAGTGCTGCCGGTCGACAGTCTGTGTGCAAGTGACAAGATGGCTGTGTGCTTAGTGGCGATGAGTTCGCGCGCCGGGCGGATGCGGCGCTGAAGCCGCGCCGCATCGCCGTCCTATCCGTACACACCTCGCCGCTGGCCCAGCCGGGTACCGGGGACGCCGGCGGCATGAATGTTTATGTGCTGCAAACGGCCCTTCAGCTGGCCCGTCGGGGCGTCGCCGTGGACATCTTCACCCGTGCCACCTCCTCGTCGGATGAACAGGTGGTGGCCGTGGCCGACGGCGTGACGGTACGCAACATCGTCGCCGGCCCGTTCGAGGGGCTGGACAAATACGACCTGCCGACGCAGCTGTGCGCATTCACCGCGGGAGTGTTGCGCGCCGAGGCGGTCCACGAGCCCGGCTACTACAACCTGGTTCACTCGCACTACTGGCTTTCCGGTCATGCGGGCTGGTTGGCGCGTGACCGCTGGGGGGTGCCGCTGGTGCATACCGCGCACACCCTGGCCGCGGTCAAGAATCAGACCCTTGCCGCGGGGGATCGCCCGGAGCCCGCGTTGCGCGCCGTGGGTGAACAGCAGGTGGTGGACGAGGCCGACCGGCTCATTGTCAACACCAAAGACGAATCCGAGCAGTTGGTTTCGATACACAATGCCGACCCCGCGCGCATCGATATCGTGCATCCCGGCGTGGATCTGGATGTGTTCACGCCGGGTGACAAGGCGGTTGCCCGTGCCGAATTCGGCCTGCGCGTCGATGAGCAGGTGGTCGCATTCGTCGGACGTATCCAGCCGCTGAAGGCGCCCGATCTGTTGGTCCGAGCCGCCGAGCGGCTGCCCGGGGTTCGCGTGCTGATCGTGGGCGGGCCGTCCGGCAGCGGTCTCGACGAGCCGACGGCGCTGCAGGATCTTGCGGTGGAGCTGGGAATCGCCGATCGGGTCACCTTCCTACCGCCACAGTCACGAGAAAGGTTGGCGCAGGTATATCGGGCGGCCGATATCGTTGCGGTACCTAGTCATTCGGAGTCCTTCGGGCTGGTGGCCATCGAGGCGCAGGCCTGCGGTACCCCCGTGGTGGCGGCCGCGGTGGGTGGTCTGCCCGTCGCGGTGGCCGATCAGCGTACCGGCTTGCTGGTTCCGTCGCATCGCACCGAGGACTGGGCCGGCGCCATAGGGAATTTGTTGGCGCGCACGGGGTCTAATCTCAGTCATGCCGCCGTCGGACATGCCGAGGGATTCTCGTGGTCCAGCACCGCTGAGTCATTGCTGGCGAGCTATAGCCGGGCCATTTCCGATTACCGTGCACCGCAACGCCCTTGGGCGCAGCGGGCACCCCGTTCGCGATTCCGGCCGCGTAGGCTCTCGGGGTTGCGTCGATGACCACCGCCGAGCAGGCCTACGCCATCATCGTGAGGGCGCTCGTGGAGCGAGAGATCGTCTTCAGCGAGCATCACGGCCCCGACGGCAAGCCGGCGCTGATCGTGGAGCTGCCCGGCGAGCGTAAGCAGAAGATCACCACGATGCTCAGCCCGGGTGAGCACGCCGTCCGCATCGAGGTGTTCGTGTGTCGCCGGCCCGACGAGAACACCGAGGGCGTCTACCAGTACCTACTCAAGCGCAATCGCCGGTTGTATGCGGTCGCGTACACGATCGACAACACGGGCGACATCTACCTGGTGGGCCGCCTGCCGCTGCCCGCGATCACTCCCGATGAGGTCGACAGGTTGCTCGGGCAGGTGCTGGAGGCCGTCGACAACGACTTCAATGTCCTCTTGGAGTTGGGATTCAAGACGTCTATCCAGAAGGAATGGGCCTGGCGAACCTCGCGGGGAGAGTCGCTGAAGAATCTGGAGGCATTCGAGCACCTCATCGAGGAATGACCGGCCTGCCGGGGAACTCGGATGGGGATTAGACGCGGCGTGCAAGACTGTCGGTCGTGACGTTTCGAAGCCCGCTTCCCGACGTGTTCATTCCCGAGTGCTCTGTCTATGAGTACGTGTTCGGTGATACCGGCGGAGACGACAGTCGCCTCGCACTGATCGACGGGCTCTCCGGCGCGCAGACCACATTTGGTGAGCTGCGCGCTCAGGTCGACGCGACGGCGGCGGGCCTGGCCGAGCGCGGATTCGGCCTGGGTGACGTCGCGGCGATCTTCCTGCCCAACTGCGCGACCTTCGCCGTTGTGCTGCACGGCATCCTGCGGGCGGGAGGTACAGCGAGCACAGTCAACGTGCTGTACACCGCCGAGGAGCTCGCCAAGCAGCTCATCGACTCTAAGGCGCAGCTCGTCTTCACGGTCTCGCCGCTGCTGTCGCGTGCCCTGGAGGCCGTCGAGATCGCCGGGCTCGATGCTGCCAACGTGATCACCATCGACCCCGTGGAAGGACGGCTGTCGCTCGCCGATATCGCCCGGCCCGACCTTGCGCCGCCAGCGGTAACCTTTGACCCGGCAACGCATTTGGCGGTACTGCCGTATTCCTCCGGAACCACCGGCAAGGCCAAGGGTGTGATGCTCACCCATCACAACCTGGTCGCCAACATCGCTCAGGCCAAGCATCTTTATGGCGTCGAACGCGGCGACCGGGTGCTGGCCGTTCTCCCGTTCTTCCACATCTACGGCCTGGTCGTGCTGCTGAATGTCCAGCTCAAGCTGGGCGCCGAGTTGGTGATCCTGCCGCGGTTCGAACTCGACACCTTTCTGGGTTCCATCGCCAACTACCGGGTGGACCACGTCTTCGTGGCCCCGCCGGTGGCTGTGGTGCTGGCCAAGCACCCCGATGTCGACAAGTACGACGTCTCCTGCCTGCGGTCGGTGTTCTCGGGCGCAGCCCCGCTCGACGAGCAGCTGGGCAACGCGGTTGCCGAACGCCTCAATTGCCGTGTCAGCCAGGGGTACGGCATGACCGAGCTCAGTCCCGTCAGTCACCTCATCCCTCCGGGCCGTCCCGATATCCCGCTGAACTCGGTGGGTATCCCGGTCCCGAACTCCGAGAACAAGATCATCGACACCGAGACCGGTGCGGAGATCGAGATTCCCGCCGAGGGTGAGAGTGCGCCCGGTGAGCTGCTGGTGCGTGGCCCCAATGTGATGGCCGGGTACCTCGGCAACGAAGAGGCCACCGCCGCGACGATCGAGCCCGACGGTTTCCTGCACACCGGCGATATCGCGGTGGTGCGTGCCGACGGGGTGGTGACGATCGTCGACCGGCTCAAGGAGCTGATCAAGTACAAGGGCTACCAGGTGCCGCCCGCCGAGTTGGAGGCGCTGCTGCTGACCCACCCGGGCATCGGAGACGCCGCCGTCATCGGGGTGCCCGACCCGTCCAGTGGTGAGATCCCCAAGGCCTTCGTGGTGCGCACCGATCAGGACCTCACCGATGAGGCGGTGATGACCTTTGTCGAACAGAAGGTGGCGCCGCACAAGCGAATTCGACAGGTGGAGTTCATCGACGCGATTCCCAAGAGCGCGGCGGGCAAGATTCTGCGCAAGGAATTGCGTGCACGTATCTGACACCCGGAAATCGGTAGCGGTTTGTCGTACCGCGGTGGCACGCTGGATCACATGGGGCATGTGTACGAGGAGATCGACGACAAACTTGCTCACTGGCTGACCGAGCAGCCGGTGTTCTTCGTGGGTACCGCGCCGAGCGGCCCGGACGGGCACGTCAACGTCTCTCCGAAGGGTATGGCCGGAACATTCGCAGTGCACGGGCCGAAGCAGGTGGGCTACTTGGATTACTTCGGTAGCGGCGCGGAAACGATCGCGCATGTGCGCGACAACGGGCGCATCGTCCTGATGTTCTGCTCATTCGACAAACGCTGTCGCATCATCCGGCTGCACGGCCGGGCGCGCGTCGTGCAGTTCAACGAACCCGAGTATCCGAAATTGCGGAACAACTTTTCCACGACCATGGAAAAGGGCACTCGCTCAATCATTTTGGTCGATGTGACGCGGGTGGCCGACTCGTGTGGGTATTCGGTCCCGTTGATGGACTTCGTGGGGCATCGCGATGTGTACGAAAAGCACGTGGAGAAAGCCCCACCGGAAAAACTCACCTTCGAGAACGCGCTGGAGAAGAACGGCACGTCGATCGACGGCCTTCCCGCGATCCGATAGCCCCGGGGCCGTGCGGGACGAGGTCGTCACGTGGGACGACTAACCCGACATTGGGCTCGCTTCACCCTTGACAAGTGCTCAGGCGTGTCACACCCTTAGTTTACGTTTGCGTGTCATGCGTAAGCGACAAGCGAAGGGTGATGCCAATGACGGCACCCGACGCGGGAGCCTACCCGCGCCGACGTCCGAAGGTCAGTCACGGGGCGAGTGCGGTGGTGACCGGTGCAGGCAGCGGCATCGGCCGAGCCTTCGCCCAGACGCTGGCCGCTCGCGGCGGTCGGGTCGTGTGCGCTGACATCGATCTGGCCCGGGCGCAGGAGACCGTCGACATCATCGGCGGCGGCAAAGCCCGCGCCGTGACCTGTGACGTGACTTCGTACCAGCAAGTCAGCGAGCTCGCCGAGGTGTCCGAGAGCTGGCTGCGCCAGCCCGCGGACCTGGTGATCAACAATGCCGGGATCGGCACTGGTGGGTCGCCGGTCGGCGCGATGTCGATGTCGGATTGGGAGAGCACCCTGGCCATCAACTTGTGGGGTGTCATCTACGGCTGCCAGGTCTTCACTCCACGGCTGCGTGAACAACGTTTCGGCGGAATCATCAACGTCGCCTCGGCGGCGAGCTTTGCCGCCGCCCCTTTCATGGCGGCGTACAACGTCAGCAAGGCCGGCGTGCTGGCGCTATCGGAAACGTTGGCCGCCGAGTTGAGCGGCTCGGGCGTGAAGGTTACGGTGCTGTGCCCGACGTTCGTCAAGACCAACATTGTCAACGACGGCCGCATCAGCGGTTCGGCCAGTGGCCTGGCCGCTTCGGTGATGAAGTACACCGGCGTCTCGCCGGAGCGGATCGCGCGAGGCACCCTCGATGCCCATGACCGCGGCCGGTTCTATGTCGTCCCGCAGCTCGATGCCAAGCTGGTGTGGCATCTCAAACGGCACACTCCAAATCCCTATCGGTGGGGTGCCGGCCTGGTCGGTCGTCTAATGCCTGCCCCGGTCGACGCCGGGGAACTGCTCGGAGCGGACGTGCGGTGACGACGTACACGGATGTCGCGATCGTCGGGGCCGGTTTCACCGGGCTGAGTGTGGCCGCCGCGCTCACACACTCCGGTGTGCACAACTTCGTGGTGCTCGACCGCGCACCCGCGGCGGCCGAGACCTGGCGAGACGACACCGTCCGGTTGTTCGGCCTGGCCAAGCACCTGCGTTTCGGGCACGAGGCTGCGGCTCTGGCATTCGATGATGTCGAGCAGCGGTGGAGGATCACCGTCGCGGGGGGAGAGGATCTGTCGGTCAGATCGGTGGTGCTGGCCGCCGGCTCTCGGGCAGAAGCAGACCCGACGGTTCCCGGTATCGAGGCCTATACCGGGATTGTCGTGCGTGGCCAGGAGTTCAGGGACGTTGACCTGGCCGGTAAGCGGGTAGCTGTGGTCGGCAACGGCGCCGCCGCAGCTACCCTGCTTCCCGATATCGTGCTGGAAGCCTCTTCCGTCAAGCTCTTTCAGAGCTCGCCCGATTGGGTGCTGCCGCGCCGAGGCGGGAGAATCGGGCGGCTGTTGGAGAGCGTGCCGGTTGTTCGCGATGCGACCCGGCAGGCCTGGTTCGCAGGGCGCAGGCCGCAACGCGGCGGCATCTTGGAACTGTTGGCACGCAACAATCTGCGTCAGCACGTGGAGGACCCATGGACGCGCCGTCAGCTCACCCCGCTGCCGTTGACGGGGCGCCCCAACGTGGTGATCGCCGAACAGTTCTACACCGCGCTGCAGGCGCCGAACTGCAAACTCATCACCTGGCCCATCGCACGTTTCAGTCCCCAGGGCATCCGCAGCGCGGAGGGCATCGAACACCATTGCGATGTCATCGTTTTCGCGGCGGCGCCCGATGACGCGGGCGCATCACAGATTCCGGTGACCGGAGTCGGTGGCCGCCTGCTGCCGGAATCCTCCGATGTATCGGTCGCGGGTTTCCCCAACCTGTTCTTGGCCGACCCGCCTGCCCAGCAGCCGGGACGGGAAGCGATGCGGCAGGTGAGGGCGGGCCACCGGGTGGTGGGACGTCGGGTGCGCGCGGGTATGCACGTGAGAGACTGGCGCCCATGAGCGGCGAGACCTCCAGTCAGACAAACGGGGCCACCCTGATCCTGCTGCGCCACGGCGAGAGCCAGTGGAACGCCAAGAACCTGTTCACCGGCTGGGTCGACGTCGACCTGACCGAAAAGGGCAGGTCAGAGGCGCAGCGGGGTGGTGAGTTGCTCGCTCAGCAGGGGCTCCTGCCGGACATTCTCTTTACGTCGCTGCTGCGTCGCGCCATCAACACAGCGCACCTGGCCCTCGACACGGCCGACCGGCTGTGGATTCCGGTGGTCCGGGACTGGCGCCTCAACGAGCGTCACTACGGCGCGCTGCAGGGGCTGGACAAGACGGAAACCAAGGCCAAGTACGGCGAGGACCAGTTCATGGCCTGGCGCCGCAGCTATGACACTCCGCCGCCGCCCATCGAGCGGGGTAGCCACTACAGCCAGGACCAGGATCCCCGCTACGCCGATTTCGACGGGGGACCGCTCACTGAATGCCTGGCCGACGTGGTGGCTCGGTTCGTGCCGTACTACGAAGAGGCTATTGTTCCCGAACTGCGCGCGGGCAAGACTGTTCTCGTTGCCGCTCATGGCAATTCGCTGCGGGCCCTGGTGAAGTACCTCGACGGAATCTCCGACGAGGAGATCGTCGGCCTCAACATCCCCACCGGCATTCCGTTGCGGTACGACCTCGACGAGAACCTCAAGCCGATCACCGCCGGGGGGGTCTACCTGGACCCGGAGGCCGCCGCCTCGGGAGCGGCGGCAGTAGCCAACCAGGGTGCGAAATAACCTCACTGTGAGTCTGGCGCCACCAGAAGATCGCCAATCGGCGAATATTCGGTGAACTCACGCCTAACACCTGTGCCGGAATATGTGACTTGCTCGGCATTTGGCCGCACGCTGCTGGGGTGACGTTCACCGAATGCGTACGCTTTTCGCGTGACCGCCGCATCGGCCCTTCTCGTCGCGACCGCTGCGCTCGCGGCGCTTGCTGTGGGCGCGGCGCTGGGCGCGTGGTACATGCGTCGCTCATCGGCCCGCGGAAACACCCGGAAGGGCTCACAGGTAGCCCAGAGCGGCCTGACCGTCTCGCAGATGCTAGAGCGCATCGTCGCCATTTCACCGACCGGAATCGTGGTCGTCGACAAGCATCAGGATGTGGTCCTGGTCAACGCGCGCGCGGAGGAACTCGGTTTGGTGCGCGACCGTCAGCTCGACGAGCAGGCGTGGAACGCCGCGCAACGGACTCTGGTCTCCGGTGAGGACGTAGAAGTGGACCTGACCACCAAGCCGAAGGCGCCGGGCCGTGTGGGGTTCTCCCTGCGCGGGCACGTGCGCCGGCTGTCCGACGCCGACACGCGCTGGGTGGTCATCTACGTCGACGACGACTCCGAGCATGTCCGCATGGAGGCCACCCGCCGCGATTTCGTGGCCAACGTCAGCCATGAACTCAAGACCCCCGTCGGTGCGATGGGTGTGCTCGCCGAGGCGCTGCTGGAATCCTCCGACGACCCCGAGACGGTGCGACATTTCGGCGAGCAGGTGCTCGCGGAGTCGCGCCGCCTGGGCAACATGGTCACCGAACTCATCGCGCTCTCACGGCTGCAGGGCGCCGAAAAGCTGCCCGACCTGGAGGTCGTCGACGTCGATTTCGTGGTGTCCGAGGCGCTGACCCGGTCCAAGGTGGCCGCGGAGAATGCCGATATCGCGGTCACCACCGACGCGCCCAGCGGTTTCGAGGTACGCGGCGACCCCACGCTGCTCATCACCGCGATCAGCAATCTGGTGGCCAACGCGATCGCCTACTCCCCGCAGGGGTCGCCGGTCTCGATCAGCCGCCGCCGTCGCGGCGACAAGATCGAGATCGCGGTCACCGATCGTGGCATCGGGATCGCCAAAGAACATCAGGAGCGCGTCTTCGAGCGGTTTTTCCGGGTAGACAAGGCGCGCTCTCGTGACACCGGCGGCACCGGGTTGGGACTGGCGATCGTCAAGCACGTGGCGGCCAACCACAATGGCGTCATCAAGCTGTGGAGCCAGCCGGGCACCGGGTCGACGTTCACGCTGTCCCTGCCCGAGTACGAAGACGACGCCGATGTCGATGACGGCACCGATGCAGACCCGCCGGCCGACCACGCCGCGCACCGCAAAGAAGCGGCCAACCAAGCTCCACCGCAAGTACCCCCCAGCCGCTTACGCGAAGAGCACAAAGCGACTACACGAGAGGAACATGTACGTCGATGACCAGTGTCTTGATTGTTGAGGACGAAGACTCGCTGGCAGATCCGCTGGCCTTCCTGCTGCGCAAGGAGGGTTTCGAGGCGACCATCGTGAACGACGGCCCCTCGGCGCTCGCCGAGTTCGAGCGCGCGGGCGCCGACATCGTGCTGTTGGACCTCATGCTGCCCGGTATGAGCGGTACCGACGTCTGTAAGCAGCTGCGCGCCAAGTCCAGCGTTCCGGTGATCATGGTGACCGCACGCGATAGCGAGATCGACAAGGTCGTCGGTCTGGAGCTGGGTGCCGACGACTACGTGACCAAGCCGTACTCGGCACGCGAGCTCATCGCCCGCATCCGCGCGGTGTTGCGCCGCGGCTCGGATTCCGAAGAGACTGCCGCCGGTGACGGGGTGCTGGAGGCCGGGCCGGTGCGTATGGATGTGGACCGGCACACTGTATCGGTGAACGGGGAGGCGATCACCCTGCCGCTCAAGGAGTTCGACCTTCTCGAATACTTGATCCGCAACAGTGGACGGGTGCTGACCCGCGGCCAGTTGATCGACCGGGTCTGGGGTGCTGACTACGTGGGTGACACCAAGACCCTCGATGTACACGTCAAGCGGTTGCGGTCCAAGATCGAGTCCGATCCCGCCAACCCGGTGCACCTGGTCACGGTGCGCGGCCTCGGTTACAAACTGGAAGGCTGAGTCCGATCGCACAGGTGCGCTAGCGCGGGCGTTTAGACTCGGACGGCAATGTGAACGCGCGCATCCGCGGGCGTGTCCGGTCCGTTCGGTCAGAAACGTCGATGGAGCAGCTAGTGGCGCAGGAGCCCCCTCGTCGAGGACGGCCCCCGGTGTCCGGATTGGCCGACAAACGGCGTCAGCAGATCGTCGATGCGGCCTTCGCGGCATTCACCGAGAACGGCTACGAACAGACCAGCATGTCCGACATCGCCACCCGGGCGGGTATGGGGCAGGGCACCGTCTACCGATATGTGGACAGCAAGCGCGAGGTTCTGGACCTGGTTTTCGACTACGGCGTGGAGCGGCTCGTCGACACGCTGGCGCTCGATGATTTTCTCGATGTCGTCAGTGGGACAGCCGGTATCGAAGAACGAAACGACATCATCATGGAGGGCGGCCGCCGCCTCTATGCGCTGGTGGACCAGGAGCCCGCGCTGCTGAAGCTGCTGACCGTCCAGTCGGCCGCCGCCGACAAGGAACTCAAGCAGCGAGTCGTCGGCATCCAGTCGATGCTCGACTCGTACGTGCAGCGAGGTTTGGACAGCGGCCGCCGGGCCGGTTGGCTGGTGGGGGACGCGCAGAACCAGGCCCTGTTGGGCAGGCTCTTGCCGTCGCTGGTGCTGCCCGGCTTTCTGCTGGCCCAGAGCCGGCACGACAATCCCAGTACCCGAGAGCGTTTCGTGAGTGCGGCCTCGCTGATCGCGGAGAAGGGCATTTTGCGCGACGGGGTCATCGCGGACTCCGGCGCGGACAGCTCCGCGGTGGAAATCGTTGATTCCATGCATGTTCCGGTGCCGGTTGCCGCCGACCGCCGTAACGAACTTCTTGACGCCGCGCTCGATTGCTTCCTGTCCGACGGCTATCACGCCGTCGGTGTGAATGAGATCGTCGAGCGGCTCGGTGTCAGCCATGGCACGTTCTACAACTACTACCAGAATAAGCGCGACCTACTCGATGCGTTGATGGTCCGGGAGTTCTCGGCGATGGAACCGGTTCTGTCGCGGCCAGTCGGCCGTCTCGACGCGCGTCAGGCCATCGAACACGCCCTCGCGCACGGATTTCGAAACGCGCTGGAGGCGGTGGCCGCCCGGTTGCCCGCGCTGATCTTCGTGTGCACAGAGGCTGCCGGAGTGGATCCGGAGGCGTTGCAGTCGATTATCCAGTTCTTCCGCTTCGCGTCGGTGCGCAGTGAGCAGACCGTGTATTCGATGATCGGTGCCGACAGGATCGACCCGTCGATCGACACCGAGTTCCTGGGCCAGGCCTTTGTGTCCTTGCTGGTCGGTGGTGTCACGCTGATCGTCGATGACGACGGGCGGACGGACCGCATCGACCAGTACGCCCGAGCCATCACGCAGTTTTTGCTCTATGGTCTGAACCCAGCGTCCTAGATCAGCGCGGGAACGAAGGAGTACTCCCATCGGCGAGCCAGTTGACAACGAGGTCAACGCAGCTCGAGCGGGTGTGCCGCTGCGCGCCAAGAGGGCGGCAGCGCTGGGAAAGGTTGTCGCCGGACACGCCGTACGTTCGGCGATAACAACGGCGATAAAGCCGATCTCCGCGGATGTGGCCGCGCGGCGGGACGCCGATATTCTGCGGTTCGCCGACGATCTGGTTGCCGTCGCAGGCTCGATGAAGGGTGCCGCACAGAAGCTGGGGCAGCTGTTGTCGGTCGTGGACGTGGGCATCACGTCCGCATCGGCTAGGGATGAGTTCACCGCACGGCTGGCACCCCTATTCGACAATGCCCCAAGGATTCCCGATGAGACGATGCATGCCTCGCTGGCGCGCGAGCTGGGCGACCTGAGAGCCCGGATCGTCAGCATCGATGTCGGTGTCATCGCCTCGGCCTCGATCGGACAGGTGTACCGGGGCCGTCTGGACGACGGGCGGACGGTCGCGATCAAGATTCAGTACCCGGACATCGCGTCCAAGGTCCGTGCGGATCTGAAGAATCTGCAACTGATTACCAGACTGGCGGCGAAGAAGATGCCGGCCAGCAATACCCAGGCCATCGTCGCGGAGGTGCAGCGGCAGATGATCAAGGAAGTGGATTACCGCACCGAGTTGGCGCATCACCAGCGGATCTTCGGTGTGTTCCGGGGGCATCCCGCCGTGCGCATTCCGGAACCGATTTCAGAGCTGTGTACCGAACACGTCCTGGTCACCGAGTACCTCGAGGGTGTGCCCTTCGACGCGCTCGCCGGCGAGGATCAGTCAGTACGCGACCGGGTGGGGGAGGCGATCTACCGCTTCTACTGCGGGGAGATGTATCAAACGGGCTTCTTCTGCGCCGATCCTCATCCCGGCAACATCATGCTGCTTTCCGACGGCCGGGTTGGTTTCGTCGACTTCGGGCTGTGCATGGATATGGACCCCGAGGACGCGGAGGTGCAGCGCAAGGTGTTTCGTGCGTTGCTGTCCGGAGATGACGACGCGGCATTCGAGCTGGCCGTGGCGGCGGGATTCCTGGCAGATCCGGACGTCATGGAGCGCAGCGCCGCCACCGAATACATCCGCGCGGTTAGTAGCTGGCATCTGACGGACGGAAGCGTGCGGATGACCCCGGATATCGCCAGGCGTTCGGTCGCCGACGCCGTCTTGCCCTCCTCCAAGTTCTACGACGGTATTCGGAACCAGCGCCTGGTGGAGACGCACACGATGGCGCGGCGCACGGAGATGTGCGTGGCCGCATTGCTCGGCAAGCTCGGTGCCGAGGCGCCCTGGTCGGAGATCGCGCGCGAGTATCTCGGCCTGGCCGCGACCGCGACCGTTATGGGCGCAGACATAGAAAACTGGGCTCAACAGCGATAACAGTGCACTCGGTGTGCTCGGGAATGCCGTCTTGTATTTTTATGAATGGCATGTCAGTCTGTTAAACAACTGTCCACATTCGAGATCGCCGAGGAGCGCCGATGACGGCCAATGTGGTGCCGCTGCACCAGGAGCGTGTGGAACTCACCCGCTCAGACCGAGGGTCGCTGACAGTTCTGCTGCGATTGGGGCGGGTCGCGATCCGCCTCGTCGCCTATCCGGTGATTGCGTTGTGGGCGCGGTATCCACATTTGCCATGGCCGTATCGAGTAGTGGACCTTGTGGCCGTCGTACTCAGGCCCGTCCGTGGAGTGCGCCGCAGACGTGTGCGGCTCACCCACTGCCGGGCGGAGCTCATGTCGCCCGGCGATGGCCCATCACATGGCGCAATGCTCTACCTGCATGGCGGCGCGTTTGTCGTCGGAGGCCTGAATTCACATCGCAGGCTGGTTTCGCGCATCGTCATGACCGCCGGTGTCACGTCTCTTGCCGTCAACTATCGCAAGCTGCCGGGGCACCCGGTTTCGGCGGCCGTTGAGGATGCCCTCGACGGATTTCGGTTGCTCATCGACATGGGGTACCAACCCTCGCAGATCGCGATCGCCGGGGATTCCGCAGGCGGCTTCCTTGCCCTGATCACGAGTCTGATCGCGCAGCGTCGCGGCTACGGTTCGTCGGGTGCCCTGGTGTGTATTTCGCCTCTGGTACAACGGGACCCGGCCGGCAAGCTGGTACTGGCCGCCCAATCCGACGACCCGCTGTTCCCGGAGGCGGCGTTGATCGCGATGGAACGCCTCATGCTCTCCGCCGAGACAGACCCGGCGGAACTCGCGGTTCTGGACAGTTTCGTGGAGGGCAACCGCGCCACTCTGGCCTGCCTGCCGCCGACGCTTCTTCAGGTGGGCAGTGACGAGATCCTGCGCCCCGACGCCGAATTCGCGGCCGCTCGGCTGGCCGAGGCCGGGGTGCCCGTCGAACTGCAGATATGGAGGAATCAGGTGCATGTCTTTCAGGTCGCCGCGGATGTACTCGTGGATGCGAGGGCTGCCGTTGGGGAGATCGCGGACTTCGTCCGGGCTCATGTCGGGCAGCCGGCGGCATGAAGTTCACGCAGATTCAGACGCAGGGCGCCGTCGCCCTGGTGACGGGCGGAGCCCGGGGAATCGGACTTTCCATTGCCCGCCGACTCGCACGGATGGGAGCTTGGGTGGTCATTGCCGACCTGGATGGTAGTGCGGCCGTCGAAGCCGCACGTGAGGTCGGTTCGCGAGCGCGAGGTTTCGCGCTGGACGTGACCGAACTCGACGAGTATTCACGGGTCGTGTCCGAAGTCGAGGAGTCTGTCGGTCCCATCGACATCGTGGTGAACAACGCGGGAATCATGCCCGTGGGCCCACTGCTGGAAGAGTCTCGTGGGGTGGCCGAGGCGACGATGCGGGTCAATTTCTGGAGCCACTACATCTCTTTCCAGGTGCTCGCGCCGCGGATGATCTCCCGGGGGAGAGGGCATTTCATCAACGTGACGTCGGCGGCCGGTGCCATTCACTCGCCCGGCCTAGCGAGTTATGTCGCCTCGAAGCATGCCGCCACCGGATTCGCGCGCAGCGCCCGCGAGGAGCTCGTGGGCACGGGCGTGACGATCTCGACCGTGATGCCGTCGGCGGTGCGCACACAACTGGTGGACGGCATCCCGTTCAAATGGTGGGAGAAACTGGGGATCATTCCGCCGGGATGGGTGGCACGCGATGCGGTGGCAACCTTACGGCGCAGGCCTGCAGTGGTGGGTTCTCCGCGGGGTACTGTCCTGGCGCTTCACCTGCAGCATCTGGTCCCGGAGTGGCTATGGCTGTTCGGTCGAAGAGTCGTGAACGCCGACAGAACGGTCGGGCCCGTGGACCGTCGAGCCCGCAGTGAGTACGACCGCCGTATCGATCGGCAGGTCGGGGCAGCAATATGAGTGAGCCCCAGCACGAAACCGTCATCATCGGTGCGGGCATAGGTGGACTTGGCGCGGCCATCGGATTGAAGCGAGCCGGTCTCACCGACTTCGTCATCCTCGAGCGCTCGGCGGGGATCGGTGGTACCTGGTACAACAACCACTACCCCGATGTCGCAGTGGACGTTCCGGGGATTGTCTACCAGTTCTCCTTTGCGAAGAACCCGAACTGGTCGCGCACCTTCCCGAAGGGGCGTGAGGTACAGCAATACATTGCCGGGCTGGTGGATCAGTACCGTCTGAAGGACCATCTCCGGCTGAGGCACGAGGTCATGGAGCGGGTTTGGGACGAGGACAACCACCTGTGGCGACTGACCCTGTCCGACGGCCGCCTCATCACGTCCCGGTTCGTCATCACCGCAGTCGGTGCCTTCGTCGAACCCAAGGTTCCCGATATCGCCGGTCTGGAATCATTCGGTGGCAAGGTCATCCAGACCCAGAACTGGGACCATGATTTCGATCTGGCGGGCAAGAGAATCGCCGTAATCGGCACCGGAGCCACCTCGGTTCAGCTTATTCCGCAAATGGCGCGCGTCGCATCGCATCTGGATGTGTATCAACGCCGCGCCATCTGGGTCTTCGCCAAACCCGACTTCCCGATACCGCGTATCGCACGGTGGGCACTGAAGTACATTCCGGGCTTGCAGTCGTTGATCCGTGGCGTCGCGGCGGCCGCGGTGGAAGTGGGCCTTGTCGCGATCACCGTGTATGGCAGGCAGATTGCCCCGATAGCCCTCGTGCCCAACTGGGCATGTCGCGCCTTTTTGTTCAGCCAGGTCCGTGACCGAGAACTGCGTAAGAAGCTGACGCCCGAGTACGGCTTTGGATGCAAGCGCCCCAGTGTCTCGAACATCTACTACCGGACCTTCATCGAGCCGCACGTCGACCTGGTCATCGATCCTATCGCGGAGATCACGCCAACCGGTGTGCGTACCAGGGATGGTGTGCACCGCGCTGTCGATGTGCTCGTGCTTGCCACGGGATTCGAGATGTCGCAGAGCCCGGAGGTCTATCGCGCACGCCCTGTGAAGGGCCGCAATGGCTTCGACCTCGCCGACTACTACGAAAACAACCGTGCGCGGGCATATGAAGGCGTCACGATGCCCCAATTACCCAACACCTTTATGGTGTTCGGGCCGTTCGCCTGGAGCGGCAGCTCCTGGCATGTGATGGTGGAGAACGCAACGCGTATCGCGGTGCGTGTGATCACCGAGGCGCGCAAGCGTGGCGCCACGGCGTTCGCGGTGACCGAAGAGGCCAATAGTAGGTTCTTCGACTTCATCGCACCGAAGGCCGAATCTACCCTCATGCACGGTCGGGCTTGTGCCAACGCCAACTCGTACTACATCGACCGCCACGGCGACTTCTCATTCCTGCGTCCCACCACCGCATACCAGTCGACTCGAGCTAGTAAGCGTTTCCCGTTGGACGACTTCCGGTTTGATCGGCTGCCGGCGGCCGGAGGCGTTGTCCCCGTGCCGGAAACCGCTGCCACCCGGTCGAACTAGGTGTTCACCCTTGTGTTCAGTTTCAGTGAGGAGCTCTCATGACGACATCAACCCCCGACCATCACGTGGTCGTGATCGGCTCGGGTGTCGGAGGCTTGTGCGCCGGTGTACGTCTCAAGCAAGCCGGGATCGAAGATTTCGTCATCGTCGATCGTGCGGTGGATCTGGGCGGGACGTGGCGGGACAATGTATACCCGGGTATCGCGGTGGATATCCCGTCGGTGATCTATCAATACTCGTTCTTCCGTAATCCCCAGTGGTCCAGGGTGTTCGCACCGGGTCATGAGGTCCAGGCCTATCACCAGCGTGTCGCGGCGAGCTTCGGTCTGTATTCGCACTTCCGGTTCGGTGTGGATGTCCGCAGTGAGGAATGGGATGAGGAGCGCCATCGCTGGCGGCTGAACCTCGCCGACGGCTCGGTGATCACGGCACGTTTCGTGGTTTCGGCAATAGGCCCCTTCTTCGATCCGAAGCATCCTGGTATCAAGGGGATCGAGAGCTTCACGGGGACTCGGGTGACGCCGTCGCAGTGGCTTCCGGAGCATGATGTGCGGGGCAAGCGCGTGGCGGTCATAGGCACCGGCGCCACCGGTGTGCAGCTCTCCGGGGCGATCGCGGACGACACCGCATCACTGACGGTATTCCAGCGGACTCCGGTCTATTGCATACCCAAACCTGATTTTCGTATCCCGGCGATAGCCCAATGGGCACTGCGTATCCCGGGACTTTCCTCAGCGATCGAATGGGGGGCTCTGGTGGGCGGGAGCGCGGGGTTGTGGTTCCTTATCCACACTCCTGGCGCGGTGATGCGACCGCTGATGCGACAGTTCGACCGCGCCGGGAGGGCTCTGTACGGGGCCTATCTGCGCGTGGTGGTCAAGGACAGACGGGTTGCGAGAGATCTTCTTCCCTCCTTCGGTCCGTTGGGGAATCGGCCGACGCTCAACTCTGACTTCCCGCGGGTGTTCAACAAACCGCATTGCTCCCTGATCACTACCCCGATCGCAGAGGTGGTGCCCGAGGGAGTCCGGACCGTCGACGGAACGGTTCACGAGGCTGAATTTCTCATCACGGCAACGGGTTTTGATCTGTTCTCCGAGCCGGCCTCCTACAAACGAGGACGCGTGGTCGGCGCGCACGGCCGTGATCTTGGCGAATTCTTCGATTCCCACGGCATGCGGGCCTACGAAAGCGTCTCGATCACCGGGTTTCCGAACCGCTGGATCATTGTCGGGCCATACTCCTGGACAGGTAACGGCGGCTGGCATGGGCTCGCCGATACCGCGGTCACCCACATCGTCCGTGCCATCTCGTTGGCGGGTGAACGTCGAGCCACGCGCATGGAGGTGCGGCAGGAAGCGCTGGACCGCTTCCACCAGCTTATGCTGCGCAACGGGCGGAACTTGAAGTACTACTTCACCGAGCTCAATCACAATGTGCGTTCGTACTGGAAGAACGCCGATGACGATGTCCCGCTGTTGCGCCCCACCACCACCCTGCAGGCGCGACGTGCGGCCCGGAACTTCCCGGCCGAAGACTATGCCTACGAGCAGCATCCCGCGAGCGCTGATTTCACTGCAGCCGTGGAGCGTTCGCAGGAGAACGTCTCACGGTGAGCTGGCCGATGCTTGCGCCCAAGTGCCTGATCCCCGTGGCGGACGACACCGCGTTCGAATCGGCCGCCATCGTGCTGCGCACCTCCCATACCTTCCCGGTGCCCATCGGTCAGGTGTGGGCGGCGCTGGACAGTGATCACGCGTGGTCCTGGCTTCCGTTCGGTTGTGGCGTGCGGTACGACGAATCGCAGCGTCGTGTCGGCATGGAACGCGAGATGGGCACGGTATCGGCGCCGTGCCGGTTTCTATGGATCCAGCGCGAGAGATTCTGGCGATACGAGCCGCCGCATCGCATCACCTACGGCGCGGTGGCGGGCACCTGGCCGCTGCTGAAGCTGTGGGCGGAGGACTACGTGCTCACCAGCGTCCCCGAGGGGTGTGTGCTGGAGTGGACCGTCGCGTTGACCCCGCGCTTTGTTTCGTGGCTACCGCTGCGATGGCTGCAGCCTCTTCTGCGCGCGGTCTTCGCGTGGGGGATACGGCCCGGACTGCGCTCGCTCATCGAACTGTTGGACAGCCCGAGTCAGACTCGCTAGCGGCCCAGCACCCGGCGATTGGTCTCCACCCGTCGGGCATCTGGCCAAATCGATGTGGCGGCAGGTGAATCACAGAACATCGGCGAATCCTGCCAGTCCATGTCGATCGCCCCAAGACCGGCCTGCTTGTGGATCATGCAGCTTGCGGTGAGCACCTTGCGGGTATCGAGGTCGACTTCCTCGGCGGTCATGGTCAACGTGATGATGTGGGTGTATCCGGCGGCGGTCGGCAGGTAGAAATCGAGGTCACGGCTGGAAAAGGCGCCACTGTTGACCACGATGTACCCATCACCGCTGGGGTAGATGGCCTGCCCGAACATCTGCACCCGCTCGAAGTGGGTGGTCTTCTTTTCGGTCCGCCACACCGAAAACCGGGTGTTGACGGCACCATTCATGACGCGGGTGGAGATCGGGATGATCATCTCGTCACGGCCGTCACCGTCGATGTCTTGCAGACCGGCCGGTGCGGGGCTGGACGGCTCCAGCAGCTCGTTCACTTCTTGGAGCTTGTTGCCTGAGGCATCTTTGATGGTGACCCTGGCCGACAGCGGCGGATAGTCCGGTACGTCGTTGTTGGCGGGGTGTGGCCGCCAGTACTCGACATCGAAGGTGATCCCGGTGCCATCGGCTGCGGACAGGCGGCAATCCGTGTGTGGCCGGGGACTTTCCGGGACGATCACCGTGCTTTTGCTCGGGCAGGGTGGTAATGCCGCCCGTGCTACGGCCACCGGATGGACGGCTTGAGCCGAAGCCAGCACGGCGGCCGCGGCGATACCCGCGCCCAGACCACGCATGTGCCGTGTCATTGTCTACTTCTGACCGGGGACCGCGGGCAGCGGGGGGAGCGAGGGCACGGGCGCCTTGCCCGGCGCGTCCTCTTCGGGAAGCAGCTTCTGATCGCCGGGATGCATGATCGTGCCGGTGGAGTTGGCGTTCTTGGGTCCGATATCGGTCACCTGCCATCCATCGCCATCTTTCTTGACGGTGACCTGCAGCACCAGTGTGGTTGCCCGAGGCTCCGGGTTCTGCACGTTCCGGGTGGTCTGGCGTGTGGTGACCACCACCTGGTAGATGCCGTTTTGCTGGGCCACCGCATCGGAGGCGATGATCTCACCCTTGGACGTCACCTGTGCCTGCAGCATGATGGCCTTGAGCAGCTTCTCGGCATCGCTGTACTTGTTCTTCAGGGGTTCGGCGGCATTCTCCTTGACGTTCTTGAAGAAGCCGTCGGGGTCCTCGAAGCTGTAGGTCAGTGACGTCATCGCGTACGCGGACGCCGCGTCGGTGGCCGCGGTACGTTCGGTGTCGCCCGAACGTGTGGCGGCGAGGGCATCGGACAACTTCTGGTATTGCCAGCTCCCGATGATCGCACCCATGATGCCCAAGGTGAGCAGACCGAAAGTGATCCACTTCCAGATGTTGAGACCGCTGTCGCCCGCGACCGGATCCGCCTCGTGTTCAACAGCCTTGGCCCGCTTCACCGGTTTCGTCTTCGGCTCGGCCGCGGTGTCGTCTGTGGCTGTGTCGGTGGTTGGCTTGGCCTCCAGTTCCGCGAGTTCATCGGGATCTGCGTCATCCAGGGTGAGCGCACGCTCGTCGATGTCGGTCATGATCCATGCCTTCCTGCTGTTGCCGCTTGGGGAGCTGATGTCGGTGTGGGTGGGGTGGACGGGGTGGCGGCCGGTTGCGACGGGCGGGTTCCCGGCTGGGCCGACGCGGGCTGGGGTGCTGCGGGTTGCGGCCACTCGGGTACGCCGAGGTGGATGCGCAGCCCGCCCTGGTTGTTGAAGGTTGAATCCCAGAAATCCAGCCAGTGCCCGGCGTCCAGCTTGAGATCGCGTAGCGGCGCGACGACCGGTTCGAGGACGGTGACGAATTCTGAGAGCGGTTCGGACAGCGCCTGAACGTAGTCGACGAGCTTATGCACGAGGTCGGTTAGCGGCTTTCCGTCACCCGCGCCGGCTTCCACGAGAGGTTCGAGTTTTTGGATCACCTGCACCAGGCTCACCAAGCCGTCCACGCTGTTCGGGATGGTCTTGGCGGATTGCTTCAGGCTGTCGCCGGCCCGAATCTCACCGAGGCCGTTGGTCAAGGTCGACACGTTGCCGATCAGCTGACCCAGATAGTGTTTGTCATCCTGCACCATCTGCGCGAACAGCCTTGTGGTGGTGGCCAACTGGTCGATGGTCTTGGTGTTGTCCACGAATCCGGCTGCCACGTTGTTCAGGGTGATCTGCAGATCGTCGGCGTTCATGGCCTGCATGAGCGCGTTGCCCTTTTGCAACAGATCGCTGACGGTGTAGACCGGTGCCGCCTTCGAGGCGGGGATCACCGCTCCATCGCCGTAGTACGGCGCCTCGATGCGAACGGGTTTGAATTCCACGTACTGTTCTCCCGCTGCCGAGAGATTCTGAATGCTGACCTCGCTGTCGACGGGGATGGGGTAGCCGCTGTCGACGGTCATTGAGACCGCCAATCCCGTTGGTGTGGACTGAATGTTGGTGACCCTGCCCACCTTGATTCCGCGCAGGGTGACCTGCGAGGTGGACATCAAGCCGCCCGAGCTTTCCAGCATGAGCGTCATGTGATGGGTCTTGTTGGTCGAGGCGATGTCGAGAACTCCGAAGGCCATGTAGATGGCGCCGACAAGGGAGATGATCGAGAGCACCGCGAGGGTGACCAGGACGTTGAGCCTCATCGCACCAGCCCCATCGTCTGCATGTTCCGGATCACCGAATCGGCGCGTTCCCCTGGACTGACGCCCAGAGTGCCGTCGGGCGTCTGGATGTCGGTGACGGTGTACTTGGGGCCGCCGTCCTTGAAGAAGGGGATGATTCTGTCGCGGATGGTTCGAACCATCTTGTCGCCGAGTACCGGGATGGTGGTATCGGCGGTGGAGGCACTGTGGATGAACGGAGTGAGGTAGGACAGTATCTGCATGAGGTTCGGGTAGTCCAGGATCTGTGAGATCTGTCGCCCGAACTCGGCGCCGTAGATGATCAGATCGCTAAGGCTGAGAACCACTTTCGCCAGTGAAGGCAACTTTGTGGGACCCTCGGTGAGCAACCGTCGATACGTTCCCTTGTTGGCTCGGAAGGTCTCGCTGATGGTTTGCATGTTGGTCAGGATCTTGTTGATGGTGTCCTGGTTGTTGGATAGGTCGTTGATGATTCCGGCCAACGCACGATGAATGCGATCGAGTTCCTCCGGCGAGGGGAAGGCGCTGTTCATGTTAGCGACGGTGGTTTGCATGGTGTTGAGGCTGCCTCCGCCGATCAGGTTCGACATGGAGCGCATGAGGTCTTCCACATTCGCGGCCGGAACCGTGTCCGCCAGCGCGATCGTGTCCCCGTTCTGCAGATGGGCGGGAACGGGATTCGTGGGCGAGATCATGGCGATGTAGATGTCTCCGAGCACGGTGGCCTGCCGGAGCTCGGCCTTGACGTTCTTCGGGAATGTGGCGCCGCCGTCGATGTCCACGTACACGACCGGCGTGGTGCCCTTGAGTTCCACCCGGTCCAGCAGACCGACCTGGACGCCGCCCGAGTCGACCTTCGCCCGCCCGGGCAGATTCAGCACGCTGGAGAACTCGATCTTGACCCGGTACGTGTCTTTCGGGATGTAGGCGCCGGGCATGGGCATCTTGGTCGGGTCAAGCGCCTCGCTAGAGCACGCCGCGACCACAGCGAGTGCCGTGGTGAGCAGTACGGTCCGTAGGCATCGCATCATGACAGTGCCGCTCCCATGATCAGGTTCGTCAAGCCGAGCGTCACCGGGTCAGAGGCGGTGCCGGGCGCGCAGGCGGCCTGGGAGCCGGGGGTGTTGCGGTCGCGCAGATTCTGGCAGATAGCACTGGCCTGCTCGGGTGAGATGGCAATGCGCGGAGGTACATAGGTGACGTTGTGGGTCTTGGTGTTGGGCAGATAGACGTCATCGGCCAGCCAATTGATCATGGGTGGCAAGGTGTTGAAGAACGTCAGGATGTGCGGGGTGTACGCATTGAGGATGTCGCGTATCCAGGGCACCAGTTTGTCGAAGACGTTCTTGTACAGCCGGCCGGCCGCGCGCTGCACCATGCCGTTCAGTATCGGAAGAATGGTTGTCAAGTAGTCAAGACCGCTGGCGAAGTTGTCGGAGATGCCCGCGATCAACCGAGCCACGTCGGGCAGCGACTTGACCACACCCGAGAACTCATTCCAGTACTGCAGCCAGTTCGACGTGACGATAGCGCTGTTCTCGAACAGCTGCCGGTAGTCCGCGTCGGCCTTGTATGAGTCGCCCACCATGGCGGTGAGGTTGTTGAGCATCTCCTTGAACCCGGGGCCGACACCGTCAAGGGATCTGGCCGCCCCCTTGAGGGTCTTGTTGAGTGCCTGCACGCCGGGCGAGTTCGCCGGATCCTGCCCTGGTGCCGCCTGCATCAACGTGTCGGCGAGCTGGCCGATGGCAGAGAACGATTCGGTGACGGTGACCGGTGTTCTGGTGTTCTCCGTCGAGATGCATTGATCTCCGGCAAATTTGGGGCCTTCGCTCCATGATCGGGTGAGTTCGATGCTGCGATTGGTGATCACCGACTGCGAGTAACTGGCGGCGCCCACATCGGCGGGCAGCTCCATATCTTCTGGGATCTGGAAGTCGACCTGAACATGATCGGTCTTGTTGGCGACCTCCGTCACCGTCCCGATCTCGACACCAAGGAGCAAAACCTTGTTGCCCTTGTACAAACCGGACCCGTCCCGGAAATTGGCACAGAGCGCTCGGGTGTTGTCCAGCAGCGGGATATGGGCATTTCCCAGATACGGCATCACGAGGTTTTTGACCGCGGGGAAGAGGGTGCGCGCGCCGAAGATTCCGGCGGTGGCCACCACCGCAACGAGCAGCAGGGCGATGACGCTCACCGATCCCGCGCGCGCGGCGGGCCGCATTGCCGCGAGGCGGTTCGCGATGTTCTGAATGAGTAATGGCTGTGTCATCAAGGGCCTCAACAGAATCTGAAGAAGTGCGGTAGGCAGACGTCTTGTCCGGGGATCACTCGATCGTTCTCGTTGATGGTGATGCCGTTGCCACTGAGCATGGGCAAGACAATCCCGACGAGTTGGCCCCATTGCTCGGCGGCTTTGCCGAGTTTCTCGGGGTATTTGGTGAGGGTGTCGACGATGTCGTCCAGGCCGTTGAGCATCGGTTCGTAGTCGCGCGCATACGCCGTGAAGAATCGGTTCACGAGCCTAAAAAGATCCCGCAGCAGGACAAAGACCTCGATCAGGTCGGTCGTGGAAGTGCTGTACTTGGCGCCGAGTTTGGACAACATCGTGACGATGCTGGCGAGCTGTTCCTTGCCCGTCTTGAACGCCCGGAGGTACTCGTTCGCGTAGTTCAGTGTGGCGTGGAAGTCCTCGGTGGTCGGTGCGAGCGCGCTGATGAGCGACTGAGACGAGGTGAAGAAGTCGCGTAAACCAGGGGGGTATTTGTCGACAGCGTGTGCGACTTCCATCAGGCTGTCGTGGATGACCTTGGCATCAACCTTCTGCACCACGGGGGTGAACTTCTGGAACAGCTCGTTGATCTCGAAGGGGACACTCGTGCGTTCGGGCGGGATGGGTGCGTTTCCTAGGGGTGCATCGCCTTCGGGGTACAGGGCCAGATAGTGCCCGCCCAGCGGGGTGAGCATCCGGATGTCGGCACGCGACTCCGATCCGACCGGAACCGAGTGATCCACCGTAAAGGTGGCCTTTACCAAGGATTTATCGATACTCACGGTCGATACCTTGCCCACCGAGATACCGGCGATTCGGACATCGTCGCCGGCGCGCAGCCCACCCGAGGCCCGAAGGTGAAGCGCATAGGTCTTCATGCCGCTGGTGTTGACGAAGGCCACCCCGGTGGCGGCCAATACCGAGGCGATGACGAGGACGCCGATGAGTCCGTTGCTGCGATTGCGCTTGGCCGCCTGGTGTTCATCGAGGATCGGATTGTTTTTCGCGAAAATTCGCTTCAGCGCATTCACTTGCATACCACCAGGTCTTGACTGGCGAAGGACACCTCGCCGATACCAGGCAGCTTCACCATGCCGTTCTTGCACTCGAATGCGGTCGGAGGCGCGGTCTTCTCCTCGATCAAGGCATCGCGCATGCCCTGAACGAGGTCGGGGATCAACGACAGGCCGGCCATGATGGTCGGGGTGCCCGGAGTGGTTCGGCTCGCCACGTCGTAGAGGGGTAGTTGAGCGCCGTCGACCGTGTTCTCGATGTACCGCAGCAGGCTGACCGAATGGCGAAGCACCGGTAGTGCATCCCTACCGGCCCTGTTGAACTCGTCGGCCTGCTTCTCGAAGGGTTCCAGCACGTCGTTGAGGTCGTTGATCAGATAGAACAACGCATCCGAGGTGCCGCCCAGCTCCTTGGAGATGTCACCCAGATTCGTGATGATGGTCTGCAAGGCGGCCTGGCGATCGACCGAGAGCTTCAGCACGGCATCGATATCCCGCAGGATCGGTCCGATACCGCGCTGATCCCCCTGGATGAGTTGCAGAATGTTCTGCGTGAGCCTGTTGAACTGGGCGGGATCGAGCGTTTCGAAGACAGGTCGAAAACCGTTGAACAACTTGGCAATGTCGAACGAGGGGATGGTCTGCCCGAGCGGTATGGTGGCGCCGGCTGCCAGAGGTGCACTGGGCCTTGGTGCCTGAGCGATTTCAACGTACCGCTGTCCGACGAGCGACTGGTATCGGATCGCGACGGTGGTGTTCTGGTACAGGGGATGGTCGGTCAGCACATTGAATGTCACCCGGGCGTTCTTGCCGTCGAGGTGAATCTTTTCGACCTTGCCGACCTGCACTCCGGAGATGCGTACATCGTTGCCGATGATCAATCCCGAGGCGTCGGTGAACAACGCGTCGAAGCGCCGCACCGGTCCGTTCACCGGCGTGCGCAGCGCGTTCACGATGATCAGGGTGAGCACCACCGCGACCGCGACAACGGCGGCCAGGCCGGTCATCAGCAGCGCGATCCGCTTCATCGCTGTCCTCCAGAGATCGGCTCGGCTGCAGACCCCGCGGGCGCGGCCGAGGACGTAGCTTGACCGTCGGGCGCCATCGGCAATGCCGCGCCGAGACCGGGCGCGGTGTCCATGATCAGCTGGACATTCAGGCGCACCTTGCCGTTGTCGACGGGGAACGCCGCGGTGGTGCGGTCCAGCAGGCCATTGAGCCTGTCGAAAGCGGGGGAGAGGCTGCCCAGGAAGTAGGTGCACGGAATGGCCAGATCCAGGACCGACCGAATCAACGGAACGGCCCAGTCGTTGTTGTCGCGGAAGCCGTCACCGGCCACCCTCAGCAGATCCGACAATGAATCGAGCGCGGCGGTCGCCCGCTCGGTGTTGCCGGGTCCCACCATGAAGTCCAGCCCGTCCAACAGCTTGTTGGCCGACCCGATGACCGGGGTGAAGTCGTTGGTGCCCTCGATCATCGAGGCCATCACGGCCAGGGTCTTGGAGAAGGGCACGGTCTGGGAGTCGGCGATCATCGCGAACAGATCCCAGAAAGACCTCACCACAGGAGCAGTCAGGTCGGCGTGGCGTTCGAATGTCGCGATGATCGCGTTGAATTCGCGAGTGTCCAGAATCGCGCCGAGTCGCTGGCCCATCCGCAGGAACCCGGTGATGGACGCTGCCTTGACGTCGGTGCTGATCTCCAGCACGCCACCGGGTTTCAGTGGTTCGCCGACGCCACGGCTGACGAGCTCGACGGCCGCAGTGCCGAAGATGTTCGATGATGTGAACTGCGCCTTGGTATCTGACGCGAGCGCCTTGGCCTGCCGGCCATCGAGGATCACCGTCATCCGCTGCTTGTTGTATCCGGTGGTTTGCAGAGACTTGACCTGTCCGATGTTGTAGCCGCGGTACTTGACCTCGCCGCCGGGACCCATGCCCTCACCGATGGTGTTGGTGATGAGGGTGAGTTCGAAAGGTTCTCCGTAACTGCCGATTCCGGACTGGTAGAGTGAATAGCCGCCTGCGGCGACCACCAGTGCCAGGACGAGCCCTCGGACTTTGAGGGCGGCCGGACCTGCTGACCGCCCACTCGGATCTTTGTAGATGGCCACCTGTTACCCCGATATTTGAATTCCAGGATTGTTGCCCCAGAAGAGCAACGTGAGGAGCATGTCGAACAGGACGATCGCGACCAGTGATGCCCGGATGGCGCGGCCGGAGGCCATGCCCACGCCCTCGGGGCCGCCGCCGGCGTAGTACCCCTGATAGCACTGGATGGCGATGATGATGACGACGAACACCACGGCCTTGATGACCGAATAGAGCACGTCGATGGGATGGACAAACGAGTCGAAGTAGTGCTTGTAGACGCCCTGCGACTGGTTGTGGACGTAGAACACCATCAACGCGCAGGACCCGTAGGCCAGCAGCAGGGTCAACACGTAGAGCGGGACGATGATGATGATTCCGGCGATCACCCGGGTGGTGACCACGAACGGGATGGACCGGATGCCCTGCGCCTCCAGCGCGTCGATCTCCTCGGAGATGCGCATGGCGCCGATCTCTGCGGTCATCCGGCATCCCGCTTGGGCGGCAAAGCCGATCGCGGCGATCATCGGCGCCATTTCCCGGGTGTTCACGTACGCCGAGATGAATCCGGTGAGCGATCCCATGCCGACCATGTCCAGGGTCGAGAAGCCCACGATGCCGACCGATGCCCCGACGGCCACACCCATGAACACCAGCACGCCGATGACCCCGCCGCCGACGATGATCGAGCCGTTGCCCCACGTCATGTCGACCAGCAGGACGCCGGTTTGGCGTCGATAGCGCTTGAGTGTCTGAGGGATGGCGGCCAACACCAGGCCGACGAAAGTGATGTGGTGGCCGAGATGTTCGGCCGAGCCGCCTGCGCTCTTGGTGAAGTTCCAGATGGACCGCGCGGCCCCGGGAAGTTCGTCCGGGAAGTACCGTGAGGGACGGGAGGTGGACATGATCAGCCCACCTTCGACGGCATGAACATCGCGACGATTTGAGTGATCACGGTGTTGAGCACCATGACGGTGACCACGCCGATGACCACGGTGGCGTTGACGGTATCGGCGACACCGCGCGCGCCGCCCTTGGTCTCCAGACCACGTTGGCACGCCACCAAAATGACCACCACACCGAACAGCCAGGTCTTGAGAACCGCCATGGTGACATCGTTGACGTTGGCGAAGGCGGCGAAGGAGGACAGGTAGCTGCCCGGGGTGCCGCCCTGGAAACCGACGTTGACCAGATATCCGGCGAAGATCCCCACGAAGATGATGAAGATGCACAGCAGCGGCGAGACGAAAAGGATTGCCGCCAGGCGCGGAGTCACCAGCCGCTGCACCGGGTTGACACCCATAACGCGCATGGCATCGACCTCCTCGCGGATGCTTCGCGCACCCAGGTCAGTGGCGACCGCCGAACCGGCCGCGCCGCCGAGAAGGAGGGCGGCGACGATCGGTGCCCCCTGCTGGATCACTCCGAGGCCGCCCGCGGCACCGGAGATCGACGAGGCTCCGACCTGCGAGATGATGCTGCCTGCCTGCACGGCGACAATTACGCCGAACGGGATTGACACCAGAATCGCCGGGACAACGGTGACGGTCAGGATGAACCAGGACTGGATCACGGTGTCTTGCCATGGGTGGCGCAGACGGATGATGTCGCTTATGAGAAATGCGAAGGACTGCGCGACAAGGTCGACATACCGACCGAGCGTCTTCAACATCGAATCGGTTTGAGAGACCACATATTCGATGGGGCGTTTGGCCAGTCGCGGTGCCCGATCCGGTAGCTGGAACGCCCCGCCCCGTGCAGAAGCGTCTGTTCTCCCGGCTTCAGGTTTGCTACCGGATTCGGTGACCGGCGATTCGGGCCACTCTTGGTGGGTGGGTCCCATACGCACCCCGGCCGCCACCTGACTCATGGCTGAGTTCAACAGCGGCTCCTTTGGCTTCGCATTCCCGGGTTGAGCTGGCACAACGGCCCGGTATTTCTCTTTGCGTAACAACAGGTAACTAGTACTCTGAATCACATCTGGTGGCCTAGTGTGGTGTAGGTCATGGCCTGTGTCAAGTGCGGTGTTGCCGCACTTGGCGGTTAGCAGCCGCATGCCCCGCACGTAGGCATATGTCGTGCCACCCGGTCTGGGCGGTGTCACAGCGAGGGCGTCGGAGGTCCCGGACACCCCAATCTCGGCAATTTACTGACTCGGTAGTCAGATTATTGGCTAGGCAGAGGCTAGCGGAGGTTCATGATCGTGGGACGCGAATTGTCAAGAATTTACCGCGGGTGCGGAGTTCGTCGTCGCCGCTCGCGCTAGCTGGACAAATGAGCCGATGTAGGCCTCGCGTGTGTCCTGCGCGAGCTCACCCCGGATGGCCTTGAGGGTGGCTGCCATGGACAACCCGGTGATGGCGTGGGCCAGAAATGGGGCATCGACCGTGCCGGCGATGGCACCGTCGTCGACAGCCCGTTCGATGATGGTGACGTTCATGGCTTCGATGAGATCGAGAATGCCGAACATGCGTTTGGTCATCGCCGTGTCGAGTAGGCCCTCACGCAGGATGACCTGCATGATCTCCGGGCTGTTGTCCAGCATGTCGAACAGCCGGGTGAACACCGTGCGCAGGTGCAGTTCGAAGTCCCCAGCGTTTCCGAGCAGGTCGCTGGTGTCATTTACCGCCGCGAGCGTTCTCTGGAGGTAACTGTCGATCACGGCATCCAGTGCGTCGCGCTTGGTGTCGAAGTACAGGTAGAACGTGCCCCGGCCGACGCCGGCCCGCTGGGTGATGTCGGTGATGCTGGCCTTGTGGTAGCCCTTCTCGGCGAACTCCAGCGCGGCCGCCTCGGTGAGCGCGCGTTGCCGTTCGCGAGCGCGCGTCGGGTTGGGTGGGCGGCCCGGCCCACGCCGGCCGCTGTCTGCGCTGGCCACGCGAACACAGTAACCACTGCTGGCAAATATGTTGGAAAATGCACGAACAGGCCGGGACATTGTTCGGGCGCGGTCACAACGATTTCACGAGCTGAACGATAGGCCGGGTAAATACTCCGAGGTGAGGCCGAAGGGGTGCATACCTCTCTCCAGGAGCTGCGATACCTCCGGGTGGCGGCCATTTGTTTGCTAGAAGTCTCACCGCCGTTGCTCGTCGAGAGTGATCTCGCAGATCTGCGATTCGTGTACCGGGTGCTATGCGTGCCGGAGACCCGGCCAGTCGGTCTACGATGTGGGCGTGTCAACCCAGGTGTATCCGGAGCGCGGCCTTCCTGAGCTGACCGGTGACGCCCGTGTCGACCGGTGGCGTGAGCATCGTGCGAAAGTCCGTGCGGAATTGGTCGAAGCCACGCTGAACGCGATCGACGAACTCGGACCCGACCTGTCGATCGACGATGTCCTCAAATCCGCGGGGATCTCGCGGCCCAAGCTGTACCGCTTCTTCACGGACAAGGAAGCTCTCTTCACCGCGGTGGCGATGCGCGTTCAGGAATTGGTCGTCGAGCGGTTGGTGTCGAACATCGATTTGTCCGTCAGCCTGCTCGAGCTGTTCCGCTCGGGGTTGGCCGGCTATGTCGATCTCGTCGACGAACGGCCCAACCTGGTGCGTTTTCTGCTGAGCGTCCAGTATGCGAACGCGACATCACTCATCGAGAGTGGGCGCCCGCTGTCCGATGCCATTGCCCAGCTGGTCGGCTCGATGTTTAGCTCCCGCGGTGGCAACGCCGATCACATCGAGTACGTGATCGATGCGATGCTGGCCTCCACCGGCATCGCCGTACTGCGCTGGTTCGATGAGCCCGTGATCAGCAAGGAAACCCTCGTCGACGAGTTGGTGGTCTACGTGTGGGGTGGTTTGGCGGCATCGGCCAAAGCTCGGGGGGTCGAGCTGAATCCTGACGATCCCGTCCTCCTGTCTGCCGACTAGCTGCTCGCACCGCCTTCCAGGGCAACTTCTTCTGTGTTCGCGCCGCGTCGACCCTTGATCGATCCGCGACCTCGTTGAGTCCATTTCACTTGTTGGGTTGTATTGCGCGTCACACTGCCGCCGTCCTATGGTAGTACTCATACGTAATACTTGAAGTACTAGTAACTTCTGATCACGAATGGGAGTGGTGAGTTGGCAAGCCCAGCTGTGGTGTACCCCAAGACCCGGCGGATCCGGTTTCGTTTCGGCGACGACGGCAATGCCCACAAGTACTTCGTGGAGAACGACATCGCCTACAGCCACTTCGTGGCGGGCCTGTCCGGTAGTTTCCCGCCGGGTGAAGAGGGTTTTATCCGCTCGGTGCGCAAGTTCTCCGATCAGATCACCGATCCCGTCCTCAAGAAGCGCGTCGCCGGATTCATCGGTCAGGAGTCGGTGCACGGTCAGGAGCATCGACGTGTCAACGAGAAGCTCGTCGAACTGGGGTATCCCATCGCATGGTGGGATTCGCAGAAGCAAGTCGATCGGTTGATCCGGTTCGAGAACATGCTGCCGCCGCGCGCGCACCTGGCCTTCACGGCGATGGCCGAGCACATGACCGCGATCCTCGCCGAACGGACGCTCGGCAGTGAGGATGTGCAGGCCATTCCGGGTGACCCCGAAGTGTGGCACCTACTCAACTGGCACGCCCTAGAGGAACTTGAACACAAGTCGGTGGCCTTCGATGTGTACCGCGCGGTCGGCGGTACCGAGGCCATGCGGATCGGTCTCATGCTGGTCGCGATGACCATCGTCCCGCCGTTGACGCTCGGCATCCTGGCCGGATCACTGCTGGCCGACCCGGTCGCGCGGCGCCAGCCCCTCCGTCTGATGAGAGAAGCGCGGGGACTCTTCGGCGGGCCGTTGTTCAAGGGCGTCCTGGGCGACGTCCGCAAGTACCTACGGCCCGGCTTCCATCCCGACGACATCGACACCGACGAGCTGCTGGACCGTTGGCAACAAGAGCTCTTCGGCAGCAAGGGAATTCTGGTCGATCACCTCAAGTAGCCCGCGACACGTCAAAGGAGACGCCCACCGTGAGCACTGCCGCACGGCATTCAACGACGGCTGAGCTGGAACAACCCGATCATGAGGTGGCCGTGGTCGGCGCCGGTTTCGGCGGAATCGGTATTGGTATCTCTCTGCAACGCAAGGGGATACACGACTTCATCATCATCGACGCGCCGCGGTGCCACCGTTTGTGAGATCCGGCAGCAGGCTCATGACGAGTACTTCCAGAAGTGTTTGAAGCGACAGGAGAAGAACTTCTTGTTCACCGATGTGTGCGCCGGATCAAACACGTATTACATGGACCAGTATGCAGATTCGCCACTTTGACCTCGATGTCTATCGTTACTCGACGGGATCGGAAGTCCCCGGGATGGTGGCATCGACCGCTGGGGAGAGTGCGTGAGAAACAATCCGTTGGAGCCTCGCCTGGTAGTGGTGGCCGGCGCCGGGAGCGGTGTCGGCCGCGCGACGGCCATGCGATTCGCCGAAAGCGGAGCCCACGTGGTCGTTTCCGACATGGATCTCGATTCCGCGCAGGCCACCACGGCGATGATCCGAGCGGATGGCAGTACGGCATCGGCGGCGCAATTGGATGTCACCGATCCTGTTGCCGCCGCTGCATGCCGATCTCGCAGTCTACTGCTGTCGTCCCGCGCTCATACTGAAGGTGATTCGCGGCGCTTTCGCCGAATCGCCCGGGGTGGAACTGCATTTCGAGAGATTCTCGGCACCGCCCATCGAGAACGGCGTGTCGTCTCAGGTGAAACTGGGCGCCGGTGGCCCCGTACTGGACGTCGCGCCCGACAAGAGCGCGCTGGAAACGGTGCTCGCGGGCAGCCCCGATCATCGCGACACCCTCTTGACCGAAACTCCGCGGGCCGAAGGCCGGATGCTCCTATGTGTGTCTCGTGCCGACGGCGGACGCCTGGTACTGGACATCTGAGAACGGAGATATGGGATGACTCTCACGACTAAGCGTGAGGACGGCGTGGCCAATCACGGTGTCACCGAACACGTGGTGCGTAACGGCGATATCGACGTGGCGTACTTCGTGCAGGGTAACCCCGATGGGGAAACCATCCTGCTGGTGCACGGGTGGCCCGATTCGCATCACCTGTGGGACGGAGTGGCACCGCTGCTCAAGGACCGCTTCCGGCTGGTCGCGGTGGATAATCGTGGAGCCGGAAAGAGCACTAACCCCAAGAGCTTCCGCGATTTCCGCCTCACCGAGATGGCGAGCGATTACGTCGCAGTCGCCGATGCGGTGAGCCCCGATAGCCCGGTGCACGTGCTAGGGCACGACTGGGGCAGCGTCGCGATGCGGGAAGCCATCTGCAATCCCGAGCTGGAGCACCGATTTTCTTCGTTCACCTCCGTATCCGGGCCCTCGGCGCACCATATGAGCCGCTGGGTGCGGTCGCGGCTGGGTAGCCCGACGCCCAGGAACGTGGCACTGGCGCTCGGGCAGATCGGCTCTCTGCTCTACATGTTCGGGTCAATGACTCCCATCATCCCGAATGTTCTGCTCAAGCTCACCATGAACGAAAAGCGCTGGCGTACAGGACTGTCCCTGGCGGAAGGGACGGCCGTCGAGGAGATTCACCTGGGGCCGACCTTCATGAGCGACCTCACCAGGACCCTGCGGGTGTATCGCGCCAACGCGCTGCCGGCGATGCTGCACCCGCAGGATCGGCACACCAACGTTCCGGTTCAAGTCATCGTCGGGACCCGTGATCCCGCGGTGCGCCAGTCCAATTACGACGATGAGCCCAAATGGAACCGGCAGACATGGCGGCGGGTGCTCGACGGCGGGCACTGGCTGCCGTTCTCACACCCACAAGTGCTCGCGGCCGCGGCCACCGAACTCATCGACGCGGTGTCGGGCAACCAGCCCGGCCGCTCACTACGGAGGGCAGAAATAGGCAAGAGCCGCAAACCGTTTGAGGACCAGTTGGTGGTCATCACCGGAGGGGGTAGCGGTATCGGTAGGGAAACCGCGCGTGAATTCGCCCGCCAGGGTGCCGAAGTGGTGCTTTCCGATGTGAACTTGGACGGAGCCAATGAGACGGTCGCACTCATCGAGCAGGCAGGTGGCGTCGCGCACGCGTACCGTCTCAACGTCGCGGACGAGGACGCGGTCGACGCGCATGCCGACGAGGTGGTGAAGCTCCATGGTGTGCCAGATGTCTTGGTGAACAACGCCGGAGTCGGTGCCGCCGGCGGATTCCTGGACACCCCCTCGGGGGAGTTTCGGCGCGTCATCGAGATCAATCTCTTCGGGGTTGTCAACGGCAGCCGTGCGTTCGGCGCCAAGATGGCCGAACGCGGGTTCGGCGGTCACATCGTCAACCTGTCCAGCATGGCTGCCTACAGTCCGCAGAAGGCTTTTACGGCGTATTCGACGAGCAAGTCGGCCGTGTTCATGTTCTCGGACTGCCTGCGGGCCGACCTCGCGACCCACAACATCGGCGTGACCACCATCTGCCCCGGCGTCGTGCACACCAATATTGTTGCCACCACCAAGATCTCAGGGGTAAGCGCCGACGAAGAGGCGAGGATGCAACAGGCCGGCGACAAGGCATACGCGATGCGCCGCTACGGCCCTGAGAAGGTGGCTCGCCAGATCGTCACTGCGGTGCGCAAGAATAAGCAGGTTGTGCCCGTGACGCCCGAGGCGCGGCTGCAGTACCTCAACAACCGGCTGGCGCCCGGGCTCACGCGCTACTTTGCTACCAAAGCCGGTATGACCGACCTCATCAAGTTGGTGCCCACCAAGAAGTAGACGACAGGCTCGCCGCTAGGTCGTCGTTCGAAGGGCGGCCTAGCGGCGAGCACGGATGAATTGCCCCTGACCTGTGAGTGTTTGGGCGATGTTGGTCCACCCCTGGGCGCGCAGCCAGCCGGTGACCTCGTCGCGCCCGAACGCCCGGAAACCGCTGACGCGCATCGCCCTGGTGACACCGGGTAGGGACCCCGCAGCAGTCTGTAGGGACGTGAAGATCACGATCTGCCCCTCGGGCCCCGCCACCCGGCAGAGTTCTCGCACGGCCTGTTCGGGGTCGGGGATGAGGTATAGCGCGGCGAGGCAGACCACGGTGTCGAATGTCGCGTCGGCGAAGGGCAGTGTGTGTGCGCTGCCCCGTATGTAGTCGACGTGCTGCGCCGAGTTGTCGCGCACGGCCCGCCGCAGCATGGGGCCGGAGAGGTCCAGGCCGATGCATACCCCATCGGTCCCGAGTTGCGCCGCGAGCTCCCGGGTGTAGAGGCCGGGACCGCATGCGACATCGAGGATCTTGCGATCACCACGCCCGGCGATCTCGTCCATCAGTGCCGTGTGGGCCTTGAGGGTGCTTCGACCGCCGTAGCTGAATCCGCGGGTGAACATCGGGCGCCAGGCGCGCTCATAGATCGCGGCCAGCAGTGGGCTCTGCATGAATCGGTTGGCCAGGGACACCGGCTCATCGCTTTCGGGGCCGAGGACATCGAGGTAGCCCTGATCGCGCCGCGGTGGATGGGTGATCCGCGAGGGGTCGATCAGCGATTCAGCCAGATTCGGATCATGCAGTATGCCCACGGTCCCTCCAGGGTCCACATCGATTGAGTGAATTGTGTGGAACGGATGGTACTGGATACTACAAATAACAAGGTGCGCGCGGCAAGAGTTTCTGCAGCGTGGGCGGCTTTCGCCGTTCCCTTAATTGATCAAATGGTGTGTCAGTCTATTAAATATGCTCGACACTTAGGGATGTGGTTGGGCCTGGTGGCGTACCGACCAAGCCCACGGCGAGATGCGCCGGAGCAATGGAAGGGTTCTGCCGTGAAACGAACCCTGGACGCAACCATGGGCCTGCACGACGAACCCGATTGCGGGGCCGCGATCATCGGTGCCGGGTTGGGTGGCATCTGCGCGGCCGTCACGCCGATCGAGATCGGTATCCGGGACTTCGTCGTCATCGACCGGGACGAGAACTTCGGTGGCACGTGGTTGCGTAACACCTATCCGGGGGTGGGGCGGACATCCCGGTCTTCGCCTACCGATTTGCCTTCGCCCCGAAGGGGGACTGGGAGCGATTCTTTGCCACCGGTGCCGAAATACAGCAGTACGCACTGGATCTGATGGCCGAGCACGGGTTGCGGGCCCACATGAGGTTCGGAACACACGTGGATGGTGTTCGCCCAGCATGAGCAGATCATTCACGTCGATGCGCCCTGTGTCATGCGATACACGGCGTTAGATGCCACGTTGCCGGTGTTCGGGTCCTCGTGGCAGGAATACCGAGTGGTGCCGGAGCCTGAACCCGGCAAGGCAACCGTCGACTGGACGCTGCCCTGCACGCCGCGGTACCTGACGAACATCCCGGGTTCGCGGTTCCTGATCGGGCCAGCCGGGCGTCGTGCACCTGGTGGGCTGTGTTCCACTGACAACATGCGGTTGATGGCGGTGCACGCCCACCCGGACGACGAGTCGAGCCGTGGTGCGGCGACCCTGGCCAAGTACGCGGCCGAGGGGCATGAGGTCCTCGTTGTGACGGCCACCGGTGGAGAGCGCGGTGGCATCCTCAATCCGGCGATGAAGCTGCCGGGTGTCCGAGAGAACCTGTCCGATGTGCGTCGTGAGGAAATGGCACTGGCCGCTAAAACCATTGGTGTCGAACATCATTGGCTGGGATTCTTGGATTCCGGCCTGCAATTGGATCCCGGTTTGTTGCCGGCGGATGGCTTCGCCCGGGTGCCGCTCGCCGAATCGGTGGCGCGCCTGGTGGAAGTGATCGGGCATTTCCAGCCGCACGTGATGCTCACCTACAACGAGTGCGGCGGTTACCCGCACCCCGATCACATCCGTTGCCACCAGATGACTGTTGCGGCCTATCACGCCTGCAGCAGCGTGGCCAAGCTCTACTACTTTCATGAAATCGTTCGGGTGACACCGACAATGGTGCGGTTCGCGGGTCGGGCGGAGCGGGCGGTCAGTCGCATCCCACGACGCGCATCCGGTGCGCGGCCGCCGGCGGATCCTCGCTCGGGCGATGTGGCGGTGCCCGGCTGGGTGCGGGCGTCGGGCATGCTGACGCGCAGACTGCGGGGCCGCCGGGTGACAACCGACGTTGCCTGCGGCGACTACTTCCCCGTGCGAGACAGGGCGCTGCGTGCGCACGCGTCGCAGGTGGATCCCAACGGGCCGTTCTTCCTGGTGCCGTGGACATGGCGACAACACCTATGGCCGACGGAAAAGTTCGAACTCGCGCACACCCGCGTCGATGTGGTCGCGCCCGAGACCGATCTCTTCTCCGGCCTCTAGCCTGTCGAGGAGCTAGTGAGGGCCCGCGGCCACCGTCGCCGGATGCACCGCGATCAGTCCAAGGCCCTGGCGTCGTTTGCACATCGTGGCCAGCTCCGCATACGCCTTCTCGCCCAGAAGCTCCGTCAGTTCCGGTCCGTAGGACTGCCACACCTGCTTCTTGCCGATGTGCGCGGCCGGGTCTCCCGTGCAATACCAATGCAGATCGGCGCCGCCTTCGCCCCAACCGCGCCGGTCGTACTCGGTAATCGTCGTCTTGAGGATCTGCGAACCATCTGGACGGTCCACCCAGGCCTGCGTCCGCCGAATCGGCAGCTGCCAGCACACCTCAGGCTTCATCGTCAACGGCTCCACGTCCAGCTTGAGGGCCTTGGAATGCAGGGCGCAGCCGATGCCGCCAGCGAAGCCGGGGCGGTTCAGGAAGATGCACGCGCCCTTGTACTTGCGTGTGCGCCACTGCTTTTCCCCGTCGAGCTCGTCTTTCTCCAGGTAGCCCTTGCGGCCCAGCCCCTTTTCCCGGAATTGCCAGTCCGCGTCGGTGAGCTTCTTCACCGAATCGTCCAGATTCGCCCGGTCATCGGCGTCCGACAAAAAGGCCCCATGCGAGCAGCAACCGTCGTCTGGTCGTCCAGCAACTGTTCCCTGGCACGCCGGAGTCCCGAACACGCAGGTCCAATGCGACAGCAGCCAGGTCATGTCGGTCTTGATCAGATGCTCTGGATTCTCCGGGTCGTAGAACTCCACCCACTCACGGGCGAAGTCGAGCTCCACCTCCTGGCCGTCGAGGGAGGCGTCACGTCCAAAGGGCTGTTTTGGCAGCGTCGTCACAGATGTAAACGGTAGACCCACTAACCTGTGCTGCGTGCGATTAGGCGTGCTGGATGTCGGCAGCAACACGGTGCACCTGTTGGTGGTTGATGCCCGACGGGGTGGTCACCCCACACCCATGAGTTCCACCAAGGCGGCGCTGCGTCTGGCCGAGGCCATCGATGAGTCCGGCAAGCTCACGCGTAAGGGCTCCGACAGCCTGGTGCATACCATCCAGGAGTTCTCCAAGATTGCCCGCAGCTCGGGCTGCGCGGAGATCATGGCGTTCGCCACCTCCGCAGTGCGCGATGCCACCAACTCCGATGAGGTGCTAGCGCGTGTCAAAAAGGAGACGGGTGTGGACCTCGCGGTCCTCTCCGGTGTCAACGAGTCGCGGCTGACCTTCCTGGCGGTGCGGCGCTGGTACGGCTGGAGCGCAGGACGCATCATCAACCTCGACATCGGCGGTGGTTCCCTGGAGCTCTCCTGCGGAGTCGACGAAGAACCCGACATCGCGTTATCCCTGCCTCTGGGCGCCGGACGACTGACTCGGGAGTGGTTGGCCGAAGATCCGCCGGGACGTCGCCGCGTCGCTATGCTGCGTGACTGGCTGGAATCGGAACTGGTCGACGCCGCCAAACAGGTGGCGTCGGCTGGGGTGCCTGATCTGGCCGTGGCGTCCTCGAAAACGTTCCGGTCGCTCGCGCGACTCACCGGTGCTGCACCTTCCGGCGCAGGATCACGTGTTAAGAGGACACTTACAGCTAGCGGCCTGCGTCAGTTGATCGGATTCATCTCGCGAATGACGACCGCAGACCGTGCGGAGTTGGAGGGAGTCAGTGTCGACAGGGCGCCTCAGATCGTCGCCGGAGCACTCGTGGCAGAGGCAAGCATGCGTGCTCTGTCGTTAGAGGCTGTCGACATCTGTCCATGGGCCCTGCGCGAGGGGCTGATTCTGCGCAAGCTGGATAGCGAAGCCGATGGCACGGCATTCGTTGACTAAGACCCGTCCCCGGAGCCGCAGAGCCGGCGACATTAGCTTCGGACGGTAGGAGAGGACATGAGCGAGTCAGACGACACGCAGCGGCCGGTATCGGTTGCCGAGCTGCTGGCGCGCAATGGCGCCGCCGAAGGCAAGATCAGCGGGCATCGCCGCCGGATGCGCGGCAATGCTGACGCGATCCCGGTGGCCGAGCTGACCGGTGAGATACCCGTCATCCGTGATAGGAAGGGCGGCCGCGCACGCCCCAATCCGGCTCCGTCGACGGCACCCGAGGCGACGACACCGCCGCCGAAGGCGTCCGAAGCCGCGGCCCCGCAGGAGGCACGTTCTTACCTGCGTTCCAACGAGGACGCGTTGTTCGGCGGCGACAGCATGGCCGACGAAGCCGCGCGGCGCGGCACTACTACCGCGCAGCCTCCGGCACCGGCGCAACCGTCCTCGATGGCGTCCTCGCTGCGCAGTATCTTCCCGCCGACCCCCACGCCCGTCGCCCGGCCGGGCGAACCGCGCAAATCGATCGATTTCAACGACGCCACCGGCGTCATTTCCCCCGTCACCAACGAACCCACGCCCGAGCCGACGCCTGAGCCCGCCGCGTCCGCAACGGCCCCTCCTGCCGCTGCGGTGTCTCGCCCCGAGCCTGTCAAGCAACCCGAACCGGAATCCGAGCCCGAACCGGAGCCCGTCGCCGTCGTGCAGCCGGAACCGGAGCCCGAATCTCACGAAGACACCCATGCGCAAACCGCGGACCACACGGAGCGCGACGAGGCGGAGTACGACGAGGCGGAGTACGACGAGGCGGAGTACGAAGAGGACCACGAGTACGCCCAGTTCGCGCACGGCTCTGCTGTCGAGTGGGCCTCTCACGACGCCGAGCAGGACGTCGAGGACGACGAGTTCGAGGACCGGGAAGACGACTACCAGCTGGAGCACGAGCTTCAGGACCTCGTCAACGAGCACGGCGGTCCGGCCGAGCCCGAGGCCAGCCAGTTTGCCGCGGTCGACACCGACAAGGAGTCCGAATCCGAGACAGCCGAGGCCAAGGCCGACCGTCGGGAGAAGATCAAGACCTACCTGCAGGGCAGCTGGATCGCCGCGCAGTACCTGCTGGCCGCCGCCGCGGGCGCGGGCCTGTTCTTCGTGTTCCGGGAACTGTGGAGCTGGAACCAGGGCTTCGCGTTGCTCCTCGGCGTGCTGTTCATCGCAATTCTGGTCGCCTCGCTGTGGGTGATCCGCAAGACGGTCGACCTGGCCAGCATCCTGATCGCGATCGTGGTGGGAGCCCTGATCGCCTTCGGCCCCCTCGTGCTCATGCTGCAAGCGGTTGATTAGGTAGCGTTATCCCACCGTGCGCCCCGCGATCAAGGTTGGTCTGTCAACGGCCTCGGTGTATCCACTCAAAACCGAAGCAGCTTTCGAGTACGCGGCCCGGCTCGGGTACGACGGTGTCGAGCTCATGGTGTGGGCCGAGGCGGTGAGTCAGGACGTCAGCGCCGTTGCCAAACTCTCCCGCAAGTACGACATGCCGGTGCTGTCCGTACACGCCCCGTGCCTGCTTGTGTCGCAGCGCGTCTGGGGTGCGAACCCGATTCCCAAGTTGGAGCGCAGCGTTCGGGCAGCCGAGAAACTGGGCGCTCAAACTGTCGTGGTGCACCCGCCGTTTCGGTGGCAGCGCCGCTATGCCGAGGGATTCGCCGAACAGGTTGCCTCGCTAGAGGATTCGAGTGATGTTCACGTAGCGGTGGAGAACATGTTCCCGTTACGGGCCGACCGTCTCTTCGGTGCCGGGCAGACGTCGGCGGAGCGTATGAAGCGCCGCGGCGGCAGGCCGGGAATCGGAGTCTCGGCCTTTGCGCCGTCCTTCGATCCCACCGACGCCAATCATGCGCACTACACCCTCGACCTGTCGCATACCGCCACCGCCGGGACTGATGCGTTGGACATGATGCGCCGGATGGGATCGGGGTTGACACATCTGCATCTCACCGATGGCACTGGTGCCTCGGTCGATGAACATCTGGTGCCCGGCAAGGGAACTCAGCCCGTCGCGCAGGTATGCCGGGAGCTGGCGACCGGCGATTTCACCGGGCAGGTGGTACTGGAGGTGCACACCTCGACCGCCCGCACCGAAGACCAGCGTGAGGCCATTCTGAGGGAGTCGCTGGAGTTCGCCAGAACCCATCTGGTGCGATAGACGGCGTGGTTAGTGCTCCCTTCGCGCAAGCAATGTCCCTCACCCCTGCGGGCGATGGGCTCTTCGACGCGCACCTAAGCGACATCTGGACCATCGGACCGAAGCTGCACGGCGGCGTTATGCTGGCGCTGCTCGCCGGTGCCGCACGCGAGACGCTGGCGGAAGGTCTTCGCGCAAGCGGCTCCCCCGGGGGGGAGAGCGAGCCTATTGCCGTCAGCGCGAGCTACCTGTTCGCACCTTCGCCCGGCGACATGCAGGTGCGCACGTCGGTGCGTAAGCGCGGCCGGCAGATCTCGCTCGTTGATGCCGAGCTCGTCCAGGGCGGCCGCACGGCGGTCCACGCCGTCGTCACGCTGGGAACTCCCGAACAGCATGTGGGTCCACTGTTGACGGCCCTGTCGCCAGCGCTCACCCAGCTGGCCGCCGAACCACCGCCCGGGGTGGCGCCCATCGGCGAAGGCCATCCGATGGGGGAGATCTTCCACCTGTTCGGCGGCATCGACGTGCGGCCGTCGCTACGGTCGATGAGCGACCTGAGCGAGCGCGGCAAGCCCGAGATCGTGCTGTGGGCACGCCCGCGGGATATGGCGCCCGACGGGTTGTTCGCCTTGGTGTGCGGTGACATCTCGGTACCGGTGACGTTCCCGCTGGGACGCTTCGGCTGGGCGCCTACCGTGCAGCTGACCACGTATCTGCGTACGTTGCCCGCGGACGGCTGGCTGCGGGTGCTCTGCAGCACCCATCAGATCGGGCAGCACTGGTTCGATTCCGAACACACCGTCATCGACTCCGAAGGCGCACTGGTGGTGCAGTCTCGCCAGCTCGCTATGGTGCCGGTAAACTGATCGGGCTACCAGACGAGGGAGACGTGCATGGGCGACAAGCAGAAGACGCCTGACTGGGCCGCCGAGACCGGCGCGTGGGTGCTGGAGAACGGGCATCGAGCATTGTTGAAGCTGACCGGTGGCCGCTGGCCGCACAAGCTCGGTTTCATGCCGACGCTGGAATTGCACACCATCGGGCGCAAGTCGGGTGAACGCCGCTCCTCGTTGTTGAGCTCGCCCATCTTCACGCCGGAGCGAATCGTCGTGATTGCTTCGTTGGGAGGCGCCTCGCATCACCCCGCGTGGTATCTGAACCTCGTCGCCAATCCGAATGTCGAGATCACCGTGCGCGGCGAGACGAAGCCGTACATCGCCCGGACCGCCTCCACGCAGGAGAAGGCCGAGCTGTGGCCGCAGATCACCCGGGGATTCGGGAATCCGTACGCGGGATATCAGCGCAGCACCGCACGGGACATCCCCGTGGTCATTTGCGAACCGGTCTAAGGAGACTTCTATGGGCAAGCAACCCGATTGGGCGATCCGTGCCGGTGCGTGGGGTCTGGAGAACGGGCACCGGGTGCTGCGGGCATTGACCGGCGGGTGCCATCCCAAGAAGGTGCTGGGCATGCGGCCGGTGGAGTTGTTCACCATCGGCAGCAAGACCGGGCAGCGCCGCAGCACGCTGCTGACCGCGCCGATCTACGAGCCCGACAAGGTGGTGCTGGTGGCCTCGTACGGGGGCGGCACCGAAAACCCGGCCTGGTACAAGAATCTGGTGGCCAACCCGGCCGTCGAGATCGCCGTCGACGACGTGGCACGGCCTTACACGGCACACACGGCTTCGGTCGAGGAGAAGGCCGCGCTGTGGCCGACGATCGTCAAGGTCAACCCCGGCTATGCGGGGTATCAGAAGAACACCGACCGGGACATCCCGGTCATCGTCTGCGTGCCCGCCTAATACGAAGGCGCTCAAGCTATCTCGGGTGCCGCATGGTTCTGAAGCTAGCGAGGCTCTAGGCGATCATTTGCACAAGCCTCGCCGGGGTGCGTGTCCTTGTGGGCAGAACCCTTGATTGTGAGCTGAGTCACATACAGGATGGTCCTAGGTCAATGTCGACGCTAGGAGGCCTCATGACGCGCACACAGTACGGATCGCTACCGGCAGGAGGGCTCAACTGGGATTCCCTGCCGCTCAAGCTGTTCGTGGGCGGAAATGCGAAATTCTGGGACCCGGCCGATATCGACTTCTCGCGAGACCGGGCGGATTGGGAATCGCTGACCGACCGCGAACGTGACTACGCCACGCGGTTGTGCGCACAGTTCATCGCGGGGGAGGAGTCGGTGACCCAGGATATCCAGCCGTTCATGTCCGCGATGCGGGCCGAAGGGCGTCTGGGTGATGAAATGTACTTGACGCAGTTCGCCTTTGAGGAAGCCAAGCACACGCAGGTGTTTCGGCTCTGGCTCGACGCGGTCGGGGCCGGGGACGACCTGCACGGATATCTCGACGATCTTCCGGCGTACCGCGAGATATTCTTCAACGAGCTTCCCGATGCTCTGGGAACGCTGGCCACCGACCCGTCACCAGCAGCACAGGTGCGCGCCTCGGTGACGTACAACCACGTCGTCGAGGGCATGTTGGCACTCACGGGATATTTTGCGTGGCACAAGATTTGCGTTGAGCGTGGGATCCTGCCCGGCATGCAGGAACTGGTCCGCCGTATCGGCGACGACGAGCGGCGGCACATGGCGTGGGGCACCTTCACCTGCCGTCGTCATGTTGCCGCGGACGATGCGAACTGGTCGGTGTTCGAAGCACGGATGAACGAACTCATACCGGTCGCGCTGCGCCTCACCGAGGAGGGCTTCGGACTCTATGGCGAGGACACCCCGTTCGGGCTGTCTCTCGATGAGTTCATGCAGTACTCCGCCGACAAGGGAATGCGGCGGTTCGGGACGATCAGCAGCGCGCGGGGCCGCCCGCTCGGTGAAATCGATCTCGACTATTCACCGTTGCGGCTGGAAGACACCTTTGCCGCCGAGGACCGACAGGCACTTGCCGCCACGGCCTAGCGCGCACTCCGTAGGGTCGCGGCCATAGCCGTGGGAAGGCGACGTTGTGCATCGGGCTGGGGAGTATCAGGTGGTTGTGCGCCAGTCCAACAGTGATGCGGTGGTTCGGGTCTGCCCATCCGGTGGAACCGCCCGCGCCCATGTGCCCGAAACCGCCCACCAGCCCCGGAGCGGTGCAGATCGCGTTACCCGCGCCCATCTGCGTGTCGTACAGCGGTGCGCTGGTGTGCCCGTCGTCGGCGACGATACGTTCGGCACCTGGCCGATCCGGCCGACGTACATCGACGCGAACTTCCGGACCACCCGGCCGAACTCGGGCTGGGCCCCACCGTGCACTCCGTCGGGCAGATCTGTGCCGGCGGGAACGGGCGTGAAGGCTGGGGCAGTTTCGCCGCGACGCTGCGGTTGTGACATATGTAACTTGTAGTCCGGGTCTCAGCTTGCGCGCCACTACTTCAGGTCAGGTCTGCGAATAGTCACAAACCGGTGCGAATGTGCATATCTGTGCCCACAGACTGCTCGCGACGTCCTGCATCCGCGCAGAAAGTCGTTTCCAGAGGTGCTCACGGGTCTGCCATGCTGGTCGGCATGTCCAGAATCGCAATCATCGGTGGCGGCAATATCGGCGAAGCACTTATCTCCGGGCTGCTGAGGGCCGGTCGCCAAGCCAAGGACATCGTCGTGTCGGAGAAGGTCCCCGCGCGGGCGAAGGCGCTTGCCGAGGCCTACTCGATCCGGATCAGCGAGGTGGCCGACGCCGTCGAGGGTGCCGACTTCATCGTGGTGGCAGTCAAGCCTTCGGATGTGGAGAGCGCGACGACCGAAATCGCCGCGGCGCTGGCGAAACTGGATGCCGAGGGCGCCGAGCGGGAGACCGAGCAGGTGTTGGTGTCAGTGGCCGCCGGGGTCTCCACGAGCTTCTTCGAATCCAAACTGGCGGCCGGAGCCCCGGTGGTGCGCGTGATGCCCAATGCCCCGATGCTCGTCGGCGCCGGGGTCAGTGCCCTCGCCAAGGGGCGTTTCGCCAATGACGAGCAGCTCAGCGCGGTTGCCGAGCTGTTGGAGTCGGTGGGCAGTGTCATCACGGTGGCCGAATCGCAGATGGACACGGTGACCGCGCTGTCCGGGTCGGGCCCGGCGTACTTCTTCTTGCTCGTCGAGGCCCTCGTCGATGCGGGAGTCGCCTCGGGTCTGACGAGGCCCGTCGCAACCGATCTGGTCATCCAAACCATGGCCGGATCCGCCGCGATGCTCCTGGAAAGGGCCGAGACCGACGAAAATCGCGCCCCCGGATTGCAGACCCGTACCGAGGTCGACACGACCGCCGCGGAGCTACGCGCAACGATTACCTCGCCGGGTGGTACTACCGCCGCTGCGCTGCGCGAACTGGAACGTGGAGGTTTGCGGGCAAGCGTCTACGCGGCTGTCGATGCCGCAAAAATACGCTCCGAGCAGCTCGGAATCACATCAGAGTAATTTAACCAAATCTTGATCAATTAGCCCACACGGGTATCAGTAACCCCACTGGTCCCGCTATTCTCCTTCTAGCACGTGCGTGTCCGTACCGCCGATGGGGAAGATCGGCGGCACGACATGTGCCGAGGGAAATGGGTATGCGATGACGTCAATGAACGGGCCATCCGCACGCGACGGGGCTGGCGCCAAGCCGGGCCGGGACGCGTCGGCTGCTGGCCAATCTGGGAAGGCTCAGTTCCTTACAGTCGCCGAGGTCGCCGCGCTGATGCGCGTCAGCAAGATGACTGTCTACCGGCTCGTGCACAACGGAGAGTTGCCCGCGGTGCGGGTCGGCCGGTCGTTCCGTGTGCACGCCAAGGCGGTCAACGACCTGCTGCAGGCCTCCTACTTCGACGCCGGTTAGGCCGTCGGCGAGTAGGAACCGGCCGGAGTAGCGGTTTGCGATTCGGCCGGTTTCCTGACGAGGGGCCGTAACGGGTAGAGTCGGGCGGCACCCTGGTTTCAAGCCTTGAGGGGTTAGGGCGCTCGTGTACGGCTGGCGTCAGCCGCTGTACACCGCCCACGGTAAAGACGATTTCACAGTAGTTAGCAGGAGTTCATGGGTTCAGTCATCAAGAAGCGGCGTAAGCGTATGTCCAAGAAGAAGCACCGCAAGCTGCTTCGTCGCACCCGCGTTCAGCGCAGAAAACTCGGCAAGTAAACCTTGCGTTAGTGGGCGTCCGCTCCGGATGCCTACTGCTGCCTTGATGGATAAGCTTCGTCCGTGAGTACCGGCGAGACCAATCTGCATTACCCAAGGGTTGTGCTGGTCACCGGGGCCAGCAGATTCCTCGGGGGCTATCTGGCCGCACGCCTGGTGCAAAATCCGATGATCAATCGTGTCATCGCGGTGGATGCGGTCTCTCCGAGCAAGGATCTGCTGCGCCGAATGGGCCGGGCGGAGTTCGTGCGAGCCGATATCCGCAACCCGTTCATCGCGAAGGTCATCCGCAACGGCGAGGTCGACACGGTGGTGCACACCGCGTCGGCCTCCTATTCGCCGCGCTCGGGTGGACGTGCCGCGCTCAAGGAATTGAACGTGATGGGTGCGATGCAGCTGTTCGCGGCCTGCCAGAAGGCTCCCACCGTGCAGCGCGTCGTGGTCAAATCCACTGCGCAGGTCTATGGGGCCAGTGCCTGGGATCCGGTGATGTTCACCGAGGAAATGAGTGCGCGTCGTCCCCCATCTGACGGTTTCGCGCGGGACAGCATCGATATTGAGAGCTATGCGCGAGGTTTGGGCCGGCGCCGTTCCGATGTCGCCGTGACCATCCTGCGGTTGGCCAATCTGATCGGTCCCGGCATGGACACCGCGTTGGCGCGGTATCTGGCGGGTCCCGTGGTGCCGACCATGCTGGGGCGCGACGCTCGCCTGCAGCTGTTGCACGAGCAAGATGCGCTGGGTGCGCTCGAACGCGCCACCATGGCCGCAAAGGCGGGCACCTTCAACATCGCGGCCGATGGCATGATGATGATGTCGCAGGCAGTTCGTCGTTCCGGTCAGCTCGGCATTCCGGTGCCGTCGTTTGCGCTCGCTGCGATCGCGTCTTTCACCAAGGGCACGCGGTATACGGAATTGAGCTCCGAGCAGCGCGACTGGCTGGCGTACGGGCGTGCCATGGACAACACGCGCATGAAGACAGAGCTCGGATACCAGCCCAAGTGGACGACCATCGGGGCCTTTGGTGATTACGTGCGGGGGCGTGGGATCACTCCAGTTATCGAGCCCGAGTGGGTACGCTCATTGGGAGATCGCGCGGTGGCTCTCGCGCAGAGGATCAGTTCGTAAAAGTAGGGTGGAGGTGAAGAGCATGGCTGGTGAGACAAAAGCGAAAGTTATTCAACTGCAGGCTAATTCGGAACGCCATGCTGCACGCGCTCGCCGGGCGCAGGCGCGTGCCGACGCTGGTCGGCGGCACCCGTCATCGTTGACCAGCGACACCCCGGCTGGAGACTCCGCGGACACCGCCGCGGTGATCCATGACCTTAACGAGATTCGCGCGGCACAGGGCAACGCGCCCGTGGGCGATGAGGAGTCGTTGACGGCACTCGCGGCCAACATTGCGGCCGTCGCCGAGTTCATTCGCCGACGAGTCGGTGGCGACTACAACGTTGACGATTTCGGCTTCGATGAACACCTCAATGAATCGCTGCTACTTCCTTTGCTGAGGCCATTGTTCAACCGATGGTTCAGGGTTGACGTGACCGGGGTGGAGAACATTCCGGCTACCGGTGGCGCCCTGGTCGTGGCTAATCATGCCGGTGTGCTGCCGCTCGATGGTCTGATGCTGTCGGTTGCGGTGCACGACCGCTGCCCCGGCAACCGGACACTGCGTAACCTGGCCGCCGACATGGTGTTCGACGCGCCGTTCCTGGGACAGTTGGCGCGCAAGGCGGGGCACACGCTGGCCTGCACGGCCGACGCGCACCGGCTACTGTCCGCGGCCGAGCTGACCGCCGTGTTCCCCGAGGGGTACAAGGGCCTGGGCAAGCCGTTCAAGGATCGCTACAAGCTGCAGCGGTTCGGTCGGGGGGGATTCGTGGCGGCGGCCATCCGGACCGGGGCGCCGATTATTCCGTGCTCGATCGTCGGGTCGGAGGAGATCTACCCGATGATCGCCGACCTGAAGGTGATCGCCCGGCTGTTCGGGCTGCCGTACTTCCCGGTGACTCCGCTCTTCCCGGCGGCCGGTCCCGTCGGCCTGGTGCCGCTGCCGTCCAAGTGGCATATCGAGTTCGGCACGCCGATCCCGACCGAGGGGTACGACGATGCCGCCGCAGACGACCCGATGGTGACCTTCGAAGTCACCGACCAGGTGCGCGAGACCATCCAGCAGACGCTGTACCGGTTGCTTGCCGGTCGACGCAACATGTTCTTCGGTTAGATCCCCCCTCCGCGCCGACACGCCGTGTTGTGGCGGTTTCGTATCGCACGTTGTCTCCATAAGCAAGCGTGTCGGCGGCGTAAGTTCAACGCGTGATCACCAACCGGGTAACCGAGATGCTGGGTATCGAGCGGCCGATCGTGCAGGCGCCCATGGGCTGGATAGCGCGATCCCAGCTGGCGAGCGCGGTATGCAATGCGGGTGGGCTCGGCATCATCGAAACAAGCTCCGGTGAGCTCGATGCCATCCAGGGCGAAATCCGCGCCATGCGTGAACTCACCGACAAGCCCTTCGGGGTCAACATCGCGCAGGCCTTCGTGCGTGACCCTTCCATCGCGCAGTTCGTGGTGGACCAGGGCGTGACGTTCGTGACCACTAGCGCGGGTGACCCGAACAAGTACACGCGCATTCTGAAAGACAATGGGCTCATCGTCTTTCATGTCGTCCCCACATTGGCGGCGGCACTCAAGGCTGTCGATGCCGGAGTCGACGGGCTGGTGGTGGAGGGCATAGAGGGCGGCGGGTTCAAGGACCCGAAAGGTGCATCCACCATGGTGCTGTTGCCGTTGGTGCGCTCTCAGGTCGATGTTCCGATCATCGCTGCCGGTGGCATCTGCGACGGTGCGTCGATGGCCGCGGCCTTCGCACTCGGGGCCGAGGGCGTACAGATGGGTACCAGGATGATGTCGGCCGCGGAGTCGCCCATCCACGGAAACTGGAAGGCCGCGGTCGTCGCGGCGCGCGAGACAGACACCGTGCTGCTCAATCGCCTCACCAAGCCGGGCCTGCGTGCATTGCGCAGCGAGCGCACCGAGGAGATGGAACGACGAGATCTGGTGTCCCTCCTGGAAACCGGAAATCCGATGGACCTCTACTTCGGAGGCAACATGGACACCTTCGTGCCGATGAGCGGTCAAGTCGCCGGCCGCATCGGTGGCATCGAATCGGTCAAGGACATTCTGGACGCCACCATGGACGAGTTCGCCGCGGTGATCGGCAAGCTCACCGCCCAGTACGGCTAGGGGTTGCGGGCCCACCCGTGAGCTGTCGTCACGGGCGGGTGATCGCCGCAGGTCCAGGCCGGCGCGCAGCCGATGTGGCCTGCCGGTGCAGCAAAGGTTCGATGAGGCCGTAGCGGGTGGTCCGCGATGTTTCCTCGTGACGTCCGAAAATCGTGCTGTAACGATTGTTCTGCTGTGTCGATAGAATCCGCATATTCTTTGCCTATCATCGACATAATAGGCATTATGTTGCTAGACCGCTACCTTGAATGAAGGATCTCCACCGTGACCGCACCTTCGCTGGAATGTAAGTACATTCCCGCCGTCCACCAGCGGATTAGCAGCGATTATCCTCCAGCACCCCTGTTTTTCGGGGGCGCCATCGCCATCTTCATCGTCGTTGCCACGCTGGCGGGTATCCATGATGGTAGAAACCCCCGGTACTCGCAGGCGGTGCTGATTCCCGATGTTGCTCCTTCGGTGGCTGACGGCCGCGGCGGCTGGGCCGAGGAGGTGCGGTCGGGTCCATTAGCCATGATGGTGACGGAGGTCACGGCGACAGCTACCGCTGGCGATTCTCAACTGTCGCAGGCTGCCCCGGGGCGCCATCTTGTGGTGGGGGTGCGCGTCATTAATGACGGTGCGGATGCCGAGCGATTCGAGCCGGCGATTCAGCAACTCGTCGCAGGCGACCAGGTGCTCGGTGCGGACCAAGACGCCTCGCAGCCGCTGCTCGGCGCGGACCTCGGCCCGGGCGAGAGCGTCGTCGCATCCATCACGTTCGATGTTCCCGACGGGGTCGAGCCCTCCGCGATCCTCCTGCGTGACTCGCCGACGGCCGCCGGAACCCCGGTGAGTCTGTCTCAGGACTGAATCACCGGCGGACGGTACCGGCAGCGTGGTCGTCGAGCACGTCGTCGGTACAGGAGCGACGGCTAGGGGTTGCAGCCGCTCGCGCTGACCCAGCGCCCGTTGTATCCCACGCAGGCGTGAACGTTCGGTGGGGGCGGCGGAGGCGGCGGATCGTCCGGCAGGGGCGCGTAGTCCGCGGGCGGGGGCGCGTATCGCTGCACCGTGTCGGCGACGTTGGCGCAACCGCTGACCGAGATCCGGCGCCCTCCACCCACACAGACGTCGGCGTTGGCCGCCGGTTGCGCGATCGGCAGTAAACCGGCGAACACCACCGCGACGGTCGCCAGTGCCGTCACGCGCCTCATGGCTGGCGCTCCTGCGGAAGCTGGCAACGCTCGCGGAAGTCCACGACCGGTTGCCGGATGGCGCGTAGATCGTTCTCGGCGTCGGGGTTGGTGCTGAAGTAGGCCTTCACGGCGGTCTGCATCTCGCTGTGCGGCTTACCGGCCTGGCTGGTGAAGAAATCATTGACGTCCGGATGGGTGAACAGATAGCTCGACGTGGAGGCGGCGACGCCCGCCGAGACTCCGGCCAGATCGGCCGCCGTGCAGTTCGGCGGGCGGTCCGGATCGGCGTTCGCCGCTGCCGCAGTGAAGAGTGCGGCAGCGCCCAGGGCCGTAAACAGACTTCTGGCAATCATTTTCATGGACAGATCCTTACGTGACTCGTTGTACAGCGGGGGGTTTCCATGTGCCGTCGATGATCGACGGCGGGGTCTCTTTGGGCCAATACAGCCGAAGCATCAGGTTGAATTTCCCGGCGGGTGCGGGCAGCCAATTCGCCTCTTTCTCGGGCCCCGGGTTCTCGTGCTGCAGGTACAGATCCACCGACCCGTCGGCGTTCGTGGTGAGGGTGTTGCGTTGGCTCAGGGTGTAGCGGTTCAGCGGGTTGTCGACGAAGAACATTCCTGCGTCGTACATCGTCAGGGACCAGAAGCCTTCGGCGGGTGGGAACTGCCCCTTGTCGAAGTGCAGGACGTACGCGTTGGCGCCGTCGTACGGCTTCCCGGTGCTGTCGACCTCGGAGGTCGGGTACACGGCGTCTTGGGGTCGGTTGGCGCCCAAGCCGATTGCGGTGATCGTCGCACGCTGCAGATAGTCCGTGGCGTACAAACCGGTCTTCGTGGTGAACGCCCATTCGTTGACGTTCTCGCCGGCGTCCTTGAACTGCGCCATGATCTTGTCGAACGCTTCTTTGGGTACCGACTGCAGGGCATTGACGGTCTCGGTGCCGAGCTTGTCAATGTCGAAGGGCTTTCCGGCCTCGACGCCGATCTTGGACATCTTCTCCACCATCGGCTTGTCGGCCTCGGCGGGTGGGTTGTCCTTCAGCAGGGTAGCCAGCAGATCGAAGTACGCCGTGGTGCTCAGGTTGTTGACCTGTTCGCGGACGGGCGTTTTCATGTCGATGCCGGGATCGACCGTGCCGGCTGGAGGGGTATACGGCGTATCGTACGAACTCAGCGGCACCAACGAGACTTCGTCCTGCAACGCGTGTACGGCCGCGTAATCCTCGGGAGTTCCGGTGCAGTAGATGCGGCCCAGCAGCCACACGATGGCCGTCGGGGACTTGTACTCGGTGACCCCTTCAGGCAGGGTACCTTTCCAGCCCGGGCCGGTGATGGCGTAGGTCTGCGGCCCGGTGCCCGTCGTGCGCTTCCCGGGTACTTCGAAGACGTTGGTAAACCCGTCCAACATGGGGAACAGGTAGTACCGGCCGTTCGCCTCCGGCAGGCTTAGAATCCACGGTTCTTTGCCCACGTCGACGAACGCGTTGGTGTACAGGGTGTCGGCATTGGGGGCGGTGACGTCACGGAAGGCGGCGTGGGGATACTCGCGCATCCGCATGAGTTGTCCCATCGGAGCGCGCGGAGGTTGGGGTTTTTCCACGTTGGTCATCACGCGGCGGGTCATCTCCATGGTGACCAGGGGATAACCGTAGATGTAGGAGTCCATGGCGAGGGACTTCGCGTCATCGGTGGAAAGTTTCTGGGAATCAGACTCTTTCGAACAGCTGGTGAGTCCGATAGCCAATGCGACGGTACTCATCACGGCCAAGAATTTGGCCCACTGCGTACACCAAACCTTCACGCGCGCCCACCCTTTCCTGCTGCGGTGATAAGTCGCCGAACGTTGATCGTGCAGCATGTCCTACCTGCTTGTCTTGACAATAGAAGACAAATATTTGACATGTTTGGGACATGGCGGTGATCCGGGGTTCGGCGCTCACCAACTATCACCAACTGGTGGCCGAGCTCGGCGGTGATAGCAGCAAACCACCTGCCGCAGTAAGGGTTTCGCCGTCCGATGCGGGCTCGTACGAACGGTTCATCGCGTTGCCCAACGGCGCCCACGCATTGGAGGACACCGCGACCGCCCTGAACGCACCCGACTTCGGCCGGCAACTGGCCCGGCGACAGGGCATCGAGATCCTGGGGCCGGTCGGCTTGGCGGTGCGCACTGCGGCGACGGTCGCCGAGGCCTTCGCGATTCTTGAAAAATTCATGGGCGCATGCTGTCCGGCGATCGGCGCTCGGATGACGGACCACCCCGATCCCGCGCGCCGGTTCGAGTTCGAGTATCTACTCACACCCGCGCCTCCGCAGGCGCAGGCCGTTGAGCTGTCCCTGGGTGTCACGCTGCGGGTGCTGCATCACTTCCTGGGCACCGGCTATCGGCCGGTTTCCGTGCACCTCCCGCATCAGGCACTCGTCGCGGCATCGGCCTATCAGCACTATTCGGGTGTCCGCCGTTCTTCTGTGAACCCGTTGGTGGGTTCACGTTGCGCGCCACCGACATGCAGAAATCTTTGCCCAAGGATTACCTTGCCCTCCAGACCCCCGTCGACTATCTGACGGGCACCCACGTGAATCGCAAGCCCGATTCCCGTCAGTTGGCGCGGCTGCTCATTCGTCAGCTGCTTCCCACCGGCGTGATCGGATTGGGGGACATCGCATTACACCTCGGGGTGCACCCGAAGGCGCTGCAACGGCGACTCGGCGCCGAGGGCACGACCTTCGGTGAACTGGTGGAGCAGACCCGTCGCGAAGCGGCGGAGCGACTGCTGTCCGATACCGATTTGAGCCTGGACCTCCTGAGCCGGCAGCTGGGTTACGCCGAGCAGAGCGTATTCACCCGAAGTTGCAAGCGCTGGTTCGGTGTGCCCTCGAGTGCTTATCGGCTGAGCAGGAGAGAGATCTAGCTCTTGCGATGTGAGGCGATGTTCGCAGCCATGGCAGCTGCATCGCGCTCGTGTCCCTCGGCCTCACCGATCATGGTCACGATGCTGGTGGCGACGGGCTCACCGTGCTCGTCGGTGACCTCGGCGCGCACTTCGGCGGTCACCATGCCGTGCGACTCGAGCACGCTGTCCAGGTAGCTGTCGAAGTACAACCGGTCGCCTGCCTTGATCGGTCGGTGGAACTTGAGCTTCTGATCGCGGTGCAGCACCCGCGCCACGTTGATGGGCAGGTCCATCTCGGTGAAGATCTTGTGCTGGACGCGCCGCCCTGCGACGGCCAGAAAGGTGATGGGCGCGACCACGCCAGAGTTCACCTCGCACTCGTCTTTGATGGCACTCGCGAACTCACGCATCTTCTCGCGGCCGACCTCGAAATAATCGGGGTAGCGGTAGTGCGTTCCGACGATGTCTTGGCGGATGGCCATGCATTAACCCATTTCGCTGCAGGTCAGTGACGAATCTAGGACAGTTCGAGCGGCGCTGAGCCTATCAGCAGCGGTAATGGCGGCACTCACTTCTCGCGGCGGGCCAGCGCCGCCGCCAACGCCCCGCCGGCAGCGCCGAGTAGCACGGCCGACGGCACCCCGATACGTGCTGCCTTGCGGGCGGTGCGGAAGTCGCGGACTTCCCACCCGCGACGCCGGGCCACATCGCGCAGCTCCGCGTCGGGATTGATGGCCACGGCGGTGCCGACCAGCGACAGCATCGGTACGTCGTTGACACTGTCGCTGTATGCGGTGCAGCGCTTGAGGTTCAGGCCATTGCGGATGGCCAGGTTGCGCACGGCCCGCGCTTTGCCGGGCCCGTGCAGGATGTCGCCGACCAGACGTCCGGTGAAGACGCCGTCCACCGACTCGGCGACGGTGCCCAGCGCTCCGGTGAGGCCCAGCCGCCGGGCGATGGTCTCCGCCAGTTCCTTGGGTGTGGCCGTGACGAGCCACACTTGCTGGCCGGCATCGAGATGCATCTGTGTCAGGGCCCGGGTGCCGGGCCAGATCTTGTCGGCGATCGTCTCGTCGTAGATCTCCTCGCTGAGGGTGATGAGCTCGTCGACGCTGCGGCCCTCGATGAACGAGAGTGCTTTCTGCCGCCCCGCCGCGACGTCGTCGGAGTTCTCCCGGCCGGTCAACCGGAACTTCGCCTGCGCCCAGACGAACTGAACCATGTCGGAGTACTGGAAGTAGTCGCGCTGCGCCAAGCCACGTCCGAAATGAACAAGTGAGGAGCCGTGCACCAGGGTGTTGTCGACATCGAAGAACGCGGCCGCCGTCAGGTCGGCGGGCGGCGGGCCTGACGTTTCTTCTACCGCGGCAGCATCGGCCTTGGCGAAGGAAGCCGCCCGCGCGACGTCTTCGGCGAACGCCTCGGCGAGGAGTTGATCCTCCGTCGAGCCCCCGACAGGGGGGTCGCCATTGATCTGGGGGCTGGTCATGAATGGTTACCCGCCCTTCCTGTGCGCCGCGTGCGGATGCCGCTCAACCCTACTGAGGGTGGCGGGAACTCGGGGGACCCGGTGGCAGAATTGGCGTATGACGTCGCTAACGCTGTTGACCCGCGCCGGTTGCTCCGCGTGTGATCGAGCACAGCGCGAGTTGGCGGCCCTGGCCGACGAGTTCGGGATCGGCCTCACGGTCACCGATGTCGATGAAGCCGCGATCACAGATTCCTCGTTGCGGGCGGAGTTCGGCGACCGCCTTCCGGTGGTCCTGCTGGACGGTCAGGAGCACAGCTACTGGGAAGTGGACGAGCCTCGGCTGCGGGCGGACCTGAAACGTGACCGATAACAGGCTGTTTGGATTTTGCCCAGTGGCCATTTTGGGGCTACCGTGCATGAGTTCGAGCCTCACCAAAAGCAAGGGAGCTGGACAGTGAGATGTCAGCGGAGTGACCTGCGGTGAGTGTCCTGCTGTTCGGAGCCTCGCACCGTAGCGCGCCTGTGCCGGTGCTGGAGAAGCTGGCGATTGGCGAGGCCGATCAGCCCAAGATCATCGAGCACATTCTGCAATCGCCCCTGGTCACCGAGGCCATGGTGCTCTCGACCTGCAACCGGGTCGAGGTATATGCCGTGGTCGAGGCCTTTCACGGCGGCCTGACCGTCGTCGGGGAGGCCATCGCCCGGCATGCCGGGATGGGCATGAACGAGATCACCAAATACGCCTACGTCCGGTACAGCGAGGCCGCCGTCGAGCACCTTTTCGCGGTGGCCAGCGGCCTGGATTCGATGGTGGTAGGTGAGCAGCAGGTGTTAGGTCAGGTGCGCAATGCCTACGCCACCGCCGAATCGCATCAGGCGGTCGGCCGGGTGTTGCACGAGCTGTCCCAGAGCGCGCTACGTGTGGGTAAGCGTGTGCACTCGGAGACCGGTATCGACGCGGCCGGAGCCTCGGTGGTGTCGGTGGCCCTGGACTTGGCCGACGGCAAGCTCGACGGGCTTCCCGGACGCACGGCAGCCGTTGTCGGTGCCGGTTCGATGGGCTCGTTGGCCACCGCACAGCTGATCCGCGCTGGTGTCGACAACCTGTGGGTTGTCAATCGCAGCACCGAGCGTGCGCAGCGGCTTGCCGCGACCGCGCGCGAAGCCGGCGTGAACGCGCAGGCGATCGCCCTGGACAACCTGGATCAGGCGCTGGCCCAGGCCGACGTGGTCGTGTCCTGCACCGGCGCGGTCCGTCCGGTGATCTCCCTGGCCGATGTGCACCGCGCCCTGGGCGGTGGCCGTCAGCTGGTCTTCTGTGATCTGGGCATGCCCCGTGACGTCGATCCGACGGTGGCCGGTCTGCCCGGCGTGGTCGTGGTGGACATGGAGCGCATCCAGCGCGAGCCCACGGCACGAGCGGCGGCCAACGACGCGGGCGCGGCACGGCAAATCGTGAACGACGAGGTCGCCCGGTACCTGACCGGCGAACGGATGGCCGAGGTCACGCCGACGGTCACCGCGCTGCGTCAGCGGGCTGCCGAGGTCGTGGAGGCCGAGCTGCTGCGTCTGGATGGGCGCCTGCCGAGTCTGGCGGGAGCCGAGCGAGACGAGGTCGCTAAGACCGTTCGCCGCGTCGTCGACAAGCTGTTGCACGCCCCCACGGTGCGAGTGAAGCAGCTGGCCTCAGCGCCCGGTGGTGACAGCTATGCCGAGGCACTGCGCGAGTTGTTCGAGCTCGACCCGCACACCGTCGAGGCGGTGGCCACGGCCGGTGAATTACCGCTCGCCACAAAGGAATTGCACGAATAGAGCGTCGTGGTTGATGTTCTTCGCCGAGAGGCTTGTCCGACCGTGACCGTCATCGCCCGAGAGGCTCATTCATGATCCGAATTGGTACCCGCGGCAGCCTGTTGGCGACGACTCAGGCCGGGGTGATTCGGGACGCGCTTCGCGCCAAAGGGTACGAGGCGGAGCTGGTAATCGTGACCACCGCCGGCGACCAGTCGGCGGCACCCGTCGAGCAAATCGGCGTGGGGGTCTTCACGGCGGCTCTTCGTGAGGCCATCGCCGACGATGTCGTCGATGTTGCCGTGCACTCCTACAAGGATTTGCCAACGGCGGCCGATGCGCGGTTCGTCATAGCGGCTATTCCGCATCGTGAGGACTATCGGGACGCTCTTGTGGCCCGTGACGGACTGGTGCTGGGTGAGTTGCCTGCGGGCTCCGTGATCGGTACCTCGTCTCCGCGACGGGGCGCGCAGCTTAGAGCACTGGGTCTCGGTTTGGAAATTCGCCCCCTAAGAGGCAACCTGGATACCAGGTTGAGCAGGGTCTCCAATGGTGATCTTGATGCTGTGATAGTCGCCCGGGCGGGTTTGGCCCGAATCGGACGTCTGGACCGCATCACCGAGACACTGGAACCGGTGCAGATGTTGCCCGCACCGGCTCAAGGAGCGCTGGCGGTGGAGTGCCGCAGCGAGGCCACCGATCTGGTGGCTGTGCTGGCGGAACTCGATCACACCGACTCGCGCGCCGCGGTGACTGCCGAAAGGGCTCTGCTTGCCGAGCTGGAGGCGGGTTGTACCGCACCGGTCGGCGCGATCGCTGAGGTGGTCGAGTCGATTGATGAGGATGGCCGCGTCTTCGACGAACTGTCGTTGCGCGGATGTGCGGCGGCGCTGGACGGATCTGACGTGATTCGGGCCTCTGGGATTGGCACCCCCGAGCAGGCCGCAGAGCTCGGGCTCGCGGTCGCGAGGGAACTGCTTGATCTCGGTGCGCGAGCACTGATAGGCCGGTGACAGGCACGGCATAGAGCGACGTAACGTCGTTGATTGGGAGGCAGTAGTGACCCGAGGGCGCAAGAAGCCAGGGCGCATCCTGTTCGTTGGTTCTGGGCCGGGAGATCCTGGTCTGCTGACGGTTCGCGCACGCGCGGTACTCACAGGTGCCACCGTCGCGTTCACCGACCCCGATGTGCCGCAGGCGGTACTCGATCTTGTCGGGTCCGCGGTCGAGCTTCCTGAACCCGCGCCGGTCAAACCCGCGGCCGGTACCGATGACGCGCCGACGTCGAGTGACGTCGAGGGCGCTGGTGAGCCGCCGCTGACCATCGACATTCGCCCTGCGCTGGGTGATCCCGCCGATGTCGCCAAGACCCTGGTCGCCGAGGCCCGCAGTGGTGTGGACGTCGTGCGGCTGGTCGCCGGCGATCCGCTCTCGATCGATTCGGTGCTCGCTGAGGTCACCGCGGTCACCCGTACTCAGGTTGCCTTCGAGATTCTGCCAGGTCTGTCGACGAGCACCGCGGTGCCCGCCTACGCCGGCCTGCCCCCGGGCTCCGCGCACACCGTCGCCGATGTGCGCGGTGATGTGGATTGGGCGGCGCTGGCCGCCGCTCCCGGCCCGCTGATCCTGCACGCCACCCCCACGCATGTGCCTGATGCCGCCAAGGCGCTCATCGAGCATGGTCTGGCCGACCAGACCCTGGTCGCGGTCACCGTGCAGGGAACCACCTGCGCGCAGCGCACCGTGGAGACCACGCTGGGGTCGCTGATCGACGGCGTTCCGGTGGATGCCAATGACCCGCACGGCCCGATGACCGGCGCTCTGGTGTTGACGATCGGCCGCGTGGTCGGTGGCAGATCCAAGCTGAATTGGTGGGAGAGCCGCGCGCTGTACGGCTGGACCGTGCTGGTGCCGCGCACCAAGGATCAGGCCGGCGAGATGAGCGAGAAGCTGGTCGGATACGGAGCCCTGCCGGTCGAGGTGCCCACCATCGCCGTGGAACCGCCGCGCAGCCCCGCCCAAATGGAAAGGGCCGTCAAGGGTCTGGTCGATGGCCGGTACCAGTGGGTGGTCTTCACCTCCACCAACGCGGTGCGTGCGGTGTGGGAGAAGTTCGCCGAGTTCGGCCTGGACGCCCGCGCCTTCTCCGGTGTGAAGATCGCATGTGTGGGGCAGGCCACCGCCGACAAGGTGCGCGCCTTCGGTATCAACCCCGAGTTGGTGCCCGAAGGAGAGCAGTCTTCGCTGGGCCTGCTGGACGAATTCCCGCCCTATGACGACGTTTTCGATCCGGTGAACCGGGTGCTGCTGCCTCGTGCCGACATCGCCACCGAGACCCTCGCCGAGGGCCTGCGTGAGCGCGGCTGGGAAATCGACGACGTGACCGCCTACCGCACCGTGCGTGCGGCACCGCCGGCCGCGCAGACCCGCGAGATGATCAAGACCGGTGGCTTCGACGCTGTGTGTTTCACCTCGAGCTCGACGGTGCGCAACCTGGTGGGTATCGCCGGTAAGCCGCATGCACGCACCATCGTTGCCTGCATCGGACCCAAGACCGCCGAGACCGCGATCGAATTCGGGCTGCGGGTGGACGTGCAGCCCGAGACGGCGGCCGTCGGTCCGCTGGTCGAGGCGCTGGCCGAGCACGCCGCCCGGCTGCGCACCGAGGGTGCGCTGCCGCCGCCACGTAAGAAGAGCCGACGGAGATAGCGGAGGCCTTTACTGTGCCTTTTCCAAGCCAGCGGCCCCGCCGACTCAGGACCACCCCGGCCATCCGCCGGTTGGTGGCCGAGACGACGCTGGCGCCACGGCAATTGGTGCTGCCGATGTTCGTGGCCGACGGGATCTCCGAGCGCAAGCCCATCTCATCCCTGCCGGGTGTGGTGCAGCACAGCGTCGAGTCCGCGCGCAGGGCCGCCGAAGATGCGGTGAACGCCGGTGTCGGCGGGCTCATGCTGTTCGGGGTGCCGCAGGAGAAGGACAAGGACGCCACCGGAAGCGCCGGTCTGCGACCCGAGGGCATCCTCAACCGGGCGCTGTCCGCTCTGGCGGCGGACCTCGGCGATTCCACGGTGCTAATGGCCGATACCTGCCTCGATGAGTTCACCGATCACGGCCACTGCGGGGTGCTGGATGCCGCCGGCCGGGTGGACAATGACGCGACGCTGACGCAGTACGTGGACATGGCCGTGGCGCAGGCGAATTCGGGTGCTCATGTGGTGGGGCCCAGCGGCATGATGGACGGCCAGGTCGCGGCCATTCGCGATGGCCTGGACGCTGCCGGGCATACCGATGTGATCATTCTGGCGTACGCCGCCAAGTACGCCTCGGCGTTCTACGGGCCGTTCCGGGAGGCGGTGGGCTCTTCGCTACGCGGCGATCGGCGCACCTATCAGCAGGACGTGGCCAACGGCCGGGAAGCCTTGCATGAGGCAGAACTTGATGTCGAGGAGGGCGCCGACATCGTCATGGTGAAACCGGCGATGGCCTATCTCGACGTGCTGCGGCAGGTCGCCGATGTGTCGCCGGTGCCGGTAGCGGCCTACCAGGTGTCGGGCGAGTACGCGATGATTTGTGCTGCGGCACAGAATAATTGGATCGATTTGCAGGCCATGGCGCTTGAGACGCTCACTTCCATCCGGCGCGCGGGGGCCGATATCGTGTTGACCTACTGGGCAGCGGACGCGGCGGGTTGGCTCATCGACTAGGGGGCGTGTTGCCCGGTTCGCGGATTTCAGCCATGACATCCGCGGGTGTTCACGTCGCCCTCGGCACTACGTACCGCTTCTCCATTACCGTGGGTGAGTGATGTATCCCGATCCGCGCCATCCCGGCGGATTGGCTGGACAACCTCCGAGCGGTCCTGCCAAGCCGCGACCCGACGATATCGACACCGGCTGCTGGCTGTGGCTGGCCTCGCTTCCGTTGATGATCGTGAGCTATCTGGCCGCGAACGTCGGTCAATGGCAGCAGGACCCCGAGGTGCGCAAGGCCGCGCCGCTGTGGACGGTGTACGCGTTCAACGGGTTCATCGTCATCGTGGTGGGGGCACTCGTCGTCACCGGGATCTTCCTGATGCGCGCGGGGTACCGCCTGGCGCGTACCTTCCTGACCGGTGGTGCGGTGGGATCGGTGGTGTTCACCGCGACGCGGTTGATCGACCTGCAGGGCGTGCCGGCAATTGTGCAGGCGCTCTCGGGTATCACCGCGTCCGTCTTGATCTGCGGCGGGCTGTTCCTGCTGCATCGCGAGGATTCCACCGCGTACCTGACGAGGCAGCGCTAGCCCCCCCGATACGCTGCCCGAATGACGAACGGCCCCGCATGACGACACCTGAACTACCGCGCCCGCGCATCGTCGACGTGGCATTCTGGTTCTGGGTGGTCGCGGCGGCCGCCCTGTTCCTCAACGGCCTTGCCGGGGTGCTCACCGGCTTCGACATGGCACGAGCCGCAAAACCGTCGTTTACCGATGATCAGGTGCGCGATCTTGTCACCTTTTCCCGCGGATGGGGGGCGCTGTGCATCCTGCTGGCGGCCGGCATCGCATTTCTGGCCGGGCGGACCAGGCAGGGTGACACGCGCTATCGCCGGGCGCTGATCACGCTCTCGGTGGTCTCGGTGCTCGGTGCCATCGCCCTGGCAACTTCCGGTTCAGTGGGCCCGGTCTTACTCATCGCCGCCCTATCCCTGATCGTGGCCAACGTGCTGATCATCAGGCCCACCGCACAGAACTGGTTCGCCGGGGGCGAACATGGCTGATGTGACGGGCGCCCAATCGCGCCTCTTCTACGAACCCGGCGGTCGCTGGCGTTGGCTGCTACTTGGCCCGCTCGCCGGGCTGATCATGTTCGGGCTTCAGGTCTGGGGCAAGGCCGGCATGAGTCCCGTCATGCCGGTCATCACGGCGGCCATTGTCGCCTTCTTCATCGCGTTGCAGATCTACGCCGCGCGGGTGCACGCCACCGTGGAGCTGACACCTGCCGAGCTCCGCCAGGGCGGTGAGACCCTCGCGGTCAGCCAGATCAAGTGGATGTACCCCGACGCCGACCGTCACGTGTGGGAGGAGTCGCGTCCGCTGGGAGAGCTGACGGGTGTGCCCAAGGGGCGTAAACCTGTCGGTTTACGTCTGACAGGGGGACGTCGCGCGCAGGCGTGGGCGAAAAAGCACGAGGAGCTACGCACGGCGCTCGCGACGTTGGTGCCCGCACCACCGGCAGGCATGGATCTGGGCGATGATCCGGAAATCGATACCGAGAGTGAGCAGTGGTGAAGTTCGGGAAACGGGTAGCGATGGATCTGGCCATCGCGGCGGTGGCGGCGGCACTCGCTGTCTGGGCGGCCGTGGCGGCCCGCGTACCCACTGAGGTCGCACCCGTCGCCAAGGGTGAGCCGACGCTGTACTTCACCACGTTGGACGGTGCCTGCGTGGCCCGGGCGCTCGCGCTCACCGCTGTCGCCGGGATTTTCCTGGTCCTGGCGATAGCGCGGGGTGTTCGCGACCGTCGAGCAACACATCCGATGCATAGCTAATTTTAATGTCAGTATAACTGACATCGATACGCGCTGGTGTCATGACCGATACCGCTGACATCGACACAATGCCGCGCGCCGGATTCGGCGCTTCCCTGTGGGATCGTCAGCTGCAGACGGACCGCTCGAGCTCGGTACGGCGCACGGTGGCCTGTCTCGCGAGCTCCTGAAGCTCCGTCCCGATGCCTCGATCACGGTGACGGACATCGAGTCCTCTTCCGTCGCCGGTATCGTCGCCTCCGAGCTGGGTTCGGACTCCCGGGTGACCGTTCGCGCCATGGATGCGACAGCTATCGATGCGCCGGATGGGGCGTTCGATTTGGTGGTGTTCGCGCTGTCGTTTCACCGTCTTCCGCCCTTGCTTGCCGCGAAGGTGTCACCCGAGTGGGCGCACCCTCGTGATCATCGACTTGTTGCGCTTGCCGGCCCTGCTGTTGGCGCCTTCATATCTCCTTGCGGCGGCCCTGGGGTGGGCGCTTCGGGTTGGTTCATGACGGTGCCATCAGTCAGTTGCGCGCCTACGGTCCGAAGGCGGTGCGTAGCCTTGCTGCCCATGCGGACCCGTCGATCACCCTCGAACTCCGCGCCAGAGTCCAGCTGCCCATGCCGTTGCAGATCGTGGTGGCCAGGCGAGGTCTGTAGCGCAGGTCACCCTATTATTCGGTACCCCCTAGGGGTATTGTCGATGCATGGAGTTCACTGACGCGGGCATGGAGACCACTGATCTGCGGCTACATGGCATGACGTGTGCCTCGTGCGCGTCCCGTGTGGAAAAGGGGCTCAACAAGCTCGAGGGCGTGACGGCACGCGTGAACCTGGCGCTGGAAAGCGCCCGCGTCGAGCACGACGGTTCGATCTCCGATGAGGATCTCGTCAGGGCCGTCGAATCGGTGGGCTACCAAGCCCAGGTGATCGGCGGGTCACAACATCGCGGCCACCCGGCCGGCCACGAGCATGACGGTTCGGATCCGCAGGATCACATGAACCACGACGTGCCCGACGGTCAGCTCAAGGTGCGGCTCATCGGCTCGTTGCTCCTGGCCATTCCGGTGGTTGCCATCTCGATGGTGATGCCCTGGCATTTCTCCGGCTGGGGGATCGTCGTCGCGGTGCTGACCACGCCCATCCTGGTGTGGGGTGGCTACCCGTTCCATCGTGCCGCGTTCGTCAACGCGCGCCATGGGGCCTCGACGATGGACACCCTCGTCTCGCTGGGCACCATCGCCGCATACGTGTGGTCGTTGTGGGTGCTGTTCGCCACCGTTGGATCAAATACTGCCGGCCACACCCATGGGGACGTCCACGTCTACTTCGAGGTGGTCGCGGCCGTCACCGTGTTCCTGCTGGCCGGCAGGTTCGCGGAGTCACGCGCCAAGCGGTCGGCGGGTTCGGCGCTGCGCGCGCTGCTCTCCCTGGGCGCCAAGGACGTCGCGGTGCTGCGCGGCGGGCATGAGGCGCGTATCCCCGTGGACCAGCTGATCGTGGGTGACGAATTCGTGGTGCGGCCGGGGGAGCGGATCGCCACCGACGGTGTGGTGGTCGACGGGCACTCCGCCGTGGACACTTCCACCATGACGGGCGAGTCCGTGCCTGTCGAGGTCGGCGCGGGAGACCTGGTGGTGGGCGGTTACGTCAATACCCATGGGCGGATCGTGGTCCGCGCGAACAAGGTGGGTGCCGATACTCAGCTGGCCCGCATGGCGCAGCTGGTGTCCGATGCGCAGACCGGCAAGGCCCAGGTACAGCGACTCGCAGACCGGGTGTCATCGGTGTTCGTCCCCGTTGTGCTCGTCATCGCAGCATTCACGTTTGTCGCCTGGGTGGCCCAGGGCTACCCGCTCGCGTCGGGGTTCACCGCGGCCGTCGCCGTGCTGATCATCGCGTGCCCGTGTGCGCTGGGATTGGCAACGCCCACGGCGATCCTGGTGGGCACCGGGCGTGGTGCACAGCTGGGTGTCTTGATCAAGGGGCCCGAGGTGTTGGAAAACGTCAAGGACATCGATACCGTGGTTCTGGACAAGACCGGCACCGTGACCACCGGCGCGATGAGCGTCGTGGCCGTGCGGCGCGGTATCGGGTCCGGCGTCTCCGACGCCGACGAGATCTTGCGCATCGCTGCCTCGGTGGAGGCGGCCTCGGAACATCCGGTTGCCAAGGCGATCGTGGAATCGGCGCGGACGGCCGGGCTGACGCTGTCGCCGGTCACGAACTTCCGCAACGAGCCGGGTATCGGCGTCACCGGCGTCGTGGACGGCCACGAGGTTTCGATCGAGGCCATCCCCGGTCAGAACACCACCGCCGCAATCACCTGGGGTGGATTGCGCCGCGGCGAGATCGAAGTGGCGGACACGGTGAAGCCGTCGAGCAGGCAGGCCATCGACGAACTCAAGGCCATGGGCATCACCCCGGTGCTGCTGACGGGTGATAACGCCGAGGTGGCCGCGCGCGTCGCCGAGGAAGTCGGTGTCGCCGCCGGCGATGTCATCGCCGGTGTCAAACCTACGGAGAAGGCGGATGTCGTCAAGCGTCTGCAGGCCGAGGGCAAGAAGGTTGCCATGGTCGGCGACGGTGTCAATGACTCTGCCGCACTGGCCACTGCCGATATCGGGATGGCCATGGGTACCGGTACCGATGCCGCCATCGAGGCCAGCGACCTGACCCTGGTGCGTGGCGACCTGACCACCGTGCCGACGGCACTGCGGCTGTCGCGCAAGACACTTGGCACCATCAAGGCAAACTTGTTCTGGGCGTTCGCCTACAACACCGCCGCCATCCCATTGGCCGCGCTGGGCCTGCTCAACCCCATGATCGCGGGTGCTGCGATGGCGATGTCGTCGGTCTTCGTGGTGCTGAATAGCCTGCGGTTGAGGACCTTCCGCTAGCCCGCCGCCCCCTCGCGTCGACACGCAGTGCTGTGGCGGATTCGTATCGCACGTTGCCGCCATAAGACGGCGTGTCGCCATAAGACGGCGTGTCGCCGTCTAGAAGAGCAGGCGCCACAGGCCGATGAGGCCGACGGTGACGATCACCGCACGCAGCGCGCCGGGGGACAGCCTGCGCCCCCAGCGCGCACCAGCGAGCCCGCCGGCGAACGAGCCGACCGCGATGATCCCGGCTGCGGCCCAGCTCACCCGGTCGAATGCGACGATCGTGTAGGCGAGGGCGGCAACGATATTGGTGATCATGGCCAGCACGTTCTTGGCCGCATTCATCCGTTGCATGGACTCGGGGAGCAGTGCGCCCATCACCGCGATCTGCATGATGCCCTGGGCGGCAGTGAAATACCCGCCGTATATCCCGACGAGGAAGTTGCCTCCGGTGAGTGCGGCCAGGCGGCACGGCGGAACGTGGTCGGCGTCCAAACCTTGGGCTTCGGAACGCCGGCGTGCCCACGCTTGGATCTTCGGGCCGACCAGCACCAGGACCAGCGCGAGGATCAGCAGCACCGGCACGATGGTGACGAACGTCTTCTCGGGGAGATGCAGCAGCAGGAACGATCCGATGAGCGCGCCGACCAGTACCGCTGGTATCTGCCACTTGAGCCGGGACCATTGTCCGGATAGCTCGCGGCGATAGCCCCACACACCGGTCATGCTGCCGACGGTCAGTCCGACGGCGTTGGACATGGTGGCGACCACGGGTGAGTAGCCGAACGCGATGAGGGTGGGGAAGGTGATGAGGGTGCCCGATCCGGCGACCACGTTGATCGCGCCGGCGCCGAACGCGGCAAGCGCGATGAGAAACATCTCTTGCACCGGCACTCGTGCCAGCGTACGACCGTTAGCCAGTCGAACCAATTCCTGCTCTCCGTGACACCCGCCACAGCGTGAGGCTCGACGTGGTGGTTCGGATGGGCAAAATGGTGGGCATGCGTGCGAGTCGATCCGCCGGTGCGGTGGTGCTGGTGTTGGCCATGTCCATTTCCGGGTGCACCCAGAACCGGCCCACCGCCCCGGTAGCGTCCAACGCGCCGATCCCAACGTTCGACAATGCCCAGCTGAGCATGCGTTTTGCCGCGTGCACCGATCTCAACGGGTTCGTGAACGCCAAGTGGATCGAGCAGGCCACCATTCCCGCGGACAAGTCCAGCTACGGCAGCTTCGACATGCTTTCCGACGAGTCGCGCAAGGTTCAGCGCGAGATCGTCGAGGGTGCGGTCTCCGGGCTGGGCACTGCCGATCATGAGTCGGTCAACTACCAGGTGGGTCTGCTCTACCGCGCCGCCACCGATGACGCGAAACGGGACGCGGCCGGATACGACCCGGTCCGTCCCACGCTCGCGGCGATCGATCAGATCACCACGCCCGAGGAACTGGTCGCATTTCTGGCCACCGACAGCGCCACCGGACAGCATCTGGTGTTCGGGTTCGAGGCCGGGGCCGACTACGCGAACGCCACCGAACAGATCGGCTATGCCAGGGCGGACGCTCTGGGTATGCCCGCCAAGGACTACTACACCGATCCGAAGTACGCGGCGGTGTTCGACGCCTACCGCACCTACGTCGCGTCGACGTTTCGTTTGATCGGCGCCGACCAAGCGGTGGACAAGGCCCGGGCCGAGCAGGTGGTCGCACTCGAAACAGCTTTGGCCGCAGCGACTTTGAGCCCGGTGCAGCAGCGTGATCCGGCCAACCAGTACAAGCTGGTCACCGTGGCGCAGGCCGACACGGTGACTCCGCACTTCGAGTGGGGCGCCTATCTGAAGGCGCTGGGGGCTCCGCAGACCCGGTCGTTCTCGCTGGCCGAGACCGAGTTCTTCACGACATTCGATCGGTTGCTGACCACTACCGACCTGGACACCTGGAAGTCGTATCTGACCTTCCATGCCGTGCACAGGTCGGCCGAGGCGTTATCGAAGGCCTTCCGCGACAACGCCTTCAAGTACAACTCGGCGCTCACCGGGACGACCGCCCAGAAGCAGCGCTGGGAGCTGGGACTGGAGAGCGTCAACGAACTGATAGGTCCGGCACTGGGGCAGCTGTACGTCGACCGAATGTTCAGTGATCGCGCCAAGCGCTCCGCCACGCAGATGGCGGGCAACGTGAAAGAGGCGCTGCGTAAGCGCATCGAGGCTGTCGACTGGATGAGTCCGCAGACCAAATTTGCCGCAAAGGGAAAGTGGGACAAGCTGATCCTTAAGGTGGGCTTCCCCGACAAGAATCGGGACTTTTCGAAACTGAAGCTGACCGGCGACAACTTCTACACCGACCGCGCGGCGGCAATGAAGTTCAACCACGACTTCGAGATGGCCAAGATCGGGCATCCCACCGACCGGTCGCTGTGGGGGATGACGCCACAGACGGTCAACGCTCAATACGACCCGACGGAAAACAGCATCACCATTCCCGCGGCGATCCTGCAGGCACCGTTCTATGACCCCAAGGGGGATCCCGCGTTCAACTACGGCGGTATCGGTGCGGTGATCGGACACGAGTTCACGCATGCCTTCGATGACGAGGGCAGCCAGTTCGACGGGGAGGGCAACCGGGTCAATTGGTGGACCCCGAACGACCGGGAGGAATTCGAGAAGCGCGCCAACCGGCTGGTGGAGCAGTTCAACGCCTACGCGCCCATTCCCGGTCACCCCGGGCTGCATGTCGACGGCAAGCTCACCCTCGGCGAGAACATCGCCGATCTCGGGGGCGTCAACGCTGCCTACGACGCACTGGTCGCCGAGTTGGCCAAGAAGAGCGATGCGGACAAGGTGATCGGCATCGTCGGATTCAACGACAAGCAGAGGTTCTTCCTGAACTATGCCCGGATCTGGCGTGATAAGCAGCGTCCCGAGGCCGCGATCACGCAGTTGGCCAGCGATCCGCACTCCCCGCCGGCGCTGCGAGTCAACGGCGTGGTACCCAACGTCGCACCGTTTGCTACCGAATTCGGTTGCCTGGCAGGTGATCCCATGGTTACCCCGCCGGACACGTTCGTAAAGATCTGGTAGGCCCACGTACCTTCCTCATTTTGCGAGCAGACGTAAAGCCCCCGATCATGCGGCGTGTCGGGGGCTTTACGTCTGCTCGCGGAATGGGTGATTAGGAGTAGGTCAGCAGCACGGCCTGCTCGAACGGCAGACGACCGAAGGCGCGGCTTTTCACCAGCGCCGCGGCTTCGTCGCGGCTGACCACCCGCGGGTTGATCACGTCGTGCGTCTTGCCCCCGCGCACCACCTTCCCGCCTCCGGCGGCCTGCAGGTTCTTGAGCCAGTCCCGGTCGGGGCCGTAGGTGAGCAGGATCGCCACGCCGTCGGGCGTCTTGAAAGCCGTGACCGGTGTCCGGAACTCCTTGCCGGACTTGCGGCCTTTGTGCTCGATGATCGCGAAGCTCGGGGCCCAGCCGGCCCACAAGCGCTGGACGGGGTTGGTGACATACCGGTTGAAGCGCGCTAGCGATTGCGGCAGTTGCATATCACCATCAAACTGTGATCCATGGCATACCTCAAGCCCCCGTGGTTCGTGAAAAACGTCTTCAACAAGGTGGCGATGGTTGCCAACATCGGCGAGACGCTCACGATCACCAAGCGGGTCAGCGGGGAGTCGCAGCAGATCCCGGTGACCACGGTGGATGTCGACGGCATCAAGTACCTGGTGTCGACCCGCGGCGAGAGTCAATGGGTCAAGAACATCAGGGCTAATCCCCAGGTCACGCTGACCGTCAAGGGCGCTACCACGGCATACACGGCCACCGAGATTCCGGTGTCCGACCGCGCCCCGATCATCGCCGCCTACAAGCCCAGGGCAGGGAAGGTGGTCGACGGCTACTTCGCCCAGCTCCCCGACGACGCCGATCACCCCACCTTCGCGCTCAGACCTGCCTGATCCACTACACCCTGTAGTGGAGGATTTGGCGCCAGCTGAGACACTGGATGCCGTGTCTGATGCTCTTCGCGCAAGCGGCTCATCGCTGCCCAAAGCGACGCCCAACTCCGCACGTCTGTTCGCCGACGCCTCAGCCGTCATCCCCGGTGGAGTCAACTCGCCGGTGCGTGCCTTCGCTGCAGTGGGCGGTGTCCCGCGATTCATCAAATCCGGCGCCGGATGCTGGCTCACCGACGTCGACGACAACAGGTACGTCGACCTGGTCTGCTCCTGGGGGCCACTGATCCTCGGCCACGCACATCCCGCGGTGGTGGAGGCTGTGCAGCGCGCCGCCACGGACGGGCTTTCGTACGGTGCCCCCGTCGCGCGCGAGATCGATCTCGCGCGCGAGATCGTCGACCGAGTGCAGCCGGTCCAGAAGGTGCGTCTGGTCAACTCCGGTACCGAGGCCACCATGAGCGCGGTGCGCCTGGCCCGCGGATTCACCGGCCGGCCCAAGATCGTCAAGTTCGCCGGTTGCTACCACGGGCATGTGGATGCCCTGCTGGCCGATGCCGGGTCGGGTGTGGTCACGTTCGGCCTGCCGTCCTCGCCCGGTGTCACCGGTGCCTCGGCCGCCGACACCATTGTCTTGCCGTACAACGACATCGGCGCGGTGGCCCGCACCTTCGCCGAACAAGGCGATGAGATCGCGGCCGTCATCACCGAGGCCGCCGCCGGCAACATGGGCACTGTGGCACCGGCTCCGGATTTCAATGCCGGGCTGCGGCGCATCACCGAAAATCATGGCGCACTGCTGATCATGGACGAGGTCATGACCGGTTTCCGGGTCAGTCGCTCGGGCTGGTTCGGCATCGATGGGGTGGCCGGCGATCTGGTCACCTTCGGCAAGGTGATGAGCGGCGGCATGCCTGCCGCCGCGTTCGGCGGTCGCGCCGACATCATGGATCGCCTGGCCCCGCTGGGCCCCGTGTACCAGGCGGGCACACTGTCCGGTAACCCCATCGCGGTCGCCGCCGGGCTGGCCTCACTGCGTGCCGCGGACGCGAAAGCCTATGAGACGCTTGACCGTAACGCCGACGCGCTCATCGCGCTGATTACCGCATCGCTGGATGCCGAGGGTGTGGCACACCAGATCGGCCGCGCGGGCAACATGTTCAGTATCTTCTTCGGCGCCGATCCGGTACAGGACTTCCAGGACGCCAAGGCCACCGAAACATGGCGCTATCCCGCGTTCTTCCATGCACTGCTCAGCGGCGGGGTATACCCGCCGGCGAGCGCGTTCGAGACCTGGTTTGTTTCCACCGCCGTCGATGACGAGGCGTTCGACCGTATTGCCGACGCTTTGCCCGCCGCTGCCCGTGCCGCGGCCTCTGTCGAGGAGAGGTAAGGAATCCATGACCGAAGGTCTTCGCGTAAGCGGCTCATCCCAGACCCGCACCATCGTTCATTTGATGCGCCACGGCGAGGTATTCAACCCCGAGGGCATCCTGTACGGCCGGCTGCCCAATTTCCGGTTGTCGGACAAGGGGCAGGCGCAGGCCGCGAAGGTGGCGGAATCGCTGCGGGGCAACCAGATCACCACGGTGGTCGCCTCGCCCCTGTTGCGAGCGCAGCAGACCGCCACGCCCATCGCCGAAGCCCACGGGCTCACGATCGTCACCGACGAGGACCTCATTGAGGCCGGAAACTCCTTCGAAGGCATGAAGGTGTCGGTGGGTGACGGGGCGTTGCGCGATCCTCGCAATTGGTGGAAGCTGCGCGATCCGTTCACGCCGTCCTGGGGAGAGCCCTACCGTGACATCGCATCTCGAATGATCGCGGCGATCGATCGTGCACGCGAGCGCGCCGAGGGAGGCGAGGCGGTGTGCGTGAGCCACCAGTTGCCGGTCTGGACCGCTCGTCAGCAGCTGCAGGGCAATCGACTGTGGCACGACCCGCGTAAACGTCAGTGCAATGTCGCCTCGTTGACCTCGCTGGTGTTCGAGGAGGAGCGGTTGATCGACGTCGTGTACTCGGAACCTGCGGGGTAGCCGGTGCGAGGTGTGATCGCGGCGATGGCCGCGCTGGTTCTGCTCATCACCGCATGTTCCACCGGCGATGACGCCGTGGCGCGCGGCGGTCAGTTCCACTTCGTCTCGCCCGGGGGTAAGACGGATATTTTCTACGACCCGCCTGAGGCGCGGCAGACACCCGGGCCCATCGAGGGGCCCAGCCTGCTGGACCCGACGAAGACGCTGTCCTTGGGCGATTTCGCCGGCAAGGTCGTTGTCATCAACGTGTGGGGGCAGTGGTGCGGTCCCTGTCGCTCGGAGTTCTCCGCGCTGGAGGACGTCTTCAAGGCGACTCATGCCCAAGGGGTGGAGTTTCTGGGTATCAACGTTCGGGACAACGAGATCACCAAGGCGCAGGACTTCGTAACCGACCGCAAGGTGCCGTACCCATCCGTGTACGACCCGCCGATGCGCACGCTCATCGCGTTCGGCAAGAAGTTCCCCACCGGCGCCATCCCCGCGACCCTGGTGTTGGACCGTAAGCACCGGGTGGCGGCGGTGTTCCTGCGCGAACTGCTTACCCAAGACCTGCAGCCCGTCGTCGAGCGGATCGCGAAAGAGCCTGCGGGAGGAGCGAAGTGATTCTCGCCGACGCCGGATCCGCCTTCCAGGATGCGGCTACCAGCGGACCGCTGCTGCTGGCGTTGGGTGCCTGCGCGCTGGCCGGACTGGTGTCGTTCGCGTCGCCGTGCGTGATTCCGCTGGTGCCCGGGTACCTGTCGTACCTGGCCGCGGTGGTGGGCGCCGACGACCGGGATAGTGCCCGTTCCGCGCGGCTGCGGGTCGCCGGGTCGGCCTTGCTGTTCGTCGCCGGGTTCACCGCGGTGTTCCTCCTGGGCACGGTCGCGGTGATGGGCATGACGACCACGCTGATCACGAATCAGGTGCTGCTGCAACGCATCGGGGGAGTGATCACGATCGCGATGGGCTTGGTGTTCGTCGGCCTGGTGCCGGCCCTGCAACGGGATATTCGGTTCACGCCGCGCCGCATCTCCACGGTGGCCGGCGCTCCGCTGCTGGGTGCGGTCTTCGCGCTCGGGTGGACCCCGTGCCTGGGGCCGACCCTGACCGGCGTGGTGGCCGTCGCGTCGGCCACCGAGGGCGCCGACGTAGCCCGGGGGATCACGCTGGTGATCGCCTACTGCCTCGGGCTGGGAATCCCATTCCTGCTACTGGCCTTCGGTTCGGCCCGTGCGGTGCGCGGCATGGACTGGCTGCGCCGTCACACCCGGACCATTCAGATTATCGGCGGTATCGCGCTGCTGGCGGTCGGCGTCGCGCTGATCACCGGCGTGTGGGCCGATTTCGTCTCCTGGGTGCGTGATTCGGTTGTTTCGGACGCGAGGTTGCCCATCTAGTGAAAATCGCCATGCGTCTCCTTTCGTTCTTGCGCAACACCTGGCGCGGCCTGACGTCCATGGGCACCGCGCTGGCGCTGCTGGTGCTACTCGCACTCGGCGCCGTACCCGGGGCGATGCTGCCGCAGCGCGCGCTCAACCAGGCCAAGGTCGATGAATATCTCGCGGAACACTCGACCATCGGTCCGTGGCTGGATCGTGTGCAGGCCTTCGACGTGTTCTCCAGCTTCTGGTTCACTGCGATCTACGTGCTGCTGTTCGTCTCGCTGGTGGGATGCATCATCCCCAGAACCGTCGAACACGCGAAGGCTCTTCGCGCGCAGCCGGTTCCGGTGCCTCGAAACCTGGGGCGCCTGCCCAAACATGCCGAACAAACTGTCGCCGCAGATCAGGAGGAGCTGGCCGGAGCCATCGCCCATCGGCTCCGGGGCTGGCGCAGCACCACGCGTCAGAACGGCGATGCCACCGAGATTTCCGCGGAGAAGGGCTACCTGCGCGAGTTCGGAAACCTGGTCTTCCACCTGTCGCTGGTGGGTCTGTTGGTGGCCTTTGCGGTCGGCAAGCTGTTCGGCTACGAGGGCAACGTCATCGTCATCGCCAACAACGGTCCCGGATTCTGCTCCTCGTCGCCGGCGGTCTTCGACTCGTTCCGGGCAGGCAACACCGTCGACGGCACCAACCTGGATCCGATCTGCCTCAAGGTCAAGGACTTCAAGGCCACGTATCTTGCTTCGGGGCAGGCGCATTCATTCGAATCGAACATCGAGTACCAGGCTGGCGACGACCTTCAGGACAATGTGTGGCGGCCGGATCGCCTGGCCATGAACCACCCGTTGCGCGTCAGTGGCAACCGCGTGTACCTGCTCGGTTACGGCTATGCACCCACCTTCACGGTGACCTTCCCGGACGGGCGCAAGCGCAGCGAGACGATTCAATGGCGGCCCGACGAACCCACCACACTGTTGTCTTCGGGCGCGGTGCGCGTCGATCCTCCCGCCGGTACCTACCCGGATCCCAACGTGCGCCGCAAGAATCAGATCGCCATCCAGGGGCTGTTCGCACCCACCGAACAGCTGCACGGCACCCTGCTTTCCTCCAGCTTTCCGGAAATGCGCAAGCCTGCCGTGGCGATCAACATCTATCGCGGAGATACCGGACTGGACTCGGGTCGCGCGCAATCGATCTTCGAGCTCGACCCCCGCATGATCGAACAGAAACGGCTCAACCAGGTGGCTCGCGCCAATCTGTTGCCGGGGCAGTCGGTCATGCTCAACGACGGCACCATCGTCAGGTTCGACGGTGCGGTCAGCTTCGTGAATTTGCAGGTGTCGCGCGACCCCGCCCAACTGTGGGTGCTGATCTTCGCGCTGACCATGATGGCGGGCCTGGTGGTCTCGCTCGTCATCAAGCGCCGCCGGGTCTGGTCGCGGCTGACTCCGGGGGCGGCCGCGGGTACCGTAAACGTCGAGCTCGGAGGGCTTGCGCGTACCGACAGCTCCGGTTGGGGCGATGAGTTCGAGCGATGGTGCGACCGATGCCTTGAGGGCTTCGCCCCGCTGGGCACAGCCATGGCCGGCAACGGCCACAAAGATCAGGATGCCGAATGAATTCGACCAATATCGATGTGAATCTGGCCAGATTCTCCGATTACGCCTTCACCTCGGCGATCGTGGTGATGGTCGGTGCGCTGGTGCTGTTGGCCATCGAGCTGGCCTACCGGCAGAGCAACAAGAGCGCCCAGCGTGAGCTCGTCAGCTCCGGTGGCGAGGTGGTGTCCGCCGATAAGAACCAGCCGGGTCTGGTGGTGCCGCAGGGCAAGCGTCCTCTCGGTGAGCGGGTTGGTGGAGCCGGGCTGGCCCTTGTCTATCTGGGCATCGGATTGCTGCTGGTGTGCATCGTGCTGCGCGGTGTGGCCACCTCGCGGGTGCCCTGGGGCAACATGTACGAGTTCATCAACCTCACCTGCGCATGCGGTCTGGTGACGGCGGCCGTCGTGCTACGCAAACGGTATGACCGGGCGCTCTGGGTCTTCGTGCTGATCCCGGTGCTCATCCTGCTCACGGTGTCCGGCCGGTACCTGTACACCTATGCCGCTCCGGTGATGCCTGCGCTGCAGTCGTACTGGTTACCCATCCACGTGTCGGTCGTCAGCCTCGGATCGGGTGTTTTCCTGGTCGCCGGGGTGGCGAGCATCTTGTTCCTGATCAAGATGTACTTCCCCGACAACCCCTTCGCTGCGAAGCTGCCCGATGCCCAGGCTCTGGACCGACTGGCGTATCGAACCACCATCTTCGGATTCCCGATCTTCGGATTCGGCGTGATCTTCGGTGCCATCTGGGCCGAGGAAGCCTGGGGCAGATTCTGGGCATGGGACCCGAAGGAAACCGTCTCTTTCGTGGCCTGGGTTATCTACGCCGCTTACCTGCACGCCCGATCCACCGCCGGGTGGCGGGACATGAAGGCGGCCTGGATCAACGTGGCCGGATTCGTGGCCATGGTGTTCAACCTGTTCTTCGTCAATCTGGTGACGGTCGGTCTTCACTCGTACGCTGGTGTGAGCTAGCGAACTGTTCCGCCAGATCGGTTCATCACACCTGCGATAGGGTGCGATGCTGAGTCGTCCTGAACAGTCGTTCCGAACTCGCCGCGTCCGAACTGCACGTCCAACCAATGCATTGGGGGATCGATGTCTGACTATCCCGCGCACCGCGCGCCGGATGGGCCGTCGCCGTACACCGAGGAAGCGCAGGGCGGACCGACGGCCCCGCCATGGGCGGCTCAGGAGCCCGCGCAGCCGGTGATGTACGGTCAGAGCGCTCCGCAGCAGCCCCACGAGATGACCCAGCAGTTCCAGGCTGTCCCGTTCCAGGACCCGTTTGCGCCGCAGCAGGACCTCGCGGGCCTGGGTGGCCACGATCCCTCTGTGCCTTCGCTGAACACGCTCGGCGGCTCGTTCGCACCGCTTGATTTCACTCCGTCCGGCCAGGAAAACGCCGATCCCACCGCGATCGGCGCGGCCGGATCCTCGGGCGGGTTTCGGGCCGACAACCGATTCAGTGACTCCGGCGAGCAGCCCTCGCCGCCGACACCGTTCACGGCGGATCGCTGGGCTAGCGACACCCCGGCGTCGGGTATCCCGCAGCAGGCCCAGCAGCCCCCCGTCGGCGGCTCCCGCTACTACACCCCCGTGGGTGGCCAGCAGACCGGAATCGGCGCGCAGATTCGACCGGAACTGCCGCCGTCCTCGCGTGATCTGTCCACCTCGGCATTGCTGCGCCCGCACAAGCCCGCGCCGTCTGCGGGCTGGCGCAAGACTGTGTACCGTGCATCGTTCGGGACAATCAACCTGGGCGAGGGCACCAAGAAGACCGAGGAAAACGACCTCGTCGCGCAGGTGAATCAGCCGCTGCAGGGCTGCTACAAGATCGCGTTGCTGAGCCTCAAGGGCGGCGTCGGCAAGACCACCGTCACCGCAACTCTGGGCGCGACCTTCGCCTCCATTCGCGGTGACCGCGTCATCGCCGTCGACGCGAACCCGGACCGCGGCACGCTGAGCCAGAAGGTGCCGCTGGAGACGCCGGCGACGGTGCGGCACCTGCTGCGCGATGCCAATTCGATCCAGCGCTACAGCGACGTCCGCAGCTACACGTCACAGGGGCCCAGTCGTCTGGAGGTGCTCGCGTCGGAAAGCGACCCGGCGGTGTCCGAGGCGTTCAGCGCCGAGGACTACTCGCGCACCCTGGAGATTCTCGAGCGCTTCTACAGCGTGGTGCTCACCGACTGCGGTACCGGACTCATGCACTCGGCGATGTCGTCGGTGCTGGAGCAGGCCGACACCCTGGTTGTCATCAGTTCCGGTTCGGTGGACGGCGCGCGCAGTGCCTCGGCCACCCTGGACTGGCTCGATGCCCATGGACATCGAGAGCTGGTACGCCGCTCGGTTGCCGTCATCAACGCGGTACGTCCGCGTTCGGGCAAGGTCGACATGCAGAAGGTCGTCGATCACTTCTCGCGGCGGTGCCGTGCGGTGCGTCTGGTGCCGTTCGATCCGCACCTGGAAGAGGGCGCCGAGATCAGCCTGGATCGGCTCCGGCCGCAGACACGTCGCGCGCTCATCGAGCTGGCGGCCGTGGTGGCGCAGGGGTTCACCGGCACGCAGCGCCAGCAGCAGACCTTCCAGGGCTAGCCGGCGCGGCGCGTCGGGGCCTTACTGCTCGGACGGATCGTTCTTGCTGATGCGCCAGAGGAAGTCGGGGTCGTCGTCGGGGCCGGTCACCCGGGTCTGGGGACGGGTCGGGACCGACTGGCTGATTCGCCACCCGGCGTAGATCAGCGCGCCGAGCACGAGCGCGATGAGCACGTAATACACAAGAGCCTCCTGAACAACTAACTCCGAATATACGCGCGGCCAAGGTTGGTGTTCGGTGCAGCGATAGGGTGGTGACGTGGCTGAACGGTCGCCGGGGAGCCGGCTCGCTATCGACATCGCGTTGTACACCTTGGCGCGGTTGGGTCTTGCGGTCATCCTGACGCTGGTGATCTTTGGGGTGGCCCGGCTCATCGGTTACCAGGACTTCCCGCTGGCGATCGCGATTCTGTTCGCGCTGATCATCGCGCTGCCGTTGGGCATGGCCGTGTTCGCGCCGCTGCGCCGTCGGGTGACCGCGAGTATCGCCGTCGTCGACGAGCGGCGCCGGGCCGATCGTGCGGATCTACAGGCACGCCTGCGCGGCGAGAGGCCCGGCGGAGCCGCAGGGGCGTCGACCTCCGACACCGACTAGCCCTCGCCGACTCTCCGCCTCGTGGCGGATTCGTATCTCATCTTCGCGCCATAAACGAGCGTGTCGAGGTGTTCGGTAGGCCGTGAAACGCTCAGCGGAGCCAATAGCCTTGGCGGTGGTGGGGTCGACGATAGGTCGCCCGCCAGGGCCGGTGTGAGGGATACACCCCCTCCGAGGTAGGGGTGTTCCGCCCCTCTTAACTTCTCATTGATTAAAAATGAACAAAAAGTGTACTGTGGGTGACATAGAAGCGGCGCCGTGCTTTTGTCTCCAGTGATTTTCCGGGGCCGCACCCGAATATGCGGATTTCACGGAGTCGCTATGAATGCATTAACGAAGACTAGGAACGTTCTCTTCGGTACCGCGCTGTTGGCCCTTCCTCTGTACGGACTCACAACGCACGGCGCCAGCGTTCTGCGCGAGCCGGCCACGGCGGTATCGCTGGCAGGCCCGGTGGAGCCGATAACGCCGATACCCGGGCCTGGTGTCGGGGACGGTACCCGCCAGTCATTCACCAATCAGCAGCCCGGCAGGGACGGCAACACCGGCTGGGGAACGCTTCCTCATGGTCAGGGCCACGCGTGCCAAAACAGCTGGGTGTTCTGCGATGCCACCGGCAACCCCAATCGCTCGGATCTGCCTCCCGGCCTTACCCAAGGCGGCGGATGGGTGAGCGCGCCGGACCATACCGGTGTCACGTGCCAGAACACCGGCGTTGTTTGTAAGAACTTCTCCTGAGTGGTCGCTGACCTGGGTTGCTAGCTGAGCCAGGTCAGCGCGGAGGCGGTGAGAATCGCCCAGCCGAGCATGGCCAGCCCGGTGTCGCGCAGAGCCGGGATCAATTCCGGCCCTTGTGCTTTGGTGACCACCGGGCGGGCCGCCTTGACCATCAATGGCAGCATGACCAGCCCCAGCAGGCGCCACGGGTTACCGATGCCCAGGCCGATGCTGACCAGAACAGGAACGGCGAGCAGCGCCGGGAACAGCACCCGGGTGCGGGCGTCCCCCAACCGGACGGCCAACGTGATCTTGCCGGATTCGCGATCGGTGGGGATGTCGCGCAGGTTGTTGGCGACCAGCACCGCGCTGGAAAAGCTGCCGATCGCCACCGCCAGCACAACGCCGAGCGGACTGACCGCCAGCGCCTGGACATACTCGGTGCCTAGGACCGCCACCAAACCGAAGAACACAAAGACGGCGATCTCGCCAAAGCCGCTGTATCCGTAGGGCTTCGAACCGCCGGTGTAGAACCAGGCTCCGGCGACGCACGCTGCCCCGACCGCCACTAGCCACCATGCGGCGGTGATGGCCAATGCCAAACCTGCCGCCGCGCCAAGAGCCAGGAATCCGATGGCCACGGCCTTTACCGCCGAGGGTAAGGCCACCCGCGAGCCCACTAGGCGCAGCGGTCCGACCCTGTCGTCATCGGTTCCGCGGATACCGTCCGAGTAGTCATTGGCGAAGTTGACGCCGATGATCATGCAGATTGATACGGCCAGGGCGAGCAGGGCTTTCCACCAGACCGCTGAACCTGCTTCTGCCGCCGCGCCGGTACCGGCAATGACAGGGGCCAGCGCGTTAGGCCAGGTGCGGGGACGGGAACCTTCGATCCATTGCGCGATGCTGGCCATGTGGCAGATCCTGCCACGGCGCGTTCACGTCGTCCCGGAGGCTACGGGAAGATCAGGCCCGGGCCTCTGGTCACGGCCGCCGCAAACCGGGTCCGAACGTCAGCCCATGTCACCACGTCCCAGAACGCCCCGATGTAGTCCGCCTTCACGTTCTTGTACTGCAAGTAGTAGTAGGCGTGTTCGAAGACGTCCAGGCCCAGAAGCGGGATGGTGCCCAACGGTACATGGGAGTGCTGGTCGTGCATTTGGAAGGTCAGCAGCTTCTTGCCGAGGGTGTGGTACCCCAGCCATGCCCAGCCCGAGCGCTGAACGCCGTTGGCCGCCTTTTTCGTGGGAGTCGATTCCTTTCGCGACTGGTCGGAGCATGGTGAGCGCCAGGGCTCCCGTAGATGCCGCCGTCGTGAGTAAGAATTGTCTTCGATGTAGTTGAGAAACAATCGAATTCACATATCAACCGTAACCGTGATGGGCGATGCGTCAAGGTTCCCGGCACGAATCTGTCGCAATAGTATCGTCCGCGCGGACGCCGAAATGCGTTGGGAAATATTGCATATGTTTACGCGACCAATAAGCGTGGGGTGTGGCGATTCGCCCCAATTCGCCATGAGGCGGGACGGTGAACGACAATAGCGGCATGCTCGCGGTGATCGGTGGTAGCGGTTTCTATTCGTTCTTCGACGCACCGGTGCGGACCGTTACCCCGTCGACACCCTATGGCGAGCCGAGCGCGCCCATCACCATCGGTCTGGTGGGAGAACGTGAGGTGGCGTTTCTGCCACGGCACGGCAGTTGTCACGAATTCTCCCCGCACACCGTGCCCTACCGCGCCAATATGTGGGCGTTGCGGGCGCTGGGGGTGCGTCGGGTCTTCGCGCCGTGCTCCGTGGGCAGCCTGACCCCGGACTTGGGACCCGGCTCCATCGTGGTGCCCGATCAGTTGGTCGACCGCACCAGCGGGCGTGAGCAGACGTACTTCGCAAGCGGCGGCATCCACGTGGAATTCGCCGATCCGTACTGCCCGGGGCTGCGCGCCGTATCCCTGCAGCCCGAGGCTGTTGATGGCGGCACCATGGTGGTGGTTCAGGGGCCGCGGTTCTCAACCCGTGCCGAAAGCCGATGGTATGCGTCTCAGGGTTTCACGCTGGTCAACATGACCGGATACCCCGAGGCGGTACTGGCTCGGGAACTCGAAATCTGCTATGCCGCAATCGCCTTGGTGACCGATCTGGATGCAGGCATCGAACATGGACAGGGTGTGCGGGCAGTCGACGTCTTCGCCGAGTTCGAGCGCAATATCGGCGGGTTCAAGGAGCTGGTGCGCTCTGCGGTCACTGCCACCGAATCCGTAGACACCTGCGCACATTGCCGTGCACATGAAGGCGTCAAGCTGCCCATCGAGCTTCCTTAGCGGACGTAACGCGTCTGTCCGTGGGGTTTCTTGGTGAAGAACAGCACTTTTGACGCCACTACCTTATGTACGACCGCGAACTGGTCGCCCTCGCCGAAACCGCCGTCGCTCGGTGTGAATTTCCAGTCCTCGCCGTATTTTTCGAAGTAGGCATCCGCGACGTTGCGCAGCGTGGCGGCATCCACGACACGTTCGGCCGTTCCCTCGACGACGACGTCGTGCCCGTCATGCCAGGTGCTAACACCCGTTGCGACGGCCGCTGCGGCGTTCGCTTCGAGATTGCGGGCCTTCTGCTCGGTAGGGCCTGTGCAGAACACGAACGATTCCCGATGCCAGATGCCCACACGGGGGTGACGTGTGGGCTGCCATCCGCTCGGACGGTGCTGATCCAGTACAGCTCGGCAGTGGCCAGCAGGTCCGAGACGTCGGTCCATGCGGGCGCCGAGGTACCGGGCTCGCTGAAGCGCTGATCGAAACGAGGAGTGAGAGTCATGCAGAGATAGACCCGCCCCGCCGGCCAGATTCATCGCGGGTACCGTAGCGCCATGCGTGATTCGGTCACCGTCCACATGGCGGCTCCCGCGGGCAAGATCTGGGAGCTGGTCAGCGATATCACCAACACGGGGAAGTTCAGCCCGGAGACGTTCGAGGCCGAATGGCTCGATGGCGCGAGCGCGCCTGCGGTGGGTGTGCGCTTCCGCGGTCATGTGAAGCGCAATCAGAAGGGGCCCGTCTACTGGACGGTGTGTCGGATCGTCGAATGCGATCGCGAACGTTCGTTTGCCTTCGCGGTGCTCTTGCCGAACGGCAAGACGGTCAACACCTGGCGCTATCAGTTCGAGCCCGCCGGTCACGGCACCGACGTCACCGAATCCTTTGAACTGACACCGTCATTGCCGGTGCGGATCTATTGGGCACTGTTGGGCTGGGCGCGCGGACGCACCAATCGCAACGGCATGCGGGAAACCTTGAATCGGATCAAGGCGGTTGCCGAGGCCGTGTGACTACGCGGAATCTAGCGCCGACAGCCAGCTTGCTGATGTCGTCCTGGCCGTGGACGACTCGGTCCAGTAGTCGGAAATAGTCGAAGCGCTGAACATCGGGGGGAGGGCACCGCGAAGATGCTGGCATCGCCGTAGGCACCCCTCGGTAGGTAGATACTGAGCACGCTGACCGCGCCACCTGACGCATTGGAGTCCATCGCCAGTCCGGTCTTGTTTCCGGCTGCAGTGCTGACGAGTTCGCGATCACCATCGCGAACCAGTGGAGCTGATCCCGCCACAAACTGTTCGAGTGTCATACCGCTCAACGGTAGGAACTCAAGTGAACTTGAGGTCAAGAGAAGCGTTTTACCAGGGCGCGACGGTCTAGTTTTCCGATTCCGCGACGGGGCAGTTCGTCGAGCAGGTGCAGCTCACGGGGTGCTGCGGTGCCGTCGAGCATCGCGGTGACGTGCTCGCGCAGGTCGTCCAGGGTCGGGGCGCCCTCGGGTGCCGGCACCACCGCAACCGCGACGCGCTGGCCGAGCCGATCGTCGGGCACGCCGAAGACGGCGGATTCGGCAACCAGGGGATGAGTACCGAGGGCGGCCTCCACCACCTGCGGGGTTACGGTGAGCCCACCGGTGCTGATGGCCTCGTCCAAACGTCCCAGCACCCTGAGTCGGCCATCCTGGAATTCGCCGAAGTCTTCGGTATGGAACCATCCGGGTTCTGCGAAGGCTTTGTGGCCCGGCATGTTTCGATAGCCGGCTGCCACCGTGGCGCCGCCGAGGCTGATCCGCCCCTCCGTTCCGATGCGCACCTGCACACCGCTGAGTGCCACGCCGTCGTACACGCAGCCTCCGCAGGTTTCGCTCATGCCGTAGGTCCTGACCACCGGAACGCGTGCCTGCGCCGCCTTGATGGCGACCGCAGCGGGCAGTGGCCCGCCGCCCAATAGAACCGCGTCGAAGGACGCGAGTGCCTCGGACGCTGCCGGGTCCTGTAGCGCCTTCACCAATTGTGTTGCCACCAAAGAGATGTATCGCCGACTGCCGATCATTTCGGCAGCTGCTCGCACAAAGTCCGATACCGAGAAGCCCGCCGAGACGTCGAGCACCACGGGGTCGGTGCCGGCCTGGATGCTGCGCAACAGCACCTGCATCCCGGCGATGTGATGGGGCGGTAGTGCCAACAGCCATTGGCCGGCACCGCCCAGTCGTGCGTGTGCCGCGGCGCCGCTGGCGGACAGTGCGGCGCCGGTCAGCATGGCGCCCTTGGGTTTCCCCGTGGTTCCGGAGGTCGACACCACCACCGCGACATCCTCGGCGATGGGCTCATCGGCGGCGAGTTCCGCGGCCAGGAAATGCGCGTGATCGGCATCGTCGGCGGGCACCGGCAGCACCGCGTCGCCACGGCCATCCAGCAGCTCGGCCAGCCGGGGAAGCAGGCCGAGCATCGTCTGCCCGCTGGGCACGGGCAACGCGCGCAGCAGCCGCGTCACGCCGGGTGGTCGAAGGACTGACCGGAGCCCGGCTCGTCTGTGTGGTCCGCGGGCTCGCGCGGATCGTCAAGGGGCCACCCCTTTTTCGACAGTCGCTCGCGCACGCGCTCGATGTCTTCTCCGGTGGGCAGCTCATCGGTGATCTGGGTGATGAGGACGCCGATATCGATGTTGTCGAAGTCGCCGCGGGCCATCAGCTCGCGGGCCACGGTCTTGACCTCTTCATTGGAGAGGCGGCGACCGAGCAATGCCAACAGCGGGACATAGTCGGGCGGCGGGACACCCTCGGGGTATCCCGCCCGAAGCCAGGTGACGATCTTGTTCAGAAATGCGTTCACGGCCTCTTACTCCTGACAGGGGGACGGGCGGCCGTCCTAGGTCATGTCGACTGCATAGCGATGCTAGTGCCGATGGCTTCCATTGTCGCCAGGCTGAAAGGTAGTCGCAAACGTCTCGGAGCCCGGCGCGCAGCCCGAACAGTCAGTACCCGGAAAGTTAACGGAATGTGAACTCCTTGCAGGAAATATCAAACTAGCCGGTCAGCGCCCAAACTTGGTCCGTCATCAGCTGGTTAAAGTGAAGGCCTTGCCCCAGAATTAGCGCCATGGACGCAACCATGATCATCCTGGTGCTGTTGATCGCAACGGCACTGGCCTTCGACTTCACCAACGGTTTCCATGACACCGGTAACGCCATGGCCACGTCCATTGCAACGGGCGCTCTGAAGCCCAAGACCGCGGTCCTGCTGGCCGGCGTGCTGAACCTCGTCGGTGCCTTCCTCTCCGTCGAGGTTGCCGTCACCGTGACCACCTCGGTGATCAAGGTGCAGGACAGCAAGACCGGTCACCTGCTGCCCAACATCACCCCGTCCATGGGCCTGACCATCATCTTCGCCGGTCTCATCGGCGGCATCCTGTGGAACTTGCTGACCTGGCTTTTCGGTATTCCGTCCAGCTCGTCGCACGCGCTCTTCGGTGGCCTCATCGGTGCAGCCCTCGCCGCGATCGGCACCTCGGGCGTCAAGTGGGACGGCATCCTGCAGAAGGTGATCATCCCCGCGTTCGCCGCACCGCTGATCGCGGGCCTGGTGGCCGCCGCCGGCACGTGGTTGGTCTACCGCATCACCCGCAATGTGGTGAAGAAACGGCGTGAAGAGGGCTTCCGCTGGGGTCAGATCGCCACTGCGTCCCTCGTCGCGCTGTCGCACGGAACCAACGATGCGCAGAAGACCATGGGCGTGATCGCCCTGGCACTCATCACCACCGGCCACCTGACCGGAAACGTCAAGGAGACCGGCCTGCCGTTCTGGATCATCGCCAGCTGCGCCATCGCCATCGGCCTGGGCACCTACCTGGGTGGATGGCGCGTCATCCGCACCCTGGGCAAGGGCCTCGTCGAGATCGAGTCCCCGCAGGGTCTGGCCGCCGAAGCGTCCTCGGCCGCAATCATCCTGAGCTCGAGTGCTGCCGGCATGGCACTGTCCACCACCCACGTGGCGACCGGTTCCATCCTGGGAACCGGCGTCGGCAAGCCCGGCGCCGGGGTCCGCTGGGCCGTGGCCGGCCGCATGGTGCTGGCCTGGCTGGTCACCCTGCCCGCCGCCGGTATCGTCGGCGCGCTCTCCTACTGGCTCTCCAAGGGCGTCGGCAACCTCACCACCCCGATGGTCGGTGACCTGATCATCTTCGCCCTGCTCGTCGGACTCTCCGGGTACATGTGGTGGCGGGCCCAGCAGGAGAAGGTCGACTCCAGCAATGTCAACGCCGAGTGGGATGACTCCACCAACTCGGTGGTGCCGGCCGATGTCCGTGAGGTCAAGGTCGAAGCGTCTGCCGAGGTCTCGGGCAAGGATGCTGCGAAGAAGGACTCCGCCAACGACACGGCGTCGGTCTAACCGGCCCGGCCCATCAGACCTCACAGAACAGTTAGGAAGCCTCGATGAACTACGTGGAAGCCATCGGCAAGGTGCTCGTGGTTGGGTTGATTCTCGGTGCGGGACTGCCGGCGGTCTTCGCGGCAGGTTTGGTTGCCTACTCGTCGGGTGCCGGTGGCACCAATGACGACGGCACCGTCGTCGTCGCACCGAACCCGGCCGTGAAATTCCTGGGACTGGCCCTCTTCACCCTGGTCGGCGCGGTTGTCGTCCTTGCACTGCTGTGGATCACCCGGACGACGATCATCCACCACACGGGCATTGACTTCTTCCCGTTCGTCAAGAAGTAGCCAAGCCACATCCAAAGACACCCGGCGGGACTACCGCCGGGTGTCTTTGCGTAGTGGGTGGTCCGGGGGAATCTGTACGAAGATCAGCGTGACGCCATCGGGTGCGGCTACGTGCATCTCATGCAGGCCCCACGGTTCCTGTTGTGCGGCGCGGGATATCGATGCACCGCGGCTTTCCAGATCGCCCTGGGTGGCGTAGACGTCGCGCACCTGCAGCCAGAGCGCGCCCGGAAACACCGTCGGGGGGCCGTCCGTGCGACCATGCCGGGCGATCTCGATGAGGGACTGGCCGGCGAAGAACACCATGCCCGCCCCGTAGTCGCGGGCGACGGCCAGCCCCAGCGTATCTCGGTAGAACGCCAGCGTCGTGTCATAGTCCTTAGGACGCAACAATATTCGGCTGGACAATATCTCCATGAGCCGTGTCTACCACGGCAGGCCGAACTAACCCAGGGTTTCCGGACCGGTGCGCGCCATGCGTGTCACCAGCTCGGGCGCCACCGCGTTCACCGTCGCGGCCAGCACCGAGATGCGTGGGGCGATCCGTGCGGGACGCACGCGTGCTGCCAGCACCATCCATTCGGCTGCCTCGGCTGAGGTCAATGCGGGCGCGTCGGTGAACGCATCGGTGGGGGCGATCATCGGGGTACGCACCAGGGGGAAGTAGAGCGTGCTGGTGTGCACGTTGTACTTGCCGTACTCGGCGTCCACGATGCGACTGACCGTCGACAGTGCTGCCTTGGACGCGTTGTACACCGCGAACTTGGGCACTACGTCGTTGAGCACACCCCAGGTGGCCACGTTGATGATGTGCCCGCTGCGGCGTTCGACCATGCCCGGCGCGAACCCGCGGATCAATCGCAACGGCGAAAAGTAGTTGAGCTGCATGGTCCGTTCGGCGTCGTGCCAACGGTCCAGGGATTCGTGGGTGGCACGCCGAATGGAACGACCGGCGTTGTTGACCAGGATGTCGATGCCGCCGTGGCGTTCTGTCACCGTCTCGACGAGTTTGTCGATGGCATCCAGGTCGGAGAGGTCGCAGGCGATGGCGTCGGCCTCGCCGCCGCCGGCGGTGATGCGGGCAGCGACCTCGCTCAGCAAGTCCTCGCGGCGGGCGACCACGATGACCTTGGCTCCGAGCTGGCCAAAGCGGTACGCGGCGTCCTCGCCGATGCCGGAAGAGGCGCCCGTGATGAGCACGCGCTTGCCCTTGAGGGGGACCCCGTAGTTGGGATCGAACTTGGCCCGCAGGAGTGAGGGGCTGGGATATGGCTGCATGGCCGCGCGCGCGATGGCTGTACTGACGCGACTGCTGACCGAGTTCTTACTCACGAGTAAGAACTGTATTCCTCTTTCGACGAGCGCGAAATGCCGGGCCCCGGTGACATAGATCTCGCACGGTCTCGCGTATCGGCGGTGCCCTGCGCTGGCCTCACTCACCCCAATCACGACAAGGACGTGGCTCTATGGGATCGCCTAGTAATGCCAGGGGTAGGGCGACCAGTCCGGCGTGCGCTTCTCCAAGAACGAGTCGCGGCCTTCGACGGCCTCGTCGGTCATGTAGGCCAATCGTGTTGCCTCCCCCGCGAACAACTGCTGTCCCACCAGTCCGTCGTCGGTGAGGTTGAAGGCGTACTTCAGCATGCGCTGTGCCTGCGGCGACTTTTCGTTGATGGCGGCGGTCCACTCCAGCGCGACGGCCTCCAGATGCTCGTGGTCGACGACCTCGTTGACGGCACCCATGCGGTGCATCTGCTCGGCCGTGTACGGCCGACCCAGGAAGAAGATCTCGCGGGCGAATTTCTGCCCGACCATCTTGGCCAGGTATGCGCTGCCGTAGCCGCCGTCGAAGCTGCCCACATCGGCGTCGGTCTGTTTGAAGCGCGCGTGTTCGCGGCTGGCCAATGTCAGGTCGCACACCACGTGCAGGCTGTGTCCACCACCGGCGGCCCAGCCATTGACCAAGGCGATCACCACCTTTGGCATGAAGCGGATGAGACGCTGCACCTCCAGGATGTGCAGGCGCCCCGCGCGGCCCGGGTCCACGGTCTCTGCCGTCTCTCCCCCGGCGTACTGATACCCGGTGCGGCCCCTAATGCGTTGATCGCCGCCGGAACAGAATGCCCAGCCGCCGTCCTTGAGGCTGGGGCCATTGCCGGTGAGCAGCACCGCACCGACATCGGAGGTCATTCGTGCGTGATCCAGAGTGCGGTACAGCTCGTCGACAGTGTGTGGCCTGAATGCGTTGCGCACCTCGGGCCGGTCAAACGCGATCCGCACGGTGCCCTGGCTGACGTGCCGGTGATAGGTGATGTCGGTCAGGTCTTCGAAACCGGGCACCGGCTGCCAGCGCGTCCGGTCGAAGGGGTTGGCGGTCTGCCCGTCGTCTAGGGTCATGGCTCCGACTCTAGAGGCCGCCTTGTACGCGGCCGGTCAGAAGCTACGCGCGAAGCATCACGCCGTCGACTGTGCGGTCGAGGGCGTGGTCCATTGGGTGAAGAGGCCCGGTGGTGGCTGCTGGCACCATGCCCACGTGCCGCCTTCCTTGCGGAACTGGTTCGGCTTGGTCTGGGTTTGGATGCCGGTACCGCCGAAGCTGTAGGTCGCGGTGATGTTTCCGGTAGCGCTGTCACCCACGATCTTGATGTTGTCGATGGCGAACTTCTCGACAGTCGTGGACTCGCGGATGATCTGCAGCACGGTGGCCTGGTAGGAGAACTGGTCGCGGTTGACGATCGCCTTCACGAGGGTGGCGCGTTCACCGCTGCCGGCGCTCGGGAACTGTTGTGCCACAACGCTGGCCAGAGTCGAGGTATCTCCGTACATCAGCGCCTGCTCGGCACCCTTCCAGGAGTTGATCGAGGGAACCAGCTTCTCGTCTGCGGTGCGGCTGGACACCTGATAGCGGGGGCAGGTCAGGGCATTCCCGAGGTCCAGGTCCAGGCTGCCGAGTGCCTTGCCCAGCTGCGCCGTCACCTGACGGATCTGCTCCTGGTCGCTCTCGGTGACCGCCGCAGTGGTCTGGGGAGTTTCGGTGGGCTTGGTCAGCGTCTGGTAGACGGTGCACCCGGATAGCGCGGTGGCAAGTGCGGCCACCACCACTGCCGAGCGCGCTGTCCCACGGAAATGTGTGGCACGCACCTGAGGCATCGTCGAATACCTTCCCCGTGAGATATGCCAAGGACCAGATCATTAGTCTTGCTCAAGAAATTTAACTCATGGTGGCCCGGCCGTATTCCCGCCCTGTCCGACCAGGTAGCGCAGAATCGAAATCCGGTGGAAGGTGTTGATCATGATTGTCGACCACACCGGCGCCCATACCTGATCATCGGACAACTGCGCACGCGCGGCGGCGTTTAGCTCGGCGGTGAGATGGGCTCCGGTGACCTCCATCACCGCTTCGGTGATGGCCAGGGCTGCACGCCCCACCTCGTTGAACAAGTCGGGTTCCCGCCACGCCGGTAGCACGGCGATGCGTTGTGTCGACTCGCCCTCCTCCCACGCGATCCGGGTGTGCAGGTCCAGGCAAAACAAGCAGCGGTTCAGCTGGGATACCCAAATATTGACCAGTTCCAACGTTGTTCGCGAAAGCCCGGCCTCGGCGGCCCGCGTGCGCAGATCGGCGGCGGCCTTGGTCAGTCCCTGCTAGACAGACGGGGTTTGCTTGTCGATGTAGACGCGATGTTGGCTCATCCCTGCTGTGCCTCGACCGCCGCCAGTGCCTCGCGGCTGACCGGGCCGACGAGATCGTCGAACTCGTGGTGCTTGCCGACGAATTTCCTGACATTAGGGGCACACCGGGAAGATCCTGCGTGCCGTGGACCGGGTAGACGTCAGCGGCGGATTGCCCAGTGTCGCGGCCAGGCCGCGTCCGCTGAACTTCTCGTCGGCCTCCGTGTGAGAGAAGATTCGTACCGCTGTACCGCCGAGTGAGGTGTCCAGGTATTCGGCGACCGTGGCTGTGGCTTCGGATCGGTCCATGGTGACCAACTATGCCGCACGTGCCGCGAGTTCGGCCGATGATGATGACGTGAGCAACACCGAGACCACCCCGACGGAAACCCGCTGTGAGGGTGGCCCCTGCCCACGGGAAGGAGCCGGACGTCTGGTGGTCGAAATACTCACTGCCCGAGAGGTTCCGCTCGGCGGACCGCGTGCGATGACGGCGCTGCGGACCTTGCCCCAGGCCCAGCGATTCCTGAACGGCGCCTGGTGTTTTGCCGACCACTACGGACCCCACGAGGTCAGCCGGATCGGTAGCATGGATGTCGCGCTCCACCCGCATACCGGCCCTCAGACGGTGAGCTGGTTGTTCACCGGAGAGATCGAGCGTCGCGATAGCAACGGGGTGCACGCCACGGCGCGTCCGGGAGAGCTCAATCTGATGACCGGTGGCCGCGGTATCTGTCATTCGGAGGTGTCGACGGCCGGCACCGCTACGCTGCACGGCGTGCGGCTGTGGGTAGCTCTGCCTGGCGAAGCGCGGGACGCGTCACGAGACTTCCAGCATTACGCGCCCGAGGCCGTCGTCGTGGGTGGGGTGAGCCTGCGGGTGTTCTTGGGTGCGTTGGCAGGCCAGGTATCGCCGGCGCGTACCGCCACCCCGGTGCTGGGTGCGGAGCTGCTGCTAGAGCCGCGTAGCGCGGTGCGTTTGGACATCGATCCAGGGTTCGAGCACGGGCTTTTGGTACACACCGAGGCCCTTGAGTTGTTGGGCACCCAGTTATCGCGTGGGGAGCTCGGATACGTCGGCACGGGGGTGGAGCAGCTCTCCGTGACGAATCCTACGGATGAGGTGGCGCGCGCGATCCTGTTGGGCGGAAGGTCGTTCGGCGAGCAGATCGTGATGTGGTGGAATTTCGTCGCTCGTGACCACGACGAGATCGCGGAGTTCGGCCAGGAATGGCAGGCCGAGTCGGAGCGCTTCGGGCAGGTGGAAGGTTACCGGGGTGCGGTGGCCCGACTGCCCGCGCCGCCGTTGCCGACGGCGCGGATGGTGCCGAGACGTAATGCCCCGACCGCCGATCCGGGCATCGCGACATCGTGATTCTCTCCTACGTCCGTTCCACCGCATGGATGGGCTTCCTGCGCCAATGGTGGACCGAGCCAGTCCCTATGGATTGGCTGCGGGCCTTCTTGCATGCGCGAAAGCTCAACCGGACAGTTCGCAACCTGATCGGCGCGTATGCGCTGATATTCGCCGCGATCTGTGTTGCCGTGCAGTTCAGTGACACCGGGCCACGCAGCACGATCGGTCGCACCATCGTCGGGGTGTGTGCGCTCGGGTCGCTCGGGTGGGCGGTGCGCTGGGTGGTCGGACCGTGGCCATCGCTGCGTGAGGCGGTGGTGTTCGTCGCCTTTGCCGATGTCGGCATCGCGTTGGCCTGCTGGCAGGACTCGGATCCGCTGGCGGGTCTGGTGGGTACCGTGCTGTTCACGCCTGTCGGGGCGTACGTCAGCTTCTTCCTGGGGAACCGGCTGTTAGTGGCCCACGTCGCGTGGTGCGCGCCGATGATCGTGGCGCTCTCGGCGCGGCTGTTCTCCGAGGGGACCGTCGGTGCGGCGATGACCGCGCTGGTGAAGGTGACCAGCATGCTACTGGTCGTGGTGTTGATACCTGCGGTGATCCAATTCGGGATCGCGGTGGTGCGTTTGGATGCGCTGGCCGCGCAGCGCGATCCGCTGACCGGGCTACTCAATCGCCGCGGCATCTACGGCGCGTGGCAGCGCCTGCACAGAGAGTTGACGCGAGAACACCTCGTGGAGGGCGACGGGGTGATCGCCGCGGCGATCGTCGATATCGACCGGTTCAAGTCGATCAACGACCGCTATGGCCATGGCATGGGAGACCGGGTACTCGTCGACCTGGCCAATGCGCTCACCTCGGGGGCGATAGGTGCGAGCGTCGTCGGCCGCTCGGGCGGTGAGGAGTTCCTGGTGGTGACGGTCTGCCCGGCGGGGGCCGTCGGCGACTTTGCCGCCCGGCTCAGGGAAGCTGTCACGAACTCGATGCCGGCGGGTATCGAGGTGACGGCGAGTGTGGGTGTTGCGGCCCAGGCGATCTCACGGGTGGCATCGGTGGCTTCCCGGGAAGCGATCGACGTGCTTACCGCGTGCGCCGACCGTGCGATGTACGAGGCCAAGCGCGGTGGCGGGAACCAATCGCGGATTCGTCATCCGGGTGAAGAGTCCGACGATCAGTACGTGTGGCGCTGGGGCGCCTAGCTCTCCGGCGGGTCGAGCCGGAACACCGCGGCGATCTCCTTGACCAGCCCGGCATTCCTGATAAAGCCTGCGCCGGTGGGCACCTGGAGAGGAAATGCGCGCAATACCGGGCGTGAGTCCTCGGGAGAGAGTTCGACGATGCGGACCTGCTGGGTGTGGCGTCCCTGGGTCAAGGTGCCCTCTTTGGCCTTGCGGGCATTGGCAATCCAGGCCGAGCCGGGCACCCCGCCCACGGCATAGCGATGTCCGTCGAGCGTGAACGGGGTGATCGGCGTCGAACGCGGCTTGCCGGATTTGGCACCCGGCACGGTGAGTACCGACATCGGCAATTTTATGTCAACTGACATGACATCACGGTACGCCCTCGGGTGCGCGCTGGCTAGGGGTCTTGGTTGTCTGCGACGTCTTCGCCACGACGAGGCAAGGGTGACCGCACGGGGGATACAAACAACTATATATGGTTCAAGAGGTGGTGCCGGACTGCCTAACATGCCGTGAAAAAGGGCCATAGAACCCGCAATGGCCTACACTGCTGATACGATATGATAGATTTGTGTCATCAAACTTGGATGGTTCTACAGGTGAGGAGCTTGATATGGCGGAGACGGTGCCGGATGAGGGGAGGCTGACCGACTCCGAAGATCGGCCCGAGGGGGACGGGTCCGTGGATGACTTCTTGTTGGTCGATACCCCCATAACCAAGAACACGATCTACGGCCCGGCCTATGTCCCGAGGCTTGAGGGAGACGACAGTCTCATGCGCAGTCGACAGTGCCCTATCCCGGTGCCCGCGAACTCGTTGCTGTGGAAGTACTTTGGTGAATACTCGGTGATGCTTGCCGGCGGGGCCAATGCGGGATTGCTGCAAAGCCTCTTTCCGCAAGTGGCACAAGGGGTTTCCGAACACTCACAACTGCTCAACTCGAAGGACTATCGGGATATCGTGCAGCGGGCGATCAACACCCAGGTGGGCATCACCAAGGTGATGTATTCCTCACCCGAGGTGGCCAAGAAGTACGGAATTCAGCTGCGCAACTATCACAAGTCGGTGAAGGGGGATATGCCGAATGGGCGTACCTATCACGCTCTCAATGCCGAGACGTGGTACTTCACCCATGCCACCTTCTTTGTGACGATCTTCGAGGCAAGCGATGCGGGACTGTTCCGTAAGCCGCTGACCTGGGCGGAGAAGGAGCAGATCTTTGAGGAGTCCAAGGCGTGGTACTCGCTGATGGGTGTCGACGACCGGGCACAGCCGGCGACATACGCCGACTTCGAGAAGTACTGGGAACGTACGGTCAAAACGCAGATGTTCGCCAGCAAGATGTCTGATTACAACTTTGTGGCGGCCCGTGGGGGAAATTTCGACAAGCTGGTTTCGCCACGGCTGCGGCCGCTGATGCGCCGCGCTGCGCCGTTGATTCGTCGGATGGTGCGCATAGTCACAGTGGCGCCGCTCAAGCCAGAGATTCGGGATGCGCTGCGGGTCAATGACATCTACTCGCCGGTTGATGTAAAGATCTTCCGCGGCTTTATCAGGGTTCAACGATGGGTGCGTGAAGGGATGCGGATTGCTCATGTGCCGTTGAAGTACCGGTACATGGCGGTCGCGGTCGAGGCATTCGAGCGCGCGGGCGTGCATCCCGACGACATCACCTTGGAGTCGGCGCGGGAGGCGCTGCGACAAGCCCGTGCGGAAGCGGGCGGTGCTCGGTCACTGTCCACCGTGTTGAGCGCGGAAGTGGTTGCCGAGGAAGCCATCTGCGCGAAATGTCAACGCGAACTGGAGGTTTGCGCCGATTGTGTCGGGTCCGGCCACGTTCAGGACGAGGTGTGCGATGTGTGCGACGGGGTTGGACGTGGGTGCCGGGTGCATCACAACGATTGGCGAGAAGTAGGCCGCGGCAATGGGGTTGGACTCGAGGACGACCTCCCAGTCAGTGACTCGACCCTGAGCGGCTGATTGGGGCTGGCGACGCGAGGTCGCCTGCCTCGGAAATGGGAACCTGCTGATAGATGGCGGAATTGTGCAGCTCGAAAACAGCAAGTACTCGATGCCTCATCGTCCTAGGAGGAGCACCAATGACTGATACCGAGGTTGTAGTAAACACCACGGCGCAGGGGAGCGGCGACCTGGACGTACTGCCCGTTGACACCGTCGTCGGGCGGAACGTCTTCTATGCGGGGATCCGGCTTCCGGATCGTGGGAAGGACGGCAGTCTGGGCCCGCGGGAACGTGCCCACCACCCGGTGCCGCCCAACTCGCTGCTGTGGAAGTACGCCCTCGACCCGTTTGTGCTGGCCGCCACTGGACAGCGGATCGCCATTATCGAGAACATGTGTCCGCAATTGGGCCAGGGGTTTCTGATCACTCACTTATCTTGAAGTCCAGTGACTTCCAGGTACTGGCCCAGCGCGGAAAGAACACGATTAAGGCGATCTCCGGGGTGCTGTACGCAGCGCCACAGGATGCACACAAGGTGGGTGTGCAACTGCGAAACTTCCACAAACCCATCAAGGGCGATATGCCGGGCGGCCACAAGTATCACGCAATCAACGCCGAAACCTGGTACTTCACCCATGTCACATTCTTTGAGCTGATCTACCGCGCCAGTGATCTCGGAGTGCTGGAACGTCCGCTGACTCGGGATGAGAAGGAACAGATCTTCGAGGAATCCATGGAGTGGTACTCACTGTTTGGGGTCGATGACCGTTGCCAGCCGGAAACGTATGCGGAGTTCGAAGCGTATTGGGAGCAGGTGATGCGCCAGGAGCTCACCGATTCCAAGTTGTCGCAGTACACCGTGGGATTGGCTTACCCGGGCGCAGCGGCGAAGCTCTTCAGTAGGGTGCTGCCACCCGCACTTCGGCCCTTGGCCCGGCCGGCCGGATCGGTCAGCGGCGGTCTGCTCCGATTGATCACCATCGGCCCGTTGGAACCGCATATCCGTCAACAGCTCGGTCTGGCATGGAGCTCACGGGAGCCGCGAAGATTCCGTCGGTACATCGCATTGTTGCGTCGCGCTCGAATGACATTGATCCAGCTCAAGGTGCCATTGCGGTACCGGTTCAGTCCGGCTGGCGTGGATGCCTTCACACGCGAAGGTCTTGACCCAAATGACATCACTCTGGAATCAGCGCGTGCGGCGCTGCGTCAAGCGCGGGCACGGCGGACTGCCGTGACGAACGTTGTCGCCTACGACCCCGACTCCGCGGTAATTCCCCCCGTGGACGCGGTGTGCGCCAAATGTGCTCGCAGACTGGAGGATTGTGAGGAGTGTGCCGGGGCAGGCCAGGTTGACGGTGATTGCTGTGATGTATGCCAGGGCACTCAGCGTGGCTGCCCGGTGCATCACGATGACTGGGCCGAGCCGTTGTGATGATCGCGGCACGTGGATGCGGCGCGGTTCAGCGGTTTGGTGTGCTGGCGATCACGAGCACGTCACTCGTGACTGGTCACGCTTGGAGTCCTTATGTGGTTGCCGAAGTCGAACACCGTGTCCGCTAGGTCGTGACGGCGGAGGCCGGTCAGGAGATTACGATTCATTTCCGGATCGCGCTGCAGATGGAGAGCTGGAGCGGGCTGCATTCGGAGAATTACTGGGTGAGCCCCGCGGAGCCGTGGCAACAGAGCATGACGGTGGAGGATCCGGACAGTGCCTACGTGTCGGTGCGAAATATTTGGTGGAATCCGCCCCTCCATGGGGGCGCTGACCATCAACCCAGATCTCGCAACGCAGAGTCGGCGCCGGGGTCTGCATCCCCTGCCCGGTGATAGCCAGCTGGCTGGACGTGCCATCGATGCTGTCGGTGGGATCCACGATGCCCTCTTCACCTTGGTACGATGAGGCCTTGTTGTCTCATGTGTCAGCGGTTCTGGAGGTTCGGTGTCGGATCAGGGATTGAATTTGGCGAACGGGTTTGACGGCATCGCTGACGACCCGATCCTTGAGGCGGCTCAGGACGAGTTCAGCCTCTCGGGAATCAAGCGCACCAACATGGATACAGTCGCGCGGCACGCCGGCGTCAGCCGGGCAACCCTGTATCGCCGGTTTCCCACCAAGTCGTCGCTCCTGGACGCGGTGGGCCTTCGCGCCGCACTCTGGGGTGGCAAGCGCATTGCGCGGATGACCGAGGGCCAGACTGCCCAGGAAGCGGTGGAGACGGCATTCGTTGAATTGGCCCGGATGCTGCGGTCGGTGCCATTTTTCAACGAGCTGCTCAACTTCGCGACGTCCAAGCACATCGGTGGCGACCCGATGCTCTCCCATTTGTTCACCAAGCAACAGTTCGGCTCTAATTTCGTTCACGGCATCACCCTCACTTTGAGGCGTGCCGGTGCCACGATGGCGGATGACGAATTGCACATTGTGGCCGAGATCTTGTTGCGTATGGCTGTGTCGATCGTGTTGTCCCCATCACCTGCCATGGATGTCACCAACGACAAGGCGCTCGCCAAGTTCGTCGGGCAGTACCTGGCCCCGATGGTGTACTAGGCGGGCGTGCCTTCAGCATTCGTTAGGCTGTTGGCCACCGCCAACATGTCACGGATATGGATGAACTTCTCGCGGGGCGCGCCCCGTAATCGGCCCCGATCTCTCTCCTTCGAGTCGATCTTCTCCCACTCTGAACCGTCGACAACGACGACTCCCCGACGCCGCAGGAGTATGAGAGCACCGTCGACCGGGCCAGCGGGTTCGGGCAGTGCCGCATCGTCGAAATCGGCAAGAACACGGTCGGCGGTCTCCAGACTGCACATTCTGTTTCGACCGATTCCGCCGTGCGGACCTCGCTTGATCCAACCCGCGACGTAGGCGCCTGGAAGTCCGGTGACGGCGCCGGCCTGGTTGGGGACGACGGCCAGTTGATCATCGAAAGGTAGCCCGGTCACGGGGCTGCCCCGATAGCCCGCTGCCCTGATGACCAGCCCGGCGCCGATGGTCTCGTGTTCGTCGGAAATCAGCTGGCCGTCCGGTCCGTAGTGACTGGGCCGGATGCGGACTCCCGTGCATCCGGAAGCCTCTCCCACGATCTCCAACGGTGTGGCATGGAACCGGAGGCGGATTGTGCGTGACGCGTGGGCTGACACCGTCGGCCCACGCTCGGCGACATCGTGTGCGAATCGGATCTTCGCCGCCACTGTGGAATTGATTGTGCCACAGTCGAACTCCCGCTGGATATCGGGATGCACGCCGAGGTTGCCCACGTCAATCTCGATGCCGGTGTCACGCAATTGGGTGAGCGAGAGGAACTCCGGTGTCGAGTAGGCGGCATGCGCGACGTCTCGTCGTGCGAGCACGGTCACTTCGCGAATCTTGCTGCCTTTCAGCGCCTTGAGCACCTCGGATGGGATGTCCGAGCGCCGCAGGTCTTCGTGTCCGAGCGTCAGGATGCGTGCTACATCGAGGGCGACATTGCCGTTTCCGATGATCACCGCGTGTCGCGCAGACAGGTCGATGGGCAGGTCCGGCTGACCGGGATGGCCGTTGTACCACGCCACGATTTCGCGGGCAGATACCGAATTGGGGAGGTCCTCGCCCGGTATCCCGAGCTTTCGGTCTTCCGCGGCACCCGTTGCGTAGATCACGGCGTGGTAGTACTGGGTCAACTCGTCGTGCGTGATATCTCGTCCGACATCGACGTTCAGGGCGTACCGGAATCCATCGCGCCCGGCTACCTTCTCGAACAGGCGTTGCACATTCTTGGTGTCCTGGTGATCGGGCGCCACCCCGGCGCGTACTAGGCCGTAGGGGGTCGGCAGCCTGTCGAACATGTCGACCGACGTGTTGGGATGCTCCAACAGGCGTTCGGCGACAAAGAAACCCGCCGGACCCGTGCCCACGATCGCCACCCGAAGTTCTGACGAGAGGGCAGGCAGCGTGCCACGCCAGCGCATGTAGGTGCCTGTGCGGACATCATGATCGTGGTAGTAGTTGGCGTTGATGGTCAGATACGGTAGGTCGCGGGGGCTCATCTCGTCGTCCCGGACTATCGCCGACACGGGGCATTCGTCGATGCACTGTCCGCAGTCGATGCAGGTGGCGGGATCGATGTAAAGCATCTCAGCACTGCCGAATTCCGGTTCAGACGGCGTGGGGTGAATGCAGTTCACCGGGCAGACCGCAACGCAGCTGGCGTCGTTGCAACATGCTCTAGTTATCAGGTGGGTCATGGAACTCCAGATCCTCAGGCGGCGTCGTGAGTGCTTGCGCGAGTGCCCGATCGCCAGCGCTGCAGGAACGATCGCAGGTATGCGACGGGAGCCAAGTTCGGCGCGATTCCCCAATCGACCTCCTGATCCCCATCGGCGTCGAGCTGTGTCTGCGGCATGGCGGGGTCGAACCGTCGCACCGTGGCGGGGAACCCTTCGGAGAAGGCCAAGGAGTTCTGCAGTGTCGGAAGGATGTGCCGCCTGTCCACGGTCCATTCGAATTCGCGCAACAAGGTGTGGTACACGGAGAGTATCTGCATCTTGGCAAAGTGCATTCCGATGCATTTATGCACCCCGCCGCCGAAGGGCATCCACTTCGAGCGGTGGTCTTTGTCTTCTGCGCGCTCGGGGGAGAAACGGTCAGGGTCGAACTGTCGCGGATTGGTCCAGACATTCGGATTGGTGTGATGCGACCAGGTGAGCGCCATGATGGTGGTGCCGCGCAGGACGCGGTAGTCGAGTATCTCGGTATCGCGGACTGCGGTGCGAATCATGCCCGGCACGGGTGTCCGGAAGCGCAGCGTCTCCTTCATGATGTTCTCCAGCTCGATCATCTTGCTGAAGTCCGCGATTTCGGCGTTCTCAGGCAGAGCAAATGCCTGCGCTCGAGCGCGACGCTGCCACTGTGTGTTGAGGCCCAGGTAGTAGGCCATGTTCGTCATGGTGATGGTGGTGGTGTCATGTGCGGCGAACAGGAAGAACAGCATGTGCTGCATGATCTGTCGGTCGCTGAACCGATCTCCGTCCACCGTGCGCGCCCGGCAGAGTTGTGACATGAGGTCTGGTGTGTCCGATGCTCTCTTGACGGACACCCACGACAGCAGAAAGCGATGCAGATATCGCCGTGCCCGGGTCTGCTGCAGGATATTGAAGCTCACAAGGTCGTCGTAGGCCTTGCCCACCTTGTCCACCTCATCGGGAGGCAAGGTGATTCCCATGAAGATCTCGATGGACACCGTCATGTTGATCCGCTTGAAGAGCTTGCGCTGATCCACTGGGTCCCCGATAGGAAAGGCACGCACTGCAGCTCGAATCTTCGGCGCAACCTGTTCCATGTAGCCGGACAGCTGCATCGGTGCCATTGCCTGCTGCAGCAGAAGGCGATCATGGCGGTGCTCGTCGAACTCCATCTGCAGGATTGATCGGGTGAACATTCCGACACGGGACAGCAGGACACCCCAGCCGCCCTCGGCCGAGATGTCGTCATCCTTGTTCAAGGCGACGGCTTGGGCGAACGACGGATCCCCACTGATGACCAGCTGCCGGAACATCAGTGGCACCGGAACGGGCAGGCGGAGGGCGGGCGCGTTGTGTCGATCCTGCAGCTTGCCGAATGCCTCACCGGGGGCCATGTAGAGCAAGAACCAGGCCAGTCGCAGGTAATCGAGAGGCTTCGGGGCTGGAATCTGCGGGACGGTGGTCGCGATTTCGCTCATCAGGTGACTCTTTCGAGTATTGCCAACATGGAAGACTGCCGAGGTGGGCCACGGCCGTGCTGAGACATAATATTGTATTTGTTCCTAACAAAGCAACCATCTTCGCTCAACGAGCCATGTTGGTGGCGTGGCAGATTCAGCGCTGTTCGGGAGTGGGCAGTCCGCGCTTGCCTTTGCACTTCTGATGCAGGATGGCAAGGGCCTCGTCGACGCCTTGGACTTGTTCTGCAGAAGGGACATCGTTGTTAGCGGCGGTCTGAAGTGCATCCATGGCGGCCAGAAGCTGTCGCGTCTCGGGCCGAATATCCGGGCTGCCCCACACGTCGGGATACCAGAATGTTGCAAATCCCACGGTGTTGAGCACGGGGATCACCCTGTTGTAGAGGAGATTCATGCGGTCCACTTCCCGCTGGCTGCGGCCATCGCGCAGGGGCTCGGATGCCAATGCGATCCGCGGGCCATGGGTTTCGGCGATGTCGCACCACGAGTCGTAGGCACGAGCGGCGGGGGCGGTCATCACCCCTGTCCCGAGGCCGAGTGCCGCGGCCAACATCAAACTGTGGACAGACTTGCGTACCTGTCTCACGTTCACGTGCTCTCCCGTCGTCGCGGTTCAGGACTGGATGGTCGCACATCGAGGGCGGTCAGTGAAGAAGTCTGTTCCCATTTGTGATAGTATTGGCAGCCTTCGAATCAGGGGGATGAAGAAACTAGCAAATAGAATTCTAGTGAAGAATCTTGGTGGAGTCGGAGTCATCTCGCATCCACAGAAGCTGTCTGGCCTGCCTAAAAGCCGAGGAATATGCAGATAAATCCCGTATTGATCGGGGTGGTTATGTCGTAGGGGAGAGGGGTGACCGAACTGGGGGCACTGGTCTCCCGTTATCGAGCTGCTCAACAGCAACGCATGATAGTTTGATACAAAATTCTTAATTTGCCTATATCGGCAAGCTCTCCTGTGTCATGATGTGGACACGTGAGGGCGAGGGGCAAGGGCCCGCGCTGTTGTCTCCCGGGCGTTGATCACGAAAGGACTAGTGCAGCAAGTGTTTTCGTCTATGCGGAATGGATGCCTCATTTTGAGGCGGCTTGGGCTGCCTGGAGGTGCTGTCTGATGCGAGTCCACGACCCGGTGATCGTCGACGGGGTCCGTACACCGGTAGGCAAGCGCGGCGGGAGTCTGAGCGGTTGGCATCCGGTGGACCTGTTCGCGTTGACACTGCGCAGCCTTGCCGAACGCAACCCCATCCCACCAAGCGATATCGATGATGTGATTGCCGGATGTGTGCTGCAGTTCGGGGAGCAGACGGGCAATCTGGCCCGGCACGCGGTCTTGGCAGCGGGATTGCCCGAATCTGTTCCGGGGGTGACAGTCGACCGCCAATGCGGTTCGGGGCTGCAGGCCGTGAGTTTCGCGGTACAGGCGGTGGCATCGGGTATGCAGCGTGTGGTCATTGCCGGTGGGGTGGAGTCAATGTCCAGGGTGGCGATGCCTCCGGCCATGGTGCCCGGAGCTCCGCTGGGGCCCCAGTACTCGTTCGATGAAAAGGCTCGCTACGCAGGGCGGTTGACTGCCCAGGGTCCTTCTTCTGATCTGCTCAACGAGAAATTCGGGATCGCCCGCACCGAGTTGGATGAATTCGCTGCCCGCAGCCACGAACGGGCTGCGGCCGCTTGGCGTGCCGGCTGCTTCTCCTCTGATGTGGTGCAGCCGCCCGAACCTGTTGGGATGGACGAGGGCGTCCGCAGCACAGTTGACCGAGTCAAGATGGCCGGTCTCAACGCGGTATTCGCTCCAGATGGCACGACGACAGCTGCAAATTCGTCACAGCTGAGTGATGGCGCGGCGGCACTGCTCGTCACGGATCGCCGGTATGCCCAGGGACGGGGCCTACCGGCGCGGGCGCGGTTCAGTGCACTTGCGGTCGCCGGCTCCGACCCGATCATCCAGTTCACTGCGATACTGGATGCCACCGACAAAGCCCTCAAGAGCTCTGGTCTGTCGATCGTCGATATCGATCTGTTTGAGGTCAACGAGGCATTCGCGGGGGTTCCGCTCGTGTTCCAGAAGGTCTTTGGCGTGCCGATGGACAAGCTGAACGTTAACGGCGGATCGATCGCCATAGGCCATCCGCTTGGGTCTACCGGAGCGCGGATGCTTACCGACTTGATCGGCGAACTCGAGCGCCGTGAGGCCCGGCGCGGCCTGCTGACGATCTGTGAAGCGAGCGGCACCGCGAACACGGTGATAGTGGAGCGGGTGGGCGCGTGATCGCAGGTTCATTCTGCAGTCGACGGGTGTGCCGCTTGTGACAGATCTATTGGAGCTCGAGAACGCCGTGACAGGGAAACCGGTCGATTCGCAGCCGAGAATCGTTACCCATGCGGTGGAGCGTCGTGACATTTGGTCATCGATTGTTCGCGCTGCGATCCGACGCGTGTTTACTCGTTTGATCTTGACCAGTACCGCAACGGTGGGCCGTTCGGTGCAGCTGTCGGCGTCGGCGTTGCGCTACTTGGTGACCGACTCCGTTCGATGGCGATTGCCGATGGGGGAGACGCTCACCCAGGCTTGGTCGCTGTTGACCGTAACGGTGTTCCCGGCGGTGCTGATGGCGATTCCCTTCGGGGCGATCATCACGTTGCAGACGGGCGGAATCCTTCACGACGTGGGCGCCTCGTCGATGGCGGGAGCTGCCAGCGGGCTGGGCATCGTGCGGCAGGGCGCACCCATGGCCTCCGGGTTGTTGATGGCGGGGGCGGCGGCATCCGCCATTGCCTCGGACCTTGGCACCCGGGCCATAAGGGAAGAAATCGACGCAATGCGGGTGATGGGAGTGGACCCGGTGCAGCGCCTAGTGGTGCCTCGATTGCTCGCGATGCTGATGATCGCGCCAGTCATCCTCGCCACGATCATCCTTGTCGGGGTGGGATCCGCGTTCTTCATCGCGGTGCGGTTGACCGATGTGAGTCCAGGAAGTTTCTGGGCGTCATTTGGGGCCTTTGCCACTGTCACCGATCTGATGTTCGCACTGGTCAAGACGTTGGTCGCGGCGGCGCTGGTGTCGCTGATCGCGAGCCTGCGGGGTCTGGAAGCGCACGGAGGGCCACGAGGTGTTGCCGATGCAGTGAATGCTGCGGTGGTCCTGAGCGTGGTGACATTTGTGTTCGCAGCGCTTGTCTTGACGCAGCTGCAGACGATGTTCTTCCCGGAGCAGTTCGCGTGAGTCCAGCGGTCCAGGTCGCTCGGTATCGGCCGTTGCCGTGGATCACACGTCCGGTTGAGCGGATGCTGGTTCGTCCGGCTGTCGATCTTCTGGCCACGCTCGGCCGGGTGGCTCTCTTCGTCGGGACGACGGTCTGGTTGTTGCCGTCGACCGTCCGGTGGTATCCGAAGCAGACGATCAAGATTCTCAACAATCTCGCATGGGGGCGCGGTGCGCTCCTCGTCGATGGCGGGGTGGTCTCGACGATGCTGCTCATCGGGTTCGGCGTCGGGGCGATGGTGTCGATTGAGGCATTCGCGGCGATGGACATGATCGGCTTCGGGGCGCTCACCGGTGTGGTTGGTGGGTTGGCCAACGTGCGGGAGATGGGACCCATCGCGGCGGGGATTGCCTTCGCTGCGCAGGCGGGATGCCGGATGACCGCAGAGGTTGGGGCGATGAGGGTGTCTGAGGAGATTGACGCGATTGAATCGCTGGGCATCCGGTCGATTCCGTTTGTGGTCGGCACTCGGCTGCTCGGGGGGATGCTGTGCGTGGCTCCGGCGTACCTGGCAACCCTGTTGCTGAGCTTCGTGGTGAGCCGAACCCTGGTGACGGTGGTGCATTCGCAGTCGCCGGGCACCTACCAGCATTACTTCGTACAGTTCCTCGATCCGGTGGGATTGGTGTATTCGCTCATCAAGGCGGTCGCCTTCTGTGCAGCGGTCACTCTGATCCATTGCTACTACGGCTTTTTCACCACCGGAGGTCCGGCTGGCGTCGGAGTGGCCAGCGGCCGGGCGATCAGGGCCAGTTTGGTCATGATCATCGTGCTCGACCTCGTCCTTTCGGTCCTTATGTGGGGACTGTTCCCCCAGTACGTGTTCCGAGGCTGATATGTCCGAGTTGGTACGTGGCACCGATGCGCAGCAGCGCCGCACCCTGATTCGGGTCGGTACAGGGCTCGCCGTGGTGATTGCGACGGTCGCGGCGCTGATCGCCGCGAGACCGGTTGACCGGCCATTGGGAACCTTGGAGGTGGTGCTGACCACTCCGACTGTCGGGCAAGGCATCACCGTTGATTCCGTGGTGATGCTGCACGGAGTCTCAGTCGGTTCGATCACGGCGATGGGCAGCCGAAGTGGACTGGTTGATCTGCGTATTCGTTTGGACCGGAACCAGATTCGCGGGCTGACGGACTCGTTCGGATTCGATTTCAGGCCTCTGAACACTTTTGGCGTATCTGCGTTGAGCATCACTGCGCGTGAGGGGGGGAGCCCCTTGCTCGACGGCCAGCACATAGATCGTGCACCAGATATCAATGCCACCATGTCGCAACTGCTCAACAGCGGCATTGAGGTGGTGACTGGGGTGCTTACCGATGATCTCGTCAGATATGTGCGTCGTGCCACCGAATATACAGCCGCATTGGCGCCCCTCATCGAAACCGGTTTGGTGCTCGCCAGTCTCATCGCCGACACACAGCGGGGGACCTCGGCGGATCTCCTCGCGAGGTTCAACGACATCGTCGAGCCGCTGCCCTCGCTGGCGGACTTGAGTCTCTCGTCCGCGCACAGATTCCGCTACCTCAAGGGATACCAGTACCCCGTCGCGGACATAGGGGTCACCCTGGAATCGATCGACCAGATAAACCTCGGGTTGTTTGGGCCGCTCGGCGATATATTGGCCAAGCATCGCACCGAGCTGACACCCGTCACCGAGATTGCCCGCTCGTTCGCGGACGCGGTGACCATCTTGGTGCAGCGGTCGCGTGGTTCGGTCCGATTGGATAAGGCCATGGCCGGCCTCAGTGAGATGTACAACGGGCCCGAGAGCAAAAGGTCGGTGAAGTTTCGGCTGCTGCTGGAGCCGTTGCCGGTGTTGCAGTCGGTGATCCCCGAGCCCGCGGATCTGGATGGGAATGGAACACGATGACGGGAACCCGACGCGCGCTCATTTATCTGATGGTGACTGCGGTGTTGACGGCATTCATCTATGTCGTGGTCGTCAATGGGCTGCGTAATCCGGTGGCGGCTCCGACTGCCTCCTACCAAGCGTTGTTCAACGACGTGTCTGGGCTGCGGGTCGGTGCGGACATCCGCCGGCAGGGCGTTCAGGTGGGCAAGGTGACCTCGATCGTGGTGTCCCGCTCCGGAGACGGCAATGTCGCAGCAGTGGGACTGGACCTGGCCGATAACCAACGGGTGACTACTGCGACGCGGCTGAGCGTGAAGTTCCAGAATCTCACGGGGGCTCGCTACATCGACATCCGTGATGAGTCGGGAGCGCCCGCAGCGGCGATAACACGGATCCCGCTCGTCCAGACGGCCGGGTCATTTGACATTACGACCATCTTTCAGGGACTTGCACCGATCCTGCGCACTGTCGACCCCGCCGATATCAACGCGCTCAGCGAGAAGCTCGCGATCTTTCTCGATGGCGACGGTGCGGGGGCTGCAGATCTGTTGGACAGCATCCGCGCACTTGCGGCGACCGCGGGCGATAAACAACAGGTCATCAGCGCGTTGGTCGACAACATCGCGGTGTTTGCCCGCCAGTTGCAGGGCAGATCTGCGGCGGCGATGAAGAACCTCGCCATGTTGGAGAACCTTACAAGAAAGCTGATGCCGTCTGTTCCGCAGTTCGGGCCGCTGGGGGACCCAACCTTCGTGACCGCACTGAACCGACTGCTGTGGCTGCTCGGGCTGCGCAATGGGGCCGTGCTGGATCAGAGGTTCGATGTGTTGCGGGCCAACCTGTATCGGATACCCGAATTCTTTGAGCGCATGCCGGGTGCATACAGCGGACTGCAGCCGATGCTGAAGTATCCCGGTTCGGATCTCAATTGCACCAACGGCCAGCTGGCCCTCCCGCCGATGGTGAAAGTGATTCTCGGTGATCAACAGGTGGTGTTATGCAACCGGTAGCCAAGAACTTTCGGCGCCTGCTCGCGGGCCCGCACAGTCCCGAGGCCGCACGTGCTCGCCAGCTCACCGTTGGGCTCGCGATCTACCTGGTGGCGGCAGTGGTGGCAGCGGGTGTCGGCTACTTCTATTTGCATCCTCCTGCACGCCGCAGCGTTTCCTTTCTGATCACCGATGCTGCCGCCATCAAGGCGGGAACCGAGGTGCGGGTGGCCGGGGTTCCCGCCGGAACGGTGGAGGCGGTGCGGCTGGGGGCGGCTGCCGTGCGTGTCGATCTGAGTATCGATGACGGGATCTACCTGGGCGACCAGACCGCTGCGGATGTGCGGATGCTCACCGCTGTCGGCGGTTACTACATCAATCTCAGCTCGAGCGGGTCGGTTCCGTTGGGCAGCAAGATAATTCCCGCGGAGCGCGCGCATGCACCGTACAGTCTGACCGAACTGCTGGCCGACAGTGCGGAGAAGGTACGTCAGGTCGATGCTCGTGCGCTCGGCGCTAACCTTGACAGCTTGGCCAGCGCGTTGGAGGCGAACCCGGGATCAATCGCAACGATCAGTGATGGCGTCAAGAGCATCGCGCAGATCGTCAATCACCAGCAGGATCAGCTACGTTCGATTCTCGACGCGAGCTCGGAGCTGCTGCATGCCAGCGTTGCCAACGGTGAGGTGGTGGTAGCGCTGGTGCGCCAGGCCTCGATTCTCGTGGCGGCTTTGGACACCTACAAGCTCGGCATCACTGGATCGAGCGTGGGCATTCAGCAACTTATCGATGAGCTGGTTGTTGCAACCGACTTCTATCGGGCCCATCGTGATTGGCTGTTGGACAGTCTGAAAAGGGTGAACAACGCGCTCAACGTCATCAACACCGATATCCCAAGGATCATCGGGAATCTGGGGAACTTCGTCAACAATGTGCGGGGAGCCTTCTCACCTGGTGGATTTCGGTTGGTGCCGGAGCTTCCTGTCTTGGCGACCGACATGTGTGTACCCATGCCGGGGCGCACGTGCTGAGCCGCGTGGGGCTGCTGTCCGTGCTCGTGGCCGTTGTAACGATGGCGGCCGGAACGTCGTGCTCGGTTGCCCAGCAGGCCGTTTCGCGCACACACGGATCGGCGGGCTACTGCGCCATACTGAGCGATTCCATCGGGCTGTATCCTGGCAACTCGGTGTCCCGCATGGGCGTCCCTATCGGGCAGGTCGACCGTATCGAGGCTTCGGCGACCTCAGTGCGGGTCACTTTCACCCTTGACCGCGGGGTGACGGTTCCCGCAGATGTCTTCGCTGTCACACGCGCGCCGACCATCCTGGCTGATCGAACCCTCGAACTCACCGGCGGTCGCTTGGCCGCAGAGTTGATGTCTGGAACCTGCATTCCCTTGCCGCGCACCGAAACCGCCAAGAGTATCACCGAGAGCACGGCCGCCATCACCAACGTGGTCAGACAGCTCTCCGCCTCTGGTCGCGGCAAGACGGTGGACCGGCTTGTCGCCGCCGCCGCTGAGCAGCTGAAAAGTACCGGGCCCGGTATGCGTGATGCGCTGTCCAACCTCGCTGGCGCGGTGAGCGATCCCAGCGCGTTGGATGTCGACCAGCTGATTCGGGATATCGCAACGACCATGCGGGGTATCAACGCGAACTGGACCGAACTGGAGACTGTGCTGAGTCTGGCTCCGCCGGGGCTGGACTCATGGTCTCTTGGTCTTATGCAGGCGTTTGCGAGCCTGATCGGTCCGCGGCTCCATCCGATTGTCCAGGCCCTGCTGGATATGGCGACTCATCTTCACGACATCGTCTGGAACACGTTCGATACGGCCACCGCGACCGTTCGGCTGCTCTCCGAACACACCGGCGTCATCGTGATGTACGCCGGGACGCTGCCAAACATCCTCGATGGGATACGCAATTTCTGGGCGCGTGTGCGTACCCGTGAGATACCGATTGCATCGCCCAGAGTCGAGGCCGGCCCGTCGGATAACGGCACGGTGTGCTCGCGTACCGATCTGGATCCGCAGGCCAAGGATCACTGTGGGTTCTTCTACGGGATCCCAGAGGGTGTGACGTCGGTTGATCTTCTCCAACTAGTTCTCAACGGGGGTGTCAAGAGCCCATGATCAAAGAGCCCGTGATGCGCATTCCGCGGCGTGTGTCTCTGATGTGGACAGTTCTAGTGGCAACCACCGTCGCCGGTTGTGGGCTCAACCCGGTCAAGATGCAACCGCCAGCTTTTGGCGGGCCGACGGTGCGGGTGGTGCTTGAGTTCAGTAGTGCCCTGAACCTGCCGGCCGGAGCAAAGGTCACTTACCAGGGTGACAATGTCGGATCGGTGCGATCGGTCGCTCTGGAGGGTGCTGTGGTGGCCGTCACCGCGTATGTGGATTCGCAAGCGCGAGTACCTGCCGATAGCACCGCGGCCATCGTGCAGGACACCGTGCTGGGCGACTCCTACGTGAGTCTCGGGCGACCCGAGGGCGGGGATGTCGGGCCACCGCTGACCGACGGCGCCCGCATCCCCGTTGGCCGCACGCGTCCGCCCGCCTCGATCGAGGACATGATGATCAGCCTCTCCTCGTTCATTGGCAGCGGCTCCATCCAGCGCATGCAGGGGATGTTGCGCAACATCAATGCTGCCATGCCACCGACCACCGACGAGACCCGCAAGGTTGCAACGAACGTCGCCCGCGATCTGCGCAGCCTGGCCAGCAACAGTGCACAGGTTGATCGCACCATCGACACCCTCAGCGCACTGGCAACGAGTCTGAAGAATCAGGCCGCGGTTCTCGACGATTTCCTGACCCCGGAATCGGTGGATTTCTGGACCAAGTTCTGGGCGGCCGTCGGTGGCGTGGTTGGTGTGATGGCTGCTTTTGGCGATATCTTTGGTCGGGGTGCGTGGCTGATCCCGCTGCTGGACTCGGTGTCCACGGCGCTGGAGCAGACCGGACCCCCCGGTGGTGGCTCCACGATCGACACCTTCACCAACCAGACACTGCTGCCCTTCCTGTTGGACCCGCGAGTGGAGATCGCCGAAGTCGCCACTCCTGATGGCACCAACCGCACCGCCGACACCAGGCAGATCCTGGCCAAGCTGGGAGCCCTGCGGTGATTCGCAACGCCATCTCGATCTGCGCACTGCTCGCCCTCTTGGTCCTATCGGCGGTGCTGATCGGCCAGCAGGGAGTGCCATGGACGACTTCCAGTGACGGGCTGCAGCGGGTCACTCTGCAGGTGCGTGACTCTGCGGGCCTGGTGCCGCGGTCGCGCGTGCTGCTGCGTGGCGTCCCGATCGGCAAGGTCACTGAGGTCAACGCAGATGCACGTGGTGTGGTGGTCGAATTCGAGTATCCGCAGGCTGTGCGGGTGCCGGTGAACAGCGAGTTCCGGATTGAGAACCTCTCCGCGCTCGGCGAGACCTACCTGTCCATCAAGCCCGCCGCTGAGGGCGGGACGGCCCTTGTCGGCGGGCAGCGTCTGAACGCAGAACCGAGCACCGTTGCCGGGACCATCGGCGAGGCGGCCGTCGCACTGACACAGCTTCTGGGGGGGCTGAACCCGGAACTGGTCCGGGGAATCGTCGACGAACTCAACTTCGCACTCTCGAATGATTCGGCGGCTCCCGTGCTGGGCAATGCCAGCCGCAACTTTCGGACCCTCGTTGCCGCGCGCAAGGACGATCTGTATGACGTGCTTGCCCTCACGCAAAACCTGCTGGACAAGCGTGATGTCATCGCGCCGTCCCTCACGGACTTCAAGCGAGTGGCCCCGAATTTCTTCGACAACATGCAGACCGTGGTGGAGGGCGCCATCGTCCTGCTCTATGAATCCGGCAAGTACCCCGACGACATCAAAAACGGGGCCGGTCAGGTACTCGGACGGCTACGTCAGTTCGTCACGGATATCGGCCCGGACCTCTACAACCTGACCGAACCACTGCTGCCGCCGCTGCAAGCCACGGCAGCGGCATTGACCACCTTCGATACGAGTCGACTGCTCGACAGTGCCATCGACTCGGTGTCGACGCCCGGGGCGTTCACCGTGCGTGTAGTTCAAAGTCGTTAGGGCGCTCAGTACGGCCGGATTGATTCGGCCAACGTCTGCGCGGCGGCACGTTCGATTGGTGAGGACGCTGTGCCAGGCCACAACGCAAAGACGCGGTTGGTCTCGTACCCTGCGACCGCCACCCTCAGTTGGCTGCTTTCTTGTTGGGGGTCATCGTATTTCGTCTCGTAGCACGGGACACGGCATCAGGAACGTGCCCATGTCGGAGGACAGCCGGATCGCAGATCTTCGATTGTTTGGGTATGACGGATACGTTCCGGCGAAAAGCTTCATACCCAGCCGGCCCAACAGCATCACAGCATCGGGAGCCTTGGGATTGGTCAGCAATGTGGTGCCGTAAGTCAGATGGTCCCCACCCGAGCGTGTCCACGCCGACGGGATGATGAAACTGAACTTTCCTTTGGCGTCGTCGATCCTTCCGGCACTGTCGACTGGATGGGAGGGGGTGGCAGTGGCACTTCGGTGCCGACAATCCGAATGGTGATCGCGGCATGTTCACGGGCCGAGACCCATAGACGGCAGCGGTTAGGACTCTCAACGGCACCGCCAAACACAACAAGGGCCATTGCCATCACGCCCACCTGCCGAACACCCTGCATCTGGAGTCTTCTAGCTTCCGGCGCGCAGCGCCGTGTCGACCCCACCGACATCGGTGATCCTCCAGTTGTCGTTCTTGTTGACGGTCACGGTGTACGTCGCAGTTGACTGGATTCCGTCAGGAGCTTGCGCGTTCTTGGTTATCACGCTGACGAAGCAGTTGACCACGTAGACGCCGTCGCGCTCCGAGCGGGTGGTGGCGGTGATGGGAGTGGGGGCAGAGGTCCATTGCAAGGGAACAATGATCTGCTCCATGGACGCTGCAGCGTCTTTCAGTTTCTTGCTGAGTTCCGGTGTCGTGTTGGCGGTCAGCTGCTTGGTCCAGCCCGGAATGTTCTTGTAGTCCATCTGGGCGGCGCCCTTGGCGTAGTTCAGTGCAGCCTGTTCGGCTTGGCGGCGTGACGATGCGGCGTCCAGCGAGGTGGCGAGCTGGGACTTGGCGGCCCGCTCCGAGCGCCCGCTCTGGTGCCACATCCAACCCAACCAGGCGCTGCCCGCCAGCGAGAGCATCAGCAGCACCGACATCACCATGACATCCCGTCGAACCGAGAAGGTCAGCGCACGGCGTGGCTCTTTCCCAGGAGGCTCATCGCTGGTCGGTGAGATCGTCTGTCCTGCAGTGTTTTCGTCCGCGTCATCCAACTTTGTGGACACGCTGCTGCGCACCATGGTGTCAGCTTTCACCGGGGGCCTCCACGGAATGTCTTGAGAAATTCTGTCTCGCTGAGAGTAGCTAATGCTGTGCTAATTTGTGATCAATAGGACAAATTCGTACGTATGCATCTCGGCGGATAGAAGATTTGTCGTTCAGGGGCCCGCTCAGCCGGCCACGGTAGGCACGTCCCATTCGGCGTGATGCACCGGGCAGCCCCGCTGGGCACCGTTGCACACATCGCAGCTGTCGCCGTCAACGAGACCAGTGGCTGCGCATTCTTCACAATTTTCCAGATTCCGTTCACATGTGGCGCAGATTCCGTCAGCGGGTGCGACTGAGGATCGTACGGCGGATTCGCCGGTCTGCGCGCCCCGTGACACGTGGTGGGACTTGGCCAGCTCCAGCGCGCGCCGGGCCGATTCCACGGTGACGTTATGCATGCAGTCTTGCAAGAGGTTCTCGGAAATCTCAAGACGCCTTCCCTTACTGACGCATTAGTCGCAAAATGCCGGAGATGAGTCGGGTTGACTTACCCATGAACCGTGGTGCCATGAGTGGACTGAAGGACACCGGACCGCGGTACGTCATCAGCGCGCGGGCGTGGGAGAAGTTCTGAATGCTGTATTTCCCGTGGTAATAACCGTAGCCGCTATTTCCCACTCCACCGAATGGCATATCCGCGGTGGGCATCATGTGCAGCATGAATTCATTGCAGTTCACCGAACCGGTCCTAGTGCGGTCGATCAACACCCGCTTGCGTTCATTGTCGGGCCCATACCAATACATTGTCAGTGGGGAAGGGCGTTCGTTGATGAAGGTGATGACACCGTCGATATCGTCGTAGGCATGGATCGATAGGACGGGTCCGAATATCTCGTCCTCCTCGATGGTCATGCCGGGCGCTAGACCCGTGATCAGGGTAGGAGGAATTTTCCTCGATTCCCGATCGGGGAGATTCTCGCGTTGCGGGATGTGCTGGTGGACCGTCGCACCGAGCTCGCGTGCGTCTTCGATGTGGTCGACTATTCGGTTGTAGTTCGCTTCGTTGATGATTGACGTGTAGTCGGGGTTGTTCAGTACCTGTGGGCAGGCGCGCCTCCAAGCGTGTAGGACGTGGGTGACAAAATCCGGCAGCAGCTGGGTCGGGACGAAGACGTAGTCCGGGCTCAGACATACCTGTCCACTGTTCAAGAGCTTGGCTCCGGCAATGCGGCGGGCAACGCGACCAATATCGGCGTCGTGATCCACGATCGCCGGATTCTTGCCGCCCAACTCGAGCGCGACGGGCACCAGGTTGGCGGCGCAGTCCCGAGCCACTTCGCGCCCGATTTCCGGTGAGCCGGTGAAGAAGAACGAATCGAACGGCAGCCTCGAAAATGCCGATCCCGGGCCGTATTCCGCGGTGATCACACTCAACTCAGTCGGATCGAAGTACTTGGCGATCGCCTGGGCCAGCACTTTACCGGTGCGATATGTGGCCGACGACGGACGGATCATCACTCGGTTGCCGGCGGCGAGGGCACCCGCGGCGGGCACCATCGACAGTTGGATGGGGAAGTTCCAGGGCCCGGCGACTCCAACAACGCCCAGCGGGGTGGGTCTGATTTCCTGGGACAGCCCTATCGCGCGCCGTAGGGAATGCGGCGTCTCGGACTTGAGCCACTGTGGCAGAAAGGCGCGCAGCTCGGCGATTTCGCCGACCGTGTACATGACGTCGCCCGCCAGCGACAGCGCACGGGACCTCGTGCCGAAGTCGGCATCGATTGCGGTTGCCAGATCTTCGGCGTGACTGGCCAGTGCTTCCTGTAGTCGCATGAGGCGATCGCGGCGGGTTTCAATGCTGGGCACGCCCTCCTGCAGGAAGGCGCTCTTCTGCGCCTGCAGCACGTCATCGAGGGTTGGCGCCGTCGGGTCGGTCGGCGAAGGTGTGGCCAGCGTGGGCTCAGTCAGGGTCATCTGTCCTCCTTACGATTTCGTTTCGCGGGCCAGTCGGTCGGCCGCAGTCTGCCGGACATCGAGTTCGTCCAGTGTCGATTTGGTGACCTTTCCGGTCCCCGTGCGCTGGAGGTCATCGACGTAGACCACATCTCGCGGTACTCGTGATCGCGATAACTCCTGCGATACATAGGCTTTGATATCTTCCGGGCTGGGTCCCGGATCGTGGGCCAGCACCACATACGCCTTGAGCCGTTGGCCGAAGTCGGCATCCGCCACCGGCACCACCTTGGCGTCCTTGATGTCTGGGTGCGTCAGCAGTGCGCTCTCCACCTCTTCGGGAAAGACGTTCTCGCCGCCGGACACGATCATCCCGTCGCTGCGCCCGATGACGAAGAGGCGGCCAAACTCGTTGAAATAGCCGGTATCGCCGGTCTTAAGCAGATTGCCCCGAGTCTCCTTGCGGCGGCCGTCGGTGTATTGGGGTGATGTCATGAAGCTCCCGACATAGATGTCGCCCACTTCACCGACGGCAGCTTCGGCCTCGCCCGCATAGACCTTCACCGTCACGCCGGTTGGTGGTGAGCCCGCCGACTCCGGGTCGGCTATCAAGTCGTGCGGGGTGGCGATACTGATGAACGCGGCCTCCGTCGCGCCGTACAGGTTATGCAGGACCGAGCCGAACTCGTCACGCACGGCCTCGACTAAGGCGCCTTCGAGACGCGCGCCGCCGGACCCGATGATGCGGATTGCCCCATGATCGATGGGTGCGAGCGCCTCATGGCCGAGGGCGAGCAGCCTGCGGATCATGGTGGGCACCATGATCAATGCGGTGCAGCGGTGTTTGGCGATGAGTTCGACTGCGGAGGCGGCGTCGAAGCTCGGTTCAAGTACCAAGGTCGCCCCGAGGGCGAGGGCGGAGCCGGCGCAGATCGCCCCCCAGCCGTGGTAGACCGGCGGAGCGAGGAATACGACATCGTTGGGACGGAAGGGAATCTTCTCGAAGAAGCCAGCTCCGGCTGCAATGGACGGGCGTTGACCGTTTCCCGTGGTACGACTGCTTCCCTTGGGTGCGCCGGTACTTCCGCTGGTGAGAATGACCATCTGGGGCGTGTGTCTGGGGCGCTGCGGGCGACCGGCCGGTGTTTTGGCGATGAGGGCTGCCATATCGTCATCGCGTCGACCGGGGGTGCTTCGCGCCGCCAACACTCGGATCACGCGTGGATCGAGTGCCCGCAGGCGTTCCTCAAATGTTTCGTCGTGGATCAGCAGTTGGACACCCTCACGGGTGCAAACCTCGTCGATCTGCTTGCCACTCATGTCGGTGTTTATGGCGATCACCTTGGCTCCGAGCCCGATTGCGCTGAGCAGAGCGATGAAGGTGTGTCGGCTGTTCCGGGTCATCATGGCGATCACGGGGCGGTCGTCGCGTCGGAGTATCGAACGAAGTCCAACGCATGCGGCCGAGCAGAGTGCCCCGAGCTCGCGGTACGTCAGCGCGCCTTCGGGATCGATGATCGCCACTCGTTCGCCGTGGAGGTGACCCAGGATGGCGCCGCCAGCGGCGGGGCCGCTGTGGAATGCCTCTCTGGCCACCGCAGGAACCGCCCGCAGTGAGGGGAACACACCTGCCGATTTCAGCACACGCAGCCCGTGCCACTCTCGTGCCACCTCAGACCAGATGGTGCGGACGACACTGCCCATAAACCCTGCCTCGCTCCTCTTGGGTACCCGGCAGCGCCCAGGCTCGCCGATGCAACAGAATTTTCAGAACATATCACGACACTCGCGATCGGGGATGAAGTATCTGGGCGAATGCGAATGGATATGTCGAAAGAATTATGGATAAAACACCAGATAGAGCAGATTCTAGCCACGCAGGCCGGTCGCGTTCTCCGAATCTTGGGCCATTCTGAGGTAGGAACGTTTACAGTTCGACGTATCACGCGTGCATCTGCTGAGAAAGGACATCATGGGCGAATCTTTGGTGGGTACCGAACCTGTCGACAAGGAGCTGAAAGCAGATGTCTTGGTGGTCGGAGCGGGCCCAGCGGGTGCTGCTGCTGCCTCCTGGGCTGCCAGGGCCGGACGCGATGTCCTGCTCGTCGATATGGCGCAGTTCCCCCGGGATAAGACATGCGGTGATGGATTGACGCCTCGGGCGGTCGCGGAGCTCAATCTGCTGGGGCTGTCGGAGTGGGTGCTTGAGCACCCAGTGACACCGGGACTGCACGTCCATGGTTGGGGCCGGGATCATCAGTTGCCATGGAACGGTCGATCCTTCCCCAACTACGGAAGCGTGATCACACGCACTGAGCTTGATCACCGATTGGTGTTGGCGGCCGCGGAATCGGGTGCGCGCACCTTGTTCGGATACCGTGCGACGGCAGTGACTTTCGATGGAGACCGGTTGACCGGCGTTGAACTGAGGCCAGCATCTGAGGACGGTAGTGACCGACCCGTTAACGTCTCAGCCCGCACAGTGCTTGTGGCAGACGGGGTTCGGTCGAAGTTTGGCGCTTTACTGGGCAGGCAGTGGCACCGCGAGAGCGTCTACGGGACGGCGATGCGTGCCTTCGTGCATACCAACCGGCCATCGGATTGGCTTGTCGCTCATCTTGGCCCGCCGATGCCTGACGGAACCACTCTGCCGGGTTACGGGTGGATCTTTCCGCTGGGTCACTCACAGGGGAACGGGCACATAGACTTTGGGCCCGATCCGTTGGTCAATGTAGGTGTCATTGCCTATGGTGCCAAGGGTCACGAACTTCACTCGGGCCTGTTCCCGCTGCTGGATAAGTATGTGGCCGACGTCCGCGATGAGTTCGGGTTGCTCGGCTCGCCCATGCAGGTCAAGTCGGCGCTCTTACCACTGGGTGGTGCGGTATCTCACGTCGCAGGTCGCAACTGGATGTTGCTGGGTGACGCGGCTGGCTGCGTGAATCCCTTCACTGGAGAAGGTATCGACTATGCACTGGAGACAGGTCGATTTGCTGTGGAGCACCTCGACGAAGCCGACCACAGCGTCACATGGCCACACCGGCTAAATTATGAGTACGGGCCGATGTTCGCGGCGACGCGACGGTTCGCGCGCGGCTTCTTCAAGCCATGGGCGATGAATGGGCTCGGTCAATACATCATGAAGTCGCACAGGGCAATGTCGACGGGTATCCGGTTGATGTCCAATCTCGTGGGGCCCGCGGACAGGGATCTGCCGGTGCGGCTGGCGAGGGTCGGTGGTTCCCTTGCACAGCGTCAGGAGATCCGCCGCCCGTTTCTTCCGCCATCACATGAGTTTCCTCTGCTCAGTGAACCCGTGAGACGCCGCTGACTCCTCAGCTACGCGCAATACGTGCGCCATAGTCTCTGCGTTTGTCTATGGCGGCGACCAGAAGTCTATCGTCATAGCAGGTTACGAGGCCGTATGTTCCTGGGTGGCCGTGTTGTGCTTGGTGTCATCTATCGAGTACTCGCGTAGCAGGAGGTACAAGGGGGCGCCAAAGCAAATACCTACCAAGTAGGTCGCTGGGAACGCCAGCCAGCCGCCTCGTACTCGATGGGTATGGGAGTCCCATTTTGCCCAGGTCAGAAAGGTGAAGGCGGTCAAACTGGCATCCGCCAATATCGCGGCCGCAGGCAGCGTCGGGACCGTGCCCTTCGCCGCTCGTTTCATGCTGTTCGTGTTGAAACCATTGTCCCAAAAGAACTTTCCGAAAATACCGGTTGGTGTCACGAAGCCTATGATTGTCATCGTCCAGAGCACCCGCCGACGTTTGCGGGCATGCAGGCGCACTTCTGCCAGAGATGCTTTCTCGAGGGGGGACGCTCGGCATATCTTCGCCTCCTTAGCTGCGCGCGATGCGCGCGTAGTAGTCTTTGCGCTTTTCGGTGTCGGAAACAAGGAACAGGTCGCGGTACAGCCGAGTCTTTAAGATTCGACGTTTGAGACGGCCCGGTACCGGACCCATGAGTGCGACGGCGCCCAATCCGATACTGGGATAGGCGTGAAGCTTTTGTGTGTGAATAACTTTCATGATGGTGCGGGCAACCCGCTCGGGGCTGGCGACCAGGAAACCCGGGCTTGTCAAGCCGTCGATGAGTTCGGTGGCGGTGTGACTGGGCTGCACGGTGGAGACACACACATTGTGGTGATCCAGTTCAGCGCTGACGGCCTCGGTGAATCCGATCGCACCGAACTTGGCGGCGTTGTAGATCGCCAGCCCGGGCGCGGGAACGCGTCCGGCAATGGATGCGATGTTGACGATGTGGCCCTTGCCGCGTTTCTTCATGCGCTCGGCGGCTAGTTGGGTACCGAGGATCATGCCCACCAAATCGATGTCGACGGTGCGCCGGATCAACTGCTCGCTGTAGTCGAGAAACGGGCCGGTCGGCATGATCCCTGCGTTGTTAACCAGCACGTCCAGTGGTCCGTTCTCGTCCTCGGCATGATCGAGAAAGGCTGCGAATGAGTCCTTTTGGGTGACGTCGAGATGCATCCCGAGGACGCCCAGATCGGCAGCGGCCATCTGGACGGCATCGGAGTCGATGTCGCCGATGACAACCTCTGCTCGAGCGTCAACCAGCGCCTTGGCTGTGGCGAATCCGATTCCTCGGGCGGCACCGGTGATCGCGATGGTCTTACCTGCGGCACTGCGTCGGTAGGCAGATCTCACGAGTGCGTGCTTTCTGTTGCGGTAACTGGCAATAGCGGATAGCGGAGGCCAGTGAGATCCTCGGACAGCGCCCAGAGTCGTTGTGCTTGTTCCTGGTTGCGGGAGAGCCCGTTTGAGAGGGAGCGGACAACGCGCTTGCCTCGGTATCCGAACCGCGGACCGTAGAAGTCGCCTCCGCGCACCCCATCGCCGAAACCGGCGTGTGCGATGGGCGCCATTCCTTGAGCCAATGTGCCGCCGAGCGCGGTGACTAGAGGTTTGAGCCGCTGGAGGAGGGCGAGTGAACTGTGATCGTACAAGCCGGTCGAGACTACCCCTGGATGCGCGGCGACCGAGATGACGGGTGAGGCGCTGGATTGCAATCGACGGTTCAGTTCCCGGGCGAACATCAAGTTGGCAGCCTTGGAGTTGGCGTAGGCGACCACCCGCCGGTATGGGTGGTGGCGCAGGAGTGGGTCGGCCATGCTGCTGCGGGTGGCACCTAGATGTGCCAGGCTTGACACCGTCACCACCCGGGCGCGAATGCGTTCCAGGAGTAGGCCGGTTAGTACGAAGTGCCCCAGATGATTTGTTCCAAAGGTGCTTTCGAAACCGTCTGCGGTGACACCGTGCGGCACATTCATGATGCCTGCGTTGTTGATGAGCACGTCAATGGGCTCGGTGACGCGCTCGGCGAATGCTCGCACCGAGGCCAGGTTCGAGAGGTCGAGCCGCTCGACGACGGTGTTGCCGCCGATCTCATCGGCAACGGTCTGGGCGGTGGTGACGTTGCGACAGGCCAGGATCACTCGTGCGTTGCCGGCTGCGGCCACCCCGGCAATCTGTGCGCCGAGCCCTCCGTTGGCTCCGGTGATGACGACAGTCTGCCCGCTCAGATCGGGTGTCGGGGTCATGTTGGTCATGATCTTTCCTTCAAGGGATTCAAGGGATTTGGTGGCGTCTGCGGTAGAGAGCCGCGAATCTAGGTCCCGCGTACCATCGCCTGTGCCAGCGCGACCTCTGGCATCAATGCCGTGACGAGGCCGAGGCCTCGGGCAAGGCGCGGTGAGATTTGTGAGGGGCGTTCACGTACGGCATGCACGATCCATTCGGCTGCTTCGGTCGCTGAAAGCGAAGGCCGATTGGCATATTTCGCAGTGGGCGCGGCCATGGGTGTTTGGACGAGTGGGTAATACAGGGTGGTGACGTGGATGTTCTCCCGACCCAGCTCCGCCGACAGGGTTCTGCCGAACACACCGAGCGCTCGTTTTGAGGCGGCGTACGCGGAGTATCTGGGAGCCAGCCCGACCAGCGCGGCGGTGGTGGACACATTGACGATGTGGCCAGATCCGCGCCTGCGCATGCCCGGCAGGAATCCCAGGGTCAGGTGCACGGGTCCGAAGTAGTTGAGCGCCATCGTGCGTTCGTAGTCGTGAAAGCGGTGCACGGCGTCGCCGATGTTGCGGCGTATCGATCGGGCGGCGTTGTTGACAAGTACGTCGGGTGTTCCGTGCTCGCCAATGACCTGTGCGATGAGATTTTCACGCTCGTCAGAGTCAGATAGGTCGGCGGTATACCAGTGGGAGACCCCTCCGGTGCTTGCGATCTTCTCCTGCAGGGCTTCAAGCTCCGTCCGGCGGCGAGCAACCATGATAACTTCGGCTCCTCGATCGGCGAGAAGTTGTGCCGCACTCTCGCCGATTCCCGAGGACGCCCCGGTAACCATGACCTTCAACATCGGCAGCGAGACTTCGTTGCGTCTATTGGACCGGGGTCTTGACATGGCGTGGCGAGCCAGGCGGTTGAACAAGGGTGTCGGTGATGAGACGACTCTCTGTGTCATCGGCATCATCTAACCTTGCCATACAGTGTTGAGATAATTCAATCAAAATGTCTCGCAATGTGAGATATGTCCTGTTGATTGTCAGACTTGACGAGACAATATGTTATAACAATCTGACCAGTAAGGCGTCGCGCCCATGGGCCCGCCCGCAGTTTGAGTGAGGGGCGAAGGCCGGAGATGTCGGAGATTGTCGTGTGCTCGGACTCAGTTCCGCTCTGGTTGCGGGGGCTGGCGATGAATGCAGAGCACGCGTCAGATCAGCTGCGCTACCCGTGCACCGGATTGTGGCGACGATGGGCGCGCCGCCATGCGGCAGTTCTGATCCTGTTGAGCGGCACAGCACACCCGGTGCGGCTTGGTCTGCCCGATGACGCAAGCGTGCTGTTGGTGCGTCGCGCCGAGACGCTCAGGCGTGGTCCACGAGAGATCGCGTTCCCCGGTGGATTCGCCGAGCCTGGCGATCGCTCTCCAGTCGCCACGGCCCTGCGCGAGGCGCGCGAGGAAGTGGGCTTGGATCCGGTTGCTGTGCAGCCCATTGCGGTCCTCGACAGCAGCGCGCTGATGCCTTTTCCCTATCTCGTGACACCAGTGATTGCGAACTGGTCGGCGGTGACTCCCACTAAGGCTGTCGATCCCGGCGAGACGGCCGAGGTGCTGCACGTGCCACTGGCGCGGCTCATCGACCCGACCAACCGCACTGCCATTCGATGGCGGGGATTGGGCTCGCGGTGGGCTGTGCCGGTGTTCGAGGTCGACGAGGTGGTGATCTGGGGGTTCACCGCATGGGTGTTCTCGGCGGTTATCCGGGCTGCGGGTTGGGAGGAACCGTGGGAGGCAGACGGCAGCCTCGACATCTGGCCTGGGCGTTTCTCTGTTCTGCGCCAAAGGCTTCACGGTGCCAGCCGGTGACCTACAGAAAAGGGTTTCGTACCCAAACTCTGGGCGAAGTACTCGCAGGTGTCGTGCGGGCCATGCGCCCCCGACAGTGGGTCAAGAACGTTCTCGTGGTCGCCGCGCCGCTGGCAACACTGGGCGGCACCGCCCGTTACGACTACCTCAGGGTCTGCAGCACAGCTGCCGTGGCGTTTGTAGTGTTCAGCCTGGCGGCGTCGGCGATCTATCTGATCAACGATGCTCTGGACGTCGAGGCAGACCGCGCGCATCCCGTCAAGCGATTCCGGCCAATCGCGGCCGGAGTGGTTACGCCAACTGTTGCCTGCGCGGTGGCGGTTGTGCTCGTCGCTGTGTCGTTCAGTATGGCCGTAGCAGTCGCGCCGGCCCTGGCTGTAGTGGTGAGTATGTACCTCGTAGTTCAGCTGGCATATTATCTTGGATTGAAACATCAAGTGGTGCTTGATATCTGTATCGTATCGTCGGCGTATCTACTGCGCGCTATCGCGGGAGGCGTGGCGACCGGCATCCCGCTGTCACAGTGGTTTCTGTTGGTCATGGCGTTCGCATCTATGTTCATGGTGGCTGGAAAGCGATATGCCGAATTGCAACTCGCTGAACGCACTGGCACAAAGATTCGCCGCGCTCTGGAGCATTACACCCCGACATATCTTCGGTTCGTGTGGACCGTGTCTGCGGGCGCAGTGGTGGTGTTCTACGGGCTTTGGGCGCTCGAGAGAGACGGACATGCTGGACGGTGGTTCGCGGTGTCTATGATTCCCGTCACTTTGGCGATTTTCCGCTACGCCGTGGATGTCGATGCGGGAGTGGCCGGTGAACCAGAGGAGATCGTGCTCGGTGATCGCGTCCTGCAGGTGCTAGGGGCTGTGTGGATCACTATCGTGGCGGTCGCGATTGTTCTGGCCTGATGACCGAGTTCCTGGTATACGAGATGTTTCGCCCGGTTTCTGCTTGGGCCGGAGTCGTCCTGTGCCGCAATCCGGGAGTGATGCGGATGGCGGGAACTAACAGTTGGATACTGCGGGCTCCCGGTCGAACCGACTGTGTGGTCGTCGACCCTGGCCCTCGATGGCGCCGACGTCATCTCAGAGTCTTGGCCGCCCAGGGGGAAATTGCTCTGGTGCTGCTCACCCATCACCATTCTGATCATGCCGGTGCGGCGACCGCCCTTCATAAGCTTTCCCGTGCTCCCGTACGCGCATGGCATTCTCGCGAATGTCGCGGAGCCGATCCGTTGTCCGAGGGTGAGGTCATCGAGTCCGCGGGTTTTCGTATTACCGTCATGTATACGCCTGGACATACTTCGGACTCAGTGAGTTTCGTTGTGCACCATGGCAGCGAGGGTGCGGTTATCACCGGCGATAGCGTTCTGGGCCTGGGGAGCACCGTGCTTGCTCCGTTGCCGGAGCGTTGCGCGCGCGTACCTGGACTCGTTGCACGATCTCGTTGGTCTGGGAAGCGGATACACCCTTCTCCCGGGCCATGGTCCGGAGCATCGTGACGCGCTGCCATTCTTCACATCGTGCAGACTGCACCGTTACGAACAGATCGCGCGGGTGCGCGATGTGTTGATCGAGCGGGGGACTCGTCGGTCGGAGACTCCACCACTGACTATCTTGCCGAAAGTCTACGCCGATACCGATGTAAAGCTTTGGCCTGCAGCGTATCTCAGCCTGAGGGCGCAGCTGAGTTATCTAAGTGAACAGGGATGGTGAGGCGCTAAGGAGTGTTCCCCTTCAGAATCTCCCCGAGAAGCCGGGCGATCTGCTCCTCGGCCACGATCGCATTGAGTCCCAGCTCGGAGAGCTTCCGCGAGACGTCGGTGTGGCCGGAGAGGATGGCCAGCAGTAGATGCTCGGTCCCGATGTAGTTGTGGCCCAGCCGAAGTGCGGTGTGCAGCGTGGCTTCGAGGGCCTCTTGTGCGTCGCCGTCGAATTCCGCCGTGGGCAACGTGGGGGCGACGGCGTCGTAGTCGGGTGCTGTTGGCTCGGGGATTCCGAGAGCCTCTATCGTGATGCCGGCCTGCGTAACGATGAGTGCAGCAAGACCTTTGGGATCGCTGATGATGCCGGCGAACGCCGCCGCGGCGACGACGGCGCGTCGGGCCCGGTCGGTGAAGAGGGAGAACATCCGCACCGACGGCACGAAGCGCTTCTGCGCGGCTTGTTTGGAGACGCCCATGCTGGAACCGATCTCACTCCAGCAGGCACCGGAACGCCGGGCCTGGTCCACAAAGTGCCCGATCAGCGCGTCGGCGTGATCGGACAGGCGTCTGGCCAGCAGCATCGCGTCCGAGAAGTGGTCCAGGGCCGTGCCGTTGGGACGCATCCCGCGCACGGATTCGATCAGGTTGTCAAGGGAGATGGAGAACTCGGGTATGCGTCAACTCTAGGTTGACGATCCGGCGTATCAACCAAAAGTTGACCAGTTGACGGTTCTAGTTGCGGCGCAGGCGTGATCGGAACCGCCTGCGAGCCGCGTGTATGGCACCGACCGAGCGACCCAAATGCCTAGCGACCTGCGCGGCGGTTGACGAGGTATCGAGCGCTGTGTCGATCTCTTCCGTAGTCCACGGCTTCTGCCAGTTCAGCGGATGATCCGAGGCGTCTGCGAAGTAGCGCTGTGTGCGTCGGGTGGCCCGCTGGTTGATGGACTCCCACCGGGCACGTTCCGAGTCGCCGATGCGCTGCAGCCGCTGCGATTCTGCCGAGGAGCAGCCTGTGCACCGGCAACCCGATTGAAATCCTGCGACACCGTGAACCGTCAGCATGTGCTCTCCTTTGCGTACTCGCCGATCAGGGCAGATTTGCATCCGGTCGGGGTGCGGTTCTAGAACCCAAAGTCACATTCGGCGGCGAGGACACCGGCGAGGGCGTGCGACGATCGCTGGTGTGGAACTGCCCGCGATGGACGATGTGCTCGACCGGCTGCATGTTGTCGCCTTGCCCATGCGGGTGCGATTTCGCGGCATCACCGTCCGTGAAGTAGTGCTGATCGACGGCCCGGCAGGGTGGGGTGAGTTCGGTGCCTTCCCCGAGTACCAGCCGCCCGAGGCATCTGCCTGGTTGGCTGCCGCCATCGAGGCCGCCTACACGGAGCTGCCCGCCCCGATACGCACGCGGATCCCGGTCAACGCGACGGTGCCCGCGGTCGCGGTCGCGGACGTTCCCGGAGTGCTGGCCCGCTTCCCAGGGGCACGGACCGCCAAGGTCAAGGTGGCCGAACCGGGGCAGGCGCTCGATGAGGACATCGCGCGCGTGGAAGCGGTACGCGCGCAGATCCCCACCGTGCGCGTCGATGCCAACGGAGGCTGGACTGTCGCGCAGGCGATTCGGGCACTGACCGCTTTGACCCGCGACGGCGCCCTGGAGTACGCCGAACAGCCCTGTGCCACCGTGGAGGAACTGGCGCAGCTGCGCCGTCGGCTTCCTGACGTGCCGATCGCCGCAGACGAAAGTATCAGGCGCGCAAGTGATCCGCTGCGTGTCGCGCAGGCACGGGCGGCCGATATCGCGGTGCTCAAGGTCGCGCCCCTGGGTGGTGTGCGGGCGCTGCTGGATATCGCCGAGCGCATCGGGATGCCCGTGGTGGTCTCCAGCGCACTGGACAGTGCGGTGGGCATAGGAATCGGCTTGCGCGCGGCGGCAGCGCTTCCGGGGTTGGAGCATGCCTGCGGTTTGGGGACCGGCGGCTTCTTCGTCGAGGACATCGCCCAGACTTCGTCTCCCGTCGACGGCTACCTCCCGGTGGCATCGTTCGCGCCCGATCCGGCTCGGCTCACTGCGCTCGCTGCGCCCGCTGACAGGCGCGATTGGTGGCGACGCCGAGTGGCCGACTGCTACTCGCGGCTGAACCGGTAGGTTCAGTCAACGTGCCTCTCGCGAACATCAACGGCATCCAGATCAGTTACGACGAGCGTGGGCCCCTGGCGCTCGGTGCCTCGGGTGATCCCGTCGTCTTCATCTCCGGGCGCGGTGGCGCGGGGCGCAGTTGGCACCTGCATCAGGTGCCCGCATTCCGCGCTGCGGGGTATCGCACCATCACCTTCAACAACCGGGGGATACCGCCGACCAGCGAGTCGGCGGACGGATTCACGCTGCAAGATATGGTGGACGACACTGCGGCGCTCATCGAGGATCTCGGTGCTGCCCCTGCACGATTGGTCGGATTCTCCATGGGGGCGCTCATCGCCCAGGAGCTCACGCTCACCCGTCCCGATCTGGTGACCGCCGCGGTGTTCATGGGTACCCGGGGCAGAGAGGACTCCACGCGGTCGTTCTTCCGCAAGGCCGAGCTCGAACTGTCCGCGTCGGGTGTCGCGGTGCCGCCGGCATATCAGGCGGCCATGCGCCTGCTGTTGAACTTCTCGCCCAAGACTCTCAACAACGATGCCGCGATCAAGGACTGGATCGACATGTTCACGCTGTGGCCCGAGCCGACCTCGGGTGGCATCGATCACCAGCGCAGCGCGATACCCGCTCCCGACCGGCCCGGCGCCTACGCGCAGATCAGTGTTCCGTCGCTGGTCATCGGGTTCACCGACGATATGACCCTGCCGCCCTACCTGGGCAAGGAGGTGGCCGACGCGATCCCCGGCGGCAAGTACGTCGAGATCGCCGACGCGGGACATCTGGGCTTCATCGAGCGTCCCGACGAGGTCAACCGTGTGATCCTGGAGTTCTTTGCGAGCACCGCGCAGACGGTATGACACCCTGATGGCATGAACCCGTCGACCGCACAGGCCCACGCCGTTGTCGACGAGCTCATCCGCGGTGGTGTCCGCGATGTCGTGTTGTGCCCCGGGTCGCGCAATGCCCCGCTGGCCTTTGCGTTGCATGACGCCGATAAGGCCGAGCGGCTGCGTCTGCACGTACGCATCGATGAGCGCACCGCAGGGTTTCTGGCCGTCGGATTGGCCGCCGCCAGTGGCGCCCCGGTGCCGGTCGCGATGACCTCAGGGACCGCGGTGGCCAATCTGGGTCCGGCGGTGGTGGAGGCCAACTACGCGCGGGTGCCCCTGATCGTGCTGTCCGCCAATCGCCCTTACGAACTGCTCGGCACCGGCGCCAACCAGACCATGGAGCAGTTGGGCTACTTCGGCACCCAGGTACGCGCCGCCATCAGCATTGGCCTGGCAGAAGAGGGCTCGGAGAAGATCGAGGCCCAGAACCCGCATTGGCGGTCGGCGACCTGTCGAGTCTTGGCTGCTGCCAAGGGATCTCGCACCGCCAACGCCGGCCCCGTGCAGTTCGATATCCCGTTGCGGGAACCGTTGGTGCCCGATCGCGACGGCGGTCCGGTACCCGCCGGACGCCCCGGTGGGGTGCCGTGGACGTACACCCCGGACGTGACGTTCGACGAGCCCGTAGAGATCGATCTGACTCCCGACACCGTGGTGATCGCGGGACACGGCGCGGTCGCCCATCCCAACCTGTCGGCCTTGCCGACTGTGTCTGAACCGACCGCGCCGCAACCGGATAACCCGGTTCACCCGCTGGCGCTGACGCTGCTGCATCCCCAGCAGGTCATCATGCTGGGGCGGCCAACGTTGCACCGGCAGGTGTCCTCGTTGTTGTCAGACAGCCGGATTCCTGTGTACGCGTTGACCACAGGGCCGCGTTGGCCCGATGTGTCGGGGAACTCGCAGGCAACCGGGACCCGGGCCGTCACCTCCGGAAACCCCGATCCCGGGTGGCTGCTCCGGTGCGCGCACGCGCACAGGAAGGCTCTAGATGCGGTGCGCGGGCAGCTGAGTTCGCATCCGCTCACCACGGGTCTGCATGTGGCGGAACGGGTCTGCGGGTCATTGCGCGACGGTGATCAGTTGGTGCTCGGTGCGTCCAACCCGGTCCGCGACGCCTCGCTGGTGCCCTGGGGCGCCAAAGATGTTCGCGTGCGCTCCAATCGGGGGGTGGCCGGTATCGACGGCACGGTGTCGACCGCGATCGGCGCGGCGTTGGCGCACAAGGGCGGTCGCACGGTGGCCCTGATTGGCGACCTGACCTTCGTACATGACAGTTCGGGCCTGCTGATCGGCCCGACCGAGCCGCGGCCCGAGAACCTGACCATCGTGGTCTCAAATGACAACGGCGGAGGCATCTTCGAGCTGCTGGAGCAGGGCGATCCGCGGTTCCACGACGTTTCCTCGCGCATCTTCGGCACCCCCCATGACGTCGACATCGCGGCGCTGTGCCGGGCGTACCACGTGGATTCACACTCCATTTCGGTCGAGGAGCTCGGCGCCGCCTTGGACGAATCGGCCAGCGGCATCAGGGTTCTGGAGGTCAAGGCCGACCGCTCGACGCTGCGCGAGCTGCATGCCGCGATCCGGGCGGCTCTGTGACCCGGCGTTCCCGCGTCATCAAGAGGTTTCGGATCGCAGTGCTGGTGCTGGCGGGTTTGATGACCCTGCAGTCGCTGCTGCTGGTCGCGGGAGCCTGGCGAAACGACAAGTCCATCGAACGGGACATGGGCGTCGCGCTCGCCGAGGTGCTCAGTGCGGGCCCGCGACGTTCCACCATCGAGTTCGTCACGCCCGAACGAGTTACGTACCGGCCGGAATTGGGTGTCCTCTACCCGTCCGAGCTCAGCCCGGGAATGCGCATCTATGTGGAGTACGACAAGGCCAACCCGGATCTGGTTCGCGTACAAGGGCGTAACGCATCGCTTTCCATCATCCCCGCTGGTTCCATCATTGTGGTGGTCTGGGCGGTGGCCGGGACGGTGCTACTGGGACTTGCGTGGATGCAGCGCAGGAGGCCGGCTCCCGTTCACGCTTAAGTTTGCGTGACGTATGCCTGGGGGCAACCTAACTGCCAGGTGACGCTGAGATGCTGTCAACGTGCGCATCGCGATCGTCGCCGAGTCGTTCTTGCCGAACGTCAACGGGGTTTCCAACTCGGTGCTGCGGGTGCTGGAGCACCTGGGCCGCACCGGGCACGAGGCCATCGTCATCGCACCGGACACCCCACGCGGGCAGGCCCCCGCTGCGACCGAATACGACGGCGTCGCCGTGCACCGGGTGCCGGCGATCATGTTCCCCAAGGTGAGTACCCTGCCGCTGGGGGTACCGCAGCCGCGCATGGTCCGGATACTTCGTGAGTTCGCACCCGATGTGGTGCACCTGGCCTCGCCGTTCGTTCTGGGTTATGGGGGATTGCGCGCCGCGCAACACCTTGACATTCCCACCGTCGCCGTCTACCAGACTGATGTGGCGGGATTCGCCGACAGCTACGGTGCCGGGTTCGCCGCGCGCGTGGCCTGGCGCTGGACCAGGCATCTGCACGGGCGTGCCGACCGCACCTTGGCGCCATCGTCGTCCGCGATGGACGACCTTGCCGCGCAAGGCATCCCGAGGGTGTTCCGGTGGTCGCGCGGTGTCGATATCGAACGCTTTGCCCCGTCGTCGCGTGACGAGGGGTTACGTCACTCGTGGTCGCCCGAGGGCAAGCCGATCATCGGATTCGTCGGGCGTCTTGCTCCGGAAAAACACGTGGAGAGACTCGCGGTGCTGGCCGAACGCGACGATCTGCAGCTCGTCATCGTGGGTGGCGGGGTGGAGCGAGAAGTACTCGAAAAGCTGATGTCCACAGCAATTTTCACCGGTGAGCTGACCGGTGAGGCGCTGTCGCGGGCATACGCCAGCCTCGATGTCTTCATCCACCCGGGCGAGCACGAGACGTTCTGCCAAGCGGTGCAGGAGGCCCTAGCCAGCGGAGTTCCGTCCATCGCGCCCGATGCCGGGGGCCCGCGCGATCTGGTGATCCCGGGACGCAACGGCATGCTGTTGCCGGTGGCCGACTTCGAAGCGAGGCTGGGTATGGCCGTCGACCACCTGGTGCAGCCGGCGACCCGCAGCCGATTCTCGGCGGCCGCGCGCCGCGGTGTGCTGTCGCGCACGTGGCCCGCCATCTGTGACGAGCTGCTGGAGCACTATGCCGCCGCGGCGGGCACCACGCTGGGCCGCGGCATCATGACGGCCTGATGCCGCCTCGACACGCCCGCTTGTGGCGGACACACGCCGCACGATCCCGCCGTAAGACGGCGTGTCGGCGCTGAAACGGGCTGCCCTGTACCGTCACGGTATGAACCGCGCCACCCTGGAAAAGGACCCGCACGAGGTCGCGTCCATGTTCGATGCGGTGGCCAAGCGATATGACATCACCAATACCGTGCTCTCGTTCGGCCGGGACCGCTTCTGGCGCCGCGCCACCCGTGAATCGCTGAAGCTGAAGCCCGGAGACAAGGTGCTCGACATCGCCGCCGGGACCGCGGTCTCGACGGCCGAGCTCACCCAGTCGGGCGCGTGGTGCGTGGCGGCGGACTTCTCCGTCGGCATGCTCCAGGCGGGGGCGCACCGCGACGTGCCGAAGGTCGCAGGCGACGCCACCCGGCTGCCGTTCGCGGACCATTCGTTCGATGCGGTCACCATCAGCTTCGGGCTGCGCAACGTCGTCGATCACGTCGAGGGCCTGCGGGAAATGGCTCGTGTCACCAAGCCCGGTGGCCGCCTTGCAGTGTGCGAGTTCTCGACCCCGGTGAACCGTCCGTTCCGCACGCTGTACATGGAGTACCTGATGAAGACACTGCCCGAGGTGGCACGCGCCGTCAGCAGCAATCCGGACGCCTATGTGTACCTGGCCGAGTCGATCCGGGCGTGGCCGGATCAGGAAGCGCTGGCTCAGCAGATCATCTCGGCCGGGTGGTCGAATGTGCGGTGGCGCAACCTGACTGGCGGCATCGTCGCCCTGCACGTCGCCTCCCTCTAGCCCAGTGCTCGCTCGCCGGGAAAGGTCAGCTGAAGGGCGGACGTGAATCCAGGCGCCGTGAACCGCCGCCGGCCACCCGCCAGGTGCGCGCGATCACGTCATGGTCCTCATCGGTCACCAGGTTTCCCATGAGCCGCACGGCAATTCGCATCAGCGTCTGAGAACGCATGCCGACAGGCCCCATCACGGGCAGGAAGCGCGGCAGTGTCAGCAGCGCGGCCAGGCGCCGCGCGATGGAGAACGATCGGCCGTACCGGTCTCGCAGCAGCTCGGGCCACAGCTGTGAGTAGTCGTCGGCATCGAGCATCTCTGCTGCCAGGTGACCGGTCTCCAGCCCGTAGTCGATGCCCTCGCCGTTGAGCGGATTGACGCATGCCGCGGCATCGCCGATGAGCATCCAGTTGGGGCCGGCGACGCCGGATACGGCACCGCCCATGGGCAGTAGGGCCGAGGCGATCGAGTGCAGGCGTCCGCTGAGTCCGAAGTCCTCGCGCCGCAGCTCCGTGTAGTACTCGATGAGCGGACGCAACGCCGCATCGGCCGGGCGTTTCGAGGTGGCCAGTGCGCCGACGCCGATGTTGATCTGTCCGCCACCCAGCGGGAAGATCCAGCCGTACCCGGGCAGCACGTCGCCCTCGGGGGAGCGCAGCTCTAGATGCGAGGTCATCCATTCCTCATCGCCGCGCGCCGACTCGATGTACGCGCGCCCCGCGACGGCGTACACGGTGTCCTTGTGCCACTCGCGTCCGAGGACCTTCCCGAGGGTCGAGCGCACACCGTCGGCGACGATGACGGCCTTACACGCGATCTCTCCGGGCCCGCTGTCGTCGAGCACTCGCACCGAGGTGACCCGGCCCGCCGTGTCGCGTTCCACGTCGAGAGCCTTGGTGGATTCGGCCATCGTGGCACCGGAGTCGACGGCCACCTGCCGGATCTTGTCGTCCAGCTCGGTGCGCCGCACCGCACTGCCGGTACCGCCGAAAGACGTCCCGGGCCAAGGAACTTCGAGATTGCCGCCGAATCCGTGAAGGCGCAGCCCCTGGTACCGTATGTGCTCGTCGAGCCAGGGGCCCAGGCCCAGCAACTCGAGCTGTTCGACGGCGCGCGGGGTCAGTCCGTCGCCGCACGTCTTGTCGCGCGGGAACACCGCCGAATCGACCAGGACCACCTCTCGCCCGGCGCGCGCCGCCCATGCCGCGGCCGCCGATCCGGCCGGGCCGGCACCGACGACGACCAGGTCCGCTGACGTCTGCACCTTCCCAGTATGTTGGACCGGTGAGTAACTCGACCACGGTGGCCGGAGTTGACCTCGGTGATCCCGTATTCGCCGCAAAGGTGCGCGACCATTTGGCGGCCATCGAAAGCCTCATCGTGACCGAGCTGGGGCAGTCCGACCCGTTGTTGACCGAGTCCGTGCTGCACCTGTTCCACGCCGGCGGTAAGCGCTTCCGCCCGCTGTTCACGGTGCTTGCCGCTCAGACCGGGCCCGACCCGGACAACGACGAGGTGATTCTCGCCGGAGCGGTGTGCGAGCTCATTCACCTGGCAACGCTGTACCACGACGACGTCATGGACGAGGCGCAGAAGCGTCGCGGAGTCCCCAGTGCCAACGCGCGGTGGGGCAACAACGTGGCGATCCTCGCCGGCGACTACCTGCTGGCCACCGCCTCGCGTCTGGTGTCCCGCCTGGGTCCGACGGCCGTGCGCATCGTCGCGGAAACCTTCGCCGAACTGGTCACCGGCCAGATGCGCGAAACTGTCGGGGTGCCCGAGGGCGGCGACGAGACCGAGCACTACCTCAAGGTGATTCACGAGAAGACCGGGTCGCTGATCGCGGCGGCGGGGCGATTCGGCGCGATGACCTCGCGCTGCGACGACGATCAGGTCGAACGTCTCAGCCGCCTGGGCGCCATCGTCGGCACCGCCTTCCAGATCTCCGACGACATCATCGACATCGAGAGCCTCACCGACGAGTCGGGCAAGACACCCGGCACGGATCTGCGCGAGGGAGTGCACACCCTGCCGATGCTCTACGCCCTGCGTGACACCGGTCCCGAGGCTGACCGGCTGCGCACGCTACTGGCCGCGCCCATCACCGACGACGGCGAGGTGGAAGAGGCGCTCACGCTGCTGCGGGCCTCCGCCGGGCTCGCAGCGGCCAAATCTGTCGTGGTCGACTACGCCGACCGTGCCAAGGCCGAACTGGCGGAGTTGCCACCGGGCGACGCCCGCGACGCCCTGGGCGTGCTCATCGAGTACACCGTTCGCCGCCACGGATAGCGGGGCCCGGAACCCGAGCAGTCTCTGCTTCGTTAGCTTGAGTGAAGCCAAGTAACGGAAAGGGAAGCTAATGCCGACGGCAGGACCGAGCCACGCCAACGGACTCAAGACTGTGCTGCTGCTGGGCGGCATGTCGGCGATGATCGTGTTCATCGGCTCGCTGTTCCACAGTAAGAGCATCCTGCTGCTGGCCGTGCTGTTCGCCGTCGGCATGAACGCGTACGTGTACTTCAAGAGCGACACCCTGGCTCTACGCGCCATGCACGCCCAGCCGGTCACGGAGTTGCAGCAGCCCTCCATGTACCGGATTGTGCGGGAGCTGGCGACCGTCGCGCGCCAGCCGATGCCCCGGTTGTACATCAGCGATACGAATGCCCCGAACGCCTTTGCCACGGGGCGTAATCCGCGTAACGCGGCGGTGTGCTGCACGACGGGCATTCTCGATCTGCTCAGCGAGCGTGAACTGCGCGCCGTGTTGGGGCATGAACTCTCGCACGTCTACAACCGTGACATCCTGATCTCCAGCGTGGCGGGTGCATTGGCCGCCGTCATCTCCGGACTGGCCAATATGGCGATGTTCATGAACTTCTTCGGCGGTGGTGACGAGGATCGCCCGAATCCCTTGGCTCTCTTCCTGGTCTCGATGCTGGGCCCGATCGCGGCCACGGTGGTGAAGATGGCGGTGTCCCGTTCGCGCGAGTACCAGGCTGACCAGTCCGGTGCCGAGCTGACCGGTGATCCGTTGGCATTGGCTGCGGCGCTGCGCAAGATATCCGGTGGGGTGCAGGCCGCGCCGTTGCCGCCCGAGCCGCAGCTGGCCAGCCAGTCGCACCTGATGATCGCCAACCCGTTCCGGGCCGGCGACCGGGTGGCGTCCCTGTTTTCGACGCATCCGCCGATGGCCGATCGCATTGCGCGCCTTGAGGATATGGCCCGCTTCTAGTCGGAGGGCCAGACCACCCGCCCGGTCAGGGCGGCCAGCTTGTCCAGCACTGGCGCGTCCGCGGCGACGGGCTGGGGAGTGTCGAACTTGCCCGATCGCGCGAAGGCCGCGGCCAGTTTCTGTACGAAGCCCAGCGCATCGGCGACGAGGTCGGCCGGCAGGTCCGGCTGAACCCCGGTGGTTTGTGCCAGATCCCACCCGTGGGTCAACAGATCGGCCATGCGGACCTGAAGCTGTCTGTCACCGGTGGTGTTGGCGAACGGGCCGGTATAGGTCTGGTCCAGCACGCCCGGAAGGGCCAGCGCGTCACTCAACGCCCGCGCTGACTGGCGGTACGCCGCCACGGGATTGTCGGCAGGTTCGCCTCGGGTTCCGCCGAAGCGTTCGGCCAGCGAGTAGTTCACCTCCACGAGGTGGTCCACCAGTTGGCGTAGGTTCCACTCCGTACACGGTGTCGGCTCGCCCCATTGGTCCGGGCGTACCGCCGCGATCATGGTCTCGATGGCGGTGGAGGCACGGGCGAAGTCTTCTGCGGGGCTCGTCGGCACTGGATTTTCACCCAAGCTGCTCATCAGCGGTACACCATGACCGTTGTGGTGCCGTGTGCCACCAACCTGCCCTGAGAGTCGACAACCTTGCCTTCGGCCGTCGACACGCGCCGGCCCGGATGCAGGACCTGGCCGGTTGCCACCAGGCGTTCACCGTTCGTGGGCACCGTGCGGACGTAGTTGACCTTGAGTTCTAGTGTCCCGTAACCGATTCCCGGTTCCAAGATGGAGTGCACGGCGCAGCCCAACACCGAGTCGAGCAGCGTCGCGCAGATTCCGCCGTGCAGGGTGCCTAGGGGATTGGCGAACTCCGGCCGCGTCACCAGGCTGAATGAGACCGAGCCGAATTCGACTTCTTCGAGTTGCATCCCGAGCATGCGGCCGATGTTTGGTACCGACTCGGGCCAGGCGCCCATCGTCTTGATCAGTTCGAGCCCGGACAGATTCTCGATTTCTGTGGTCATGGCACCCTTCCGTGTAGACTGATTGGTCCATACTGACGGTAGCAGTCGATAGACCAATTGGTCCATTGGGTAAGTAAGGAGGCCACGGTGGCACCGGGCCCACGGCAACGGCTGATCGACAGTGCGATCACCATGATGCGGGAACGCGGAGTGCATGCCACCGGCCTTGCTGACCTGCTCAAGCGCAGCGGTACCGCACGCAATTCCCTCTACCAGCACTTCCCCGAGGGCAAGGCGGAACTCATCGCCGAGGCCGAGCGAGAGGCATCTGAGCTGGCCAACGGATTTCTGGATGTGCTGAGGGCGCGGGGGGACGCCGAGTACCTGATCACCAAGTTCATCGCGTGGTGGGTCAACCAGCTCGAGACCCATCACTTCGACACCGGATGCCCCCATGCCGCGGCCGCGCTGGCCGGGCCGGGCGAGGTGCAGATCCGGAACGCGGCCAACGACGCCTTCATCGGCATGCGCACCCGGTTGGCGGAATCCTTCCGCGACTCGGGGGTGGACGTGGGCGTCGAGAGCCTGGCCTCGCTGGCGGTCAGCGCTATCGAGGGGGCGCTGCTGCAGGCGCAGGCCGCGCACTCGGTGCAGCCGCTGCGCGAAGTCGAAATCGAACTGATCGCGCTCGTCCGTACACGCAGGCGCTGAGGACGAAAGGCGTTATTCCGCTTCGATTTCCGAGAGCTTGGTGGGCACGTGGAATGGCGGGGTGCTCTTGCCGATCACCCGGTACCGATTCCATGGATCGGAATCGCCGATGAAGGCATCCCGCGCGCTGTGCGCGGTGCGGATGGTGGCTTTCACGCGCGCCTCGTCACCGATGAGCGCAGTCAGCTGTTCGTTGGGCCTGATGCGGCCGATCCAGCGGAAGATGCCGTCGATCGGCTCGCTATACCCCTTGAGCTCCAGCTCTACCGGGACATCGACACCGCGGACGGTCACCGTCGCTTCGCCGATGTAGTCCGAATCGTCATGCGGGCTGTGTGCGAAGACGCTGTTGGTGTCGTCCTGTCGGGGAAGGCTCATGACTCTCCTCGGGTCATCCTGCGTGGGGATAGCTGTGGGTCCGCAGCGGACGTGGCTACCTCTTGACAACCGGGACGCCGTCCCGGCAAACTCGCTGACATATTCGTAACACACAGTACCCCATACTGTCAGATACGTGTATCTGTCCTTGGCTGACCAGAAGGTATTGACGTGACGTCCAGCAGTTACAAAGACATCCATTACGCCGACTACGCATTCACCCCGGCCACCACGGTCGATGGCGAGATTCCCGCACGGCGGCGGCGGGTTGGTGATCGGCTCAAGACCGCCCGCCGGTTGTTGTTCGAGGCGACGGAACTGAGCTACGACCCCGAGCTGGACATCGACTGGGACGCGCCCCTGGATGAGGCGAAGCACTGGCTGGTCGCCCGGCGGGTGTCGCTGTACGGCACGCCGGAGTGGGAGGCGCTGTCGATGGGGCAACAAGAGGAATTGGCGCGTCAGGAACTGGTCAGTCTGCTGAGTTTTGTGGTGGACGCCCAAGGTGCGCTGGCATCGTTGATGTTCCGTGATGTCATCGAGGGCAACACCTTGGCCGACGACTACACGAGGTTTCTGTTGGCCAGTGTGCGCGATATCAGCCGCAACGCCACCATGGTGGGCCGTCTGATCAACAAGACGGGACTCGAGCTCCAGCCGGCCCCGATGGCCGTGCAGCGTCTACAGCGATTTTTCGTGCCGCTCATCCCGCACGGCCCGCTGGTTCGCGGATTCATTCTGCTGCTGCACAAGCTGATTCACCAGCTGATGTGTGAGCTTGAGGCGGACGAGCAGGCCCAACCCGTGGTCCGGCAGGTCGCGAAGATCTGTGTCCTGGTGGGCCGTCGCCAGCTCGAATTCGCCGAAGACGAGTTGTATCGCGCCGTGGACGCTCGCCGGTACCTCCCGGGGGCCATGGCGGACGTGTCGCTGGCGCTGCTGACCGTGTTGGCGACGTCATTGATCGTGCGGTCGCAGGTCTACGGCAGCGTGGGGCTGACCCGACGTGCCGGGCGCCGGGCCGCGGCACGCAGTGAGAATCTCCGCCGCCGGAACGCGGTGCTGCTCCGGCGCTACTTCGACGTCGCCGAGGATGCGGGAATGTTCAGAACCGCCGCTGCGAGAACAATTCTCAGGGATCGAGGCCTGCTCTGACGCACGCGTGGGGCATTGACAAACTCGCGCGCGACGGTGAGACTCAGTTTACGGTATGAAAAGTAACGCATACTTAAAGTACTGCATAAAATTGGAGGGTGGGATCAATGACGACCATCGACCAGCCGACGACGGCGCTTCACGAGGCCGGCGCTTCCTCGGTTCGGGGTAAGTCCGTGGGCGATCGGCAGAAGACGGCTCAACGGCTGCTGCGTTCGGCCGCCGACCGTGCCTACGACGGCGAAGTCGACATCGATTGGGACGCACCGGTTGTGCCGGGGTTGTACTGGGCCACCCCGCGCCGCACATCGTTGTACGGTACCAAGCTGTGGGACAAGCTGACCCAGGAACAGCGCATCGAACTGACCCGCCACGAGCTCGGTTCCGTGTTGAGTTTCGGCATCTACGTCGAGACCGGCCTCAGCGCCATGTTGTGGCGTCAGGTCGTCGAGCAGAGCGGGGGAGCAACCGATCACGGTCGCTACGCGCTGACCGAGATCAGCGAGGAAGCCCGTCACTCCACCATGTTCGGTCGCCTGGTGAACAAGCTCGGCATCGAGCCGTACACCTATCCCAAGTTCGCGACGCGTGTCATCCGGCTTCTCGGCCTGGTGCCGCTGGGTCCCTCGGGTCTGGGCGGTCTGCTACTGGTCGAAGAGGTGCTCGATCGCGCGCAGCGCGAGACCATGATGGATGAGACGGTGCAGCCGCACGCCCGTCAGCTCATGAAGATCCACGTGCTCGAAGAAGCGCGGCACATCACCTATGCGCGTGAGGAACTGGTGCGCCAGATCGCCGAGCGGGGTCCGGTCTCCAACGCATTCCACCGGGCGGTCTTCGCCCTGGCGGTCATCGGCATCTATCCGGTGCTCTTCAACCCGAAGGCATACCGGGCGGTGGGCATCCATCCCCTCCGCGGATTTATCGCCTTCCTGACATCGCCGTACTACCGCGAGAATGCGACCTGGGTTTCGGAGCCGCTGATGCGTTTCATGCATGAGATCGGTTTCCTGGATGGCAAATTCACCGGCCGCCTGTTGCGGATGTCACGTGCGATGCCGGACGACATCCTGGCTGAGATCAAGGCGCGGTAAGCGCGACAAGAGAACTGGCTCATTGCCGGTGCGATGAGCCAGTTCAGCCATGTCAAGGGTTCGCCCGTGAAACAGAAAGAGATTGTGCCACATGACTGTTACTGAGACATCGCACGAAGGGCAGCAGCCCGATACCGTGGTTGACGGCGGTTCATCGGAGCCCATTCGCATTCGTGCGTTGATTGTCGGCACGGGGTTCTCGGGCATCGGGGCGGCCATCGCGTTGCAGAAGATGGGCGTGCCATTCTTCATCCTCGAAAAGGCCGGCGAGATGGGTGGCACCTGGCGCGACAACACCTACCCCGGCGCGGCCTGCGATGTGCCCACCCACCTGTACTCCTTCTCGTTCGAACCGCGGTCCAACTGGGACCAACTGTTCTCCCGGCAGCCGGAAATCTTCGACTACCTCAAGGAAGTCGCCGCCACATATGGCCTATACCGGCACGCCACCTTCAACACACGTGTCACCCGCGGGTGCTGGGATGAGGACGAGTACCGCTGGCACGTGTTCACCGATAGCGGGCAGGAGTACATCTGCCAGTTCCTCATCTCCGGCGTAGGGGCTCTGCACATCCCAAGCATCCCGGAAATCGAAGATCTGGACCGTTTCGAGGGGCCGGTCTTCCACTCCGCGCAGTGGGACCACGATTACGACCTGACCGGCAAGAAGGTCGCCGTCATCGGCACCGGCGCCAGTGCGATTCAGTTCGTCCCCGAGATCGTGGGCAAGGTCGGCGAGCTGAAGCTGTTCCAGCGCACCCCGCCTTGGGTCTTGCCGCGCACCAACGTCGAGTTCGGACCGTTGGCCAAACGGGCGTTCGCCCGCGTTCCCGGTTTACGCGCGCTGTTCCGCAGCGGCATGTACTTCGGCGCGGAGGCCGGCGCGTACGCGATGAACCGGCGTCCGGCCCTGCTCAAAGGCGTTGAATTGCTGGGACGCTCGTACATCAAGAGCCAGATCTCAGATCCCGAGGTGCGCCGCAAGGTGACGCCCGATTACCGCGCCGGATGCAAACGTCTGCTGGGGTCGGGCACGTATTACAAGGCCATCGAGAACCCGAAGACCGAACTGGTCACCGAGTCCATCGTCCGTGTCACCGCCGACGGCATCGTCACCGGTGACGGGGTGGAACGCAAGGTCGATGCCATCATCTTCGGCACCGGGTTCCACGTCACGGACTCGTACAAATACCTGGATCTGAAGGGAAAGAACGGCGAGGATCTCGGCGAGCGCTGGTCGACCGAGGGCGTCACCGCACACCGCGGCATCATCATCGCCGGCATGCCCAACCTCTTCTTCCTGCTGGGGCCCAACACCGGACTGGGACACAACTCGATCGTGTTCATGATCGAGTCGCAGATCCACTACGTGACCGAGGCGATCAAATACGTCGACGAGGCCTACGCCCAGGCGATCGTGCCCACCCGCGCGGCGCAGGACAAGTTCAACGCCGAGGTTCAACGCAAGCTGCAGGGCTCGGTGTGGAATAGCGGCGGCTGCCAGAGCTGGTACCTGGACGAGCACGGTAAAAATCGGACGTTGTGGTCCGGTTTCACCTTCGAGTACTGGTCGCAGACAAGGAAAGTCGACCCATCCGAGTATGAGTTCGAGGGTGCGGTGCGTCCGGCGGTGCGTAAGGCCGTCCCGCTCGCGAACGGGCCTCGGCAGACCTCGCCGAGCATGGCCGCAAAGTAGTCTTCCGCCCAGTAGAAGCGAGAAACCATGAAGGACTTCGACAACAAGGTCGCCGTGATCACCGGCGCCGGTTCGGGTATCGGCCGCAGCCTGGCCTTAACGCTCGCGCAGCGCGGCGCCCGGCTGGCGCTTTCGGACATCGACACCGCGGGTGTGGCCGATACCGCCGGGCGCTGTGAGAAGGCGGGTGCGACCGCCATCCCGTTCGAGCTGGACGTCGCCGACCGGGCCGCCGTCTATGCCCACGCCGCCGACGTCATAAACGAGTTCGGTCAAGTCAACGTGGTGTTCAACAACGCCGGGGTGGCGCTGTCGGCCGATGTCATGGACATGGAATGGGACGACTTCGACTGGTTGATGAACATCAACTTCTGGGGAGTAGCGCACGGCACCAAGGCATTTCTGCCCCATGTGATCGAATCGGGCGACGGCCACATCGTCAACGTATCGTCGGTGTTCGGCCTGATGGGCATACCTTCTCAAAGTGCCTACAACGCCGCGAAATTCGCAGTTCGCGGCTTCACCGAATCGCTTCGTCAGGAGATCCGGGCGGCCAAGTATCCCGTGGGGGTCACCTGTGTGCACCCCGGCGGCATCAAGACCAACATCGCCTCCAGTGCGCGTGGTATCCCCGAGGGTGTGGACCGGGAGACCGTGCGAAAGGGCTTCCAGCTCATGGCGATCACGCGTCCCGACTCGGCCGCCCGGATCATCTTGCGGGGAGTGGAGAAGAACCGCCCCCGCGTTCTGATCGGTCCCGACGCACGCGTCTTCGACGCCATACCGCGCATCATCGGGCCGCGCTACGAGGACCTGATGGCGCCCTTCTACGGAATCGGCAAGTACGGGGTCGGCAAGAAGATCGCGGGCCGCTTAGGTATCGAGTTGTAGGCGGCCGTCTATGACAGACACTGTGACGCCCGACGTGCGCAAGGTGACGGGAAACCCTCATGTTCACTCCCTTGAGGTCGTCGAGATCATCAGGGAGACAGGGGATGCGGTGTCCCTGGTATTCGAGGTTCCGGATGCGCTCGTCGAGGCTTTCCGGTACCGCCCGGGCCAGTTCCTCACGCTGAGAATACCCAGTGAACGCACGGGCTCGGTCGCTCGCTGCTATTCGTTGTCCAGTTCCCCGCATCTCGATGACGATTTAGTGGTCACCATCAAACGCACGGAGGGCGGGTACGCGTCGAACTGGCTGTGCGACAACGTCAGTGTGGGGGACCACATCACGGTGCTCACCCCCTCCGGGGTCTTCGTGCCGCGCTCGCTGGACGGAGATTTCTTGCTGGTCGCCGCGGGCAGCGGGATCACCCCGATGCTGTCCATCGCCAAGTCGGTGCTGCTCGGGGGCGCCGGAACGGTCTACCTCTTCTACGCGAACCGCGACGAGCAGAGCGTGATCTTCGGCGCGGAGATCGACGACATCATGGTGGAGTTCCCGGATCGGCTGCGCGTCGTGCACTGGCTCGAAGCCGAACGTGGCCTGCCCACGCGTGAGGCCATGTCCGAGTTGTTCGCCGCGTACACGCGGTACAGCACATACGTCTGCGGGCCGGCGCTCTTCATGGACGAGGTCCGCTCCGCGTTGTCGGCTGTCGGGATGCCCGCCAATCACATACACATCGAGCTCTACCAATCCCTGTCTGGTGATCCGTTCGCCGACATCGTGGTGCCGCAGGGCGGCGCGGATGCTGCCCAGGCCCGCGTGGAACTCGACGGCACCCAGGTCACCGTCGAGTGGCCGCGGGACACTCCGCTGCTCGATGTGCTCCTGGCGCAAGGTCTCGACGCGCCATACTCGTGCCGCGAAGGCGCGTGCAGTGCGTGCGCCTGCACGGTGCGCGGGGGTGAGGTGCGGATGCTGCGCAACGACACCTTGGTCGATGCCGACCTCGCGTTGGGGTTGACGCTCGCCTGTCAGGCCGTTCCGATCACCGACAGCGTCGATATCGTCTTTGACCAGTAGACGCGAGATTGCGCGCGATCTTGGATATGGTCACGGGATGCGTATCCTGCCCATCCTTGGTGCTGCGACCAGCGCCGTCGCTGCTGTGATGCTGGCGGGGGTGGCATCCGCCGACCCGGACACCCCCAATCCCCTCGGCCCGTCCGGTCTTCCGAACGTCAACGGATTCGCCCCGGTGTCGCCCCTGGAGTACAGCACGATGGGGGACACGGCATACGGCTTCACCATCCCCGGTGGGATCTCGTGCCTGATCAAACGGGCCGATGCCAGCTACGGCTGCAGCGGGCCGCTGCCGGGTGCCCCGAACGGAGCGAACCTCGTCAGTGGCAGCAATGCTCCCGGTTTCGCCAGCACCGACCGTCCGATCTACGGCTTCGGTGGTGAGCCCTTCAAGCCCCTGCCACCGGGATCCCGGTTGAGCTACCGCGAGGTCAGCTGCGGTCTAGACGGCGGCTGCACCCTGACCTGTGTCAACAATCGCTGGCAGAATGGCTTCGTGGTCGGTCCGGGTGGCAGCTACACCACCTAGCGGCCGATTAGATTGGTCTGTGTGCGTCTCGGGTACCTGCTGATCGTCGCTGTGTGCGGCATCGTCCTCGTCGGCTGCGACAGCGGAGAAGCACCCAGGGATGCTCCGGCCGCGGAATCCACCAGCTCGACCACGTTCACTCCTACACCCGCCGTCGACCAGTCCTGGGCGGCCGCGTGCCCTAAACACGGCGGTCGCTGGGACGCCGCGCAGGGCTGCGTCGTCGACGAGACCACGCCACAGAGCACGCAGCATCTGGTGATCCCCGTCCAGTGGGATTCGTCGTTCCCCGAGCTGCAGCGGGCCGTCGACGACACGGTGGCAGGCATCCGCGCCAACTTCCGCAAGTCCCTCGGGCGGGCCGGTGCCCCGCCCGAGGGCAAGCCATGGACACTCCAGGTCAGCTTCGAGGCCTACCAGGGCAAGGGAGTGCATCCCTCCGACAGCGTGCGGTTCTCGATCAGCGAGTCACTCGGCGGCTACCACCCGGTCTTCGCGTTCCGCACTTTGGCGTTCGACCGCAGCACCACACAGTCCATCACCCTGAACACCCTGCTGATCGATCCGGCGGCCACACTGGCCAAGATCTCTGCGCTGGTCCGCACTGACCTACGCGCGCAGCTCGGCGGGGTGGGCATCGAGTTCGTCGACACCGGAACGGCTCCGGAGCCGGGAAACTTCGCAGACTTCTCCCTGGACGGCGACGCGCTGCTGTTCTCCTTCGAGCCGTACCGGGTGGCGGCGTACGCAGAAGGCCCGATGCAGAGTCGGGTGGCGCTGTCCGAACTGCGCGATGTGGTGAAGCCCGAGTATCTGCCGGCCTGATCAGAATCCGGTGCCGTGCACCTCGTGGCCGGGCGTTTCCGCCATGAGTCCGCGGTAGGCCTGTTCCACCGTCGAGCCCTGGTTGATCACCCCGTCCACTTCGCGGGCGATCGGCATCTGAATGCCGTACTCGTCGGCAAGGGTCATCACCACCGATGAGGCCTTGACCCCCTCAGCCACCTGGTTCATCGACTCGATGATCTCGTCGATGGTCTTGCCCTTGCCGATCTCCTCACCCACGTGCCGGTTGCGGCTGCTGGCGCTCGTGCACGTGACGATCAGATCGCCCAGACCCGCCAGGCCCGGGAAGGTCTCGGGATTGCCGCCCATGGCCACACCAAGTTTGGTCATCTCCCGCAGCGCCCGGGCGATCACCATGGCGCGGGTGTTCTCGCCGATCCCGATCGCGTAACCCATGCCGCTGGCGATGGCGAAGACGTTCTTGAGCGCCCCAGCCATCTCGACGCCCACCACGTCGTTGGTGCTGTACACGCGGAAACGCGACGTGCGGAAAAGCTCCCCGAGACGGGCTGCCTGGTGCTGGTCGGGCATCGCGACCACGCCAGCGGCCGCGTATCCGCGGGCCACTTCCTTGGCGATATTGGGCCCGGCCAGGATGCCCGCCGGATGCCCGGGCAGCACTTCCTCGATGATCTGCGACATCCGCATCCGCGACCCCTGCTCGAGTCCTTTCACCAGAGAGACGACGGGCACCCACGGGCGTAGTGACTGTCCGATCTCGGTGAGCACCTCGCGGAAGTTATGCGACGGAACTCCCATGATCACCACATCGGCCTGCTCGACAGCCTCGTGGAGGTCGGAGGTGGCTCGCAGACTCTCGGTCAGCTCCACCTCGTCGGTTAGATATCGCGAATTACGGTGTCGTTCATTGATATCCGCAACCGTCTCGGGGGAGCGGGCCCACTGCAGAGTGGGACTGCGCCGCGCCACAATCGAGGCCACCGTGGTGCCCCAGGACCCGCCACCGAGGACGACGACTTGTGGTTCGCGAAGTGCTGGCATGCCGCCAGGGTATGGGCCCGGTGCGCCTCGAATATGGACTTCGGCAATATGAGTGAGGTGTTGATCGATGTGACGCTCACGACCGGGTTGAACACCATGGCTGCCGACGCTGCCGAGGCCGAGGAAGCCGGATACGCCGGCATCTGGACATTCGAAGGCGCGCACGACCCGTTTCTGCCGATACTGCTGGCCGCCCAGCACACCAAGGATGTCGCGCTGGGTACCTCGATCGCGGTCGCTTTCGCCCGAAATCCGATGCTGCTGGCCAATATTGGCTGGGACCTGCAGGCCTATTCCGGTGGCCGGTTCATCCTGGGCCTCGGCACCCAGATCAAGCCGCACATCACTCGCCGGTTCGGTATGCCGTGGAGCAGCCCGGCGGCGCGGATGCGGGACATGGTGCTGGCCATTCGCGCCATCTGGCAGTCGTGGCAGGAGCGCGGGCCGCTGGACTATCGCGGCGAGTTCTATCAGCACACCCTTATGACGCCGATGTTCATGCCCGATCCGGTCGAGGTGAGCGACTTTGGCCCGCCCCCGATCTGGCTGGCCGGTGTCGGCAGCGCCATGACAGAGGTGGCCGGGGAGGTGGCCGATGGATTTCTGTCGCACCCGTTCTGCACACCCGACTATCTGGCACAGGTCACCCGGCCGACCCTGGGACAAGGCGCCGCGAAATCTGGAAAGACGCTGGCCGACATTCAGATCCACCACTCGCCGATGATCGTCATCGGGCGTGATGAGGCCGAGCTGGCACGTGCACGCGCGGCCGTACGCAAGCAGCTCGCGTTCTACGGATCCACCCCCGCCTACTGGCCGATCCTGAAATTGCACGGCCGGGCAGAGGTCGGCCCGAAACTCAAAGAGCTGTCCAAACAAGGTGAATGGGATGCCATGGGCGAGCTGATCGACGAGGACTTCGTCGATACCGCGGCCGTCACCGTGACCGACGCCGCGCAGGGTGCACGCGAATTACAGGCCCGCTATGGCGATCTGGTGCACCGGTTGGGCTTCAACACCCCGTACCGGCCCGACCGCACATTGCTGTCCGAGCTGCTGGCTGCCTTCCCGTCGAGGTGACATTGAAGCGGGAGATTCGGGGGTAAATGACCGCGTCAATGTCATCTCGTCGCTAGGACGAGGAGCTCACTGCCACACCGGCGCCCAGTCCGACGATCATCCACCCGCCGGTTACCCCGACCACCTCAAGACGCTCGGGGGAGCGGGCGAACCAGTTGCGTGCGGTGCCGGCCAACAGTACCCACACACTGTCCGACATCAGGGCTATGAGCACGAAAATCGCACCGAACACCGCGATTTGTACCGACACCGATCCCGCGGTGGGGTCGGCGAACTGCGGCAGCACCGCGGCGAAGAACAGTGCCGTTTTCGGGTTCGTCATGCCGACGATGAAGCCCTGCCGGAACACACGGTGTGCACCCGCTGCGGGCGCAGCCGTATCCAGCGCCGCGATCAGCGACTTGCGATTCCGAATCGCTTGTATACCAAGGTAGATCAGATACGCAGCGCCCACGAGCTTGACCACCATCAGTGCGCAGGTTGACGCCGCCAGCAGTGCGCCCAGGCCGGCCGTCGTGAGCACCAGCGGCACCACCGTGCCCGCCGTGTTGCCCAGGACGGTGACCAAACCCGATCGACGTCCCAGGCTCAGCGAGCGACCCACCGAGAACAGCACGCGGGGTCCCGGGATCACGATCAGGGCGTAGGCCGCGATCGTGAACCCGATCAGATGCGTTGTGGGTATCACCGGACCATCGTTTTACCGATAGTTGACGAACTGCAACGCAATATCCAAGTCAGAGCCCCTCAGCAGCGCCTGGACGGCCTGTAGATCGTCGCGCTTCTTGCTCGAGACCCGGATCTCTTCACCCTGCACCTGCGACTTGACGCCCTTGGGCCCCTCGTCACGGATGATCTTGTTGATCTTCTTGGCGTTCTCGGTGTCGATGCCCTGCTTGAGGGTGCCGGCGAGCCGATAGGTCTTGCCGCTGGGCTGTGGGTCGCCTGCGTCGAACGCCTTCATGCTGATGTCGCGGCGCACCAGCTTCTCCTTGAAGACGTCGACTGCCGCCTTCAGACGCTCTTCGGTGGAGCTGATGAGTTCGATGGCCTCGTCGCCCTTCCAGGCGATGGTGGTGTCGGTGCCACGGAAGTCGAAGCGGGTGGCCAGCTCTTTGGCCGCCTGGTTCAGCGCGTTGTCCACCTCCTGGCGATCGACCTTGCTCACGATGTCGAATGATGAGTCCGCCATGACTGCTCCCTCTTTCTGGTCTTCGTATGTTCCGTATCCAGTCGGTTTGCGTTGGCCCGACCCTATCGTTGTATCCTGCATCGTCTGATAAGGCAGGTTGCCCGAGTGGCCAACGGGAGCGGACTGTAAATCCGCTCGAATGGTATCATGACCAGTATGGCAAGCTCTCCACCTGCGAATATTGGATTCCAGCGGAAGCCTGCTTACGTATCCCTAGGCCAGTGTAGGCTACAGTTTTGGCTACAGTAGCGATTTGGAAAGTTTGCTGATGCAGCGAAGGACTCGGGGCGACGGCGGCCTCTACAAGCGCAGCGACGGAATGTGGATCGGCGTGGTGGAGATCCCGACGCAGGACGGGCTGCGCAAACGCAAGACCGTCTCGTCCAAGGACCGCGGCAAGGCACTGAACAAACTGCGCGATCTGCGCCGCCAGGTTGAGGCCGGCCGAGTCCCGGTGGCCACCAACACGACGGTCGAGCAGTGGATTACGCACTGGCTCGAAACCATCCAGGCGCCGCGGGTGCGGCCGAACACCCTGGAGTCGTACTACGAGCCGGTTGTGCGAATCCACCTGGTTCCGCATCTCGGGCATGTGCGACTGGACCGTCTCACGCCGACGCAGGTGCGCGCCATGCTCACCACGATCGCCCAGTCCTCGACGCGCAATGCGCAGAAGGCGCACCAGGTGCTCGGCAAGGCCCTCGCCGACGCGGTGAAGGAAGGCATCATCGCGCGCAACGTCGTCGAGGTGATCGACAAGCCCGACCATGTCCCGGACGAGGTCGACCCGTTCACCTTCGAGGAGGCTCGGCAGATCATCACGACGGCCTTCGACATCGGGGATCCCCTGGCGACCATGTGGGTCACGCTGTTCTTCACGACCGCCCGCCAGGGCGAGGCGATCGGCATGGAGCTCGACCGCTGCGACCTCGGTGCCGGGATATTCGACTTCGCATGGCAGCTACAGGACCGGCCCAAGTCCATCCGGCCGGGCTTCGAGTACCGCGACTGCACCGATGGTCTGATCTGGACGCGGCCCAAGTCCAAGGCCGGCCGCCGGGCCGTGCCGATGACGGCGCCGGTGTGGGCGATGATGACCCAATACATCTCGGCCATGTCGGGCCCGAATCTGCACGGGCTCATGTGGCATCACGCCGACGGACGCCCGATCTCTCCGCACGACGCCGACAACGCGTGGCGCGCCCTCATCGAACGGTCAGGGGTTCGGTATCGGTCGATGCATGCGACTCGCCACACCACCAACACGCTCTTGAACAACAGGGGCGTCACCCAGGAGACCCGCATGCAGGTGTCGGGCCACTCCACCGCGGTGGCGCAGAAGGGGTACGTGCACGTCGACCACGAGCCCGCGCGGGCCGCGTTGTCGAACCTCAATGAGCTGTTGAGCTAGGGGATCCCCTTTGATGAATCACCCAAAGAATTCCATAGGAAACTCGTCCCGGCTTGCTTCGTGAGTCCGAAGAATGAACCCTGCCAAAAGGGGCACGGCGAACGAGTATTTTCCGAATCTGTTCTTATGTACCAGTCCGCGCTCAATAAGGCTTGCGAGCATCTGATTTGCATGACTGGAAGAGAATGGCTTTTCAAGGAGTTCTCGGCCCTTTTCTACAATTTCAGATGTAGAGAATTCGCCATCAGGATCATTCATATGTGCTATCACCCAGAGTAAGTCACGCTGTCTGTCTGTCTGTCTGTCTGTCTGTCTGTCTGTCTGTCTGTCTGTCTGTCTGTAGCCTTCTCCCAACGTCCTGCGAAAAAATCGCTGTCCAACCTCGCCTGAATCGCAACAATGTGGACCTCGGGCTCCTTGCCCATCTTCATCTGCGCAATCCATACGTCAAAAACCTCGCGGCATATAAATTGAATGAAATAGGGGTAGCCGCCCGAACGCTCGCAGATTTCTTCAACAGTGGATTCGCGGAACCGAATGGGGCAAGATGCAGTGTCCAGCGGCTTGGTCACCGCCTCTCGCGCATCCGTGGACTCTAGCCTGCCCAGGGTTACCACGCGAAACATCCGTTCACTGTAGGTGCGTGCTTCCACCAGCTTAGAGAACATCGTTGGCAGTCCGGTAAGTACAAGCATAAACGGAATATTTGCCCGTTGCAGGTATTGGAATACATCCAATAGTGTCGATAGGGGATACTGTTCTCGCGTCTGGTTGTCGCTCAGGTTTTGCGCTTCGTCATACGCAAATACCACGCGGCTGTTGCCGTACTGAGCTTGGTGCTCGCTGCTCGGTCCAGGTTGTGCCATCGAAGTAGCGCTGACCGGGAATCCCCGAAGGATCTGGATACCAACCGGGTGCCGTCATGGACTCTCCCCCTTGCGTAGTGGTCGCCCCAACCGTGAGGGAAGCCTACAGCCGCGCGGCCTGACCGCGAACGCTTCGCCCCGGGTCGAGGCAAACTCGGTCCGGCGACGCGCCACACGGGGCAATTCGTGGCGTTGTACGCTGCCGCAATGCCGCACATCGACGTGAATGGTAGTCGATCTTCTTCACCGACAACGAGGCAGACGGGCCCGTTGTCCTTGCTACTCACGCGACGCTCATGGACACCGTGTCTCTGGAGCCGCTCACCGACAGGCTCGAAGGGTGTCGAGTTATTGCGTTCGACCTTCGCGGACACGGTAGGACGGTCTATGACCAGCAGCCGTACGACTACCTCGATGTCGCCGATGATGTTCTGGCCCTTGCTGATCATCTGGGTATCGGAACCTTCACGTTCCTTGGCGAGGGGCAGGGCGCCGTCGTCGCGTTGCGCACGGCGATCAAGGCGCCCGATCGTGTCGAGCGGCTGATTCTCATCGGACCCACAGCCGATGCGCCTTCCGACAGCGAGAACGCGGCATTGGATGCGTCCATGGACGTGTGGTGCACTCTCGGCCCGGACCCGGAGGTCTACCACCTCGTCGCGCAGTACGCGACGGGCACGCCCGAGGCGGCGGCCGACCTCCTCGAACGCTGGCAGTCATCGGCCTGGCGCGACTACAGGCCGGCGGCCGACGCGCTGGCCGCGCGCACGCGGTTCGTCGACGAACTCCACACCATCACGTGCCCCACGCTCATCGTGCACGGCAATGGGGACTTCTATGTCTCGATCGAGTTCGGGCGGGAAGTGGCCGAGAACCTTGGCGGTCCAACTGAATTCATCGAGCTGCCCACTGAACGGCAGGCGATCACCATTGCGTTCGATCCCCGCGTGGGTGATGCGGTGCTCAGCTGGCTTGGCGATCGGTAACCGCGCCGAATAGTAGGACGCCGTCGTGCATCGACGAGCGCCAGGCGCGCATATCGACGGTGACGATGTCCGCGGTGTCGAGGTCGCGAAGTACCCATGGGCGCAACGCGACCGTGCGGGAGCTCGTCGACGTGGTACTCCCGCGCCTCGACGAGCACGTACCACAGTCGACCATCGAGCGCTGGATCCGGCGCGGCTGGGTTCCTGTGCGCGGCCGGGACGCCCTCGGTCACCAGATGGTTCGCATTGGTGATGTGCGCGCGGTGCGCGCCGAGCGGCCCCGTAACGCCAAGGCGTGTAGATAGCGGTACGGCTGTGATCAAGTGTCGCGGTATTTGTGGCGTAACGTGCGCACGGAGGCGTGGGTGCGCCCCAAGCGTTGGGCGGCTTCGATGACCGTCAGACCGCGATCTAGCGCGATCTCGATATCGCGGTCCGTCCAGGGCGCCTTGTAGTTGACCGCCGTGGGCCGGGTGACCTCCTGGCGCCGCAGTCGCTCTGCTTCGGCCGCATCCCGGCACTGAGGGCACAAGCACCCGTATCGGCTCACCGCAGTGTAGGTGCCGTGCAGATGTTCGGGGACCCTGCCCTGCAGGCGCCCCAGCCACCGTGCTCGAGCCACAGTTACCGAATTGATCGACCGCCCCAACTCGGCGGCGACCCCCGTGGGTGTGCGGGACTCATCGGTCAGGACGGCTATCTCATCCTGGGTCCACAGGCGCTGCCGTATCGGCTCCGCGCGCGATTCCCGAGCCGGGGTCAGTCCAAGGGATTTTTGGCGCTGCAGGGTTCGGATGCGTTTGATCGCCCGGAAAGTACGTCCTAACCGGCGGGCCGCCTCGGTGCGGGATATTGACCGGTCCAAGGCGATCGCGATCTCCTCGGGTGTCCACGACCCATAGCAGGCAAAATCGGTCTGGGCTATCTGCGCCAATTCAGCAGCACCACTGCGCTTCTGGGCGAGCAGCTGCTCAATATCGCGTCCCCGGTACCGCTTCCGGGCCTTCTCCACCTGCACCCGGGTTCGGCCCAACAACTCGCAGGCCTGCGCGCACGACAGCGACCGATCCAACGCCACCGCCAACTCATCAGCGGTCCACCGCCGCTGAGCTACAGCATCACCCACAACGACAGGCTACTTCTGGGTCTCCGTACACACTGTGAACTTGCGCTCTACATGGGGGAAACCGCCCGTAGGACCGCACCCCGCGTTCGTTTTCGTGTTCAAGATGACCTTGAGTGGCTTCTCTCGGTTCGGCTTCGATGTGTCATCACACTTGGCACGAACGGCGGTCACCTTGCCGATGCTCAGGCAATCCGCGCTACTCCACGCGTAGTCGAGGCAGGCTGTGAATTGCCCTTCGTCAGGGTTCATGTAGAACCTCTGCGCTACGTCGGCTGGGCATTGATCGGGAGTTGAAACTCGTTGGATCACCTTGAATCCGTTGCCTGGCGATCCGCAATCAACGGGCTTCAATGTGGCGTTGTTCTTAGGCTCTTCAAAACTGACGCATGCGCCAACGGGGGCGATAGAGGCGCCGGGAATCCCTGGTTCCTGCGGCGGGAACTGGCCGGGGATCTGGTCAAAGTCAGTCTTGGGCGCAGGGGAAGCCGACGTGGGCGCGGACACCGGATCTTCCTGACTACAACCAGCCGCGACGCCCACGGCGATCAAGATCAGCCCTAACTTACACGCCGTCATCGAATTCCCCTGCCCGCTGGCGCTTTACTGCATCAACCAGCGCCCAGATTCCGATGCCCAAGGGAATCAGAAAGCCCCAGAACACAGGCAGGTGGTAGTAGACCAATGCCCCAGCGAAAATGCCAGCCCAGACAAGGACAAGGACCGCGGTGACTACTCGGCCGCGAAATGAGAACAGAGATTCCTGCAGACGCTGACGCATGCTCATTTTCCTAACACCCATGTCGGCGGAACGCTCATATTCAACCCCCATACCGCCCAAGGCGTCGCCCCGCCAGTAAGGATGCCGGACAGGCAGCCGATGGCCGCACCCGGCGCCGCGCCAAGCATGGCACCCGCAGCCGCACCGATCGGGCATCCCGCTAATGCGCCGAACAAAGAATCCAGAACGGGAGGCTCGCGCTTTGCATTCAAGATGCCCTCCTCAACCTTCTTGGGTACCTGCTCGTCGATCCCCTTCTTAATCTGGTCCTCAATGTATTGCCGCACAGCAGGATCTTGCAGCACCTGCTGAATCTGTTCTGGCGTCAGCGGCGGCGCCTTCTGGGTGCAGTCGCTACCCTGCGGGCACGGTGGCGTCGGGGTCGGAGTTGGGTCAAGCCCCGGCTCGAACCACCAAATCGGGCTACGGCCACCGCCTCCCACCATGGAGGGAGCGGCCGTCGCAGCATTAGTAGCCAACATGATGGTAGCGGCTTGGCACTGCTGCTTCTTTTGGTCCAGCTGCTGAGTGCTGTCGTCCTGCTTGTTCTGCGGCTGCTGAGTCTGCGTCGGCGCCTGACTCGGCTGCTGCTGCGGTTGCTGACCCTGCTGAGGCTGGTTTCCTTGTTGCGGCGCTTGGTAATCAGGGTTCGCCTGCCCGGGACCCTGCGTGTACGGAGTCGCGGTCTGGTAATCCGGGATCTGGGTTCCATGTGCGGGCTGTTGGGCTTGTTGTGGCTGTTGCCCGCCCTGTTGGCCTGGAGCTTGTTGCGGCGCTTGAGGATTGCCGCTGTTATAGATGCTAATTCCTGAGTTCTGATCCATCGGCGGCTGCTTGTTGCCACCCTGGTAGTCAGGCATTGAGCTGGGCATTTGCGGTGGCTGGAACTGAGAGCCGTTCATCCCGCCGTCCATGCCGCCAGTCGGCCCCGGCGGGCCTGTTGGCTCGGCGGCTACCGTCGCGACGGCCGAGAAGCCGCTGCCAGCGACGGTGTGGTCATCGACAACCTTCGCTCCACCGACAGCCAAAGCGACAATCGCCACCAGCGCCGAGACTCGCCGCAAACCCGTTGGCATCGTCCAACGATCCTTCATGACCATGAATACAGCCGCCCCTTTCAGCCGACGCTGAGCGCGCCCCTGGGCAGATCATTGCACACTCATGGTAGCCATGTCGAGAAAACCCCAGCTATTGAGTTAGCCATGCGAGCGCCAGTTATAGGTTGTCCCTGATAGGCGCAACACGGAGACATCTGGCCCATGCTGCGATCTGGGAGCAACATTGACCATGGAACACCCACGTCCGACTCGGGATGGCGGGACGTATTCGCCAGATCCTCACATCCTGACCGCATCCACCCGTCAATGTCGGCCACCTGAGGTAGAACCAGCCCCATGGACGCGCACAGAGCCATCCGTGAGGTCGTCGAGGCCATACCGAACCTGTTCGGCCTCACACGCAAGGTGAGCATCAGCGCCGAGGGCGAGACCGAGACCGTTGTCTACACGCAGGCACAAGTCGCCGACATAAGCGCCTCGATACTGCCCGACGCGCTTAAGGCCAAGGGGCACGTGGTGATCGCACTACCCGAGATCGAGATGCACGAATCCGGCCGATACGTCCGAGTGCCCATCACTGCACAGCCATGGTCTGACGGCGCCGTCCGCATCAGCCCATACGGTGACCAGGTGGCCGTTCGCAATGTGCCCGACAAGCTGCCGATGCAGGACGCGCCAGCGCTGGCCTCTGCACTCATGGCTGCACACACCGCGTGGCGTCGCGACACGCGGAAACCCATATCACACGCCTGAACTGCGCGTATGGCAAAATGAGTCCCAACATGTCGGTAGGACCACTGTGTCCACTGCATGAAAACCCGGACCGAGCTGGGGTTTTCGTCGTTTCAGGGGCGGCACTACAAGCGGCCTTTAGTCACCACCGCCACCGCATCCACCACCGCCGTCGCTGAATCCGCCACTGTCGCAATACCCGCCACCCTCGCCTCGGTCGCCGCTGAATCCGCCGGAGAAGCCAAAGCTTCCGGCGCCAGTTTCGGCATCTAGCCCATGCCCGGTGCCACCTCCTGAAGTGGCGCGCCCTTGCCGCTCTGATGCCCAATAAGCGTCTCTTTGTCGGCGTTTGCGGAGCATCTGCCAACTGTAGATTCCGAGCAGCACCACTACCGGTGCTAGCGCGACCATTGCGATGCCCACAACGGCTCCTCCCTGCCCCTTGTCGACACTTTGCTGTCGAACCTCCCATTGTTGACTGGCCTGAACGTTTGCGCCAGATTGCACGTCACTAGGTCGATCAGCCAACACTCCGGGCGGCCCCAAAGGAGACTCACGATGAACCAATCCCTGGTCGACCTGTGAATTCGGGCCCCGGGTGATCCCGATTCCCGGGTTCCGCTCAGCGGGCATGTCCGACGGTCAGGCCCATGCGATGATCAGAGAGGCGTCGAGGACATGGGACACGATCTGATCGACCAGCCCATCGGCGAGTACCCGCCGCTCGTGCCCTACGGCGTCATCAATGCGGTAGTGGCCGAGACTTTCGACGCACTGACATCAGCCTTCCTCCCGCATGGCATCAGTGCTGTGCCGCCCGTTCTGAAGCTCTCGATACGAGACAACATCGGCCCGATCTAGTGGTCCAGCGCAATACCACCACCCGCGACAAGCACCGCCGCATCATCGCCGAGGGACTGGAGCCCAGCACCTTCGGCCCGCATCCGCCTTGCTACTGGTGCGGTGAGCCCATTGACTACGAGGCCCACTACCTCGACCCGCTGAGCTTCACCATCGACCACGTCATCCCGTTGGCCAAGGGTGGCAGCGACACGCTCGACAACATCGTCCCGGCACATCGGGTACACAACCGCGAGAAGTCGGACAAGCTGGTCTACCAACCAGGCGTCACCCCGTCATGCCGAACCCTGTCCCGCAGAACGACACCACACGCCTGGTGGCGTATGTGACCCTGTTCATCACCATTTTCGCTGGAACAGTCACGCTCGCCGCCCTTGGCAAGATCGAACCCGACGATGCGCTGCAATGGATCATCTCCGGCGCCGGACTCATCGGCACCGGCCTCGCGGGCCTCAAGGTCAGCCAGGACATCCGTGGCGGTTCGGGCGAGTGACTCCCGAGATCATCCAAGCCATCGGTGTTGCAGTTGCCGCGATCCTCACTGCGTGGCAAGCGTTGACCTCGCGCAAGGTCCGAGATCTCGAAACACGATTGTGAGCCGTCGAGGCCGAACGCGACCAGTTCCGAACCAAACTACGGGCCGCTGTCCGGCACATCCGCGAATGGACGGCCTGGGCGATACGCCACGCCCATGGGCAAGCACCACCGGCCTTGCCCCTGGAACTACGCGACGAAGTGTAGTCAAGGCTAGACGCCAGAGTCGCCCCACCGTGTCAGTTGGTGGGGAGACTCTGGTCGTTGCGGCGCGTTCTATGTGGGCTTGTCGATCGGTTCGGCCGTGTATTTGAACTTGATGTCATCGCCGTTCACTGATGTTGTCGTGACCACGACGGAGTACTTGGTCCCCTCGTCGTCCACGACAGTGCACTTTTGCGTGGCATCGACCTTGCCGTCTAGCGGGCCGTCGCACTCGGCGCTGCGAAGATCGAAGTGTTGCCTCTCTTTGACCGCGCCCTTTAGCCCCTGCTCAAGGTTGTCTTTAGAGATGCGCTTGAAATTGCCGACATCGACGGAGGCGTGGCAACCCGAGAGAGCGGCTATGGACACCAGGGCCGAACCAATCGTCAAGGCAGGTGGCCTTTTTCTCGTCATTTGGGGCTGTCCATGGGCTTTTCATCGACGCTGAAATCGAATTGGATGTCGTCGCCTTCGACGGTCGCCGTTGTTATCTCGACACCGTACTTACGTCCATCTTCGGTAAGCACCACGCATTTCTGCTTGGCGCCGATCCTGCCGGGGAGCGGGCCGTCGCAAGATGAATCGTCTATCTTGACCCCGGATTTCGACGCCACAGCCTTCTTGATCTCTACCTCCAATTTGTTCTTGGAGATTTGCGCAACTCGTTCACTGCCTATGTGGACCTGGCAGCCGGATAAGGTCGATGCCGCCAGCATTGCAGCACCGATTATCAAGCTAGCCTTCATGTTCGCCCCTATGCGGGCCTGTTCGTTGGCTGGTCGTCAACATCAATGTCAAACTTGATGTGGTCGCCGTCGATCGTTGTCGCTGTGACTGTTACGCCGTAGACCTGGCCCCGACTGTCGCTGATCCAACACCGCTGAGTGTCACCCTTGCTGCCCTTTAGAGGGCCATCACATTTTGATGTGGACGGTGTGGTGCCGACCTTCTGCTTTAGCGCATCCGAGACGCCGTTTGCCAGCTTCTCCTTGGATATTTCTTTCGTCGTGCCGACATCGACGGATGCGTGGCAGCCTGAGAGTGCAGCCATTGACAGCAGGGCCGACGCAATCATCAAGCTAGCCTTCATCTTCCACCACTTTCAGGTTTTGCAGGAACGAAACAAACTCGGGCTTGGCTAGATCATACTGGTCACGCGGCGCGCTGAATATCAGCTCTAGCAGATACGACCGGCCGTCGGCGGTGCCAGCGGTCGAATACAAGCGATCGCCCTTCACGTGCACCCCGGCCTCGGTGAACTCTAATTCTTGCCCGTATTGCGATATGGGCTTGTACGAGATGTAGCCACTGCGGGTGATGATGGCGTTCAATCTCTCGGCGTCGGCCCGTGCGTGCTGCTGGACATCAATCGTTGGCCAGTTGATAAAGCACTCACGGACAACGATGCGTGGTAACGGCTCGACAGGCTCTCTGACGTACACGACCACGGCATCGGGGTCGCTCTGAAGGTCGAGTGGGATCGTGACCCAGCCTGCGGGGCCGTCGCCGCCAACGTTGACCTTGTACTTGGGCACGTTATTTATTGACCCATTGCCATAGCTTGCTGAGTTCGCCGCCAAATTCCTTTGGGTCTACGGTTATCTCGAAGCTGGGTTTAGCGCCAAGACCCCATGCCAATCCCCAGCTGCCGCCGATCTTCCATTTGTGGTCTGGGGTTTCAGCGAACGTGAGGTGGGCGCCAGCACCAGCGCCAGCGTACTCGTCAACTCTGCCCTGGACTTGGAGCCCGTGGCCGTCGTAGTCGAGCTGTTGGTGGGTGCTGATCCGGCCAAATGCGCCCGCGCCTAGCTTCACGCCATCGTTGCCGACGACGTTGGCGCCGCCGAATTCCTCAACACCCAGCCGACCGCCAATTTGGCCGTGCGCCTTGCCGTTATCTCCGAGGTCAAGGTTCAAGTTGCCCTTGTTGTCGATGATGTAGGCGCCAGCGTGTTCCTCGACCTCAATACTGTCCTTCTTGACTTCGGCGTTGGCGCCAGCTTCCCATCCGAGTTGATCAGACTGTAAGTCCCATTTGGTGTGAACGCCGCCGAACTCGCCCTTGCGCTCCCAGTGGTTCACTTGGTCGCCGTGCTCGCCTGCGTCGCCCTTCCATACGGTAGGCCCCTTACCTTCTCCGATCTTGGTCTGGTCACCGAATCTGCCGCCCAAGGTTGTGCCGGTGGGCGTGGTGTTCTTGCCCTCCGGTGACTTATCGACACCCTTACCGGCCTGGGTGCCAAAGTCCTTGTCCTTCTTGAGTAATTCCTGTTCGGGGATCGGAATATCCGGCTTGCCCAGCCTGTCTTTCAGCGGCACGCCGGGCTGATCCTGCGTCTGCGGCAACCGGCCAATGGTGTCGGTGATGCCGCCAACGCCAGCCGGTGTGGTCGCTGCCGGTTCCCCGGATAGGAGTTTCTGTACTTCTGTTGGCGCGAAGGCTTGGGGGTTGGTCTCGGCGATGGCGGCGCGTACGGTTGTGCGCCCGTTGGCGCCGACCGCGCTTAGGTTGATCGCGCCCGTGATCTGCGATTCAGCGCTGTGAATCTTGTCTGCAACGCCTTGCGTCGCCGAAAACCATTTATCCGCACTGTCTTTAAGTTCCTGGGCCGCGGCTGCTACGGTCTGCTTGTTCCTGTCCGCCTGCTCGTCGCTCATGCCCTCAGGGGCGGTGTAGGTCATCGTGTAATCCTGATTGACCGTCACGCCCGGGATCTGGCGCGCGTTGTCAACGATGGTGTGCCCATTGTTCAGAGGGGGCGCAATCTCATATGTGACAGCGGCTGTCACCTCGTTCACCAGGCTCTCCACCGTGTCATGTATTGACGTCACGGCGTTGAAATCCTGGCCGGCTTTGTCTTGAGCGGTGGTGGCCGTCTTGCCCCACCAATCCGTCCCACCGGGCGCGTACACGCCCGATTTGTACTCGGTGTAGTCGGACACCAGCGCCCGCATTTCAGCGGCCCAGCCGGGGACGTGCTCCAAATATGAGTTGGGGTTGATCGCCATGAACTCATCCAGCGGCGGAAGGGACATCATTGCTCACCTCTGCCGATAGATGCTGGGTGTGTTCTTGAATGCCGTCTCCAGCTCGCTTGAATGCTGCACGAAGTCCTGATGAGCCTCGCTGATCAGTTCCCCGATAACCCGTAGCCGCCGGGAGGCAACCCGCTGCACATTCGGGATTGTCTTGGTGGTCATGGACTGGATCGCGGCCAGGGCCGGGTCTGCGCCCGTCGTGGCGTCCCCGCCAGCTGAAATCCTGCCGTTGATACGGTCTGCGATGGCGCTGAGCTGCGGACTTAGCTTGCCCAGTGCCTCAAGATCGGCCTTCAGAATCTCATCCACAAGCCGTTTGCCTCCCCGCCCAATAGCTATCCCACTGGAGACAAGCTACAACGCGCTTAGTGGCGCGCGCACGCCAATCCCGCCGAGATAGTCACCTTAGCGTCGTCGCAATCATGGCGTATGAGGTCGGATGTCTGCGGACGCTAGCCGGTGGTTAATTGGGGGGTCCGAGATCTGATACTGTCTCTCGCGCACGGTCGAAGTCGGTAGGCTACAACGTAGGCTACAGTGAAACGTCTAACTCCAGACGAAATCTACTCTGACCAGCACGGCGGGTTGCCCGAGCGGCCAATGGGAGCGGACTGTAAATCCGTCGGCTTACGCCTACGCAGGTTCGAATCCTGCACCCGCCACAGCGGCCAGGCCCCCTGTCGAGGGGGCCTGGCGTCGTTTTGGGGCAGGAAACGCTGAGCCTTACCGGGTGGGGTCGTGCAGACTTGAGATGGTTGGCGGCCTGGTTTCGGTGGCCCGCCCCGGTGCTTGCAGCGAGCGTTTCGCCCCGAGAAGCGGGTGCACGGCAAAGGCCACGTAGATCGGATCTGTTGTGTGCAAGCGGTACACAACAGATCCTGACCTGACGCGGTCTCGATGACGTGAGTAGCGAGGTACCTCAAACGCGGATAGCGGCCGGCGCCGTCTACAGCAGACGCTGCCGTGCTGCGATGAGCACCGAACAGTGCGTCCGGCCCAGGACGCCGCACCCGTTGGGGCCGACAAGCTCCTGCACGTGGGCCGCATCGCCGGCCCCGATGACCACCAGTTGCACCGTATGTCCGTGGCGTTCCAGGTATTCCAGTGTGCCGCCCACCGGGTCGAGGGCACGGATGTCCAGATCGGGATGGCGCACCCGCAGCGGTGCCAGGCGCCGCTCGAGCAGGACGGCCGCCACCCGCCGATCCGCACGCGCCAGGGTGGCGACCCGTTGGCCAGGTTGTCCGATCGGGCGATGACGTAGCAGCACTCGCATCGTCGCACCACGCAGCCGCGCCTCGTGAGCGGCCAGCTCCAGCGAAGCGACCGACCCATGGGATTCGTCGACCTCCACGACCACCGAGGGCGTTGCACCGAGCTGCGATGGGTCGTCACGGATCACCGCGACGGGGCAGCGCACCGCGCGAAGGACCTCGGCCGCGGTGGATCCGACCGTGCGGGTGTCGGAGCCGCTGATGCCGATCGCCCCCACGCAGAGCATGACGGCGCTGCGCGAGGCGTCCAACAGGACGTCCGCGACGCGCCCGTGCCGGATCTCGGCCTCGACTTTCACCGGTTTTCGGGTGGCGCCTATCTCGCGAAACGCGTGCCGCACGGCCGTCCCGGCGGGACTGCGTTCGTCGCTGAACTCAGGAAACTCAACCGTGGGTGTCACATGGACCAGGCGCAGCGGCACCTCACGATGCAATGCTTCGTCGACCGCCCATATCGCGGCGCGGACCGCCGACCGTGATCCATCAATGCCGACCACCACCGCAGGGGCGGGTGTACTGATGTTGTTCATGACCGCGTCCTAGCTGCGAATCTCGAGCACGTCGGCCAGCGACCGGCGGGGAGTCGGCGGTGAGATGCGGCCGAAGGTCGGAGCCAGCCCCACCCGTATCAGCGCCTGAGGGTGTGCCCTGCCGATGGCCGCACCGACAACTTCGCGACTCGCGGTCAGTTCCAGCATGTGGGTGATGGTGCAGGTCGCCAGCCCGGCGAGCGTGGCTTCCAACAACACCTCCGAGAGCAGCTCGCCGCAGCGCAACAGGTTCTTCGGGGTATCTCTGGCCGTGGACAACGCCAGCACCTTCGCCTGGTCCTCGTGCAGTCCGGGCCGCTCGGTCCTTTCCGTGACAACCGGAAAGGACCGGCCGATATCGACGCGATCGCTGTCGGCGGCCGATACCAGTGCGCTGCGTGGGATACCGTCCTGCAATGTGAACGGTGCTGTCCACCAATCGAGTTCGGTTTGGTAGGCCGAGTCGTAGATGCGCAGTGCGTCACTGAGCGCCGAGGCGTCGGCCAATCTCGGCCGCAGCACGTCGTCGATCACATCGAGAATCACCGCGCGGTCGGCGATTACCGCGTTGAGCATCCGGGCGAACTGCGACCAGTTTGGCGGCGACTCGAAGGGCAGCCGATCGGTGCGGCGCTGCAGGATCGCGTCGGCGCGGCGTCGATCACCCACCACCACAATGGTCCTGGGGGAGAAGGTGATGGTGGCGAGATGGTCCGGGTTGTCGGGGGCGGGGATTCGTTCGACGCGCGCCATCCAGCCCGCCGAGGCCATCGCGACCCGGAAATGGTCGAGCGCCGCGCCGCAGCTGATGATCGCTTCGCGGCCGGCACCATCGGTCCGCTTGACGCATCGCGTGCGGTCCAGATACAGATGCAGGTCGCCTGGGCCTGATCCATGATCGATAACCCAGCGCCACGGCTGAGTGTTGTGCAGAGACGGAGCGCGGCAGGCAAGTTGGATCGCGGTCTGGATGACGTCGATGTGAACCATTGTCTTGGGCATGTCGGCTCCGCTCGGCTGGTGGTGGTATCGACTCTTGGATATGCCTTCGAACGCAGCCAGGGCACTTCGTCACCAGCGTTGTGCCCGAAGTCCCCGAATCTGTGTAGGGGGCCCCGCCTGGCAGGGCCCGGCGGGCTCCAATTGGTGACTTACGACCCATAGACCGGGGTCCCATGGCTGGATATCCGCATCGCCCGCCCCGCAACGATGAACTCATGCGCTCACTACGATCGACCGTCAGCCCCACTTCCGTCGGCGCGGAGATCCGTGAAACTCACACGGGTATCGTGATTTTGGTTGGCGGGCTGGCCTACAAGATCAAAAAGCCCGTCGTCACCAACTTCCTGGATTTCAGCACCCCGGAGCTTCGGGAACGGGCTTGTGCCCGTGAGGTGGCGCTCAACAGCCGCATCTCGGGAGAGAGCTACGTCGGTGTTTCGCATCTCACCGATCCCGACGGCGGGTTGGGCGAACCGGTGGTGGTGATGCGGCGCTACCCGGACTCCGCGCGGCTGTCGGCGATGGCCAAGTCCAAGCGGGTCACCAAGGCTCATCTGGACGCGATCGCGGAGGTGTTGGCCGCCTTCCATAAACGTGCCGACCGCAGTCCGTCAATCGACGAAGCCGGGTCGCTAGATGCCATCGTCGACCGATGGGAGGACGCGCTGGCATCCCTGGAGAAGTACGCGGGGACCGTGCTCCCCGCTGATGACGTGCGCCTGGTCCGGACGCTTGCGACGCAGTTCATTTCCGGTCGCGCGGTGTTGTTCGCGCAGCGTGTCGCCGACAGGAGAATCGTCGACGGGCACGGAGACCTGTTGGCCAGCGACATCTTCTGCCTGCCTGACGGGCCGGTGCTGTTGGACTGCCTGGAATTCGACGACCGGCTACGGCACGTGGATGGTTTGGACGACGCGGCTTTCCTTGCCATGGACTTGGAGTTTTTGGGGCGCCAGGATCTCGGCGACTACTTCATGAACCGCTATGTGGAGCTGTCCACGGATCCTGCGCCGGAACCCCTGAGGCACTTCTATATCGCCTATCGAGCCTTAGTCCGCGCCAAGGTGGACTGCATCCGGTTCACCCAGGGTCAGCGGTCGGCCGGGGGACGGGCCACCAGGCATCTGGCAATGGCACTGCAGCACCTGGGATCCGCCACGGTGCGGCTCGTGCTGGTGGGCGGCGGCCCGGGCACGGGTAAGAGCACGTTGGCCCGGAGAATATCGGAAGATATTGGAGCTCAAGTTATTTCAACGGATGAGGTGCGTCATCAGCTGCATCGACTGGGCGTCATCTCTGGAGGAAAGGGCGTGCTGGACACCGGACTGTATTCGCCGGACAACGTGAGCGCCGTGTACGACGCGGTGCTCAGGCGTGCGCGCTTGAGCCTGGCAGGTGGTCACACCGTCATCCTGGACGGCACCTGGCGCAGTCCACGGCACCGGCTGCGGGCACATCAGCTCGCCTACGAGGCGGGCGCGCCGATGGTGGAGTTCCTGTGCATGGCGCCACTGGTCACGGCCCAACATCGTGTGGCCACCCGTCATGACGGGATGTCTGATGCCACAGGGGATATTGCGGCGGCGTTGGGCGCCGAATTCGTCGGATCAGACAACGGCTGGGGTGAGGCGCACGTGATCGACACACGTCTGCCATTGGATCGGTCGACCGCCGAGGCTGAGGAATGCTGCAGGCAGGCGTTGTATGCGCCGGTGCCGTGCCACCCCCGGTGAATCAGTACTCGATGCGCGCAGCGGACAAGTTGTCGACGATGGTCGGCACAACACCGGGAGATCGTCCAGGGGCCGGCTGGTGATGAGGTTGTGGTCGATGGCCAGTTCCCGGTCGAGCACTGAGGCGCCGGAGTTGCGCAGATCGGTGCGGATGTTTGGGGTAGCAGGTGATCGTGCCACCCGGGAGTACCAGCCCGTCGTACTCGTCCACGGAGGCTGTACGCATCGTGCGGTCGACCCGAACGGTGCCTGCCGGCTCCAGATCGTGATCACGCGTCTGAATCTCGCCGGGCCGCACAGACAACACCACGACCCGGCCATCGGCGGCGAGTATCGCAACCACCTGTCGCTCAAGGGAATTACGCATCGTTGCCCCCGATCATTCGGAATAGAGGATCTCGGACGGCTCGTGTACCCGCTTCGTCGCCGGTTATGCATCGCGTGGGCCGACCCTGGTCCCGGGTTTCGTCGGACCGTCAGCGAGGTAAGCGCTGTGTGGACTCGGCACATTCGAGGAGCAGACGATGGCCTATTTCACCATTCCCAGCCTGACCGACGCCCAGAGCCGCAAGATTGCCAACCTTCTGCAACTGCGGCTCAGCACCTGCAACGACCTGCATGTGATTCTCGAGTACGTGCAGTGGAATGTGTTGGGCCCCAAATTTATCGGCGTGCACGAGACGCTTGATCCGCAGGTCGAGTTCGTCCGTGGATACGCCGACCCAGTGGCCGAACGCATTGCTGCACTGGGCAGATCTCTGCAGTGAACGCCAGCAGCAATCCTCAAGGATCGTACCTGGGATGACTACGCGGTGGGCCGTGACCCGGTGCAAGCGCATCTGGCAGCGCTCGACCTCGTGTGCTCCGGGGTCATCGGGGACGCCCGCATGGCGATCGAGGAGCTGGAGGATCTCAACCTGGTTTCTCAAGACCTCTTGATCGGGCACACCGATGAGCTGGAGAAATTCCAGTGGTTCGTCCGCGCGCATCTGGAGAATTCGGGAGGTCAACTGTCTCATCGTGACGCTCATAACCGAGAAGCAGGCCGCGGCTCAGGCGAAGAAGTCGAGCGTCAAGTAGCAGAACATCCGCTCTGTTGAGGCCGGCCGCGAACGCCGCCCGGCCTCGCGAATCCCGACCCGATAAGCCGTTTTGGTTCCGCCGACGTCAACGGGTACCCTCGTGAGGGCTTTATTGCCCCCTTAGCTCAGTCGGCAGAGCGTTTCCATGGTAAGGAAAAGGTCAACGGTTCGATTCCGTTAGGGGGCTCGGTAGACGGCAGGCGGAAACGCCGGCCCTGTCTGCGGGGCGGTGTAGCTCAGCTGGTTAGAGCGCACGACTCATAATCGTGAGGTCGGGAGATCGAGCCTCCCCACCGCTACCACCCGAACATAGAGACAACGAACGAAAGAGGGCAACTGCAGTGGCCTCCAGCACAGACGTCCGGCCCAAGATCACCTTGGCCTGTGAGACGTGCAAGCACCGTAACTACATCACCAAGAAGAACCGGCGCAACGACCCTGACCGGCTGGAACTGAAGAAGTTCTGCCCGAACTGCGGATCGCACCAGCCCCACAAAGAATCGCGTTAATCGCGCTTCTTTGTGCCTTTCCCGTGCCGCCTGGACGCGACACGAATAGGCAAGCCTTACTTGGTATCGGTCAACATCAGTAGGTAGGTTCCGCCCCGTGGCTTTATCGCAAGATCTCGTCGGAACGCACTACCGATACCCCGACCACTACGTGGTTGAGCGCGAGAAGATTCGTGAGCACGCCGAAGCGATCAAGAGCGATCACCCGGCCCACCACGACGAGGCCGGTGCTGCTTCTCTTGGTCACGACGCACTGATCGCAACGCCTACCTTCCTGTGCATCTTCGGATACACCGCTCAGGCGGCCTTTTTCGAGGATACGAACATCGGCATTAAGGACGAGAAGATCGTCCAGGTCGATCAGGAGCTCAGGTTTCTACGCCCGATCAAGGCCGGCGACAAGCTGTACTGCGATGTGTACCTCGACTCGATCCGGCGCTCGTTCGGCGCCGACATCGTCGTCACCAAGAGCCTCATCACCAATGACAAGGGTGAGCTCGTGCAGGAGCTGTTCACGACTCTTGCCGGGCGAACTGCAGAAGACGGAGAAGAAGGCGGGTTCAACTGATGGCATTGCGTGAGTTCAGTTCGGTCAGCGTGGGAGATCGGCTGCCGGAGAGGATGATTCCGCTCACTCGGCAGGATCTGGTGAACTACGCCGGAGTTTCCGGCGACCTCAACCCCATCCACTGGGACGATGAGACCGCCAAGCTCGTGGGGCTCGAGGACGGTGCCATCGCGCACGGCATGCTCACCATGGGCCTCGGCGGCGGATACATCACTGAGTGGATCGGCGATCCGGCGGCGGTGACCGAGTACAACGTGCGCTTCACCAGCTTCGTCACCGTCCCCAATGACGGTGTCGGCGCGGAGATCATCTTCAACGGTCGTGTGAAGTCGGTCGACGAGGACACCAAGTCGGTGACCATCGCGCTGACCGCTACCACCAACGGCAAGAAAATCTTTGGACGCGCCGTGGCGACTGCGACGCTGGCGTAGTCATGGCGCTGCAACTCGACATCGTCGGAATGACGCATAAGTACTCCAGGACCTACGTGGTGGGACGGGAGAAGATCCGCGAGTTCGCGCAGTCGGTCAAGGCTGTGGATCCGGCCAGTCTGGACCCGAACGCGGCGGCCGAACTCGGACACGACGGCCTCATCGCGCCCCTGGCCTTCCCGGCGGTGATGGCGCTGCTGGTGCAGAAGGAATTCTTCCGCACCTATGACGTCGGCATGGACACCATGCAGATCGTGCATTCCGAGCAGAAGTTCGTGTACCACAAGCCCATCACCGAGGGTGATGAGTTGTCGTGCGACTTCCAGGTCGACTCCCACAAGGAGGCCTTCGGCGTGGACATCGTGACCACCCGCAACATCGTGCGCGATCAGAATGGCGAGCTGGTCATGGAGGCCTTCACCACCCTGATGGGCCGCGACTCGGACCGGATGGCCGATATCAAGCTCCTCTGACGTCGGCTCGGCGAACGGTGGAGTGAGTGTGCCGGGCAATTTCAGTCTGAGGCTGGCCTCGGGGTACACTCAAGATTCGGGGTTTTCCCACCACAACGCGCCTGTCGGGTACTCGGGAGGCGCGTGTGTTGTGTGAGGGCCCCGGCCACCGGGTTGGTGTGCCAGCCATAGGGGTGTAGCTCAACTGGCAGAGCAGCGGTCTCCAAAACCGCAGGTTGCAGGTTCAAGTCCTGTCACCCCTGCAACACCCTGGAGTAAGCACTAGGGAAACAGAGAGGTACGGAAGGGAATGAGCGACGAGCTGGACGACCCCGACATCGGCACCGCCGACAGCGACCGGGCCGTCACCTCGACCAAGCCGCTTCGCCCGACGGGTAAGCGCACCCGCCGTGCTGACGCTTCGACCGCAGCCACTGAGCTCACCGAATCCGGTGCCTCCGAGACCGGTGAGGTCAAGAAGAAGACGAAGGCCGGGAAGAACAGCCGGAAACCGGCCACCACGAAGGACAAGACGGGGCCGTCGCGTAACCCGCTGGTCCAGCTTTGGGTTTTCCTCAAGCAGGTGGTCGCCGAGCTGCGCAAGGTCATCTGGCCGAACCGCAAGCAGATGGTCAGCTACACCTCGGTGGTGCTGGTCTTCCTGGTGTTCATGGTCACCCTGATCGGTGTGATCGACCTGGGCCTGGCCCGGCTGGTCATGCTGGTGTTCGGGTAGCAGACCGACGAGACGCAAGAAACAAGAGAGGACGAACGGTGACGACCTTCGACGGCGACGCTGCGAGCGAGCCAGAAGACACCGCTGACACGGCTGCGTCGGTCGACGTGATCGATGAGAGTGCCACGCCTGAGCCGTCCGCGGAAGAGTCGGGCGCCGAGGTGCAGGTGCAAGAAGACCAACAAGACCAACAAGAGGATGCCGATCCCGCCGTCACGCTGAAGGCTCAGCTGCGCCGCGAGCCGGGCGAGTGGTACGTCATCCACTCGTACGCCGGATACGAGAACAAGGTCAAGGCCAACCTGCAGACCCGTGTGCAGAACTTGGACGTCGGCGACTACATCTTCCAGATCGAGGTGCCCACCGAGGAGGTCACCGAGATCAAGAACGGTCAGCGCAAGCAGGTCAACCGCAAGGTGCTGCCCGGCTACATCCTGGTCCGGATGGAACTGAACGACGAGTCGTGGGGTGCGGTCCGCAACACCCCCGGCGTCACCGGATTCGTCGGCGCGACCTCGCGCCCGTCGCCGCTGTCGCTCGACGACGTGGTCAAGTTCTTGCTCCCGCAGACCCCGGCCAAGAAGCCCGCCAAGGGTGGGGCCCTGGAAACCGCCGGAGCCGCCCCGGAAACGGGTGGCCTGGAGCGTCCGGTCATCGAGGTCGACTTCGAGGTCGGCGAATCGGTCACTGTCACCGACGGCCCGTTCGCGACGCTGCCCGCCAGCATCAGCGAGGTCAACGCCGAACAGCAGCGTCTCAAGGTGCTGGTGTCCATCTTCGGCCGCGAAACGCCTGTCGAGCTCAACTTCACCCAGGTGGAGAAGCTCTAACAAGACTTCGGACCGCGTCACGGTCCGCAGAACCTCCGGTCGAATAACGGCCGGAACACGGAAGGAAAGTAAGGAAACACCCCATGGCCCCGAAGAAAAAGGTCGTCGGGCTGATCAAGCTGCAGATCAAGGCCGGCGAAGCCAACCCCGCGCCTCCGGTCGGTCCCGCGCTCGGTCAGCACGGCGTCAACATCATGGAGTTCTGCAAGGCGTACAACGCCGCGACGGAGTCGCAGCGCGGCAACGTCATCCCTGTGGAGATCAGCGTCTACGAGGACCGCAGCTTCACCTTCGCACTCAAGACCCCTCCGGCCGCCAAGCTGCTGTTGAAGGCCGCCGGTGTGCCCAAGGGTTCCGGTGAGCCGCACAAGACCAAGGTCGCCAAGGTGACCTGGGATCAGGTGCGTGAGATCGCCGAGACGAAGAAGGAAGACCTCAACGCCAACGACATCGACGCCGCCGCCAAGATCATCGCCGGCACCGCGCGCTCGATGGGCATCACCGTCGAATAACACGGTGTAGCCGTCCGCACTGGCATCGAGTAGCTGAACACCCAGTGGTAAGGCCCGCTTCGGCCTGTACGACCACGACCCAACAATTGATTGGATACCCATGAGCAAGAACAGCAAGGCATATCGCGAAGCCGCCGAAAAGGTGGACCGCGAGAAGCTGTATTCCCCTCTTGAGGCCGCCAAGCTGGCCAAGGAGACCTCGTCCAAGAAGTACGACGCCACTGTCGAGGTCGCCATGCGCCTCGGCGTCGACCCCCGCAAGGCTGACCAGATGGTCCGCGGCACCGTGAACCTTCCGCACGGTACCGGTAAGACCGCTCGCGTCATCGTCTTCGCGGTGGGTGACAAAGCCGAAGCGGCTGCCGCCGCCGGTGCCGATGTCGTTGGTAGCGATGACCTGATCGAGAAGATCCAGGGCGGCTGGCTGGAGTTCGACGCAGCCATCGCCACCCCGGATCAGATGGCCAAGGTCGGTCGTATCGCTCGCGTCCTGGGACCGCGCGGTTTGATGCCGAACCCCAAGACCGGCACCGTGACTCCGGACGTGGCTAAGGCTGTCACCGACATCAAGGGCGGCAAGATCAACTTCCGCGTGGACAAGCACTCCAACCTTCACCTGATCATCGGCAAGGCTTCGTTCGATGCCGAGAAGCTGACGGAGAACTATGGGGCGGTCCTCGACGAGATCCTGCGTGCCAAGCCGTCGTCGGCCAAGGGGCGCTACCTGAAGAAGGTCGTCGTCAGCACCACCACCGGCCCGGGCATCCAGGTCGACCCGGGCGTGACCCGGAACTTCCTCGAGGCCTAAGAGCCACGCGCGAGCCTTCAACCGCAAAGCCCCCATGTCCCGGCATCGGGACATGGGAGCTTTGCCGTTGTCCTTGCTGGTACTAGGGACCAAAGACCGTAGCCGACACGATCTGGCCGTCTTACCGTGAAGTCAGCGGGGTACGACGGAAGGAATGCCATGTCGGTGTGTTCTGCCGGTGCCACACTGGGGGCGGCAGGTGGAAGGGAAACGGACATGATCACGGTGTTCCTGGTAGACGACCACGAGGTGGTACGCCGCGGCTTGGCGGATCTGCTCGAAGAGGAGGAGGACTTCTCGGTGATCGGGCAGGCATCCTCGGTCGCCGAGGCGATGGCGCGCATCCCCGCACTGCAACCCGATATCGCGGTGCTGGACATTCGGCTGCCGGACGGCAACGGCGTCGAGCTGTGCCGTGAGCTGCGCTCCAAGCTGCCGAATCTGAACTGCTTGATGCTCACCTCGTTCACCGACGAACACGCCATGCTGGACGCGATCATGGCGGGCGCCGGTGGTTACGTCATCAAGGACATCAAGGGGATGGAGCTGATCTCCGCTGTGCGCACCGTCGGGGCGGGACGCTCACTGCTGGACAATCGGGCTGCCGCCGCGTTGATGAACAAGCTGCGCGCCGCAGCGGACAATCCGTCGCCGCTGGCCGGTCTCACTGCCCAGGAGCGTACGTTGTTGGAGCTGATCGGGGAGGGGCTTACCAACCGTCAGATCGCGGAGCGAATGTTCTTGGCAGAGAAGACGGTCAAGAACTACGTCTCTCGCCTGCTCACCAAACTGGATCTCGAACGCCGCACTCAGGTCGCCGTGCTGGCCACCAAGCTTGCGCGCGAGAATCAGGGGTCGCACGGCTGACGGGTTGGTATTCACCCCGGGGCAAGGTGTGCGAGAGTTGAATCGTGGTCGAGGACGTTGGTGCGCAACCCAATCGGGTGACGGCCGAGCTTGCCCATTTGCAGTTACGTGAACTGCTCGCGGAGGTGCAGGGCCGGATAGGGCAGATTGTCGACGGTACCCGTGGGCGCATGGACGCCCTGCTGGATGCCGTGATGGCCGTCAGCTCGGGGCTCGAGTTGGACGCGACCCTACGGGAAATCGTCTGTGCGGCATCAGAGCTCGTCAGTGCCCGGTACGGGGCGCTGGGAGTGGTGGGATCGGACGAGAAGCTGGCCGAGTTCGTCTACGAGGGCATCGACGAGGCCACCCGCGAACTGATCGGGCCACTGCCGACGGGGCACGGTGTGCTCGGTGTCGTGATCGACGAGGCCAAACCGCTGCGGCTGCGGGATATCGCGGCGCACCCGGCCTCGGTGGGATTCCCGGCGAATCACCCGCCCATGCGGACCTTCCTGGGCGTACCCGTGCAGGTGCGCGGCGAGGTGTTCGGACGGCTGTACCTCACCGAGAAGCTCGACGGGCAGGAATTCACCGAGGACGACGAGGTGGTGGTGCGTGCCCTCGCGGGTGCGGCCGGGATCGCGATCGAGAATGCTCGTCTCTACCAACACGCGCGGCGCCGCGAACAATGGCAGCGCGCCACCGCCGATATCACCGCCGAACTGCTGGGAGGTGTGGACCCGGGCAAGGCGCTGCGACTGGTGGCCTCCAGTGCGGCGCTTCTTGCTGAAGCGGATTTCGCATTCATCGCGCTGCCCGTCGGCGACGAGGAAGACATCGCCGAACTGGTGGTGGCGGTGTGCGAAGGCCAGGGCGCGGAAGTGCTCGCGGACAAGCTAATTCCCGTCGACGGCTCGACCTCGGGGAGCACCTTCGTTGATCACGAGCCCAGGAATGTGGGCCGGCTGGCGGTGAATCTTGCCGAGGGAACCGATTTGGCATTCGGGCCCGCTTTGGTGCTGCCGCTGGGGGGCGGGGAGTCGACCGCGGGTGTGCTCATCCTGTTACGGGCGGCCGGAGCGGTGGCCTTCGATGAGGAGCAGCTCGATATGGCGGCCTCGTTCGCAGGACAGGCCGCGCTGGCGTTGGAACAGGCCGAGGTTCGTTTGGCCAAACACGAACTGGATGTGCTGGCAGATCGCGATCGCATTGCCCGCGATCTGCACGATCACGTCATTCAACGGTTGTTCGCCGTCGGCCTGGCGATGCAGAGCACCCATCGCCGCTCCGTCGACCCGACGGTGGCGGCGCGGCTCGCCGACCATATCGACCAGTTGCACGAGGTGATTCAAGAGATTAGGACTGCGATCTTCGATCTGCACACCAACGACGAATCACTACGCGCCACACTGCGTTCCACCATCAATGAGCTCACCGCCGATACGGGCCTGCGAGTATCGGTCCGCATGAGCGGGCCGCTGGACGTAGTGCCCGCGAGTACCTCAGGCGACGCCGAGGCGGTGGTGCGCGAGGCCGTGAGCAATGTGGTGCGGCACGCGCGTGCCAGGGAGTTGTCGGTGACGGTCTCGGTCGACGATGAACTGGTCATCGAGGTGGTCGACGACGGGATCGGGATACCGGAAGTGGTGGCGCGCAGCGGATTGAGCGGGCTCGCGAATCGTGCCGCGGAGTCGGGCGGCACGTTCAGTGTCTCGGCGATGGACACCGGCGGTACGCGATTGGTGTGGTCGGCTCCGCTGCCGTAGACACTGCTACCCGGTGTCTGCTCGCTGCGGGTTACCGGGATTGCGTAGTAATGCGACAGCTGCCTCGATGTCGGCGTGTAACTCCTCGTTCTGTTCGGCGAGATTCGTCGGCCAGACCAGACAGGTGACTAAGGTCAGCTCCAGATCATGGATCGGGACGCGGACATCCTCGGCCAGGTTGTACATCCGGGCGCCGCAGACCGGGGCGAGGGAGTGGCCAGTGCCTAAGATGCGGAAACGGCGTGCCTGACGCGACTGCACATTTGGCCTTCGTGCTCGCCGAGAAGACCGGTTAGGCGAAGACGGATAGGGCGCCGGGAACCACGTCGATGTCGATCGGCAGCGGGGCAACCGGGTCGCCATCGGCGTACGCGGTGATATCGGCGGCGGACAGCCGAACCCGCCGTGACCGGAAGGTGCTCACCTCGGGCAGGTTCACATGGGTGCCCTTGTAGACGGTGGGGGACAGCCGCAGCAGACGCAGGCGCCCGCCGGCCGCCACCACCGTCACATCCAGCAGGCCATCGTCCAGAATCGCGTGGGGGCAGATGCGCATTCCGCCGCCGTACGAGGTTCCGTTTCCGACCGCTACCAGGGTCACATCGGTCTCGACCACCTGGTCGTCCAATTCGATGCGGAACGGCAGGGGCTTGAGCTTTGCGGCCTCCAACGCCATGGCGATGTCATAGCGGCGGCGGCCTCGTGGCCAGCTCATCCGATTTGCCCGATCGTTGACCAGCGAGTCAAAACCGGAGGCCACGACCGTGGCGAACCACGTGGTGTTTCCGCCGTACCGGACACGTCCGGCGTCGATCACCCGGATGTTGCCGGTGGCGATCACGTCGGCGGCGGCCACCGGGTCACCCAACGGAATGTCCAGCATGCGGGCGCAGTCGTTTCCAGTGCCGATTGGGATCACACCGAGTGCCACCGGTGTGGACGCCACGGCCTGTAGCGCGATGCTCACCAGGCCGTCGCCGCCTGCGGCGACGATGCCGCGGGCACCCGTGCGGGCCGCCTCCTGCGCGAGTGCGTGAGATTCCGACGCCGACGACGCCGCGTGATGGGTCACCGTCAGTCCGCGCCCCCGCAGATGCGCGATGGCCGCTTCGGCTGCCTGTGCCGAGGCGTGGCCGGCGGCCGGGTTCGTCAGAACGGTCAGGTGCGTCACCGCGTCACCACTGCGCGGGAATCAGCTTGCCGGGGTTCAGGATTCCCCGCGGATCGACGGTCTTCTTCACGGCGCGCAAGATCTCGATGCCGAGCTCGCCGACCTCATCGGCAAGCCACGGTTGATGATCGCGGCCCACCGCGTGATGGTGCGTGATGGTACCTCCGGCGGCCACGATCGCGTCTCCTGCCGCCTTCTTCGCCTTGCCCCACTGGGTGAACGCGTCCTCTGCGGCCGCACACACCACGGTGAAATAGAGGGATGCGCCCGTGCGGTAGGTGTGCGAGATGTGGCACAGCACCAGCGGTGGGGTGCCTTGGGCGCCAAGCGCCTCGGCCAGCGCCGTGGTGACGGCTGTGCGCAGGTTGGCAAGGTTCTGCCACGAGGTCGCGGTTTCCAAGGTCTCCACCACGGCACCGGCGTCGATCAGTGCATCACGCAGGTACGGTGCGTCGAAACGGCCGTGATCCCAGGCCTTGGCAGGCTCGTCGCCGAGCGCGGTGCCACCGGCGGCGGCGAGGACAGCGGCCACCTCGGCCGACTTGGCCGCGACGTGTCCGTGGGTGCCCTCGACGGTCGTGATAGCCAGCACCCCGGCGGCGGGGTTCTTGCCGCCAATATCCTTGGCCAGGGCCAGGTTCAATCCGCTTTCGGCCTCATCGGACAGCCGCAGCACGGTGGGCGACGCATCGGATTGGACGAGGGCGCGCAACGCCTGCGCGCCGGCGTCGAAGGACGGGAAGGACCAACCCTGGTACCAAGTCTCCTCAGGTAGCCGGTGTACGCGCACCGTGACCTCGGTGATGATGCCCAGTGCACCTTCGGACCCGAGGAAGAGCTGACGCAGATCCGGGCCGGCGGCAGAGGCGGGTGCCCTGCCCAGGTTGAGATCGCCGCGCGGGGTGGCGATGCGGATTGCGTCCACCATCGCGTCGAAGCGCCCGTAACCGCTGGAGGCCTGCCCGGAGGAACGGGTCGCGGCGAATCCGCCGATGCTCGCGAAGCGGAAACTCTGCGGGAAATGTCCTAGCGAAAAGCCTTTGGCGCCAAGGAGTTCCTCGGCCTCTGGGCCGGTCGTTCCCGGCAGTAGTGCCGCGGTTCCCGACACCTCGTCGAGGGAGACCAAGCCCGACATCCGTCGCAGGTCGACGGCGATGACGGCGGTTAATTCTCCGCGTTCGGGGTCAAGCCCACCCACCACGCTGGTGCCGCCCCCGAACGGTACGACGGCGATGGATTGCTCGGCGCACAGCGCCAGGAGAGCGGACACCTCGTCGTGTGAGGCCGGGTAGGCGATGGCGTCGGGTGCGTCCTGGACGCCGGTGCCGCGGCGGCGCAACAGATCCGGGGTGCTCTTGCCGCCCGAATGCCGCAGCCGGACACTGTGCTCGGTGCTCACGTGTTCGGCGCCGAGTAGGTCGCCCAGGACCGCCAGCTGTTCGTCGGTGAGCGAGCTGGGGGACAGGGTGACATCCGATTCGTCTCGGTTGGCGGGTTCCCGCTCGGGAATGCCCAGCGCCGACGCCAAAAGCGTCTTCACCTGAGGTGAGAGAGTCTGTCGATTTTCGGCCACGCCCCAGGCGTCCCACTCCATCATACGTTACAGTATTACATACGATGACAATATGTAACGCCGTTTCTTCGGCAAGGTGAGGTGGCATGACGGTCCAGACCACTGAGATCGCGGCGGATCCCGTCACGGAACGCATTCTTGATGCCGCGTTGTCCTGCATCAGCGAATTCGGAGTGCGTCGCACCACGCTGGTCGAGGTCGCCAAACGCGCCGAGGTCAGCCGTCCGTCGGTGTATCGGCGCTGGCCGGATGTGCGTGCCCTTGTTGCCGAGCTGCTCACGCGGGAAATGGGCTCGATCCTGCCCGCGACGGGATGCGGACCCGCGCGCGATCGGTTGGTCCAGTCGGTGACCGGCTTGGTGACACAGGTACGCGAGCATTCCATTTTCGCGGCGATCCTGCGTTCCGATCCGGAATTGCTCGTGACCTATATCGTGCGGCGATTGGGCACCAGTCAACGCGCACTCATTGGCTGGACCGCGATGCTCATCGCCGAAGGGCAGGCCGATGGGTCGATCCGCGCCGGCGCCCCGGAGCAGATGGCCGCGATGGTGTTGCTGATCGGCCAATCGGTGCTGCAATCGGCGCGCATCGTCGCCGAGATCCTCTCCCCAGATGAGCTGGTGAACGAATTGGCCACCGCCATCGACGGATATCTCAAGGCTTGACCCACCCCTAGGAGAGTTCATGACAACCCAGCTCAACAGCGCCCGACGCGGCGCCGACCTCGCCGCGCTAGCCGGCGGTGCCCCGGTCGATGTCCTGGTCATCGGAGGCGGCATCACCGGAGTGGGAGTGGCGCTCGACGCGGCGAGCCGCGGACTGCGTGTCACATTGGTTGAGAAGCATGATTTAGCCTTCGGTACAAGCCGATTCAGCTCGAAGCTGGTGCATGGCGGACTGCGCTATCTCGCATCGGGTCAGGTAGGCATCGCCAGGGAGAGTGCGGTCGAGCGTCACATCCTGATGACCCGTACCGCCCCTCATCTCATTCACCCGTTGGCTCAAGTGGTCCCGCTGCATCCCTCGGTGAGTATGTTCAGCCGAACCCTGGTGCGGGTCGGATTCATCGCCGGCGATGGATTGCGCAAGCTCGCGCATACCTCGGCCGATGTTCTGCCGCGATCGCGCGCCATCCACGCCGGTGAAGTGATTCGGCGGGCACCGACAGTGCGGCGCAATGGACTTCGTGGCGGACTCATGGCCTTCGACGGTCAGCTGGTGGACGATGCACGGCTGGTGGTTTCGGTCGCACGCACGGCGGCGGGTTTGGGTGCCCGGATTCTCACGCGGGTCTCTGCCGAACAGGTAACCGGTGACGGGGCCGTCCTTCGGAATGAGCTGACCGGCGATGCTGTCCGGGTACAGGCGGGTCTGGTCATCAACGCCGCCGGAGTATGGGCGGGCCAGGTCGATCGCGATATCAAGTTGCGCCCCAGTCGGGGGACACACCTGGTTTTCCGGGTTCAGAGCTTCGGCGGTCTCACCGCCGCGCTGACGGTTCCGGTGCCCGGCACGATCAACCGGTTCGTGTTCGCATTGCCCGCCATCCACGATCGGGTGTACCTCGGGCTCACCGACGAGCCGGCACCCGGTCCGATCCCCGACGTTGCCGAACCTTCTGAGACAGAGGAACAATTCCTCCTCGACACCGTCAACACGGTGCTACAGACCTCGCTGTCCGAAGCGGATGTGGTGGGCCGCTTCGCGGGTCTGCGGCCCCTGCTTGACGGCGACGATTCGGCGACCGCGGACCTGTCGCGAAAGCATGCGGTGCGTGTATCGGAGTCCGGAGTAGTCAGTGTGGTCGGCGGCAAGCTGACCACCTATCGCAAGATGGCTCAGGATGCACTGGACGCCGGGCTGGAGCGCCGTCCGCTTGCCGCCTCGGAGTGCGTGACACAGAATCTGGCGGTCGTGGACGACTGGTCCGGAGCCGTCGGCACCCCGTTGGTTGACGGTATCGACATCACCCGCGAGCAGGCCGAGTTCGCGCTCACCCACGAGGGTGCGCTCGACGCCGACGACATTCTCGATCGGCGCACCCGGATCGGGCTTGTGCCCGCCGACAAGGAATCCGTGCTGCCTGCCGTGCAGGGTCTCGTCGACTCCTACTTCTCGCAGGTGAACTGAACGACGTCGATCCAGCCCTCGCGGAAGCTGGGCGGATCCCGTCACGTGGCAGAGGCTAGAGCGCGATCACAGCGATAAGGATTCCGCGGAGAATTAACAAGCGATGTGAACTCGCGAAAATCGCTCCCTATCGGAGCTCATTTAGCGACCCGCGGCCTCGGATTCAGAAGTGTCCTCTGCGGGTTCCGACCGAGCGAAGTTTTCGGTGAGCTTGTTGATGATTCGATTCCACAGCGGTTCGGGCAGGTCGTGCCCCATCCCGTCGATCAGCGCCAGACGCGCTCCGGGGATGGCCCGGGCGATGGCCCGCGCACCCGAAGGGCGCATCAATTTGTCGGCCTTGCCGTGTAAAACCATTGCGGGAGAAGTGATTCGGTTGTCAAAGGGCGCCAAGCTGCCGGTGCCCATGATTGCCGCGAATTGTCGGGCAAACCCCCGGGGGCAATAGCTTCGGTCGTAGTACTCGGCGGCGTGCAGGTATGACTTCGCTTGCGACTGGCGGTATTTGGGGCTTCCGATGGTTCGGCCGACCTGGACGCTGTTGGCGATGATCTGCTCGCGGGTGGCATCGGCGGGCGGAGGCTTCAGTAACGCCATCAGTTGGCGGGGCCCCGGAGGTGGCAGGAAGGGCTGGTTGTTACTCGACATGATGATGGTGACCGTCGAGGTCCGATCGGGATGTTCAGCGGCGAATACCTGCGCGATCATGCCGCCCATCGAGGCGCCCACGACGTGTGCCTTGTCGATGCCGAGATGATCGAGCAGGCCGGCCGTGTCGGCGGCCATGTCGACCAGGGTATAGGCCGTGTCGGTTATCTTCACTCCGGCAAGGAATTTCATCATGCTAGGCAGCAGTGATCCGCCGCCGGCGCGCACACCGTCCAGTTTCGTGGACAGGCCGCAGTCCCGATTGTCGAACCGGATGACCCGGTAGCCCTGGTCGGCGAGCTGCTGGCAGAACTCGGGACGCCAGAACACCATCTGCGCGCCGATGCCCATGATGAGCGCCACGGCGGGGTCGGTCGGATTGCCGAACTCCTCGTAGCACAACTCGATATCGCCAACCTTGGCGGTGTGGGCCGTCATCTCAGATATCTCCCTCACGATTGTGCTCACGGCTGATGTCGACGATGAAATTGCCGAAGTATCCCTTGAGTTCCGGGTCTTCCATCATCTGCCAGCGCGGTGCCAGCAGTTTCATGTAGCGCTCGACGTACAGGAACTGCTTGCCGATGAGCACCAGCTCGCGCGGCAGCTTGACATCATACTGCTCGGCGAGCGCGGAAAGCTGCTTGCCGATATCCGAATAGGACATGTCTCCAAGCGATTTCATCGTCAGGGGAGTGGCGAATTCCTGAATGTCACGGGTGCCCTCGTCTGCGTCTCCGGGATTGCCGACGGCTCCCAGCAGCACGACGATCTTGCCCGCGGCGCGGTGGTCCTTCTTGACCAGGAGCGCATGGATTAATTCACGCAGCAGCCAGCGGGTCCGCGGATCGATGAAGCCGACTATGCCGAAGTCCAGGAACACGATCCGGCCCTCGTCGTCCACCAGTAGGTTGCCCGCATGTAGGTCGCCGTGGAACAGTCCCTGGCGCAGGCCGGATTCGAACACGGAAAACAGCAGCGACTTCACCAGCTCGGTGCCGTCGAATTCCGCCTTGCGAATGGCCTGTGCGTCGTCGATGCGGATGCCGTGCACCCGCTCCATGGTGAGCACCTTGGAGGTCGTGTAGTGCCAGTGCACATCCGGAACCCGGATGTTCTTGCCGAGCGACGAGGTGTGCAGGTGCTCTACCCAGGTTTGCATGGCCTGACCTTCGGCCAGGAAATCCAGTTCCTCGGAAAGGTTTCCGGAGAAGTCGTCCACCACGTCGCGGGCCGAAAGCATCCTGCCCACTTTGCCGAGCTCCAGGAGCCTGGCGCCGCGCTTCATGATCTGCAGATCCGCCGCCACCCGTCGGCGGATCCCCGGTCGCTGGATCTTGACCACCACCTCCTCGCCGGAATGCAGTGTCGCGTAATGCACCTGGGCGATGGACGCCGACGCGAACGGTTCGGTATCGAAGGACGCGAACAGCTTCTCGGGTTCATCTCCGAGCTCGGAGATGATGAGCTCGCGTACCTGTGCCGGATCGGCGGGCGGAACGCGGTCCAGTAGCCCGCGGAATTCGCGGGACAACGGCTCGCCGAAGGCGCCCGGGCTGGACGCGATGATCTGGCCCATCTTGACGTAGGTGGGACCGAGATCGGAGAAGGTCTGCGGGAGCTCGGCGATCAGCTTCTGCTCAAGGCTGCCCTTCTTGGTGAGCTTGCCCAGCACGCGTCCGGCGGTGCGGGCGATCTGCCAGCCGGTGATGCCCAACCGGGCGGCCTCGGAGAGCAGGGCCACGCGCCCGAGTGGGGCAACCTGACGTCCGCGACCCTCACCCACGCTTCGGCCGGACCGTTCTTGCGCAGTCATGAAATGCAAGTGTGCCGCATCGAGCCCCTGCGGCCCTACTCAGTCCTGCACGCAGGTGTCAAAAGTTGTCAACAACTCACTGGTGACGGGTGCCCACACGGGCTCGGGCAGGTCGTGTCCCATTCCCTCGATGAGGGCGAAACGTGCGTTACGGATGTTCTTGGCCACCACTCGCCCGTTTTGGTATGGGACCAGGGGGTCGTTGCGGCCGTGAATCACGACGGCCGGTGCGGTGATGGCGCGGGTGAAGCGCAGCAGGCACCCGGTACCCAGAATGGCGTCGAACTGGCGCACCGTGCCGATCGTGTAGTCGCTGCGGGCCCGGTGATCGAGGATGCGTTGCCGCAGCTCCTCACGGGAGGGCAGGTTGTCGGGCCCGTTGTAGACGATGCCGTTGTTCACCTCGAAGTCCAGCCACCACCCGGCGCTGCACCGATCCCGGAGCCTTCTGCCCGTCCAGCTTGGTCGAGAGTCCACAATCGCGGTTGTCGAACCGGATGACCCGATAGCCGCTGTCCAGGAGCCGCTGGCAGAACCCATCCGGCCACATCGGCAGCTGGGCGGGCACGCCCATCACCAGGATGACGGCGGGATCGTGCGGGTCGCCCAGATCTTCGGAGAACAGCGGCACCATTCCTGGATACCACGGGAGTTCTGAGCCGTTTTGGATGATCGCCCTCATCTGCGGTAATCTGAGCCAGCTCCACCGAAGACCGTCGGTCACCTCTCGCGAGGTTGAAGGTTCAGGACTTGTCCTGACGGCCCACGCAGGAGGACGAGGTTAGCCCCGCGGACCAAAAGTCCGTGGATTTTCGCGCCCCGACCTGTCTGCGTCGGGGCGTTCGTCATTTCCATTGCGTGTGAAATGCGGAAAGCCTTCTCGACCATCGGTCGCCGGTGTAGCGACCGAAACGAGATGAGGAGGCAATACATGGCCAAGACTGACAAGGTCACCGCCGTTGCCGAGATCACCGAGCAGTTCAAGGATTCGACTGCGACCGTGATCACCGAGTACCGCGGCTTGTCGGTGTCCGCTCTGGCCACCCTGCGCCGCTCCCTCGGAGCTTCCGCCACCTACTCCGTCGCCAAGAACACGCTGGTCAAGCGTGCGGCTGCGGACGCCGGTGTGGAGGGCCTGGACGACCTGTTCGCCGGCCCAACGGCAATCGCGTTCATCAAGGGCGAGCCCGTGGACGCAGCGAAGGCCATCAAGACCTTCGCAAAGGACAACAAGGCACTGATCATCAAGGGCGGCTACATGGATGGCCGCGCTCTGTCAGTCGCCGAGGTTGAGCGCATCGCCGATCTGGAATCGCGCGAGGTGCTGCTGGCCAAGCTGGCCGGCGCGATGAAGGGCAACCTGGCCAAGGCCGCCGGACTGTTCAACGCCCCGGCGTCCCAGGTTGCACGCCTGGCCGCCGCCCTGCAGGAGAAGAAGGCTTCCGAAGAGTCGGCTGCCTAAGACGCCTGCATCTACCCAAACCTGTTGTAAATCAAGGAAGGAACCAACATCATGGCAAAGCTGAGCACCGAGGAACTGATCGATGCTTTCAAGGAGCTGACGCTGCTTGAGCTGTCCGAGTTCGTCAAGACCTTCGAAGAGGTCTTCGAGGTCACCGCGGCCGCCCCGGTCGCCGTCGCCGCTGTCGGTGGCGCTGCCCCGGCCGCCGAGGCTGCCGAAGAGCAGAGCGAGTTCGATGTCATCCTGGAGAGCGCCGGCGACAAGAAGATCGGCGTCATCAAGGTTGTCCGCGAGATCGTCGCCGGCCTGGGCCTGAAGGAAGCCAAGGATCTGGTCGACGGCGCCCCCAAGCCGCTGCTGGAGAAGGTCGCCAAGGAGGCCGCCGACGACGCCAAGGCCAAGCTCGAGGCCGCTGGCGCCACGGTTACCGTCAAGTAGTTCGCAGTACCTCGATCGGCCCCGTAAGTCTTCGGACTTGCGGGGCCGATTTCGTTGTCGAGTGTGCGGAAAATCGACACACCCCGCACACTCGACCCTGTGGCTGTCTACGTGCTGGTGGTGGGCTGTCTTCTGTTGCTTCTCGTGGTGCTTCGTGCGCGCCGTCGCCGCGCCGCGGTGCCGGTCGCGGTGCCGTCCCGAAGGCAGGTGCCGACCGAGGACGAATTGCGCCGGCGACTGTTGACGCGCCTGGCTGTCGACATGCGCGTCCCATTGGTACGGGCGGCCCGCGCGATGTCGGCGTTACGCGACATGACCCCGGAATCGGTGCCGGCTCCCGTCGCTGCCGCGACTCGGCCGGACGACGAGGGGGAGGAAATCTCCTGGGCGCCTTAGGGCGACGCCGCCAGCCGGGCGGCCGCCGCGGCGGTTGACCGGCTTACCCGATCGGGGGTATCGCCCAGGGCGACAAGCAGATCCGTGGTCATCGAGCCCAGTACCGGACCTACCGCCGCGCCGTCCTCACCCCAGAAGCCGGCGAGCTCTAGCATGACGAACCCGTGCATGATGGCCCAGAATTTGGCGGCGGTCGCGGCGACCTTCGCAGCATCGTCGGGGGAGCCGCCGATCCGGCCAGCGGCCATCGCGCGTTGTACGCAGCGGAACAGGTAGGCCGCGCTGGGGTGCTCCGGCGTGACGTGCGTGGTGTCGAACATGTTCTTGCGGGGTGCGTTGACTCCGTGTGCACTGGTCACGCCGAACATCAGCCGATACATGTGTGGGCTGTCGATGGCGAACTGGCGGTAGGCCATTCCGGTCATCATGAGGTCGGCGATCACATCGTCGGTCTGTTCGACCACCGCCTGTGCGTCGGCGAATTGGCGCAGCCCCTCCTCGGCAACCTCAGCGATCAGCTCGCGCATTCCGCCGAAGTAGGTATAGACCGCCATCGTGGAGGTGCCGGCCGCCGCGGCGATCTTGCGCGTCTGCAGCGCGTCGGGGCCTTGCTCGTTGAGGAGTTGTACGGCCGCGGTCACAAGGTTGATCCGGGGATTACGGACGGCGGTCCGGTCGTTTCCCGGGCTATTTCTTGGCGCAGATGAACTCATGGTCTTGCCATGTTCGCACAACGGGAGTACGTTCACTATAACATCGTAATAACAGTGTTATACCAGCCAGCCCCAGAGGACGCCATGACTGCCACAGCCCAGCCGACCGCCAACGCGAGCCCGTACCTGACCGGGATCTGGGAACCGGTTCAGCAGGAGGTGGACAGCGTCGACCTTCGGGTGACCGGAACGCTGCCCGAGCACCTCGACGGCAGGTATCTACGTAACGGCCCCAACCCGGCGGCCGAGGTGAACCCTGCCGCTTATCACCTCTTCAGCGGTGATGCGATGGTGCACGGACTATCGCTGTGCGACGGGAAGGCGCAGTGGTACCGCAATCGCTGGGTCCGCACGCCGTCGGTAAGCAAGGCGCTTGGCGAGGTACGCCCTGCCGCCATCAGCACGAGTGCGGGCATGGGCGTCATCGGACCGAACACCAACGTGCTCGACCATGCCGGACGCACGCTCGCTCTGGTTGAAGGCGGCATCGCCAACTATGAACTCACCGAGGGCCTCGACACCGTCGGCACCTGTGATTTCGGCGGCACCCTGCCCGGTGGGTACACGGCGCACCCGCACACCGATCCCGATACGGGTGAAATGCATGCCGTCTCTTACTCTTTCGCCCGCGGAAGTACGGTCCAGTACTCGGTCATCGATACCCACGGCCGTGCTCGGCGGACTGTGGACATCCAGGTGCACGGGTCGCCGATGATGCACGACTTCACCCTTACCGAGAAGTACGTCGTCTTTTACGATCTGCCGGTCACGCTCGACATGTCGATGATCAGCCAGTCCGTGCCGGTGCCACGGCTACTGCGCAAGCCTGCCCAGATCGTCATGAACTCACTGATCGGAAAGGTGAAGATTCCCGGCCCCATCGCGGCGAAGGCCAGCCAATACTCCGGCAAGTCCCCGTCCATTCCGTATTCCTGGAACACCAAGTACCCGGCGAGGATTGGGGTGATGCCGCGTGAGGGCGATGACCCCTCCCGGCAAGCCCCCGTGCGGTGGTTCCAGATCGACCCGTGTTATGTCTTTCACCCGCTCAACGGCTACTCCGAAATGCGCAACGGCTCAGAGGTAATCGTGATCGACCTGGTGCGGTACGACTCGATGTTCTCTCATGATGTTCTTGGCCCCAGCGATGCCAAGGGCCAGCTGGATCGCTGGACGATCGATCTGGCCAAGGGCACGGTGCACATGGAGCGCAAGGATGACCGGCAGCTTGAATTCCCGCGCATCAACGAGGCTTTGACGGGCAAGAAGCATCGCTACGGATATCTGCCGGATGTCGAGAACTTCTTCAGCGCCGGTGAAGCAGCCGGAGGAAGCATCGTCAAGTACGACTACGAGGCGGGGTCCAGTGTCTCGAGCCGACTGGACCCAGCCATCGTGCTGGGGGAGATGTCGTTCGTGCCGAACCCCACGGCGGCCACGGAGGACGACGGCGTGCTGATGGGTTTCGCGGTCGACCGCCGATCCAACGAGGGGCAGTTGCTGCTCCTGGACGCGGGCTCACTGGATCTAATGGCCACGGTGCATCTGCCGCAGCGCGTTCCGGCAGGCTTCCACGGCAACTGGGCTCCCCGCTGAGACCATGGCCGACGGGCATCGCGCATACGGTTCATCCATGCATGGCCCACTGCCCGATTCCCTGCGTTACACCGACGACCCGGGCGACCCGGTGTATGAGGCAGCTTGCGAGCGGTTCCGCGGTGTCGTCCATCCCTTCGACTACGTCGAGAACATGTTTCACCGCAAGGGTTTGCCGTCGTGGCGCAAGATCGTCGAATTGCATCGCGCCTGGTTCGAAGGCGGGACTCCGCTCGTCGTGGAACTCGGCAGTCGAGCGTGATACTGAGGAAAGCGTCGCTGAAACCGGCTGACGGCGTCACACTCGTGACATGGAGATCACTTCGGCCATCAGTGCCATCCTCGGGGCATTCGGGCTCTCGGGTGCCGCCGGGCTGAATGCGTGGCTGCCGCTGCTGGCGGTGGGCGCCGCCGATCGGTTCGGGTGGATCGAGCTCGGCCCGTCGTACGGCTGGCTGTCCTCCACGCCGGCGCTCATCGTTCTCGCGATCGTCTTCGTGCTCGACCTCATCGGAGACAAGATTCCGGCCCTGGATTCGGTCCTGCATGCGGTGGGTACCTTCATCGCGCCGGCGTCGGGGGCGATTCTGTTCACCGCGGAAACAAGTCTCTCGTCGCATCTGCCGCCGGCCGTGGCGGCGATTCTGGGGGCCATCACCGCGGGCAGTGTGCATGCCAGCCGGACCGTGGCACGCCCCTTCGTGACGGGAACCACTGCCGGCGTGGGAAACCCGGTGGTCTCGACCGCCGAGGACGGCACCTCGCTGGTGTTGACAGTTCTCGCGTTGGCCGTGCCGCTTCTCGCATTCCTCGTGGTGCTGGCGCTTTTGCTCGGGCTCGGATGGCTGACCTACCGGGCGATTCGATGGGCGCGCATCAGGCGTCAATCCGGCGCGGTCAGCCCGTAAGTTGCCCCGGTGATAACCGTCATCGCAGGACGAATGTGGCTGGGGCCCATAGAGTGAGCTGACGAGAGAAATGAAGGTGACATGAATCTGGCCGTACGGCACGTAGTTATCGCGTGCGCCGCACTGTTCGTGGCGAGGTTGACCATGCTGGACCACGGTCTGGCTGCGGTGTGGGGAGTGGACCGGGGCGACGACGCGCTCGGCACGATCGAATGGGCGACTATCGCGGGCGATGTGGTGGCAGTGGTGACATTGCTGGTGTTCGCCCGTTTGGGAAATCACATCCGGCCGACGACCTTCCTGGCCGCCGGACTGGTGATCCTTGGCCTGTCGACGGCCGGATCGTTGATCCCGGGCTCGGCGACCTTGCTCGCCTGGGTGATGCTGGTCTCTTCGCTGGGCGCAGGTCTGACCATGGTGGCTTCCATGTTGATCGTCCTGCATTCCACACCCAGACGTGGCCGCGGCCTATCGCTGGGGTTCTGGGTGGCCATGTACCCGTTGGCCATGTTGGCGGGCGAGGTTCTGGACATCAACTCACCACAGAACTGGAATCCGATCACGTGCGGGATCCTCGCGGCGACCGTGGTGGTGCTGATCGTGGTTCTCACCCAGCCACACCGCGAGTTTGTCGGCACATTCGACACCTTCGACCTCGTCGGCGCGTTGCTGTGGCTGGTCGGGGTGTCCGCGCTGGCTTGGCTGCTGATCGACGAGTCCTCCCCGGTGCGGGCAGTGATCCTCGGAATCATCGCCCTGGTGGCCTTCGGTGCGCTCTTCGCGCAGACCCGGCGCAGGGGCTCGGCCGCCTTGATCGCCGCAGAGGTCCTGACCCGTCCGGTCGTGCTGGCCGCACTCTTGGCGATCACCGTGCTGACCTTCCTGGTGCGGTTCGCGGACTTCGACCACGCGGCGATGTGGTGGTCGATCGACCGTGAGCTGGCGCCCTCGGATACCCCGGCAGTAGCACTTTTCGCCGCCGGATTGGTCGTGGCGCCGATGGCCGGTTACCTGATCGATGCCGGAAAGCGCACGCTCGTGGCGGTGCTTGGCGTCGTCTTGTTGGTGGCCGGAGTGGTGGCGACCGTGGTCGAACTGCAGTCCGCCCACACGGAGAACGGGTTGCTCCTGGGCCTGCTGCTCTCCGGGGCTGGCATCTCGACGCTGGCCGTCTACCTGTTCTACGCGGTGTTCCACGGGGTGTCACCCGTGCAGCTGACCGTGGTCGGTGGCTTGGCGGTCACCGCATCCGCGTTAGGAGCCGTCCTGGGCGAGTTCGTCCGGCAGCGCGCCCAGGTGGACCTGCTGACCGGGTACGGCCTCGCGCACCCGAGCGTCTTCGCCGACATCGTCGGCTTGATCGTTGTGCTGATCGCGCTGCTGGCCGGGGCGCTGCTCATCGTGGAGCGACGGCGCAGTGATTCGGCCGATAGGGAGTCCGCCGACACGTAGGTGTGGGGAGATAGCGGAACCCCGGTGCAAGCCGGGTGACACCGCGCCCTACTAATCGCGTAGTGGCTGGTTATCACAGTTAGCCGGTCCATGGCCCCGGTCTGGACTCAAACGCGATGCAGCTCTTGGGCATGCGCTAAAGTGATCCGAACCACAGCCTGGCCGGGTTGGTGGTGAAGTGTGCTTGTTGCGGAAGGATCGCCTGGTGGGTGCAGAAGTCTCCGTCGAGGGTTTGACCAAGTCCTTTGGTTCACAACGAATCTGGGAGAACGTCACGCTGTCCCTGCCGCCGGGTGAGGTCAGCGTGCTGCTGGGGCCGTCGGGTACCGGTAAGTCGGTGTTTCTGAAGTCGCTGATCGGTCTGCTGCGCCCCGAGCAGGGCGCCATCTACATCAACGGCACGAACATCATGGAGTGCTCTTCCAAGGAGCTGTACGAAATCCGCAAGCTGTTCGGCGTGATGTTCCAGGACGGTGCGCTGTTCGGTTCGATGAACCTATACGACAACACCGCCTTCCCCTTGCGTGAGCACACCAAGAAGAAGGAATCCGAGATCCGCGACATCGTCATGCAGAAGCTTGACGTGGTGGGTCTGACCGGCCACGAGACCAAGTTCCCCGGCGAGATCTCCGGCGGTATGCGCAAGCGTGCCGGTCTGGCCCGCTCGCTGGTGCTGGACCCGCAGATCATCCTTTGTGACGAGCCCGACTCCGGTCTGGACCCGGTCCGTACCGCCTATCTGAGCCAGCTGCTCATCGACATCAACGCGCAGATCGACGCCACGATCCTGATCGTGACGCACAACATCAACATCGCCCGCACCGTCCCGGACAACATGGGCATGCTGTACCGCCGCGAGCTCGTCATGTTCGGCCCGCGCGAGGTGCTGCTGACCAGCGATGAGCCGGTGATCAAGCAGTTCCTCAACGGCCGTCGTATCGGTCCAATCGGTATGTCCGAGGAAAAGGACGAGGCCACCATGGCCGAGGAGCAGGCACACCTGGACGCCGGCCACCACGACGGTGGTGTCGAGGAGATCGAGGGTGTGCCCCCGCAGATTCAGGCCACCCCGGGCATGCCCGAGCGCGCGGCGGTCGGCCGTCGCCAGGCGCGGGTACGCGAGATCATGCACCAGCTGCCGCCGAATGCCCAGGCCGCGATCCAGGACAGCTTCGCCGGGACGCATCAGTACCGCGTGCATGACTTCGGCGACGAGCCCACCGGCGTCACCACCGCCACGTTGGCGCCGCCGCACGCCGAGGAGCCCACGCAGAGCATCGACGCCGGTGACGACGATGCTCCGACGGGTCAGATCCCGCCCGTACGGGGGTAGTGGTGCACCCCTGATAAATCAGGGGTTGATATTTGCGAACGTGCGTTATCTGATAGGGATCAGCCCTGTGGACGTGCGTGAAAGCGGTGCCGACTATGACAGTCGAAACGAAGACGACATTCTGTCGTATCTGTGAACCGCTGTGCGGCATGATCGCCACGGTCGAAGACGGCAAGCTGCTCTCGCTGCGTCCAGACAAGGAGAACCCGGCGTCATCGGGGTTCTCCTGTCAGAAGGGGATTGCGTTCGCCGATGTGCACAACGATCCCGACCGGCTGATCACCCCGATGCGACACACACCTTCCGGGGAGTTCGAGCCGGTCGACTGGGATACCGCGATGGCCGATATCGCCGAGCGTGTGCGCGCTATCCACCAAGCGCATGGATCCGGCGCTTTGGGCTGGTACTTCGGCAACCCGGGGGCATTCAGCTATTCGCATGTGCTCTGGTTGTTGATGCTGAGCCTGGGATTCGGCTCCCGGCTGCATCTGTTCACGGCGGGTTCGCAGGACATCAACAGCCGTTTTGTCGCCAGTCAGCTGCTCTATGGGAACTCGGTGACCATGCCGATTCCGGACATCCCACGCACCGACTTCTTGGTGGTCATCGGGGCCAATCCTGTCGTGTCCCACGGCTCCGGGGTGACCATCCCGCGGATACGCGATCACATGAAGGCCGTGGTCAAGCGTGGGGGACGGGTGCTGGTGATCGATCCCCGCCGCACGGAAACTGCGGCGGACTTCGAATGGCTCGGCATCGCCCCCGACGGGGACGCGTTTCTGCTGTTGTCGCTGCTGCAGGTGATGTTCGAGGAGGGGCTGGTCGAGCGGGCCCGGTTGGCCGAGCAGGCCAGCGGCGCCGCCTGGCTCGAGCGGCTGGCAAGGCCGTTCACGCCAGAATCGACGCAGGAGCACACCGGCATCGATCCCGGTGCCGTCCGGCGGTTGGCCCGCGATCTCGTCGGCGCCGACCGCTCCGTGGTGTACGGCAGGGTGGGCACGTGCCTCGGCCAAAATGGAACGCTCACAACGTATCTGCTCGATGTCGTAAACCTGGCCGCGGGAAACCTGGGTCGTGCGGGTGGCTCGATGTTCGGCTTGCTAGGCATGCCGGGGGAGCGGTACGCCATGAAGGCGGTCGGCGCGCTGCTGGGCTCGGTGTACCGCCGCCGTCGCTCCCGTATTGGCGGTTTCCCCTCGGTATTGGCGTCGGAACCAGCGGGGATCATGGCCAAGGAGATCACCACTCCGGGCCGGGGCCAGATTCGTGCGTTGTTCGTGGGGGCGGGAAACCCCGTGCTCTCGGTGCCCAACGGCAACGAGCTGGAGGCCGCGTTCGCGCAATTGGACTTGATGGTGGGCATCGACCTCTATGTCAACGAGACGTTGGCGCACTGTGACTACGTGTTGCCGGCCACGACGATGTACGAGCGCGACGATTTCATGATCCCCTTCGCGATGCTGCGGCCCGCGCCTTTCCGGCAGGTCACCGAGGCGGTGACGGCTCCGGCGGGGCAGGCGCGCCAGGAGTGGGAGATCATCGATGACCTCACCAGCAGGCTCGGCGACCTCACGCCCGGTTTGCGGCTCATCGAGGGCATGCGCCAAACGCTGGCCGTGTTCGGTTCGCGGCTTCAGCCGCGGCTCTTCGTGGACGTGCTGATCAGGTTGTCCGAGGGGGGTGACCGATTCCGGCTGCGTCGCCGGGGCTTGACCTTCGATCGGCTCAGCCGCGAGTATCCGCACGGCAAGCTCCTCTCCGAACACTTGCCGGAGGTGCCGCTGTCGCATTCGGTGTCGTATCTCAATGGGCGGGTTCGACTGCAACACAAGGATATTGAGACCGAGGTCGCCTCGCTGACCGCGCGGACACACGATCCCCGGTTTCCGATGCGCCTGATCGGTATGCGGGAGGCTCGTTCGGAGAATTCCTGGATGCACAACGTGCCGATGCTGATGCGGGGCGGGCGAGTGCAACGTGCCCTCATCCATGCCTATGATGCCGACCGGCTCGGTGTGGCGACCGATGACCTGCTGACCATCACCTCCGCGCAGGGTGAGATCGAGGTGCCGGCTCAGGTCAGCAAGGACATCCTTCCGGGGGTTGTCGCCGTGCCGCACGGCTGGGGGCACCGTCGCCGCGCCGGATGGAACATCGCCAACGCCAACCCGGGTGCCAACGTCAACCTGTTGATGTCCAGCGAGCCCGACGACCTGGAGGCGCTGGCCGGGATGGCGCGCCTGAACGGGGTACCCGTCCGCATCGAGCGGGCATGACCGGCGCACGGGGCGGTGCATTCATGTTGCCGAGCGCATTCCGGACGCAGGTCATGGTGGCCATTCGTCTGCGCCCGGTGTGCGCTCGGTGCTACGGAGAAAGAAACACCGAAAATACTGGCGCTATCTCTTGACGGGCGGCGTGCAACGAGTCACTCTGTTTTGCAGCACGGACAGTGCGGACAGCGGCACGGCAACAAGCGGGGCGCCTAGCCCGTGCTGATCCGCGGAATTGACCGGGCAGTTGAACGCTGCGCGATAGTACGCTACTGTTAGACGTTGCGCTGGCTGCCTCCTGCCCACCTTCCCTCGCCGTTGACGGTGTGGTCTTTGTCGTGTGTGTTTGGTCGTTCGCTTGCGCAAAACATCGCAGATGCGCGGCAACACTGGAGGACCGATCTTGGCAGTCTCTCGCCAGACTAAGACCGATAACGCAACTACTAACTCCGTACCTGGGGCCCCTCGCCGACTTTCCTTCGCCAAGCTGCGTGAACCGCTCGCGGTTCCCGGCCTGCTCGATGTGCAGACGGAGTCCTTTGAATGGCTGGTTGGCTCGCCGCGCTGGCGTGAGGTTGCGACTGCACGTGGTGAGGTGAACCCGACCGGTGGCCTCGAGGAGATCCTCACGGAGCTTTCGCCGATCGAGGACTTCTCCGGCTCGATGTCGCTGTCGTTCAGCGACCCGCGCTTCGACGAGGTCAAGGCGCCCGTCGACGAGTGCAAAGACAAGGACATGACGTACGCGGCCCCGCTGTTCGTCACGGCCGAGTTCATCAACAACAACACCGGTGAGATCAAGAGCCAGACGGTCTTCATGGGTGATTTCCCGATGATGACCGACATGGGCACCTTCATCATCAACGGCACCGAGCGTGTCGTGGTGTCCCAGCTGGTCCGTTCGCCGGGCGTCTACTTCGACGAGAGCATCGACAAGTCGACCGAGAAGACCCTGCACAGCGTCAAGGTCATCCCCGGCCGCGGTGCATGGCTCGAGTTCGACGTCGACAAGCGCGACACCGTCGGCGTCCGCATCGACCGCAAGCGTCGCCAGCCTGTCACCGTGCTGCTGAAGGCGCTCGGCTGGACCAACGAGCAGATCGTCGAGCGTTTCGGATTCTCCGAGATCATGATGGGCACCCTGGAGAAGGACAACATCGCCGGTCCGGACGAAGCCCTGCTGGACATCTACCGCAAGCTGCGTCCGGGCGAGCCTCCCACCAAGGAGTCGGCGCAGGCTCTGCTGGAGAACCTGTTCTTCAAGGAGAAGCGCTACGACCTGGCCCGCGTGGGTCGGTACAAGGTGAACAAGAAGCTGGGTCTGGGCGGTACCAACCCGGCTCAGGTGACCACCACCACCCTCACCGAGGAAGACGTGGTCGCCACCATCGAGTACCTGGTGCGCCTACACGAGGGTCAGACCTCCATGACCGCCCCCGGCGGCGTCGAGGTCCCGGTGGATGTGGACGACATCGACCACTTCGGTAACCGTCGTCTGCGTACCGTCGGCGAGCTGATCCAGAACCAGATCCGTGTCGGTCTGTCCCGCATGGAGCGTGTCGTGCGTGAGCGCATGACCACTCAGGACGTCGAGGCGATCACCCCGCAGACCTTGATCAACATCCGTCCCGTCGTGGCGGCGATCAAGGAGTTCTTCGGAACCAGCCAGCTGTCGCAGTTCATGGACCAGAACAACCCGCTGTCGGGCCTGACTCACAAGCGCCGTCTGTCGGCGCTGGGCCCCGGTGGTCTGACCCGTGACCGCGCCGGTCTTGAGGTCCGCGACGTGCACCCCTCGCACTACGGCCGCATGTGCCCGATCGAGACCCCGGAAGGCCCGAACATCGGCCTGATCGGCTCACTGTCGGTGTACGCGCGGGTGAACCCGTTCGGCTTCATCGAGACGCCGTACCGCAAGGTGTCCGAGGGTGTCGTCACCGACGAGATTCACTACCTGACTGCTGACGAAGAGGACCGCCACGTCGTGGCACAGGCCAACTCGCCCGTGGACGCCAACGGCCGCTTCACCGAGGAGAAGATCCTGGTCCGCCGTAAGGGTGGCGAGGTCGAGTTCGTCTCGGCGACCGAGGTCGACTACATGGATGTCTCGCCGCGCCAGATGGTGTCGGTCGCGACCGCCATGATCCCGTTCCTCGAGCACGACGACGCCAACCGTGCCCTCATGGGTGCCAACATGCAGCGCCAGGCGGTTCCGCTGGTGCGCAGCGAGGCCCCGCTGGTCGGTACCGGTATGGAGCTGCGTGCCGCCATCGACGCCGGTGACGTCGTCGTCGCGGAGAAGGCCGGTGTCATCGAAGAGGTGTCCGCCGACTACGTCACCGTGATGGCCGACGACGGCACCCGCCAGAGCTACCGGTTGCGCAAGTTCGCCCGTTCCAACCACGGCACCTGCGCCAACCAGAAGCCCATCGTGGACGAAGGTCAGCGGGTCGAGATCGGTCAGGTCATCGCCGACGGTCCTTGCACCGAGAACGGTGAAATGGCCCTCGGTAAGAACCTGCTCGTGGCGGTCATGCCGTGGGAAGGCCACAACTACGAGGACGCCATCATCCTGTCCAACCGTCTGGTGGAAGAGGACGTGCTCACCTCGATTCACATCGAAGAGCACGAAATCGATGCGCGCGATACCAAGCTGGGCGCCGAGGAGATCACCCGGGACATCCCGAACGTCTCCGATGAGGTGCTGGCAGACCTCGACGAGCGCGGCATCGTCCGCATCGGCGCCGAGGTTCGCGACGGCGACATCCTCGTCGGCAAGGTCACCCCGAAGGGCGAGACCGAGCTGACCCCCGAGGAGCGCTTGCTGCGTGCCATCTTCGGTGAGAAGGCCCGCGAGGTTCGCGACACCTCCCTGAAGGTGCCGCACGGTGAGTCCGGCAAGGTCATCGGCATCCGCGTCTTCTCGCGCGATGACGACGACGATCTGCCCGCCGGCGTGAACGAGCTCGTTCGCGTGTACGTCGCGCAGAAGCGCAAGATCTCCGACGGTGACAAGCTGGCCGGACGCCACGGCAACAAGGGCGTCATCGGCAAGATCCTGCCCGTCGAGGACATGCCGTTCCTGCCCGATGGCACCCCGGTGGACATCATCCTGAACACCCACGGTGTGCCGCGCCGTATGAACATCGGCCAGATCCTGGAAACCCACCTCGGGTGGGTGGCCAAGACCGGCTGGGATATCAAGAAGGATGGCCACGCTGAGATTCCCGCGTGGGCGCAGAACCTCCCCGAGGAACTGCAGTCGGCCCCCGCCGACACCCGCACGGCCACCCCGGTGTTCGACGGTGCCCGCGAGGAGGAGCTGACCGGACTGCTGTCCTCGACGCTGCCCAACCGGGACGGCGAGGTCATGGTGGATGGTGACGGCAAGGCTCGGCTGTTCGACGGCCGTAGTGGCGAGCCGTTCCCGTACCCGGTGACCGTCGGATACATGTACATCCTGAAGCTGCACCACTTGGTCGACGACAAGATCCACGCGCGTTCGACCGGCCCGTACTCGATGATCACCCAGCAGCCGCTCGGTGGTAAGGCGCAGTTCGGTGGCCAGCGGTTCGGTGAGATGGAGTGCTGGGCCATGCAGGCCTACGGTGCGGCGTACACGCTGCAGGAGCTACTGACCATCAAGTCCGACGACACCGTCGGTCGTGTGAAGGTCTACGAGGCGATCGTCAAGGGCGAGAACATCCCGGAGCCGGGTATTCCCGAGTCGTTCAAGGTTCTACTCAAGGAACTCCAGTCGCTGTGCCTCAACGTGGAGGTGCTGTCCAAGGACGGTGCCGCCATCGAGATGCGTGACGGCGACGACGAGGACCTGGAGCGCGCTGCCGCGAACCTGGGAATCAACCTGTCCCGCAACGAATCTGCATCCATCGAAGACTTTGCGTGACTTCGTCCGTTTGATCGAACTATCCCGCAAGGGGAAAGGGAGTTTACGTGCTCGACGTCAACTTCTTCGATGAACTCCGTATCGGCCTCGCGTCGGCGGATGACATCCGTAACTGGTCCTTCGGCGAAGTCAAGAAGCCGGAGACCATCAACTACCGCACGCTCAAGCCCGAGAAGGACGGCCTGTTCTGCGAGAAGATCTTCGGACCTACTCGCGACTGGGAGTGCTACTGCGGCAAGTACAAGCGCGTGCGCTTCAAGGGCATCATCTGTGAGCGCTGCGGCGTCGAGGTGACCCGCGCCAAGGTGCGCCGTGAGCGGATGGGCCACATCGAACTGGCCGCCCCGGTCACGCACATCTGGTATTTCAAGGGCGTTCCGTCGCGCTTGGGCTACCTGCTGGACCTCGCGCCGAAGGATCTGGAAAAGATCATCTACTTCGCCGCCTACGTCATCACCACGGTCGACGACGAGCTCCGCCACAACGAGCTCTCGACGCTCGAGGCCGAGATGGAGGTCGAGAAGAAGGCGGTCGCGGATCAGCGTGATGCCGACCTGGAGGCCCGCGCCCAGAAGCTCGAAGCCGACCTGGCCGAGCTTGAGGCCGAGGGTGCCAAGTCCGACGTGCGCCGCAAGGTGCGCGACGGCGGCGAGCGCGAGATGCGTCAGCTCCGCGATCGATCGCAGCGTGAGCTGGACCGGCTCGACGAGATCTGGACCACGTTCACCAAGCTGGCTCCCAAGCAGCTCATCGTGGACGAGGTGCTCTACCGCGAGTTGGTGGACCGTTACGGCGAGTACTTCACCGGCGCCATGGGTGCCGAGGCCGTGCAGAAGCTGATCCAGACCTTCGATCTCGATGCCGAGGCGGAGAACCTGCGGGAGACCATCCGTAGTGGCAAGGGCCAGAAGAAGCTTCGTGCCCTCAAGCGCCTGAAGGTGGTGGCGGCGTTCCAGAACTCCACCAACTCGCCCGGTGGCATGGTGCTCGACGCGGTGCCGGTGATCCCGCCGGAGCTGCGCCCGATGGTTCAGCTCGACGGTGGCCGCTTCGCTACCTCGGACCTGAACGATCTGTACCGCCGCGTCATCAACCGCAACAACCGCCTCAAGCGACTGATCGATCTGGGTGCGCCCGAGATCATCGTCAACAACGAGAAGCGGATGCTGCAGGAGTCGGTGGACGCACTGTTCGACAACGGTCGTCGTGGACGTCCGGTCACCGGACCGGGTAACCGTCCGCTGAAGTCGCTGTCAGATCTACTCAAGGGCAAGCAGGGCCGGTTCCGTCAGAACCTGCTCGGTAAGCGCGTCGACTACTCCGGCCGTTCGGTCATCGTGGTCGGCCCGCAGCTCAAGCTGCACCAGTGCGGTCTGCCCAAGCTGATGGCTCTGGAGCTGTTCAAGCCGTTCGTGATGAAGCGTCTGGTCGACCTGAACCACGCGCAGAACATCAAGAGCGCCAAGCGGATGGTGGAGCGTCAGCGCGCCCAGGTGTGGGACGTCCTCGAAGAGGTTATCGCCGAGCACCCGGTGCTGTTGAACCGTGCACCGACCCTGCACCGCCTAGGTATCCAGGCGTTCGAGCCGCAGCTGGTGGAAGGCAAGGCAATTCAGCTGCACCCGCTGGTGTGTGAGGCGTTCAACGCCGACTTCGACGGTGACCAGATGGCCGTGCACCTTCCGCTGTCGGCGGAGGCGCAGGCCGAGGCGCGCATCCTGATGCTGTCGAGCAACAACATCCTGTCGCCCGCATCGGGTCGTCCGCTGGCCATGCCGCGTCTGGACATGGTGACCGGTCTGTACTTCCTGACCACCGAGGTTCCCGGCGACACCGGTGCGCACGCACCGGCCGCCAAGGATCAGGCGGAGGTCGGTGTGTACAGCTCGCCCGCCGAGGCCATCATGGCCCTCGACCGTGGTGCGCTGAGCGTTCGCGCTCCCATCCGCGTGCGGTTGACCCAGCAGCGTCCGCCGGCCGAGGTTGAGGCCGAGCTGTTCGAAAACGGTTGGCAGCCAGGCGATGCCTGGGTCGCCGAGACCACGCTGGGCCGTGTGCTGTTCAACGAGCTGCTGCCCCACGGGTACCCGTTCGTGAACAAGCAGATGCACAAGAAGGTGCAGTCGGCGATCATCAACGACCTCGCCGAGCGGTTCCCGATGATCGTGGTCGCTCAGACCGTCGACAAGCTCAAGGACGCCGGCTTCCACTGGGCCACGCGTTCGGGTGTCACGGTGTCCATGGCCGACGTGCTGGTGCCGCCGCAGAAGGCGGAGATCCTCGACCGCTACGAGAAGGAAGCGGAGCGGATCGAAAAGCAGTACCAGCGTGGTGCTTTGAACCAGCGGGAACGGCGCGACGCGCTGGTCAAGATCTGGCAGGAAGCCACCGACGAGGTCGGTAAGGCACTGGAGGAGCACTACCCGGCCGACAACCCGATCACCTTGCTGCCCAAGTCCGGCGCGACCGGCAACATGACCCAGGTGCGCAACCTGGCGGGCATGAAGGGTCTGGTGACCAACCCGAAGGGTGAGTACATCCCGCGGCCGATCAAGTCCTCGTTCCGTGAGGGCCTGACCGTTCTCGAGTACTTCATCAACACGCACGGCGCCCGTAAGGGTCTGGCGGACACCGCGCTTCGCACCGCAGACTCGGGTTACCTGACCCGTCGTCTGGTGGACGTCTCGCAGGACGTCATCGTCCGTGAGCACGACTGCGGTACCGAGCGTGGCATCAACGTGACCATCGCCGAGAAGCAGGACGACGGCACGCTGATCCGCGACGCGCACATCGAAACCTCCGCGTATGCACGGACTCTCGCCGCTGACGCGGTGGATGCCGATGGCAACGTGCTGGTGGAGCGTGGACATGACCTGGGCGATCCGGCGATCGAGAAGCTGCTCGCCGCCGGCGTCACCACGGTCAAGGTGCGGTCGGTGCTCACCTGCACCACCGGTACCGGGGTCTGCGCAATGTGTTACGGCCGCTCGATGGCGACCGGCAAGCTTGTCGACATCGGCGAGGCGGCCGGCATCGTGGCCGCGCAGTCGATCGGTGAGCCCGGTACCCAGCTGACCATGCGTACCTTCCATCAGGGCGGCGTCGGCGATGACATCACCGGTGGTCTGCCGCGTGTCACCGAGCTGTTCGAGGCGCGAGTTCCCAAGGGCAAGGCGCCGATTGCCGATGTCACCGGACGGGTGCGCCTGGAAGAGGGCGAGCGCTTCTACAAGATCACCATCATCCCTGATGACGGTGGCGAGGAAGTCGTCTACGACAAGCTCTCCAAGCGTCAGCGCCTGCGTGTCTTCAAGCACGAAGACGGCTCCGAGCGTCCGCTGGCCGATGGCGACCACGTCGAGGTCGGACAGCAGCTCATGGAGGGTGCGGCCGATCCGCACGAGGTGCTCCGTGTCATGGGCCCGCGTCAGGTGCAGGTGCACCTGGTCAACGAGGTCCAGGAGGTGTACCGCAGCCAGGGTGTGTCGATCCACGACAAGCACATCGAGGTCATCGTGCGCCAGATGCTGCGTCGCGTGACGATCATCGATTCGGGCGCAACGGAATTCCTGCCCGGCTCGCTCACCGAGCGTGGCGAGTTCGAGACCGCGAACCGTCGCGTGGTGGCCGAGGGCAACGAGCCTGCGGCTGGGCGTCCGGTGCTGATGGGTATCACCAAGGCATCGCTGGCCACCGACTCGTGGCTGTCGGCAGCGTCCTTCCAGGAGACCACTCGCGTGCTGACCGATGCGGCGATCAACTGCCGCAGCGACAGACTGAATGGTCTGAAGGAGAACGTCATCATCGGTAAGTTGATCCCGGCTGGTACCGGTATCAACCGTTACCGCAACATCTCGGTGCAACCGACCGAAGAGGCACGGGCTGCCGCGTACACGATCCCGTCGTACGAGGATCAGTACTACAGTCCCGACTTCGGTACCAACACCGGTGCTGCGGTGCCACTGGACGATTACGGTTACAGCGACTACCGCTAGGACCTCCTAGCGCGAGTTCGGAAATGGAAAGGCCCCCGGGTTACACCCCGGGGGCCTTTCCATTTCGCCGAGCCGTCCACGCGCGCCGTAACGTGCTGCCTACCACGACGACGAGAACCACCGGTGCGGTGAGCCATTCGAGGAACGCGTCGATCGCGATGATCGGCCCGGCTACCGGACACTGATGACGGAACTGTGCGTAGAAGAAGCCCTGCACCGCGGTGAGCGCCGCCAGGCTGAACCAAAAGAGCGCCCAGGAGTGACTGACCGCGAGCCCTGAGCCGCTCGAATTGCACATCACGAGGGTGGCGATGCCCATCGGGACCGCCACAATCGTTGCGGTGCCGTACACGATCCACCAGCGACAAATGTCCAGGCCGAGTTGCCCGGCGACGATCACGAACGGAAACACTACGGTGAGTATCGGCAATGCCACGCGTTCGATGAACTGTTGGTTGAGCATGCCAGAAGCCTATGTACGTAAGTGAAGTCGGTTCAGCGCACAAATACCTAGCTGTGCCACGCAATTCCACGCGCATTGTGGACGGTCTGTCCGGGTTTCCCGTGCAATAAGTGTCCACTCACGCAATGATGTCCGGGTGACCGTAGCCAATTCCGAATCCGAGACCCCCGACGCCGGGTATTCACGTGGCCTGTCGGCCCGCACTGTGCAGATGATTGCGATCGGCGGTGCCATCGGCACGGGCCTCTTCTACGGTGCTGGCGGTGCGATCGAGAAGGCCGGCCCGGCGCTCATCTTGGCCTATCTGGTCGCGGGGCTGGCCATCTTCGTGATTATGCGCGCGCTCGGTGAGCTCTTGGTTTACCGGCCCGTCTCCGGCAGCATCTCGGAGTACGCCGAGGAGTTCATGGGACGTTTCGCAGGATTCGCCAACGGGTGGACGTACTGGGCGGTGTGGGCCACGACGTGCATGGCCGAGATCACCGTGGCCGGTGTGTACATCCAACGATGGTGGCCCGGTGTCCCGCAGTGGGTCACCGCACTGGTAGTCCTGCTCGTCCTGTTTGGGGCCAATCTGATTTCGGTGAAGATCTTCGGCGAGGCCGAGTTCTGGTTCTCGATGATCAAGGTGACTGCGATTCTCGGCATGATCATCATCGGTATCGGTGTGCTGCTTCCCATTTCGGGACTGGGGCCGGAATCCGGGCCGACCGTCGCCAATCTATGGAACGACGGTGGCGTCTTCCCGACCGGCTTCGGGCAAGCCCTGTTGAGCCTGCAGATCGTGGTGTTCGCCTATGTCGGTGTCGAACTCGTCGGTGTCACGGCGGGGGAGGCCGAGAACCCGAAAGTGACCCTGCGTAAGGCAATCAACACCCTGCCGTTCCGCATCGGGTTGTTCTATGTGGGTGCGCTGATCGTCATTCTGTCGATCCAGGGCTGGCGGAACTACCACAAGGGGGAGAGTCCCTTCGTCGCCGTGTTCGAGTACCTCAACATTCCGCAGGCGGCGAACATCGTGAACTTCATCCTGCTGACGGCCGCGCTGTCGTCCTGTAACTCGGGTATCTATTCGACCGGCCGCATGGTGCGCAGCCTGGCGCAGCGCGGCGATGCTCCGGCAGGTCTGCAGGCACTGAGCTCGCGCCACGTCCCGATGTTGGCCATCTGCTTCTCGGCACTCGCCATGGGTATCGGGGTGTTCGTCAACTGGCTCTCGCCGGACAAGGCATTCGCCTACATCACCTCCGTATCGACCATCGGCATCATCTTCGTGTGGGGCTCAATTCTGTTTTCCCACATGATTTATCGGAAGCGGGTCGCTGCCGGCGAGCTGCCCGCCTCGGACTACAGGCTGCCTGGCGCGCCGGTGACCAATCTGTTGGCGCTGGGCTTCCTCGCCGTGGTGGTGGTGCTCTTGTTCTTCACCGATGACGGCCGCACCGCGATTCTGGTGGGTCTGGTGTGGTTCGTGATCGTGGTGCTCGGCTACTTCGTGCATCACGGCGAGCCTGCGGAGCGTGAAAAGCAAGACGCCTAGACCCGGGAGGTATCGAGCCTGACTCGACGGTCACTCGGCCCCCGGGCCCTTTGCCCAGCTGTGTCGGGATGTCCTTGCGCACCCCCAGAAGGTGCTTGCCGCCGTACGGTGCCAAGGACCCCCCCATAGGTCACACCGAGCCGTCGAACACGACCTGAACCGATACTCGGGCTTTGGCGACGAAGGTGTCGACCACGGAGAAGGGGAGCCTGACGTATGCGTCGAGTCCTGTCCGAGAGCGCATGGAACATTTTGTTGTATGTCAAGGGCTGACGCTCGCGCAGAAGCGAGGGGGCCGCTAGAACGGTCGCATCACGTCATATCTGCTCGTTGCGACCGTGTCGATGTTGGTGTGGGCGGCGGGCCTGCGCAGCAGTGCGGACTCGGTGACGAGATAGCCGTGCACGGTCGCAGATGTCGCCGCGAGGACTGCCTCGATTTCCGACACCGCCGGGCTGTACGACTGCTGCACCCACACGCTAACCGCGGCGGCGAATGGCGGGTCCAGGGTCATCAGGGGCAGGCCGGCGGCTCGGACGGCGGCGTCGTGAACACAGACGGTCAGGCCGCGTGCTCCGGCGGTCCAGATCTTGTCGGTGGCGGCTGTGCGCAGCTGTTCTGCGTACTCGTCGGTGGCTGTATCGGATGGTTGGCGCAGCGCGAAGACGACCTTCTCCACGCTTCCTTTTAGCGCACGGGTGCCATGGACAAGGGCATGCGAACAGATCTTGTGCGACTGTCGAGGAAATGTAACACTGGAGGCATGGCCGATACTCATGTCGTCACCAATCAGGTCCCCCCGTTGCGCGACTACAACGCGGCGACGAGCCCCGTGCTGATGGAAGCCCTCATTCGTGAGGGAGGTCGGTGGGGCGTCGACGAGGTCGTCGAGGTTGGCGCACTCAACGGCACCGACGGCATGCAGCGCGCCGGGGAACTCGCGAACCGGAACCGCCCCGTGCTGCACACCCACGATCGCTGGGGGCATCGGGTCGACGAAATCGAGTTCGACCCCGCCTATCACGAGCTCATGCGCGAGGCGGTCGCCCACGGACTGCACGGTGCGCCGTGGGCCGACGACCGGCCGGGTGCTCATGTGGTGCGTGCCGCCAAGACCGGAGTGTGGACGGCCGATCCGGGCCACATGTGTCCCATCTCCATGACCTATGCGGTGATTCCGGCGTTGCGTGCCAATCCCGAATTGGCGGCCGTCTACGAGCCGCTGCTGTCCAGTCGCGTCTATGAGCCCGTGCTGGCGGTACCCACCACCAAGGCGGGGCTGACGGCGGGTATGTCCATGACCGAGAAGCAGGGCGGTTCGGATGTGCGCGCGGGTACCACCGTGGCCACCCCGAATGCAGACGGGAGCTACACGCTGGTCGGGCACAAATGGTTCACCTCGGCGCCGATGTGCGATGTGTTCCTGGCGCTCGCCCAGGCGCCCGGGGGCCTGTCGTGTTTCTTCCTGCCGCGGGTGCTGCCCGACGGCACCCGCAACCGGATGAGGTTGCAGCGCTTGAAGGACAAGCTCGGTAACCACTCCAACGCGTCCTCTGAGGTCGAGTACGACGATGCCACGGCGTGGTTGGTGGGCGAGGAGGGTAAGGGAGTCAAGACCATCATCGAGATGGTCAACATGACGCGCCTGGACTGCACGCTCGGATCGGCCACCAGCATGCGCACCGGCGTTGCGCTGGCGATGCATCACGCGCAGCACCGCAAGGCATTCGGTGAGTACCTCATCGATCAGCCGCTCATGCGTAATGTTCTTGCCGACCTCGCCATCGAGGCGGAGGTCGCCACCATGGTCGCGATGCGGATGGCGGGCGCCACCGACCGGGCCACCCGTGGAGACGAGACCGAGTCCTTGCTGCGTCGTATCGGGTTGGCCGCCAGCAAGTATTGGGTGTGCAAACGCGCCACTCCGCATGCCGGTGAGGCCATGGAATGTCTTGGCGGCAACGGCTACGTCGAGGACTCGGGGCTGCCACGTCTGTATCGCGAGGCGCCGCTGATGGGAATCTGGGAGGGGTCGGGGAACGTGAGCGCGCTGGACACGTTGCGCGCCATGGCCACCAAGCCCGAGTGCATCGAGGTGTTATTCAAGGAGCTTGCCCTGGCTCAGGGGCAGGACGAGCGCCTGGACCGCCACATCAACGGATTGCATTCGCAGTTGGGCGACCTGGAGTTCGTCACGTACCGCGCCCGTAAGGTCGCCGAGGACATCTGCCTCGCGCTGCAGGGCGCACTGCTGGTCCGCCACGGCCACCCGGCGGTCGCCCAGGCGTTCTTGTCGACCCGGCTGGCCGGCGACTGGGGCGGCGCATTCGGCACTTTGCCCACCGGATTGGATCTGTCGCCGATCCTGGAGCGGGCGTCCGTCAAGGTGGGCAACTAGCAGCTATGGACACGTTGAAGACGATGACCTACGAGGTCACCGATCGGGTCGCGCGGATCACCTTCAACCGGCCCGAGCAGGGCAACGCCATCATCGCCGAGACTCCACTGGAATTGGCGGCACTCGTGGAACGTGCCGACCTGGATCCCCGGGTTCACGTGATTCTGGTGTCAGGCAGGGGCGAGGGTTTCTGTGGTGGCTTTGACCTGAGTGCCTACGCCGAGGCGAACGATGAAGGCTCGGCGCGGTATTCGGGCACCGCGCTGGACGGTCAGGTTCAGCTGCGCAACCACCTGCCGAACATCAACTGGGATCCCATGCTCGACTACCAGATGATGAGCCGGTTCACCCGTGGCTTCTCGTCGCTGTTGCATGCCAACAAGCCGACCGTCGTCAAGGTACACGGCTACTGCGTGGCCGGCGGTACCGACATCGCCTTGCACGCCGATCAGTTGATCGTCGCCGCCGATGCCAAGATCGGGTACCCACCCACCCGGGTATGGGGTGTCCCGGCCACCGGGCTGTGGGCACACAAACTGGGTGATCAACGCGCAAAACGTCTTCTGTTGACCGGCGATTGCCTCTCCGGCGAGCAGGCCTACGAGTGGGGCCTTGCGGTCGAGGCGCCCACGCCGGACGAGTTGGACGAGCGCACCGAGCGGCTGGTCGCGCGGATCGCGGCGATGCCGTTGAACCAGCTGATGATGGTCAAACTGGCCTGCAACTCGGCGCTCATCAGCCAGGGGATCGCCAACAGCGCGATGGTCAGCACCGTCTTCGACGGCATCTCCCGGCACACGGCTGAGGCGCACGCGTTCACCGCCGACGCTATCGCGAACGGTTACCGGGAGGCGGTCCGGCACCGCGACGAGCCCTTCGGCGATTACGGCCGTAAGCCCACCGAACTGTAGTGATGGAAAACCCGGTCGATCATCATCCGATGACCGCTCGCTCGGTCATCCTGAGTCTGCTGCTGGGAGCGCATCCGGCCGAGCTGTCGGTGCGAGAAATCCGTTCGCTCACTACCTTGTTCGGTATCAGCGACACGACGGTTCGGGTGGCGCTCACCCGGATGGTCTCCGCCGAAGACCTTGTCAGAACCGACGCGGGATACCGGCTCGCCGAACGTCTGCAGGCGCGTCAGCTTCGGCAGGACGAGGCGTGCGATCCGCAACGAGGCTCCTGGGATGGCAACTGGACCCAGCTCGTGATCACCAGTGTGGGTCGCGATGCCCGCGACCGCAACGATCTGCGAACAGCCCTGCGGCAGAGACGTTTCGGTGAACTACGAGAGGGGGTGTGGCTGCGGCCGGATAATCTGGATATTGACCTGCCGGCGTCGGTGACGGCCCATGTGTGGGCGCTGCGTACCCGAACCGAGCGTCCCGACGTGTTGGCCGCCCAATTGTGGGATTTGCCCGGGTGGTCCCTGTACGCAACGGCTCTGCTGCAGTGGTGGGAGCGGGCCGAGGCGATTCCCGCGCGATTCGTACTCGCCGCGGCGATGGTGCGGCATCTGTTGGCCGACCCGGTGCTGCCGGTTGAGTTGTTGCCGACGGACTGGCCTGCTGATGAAATACGTGCCCGTTACCGAGAATTCAAGGATGAGTTGGTGGCACTGCGGGACACCGCGGAGATGGAGGAGACCTCGTCATGAGTGAAGACATCGAGCCGGCCGTGCGGGTTGAGAGGTCGGGGCCGGTGACCACCGTCATCCTCAACCGGCCTCATGCGCGCAATGCCGTCGACGGCCCGACTGCGGCGGCGTTGCTCGCGGCCTTCACCGAGTTCGACGCGGACCCCGCGACATCGGTGGCGGTGCTCTGGGGTGACAACGGAACATTCTGTGCCGGAGCGGATCTCAAGGCAATGGGGACTGACCGTGGAAACGAACTGTATCCGCACGGTCCTGGCCCGATGGGCCCCTCGCGGCTGCGGCTGTCCAAGCCGGTGATCGCGGCGGTCTCGGGGCACGCCGTCGCCGGCGGCATCGAACTCGCGCTGTGGTGCGATCTTCGGGTGGTCGAGGAGGACGCCGTGCTGGGCGTGTTCTGTCGGCGCTGGGGCGTTCCGCTCATCGACGGCGGCACGATCAGGTTGCCCCGGCTGATCGGGCACTCGCGTGCGATGGACCTCATCCTGACCGGGCGGCCCGTCATGGCGAATGAGGCACTGGACATCGGACTCGTCAATCGGGTGGTTCCGCGCGGACGGGCCCGTGAGGCGGCTGAGACACTGGCCGCCGAGATCGCGGCCTTCCCGCAACAATGTGTGCGTGCCGACCGTGATTCGACGATCGCGCAATGGGGGATGACTGAGGAAGCAGCGCTGGACAACGAGTTTGGCAGCATCGAACGAGCGGCGGCAGAGGCGCTGGAGGGGGCCGGTCGGTTCGCCGCAGGCGCGGGTCGACACGGCGCCGGAGTCTGACACGCCGAGTAGCGGCAGCGACACACTCGTACATCTAGGAGGCGCGCGGGTCGCGGACGTACGGTGGACAGCGTGAGTGCGCGGATTGTCCCGGTCTCGGCGCTGATTGTCGCCGCCGTAATGCTCGCTGGGTGCTCGCCCCGGTCGTCTTCCGGCGGCGACGGCGACGATGGCGGCTCGCCAGACGTGCAGGTGACCACCGTGCCCGAGGTGAACAACGGGCCGGGTAAGGGTTTCAAGCTGGGTGACTGTGGTGGCATGACCGATGGGGAAGTCACAGCGGCAGCGGGGAATCCAGGGCTCAAGCGTGATGTGGACAGCTTGCTCGGCTGCCGATGGTCAACGGGGCCTGGCACCGAGGACACCTCGATTTCGCTCTATTGGTACCGGGGCAGCTCGGCGGAGAAGGAGGCGTCGGTCGCGCGAAACCTCGGGCACACGGTCGAATCGGTGACCACCGAGTCCTATCCCGGTTACCGGGTGAGCAATGTCGGACTGTGCGAGCTGTCCGCGGGATCGGGACCGGATTTCCTGCACTGGTCGCTGCAGTCGGGCGCCGCTGTCAAGAATGACCCGTGCAAGGTCGTCCAGACCCTGATGGACTCACTGCTGGGCAAGGTGGGTAAGCAATGAAGAGGATCATCAGCACCCTGGCTGCGGCGGCGTTGCTGCTCGTGGGACCGGCCGGCTGCGCGCGAACCGTGGACGGCACCGCGATTACCCCCGGTGAGGGGTTGAACGCCAATGAACGGGGTGAGAACGACAAGCTCGATCCTTACGGATTCGCCAACGGCCAGTGTGGTCCGCTGGATGAGAAGACCATCGTGGAGACGGTCAAGGCCACCCAGATCTACCAGAATTTCTTTGGGGCCCTGTGCTATTGGGTTGCGGCCGATGACGCCGGAAATCTCATCGATCTGTTGTACGCGTACTACGAAGGCGGTGACGTCGACCGCGACCGCAAGTCCGCTGACGGGATGGGGCACAAGACCGCCGACATCACGATCAACAGTCGCAAGGGGTTCACCAGCACCGGGCCCGGCTCAGGGTGCGGCGTCACTGTGCCGGCCGGAACCGGTTCGTTGACTTGGTGGGTTCAGTACCGCAAGGGCGGTGGCAGCTGTGCGGCGGCGCGCCAGTTGGTCGAGCACATTGTGCAGACGGTTCTGTAGAGGGCTCTAGGAGGCATTCTCGATGGTGTTGTTGCTTCCGTAGTTGTTGACCGTGGGCTCGCCGGCCTTGTAGGTGAGTTTGTTCGCATACCCGGTGACCGTCACCTCGGTCTTCAGTTCCTTGAACGTGATGGTGTTCGAAAAGCCCGAGACGGTGACCCTGCCGCAGGCGCCGGTGATGGTGAGTGTGTTGTTGGCGCCGGTGATGTTCAGGCGCTTGCCGTCCTCACAGGCAGCCGTCGTGGTCTGGCCGAAGTATCCGATAACCGTCTCGTCCCCGATGTTGACCTTTGCGGACGTCGGCGTGCTGACGGTGGACGAAGTGCTGCTGGACGGGGGAGTCCAGGTGCCGGGCGTCGGGTTGCTCGAACCCGGCTTGATGACGCCGCAACCCGCCAGCCCGAGGCAGGCGACGGCGATGGCGAGGAGCACGTGATTACGGGACATGTACCCAAGTATCCCGAGATCCGGGTGACGGTATGGGGTCAGCCGGGAATGCGGTCGATGAAATTCATCATGCCCAGCTCGCGCCCGCGATCGATGACCGCCGGTTCGCCGGACTTGTAGAGAACCTTCTGGTTGAAGCCGTAGACGGTGATGTCGTTGACCACGTTGTCGGCGATGATCGTGTTCGACGACCCTTGTACCGAAATCGCGTAGCAGCTGCCGAGTGCGGTGATGACGTTCTGCGACCCGTTCACAAAGACGGTGGAGTCGCCGCAATCGATGGTGGTGACGAGGCCGTACTGGGTGATGTGGGTGTCGCCGTTCTTGGTCAGTCGAATGTTGTCGGCGCGATGTGAACTCACCGCGTGTGTATTCGTCAATGCGGCGATACCGGCGGTCACCACGACACCGACCAGCACACGCTGCCCAGCGGAAACTAGAACGTGTTTCATTTCAGCCTCCTGATCACTCGATGAGAATAAGCCACGGCGCGCCACGACAGGCTCGATGGGCCGACAAACACAAAGGTGGCGATGGGGGAGATAGGGTCATAGCAGGCCATCTGTCCAGAGGGCCACACCAGACAGCACCCACTAGAACGACTCACCCACGAAGGCGGCCACACGTGACGACCGAGCCCGCGCCCGCGCATCGCAGAAACTCTGCGCGGGCCACGCGGCTCAACCGTGACACGGTCGTCAACGCGGCGCTGTCCTTTCTGGACCGGGCCGGCTGGGATGCGCTGACCATCAATGCGCTGGCGGTCGAACTGGGCACGAAGGGCCCGTCGCTCTACAACCACGTGGACAGCCTCGACGACCTGCGCCACGAGGTGCGTGACCGGGTATTGGCCGAGATCGTCGGCATGCTGCACACGGTGAGTGCGGGCCGCAGCAGTGAGGACGCGATCCTGGCCATGGCCGGTGCATATCGCAGCTACGCGCACCACCATCCCGGTCGATATGCGGCGCTGACCCGGATGCCGTTCCTGGATGCGGTGAACCGTCCGACAATCGACGCACGAGAGCTGGCCAAGCCGGCGACCGAGGCCATCGGCGTCTACGGGCTCACCGAGGACACCGCCTTTCATGCGGGTGTGGAGCTATGGGCCGCGATGCACGGGTTCGTGATGCTGGAGATGACCGGCTTCATGGCAGGTATCGAGATGGATCCCGATATGGCGTTCACAGAGATGGTGCATCGCTTCGCCTCGGGTCTTGCCGAGCGTAAATAGGCATGGTGCTCGGGTGTTGGTGAGTCACCGCCTACCAGCGCTTTGTCCCTGGTAGGCGAGTTTGTCTCACCGTGATCAGCCCTGGTATGGTAGGGCGCTGTGCCTGGCCAATGGCCACCGCTGGAATCCCCGGTGGGGGTCAAATAAGGCGCCAGGTCAATTCGCATGCCCAGAGGGTGAAGGAGTTTCTTCGCGGCCGCGGTGCGTGCGACACGCCCGGCCTCGGGATACCGGACTGGGCGAAAACCGCAGGACAACAGGGCCTTTAGATGGGCTCACAGTGCTAGAGCCCAGTAGTAGCTAGAGACAGAAAGCCGGTACATGCCAACCATCAACCAGCTGGTCCGTAAGGGTCGCCGGGACAAGATCGCCAAGGTGAAGACCGCGGCCCTCAAGGGCAGCCCGCAGCGCCGTGGTGTGTGCACCCGCGTCTACACCACCACCCCGAAGAAGCCGAACTCGGCGCTGCGGAAGGTGGCCCGTGTGCGGCTGACCAGCGCGGTCGAGGTCACCGCATACATCCCGGGTGAGGGCCACAACCTGCAGGAGCACTCAATGGTGCTCGTGCGCGGCGGTCGTGTGAAGGACCTCCCCGGTGTGCGCTACAAGATCATCCGCGGCTCGCTGGACACCCAGGGAGTCAAGAACCGCAAGCAGGCTCGCAGCCGCTACGGTGCCAAGAAGGAGAAGAGCTAATGCCACGTAAGGGACCCGCGCCCTCACGTCCCCTGGTCAACGACCCGGTGTACGGTTCGCAGCTGGTGACTCAGCTGGTCAACAAGGTGCTGCTGGACGGCAAGAAGTCGATCGCCGAGCGCATCGTGTACGGCGCCCTGGAGCAGGCTCGCGACAAGACCGGCACCGATCCGGTCGTGACTCTCAAGCGCGCCATGGACAACGTCAAGCCCGCCCTCGAGGTGCGTAGCCGCCGCGTCGGTGGTGCCACCTACCAGGTGCCGGTCGAGGTTCGTCCCGATCGGTCCACCACCCTGGCCCTGCGTTGGCTGGTGTCCTTCTCGCGCGCTCGTCGTGAGAAGACCATGGTCGAGCGCCTCGCCAACGAGATCCTGGACGCCAGCAATGGTCTGGGTGCGTCGGTGAAGCGTCGCGAGGACACCCACAAGATGGCTGAGGCCAACCGGGCGTTCGCACACTACCGCTGGTGATCTGACGGGCCGCGCTTCGCCGTGCGGCCCGCCCAGCTCGTCCATCCATATTCGAAGCGAAAGAGCGGAAACTTCTGTGGCACAGGAAGTGCTGACCGACCTGAACAAGGTCCGCAACTTCGGCATCATGGCGCACATCGATGCCGGCAAGACCACCACGACCGAACGCATCCTCTTTTACACCGGTATCACCTACAAGATCGGTGAAGTTCACGATGGCGCAGCCACCATGGACTGGATGGAGCAGGAGCAGGAGCGCGGCATCACCATCACGTCCGCCGCGACGACCGCGTACTGGAAAGAAAACCAGCTCAACATCATCGACACCCCGGGACACGTCGACTTCACCGTCGAGGTGGAGCGCAACCTGCGCGTGCTCGACGGTGCCGTGGCCGTGTTCGACGGCAAGGAGGGCGTGGAGCCGCAGTCAGAGCAGGTGTGGCGTCAGGCCGACCGCTACGACGTGCCCCGCATCTGTTTCGTCAACAAGATGGACAAGCTGGGCGCCGACTTCTACTTCACGGTCAAGACCATTGAGGATCGGCTCGGTGCGCGTGCGCTGCCTATCCAGCTGCCGATCGGTGCCGAGAACGACTTCGAGGGCATCATCGACCTGGTCGAGATGAACGCCAAGGTGTGGCGCGGCGAGACCAAGATGGGCGAGAGCTACGAGACGGTCGAGATTCCGGCGGAACTGGCCGACAAGGCCGAGGAGTACCGTGCGGCGCTGCTCGAGGCCGTCGCCGAGACCGACGAAGAGCTGCTGGAGAAGTACCTGGGCGGCGAAGAGCTGACCATCGACGAGATCAAGGCAGCGATCCGCAAGCTCACCATCACCTCCGAGGCGTACCCGGTGCTGTGCGGTAGCGCGTTCAAGAACAAGGGCGTGCAGCCCATGCTCGACGCGGTGATCGACTACCTGCCGTCGCCGCTGGACGTCGGTGTCACCACCGGTCACGTGCCGGGTAAGGAAGACGAGCTCATCACCCGTGAGCCCAACACCTCCGAGCCGTTCAGCGCGCTGGCGTTCAAGGTGGCCACCCACCCGTTCTTCGGCAAGCTCATCTACATCCGCGTGTACTCGGGCAAGGTCGATTCCGGCGCGCAGGTCGTCAACTCCACCAAGGGCAAGAAGGAGCGGCTGGGCAAGCTGTTCCAGATGCACTCCAACAAGGAGAACCCGGTCGAGTCGGCCGCGGCGGGTCACATCTACGCCGTCATCGGGCTGAAGGACACCACCACCGGTGACACCCTGTGCGATCCGAACAACCAGATCGTGCTGGAGTCGATGACCTTCCCGGATCCGGTTATCGAGGTGGCCATCGAGCCCAAGACCAAGAGTGACCAGGAAAAGCTGGGCACCGCGATCCAGAAGCTCGCCGAAGAAGACCCCACCTTCAAGGTGAAGCTGGACCAGGAGACCGGCCAGACCGTCATCGGCGGCATGGGCGAGCTGCACCTGGACATCCTGGTGGACCGCATGCGCCGTGAGTTCAAGGTCGAGGCCAACGTCGGCAAGCCCCAGGTGGCCTACCGCGAGACCATTCGCAAGAAGGTCGAGAACGTCGAATTCACCCACAAGAAGCAGACGGGTGGATCGGGTCAGTTCGCGAAGGTGATCGTCACCGTCGAGCCGCTGGTGGATGCCGAGGACGGCGCGACCTACGAGTTCGCCAACAAGGTCACCGGTGGACGCGTTCCGCGCGAGTACATCCCATCGGTCGACGCCGGTGCCCAGGACGCCATGCAGTACGGCATCTTGGCCGGCTACCCGCTGGTCAACATCAAGGTCACGCTGCTCGACGGCGCGTACCACGATGTCGACTCGTCGGAAATGGCGTTCAAGATCGCGGGTTCACAGGCCCTGAAGAAGGCTGCGCAGGCTGCGCAGCCGGTCATCCTGGAGCCCCTCATGGCTGTCGAGGTCACCACACCCGAGGACTACATGGGTGACGTGATCGGCGACCTGAACTCCCGCCGTGGCCAGATCCAGGCTATGGAGGAGCGCAGCGGTGCTCGTGTCGTCAAGGCGCAGGTTCCGCTGTCGGAGATGTTCGGCTATGTCGGCGACCTTCGGTCGAAGACCCAGGGCCGGGCCAACTACTCCATGGTGTTTGACTCGTACGCCGAAGTTCCGGCGAACGTGTCGAAGGAGATCATCGCGAAGGCGACCGGGGAGTAAGCGAAGCGAACGACCCAATTGGGCTTGCGCGAGTAGGTCCTAAGATCGCGCCCCTGGCGCAACACTGTAAGTAACAACAACAAGAGTCCAGGAGGACACAAGTGGCGAAGGCGAAGTTCGAGCGGACGAAGCCGCACGTCAACATCGGGACCATCGGTCACGTTGACCACGGCAAGACCACTCTCACTGCAGCTATCACCAAGGTGCTGCATGACAAGTACCCCGATTTGAACGAGGCGTCGGCCTTCGACCAGATCGACAACGCTCCCGAAGAGAAGGCTCGTGGTATCACGATCAACATCTCGCACGTGGAGTACCAGACCGAGAAGCGTCACTACGCACACGTCGACGCCCCCGGTCACGCTGACTACATCAAGAACATGATCACCGGTGCCGCCCAGATGGACGGCGCGATCCTGGTGGTCGCCGCGACGGACGGCCCCATGCCGCAGACCCGCGAGCACGTGCTGCTCGCCCGTCAGGTGGGTGTGCCCTACATCCTCGTCGCGCTGAACAAGTCCGACATGGTGGACGACGAGGAACTCCTCGAGCTCGTCGAGATGGAGGTCCGGGAACTGCTGAGCAGCCAGGACTTCGACGGCGACAACGCTCCCGTGGTGCGTGTCTCGGCGCTCAAGGCGCTCGAGGGCGACGCCGAGTGGGGCAAGACCGTTGCCGACCTGATGGACGCGGTTGACGAGTCGATCCCGGACCCGGTCCGCGAGACCGACAAGCCGTTCTTGATGCCCGTCGAGGACGTGTTCACCATCACCGGTCGTGGCACCGTGGTGACCGGTCGCGTCGAGCGTGGCGTGATCAACGTGAACGAGGATGTCGAGATCGTCGGCATCAAGGACACCACCACCAAGACCACGGTCACCGGTGTTGAGATGTTCCGCAAGCTGCTCGACCAGGGCCAGGCAGGCGACAACGTCGGTCTGCTGGTTCGTGGTGTGAAGCGTGAGGACGTCGAGCGTGGCCAGGTTGTGGTCAAGCCCGGCACCACCACCCCGCACACCGAGTTCGAGGGCAGCGTCTACATCCTGTCCAAGGACGAGGGCGGCCGTCACACGCCGTTCTTCAACAACTACCGTCCGCAGTTCTACTTCCGCACCACCGACGTGACCGGTGTTGTGACTCTGCCCGAGGGCACCGAGATGGTTATGCCCGGTGACAACACCGACATCTCCGTCAAGCTGATCCAGCCGGTCGCCATGGACGAGGGTCTGCGTTTCGCCATCCGTGAGGGCGGTCGTACCGTCGGCGCGGGTCGCGTTACCAAGATCATCAAGTGATCTGAAGGCACCAGGAAAACGGCGCTCACCCTTCGGGGTGGGCGCCGTTTTCTATTGTTGTGCAAGGCTTTTAGTTGCGTCAGCGGGCGAACGCGTGCCCTGAGGTGTTGTTGTCGTGCATGGTGTAGGTGGAACTCACCTTGGCGCGCTTCTCGATCAGCTCGGACAAAAGATTGTTCACCGTGCTGGGATTGGGGTTGAAGGCGTCCAACTGTCGGCGCACTAAACCCATGCCGGGCAACCGGTCCATGACGGCGCTCGCATTGGCGTTGACCGCGGCCGCTCTGCTGAACAGCCAACCGGACAGCCGATGATTGACGCTCTCAAATGTGGTGCCCTGGAAGAACTCGTCCATCGCCGCCGGTCCCATGAGCATCGAGCCGGGGCCGGCGAGCACCTCCGCGAAGAGGCGCCGGACGGGGCCGGTGCGCGCGCCGGAGATGCCCGTGGCCAACGCCTCGACCAGCTCGATGCGCCAGCGTGAGGCGTCCCCGGAGCGTGCCAACAGATAGTCGAGATTGCGCATGGCGTCGATCCCGGTGCGCGGCAGCAGGTCTTCGGTGACGCCGAACATCAACGCCCACCGCAGTAGGTAGTGCCACACGTCATCGATTTCCCTGAGCGTGCAGGACCTTCCGAGGCGGTAGTCGACGAGGAGAGCTCCCAGCATCGCCTCGATGAACCCGCACATGGACGAGTTCGAGATGGGTGCACCGTATTCGGCGAAATTGTCCTCGCCCCAGGCGCTGCGCAGACCCCGCCGGGCAAGTGAGTGCACCAGCCGGACCCGCATGGTCAGCTTGATCTGTTCGGAGCCCGGCACCAGGCCGTCGCGGTCGAAGATCATCGAGAAGAACCGATTGGTCTCGGCCAGCCGTTGGGCGCTCTGATAGCGGAACCGGCCGGTGGCTCCGGTGGCCGCCGACACGTCGGAGTTCATCACGGTGTCGAAGACCGCGAAGGTCGCCATGACGGCGGTGGTCGCTGTGGTCACCTGCCGTGCCCGCTGCCGACCGCGTTCTGCCTTCTCGGGGTCCCACCATTCCGGGATGCGATACGCATCTGCGAACAGTGCGCGCAGCGCCTCGGGAGGATCTTCCAGGCTATCGACGCCGTGCTCCACGGCCTGTTCGAACAGGGCGCGTGCCTCGGCAGAACCGAGCTCGTGGAACAGTTCCACCACGGCATCCATGGGCTCGTCGCCCTGCCACATGTGGTCATCGAACATCCGGGTTGCCGGAGTGGGGGTTACCTCGTCCTCGACGTCGAACCAAGGGTCGAAGAGGTAGTGCCGGCAGTGGCGCCAGATCCAGCCGAACTCGTTCTTGCCCTCCGGAATTGGGCGAAAGTCCATGCCCGGCCGGTAGTAGTAGTCGAACGGGTGCGGTTCGCCTGCCTGTGGTTTGTCGACTACGGTGAGCTTGGGCATCCGGGCGCCTCCTGGGTTGTTAACGTCGACATCATTGACAACATGTATTGTCAATGTTAGGTCGCACGGACGTTGCTCACAAGAGGTGATATTCCGAATTTGCGGGCAAAGGCGTGACCGGCGGTGTTGTTGTCGTGCGCTCACCGACATCGCGGTCTGCAGAGCTATCCCTGGGAGCCTCCTGCTGGCGATGTCGGCATCGTTGACAACATCTATTGCCAATATTGAGCGTCGGATCGATCCGGCACAAGCTGTCGTGTGGATGGAGGATCATTGCCCCATGAACGTGATGGCGCGCTTCCTCAAGATCCTGGCTTTCTCGCTGATCTGCGGGATCGTCGGGCCGATTTTCATCGTGATGTATTACGTGATCGACGAGCCGGCGACGAATTGGATGCTGTACAGCGGCATCGGCATCACCCTAGGGATCGTGGTGTTGGCATTTGTGTTGACGCTTGTATTCACCCGAACCCAGGAGGCGCGCGAGCAGTTGGAGGCCCACGGCATTCTCGCGCTGGCTGATGTGGTGGCGGCCAACGAGACAGGCATGACGGTCAACGGCCAGCCGGTGATCAAGCTGACGCTGCAGGTGCATGGTGGCGGGATCAGCCCGTTCCGAGTCGAGACAAGAGCCCGGGTGTCGGTGTTGCAGGTGCCCACCCTCTCGCGCGGCAAGCTTGTCGTGCTGGTCGCTCCCGGTACCGAGCAATTTCAGATCGATTGGCAGCGCAGCGCATTGCTCAACGGACAGGTGCCCGCCAAGTTCTCCAGCTCATCCCAAGGGCGCGAGTACGACCTCACTGGACAGGCCGGTCCGCTGTTCGAGATCATGAAGGTGCTCAAGGACAACGGCATAGGTACCGACGGTGTGGTGGACATTAGGTCGAATCCGGTTGTTCGCCAACAGATCGACGCCATTCTGCGCAAGACGGAAGGATCCGGGCAGGCATCCGGCCCCGACTCCGATTCCAATAGTTCGGTGGCCGACCGGCTCGCCGAGCTCGATCGGCTGAAGCTGGCATCACTGGTCTCCGAGACGGAATGCAACACCAAGCGCGCGGAGATACTTCGCGACCTGTAGATCGACCGTGTCGCATGCCATGGGGGGTATTTTGGTCACCTCCATGGCCAGGCATCGTCGGCACGAGTCGCGCGTGTTCATTGTCCGCGGAGCGGCCCCCAATCTGGAACACGTTCTAGAAATGCTGCTAGCCTGGTGTCGATTGCAAAGGAGCAAGATAGATGGCGGATCAGTCCCTGGCCGGAAAAGTGGCCTTCGTAACCGGTGCGGCTCGCGGACAGGGACGTCAGCACGCCGTGCGGCTAGCCCAGGCCGGCGCGGACATCGTCGCGATCGACGCCTGTGCACCCGTGTCTGACTACGCGGGATACGAGGCGGCCACGCCTGAAGACCTCAAGGAAACCCTCCGGCTCGTCGAGGCGACCGGGCGCAAGATCATCGCCGAGCAGGCCGACGTCCGCAATGGTGCCGCGCTGCAGAGTGCGGTCGAAGAGGCCGTCGCGCAGTTCGGGCGCATCGACATCCTGATTGCTAACGCGGGAGTGCTCAGCTGGGGACGGCTGTGGGAGATGCCCGACCAGCAGTGGGAAGACATCATCGACACCAACCTCACCGGCACCTGGAAAACCGTCAAAGCCGTTGTGCCGACGATGATCGAGGCCGGCAACGGTGGCTCGATCGTGGTCGTGAGTTCGGTGTCCGGGCTCAAGGGCACCCCGGGTAACGGCGCCTATGTTGCCTCGAAATTCGGCCTCACCGGCCTCACTAAATCGCTCACGATCGAACTCGCCGAGTACGGCATCCGGGTCAACTCGATCCATCCGTATGGGGTGACCACGCCCATGATCACCGGCGACGCCATGATGAAGATCCTGGCCGAGCACCCCAACTATCTGCCGAGCATTGCCCCGATGCCGTTGTCGCCCACCAAGATGCTTGAACCCGATGAGATCTCGGACGTGGTGCTGTGGCTGGCGGGCGATGCGTCGGGAACGTTGGCCGGAGCCCAGGTGCCGGTGGACAAGGGGCACCTCACCTACTAGATCCGATTGCGCTAGCCCGGCATCACCACGACGGGCACGGGGCTGTGCCTGACGATTTTCGTTGCGCGGGAGCCCAGGAACACACGGGCGACAGTGCTGTGCGGACGGCTGCCAAGAACCAACAGCTCGCCGTCGAGCCACTCGGCATTGTCCAGGGCGTCATCCCAGGTATCGCCGGTGACGACCTTCAACTCCACCTCGGGCGTCACGATGTCGGTCTGGCGCAGTCCCTCCAGTGCCTCCTCGGACTGGACGACCCAGCTGGCGAGCACCGCATCCTCGGCCTCGGGACCGACCCCTGCGGTCAGCATGGTGCGACCGCGCACCGCGAAAGTGACCACACGTAGGGGCGCATGCAGGCGCTGTGTCAGTCGAACAGCTTGTTGCACAACGTCGACCGCGTCTTCTGTACCGGGGTAACCACACGTGACGCGGCTGACCGTGCCGGCCTTCGAACCGCGGTAGCCGCGCGGGCTGATCGCTAGCGGGACGGGGGAGGAGTGCAGCAACCGATCGCCGGTCGAGCCAAGGACCACCTGCCCGAGGCGTCCCTCTGAGGCGGATCCGACGACCAGCACGTCGGCATCGGAGGCTTCTACGGCTTCCAGCAGGCCACCGGACACCGAGCGATGGGCCACATTGTGGAACGTAACATCGATTCCGGCGCCGATCTTTTCGAGATACGCGGCAGCCTCGGTCTTCGAGTCGTCGGAGAGTTTTTGTGCCCATTGGGCGTACTCGGCGTCGATCTTGGCCTTCGACAGCGTGGTCCACGGCTTGGGCACCACGGTGGTGACAGTGAGCGACGTTTCCAGGACGCGGGCAGCCTCGACCGCCAGGTGCAGGGCGCCCTTGCCGCCCTTGCCCGAAAGATATCCGACGACGACGGTCATACCGGTTCCTTCTCCGGTAACTCGGCTGGGTCGCTGGGTAAGTCGTTGAGCGCGCTGTGGTGTCGGCCCCACACCAGATAGAACACCAGGACGATGGCGACCCAGGACCCGAATGCGATCCAGGTGACCCAGGGCAGGCTGTACAGGATGTATCCGCAGGCGATGACCGACAGCACGGGAGTCACCGGATAACCCGGAACACGGAAGGCGCGCGGCAGCTCGGGTTCACGCACCCGCAGGATGATGACGCCGATCGATACGACGATGAAGGCGGTGAGTGTTCCGATCGACACCATGTTCGCCAGGCTGTCCAGGGGTACGAAGGCGGCCATCAGGCCCACCACGACCGCGACGATGACCGTGTTATTCACCGGTGTCAGCGTGCGTGGGTTGACTTGTGCGAAGACCGAGGGCAGTAGGCCGTCGCGGCCGATGGCGAACAGAATGCGTGTCTGGCCGTACATCGAGACCAGGGTGATCGAGAAGATGGAAATCACCGCGCCCGCGGCGAGGAAGGTACTGGCAGAGGTGCTTCCGGTGACCTTGTCCAGAATCAGGGCCAGGCCGGCGGACTGCCCCTCGAACTCTTTCCAGGGCTGTGCGCCCAGCGCGGCCAGCGCGACGACGAGGTAGAAGGCGGTGACGATGAGCAGGGCCGCGATGAGCGCACGCGGCATCGTCCGCTGTGGATCCTTCACCTCCTCTCCTGCGGTGGACACCGTATCCAGCCCCACGTAGGTAAAGAAGATCGTCCCGGCGGCGGCCCCGATCCCGCTGACGCCGAACGGTGCGAAGTCGGAGAAGTTACCGACGTGGAAGGCGGTGAACGCGATGATCGCGAACACCGTCAAGACAGCGAGTTTGAGCAGCACCATGACGGTGTTGACCAGTGCGGATTCGCTTGTCCCGCGGATGAGCAGGATTGCACACATGATGATGAGCAGGACCGCGGGAAGGTTGAGCCAGGGATGTGGTGCCGTGGGGTCGGCGCCGTCCCAGGGCGCGGCGCTGATCGCGTGCGGCAGATGCCATCCGAAGAGATTGACCAAGAGCTTGTCGAGGTACTGGCTCCAGCCCACGGCAACCGCCGCGGCTGACACCCCGTATTCCAGCAGCAGGCAGGCGGCCACGACCATCGCCGCCAGTTCACCCATGGTCGTGTAGGCGTAGGAGAACGAGGAGCCCGATACCGGTACTGCCGAGGCCAATTCGGCATAGCAGAGCGCGGCCAGTCCGGCGGCGAGGCCGGCGACCAAGAACGAGGCCATCACCGCGGGGCCCGCCTTGGGTACTGATTCGGCGAGGATGAAGAAGATGCCGGTGCCCACGGTGGCGCCGACACCGATCATGGTCAGCTGGAACGTCCCCATCGACTGCTTCAGGTGTCCGCCCGCACCGTACGCGGTCGGTGCCCCGGACGTCGGTCGGCGCCGCAGCAGCTGTTGGGCAAAGCTGGGTGACGAGGGTGCCATGGTGCCTCCTGTGGCCAGGACGAAACCTACCGGAAGGTGGCCAGCACGTCAGTGAACTGGTCTATTGCCCAATCGATTTCGTCCTCGGTGATGACAAGGGGTGGTGCGAACCGGAGGGTCGCGCCATGCGTGTCCTTCACTAAGACGCCAAACTCTGCCATGCGCAGACTGATTTGTCTTCCCGTTGCCAGATTCGGGTCGATATCGATGCCGGCCCACAGTCCCAGCGAACGCACCTCGGTGATGCCGTGGCCGATCAGGGCATCGAGCCGGGCCCGCAGGTGCCGTCCCAGAACAGCTGCCCGGCGGTGAAATTCGCCGCGTTCCAAGATTGCCACCACGGTCGACCCGACGGCCGCGGCCAACGGATTTCCGCCGAAGGTCGAGCCGTGCTCGCCGGGGTGCAGCACACCGAGCACGTCGGTGTCGGCGACCACGGCAGAGACGGGGACCACTCCGCCGCCGAGTGCCTTGCCCAGCAGATAGACGTCGGGGACCACGTTCCAGTGGTCGCAGGCAAACATGCGGCCGGTGCGTGCGAGCCCGGCCTGGATCTCATCGGCGATGAACAGGACGTTGTTCTCGGTGCACAGTGCGCGGACGGCGGGCAGGTAGTCGTCCGGCGGGATGACGATGCCAGCCTCGCCCTGAACGGGCTCAAGCAGGACGGCGACGGTTTTGTCGTCGATCGCCCGCTCCAGGGCGGCGGCATCGCCGAATGGCACGATGCGGAATCCGGGAGTGAACGGGCCGAATCCGTCGCGCGCCGTCTCATCGGAGGAGAAGCTCACGATGCTGATGGTTCGACCGTGGAAGTTGTTTTGTGCTACAACAATATTGGCCTGACCCACTGGTACGCCCTTGACGTCGACGCCCCATTTGCGGGCCACCTTAATGCCGCTCTCGACGGCCTCGGCCCCGGTGTTCATCGGCAGCACCATGCCCTTGCCGCAGAGCCGGGCGAGGTCGCGGCAGAACCTACCGAGGCGATCCGAATGAAACGCCCGGCTCACCAGTGTCACCGTGTCGAGCTGGGCGTGCGCGGTCGCGAGGATTTCGGGATTCCCGTGGCCGAAGTTCACGGCCGAGTAGGCGGCCAGACAGTCCAGGTATCGTTTGCCGTCCACATCCTCGATCCACGCACCCTCTGCCCGGTGGGCGACGACAGGTAGCGGCGCATAGTTGTGCGCGCCGTATTGCTCGGCCAGCTCGATGTACTCAGCGCTCTTGTATGAATCGGGTGACATGCCGGGGGCCTCCGTGATGGTCACGAGTGCAGCTCCAGTGTGCAGCACTTGACTGATCCACCGCCCTTGAGCAATTCGGAAAGATCGATGCCGATTGGTTCGAACCCGGCAGCGCGGAGCTGCTCGGCGAATCCGGTTGCCCTGGCAGGCAGCATCACGTGCCGCCCGTCAGAGACCGCGTTCATACCGAGGACACAGGCATCGGCGGAACTAGCGATGATCGCGTTGGGGTACATGAATTTCAGGCGCGCCTGAGATGCCGCGCTGAATGCCGGCGGATGGTAGGCAACGGTCTGCGCGTCCAGCACGGCCAGCGCCGTGTCCAGGTGATAGAATCGAGGATCGACGAGTTCGAGCGTCACGACGGGAATCTCGAGCATCCGCGCGATCTCGACATGTGACCTGACATCGGTGCGGAAACCCGTTCCCGCCAAGATGATGTCGCCTGCGAGCAGGAAATCACCCTGCCCCTCGTTGGTGTAACTCGAGTGCATGGCCCGCAATCCGTGTCCGCGCATCCATTCGGCGTGCGCGTCGGCCTCACCTGCACGCTCGGCGTGCTTGAAGCGGGCGACAACGGCGTTGCCACGCAGTACGATTCCGCCGTTGGCCGCGTACACCATGTCCGGCAGGCCCGCAACGGGGGATAGTATGTCCACGGTATGGCCGAGGCGTTCGTAGGTGGCGCGCAACGCATCCCATTGGGCGGTGGCAAGAGCGGGATCGACCGGATTGGTTACATCCATCCAGGGATTGATCGCGTATTCGACGGTGTAGTACGTCGGGGGCACCATCACGTAGTGACGTGTCGTCGGTGTTCTGTCTGGTTGTTCGGTCGGGGAGGAGGCCGGGTGTCCACCCTCGTGCACAGCGGTCATGTGCTGAGCGTATGAGAGCTGAATAGTGCAATCAATCTTCATTCATTGTGCAATAGAATGCGATTTATTGCGTCTTGGTAATGAATTTGGCAGTCTATTGCAGGAATGGGCCGGGTGGTCCGAGAAGGGAACGTTCATGGCCGAGCTGGATGCCACCGACGAGCGGATCGTGACGTTGTTGATGCGGAACGCCCGGGTGACATTCGCCGATATCGGTGAGGAGGTCAACCTCTCGGCTCCCGCGGTCAAGCGCCGGGTCGACCGGTTGGTCGCCACGGGCGTGATCAAGGGCTTCACCACTGTGGTCGATCGCGCTGCCGTGGGCTGGAACACCGAGGCCTACGTCCAGGTCTACTGCCAGGGCACCATCACCCCGGAAGCCCTGCGGCGGGCGTGGATCGACATCCCCGAGGTGGTGAGTGCGGCGACAGTGACCGGAACCTCCGATGCGATACTCAGGGTGTTGGCACGCGACATTCAGCACCTTGAGCGCGCCCTGGAACGCATTCGTGCCAGCGGAGACATCGACCGCACCGAGAGCATCGTGGTGCTTTCCAACCTGGTGGACCGAGCACAGGTTCAGGGGTAGCGAGCGGGGACGATAGGCCTGACATCCCGCGTGTCCAGTCGTGTAAGAAGAGACCCATGAGTGACGCGGAACACGGGGTATTGATCATCGGTGGTGGACTGGGCGCGGTGCGTACCGCCGAGCAGTTGCGTCGCGCAGAGTTCTCCGGGCCGATCACCATCGTGAGCAGCGAGGCGCATCTGCCCTACGACCGTCCGCCGCTGTCCAAGGATGTCTTGCGCGACGCGCAGAAGACGATCGATACCGTGGTGCTCAAGCCGCGAGAGTTCTACGACGAAAAGGAAATTGAGCTGCGGCTCGGCGTCCAGGTGACCGCGCTGGATCCGGCTGCCCGAACGGTCACCCTGAGCGACGGGAGCACGCTGGAGTACGGCGAGGTCATCATCGCGACGGGCCTGGTTCCGCGCCGCATACCGTCCTTCCCCGACCTGAACGGTATCCACGTCTTGCGCACCGCCGACGACAGCTTTGCGTTGCGCGGTGACGCCGAGAACGCGCAGCGTGCAGTGGTCGTCGGTGCGGGCTTCATCGGGTGCGAGGTCGCGTCCACCTTGCGTGCCAATGGAGTTGACGTGGTTCTTGTCGAGCCGCAGCCCGCCCCGCTGTTGGCGGCGATCGGCCAGCAGCTCGGAGACCTGGTCGCCCGGCTGCACCGCGACGAGGGAGTGGACGTTCGGGTTGGTGTCGGCGTCGACGCGGTGCAAGGGGAGGGGCGGGTGCAGTCCGTCACACTGTCCGACGGGTCACGGCTGGACGCTGATCTTGTCGTGCTGGGTATCGGGAGCCGGCCCGCGACAGACTGGCTGGAGGGGTCGGGCGTCGAGGTGGACAACGGCGTGGTGTGTGATGCGGTGGGCAACACGAGCACCCCGCATGTCTGGGCATTGGGCGATGTCGCCGCATGGGCAGACGCCGACGGGCATCCGACTAGGGTGGAGCACTGGAGCAATGTGGCCGATCAGGTGCGCGCCTTGGTGCCAGCGTTACTGGGGCAGGAACCGTCCGCGAATACCGCTGCTGTGCCCTACTTCTGGAGCGACCAGTACGACGTGAAAATCCAGTCGCTGGGCCACCTGGGGGACTCGGATGTCGTGCATCTGATCTCCGACGACGGCCGAAAGTTCCTGGCCTACCTGGAGCGCGACGGCGTGCTCACCGGCGTCGTGGGTTGTGGGATGCCCGGCCCGGTGATGAAGATGCGGGCCAAGATTGCGGCGGGAACACCCATCGCCGAAGTGCTTGGGTAGCTCGGGCGGGCTCAGCCCAGGGCGCGAAGACCTGCCTCGGCGGCATCGAAGCCTTTGCCGAGCAGCGTGGTGAGCTTTGACGACTCGTCGGCAAGCCACTGTTCGTATGCGGCCAGTGCCACTCCCAACAGGGTCCAGGCAACGGTCTGCGGCAAGAGGGCGTTGGGTTCGGTGCCACCGCGTTTGGCCACGAACTGAGCGATGACGTCGCGCCAGCCCGTGTACATCAACATCGAGTACGCCTGCAGGGCAGGGATTTCCAGGATCAGTCGCATACGCATGCGGTGTCGTGGTGTCTCGTCGACAGGAAAATCGTTGAATGTCAGCACTGCCCGTCGCAGTGCGGTGCTGGTATCTACGGTGTCCGGCGTTTCGTGCAGCAGGTCGCGCATCACCTGCAGATGAGAGTCGAAGTCTCCCCACACGATTGCGTTCTTGGAGCTGTAGTACCGAAACACCGTGCGCCGGGCGATGCCGGCCGCAGCGGCGATGTCGTCCACGCTCACCTCGTCGAATCCGCGCTGCGCGAAGAGCGCCATCGCAACCGTGGTGATCGCGTCCCGGGTTGTCGAAGGGCGTCGCCCTACGCGCGCCGTCTGCGCTGCCATGCCGGCATTTCCTGCCACCCTCTTCCCTTTCTGCACTCGATGCCATTATTATCGTGACCGTTGCCACAGTCCAGACTCACAAGGGAGTGAACAGATGGCCGAGCCCACCACTGTCGCCGGACAGACCACTGACGCCGAGTTGGTCCAGGAATCGCTGGTCGAAGAGGTGTCAATCGACGGGATGTGCGGCGTCTACTGAGACGCCCCATCTCGATGAGCGCCATGATTGACGAGGCGCCCGCCGGTTTCGACTGGACCCGGCCCTGGCAGTTGCATCCTCAGGTGTCGCTGCGCCCGGAGCCGTTCGGGGCGCTGCTCTACCACTTCGGGACTCGCAAGCTGTCCTTCCTCAAGAACCGCACTCTGCTACAGATCGTGCAGTCCCTCGCCGACCACAGCAGCGCCGAGAACGCCTGGCGGGCGGTTGGTGTCGACGGCGGTCAGGTCGCGGCGTACCAGCATGCCCTGACCGTGTTGGCGGACTCCAAGATGATCGTGACCCGAGAGGACGCGTGATGAGCGCTCCCGCTGCACCCCGCCTGGTCGACCAGTTCGAGCAGGGACTTGACGCTCCCATCTGTCTCACCTGGGAGTTGACCTACGCCTGCAACCTATCCTGTGTGCACTGCCTATCGTCGTCGGGCAAGCGCGACCCGCGTGAGCTGTCCACGCAGCAGTGCAAGAACATCATCGATGAACTGGAACGCATGCAGGTGTTCTACGTCAATATCGGCGGTGGTGAACCCACTGTGCGATCGGATTTTTGGGAGCTCGTCGACTATGCGACCGAGCATCACGTAGGGGTCAAATTCTCCACCAACGGTGTACGTATCACCGAGGAGGTGGCGGCGCGGCTGGCCGCGAGCGACTACGTCGACGTGCAGATCTCGCTGGACGGTGCGACCGCGGAGGTCAACGATGCGGTGCGCGGGGCCGGATCATTCGCGATGGCCGTGCGCGCGCTGGAGAATCTGGCCAAAGCCGGATTCAAGGACGCCAAGATCTCGGTGGTGGTCACCCGTCACAATGTCGACCAGCTCGATGAATTCGCCGACCTAGCAGCGCGATACGGTGCGACGCTGCGGATTACGCGGCTTCGCCCCTCGGGCCGCGGGGCCGACGTCTGGGATGAGTTGCACCCGACCCCCGCGCAGCAGCGTCAGCTATATGACTGGCTGGTGCTCAACGGGGAACGAGTGCTCACGGGTGATTCTTTCTTCCATCTCTCGGCCTACGGCGATGGCTCCGGTGGGTTGCCCGGTCTCAACATGTGTGGTGCCGGCCGGGTGGTGTGCCTGATCGACCCGGTGGGTGACGTCTACGCCTGCCCCTTTGCGATCCACGACCGTTTCCTGGCCGGTAACGTGGTGTCCGACGGTGGATTTGACGTGGTATGGAAGCATTCCCGGTTGTTCAACGAGCTGCGTGAGCCGCAATCGGCCGGCGCGTGCGGCAGCTGCGGACACTACGACAGCTGCAGGGGCGGCTGCATGGCGGCCAAGTTCTTCACCGGGCTCCCGATGGACGGGCCGGACCCGGAATGCGTGCAGGGCTACGGGGAAGCGGCTCTGGCCGCGGACCGCGTGGTGCCCAAACCCAGTGGCGACCACTCGCATTCGAAGGGCAAGCGCAGCCCCAACACGGGTCCGGTGGCGCTGACGCTGACGCGCCGTCCACCCTCACGCGCGTGCGATGAGAACCCTCTTTCCAATTTACGAGCAGGACGGTAGATGGCCCGCAATACATGGTTCGAGACGGTCGCGATTGCCCAGCAGCGGGCCAAGAAGCGGCTGCCGAAGTCTGTCTATAGCTCACTGATCTCGGCCAGTGAGAAGGGGCTGACGGTCAGCGACAACGTCGAGGCATTCGGAGAGCTGGGGTTCGAACCCCACGTGGTCGGCATCCAGCCGGACCGCGAACTATCGACAAATGTTCTGGGGCAGGATCTTTCCCTTCCGGTGATGATCTCTCCAACCGGAGTACAGGCCGTCGACCCGGATGGTGAGGTCGCCGTGGCGAGGGCCGCCGCGGCGCGTGGAACGGCGATGGGGTTGTCCTCGTTCGCGAGCAAGCCCATCGAGGATGTGGTCGCCGCCAACCCGAAGACGCATTTTCAGATCTACTGGCTGGGTGGCCGCGACGATGTCGCTCAGCGCATCCAGCGTGCGAAAGATGCTGGAGCGGTTGGTCTTATCGCCACCCTTGATTGGAGCTTCTCGCACGGGCGCGACTGGGGGAGTCCGTCCATTCCAGAGAAGATGAACGTGCGATCGATGATCCGGCTGGCGCCGGAAGTCGTCACCAAACCCGGCTGGCTGTGGTCGTTCGGGAAGGGGATGAACATTCCGAACCTGCGGGTGCCGAACCAGGCCGCCCGTGGGGAGGCCGGACCGCCGTTCTTCGACGCCTACGGGCAGTGGATGGGCACTCCGGCGCCGACGTGGGATGACGTGCGCTGGATGCGCGAGCAGTGGGACGGCCCGTTCATGCTGAAGGGCGTCATGCGTATTGATGACGCCAAACGCGCTGTGGATAGCGGAGTTTCAGCGATTTCGGTGTCCAATCATGGCGGCAACAATCTCGACGGAACGCCGGCGTCGATCCGCGCGCTGCCCGGTATCGCCCAGGCGGTAGGAGGCGATGTCGAGGTGCTACTCGATGGTGGCATTCGGCGGGGCAGCGACGTCGTCAAGGCACTGGCTCTGGGCGCCCGTGCGGTGATGATCGGTCGGGCGTATTTATGGGGCCTCGCGGCCGCCGGTCAGTCCGGCGTCGAGAACGTTCTGGACATCATGCGTGGGGGTATCGATTCTGCGCTGATGGGCCTCGGCAAGAAGTCTGTGCGCGAGCTATCGCCAGACGACCTTCTCATCCCAGAGGGGTTTGCTCGGGGACTGGGCCGACACTAGTTCGACACACCGCGAATTGAACGCGGTGTTCGGCAGAGTCGATGTGGCGGCAGGGGCTGGCGTGACAGTCGGGGCGAAATCGGGCCCAGGGCACAAGCCGACGGCCAGCAAGGATGTAAAGACCGCGATCGGGTGCGCCAACTTTGGATGCATTTGAGGTGAATTCGGCCTACCATCGGCGGGTGGCTGTTCCGACTGTCTTGAGCACCGCCATCTCCCGGGAGCTCGCAGACGAGGCCATCACTCTGTTCACTCCGCTCGGCTCAACCGAACAACACGGGCCGCACTTGCCGTTGGATACCGACACCCGGATTGCCGCCGCCGTGGCGGCCGCCGCGGCCGGCGAGCTGGCGGCAGTGGCCGGCGGGGGCCGGACGGCTCTCGCGCCGGCCATCGCCTACGGAGCCAGCGGTGAGCACCAATCCTTCGCTGGCACGATCTCGATCGGTACCGCGGCACTGAGCCAGGTGCTCGTCGAGTACGGGCGGTCGGCCACGCAGTGGTGCCGGCGCATCGTCTTCGTGAACGGTCACGGCGGAAACATCGAAGCGGCGGTGTCCGCGATAAGGCTTTTGCGTGCGGAGGGCCGTGACGTCGCATGGTGGGCGTGCACGGTCAACGGCGGTGACGCCCACGCCGGACACGTGGAAACGTCTCTGCTGCTGCATATTTCACCAAAAGTCGTGCGCCGCGAGGAGGCGTTGGCTGGAAACTCTGCACCCTTGCGTGAGCTGATGGCGCCCATGCGGGCAGGTGGAGTGGCTGCGGTGAGTGCCATCGGAGTGTTGGGAGATCCGACTACGGCCAGTAGTCAGGACGGTGCGCGGATGCTTACGACGATGACTCGACAGTGCGCCGACGCGGTGCGCCGGTGGGCACCCGATGCCGACGGGCGGCTGGTATGACCACGAGCGACGAGCAGGCGCAGAACGTGTCGAGGCCGCAGGAACGGCTGCCCGATGGATTCGCCGTCCAGGTGGACCGCCGGGTCCGGGTTCTCGATGAGGGCTCTGCCCTGTTGGGCGGCTCGCCGACCCGCCTGTTGAGATTGGCTCCGGCCGCGCGAACACTGCTATCGGGTGGGCGGCTCGAAGTGCGTGATGCGACCAGCGCGCAGCTCGCGCGGACACTGCTGGATGCGACCGTAGCCCACCCGCGTCCGGCGGGTGGGCCGGGATACCGCGACGTGACAGTTGTTATTCCGTGCCTTAACAATGGATTTGGACTGCGCAGACTGCTTCGAGCGCTTCGCGGAATGCGCGTGATCGTTGTCGATGATGGTTCCACCATCCCGATCGTGGAGAGCGACCTGGAGGGCATGCACTGCGATGTGCAGGTGGTGCGCCACGCCGACAGTCGCGGTCCGGCAGCGGCTCGCAACACCGGTCTGAAGCTGGCTACCACGGACTTCGTCGCGTTCCTCGATTCCGATGTGGTGCCCAGGCGAGGATGGCTTGAGGCGTTGCTGGGGCACTTCAGTGATCCGGCGGTTGCCCTCGTCGCGCCCCGGATCGTAGGATTAGTGTTGAGCGACAACGCCATTGCTCGATATGAGGCCGTCAGGTCCTCACTTGACCTTGGCCTGCGGGAGGCGCCGGTCGTACCGTACGGACCGGTGTCGTACGTCCCCAGCGCGGCGATCGTGGTCCGCCGTTCCACGATCGACGAGATCGGTGGATTCGACGAATCGTTACAGTGCGGCGAAGATGTCGACCTGTGCTGGCGACTCATCGAGGTGGGATCTCGGCTCCGGTACGAGCCCGTCTCGCATGTGGCTCACGATCATCGGCTGACTCTGCGAGAGTGGTTCGCGCGCAAAGCATTCTACGGAAAGAGTGCGGCTCCGCTGTCGACACGCCACCCCGACAAGGTGGCGCCGATGGTCATCTCCCGCTGGACGCTGTTGGTGTGGATCCCGGCGGCGGTCGGCTCGGGGCTAGGCTATCTGGCCGCGGCAGGTATGGCCGCGCTGGCAGCGGGACGTGTCGCGCGCACACTGCGCGGCGTGGACACTCCGCCACGTGACGTGGTTCGGGTGGCGGCCCAAGGGGTAGGTGGGGCCGCGTTGCAGATCGCATCGGCGCTATGCCGTCATTACTGGCCGCTGGCATTGGTGGCTGCGGCGCTGTCGCGCCGCAGTCGGCAGGTGCTCGTGGTGGCCGCGGTTGTCGATGGTGTCGTGGATTGGATGAAGCGCAACGACAACTCGGCCTCACCCGATGATCGCATCGGTTTGATCGAGTATGTGCTGCTGAAGCGCCTGGACGACATCGCCTATGGGATTGGCCTGTGGTCCGGGATCGTGCAGGAGCGCGACCTCGGTGCACTTCGACCGGAACTACGGCCCTGAGTAGGCCGATCCACGCGGATGCGCTCATCGTGGGTGCGGGTAGCGCGGGTTCCATTCTGGCTGGGCGCCTTTCCGAGGATCCATCGTTTCGGGTGATGCTTGTCGAGGCGGGCCCGGCGTCCTCGGCGGACGAAGACGGTGTGCGCGACGGATATCGCCTCCCGATTGGGCCAGGCAGCCAGATAGCGACCTACTACTGGGCGACACTGACCTCCACGGGTGATCAGGCCGAGCTGGTACGGGGATCTGTGGTGGGTGGCTCGGGTGCGATCAACGGCGGCTACTTCGTGCGCGGCAGGCCAGAGGACTTCGACGGATGGTCGGTGCCGGGATGGTCCTGGAGGGATGTGTGTGACCACTTCCGTGCCATGGAGACCGACCGAGACTTTCGTGATGATCCACTGCACGGGTCGTCGGGTCCCATACCCATCGGGCGTAGGCACGAACAGAGCAGCGCCGGAAGGGAATTGATGGAGCTGGCGGTCAAATGCGGGTATCCTTTGGTTGCCGATCTCAATGGTGCGGCCGGCGTCGGAGTGGGATTGGTGCCGCTGAATATCGACAGCGGTATGAGAGTCGGGCCTGCGCGCGCTTACTTGGAGAGTGCGGGCTGGCGCCCCAACCTCGCGGTGTATTCCGGTACTCGGGTGCTGCGGGTGTTGTGCAGCGGTGGGCGGGCCACCGGAGTGCAGGTTGCGGTGGGCAGTTCGGTGAGGACTCTTACCGCCGATCGAATCATTCTCAGCGCGGGGGCGATTGAGAGCGCGAAGCTGCTATTGCTCTCCGGCCTCGGTCCGGCCGACGATCTGCGTGCGGTGGGTGTGGAGCCGGTCGTGGATCTTCCGGGTGTGGGCACCGGAGTGATGGATCACGCGGAATGGGTGCTGGATACCGGCGACGCGGGGCAGCGGGGCCATCCGGTTCTGGATACCGTGCTGCACACCGACCGTCGGACTGGTGTGGAGATACGACCCTATACAACAGGATTCGCGGCAATGGCGGGGGTGAGAGTGGAGGGTGCAGACGCCCGCCAGATCGGCGTCGCGTTGATGACACCGCAGTGCCGGGGCCGCTTGGAACTGCGATCACCGGATCCTGGGGCACCGGTGTACATCGACCTGAGGTATGACACCGAGACCGCCGATATGGATAGGTTGCGCGACGGGGTGCGGTTGGTGTCCGAGCTGTATGGACGACGGTTCGGCGGTCCGCGGTGGTCCACCTCGCAGCATCTGTGCGCAACCGCTCCGATGGGCAATGACGGCGACAAGCACGCGGTTGTCGACAAATACTGCCGTGTCAGGGGAATCGACGGGCTGTTCGTCATCGACGGGTCTGTCATGCCGACGATCCCCAGCCGTGGCCCCGCAGCCACCATTGCCATGATCGGGCATCGAGCCGCCCAGTTTGTTGCGTGGTCGTAACGTGTTATGAATCTCGTCATCTGACCCACGCTTCCCGGACATCGGTCGCACAATTGGACGATGCCTAGTCCCGATGACGCCGTCAGCCCACGCGTGGATGCACCGCTCGATCACGCGGGCGTTCAATCACACTTGGAGGGTGCCGACTACCTCGCCCGCCGTCAGCTGAGGTCGGGTACCGCGGGCTGGGTGCTGCTGGCAGGCCTCGGAGTCAGCTATGTCATCTCCGGGGACTACGCGGGCTGGAACACGGGCCTGAGCAGGGGCGGCTTCGGCGGAATGGCGATAGCGGCGGTCATCATCGCGGCGATGTACCTGTCCATGGTGCTCAGCATGGCGGAGATGTCGTCGGCCTTACCGACCGCAGGTGGTGGGTATACCTTCGCGCGACGGGCATTGGGGCCGTGGGGCGGGTTCGCCACCGGGACCGCGATTCTCATTGAGTACGCGATCGCGCCGGCTGCCATCGCCACCTTCATCGGAAGCTATGTCCAGTCCCTACACCTGTTCGGGCTCAAAGACGGCTGGTGGGTCTACCTGACGGTGTACGCGATCTTCATCGGAATACATCTCAGTGGTGCCGGTGAGGCGCTCAAGACGATGTTCGTGATCACCGGGATCGCGCTGGTCGGCCTCGCGATTTTCGCTATCGGCGCCGTCGGCCGATTCGACCTGCACAATCTGATCGACATTCCTGTCGACGAAACCGCAACGGGGGCATCGGTATTCCTGCCCTTTGGGTATCTGGGCATCTGGGCGGCCGTGCCGTTCGCGATCTGGTTGTTCCTGGCGATCGAGGGTGTACCGCTGGCTGCCGAGGAGGCTCGCGATCCGGCAAAGAACATCCCACGCGGCATCGTGATGGCGATGCTGGTGCTCGTCGTCACCGGCACGGCCGTATTGTTCCTCGTCCCGGGCGCAGGCGGCGCTGAAGCCATGGGGCAATCGGGCAATCCGTTGGTCGAGGCGCTCGGAACGACCACGGTGGCCAAGGCGGTTAACTATATCGGGCTGGCCGGACTTATCGCGAGCTTCTTTTCCATCGTCTACGCCTACAGCCGCCAGACCTTCGCGCTGTCCCGGGCGGGTTACCTGCCGACGGGGTTATCGATCACCAACAGCCGCAAGGCCCCGGTGCTGGCACTGATCGTGCCGGGAATCATCGGATTCCTGTTGTCGCTCACGGGTGAAGGCGCCATGTTGCTCAACATGGCCGTGTTCGGGGCGGCGCTGAGCTATGTGCTGATGATGGTGAGCCACATCGTGCTGCGGATCCGCGAACCCGAGATGCCGCGGCCCTATCGGACGCCGGGCGGCATCGTCACTAGCGGTTTCGCGCTGGTGATCGGCTGCGTTGCCGTGGCGGCAACGTTCATCGTGGATACCATCGCGGCTTTTGCCACGCTCGGGGTATTTGTCCTGTTTATGGCGTACTTTGGGTTGTATAGCCGTCACCATTTGGTTGCGAACTCGCCGGACGAAGAGTTCGCAGCGCTCGCAGAAGCCCAGAATGAACTGAAATAGGCACATCATGAGCACTTTTCGTCACGTTGCAGGACCGGTCACCTACACATTCGGGTCGCTCGTCGAGGTTCTCGCGAAAGCCTCGCCGCCGCGCTCCGGTGACGAGCTCGCGGGTTGTGCGGCACATTCCGACGCCGAGCGGGCCGCAGCACGCTGGGCGCTCGCCGAGGTGCCTTTGGCGGAGTTTCTGTCGGAGGAGATCGTTCCGTACGACACCGACGAGGTGACCCGGCTCATCATCGACACCCATGACGCGGAGGCATTCGCGATCATCTCTCACCTCACCGTCGGCGACTTTCGCGACTGGCTGTTGGAGACTGTCGCCAAACCCCATGGGGCGCAATCACTCAAGGATGTATCGCCGGGGCTGACACCCGAGATGGTGGCTGCGGTCAGCAAGCTGATGCGCAATCAGGACCTCATCGCAGTCGGTGCGGCGGTGCGCAATCACAGCGCCTTCCGCACCACCATCGGCCTACCGGGCACGCTGGCAACCCGGCTGCAGCCCAATCATCCCACCGACGACGCACGGGGCATCGCCGCCGCCACCCTGGATGGCTTGTTGCTGGGATGCGGCGACGCCGTCATCGGCATCAACCCCGCCACCGACTCCCCGCATGCCGCGGGCGACCTGCTGCGCCTCATCGACGATATCCGCCTGAGGTTCGATATCCCCACACAATCGTGTGTGCTCGCACACGTCACCACCACGATGGAGCTCATCGAACGAAACCTGCCGGTGGACTTGGTGTTCCAGTCGATCGCGGGAACCGAAGGTGCCAATGAGAGCTTCGGGGTCAACCTGTCACTGCTGCGTGAGGCGAATGAAGCCGGGCGTTCACTGGCGCGCGGCACCGTCGGCACCAATGTCATGTACCTGGAGACCGGTCAGGGATCGGCGCTGTCGGCCGGTGCCCACATCGGGGTGGGGGGTATTCCGGTGGACCAGCAGACGTTGGAGGCCAGAGCCTACGCAGTCGCTCGTGAGGTGGAGCCGCTCCTTGTCAACACCGTCGTGGGATTTATTGGGCCGGAATATCTTTACGACGGTAAGCAGATCATCAGGGCCGGTCTGGAGGACCACTTCTGCGGCAAGCTGCTCGGACTGCCGATGGGCGTGGACGTCTGCTACACCAATCACGCCGAGGCGGATTCCGATGACATGGACATTCTGCTCACCGTGTTGACCGCAGCCGGCGTCGCCTTTGTCATCGCTGTGCCCGGCGCCGACGACGTCATGCTCGGTTACCAGAGCCTGTCCTTCCATGACGCACTGTTCGCGCGCCGCACCTTCGGCCTGCGCCCGGCGCCGGAGTTCAACGATTGGCTTGAACGGATGGGTATGCTGGAGCGCGATGGCGGACTGCGTGAAATCGCGGTCAACGACTCGCCGTTGCGGGCGCTGATATGAGCCATAGCGCCAACAATGTTGCAGCGCAAGATATCTGGGACGCTCTGCGTCGATCGACGCAGTCGCGCATCGGCTTAGGGCGCAGCGGCGACGCGCTGCCCACCACTCGAGTGCTGGAGTTTGGAACCGCACATGCCGCCGCCCGCGATGCCGTACATACGCCTCTAGACGCGCCCGCGCTTGCGGGCCGTATCGACGGGCTCGGACTGGGTACGCCGCTGCTGGTGACCAGCCGAGCGGCGGATCGATCCGAGTATTTGCGCCGCCCAGATCTGGGTCGGGCCCCCGCCGAGGGTGCGCTGGACGTGTTGCCCGGGTGCGGCGGCGATATCGGCATCGTCCTGGCGGACGGGTTGTCACCGCGAGCGCTCGAGGACCACGGTGTGCCCCTGTTGCAGGCACTGCATCAGCGCCTTCGTGGGTATGCGATGGCGCCTCTGGTCATCGCAACGCAGGCGCGGGTGGCCCTGGGGGACCACATCGGTGCCGCCCTTGGCGTGGACACGGTACTGGTGCTCATCGGTGAGCGTCCGGGACTTTCGGTCGCCGACAGCGTCGGGATATACCTGACGCACAACCCCATCGTGGGATGTGCTGATGCGCAACGTAATTGCGTGTCCAATATTCATCCACCCGAGGGCCTGGGTTATGAACAGGCGGCGCAGGTGGTGGCCGCCCTGGTGACGGGGGCGCGTCAGATCGGCCGCTCCGGGGTCGACCTGAAGGATATGACCGGCGCGGGCAATCGGATCGAAGGTGCCGGGCCGGCGCTGTCCACCTAGTAGGACGAATTAGGACGAACACCGGCTCTCCGGAGGACCTGCCGGAGCCAACCGGGCGGTTGGTTACCATCGGCGAATGGCCATCGACCCTCGCACGCCGGTCCTTGTCGGTACCGGACAGGTCAACCAGCGGACAGAGGCGGATACCCCGTTCTCCGAGATTCCCGAGCCCATCGATCTGGTGGAGCGCGCGGCGCGTCTGGCCGCCGAGGACGCCGGCGCGCCCGAGCTGCTTACCGCCATCGACACCGTGTCGGTGGCGAACATCTTCTCGTGGAAGTACCGCGACCCCGGTGCGCTCCTCGGTCAGCGTCTGGGGGCGGCGCCCAGGCGCACCTTCTACACCGGCCCCAGCGGCAACTCGCCACAGCTGTTGGTCAATCACGCCGCCGCGGACATCCTGGCCGGGGATGCCGATGTGGTGCTCATCGGCGGAGCGGAGATGTGGCGTTCGCGCAACAAGATGATGGCCACCGGTGTGCAGCCCGCATGGACCACCCAGGATGAATCCATCACCGAACCAACGATTCTCGGCGGTCGCGGGGATCAGGTGGGCGGCGCCGAGACCGCTATCGGCCTGATTTCTCCCGGCCATGTCTATCCGCTGTTCGAGCAGGCGATACGCCTCGCCCAGGGTGCGTCCATCAAGGGCCATCGAACCGCTATCTCCCAACTGTGGCAGCGGTTCAACGCGGTGGCGGTGGACAACCCGCATGCGTGGTCCAACGATGCGTACACCGCCGAGGAGATCGCCACGCCTGGCCCCGACAATCGGTGGATCAGTTCTCCGTACACCAAGCTGATGAATTCCAACAACATGGTGGAGCAGGGCGCGGTGGTGCTGCTGACCTCCGCGGAGACTGCCACCCGGTTGGGAATCCCCAGGGACCGCTGGATATTTCCCCTCGCGGGCGCGCATGCCAATGACACCTTTGCGCTTAGTGAGCGTCACGAGCTGCATCGGTCGCCGGCCATTCGGTTGGCAGGTAAGCGTGCCTTCGACATCGCGGGACTGGAAACCGATGACGTCGAGTTGATCGACATCTACTCGTGCTTCCCCTCGGCCGTGCAGGTCGCGGCGACCGAGTTGGGGCTGTCGCTCGATGATCCGGCACGGCCGTTGACGGTTACCGGCGGGCTCACCTTCGCCGGCGGCCCCTGGTGTAACTACGTCACCCACTCCATTGCCACCATGGCGCAGCGGCTGCGCGAGCGTCCCGGCGCGAAGGGTCTGATCACGGCCAACGGCGGATATCTCACCAAGCACGCGTTCGGAATCTATGGAACCGAGCCGCCCGCATCCGGATTCACCTTCGAGGACGTGCAAGCCGAGGTCGACCAAGAACCCCGGACAGAGGCCGCCGACGGTTATGCGGGCAGAGCGAGCGTCGAAGCCTGGACCGTCAACTACGGGCGGGACGGTTCACCGTTCCAAACGTTCGTCAGTGTGCGCACACCAACCGGCGCACGCACATTCGCCAAGATCGACGACCGCGATGTCGCCGTGCAGATTGCGGACACCGATATTGCCGGCGCCTGCATCGATGTCGCGGCGGATGGTTCCGCACGGCTCGCCTAGAACGGCATTTATCTCAGGGTGTAGCGGACCGGTAGGTGCTTGATGCCGCCGACGAAGATGGTCGATGTCCGTTCGACGGTTCCGTCGATCTCGATGGACTTCAGACGCGGAAGTAGCGCAGAGAAGAAGCTGCTGACCTCCATGCGTGCCAGCGCCGCCCCCAAGCAGAAGTGGACGCCGAAACCGAATGCCAGGTGTTTGTTGGGATCGCGTGCGATGTCAAAGGTGAAGGGATCGCTGAAGATATCCTCGTCCCGGTTGCCTGAGGGGTAGGACAGCAGGACCGATTCGCCCTTGGAGATGGGTACGCCGCGAATCTCGGTGTCGTCAGTCGCCGTTCGCATGAATTCCTTGACCGGCGTCACCCAGCGGATCATCTCGTCGACGGCCAGCGGCATGAGATCGGGGTTCTGGCGCAGCCGGTCCAGCTGTTCCGGGTGTTCCAGGAGCGCTTCGAGCCCACCGGCGATCGTGGCACTGGTGGTGTCGTGCCCGGCGGTCGCGATGATCGTGTAATACGACGCCGTATCGATATCGGACAGCAGTTCGCCCTCGACCCGGGCGTTGGCGATGGTGGAGGCCAGGTCCTCGGTGGGGTTCTCGCGCCGGGCCGCGGTGAGGCCACTGAAGTACCCGAAGAAATCCAGCAGTGCCAGTAGCTGCTCCTCGGGGGTGGCTCCGCGCTGGAACTCGGTGTCGTCGCCGCCGAAGAGCTCCTGGGTGAGCTTGAGCATCCGGTCGAAGTCCGACTCGGGAATCCCGAGCAGCGACATGATGACGTATAGGGGGAAGTGCACTGCCACGTCCTGCGCGAAATCGCAGCTTCCGCCGGCCTCCATCAGCTTGTCGACGTACCGGGTTGCCAGCTCGTCGGTGCGGAGCTTCATGTCCCGCATGGCCTTCGGCCGGAACCAGTCGGCACCGATGGCGCGTAGTACGCGATGCTTGGGGTCGTCGATGTGCACGAGGGTCTTGAGTTCGATGCCCATCGCCGCCTGCTTATCGAGCTCGGCTTCCTGCTCAAGGTTCATCAGCAGGGGACGGGGTTCGTTGATCCACAGCGCGTTGTTGCGCTCGACGTCCATGATGTCGTCGTGTTTGGTGATCGCCCAGAACGGCCGGTAGTCGTCGGCGGTCACCTTCGACACAGGTTGTTCGCGCCGCAGCAGCGTCATGGCGGCGTGCAGGCGAGGCTCGTCGGCGTAGGCGGTGGGATCGGCCAGGACTCGGCCGGCTTCTTCGATCTCTGACACTGCGGTGGTGGCCATAGCCGGAGTGTGCGCGCGTCACACCATAGATTTGCCGCTAACGGCAAAATTTCGCCGGTATATATCAGGCGGGGGTCACCCAGGTGGTGATCTCTGCCTTCACCACTTCCTTGCCGTCGCGATCGGTGATGCTGATCGGCACGACGACGTCGGTGCCCTCGGTAATCGAGGCTAAGTCGACCCCCTCCAGCTTGGCGATCGCGCGCAGCGAGGTGGTGGCCTTGCCGAGGTACTGGACGTTCATCGCCTTGGGGATCCAACGATGCGAGGACGGGGTAGTGGCCTCCATCAACATGCCCATCGCCACTTCCGCCAGGTTGCACGCGGCGATGGCGTGGAAGGTCTTGATGTGGTTGTAGACGAAGTACCACTTGGGTGCGGTCACCTCGCAGTAGCCCGGTTCCATCCGGTGCACGTGGGGCACCACCGAGGCGAAGTAGGGGACACGGGCCATCATGGCCGCGGAGAACAAGGCGGAACCGCCAGGCTTGTTCTGCAGACGCTGCCAGATCTTGTAGGTCGGAGATGCGCTCACGGCCGGTATCTTACTTGAAAGTAAGATACCGGCGATACCGACCGCACACCTGGTGCTGCTGACCTGCTCAAAGTGTGTGCGTGCGGTATGCGCTCGGCGTCCAGAGGGGGCCTTGAGTCGGGATTTGGCCGCAGCCGCGGGATAAGGCATACTGTTCGGGTTGCCGTGAACCGGTTGCGACGCTTCTTGTGGCGCGTGAACGGGGACGGCGAACCACTAGCGCCCTTGCAGGCGCGTCGGCCCAGTCCAAGCGGCGAGAATTTTCGACGCGGACGACTGTGCGTGAGGGCGACACGCCCGACCGCGGGGGTCGGTGAACTACGACAGGTAAACAGCGGCGGTATCGGGTTGCGCGCTTCGGCGTGCTCCGGACCAGTGACAGTAGAGGTAGGAAGCGTGGCGGGACAGAAGATCCGCATCAGGCTCAAGGCCTATGACCATGAGGCGATTGACGCTTCGGCGCGCAAGATTGTTGAGACGGTCACCCGTACCGGCGCGAGTGTCGTTGGACCTGTGCCGCTGCCGACTGAGAAGAACGTGTACTGCGTTATCCGGTCGCCGCACAAGTACAAGGATTCGCGCGAGCACTTCGAGATGCGCACCCACAAGCGGCTCATCGACATCCTCGACCCGACGCCGAAGACGGTTGACGCGCTCATGCGCATCGACCTGCCGGCCAGCGTCGACGTGAACATCCAGTAGGAGAACCAGAAACCATGGCAAGAAAAGGAATTCTGGGCACCAAGCTGGGTATGACGCAGGTGTTCGACGACAATAACCGGGTTGTTCCAGTGACCGTCGTCAAGGCCGGCCCCAATGTGGTGACCCGCATCCGCACCCCCGAGCAGGACGGCTACAGCGCTGTTCAGCTGGCGTACGGCGAGATCAGCCCCCGCAAGGTGACCAAGCCGGTCACCGGTCAGTTCGCCGCCGCGGGTATCAACCCGCGTCGGCACCTGGCCGAGCTGCGTCTGGATGACGAGACCGCCGCCGCCGAATACGAGGTCGGCCAGGAGCTGACCGCCGAGATCTTCAGTGACGGCGCCTATGTCGACGTCACTGGGACCTCGAAGGGTAAGGGCTTCGCCGGAACCATGAAGCGTCACGGCTTCCGCGGTCAGGGCGCCAGCCACGGTGCGCAGGCCGTGCACCGTCGTCCCGGTTCGATCGGTGGCTGCGCCACCCCGGGTCGTGTTTTCAAGGGCACCCGGATGTCCGGACGTATGGGTAGCGATCGCGTCACCACTCAGAACCTGGTGGTGCACAAGGTTGATGCCGAGAACGGCGTACTGCTGATCAAGGGTGCCATCCCAGGACGTAAGGGTGGCCTGGTTGTGGTTCGCACCGCTGTCAAGCGAGGTGAGAAGTAGTGTCTGAGGATCTCTTGAAAATCGCAGTCAAGGCTCCGGGCGGCAAGACGGACGGCTCCATCGAGCTGCCGGCCGAATTGTTCGACGCCCCAGCCAATATCGCATTGCTGCACCAGGTGGTGACCGCCCAGCTGGCCGCAGGCCGTCAGGGCACCCACGCTACCAAGACGCGCGCCATGGTCTCCGGTGGTGGCAAGAAGCCGTACCGGCAGAAGGGAACCGGTCGCGCCCGTCAGGGTTCGACTCGTGCCCCGCAGTTCACCGGTGGTGGCGTAGTCCACGGCCCGCAGCCGCGTGACTACAGCCAGCGGACGCCCAAGAAGATGATCGCCGCCGCACTGCGCGGTGCGCTGTCGGACCGGGCCCGCAACGGCCGGATCCACGCTGTCACCGAACTGGTTGCCGGGCAGGAGCCCTCGACCAAGAGCGCCAAGGCGTTCCTGGCCGAGATCACCGACCGCAAGCAGCTGCTGGTGGTGCTGGGCCGCGATGATCTGGCCTCGGTCAAGAGCATCCGGAACCTGCCGAACGTGCACGTGCTGGCCTACGACCAGCTCAACACCTACGACGTGCTGAAGGCCGATGACGTGGTGTTCAGCGTCGAGGCGCTCAACGGCTTCATCAACGCCAAGAAGAAAGAGGAGGTGTCGGCCTGATGGCAACCATCACTGACCCCCGCGACATCATCCTGGCCCCGGTGATCTCGGAGAAGTCGTACTCGTTGATCGAAGACAACGTGTACACCTTCATCGTCCGCCCGGACTCGAACAAGACGCAGATCAAGATCGCCATCGAGCAGATCTTCAGCGTCAAGGTTTCCTCGGTGAACACCGCGAACCGGCAGGGCAAGCGCAAGCGCACCCGCACCGGTTTCGGACAGCGCAAGAGCACCAAGCGCGCCATCGTCACCCTGGCACCGGGCAGCAAGCCGATCGACCTGTTTGGAGCCCCCGCGTAGTCGGGGAGTAGAGGACTAGAGAAGACATGGCTATTCGCAAGTACAAGCCGACGACCCCCGGTCGCCGCGGCTCGAGCGTCGCCGATTTCTCGGAGATCACTCGCTCGACTCCCGAGAAGTCGCTGATTCGCCCGCTGCACGGCACTGGTGGTCGTAACGCTCACGGCCGCATCACCACCCGCCACAAGGGTGGTGGCCACAAGCGTGCCTACCGGCTGATTGATTTCCGTCGCCACGACAAGGACGGCGTCAACGCCAAGGTCGCGCACATCGAGTACGACCCCAACCGCACCGCACGCATCGCGCTGCTCCACTTCCTGGACGGCGAGAAGCGCTACATCATTGCGCCCGTGGGTCTCTCGCAGGGTGACGTGGTGGAGTCGGGTGCCAACGCCGACATCAAGCCCGGTAACAACCTGCCGCTGCGCAACATCCCGACCGGTACCACGATCCACGCGGTGGAGCTGCGTCCCGGCGGCGGAGCCAAGATCGCCCGCTCCGCCGGTTCCGGTATCCAGCTGCTGGGTAAGGAAGGCGCCTACGCCTCCCTGCGTATGCCCAGCGGTGAAATCCGCCGTGTCGACGTGCGCTGCCGCGCCACCGTCGGCGAGGTCGGTAACGCCGAGCAGGCCAACATCAACTGGGGCAAGGCTGGTCGTATGCGGTGGAAGGGCAAGCGCCCCACCGTCCGTGGTGTCGTGATGAACCCGGTCGACCACCCGCACGGTGGTGGTGAAGGTAAGACCTCCGGTGGTCGTCACCCGGTGAGCCCGTGGGGCAAGCCGGAAGGCCGCACCCGCAAGCCGAACAAGGCGAGCGACAAGCTCATCGTCCGTCGCCGGCGCACCGGCAAGAAGCGCTAGGAGTAAGCGATGCCACGCAGCCTCAAAAAGGGCCCGTTCGTCGACGACCATCTGATCAAGAAGGTCGACGTCCAGAACGAGAAGAACACCAAGCAGGTCATCAAGACCTGGTCACGTCGGTCGACGATCCTCCCCGATTTCATCGGCCACACCTTCGCGGTGCACGACGGGCGCAAGCATGTTCCCGTCTTCGTCAGCGAAGCGATGGTCGGTCACAAGCTGGGTGAGTTCGCCCCGACGCGGACCTTCAAGGGTCACATCAAGGACGACCGAAAGAGCAAGCGGCGCTAATGACTACCACTACCGAATTTCCTTCGGCCAAGGCCGTGGCCCGCTTCGTACGGGTCTCGCCGACCAAGGCACGCCGGGTCATCGACCTGGTGCGCGGCAAGTCGGTGAACGACGCGATCGACATCCTCCGTTGGGCGCCGCAGGCGGCCAGCGAGCCGGTGTCCAAGGTCATCGCCAGCGCTGCTGCCAACGCGCAGAACAACGATGGCCTGGATCCCGCCACCCTCGTGGTGTCGGAGATCTTCGCCGACGAAGGCCCGACCGCCAAGCGCATCCGTCCCCGCGCGCAGGGCCGTGCGTTCCGGATCCGCAAGCGCACCAGCCACATCACCGTGGTGGTGGAGAGCCGTCCCAAGAGCGAGAAGGGCGGCAAGGCTGCGTCCTCACAAGCCGCTTCTCGCGCCCGTCGGGCCGAGGGCTCGAAGGCTGCCGCCAACAAGACCACCGCTGAGGCGAAGGGAGGCTCGCGCTAGTGGGCCAGAAGATCAATCCGCACGGTTTCCGTCTCGGTATCACCACCGACTGGAAGTCCCGCTGGTACGCCGACAAGCAGTACGCGGACTATGTGAAGGAAGACGTGGCGATTCGCCGCCTGCTGGCCACAGGCCTGGAGCGTGCCGGTATCGCCAAGGTGGAGATCGAGCGCACCCGTGACCGGGTTCGCGTCGACATCCACACCGCGCGTCCCGGCATCGTCATCGGCCGTCGTGGCACCGAGGCCGACCGCATCCGCGCCGACCTGGAGAAGCTGACCGGTAAGCAGGTTCAGCTGAACATCCTCGAGGTGAAGAATCCCGAGGCCGAGGCGCAGCTGGTTGCCCAGGGCGTCGCCGAGCAGCTCTCGAATCGTGTGGCGTTCCGTCGCGCGATGCGCAAGGCCATCCAGTCGGCCATGCGTCAGCCGAACGTTAAGGGCATCCGGGTGCAGTGCTCCGGCCGCCTCGGCGGTGCTGAGATGAGCCGCTCGGAGTTCTACCGCGAAGGTCGAGTGCCGCTGCACACGCTGCGCGCCGATATCGACTACGGCCTGTACGAGGCCAAGACCACCTTCGGCCGGATCGGTGTGAAGGTCTGGATCTACAAGGGCGACATCGTCGGTGGCAAGCGCGAGCTCGCCGCCGCTGGAGTCGAGGCTGGCCGCGGCGCTCCGGACCGTCCGCGCCGTGAGCGTCCGGCGGGTGCCCGTCCGCGTCGTAGCGGCGCCTCGGGTACTACCGCGACGAGCACCGAGGCCGGCCGTGCCGCCGCAGAGACCCCTGCCTCGGACGGTGCGAGCGCACCGTCCGCAGAAACCACGGAGAGCTGAACATGCTGATTCCCCGTAAGGTCAAGCACCGCAAGCAGCATCACCCGAAGAAGAAGGGCACCGCCTCGGGCGGTACCACTGTTGCCTTCGGTGACTACGGCATTCAGGCGCTGGGCCATGCATACATCACGAACCGGCAGATCGAGTCCGCTCGTATCGCCATCAACCGGCACATCAAGCGTGGCGGCAAGGTGTGGATCAACATCTTCCCGGACCGCCCGCTGACCAAGAAGCCCGCCGAAACCCGCATGGGTTCCGGTAAGGGTTCGCCCGAGTGGTGGGTTGCGAACGTCAAGCCCGGTCGTGTGCTGTTCGAGTTGAGCTACCCGAACGAGGAGACCGCGCGCCAGGCCCTGACGCGCGCGATCCACAAGCTGCCGATCAAGGCGCGCATCATCACACGAGAGGAGCAGTTCTGATGGCAGTGGGAATTTCCGCTGGCGAACTGCGGGAAAGCACCGAGGAAGAGCTGGTCACCAAGCTGCGTGAGTCGAAGGAAGAGCTGTTCAACCTGCGCTTCCAGATGGCCACCGGCCAGCTCGCCAACAACCGTCGGCTGCGTGCGGTGCGCGGGGAGATCGCGCGCATCTACACGGTGATGCGTGAGCGCGAGCTCGGATTGGCCGCAGGACCCGATAGCGAGGACAGCAAGTGAGCGACACCAAGAAGGCCGCAGGCCCCAAGCACACCCCGGCCACCGAGCAGCCGCGCGGTCGTCGTAAGACTGCCATCGGCTACGTCGTGTCGGACAAGATGCAGAAGACCATCGTGGTCGAGCTCGAGTCCCGCAACCGGCACTCGCTGTACGGCAAGATCATTCGCACCACGTCGAAGGTCAAGGCCCACGACGAGAACGGTGACGCCGGTGTCGGCGACCGCGTCTCGCTGATGGAGACCCGTCCGACGTCGGCCACCAAGCGGTGGCGCCTGGTCGAGGTGCTCGAGAAGGCCAAGTAGTCAGATACGCACAAAGCGCGCCGTTCCCGAAAGGGGCGGCGCGCTTTGTGCGTTGGGGAGAACCTATGCCGAGTGCATACCGCACGCAGACCATTTCGGTGATTGGCCTGTGTGCGGTATGCGTTCGACGACTAGCGGCGCAGGAAGTCCACGACCGTCTGCTCGAAGGCCTGCTTGGCTTCGATCATCACCCAGTGGCCGCTGTTGGGGAAGATGTGCAGCTCGGCGTTGGGGATGAGCCGCATCGGCACGATCGCCATGTCCGGCGGGCTGACGCGATCGTCGCGTCCCCAGGTGAGCAGGGTGGGGCACTTGATCTTGTGCATCATCGCCCAGTACGGCGCGATGTCGGCGTTCGCGAGGAACTGCTGTTGCATGGCAAAGGCTTTGGAGCCGTACATGAGCTGCGCGGTTTTGTGCGCGTCCGGGTTGGTCGCCGCTTCCCAACGCTCCTCGATGAGTTCCTCGGTGACCACGTCGGGATTCCACACCATCGAGTTGAGCCAGCGGACCAACTTGTCGCGATCGGGGTTGTCGGTGAACTCCTGCAGCAGGCGCAGGCCCTCGCTGGGGCTCGGGCTGAAGATGTTCGGTCCTACGCCGCCGATGGTGACGAGTTTGGTGATGCGATCGGGGTGCTTGATCGCCAGGTTGATGCCGACGACCCCGCCCATCGAGTTCCCGACGATGGCCGCGGATTCGATGCCCAGTCCGTCCATGAACCGGATGACCGAGGCGCCCGCGGTCAGCACGGGGTGTCCCTGGACCGCGTCACTGACCCCGAAGCCCGGGAATTCCACAACGTAGGTGTGGAAGTGCTCGGCGAAAACCGCGAGGTTCCCGCGGTAGTTCCTCCATCCCGTCACGCCGGGGCCGGAGCCGTGCAGCAGGATCAGCGGCTCGCCCTCGCCGGCCTCGTGATAGCGCAGCACACCCTCGTCGGTGGCCAGTTCTTTCTTGGTGCCCTCGTATGTCACGTCCACCAGACAAGAGTAGAACGTGTTTCAGTTTCGGGCGACGGCGGTGTCCGCTGGGCGGGCGCGTATTAGGTAGGAGTAAGGGCCCCGGTAAGAGTCGTTTCGGATCGCCTCAAGACCGTGAATGTGGACGCCCACCTGTCTACGCTGGATGAATGAACCGATACGTCAAGCGTGGATCGGTCGGGGTTTCGATTTTCGCGGTCGCGGCGGCGGCCGCCGCAGTACTCGCCACCCACACGGAGACCTCGGCAGTGGCCCGGGCGGCGGGCTGTCCGGATGTGGACGTGTCCTTCGCGCGCGGGACCAACGACTCGCCCGGCTTGGGAGATGTGGGCCAGGTGTTCACCGACGAGCTCACCGGCCGGCTCGCGGGCAAGGCCGTGGACGTTTACGCGGTCAACTATCCGGCCAGCTTCGACTGGGTCCGCGCCGGTGACGGTGCCAACGACATGAGCTACCACGTGCAAGAGGTGGCGCGAAACTGCCCGAACACCCAGTTCGTGCTCGGTGGTTTCTCTCAGGGCGCTGCCGTCGTAGATGTCCTGTTCGGCAAGAACGGGACGGGGCTCACCTTCAACAACCCGCTACCGGCCGATCTTGAAAAGCGTGTCGCGGCAATCGTTTTGATCGGAAACCCAAAGAATTGGCAGGTCGCCGGGATGAATCTCGACCTGGCGATCAGGGACGACCTGCGCAGCAGGATCATCGACATCTGCAATCCCGGCGACGGCATCTGCGATCCGAACGGTGGCGGTCTGGGCCCCCACATGCAGTACAAATCGGACGGGTCGGCCGATCGGGCGGCCGATTTCGTGGTCAACCAACTGACCGCGGTTGCCGCCAGCAGCGCCGCGGTCGCGTCGAGCACGTCCACCAGCGCCTCGGGTGCCCCGGCCTCGACATCCAAGAGTGCCAATCCGTTGAGCGGGACGACGACACCTCCCGCCATAACCCCGGCACCCCCCTCGACGGCCGCACCGTCCTGGTCCACGCCGGTAGCGGCTTCGACGTCCCGAAAGGCGCCGGCGTGGATGATGCCCGGCGGTGCACCGGTCGCCGACGCTCCGGCCGTGGTGGCCTCGACGAGTACCGTCCCCGTCCCCGCCCCCGACCCGGCTAGGCACGGGCCGCCACCGGGCCCGGCCGCGGGCGATCAGTAAGCCTGCATGGCCGTTTCTGCTGCGGGCACCGCAACTCCCTCGGGTCGGGCCGAAACTCGTCGCGCCATCTGGAACACCATCCGAGGATCGTCCGGCAACCTCGTCGAGTGGTACGACGTCTACGTATACACCGTCTTCGCGATGTACTTCGAGAAGCAATTCTTCGATCAGGCCGACCAGAATTCGACGGTCTACGTGTACGCGATCTTCGCGGTCACCTTCATCACCCGGCCCCTCGGATCGTGGTTCTTCGGACGGTTCGCCGACCGGAACGGTCGCCGCGCCGCGCTGACCCTCAGCGTCTCGCTGATGGCGGCCTGCTCGATGGTGATCGCCTTGGTGCCCTCGCGCTCCAGCATCGGGATGGCCGCGCCGATCGTGCTGATCCTGTGTCGGCTCGTCCAGGGCTTCGCGACGGGCGGAGAGTATGGCACCTCGGCCACTTACATGTCCGAGGCTGCCACGCGTGAGCGCCGCGGATTTTTCTCCTCGTTCCAGTATGTGACCCTGGTGGGTGGCCATGTGCTCGCCCAGTTCACGTTGCTGATCATCCTCACGATCTTCGACACCGGGCAGGTGCACGAATTCGGTTGGCGCATAGCCTTTGCCATCGGTGGTGTGGCCGCGATCGTCGTGTACTGGCTGCGGCGCACCATGGATGAATCGCTCAGCGATCAGCAGCTGGCGGCCGTCAGAGCGGGCGACGACACCAGCTCTGGATCGATGCGCGAGCTACTCACCCGATACTGGAAACCGCTGCTGCTGTGCTTCCTGATCACGATGGGCGGCACCCTGGCGTTCTACACCTACAGCGTCAACGCGCCGGCGATGGTGAAGACCGCCTACAAGGGCCAGGCCATGACGGCCACGTGGATCAACTTGGCGGGGCTCGTCTTCCTGATGCTGGTGCAGCCCATCGGCGGGATCATCAGCGACAAGGTGGGTCGCAAGCCGCTGCTGCTGTGGTTCGGCTTCGGGGGACTGGTCTACACGTACTTCCTCATCACCTATCTGCCCCAGACACATTCGCCGATCGTGTCGTTTCTCTTGGTTGCAGGTGCCTATGTGATCTTGACCGGATACACCTCGATCAACGCGCTGGTGAAGTCCGAGCTGTTCCCGTCGCATGTGCGCGCACTCGGTGTCGGCGTGGGTTACGCACTGGCGAACTCGGTGTTCGGTGGGACTGCGCCGCTGATCTACCAGGCCCTCAAGGAGCTCGGTCAGGTTCCGCTGTTCATCGGGTACGTCATGGTGTGCATCGCGATATCGCTGGTGGTGTACTCGTTCTTCCTCAAGAACAAGTCGGACACCTACCTGGACCGCGAGCAGGGCTCGGCGTTCAACCGGTAACCCTCGTCGACACGCCCGTTCGTGGCGGACATGTGCGATACGAAACTGCCACTAGGCGGCGTGTCGGCGGGGAGGGGACCGCCCTAGCGCGCAATTTGTATCCGACCTGCGGGTTCGCCTACACTAGGGCGGTTGTCTTGTGGGTGCTTGGCGCCCCGGGGCGGGTAGGCATTCCCACCTGGTGAAAACCCGGGTATGACGCGTGCCCGGGAGACAACATGACCGCGTGCGTCGGGTCGGAATCCGCCGCACATCCACTTCCAGGTCACGTAGGAGAGACCAGTGATTCAGCAGGAGTCACGGCTGAAGGTCGCCGACAACACCGGTGCCAAGGAGATCTTGTGCATCCGTGTGCTCGGTGGCTCGTCGCGACGCTATGCCGGGATCGGGGACATTATTGTGGCGACCGTCAAGGACGCCATCCCCGGAGGCACCGTCAAGCGTGGTGACGTCGTCAAGGCCGTCGTAGTCCGCACCGTCAAAGAGCGTCGCCGCCCGGATGGCAGCTACATCAAGTTCGACGAGAACGCCGCCGTCATCATCAAGGCCGACAATGACCCGCGTGGTACCCGCATCTTCGGGCCCGTCGGTCGTGAGCTTCGCGACAAGAAGTTCATGAAGATCGTTTCGCTCGCACCGGAGGTGCTGTAAATGAAGGTGCACAAGGGCGACACCGTTCTCGTCATCGCCGGTAAGGACAAGGGCGCCAAGGGCAAGGTCATCGCGGCCTACCCCGAGCGCAGCCGTGTCCTCGTCGAGGGCGTCAACCGGATCAAGAAGCACACCCCCCAGTCGGCCAATGAGCGCGGCGCGTCCTCCGGCGGCATCGTGACGCAGGAGGCTCCCATCCACGTCTCGAACGTGATGGTGATCGACTCCGACGGCAAGCCGACCCGCATCGGCTACCGCGTCGACGAAGAGACCGGCAAGAAGGTCCGAATCTCCCGCCGCAACGGGAAGGACATCTGATGACCACCACTGAAAACGCTCAGCCCCGTCTGAAGACTCGCTACCTCGAGGAGATCAAGACCGCGCTGAACGACGAGTTCAAGTACGCCAACGTGATGCAGATCCCGGGCGTCGTGAAGGTCGTCGTCAACATGGGTGTCGGCGACGCAGCCCGTGACGCCAAGCTCATCAACGGCGCCGTCACCGATCTGGCCGCGATCACCGGCCAGAAGCCGGAGATCCGCAAGGCCCGCAAGTCCATCGCACAGTTCAAGCTGCGTGAAGGCATGCCGATCGGTGCCCGCGTCACGCTGCGGGGTGACCGCATGTGGGAGTTCCTGGACCGCCTCGTGTCCATCGCACTGCCGCGTATCCGCGACTTCCGCGGCCTGTCGCCCAAGCAGTTCGACGGCAAGGGCAACTACACTTTCGGTCTCACCGAGCAGTCGATGTTCCACGAGATCGACGTGGACTCCATTGACCGCCCGCGGGGCATGGACATCACCGTCGTCACCTCGGCGACCACCGACGACGAGGGGCGGGCGCTGCTGCGGCAACTCGGTTTCCCCTTCAAAGAACTTGAGCAGGGAGCGAAGAAGTAATGGCGAAGACTGCGCTGGTCAATAAGGCCAACAAGAAGCCCAAGTTCGCGGTGCGCGCGTACACCCGGTGCAACCGGTGTGGACGCCCGCACGCCGTGTTCCGCAAGTTCGGCCTGTGCCGAATCTGCTTGCGGGAGATGGCGCATGCCGGCGAGTTGCCAGGCATCCGCAAGAGCAGCTGGTAAATCTCTGACCAATAGGCCGGGACTCGACGAGTCCCGGCCTATTGCTGTCTGGTCACCCGTTGGGTGCCATGGCCATTACGCTTGCGCCCGTGCCCCAGAAGCGTGACATGACGCGCCTGCTGTTGGTTGTGCTGGTTTTGCTCGCGGCGGTCATTGCGTGCAGTCCCACCACCGCTGCGGATCCAACGATCGTCAACACCCGTGCGGGCGCGGTGCGCGGGCACATCGACGACGAAGTGCGGGTGTTCACCGGCATTCCCTATGCGGCACCGCCGATTGGTCCGCGACGATTCACCGAGCCCGCGCCCGTATCGGCGTGGACGGATACCCGCGACGCGACGGGCCCCGGAGTCGAATGCCCGCAGCCCGGACACGAAAGCGATTTGACGCAGACCGAGGACTGCCTGGTTCTCAATGTGACCGTGCCCCGCCACACCCAGGGGAAGGTACCGGTGCTGGTGTGGATCCACGGTGGCGCCTTCATCGCGGGAAACGGTTCGGGCTACGACGCGCGAAAGCTGGCTGCGCAGGGCGGAATTGCCGTCGTCACCATCAACTATCGACTGGGGACCTTGGGGTTCCTGGCCTCCTTGGGTCTGTCCGATGTGATCGGCAACTATGGATTGCTGGATCAGGAGGCGGCGCTGCGTTGGGTGCGCGACAACATCGCCGACTTCGGCGGCGATCCCGGGCGGGTCACCATCGGCGGCCAATCTGCCGGAGGGGTTTCGGTATGCGATCTGATGACGGCACCCAAGGCCGCCGGACTGTTCCGCTCTGCCATCATGGAGAGCGCTCCCTGCCAGGCGCAGGCCGCCGTCTCCTCGGCCGCGCGCGACAGTGCGGCCTATGCCGCCGATGTGGGTTGCCCCGCCGGAAGCGGCAACGCCGCCTGCTTGCGCGCGTTACCGGTTGACGCACTGCGGGATTCTCCGCAATTCACCGGCATCGGCCTGCCGGTAAGCCCGGTGACGGGCACACCCGAGCTGCCGATGCCACCGTTGGATGCGTTCACCAGTGGCTTTTCGTCCCCGGTGCCCGTGCTCATCGGCAGTACTGCCAACGAGGCCACGGTATTCGAGGCCCAGCAGTATCAGGGCAAGCCCACGCCTGGCACCGCCGAGGACTATCAGAGCGTGCTCGAAGGCAAGTACGGGGAGCGGGCCACCGAACTTGGGCGGCGGTACCCGCTGTCGGCGTTCGGCGGGAACGTGCTCGCCGCGCTCGCGGCCATCGACACCGACAACAGCTACGCGTGCCCGACCCTGGGCATGGCCGAAGCGTTGGCCCGTCGGTCTGCGGTGTACGCGTACGAATTCGCCGATCCCGCAGCACCGGTGGAACGGCAGTATCAGGGCGCACCATTGCCACTGGGGGCCTCGCACGGCTCCGAGTTGGGATACCTGTTCGACATGTCCAAGCCGCTGAACCAGGAATCGGCAGCGTTGTCCGCGCAGATGATCGCGTACTGGTCGCAGTTCGTGAAGACCGGGGATCCCAACGTCGAAGGCCAGCCTGAGTGGCCCAAATATGCACCCGGAGGGGCTTTTCAGCGTCTGGCGCCACCGATGCCGAAACCGACGGAAGGCTTCGCCGGAACCCATCAGTGCAGGTACTGGCGCTAGCCGCTGGTCACGATCACTCTGGATACGCTCGTAATCTAGACTCGGCCGGTGGTTGACCGCCGTCGGGATATTCAAGGTCTGCGAGCGGTCGCCGTTCTCCTGGTCGTCGCGTATCACAGCGGCTTGCCCGTCCCCGGTGGATTCGTGGGCGTCGACGTCTTTTTCGTCATCTCCGGATTCGTGATCACCCGACTGCTGCTGCGCGAGACCGAGCGAGCCGGGAGCATCGACTTGCGCCGCTTCTACGCGCGCAGAGTCCGCAGGCTGCTGCCCGCACTTGCCCTGCTGATCGTGGTGGTGCTCCCGATGACGGCGGTTCTTCAAAGCCCGCTGGGCTCGATGCAGGTCGCGGCCCGGACAGCGGCCGCGGCGGCCTTGTTCGTCTCGAACGCGGTGCTGTTCCTGGAGCCCTCCGGATACTTCGCGGCCCCGGCAGCCATGAATCCTTTTCTGCACACCTGGTCGCTTGCGGTGGAAGAGCAGTTCTATCTGATCTTTCCGGGTGTGATGGTGCTGGCCGCCTATGTGGCGGTGCGTCGCCGGGCTGTCACCTTCGTGCTGCTTCTGGTGCTGTCGCTCGTGTCGTTCCTGCTCGCGATCTATCTGACGGCGAGCACCGGTTTCCCATTTCACGCGCACAACCCGGCCTTCTCGTTCTACAGCTCGCTTACGCGCGCGTGGGAATTCGGGGTCGGCGCGCTGATCGCGTTGGGTGAGAACCGGATACGCCGATGGGGTGCGCGCACGGCGCTGCCGCTGGCGGCCCTCGGCGTTGCCGGTGTCGTCTGGGGCGCGTTCGCGATCTCCGCCGCCGACCCTTTCCCGGGATTCAATGCGCTGATTCCCGTGCTGGGATCCGGGCTCCTGATCATCGCGGGGACGACCTCCTCGCAGCAGCCGGTCGGCTGGGTGTTGTCGTCGGCGCCGATGCAATGGATCGGCGATCTTTCCTACAGCTGGTATCTGTGGCATTGGCCGGTGATCGTCTTCGCCAACAACATGGTCGACGCGCGGTATCGGTGGGTGCTGCCCTGCGCGGGCGTGCTGTCGTTGCTCCCGGCCTGGCTGTCGAAACGCTACGTCGAGGATCCCATTCGCTCCGGGCGCACGCTCGCCGGTCTTCGATCGCCCCGGCTCGCGGCGATGTCCGTCGGCCTGGCGGTGCTCGTTTCCGTGGTGACCTTTGGTGCCGCGCAGATAGCCACGCCGGAGATCCGTGACGCGCGCGCACAACGAATGGCCCACCTGGATGTGGATCGAGGGTGCATCGGCAACATGCCCGACGACGACAAGACCCGCCGGGACTGCCTGTGGCCCGAGGGCGCAGAAGTCGACGCGCGGTCAGTCGTTCTGGTTGGAGATTCCAATGCCGGACAGTTCGCCGAGGCGCTTGTCCCGGCGTCCGCACAGCAAAACCGGGCGATGGTCCTCGCGACCAATGCCGCCTGCCCTTTCGTCGAGCTGGTGCTCGATCCCTCGCCGCCCGGCTGCCTTGACTTCGTGCAGCGCTGGACGCGTGCTCTTGCCGATATCCGGCCAGGTTTGGTGGTGATCGCCTCGGCATCGAGCGACTATTTCTTGGCCGATCAACACGTCAGGTTCCGCCTGCCGCAGAGTGAGTCCTGGGTTGGCGATGATGCCGGCAGGGCTCGCGTGTGGGAACAGGGGATGGGTGCGGTGCTCCAGAGGTTGGCGGCCGCGGGAGTCCCGGTTGTCGTCGTGCGCACCCTGCCGCATTTCGTGAACTGGGACCTGTACAAATGCCCGGGTTATCAGGTCTGGATGTCGCCGTCTCGGTGCGGTCGCTCCGCGGCATTGGCGGAAATTCGGCGGTACCAACAACCGGTCGCCGAGGCCGAACAGCACGCCGCTGACGGCCTCCGCGGCGTGTCCACCGTCGACCTGAGTCCGGTGATCTGTCCCGACGGCCTATGCCGCACGAATATCGGATCCCGATGGGTGGCGCGCGACGGTGGGCACATCACCGTGGGCGAATCGCAACGGCTGCAGCCGGAATTCACGCGTCTCATCGCTGAGCACGCCCGCCCATGAGTCGGGCCGGCATGGCGTGCGTCCCCTGCTCGGCCGCCTCCAGAGTGACGCCACAGTCCGTGATCAGCAACCATCAATGCTGTGCCAGGGGGCTTCTGCGGTCCCGTGTACGCGGCCATTGTGATTCTCGCCAGCATGGTTCGGCACTTTGCTGGAGGCGTGGCGGGTGCGAGAGTTGGTGGTGCAGTGTGTTGTGCATCGCTTAATAGTTGGCTGATTTAGCGGTAGGTGTGGCGCTGGTATACCTTGGTGAAGCCGCATTGCTGATGTTCCGGCAGTGGCTCGACAAACTCGCTGATCTGGAGGGTTGGGTAGCGAGAGATGTCGAAGAAATCATGTCTGAGCAAATTATGACGAATGGACACACCGATGCAGGTCTCGCAGGGTCGACGAGAAATCACCAAGGCGCGGTTGCGCGCAACCGGAGGGGCAGCGCTTGCAGCGTTGGCTCTCGTGGCACTTCCGGGTGTGGCCAGTGCCGACTCCGAGGTGCTGCAGTCCACTGATCAGCTCGGCTTGCGCTTCGAGAAGAGCAGCACGCCCCAGCCCGAAGGGGCCACCACCACCGTGACGGTGCGCACCGGCGACGGCAAGGTCGTGCAGACGATCTCCGAGCCGTTCAAGGGCTGGCTCGGCAACGCCAAGGTCGAGTTGCTCGATATCGACCAGGACGGACGCGACGATCTGCTGGTTCAGGTCGATGCGCGTGTGAAGGACGGGAAATGGGCCATCTGGCACGCCGTGGGCACCAACCCCAAGTTGTCGCGCGTCGGTGTGGTCGACGGGCATCCTGAGAGCGCCGGACCGGGCCTGATCCGGACCGAGACCGAAGAGGGCACGTTCTTCTACACCGTCGATGGCAACGCGCTGGCCACCGCTCCCGCACCCGCTGCCTGACCACTGCGTCTTATGCCGCGTTGTTAGCCAAATATGCTGCGGTGCACCCTATTAGGTATGCCAGAGGCTTTGCGCCCCGTCTTTTCGCCACGTTTCGAGACCGTTCTCGCACGAGGTGACGGCCAGTTTGACTCCGCTGGTGGGCAAGACGCCGGACTACGACCGCTGGTCGATCCTGGAACGGATCTGTGAGCCCGAGCGGCAGATCATCTTTCGCGTCCCGTGGATTAGGGACGACGGTGCCGTCGAGATCAACCGCGGCTACCGGGTGCAGTTCAAGTCCGCGCTGGGCCCGTACAAGGGTGGTCTGCGCTTCCATCCGAGCGTGGATCTGTCGATCGTGAAGTTCTTGGGCTTCGAGCAGGGGTTCAAGAATGCGCTCACCGGGCCTTGGATCGGTGGCGGCAAGGGCGGATCGGACTTCGATCCCAAGGGTCGCTCGGACGCGGAGTTGACGCCGACGGGCTGAGCTCGATCGTCGCCGATTTGGTCCGTACGTCCAGCTCACCTACACTTGACCGGTTGCCTGGGCTGTGTATCGCCTATGGCCGGTCGACATGTGCTTTCGGGTTCTCGGAACAGCACTGCCGATGCACGACCCCTGACCGAACCCGGTCAGATACGGAAGATCACTTCGCAGTAGGCCCACGATGTGATGTACCAGGCCCTTGACGGGAACCGGTACGAGCATGCTGCATGGGAACCGCGGCGAGAAAGGTTGATGGACTCTGTCATGACCATGACTGATCCGATCGCAGACTTTCTGACACGTCTGCGCAATGCCAATTCGGCATACCACGATGAGGTGACCCTGCCGCACTCGAAGATCAAGGCCAACATCGCCGAGATCCTCAAGCGCGAGGGCTACATCACCGATTACCGCACCGAGGACGCCCGCGTGGGCAAGAGCCTGGTTGTTTCGCTCAAGTACGGCCCTAGCCGTGAGCGCAGCATCGCCGGTTTGCGCCGCGTGTCGAAGCCCGGTCTGCGTGTGTACGCAAAATCCACCAATCTGCCCAAGGTTCTCGGCGGCCTCGGCGTGGCGATCATCTCCACGTCCACCGGCCTGCTGACGGACCGCCAGGCGGCCAGACAAGGCGTGGGCGGCGAAGTCCTCGCGTTCGTCTGGTAGCGGGACAGGAAGCATAAGACTATGTCGCGTATTGGTAAGCAGCCAGTGCTGGTTCCCTCCGGAGTGGACGTCAACATCGACGGCCAGAACATCTCCGTCAAGGGTTCCAAGGGCACTCTCGAACTAACAGTGAGCGAGCCGATCTCGGTGTCGCGCAATGACGATGGCGCCATCGTGGTGACTCGCCCGGACGACGAGCGGCGCAACCGCTCGCTGCACGGACTCTCTCGCACCCTGATCGCCAACCTGGTGACCGGCGTGACGCAGGGGTACACCACCAAGATGGAGATTTTCGGCGTGGGTTACCGCGTTGTCGCCAAGGGATCCAACCTGGAGTTCGCGCTCGGTTATAGCCACCCGGTGCTGATCGAGGCACCCGAGGGCATCACGTTCGCGGTCGAGACCCCCACCAAGTTCTCGGTCAGCGGAATCGACAAGCAGAAGGTTGGCCAGATCTCGGCCAACATCCGCCGCCTGCGTCGTCCCGACCCGTACAAGGGCAAGGGCATTCGCTACGAGGGTGAGCAGATCCGCCGCAAGGTCGGAAAGACAGGTAAGTGACCATGGCTCAAACAAAGACAGAAGCGAAGCAGCACGAGCCCGTCGGCAAGAGTGTCTCGCAGGTGCGCCGCACCTCGCGTCTGCGCCGCCACGCGCGTCTGCGCAAGAAGGTGTCTGGCACCGACGCACGGCCGCGTCTGGTCGTCAACCGTTCGGCTCGCCACATCCACGTGCAGTTGGTCAACGATCTCACCGGCACCACCCTGGCGGCGGCCTCGTCCATCGAGCCCGACGTGCAGGCAGTGGACGGCGACAAGAAGGCACGCAGTGCCCGGGTCGGTCAGTTGATCGCCGAGCGTGCGAAGGCTGCCGGCGTGGACACCGTGGTGTTCGACCGTGGTGGCTACACCTACGGTGGCCGCATCGCCGCACTTGCCGACGCCGCCCGCGAGAACGGGTTGGTGTTCTGATGTTCGTGACTTTCAACGGAAGGAATGCATGATGGCGCAGCGCAATTCGGGCGCTCCCGGTGCAGCAGGCGGCGCCAGCGACAGCCGCGATGGTCGCGAGGGCGGCCGTGGGCGTCGTGACAACCGCGACGACCGTCGTGGTGGGCGTGACAACGCCGAGAAGAGTAACTACCTGGAGCGCGTGGTCACCATCAACCGCGTCTCCAAGGTCGTCAAGGGTGGTCGCCGGTTCAGCTTCACCGCGCTGGTGATCGTCGGCGACGGCAACGGACTGGTGGGCGTCGGCTACGGCAAGGCCAAGGAAGTTCCGGCCGCCATCGCCAAGGGTGTGGACGAGGCTCGCAAGAACTTCTTCCGTGTTCCGCTCATCGGCGGCACCATCGTTCACCCGGTTCAGGGCGAGGATTCCGCCGGTGTCGTCATGCTGCGTCCGGCCTCGGCCGGTACCGGTGTGATCGCCGGTGGCGCTGCTCGCGCCGTGCTGGAATGCGCTGGTGTGCACGACATCCTGGCCAAGTCGCTGGGTAGCGACAACGCCATCAACGTGGTGCATGCGACCGTCGCGGCGCTCAAGCAGCTGCAGCGCCCCGAAGAGGTGGCGGCCCGGCGTGGTCTGCCGATCGAGGACGTGGCACCGGCCGGCATGCTCCGGGCCCGCGCCGAGTTCGCAGCTGCGGCAGCACAGGGAGGCAGTCATGGCTGATCTGTTGATCACCCAGGTGCGCAGCACCATCGGAGCCCGGTGGAAGCAGCGCGAAAGTTTGAAGACACTGGGTCTGCGCAAGATTCGTCAAACCGTTGTCCGTGAGGACAATGCGCAGACCCGCGGCCTGCTCCAGGTGGTTCGCCACCTGGTCACCGTCGAGGACGTGAAGTAATGACCATCAAATTGCATCATCTGCGCCCGGCCCCGGGTTCCAAGACCGAGCGCACTCGCGTCGGTCGCGGTGAAGGGTCCAAGGGTAAGACCGCGGGTCGCGGTACCAAGGGCACCAAGGCACGCAAGAACGTGCCGGTGACTTTCGAAGGTGGGCAGATGCCCATCCACATGCGGCTCCCGAAGCTCAAAGGCTTCAAGAACCGCTTCCGCACCGAGTACCAGGTGGTGAACGTGGCCGACATCGAGCGGCTGTTCCCCGAGGGTGGCGACGTCACCATCGAGGCCCTGGTTGCCAAGGGTGCGGTGCGCAAGAACGAGCTGGTGAAGGTGCTCGGCAACGGAGACCTCAAGGTCAAGGTGTCGGTGACTGCCAACAAGTTCAGCGACGCGGCCCGCGAGAAGATCACCGCCGCAGGCGGATCGGTCAACGAGGCCTAGTAACCGCTTTCCGGAAAGGGCGCCCATCTTCGGATGGGCGCCCTTTCTGTTTCACCGAGTGCATACCAGGTGCAGGGCTATCGCCGGAATCGCCTGCGTGCAGTGTGCACTCGGCGAAACACAGGGCTCACGTCTGCGGGCGTGTGCCCAGCACATCCCGAAACAGAGCCTGACGCAACGCGAGTTCGCGGGGATCGCTGAACAGGTGAAAGCCCAATCGGTTCATCACGTAGGTGAATCCGACACCGGTGTCAGGGTCGGCAAAGCCGAACGATCCGCCGAGGCCAGGTGTTCCGAATACCTTCCCGGACGACCCGAGGACGCAGTCGCGGAACGGTTTGCAGTACCCCAGTGAGAACACCGAGTCGACATGCAGCACCTTGTCTCGGATGCCTCCGGTCGGAGGGGCGGCGGGCTCCGTCATCGTTTCGAGGGTCGCCGGTGTGAGCCCGAGTTCGGCCCCACCGGTTGCCGCGCAACCGTATGCGCGAGCAACCGCGCGTGCCGAGCCGATCCCATTGGCGGCGGGCATCTCGACAGATGAGCTCGGATTCGTACTAGCCCAGGGTGAGCGCGTGGTAGCCGTGTCGGGTGCCCGGTGTCCACGCCGGCTTCTGGGCGGCGAGCACCGCGGAGACCTTGGGCGGGTCGTTCAGGTCTGCCAGCTTCAGCGGTGCGTCGAGCGCGGGTAATCCGGCCCGGTGCGACAGCAGCTGCCGCACCATGACCTCGGCCTTGCCGGCCTGCGTGAACTCCGGCCAGCAGATCGCGTGATGTGGCAACGGAAATGGCAAGGGATGCAACACCTTTAGTCGTGGAAAACATGTTTACTATGGTGTCTTCGTGCCACGGGTTTTTGGTGAGTCCGATACGGTAGCCGCCCCACAGGTCGACTACCGTATCCCTCATCGACATCGCCGCCGATCAGAGTAGGTGACACCGGCATCTTGAGCGTCATCCGATAGTCATACCATCGGGCGCGCAGGGCGGACGGCGATTCAGCTCCACGGTGCGCCCGGCTAGCGCTTCCGGTAGATCTCGGCCACCCACGACTGCCGGCAGAATCGGTCCTGTGCCGTCGGCGGATCAATACCGGCGTCCGTCAACGCCTGATTCCTCGCCGCGGCGCGTCCCGGGGGATCATCGTCGAAATTGAAGGAGCACAACGTGTTGTCGTTGGTGTACCAGGCGCGCGCGGGATCGGGTGGATCCGGCCAGTCGGCGGCCTGTACGAAAAGCGAGCCGACGTCTTGCACCTTGTCATTGACGAACCGGTAGAGAGAGACCCGCCCTGATCCGGCGCCGGTACCGGCGTAGAACGCGGTGAACCCCTCATCTGTGATCCGGAAATCGGGGTAGCCGAACACCTGTCCCGCTCGGGAGAACTTGCCCGAATCCTTGTTTACCCGCCACACGTCCAGGGCGTCGCCGTCAGAGCCGACATTGTCGACCACCACCAGCTCGTCGCGGCCGTCCCTATCGAGGTCGGCAAGGAGGGGCGGGGTACGTTCCGGCTTGTCGACCGGGACGGTAAAGGTTTGGCTCAGAGTCCCATTGGGCTCGTACACCTTGATCGTGAGCGGCGGAGTGCCCAGCACCTCGAACGTCAGCTTCGCGGAATCCCTGGATCGCAGGACGCAGTCCAGCGCCGGATCCGGGTCCGGTTCGATCGCCCGGGGTGTGATCGACGAACATGCGGGCAGCGAGTCGAGGCGACTGGGCGCAGAGCTTGTCGGCGTTGCCGCGCGATGGATACCGGCGTGCGTGCATGCGGTCAGGGAGATCCCCGCGATGAAAAGTACCGTGGCACGCCATTTTCTCATGAAGACCTCACCGTGCACCCTGCCTATACAGCGTCGGGACCCACGGCTGCAGACAGAAATGCTCCTCGGCGGTGGCTGGGTGGACGCCCGCTGCGCGTAGGGCGTCCATGCGCGCTCCCAGCGCGCCCGGTGGGTCATCGGACAGGTTCATCGCGCATTTGACGTTGGCGTTGAGGCGCCACTTCGGGTCGTCGAGTGGCTTGTTGTCGACCCGTCTTTCGGTGTCCAGCAGTGCCAGCACCGACAGCTTGTTGTCCACGAACCGGAACACCGCCGCCACTCCGGCGTCGGCACCGTTGCGCGAGAACAGCCCGATGAAGCGATCGGAGGTCATCCAGAACCGAGGGACGCCGAAAATCGTTCCGGTCATATCGAATTGATCCGAGTGGGGCCGCGAGCGCCACACATCCATGAGGTCTCCGGCCGGGTCACCCGTCGCCCTGACCACCAGGAGCTCCTCGCGCTTATCCTGATCCAGGTCCTGCAGGAAGGGCGCGCGCTGCTGGAAAATCGGATCGGGTACGCGAATCGATTGCAACTGTGCGCCACTGCGGTTGAACACGCGAATGGTGCCCGCCGGGGTGCCCAACACCTCGAAGATCACACCGCTGCCATCCGACGGGCGAATTGTGCAGTCCAGCGCCGGATCCGGTTGCGGGTTTCCGGGTTGGGTCGCGATGGTGTCGCAGGTGGGCAGGCCAGCCAATCGCCCGGCGTTCTGTTCCGGGGGTGGCGGAGCATGTGTGGCATTGGCGATGGTGGTGGCCATCAACTGGTCCAGCAGTCCGGCGTCCACCGGATCGGTGCCCTCCACTTCGAAGACGACCGAGCGCACCCTGGCCAACACGACGCGCTGTGCGCGCACCCCCGACGACTGCTTGTCGGCGGAGGTGTCGTCGAGATCGGTGCTGGCGCTGGTGTAAACGTAGGTCGGTACTCCGTCCACCATCGGGCCAGGGGCGAAGGTTTCGGTGACATGCCGATTGCGTACCTCTGGCTTCGCGAATGTCGGGAACGCCCTGTCGTACTGGCCGCATTTCTTGATCCAGTCGGTGGTCAGCGCGAACACGTCGGTGTTCTCGCGCTCACGATTCACCGTGACGACGATGCGGCCACCGGCAGGATCCACCTCGTGAAGCGTTGAGGCTGCGTAGTACAGGTTCCAGTCCGAGCCATCGGGTGCCCGCGAAAAGGACTTACCGAAGGGCGTGTGCAGGCATTCGGGAGGTCGAGTTTCACCGTCGGTCTGACCGTGCATGCCCAGCCCGGAGCCGTCGTCGGAGGCGATGTCGGGTGCGCGCGTCTGCCCTTGTGAGGCGAAGTCGGCAGCCGTGGGCAGCAGACCGGCGAGCTCGGCGTTGTTGCGACCGCCCAGATCCGTGTGGTTGGGGTGGAACTTGCCTCGATACTCCGGGAACAGTCCGGGATAACTGCGGGTGGGTGCTGCCGCCGTCGACGACGTGGATTGTGACGGTGTCAGCTCACGCGATCCGGACGTATCGATACATCCGGGTACCGAGGTCATCGCCAGTAACGCAGCGACCTGAGCCATGGCTTTCCGGACCGTCGTCGTCTGTACACGTGTCATCGTTGCCCCTCCACCAGCGAATGGTTCCGACCCTACGCGCCCACTGGTACGGCAGCACGGATTTATGGCCGGGAGGATTGCCGCATTCGTCGGTACGCTCAAGACATGTTCGCTTTCACCGCGCCCACGGATGTTCACGACCTGCTGGCCAAGGTCGACACCGCACGTCACCGGGGCGTACCGCGGGACTGCATCCTGGAGCTCGACCTGCTCGAGGTTCCCCCGGAAACCGTCAGCTTCGATCCGCTGGGCCTGGTGTTCTCGGGGGCCAGCCGACCGCTGTCGCTGCGGCATACCATCGCCGCCATCCATCGCGCGATCGACGATCCACGGGTGGCCGGCCTCATCGCCCGTGTGCAGATACCGCCCGCCCCGGCCGGAGCTGTGCAAGAGCTGCGGGCCGCTATCGCGGCATTCACCGCGGTGAAACCGAGCGTGGCGTGGGCCGAGACCTACCCGGGCACGCTTTCCTACTACCTGGCATCGGCCTTCGGTGAGGTCTGGATGCAGCCCTCCGGCACGGTGGGGCTGATCGGCTTCGCGGCCAGCGGAACCTTCCTACGTGGCGCTCTCGACAAGGCCGGGGTGGAGGCACAGTTTCTGACTCGCGGCCAATACAAGTCGGCGGCAAACCTTTTCACCGAGAACGGCTACACCGAGGCGCAGCGGGAAGCGGACGGCCGTCTGCTGGAGAGCTTGTCCGAACAGGTGCGTGACGCCGTCGTGGCATCGCGAAAGCTCGACCCCGATGAGGTGGACGCGCTGGCGGACCGGGCGCCGTTGCGTCGCACCGACGCGGTGGCTGGGGGATTGGTGGACCGCATCGGCTACCGCGACGAGGCATATGCGCGGATCGGCGAACTGACGGGTGTGCGGAACGGAAACGAACTGCCGCTGCTGTATCTGGCGCGCTACGCACGGGCCACCCGGCCGCAGGCGCCCAGCCTGCCTGCCCTGCCCGGACGTTCGTCGCGGCCGACCATCGGCGTGGTCACCCTGGCCGGACCTATCGTGAGCGGACGCAGCGGTCCCCGGCTCTTCCCGCCGGGCCCCGCCAGCGGCGGTGACGTGATCGCCCAGGCGCTGCGCGATGCCGTCGCCGACGACTCGGTGGCCGCCATCGTGTTGCGCGTGGACAGCCCCGGCGGATCGGTCAACGGTTCGGAAACCATTTGGCGGGAAGTGGTTCGGGCGCGCGAGGCGGGTAAGCCGGTGGTGGTGTCCATGGGTGCGGTCGCAGGGTCGGGTGGTTACTACGTGGCCATGGCTGCCGATACGATCATCGCCAACCCGGGAACCATCACCGGGTCGATCGGCGTGATCACCGGAAAGTTCATCACCCGCGGACTCAAGGAAAAGCTCGGTGTCGCGTCGGATACCTTGCGCACCAACGCCAACGCCGACGCATGGTCGAGTAACGAACCGTTCACCGACGAGCAGCGCGATCTCGTTGAGGCCGAGATCGACATGCATTACGACGATTTTGTGCAGCGGGTCGCCGAAGGGCGGAACCTTAGCGTGGACGCGGTGAAAGCTGTTGCCCAGGGCAGGATCTGGTCGGGCAGGGACGCGTTGGAGCACGGACTTGTCGATGAGCTCGGCGGGTTCCGCGATGCCGTGACCAAGGCCAAGAAGCTCGCGGACATCGATGCCGACGACGTGCGAGTCGTCAACTTCCCGAGCTCGCCGCTGGCTTCGATGCTGCGACAGCGGGCATCGTCGCAACCCGCCGCCGCAGCCGTCACCGATGCGGTGCTGGGACGGTTCGCGCAGTTGGCGCTGGAGACGGTGCAGCGCGCGCAGCGGTCGATCGGCAGCGCGCAGGCGTTGATGTCGGGCGACTACCGCTTTTAGTCGCGCCGCACCAGCATATTTCGCCGGGATCAGCGCTGACACCGACTAACGTGTCGGGTGCGGTTGTCGGCGGAAGGGGCGTGGCATGAACACCGATCTGACCGTATTTCAACGGCGCGTGCTGGCGTTCCTCACTGCGGTGGGCATCGCGTTCGGCGTGTACTTCCTGCGCGGCTACTTCCTCCTGATTGTGGTCGCCGCGGTGGCTGCGTATCTGTTCACTCCGCTGTACTCCAGGCTGGGCCGGCGGTTCAGCTCGGGCGTATCGGCCACGTTGACGCTGCTGTGCGCATTGGTTGCGGTGGTGGTTCCGGTGGGCGCCTTGGTCTACGTCTCGACCATCCAGATCGCACGCATGGTCGACAGTGTCTCGACCTGGGTGGGTGACACCGACATGACCACACTTGGGCAGAAGGCGTTCGATGTGGTCAACAGGGTCCTGGCCCAGATCCCGTTCGTGCATGTTCAGTTGACCCCTGACACGTTGCGGCAGTCGATCGCGTCGTTGACGGAGAACGTGGGGCACGGGCTGTTACAGGTGCTGCAGAGCGCCGTCGGCGGCGTCGCGTCGGCGGTGGCCGCCTGCATTATCTTCCTGTACGTGTTCATCTCGCTCCTGGTCAAACAGGACACAGTGCTCACCCTGCTGCGGCAGCTCAATCCGCTGGGGGAGGAGATCACTGATCTGTACCTCGACAAGATCGGCGCGATGGTGCGCGGAACGGTCAAGGGGCAGTTCGTGATTGCGATGGCGCAGGGAGTCGCGGGTGCCGCGTCGATCTACATCGCGGGCTTCCGGCAGGGTTTCTTCTTCTTCGCGATACTCCTCACCGCCTTGTCGATCATTCCGCTGGGGGGCGGCATCGTGACGATTCCATTCGGCATCGGCATGATCCTCTTCGGTCATCCCGTCGGTGGCCTCTTTGTCATCGCATGGCACCTCCTGGTGGTCTCCAACATCGACAATGTGCTGCGCCCCTTCCTGGTACCGCGCGGCGCACGTCTGGACCCCGCATTGATGCTCCTGGCGGTGTTCTCGGGGATCGCCGCGTTCGGATTCTGGGGAATCGTGCTGGGCCCGGTGCTGATGATCGTCATCGTGACCACCATCGACGTCTATCTGGCTGTCTACAAAGGGGTTCCGTTTGACAGTGCCGACGCCGACCAACCCGGGACGCCGAGGCGAACCTGGTGGAAGCGAGAGCGTTCGCGCGCGGCGGGCTAGCCCAGGGTGGCGTCGACGTACACGATGTTCGGAAATATGGTGCGCAGCAAGGGGCTCGGCGGCTCCAGATTGAGCCGTGCGTAGAGCGCGTCATTCTCCTCGGTGGCCACCGTCCAGCCGTGTTCGGCCAGCCAGTCCGCCGCCATTTGGCGCTCTTCGGTGTATACGAGCGATTCCATGTCCAAATCGAGTGTGTCGCCCGCGAATTGGCGGGTGAGCTCTCGCGCCTTGGAGAAGTCGGCGGTTTCCAATCCGGGCACCTGCTCGCAGACAAGGCGGCTGCCGGGTGCGCTCAGCTCGGTGATCGATGCGAACAGGCGGTCCTGTGCCTCCGGCGGTAGATAGATCAGCAGTCCCTCCGCGGACCACACCGTCGGCTGGCCGGGGTCGAAGCCGACCGCCTTCAACGCGGCGGGCCAGTCGTCGCGTAGATCGATCGCCACGGCGCGCCGCTCGGCGCTGGGGGCGGCCCCCAACTCGGCGAGAGTGTCGGTCTTGAACGCGATCACGTCCGGTTGGTCGAGCTCGTACACCGTGGTGCCCTCGGGCCACTTGAGGCGGTAGGCGCGGGTGTCGAGCCCTGACGCGAGGATGACCGCCTGGCGCACACCCGCGGCGGCTGACGATTCGAAAGCGGTGTCGTAATACCAGGTGCGACTTGCCATCCCATTGGCCATGCCGTCCGCGGTGATGCCCAACTGCGCCAGGCCCGCCATCTGCTCGGGATCGAAATCACCCGTGGCCAGCCGGGTGAAGTACTCGATGCCGACGGCCCGCACCAGCGGTTCCGCATAGGGGTCGTTGATCAGGGCATGGGGTACGCGGCTGGCCAGCGCACGCTGCGCGGCCACCATCGTCGCCGTCGCCCCGACGCTTGAGGCCAGATCCCAGCTGTCGTCATCAGTCCGCGTCATCGAGGCTCCTTAGTGGTAGCGGATGGCCAGTGCCCTGACCATAGTGCGTCGCCGTTCACGATTGCGCACCCCCGATCCCGTGGCCTGCGCAAATGCGGCTGCCGGGAGCCCGGTGGACAGTCAGCCACTGCCAGAACGGGTTTGGGGTGGGTGGTCAGGGTACTGCGGGTGAACACCCGATGACAGGCCGCGCACCGCGGGCCCACAGTGTTAGCTTGCCCTGGTGAAGGCCATCGCATGGATCGCTGCCGTCGTGCTGTCCGTAGCTTTTGCGCCATTGGCGGGGAAGGCAGGCACTCCTGCCGCGCAGGCGGCGCCCGGCTGCGCTCAGCTGGATCCCACACTGCCTTGGTACGGCGACATCCGGGAACGGCTACAGGCCGCGATCGACGCCAACAGCACCTGCACCGGGACGTGGAAGCGACCCACGCCGGCGGTGGCGCTGTTCGATTGGGACAACACCGAGGTCAAGAACGACATCTCCGACGCCACCCTGGCGTGGATGCTGCGACACGACAAGATCCGCCAGCCCCGCGACTGGCACGACACCAGCCGCTTCATCACCGAGGTCGCGGTCACCGCGCTGCGGGACGCCTGCGGCATCGCGACACCCGCCGGGCGGCCACTGCTCACGTCGACCAACGGGGCCTGCGCCGATGAGATCCTCGCGATCCGCGAGGGCGTGACCCATGACGAACAAGAAGCATTCACCGGGTACAACCAGCGCTGGAGCAATGGCGCTTATGTGTGGACCGTCGCCCTGACCGCCGGCTACACCGCCGCTGAGGTCACCGAATTCGCGCAGGCCGCCAAGCGCGAGAACCTGGCCGCGCCCATCGGGGCCACGCAGACCATCGGCACCACCACGGTGCCGGCATACGTGCACATCTACCCGCAGATCAAGGATCTCATCTCCACTTTGCAGGCGCATGGCGTCAGCACCTGGGTCATCTCGGCGTCCTCGGAGGTGATCGCCAAGGTGTGGTCACCGGAGATCGGGATTCCGACAAACCAGGTGATCGGTGTGCGCAGCGTCTACGACGCCAACGAAAGGCAGACTCCGCACGTCAAGGGCTGTGGCGGTCAACCCGACGGTGCCGACACCGTCATCACCTACGTGGACGGCAAACGCTGCTGGGCCAACCAGGTGGTCTTCGGTGTGCAGGGACCGGCGGCGTTCGAGCCTTACGACGTCACCACACGGCAGATTCTCGCCGCGGGGGACTCGACCACCGATGTCACCTTTGTCGAGGACGCGACCGTCGCACATCTCGTCATCAATCGGAACAAGGCCGAGCTCATGTGCCGGGCCTACGACAACGCCGACGGCAAATGGCTGATCAACCCGATGTTCATCGACCCCTATCCGCAACATATGGACCCGTACCCATGCGCGACCGACGGCCGGACCAACCCGGATGGCAGCACGGGACCGCTGCTTCGTTCCGACGGCACCGTCATCCCCGACCAGAAGGACACCGTCTTTTCCACGGGTATGTAGCGAACTGTTAGTCTCGTACGCGGCCCGGGCGTGCCCTGACGGCCGCCGAAACGGGTTACCCAACGCTGGGATCACCAGCTGATTCATCTAGCAGATCACATGGCGAGCTGCAGGATGCGCAGGAGGATGTGTGCTTTCCGCTTTTGTCTCTGCTCTCAGGACAGCTGACCTGAGGCGGAAGATCCTCTTCACGATCGGGATCGTGTTCCTCTATCGACTCGGTGCGACCTTGCCGTCTCCCGGGGTGAACTACGCCAACGTGAAGTACTGCGTCGAGCAGGTCAGCAGTGGCGATTCGGCGCAGATCTACTCGCTGATCAACCTCTTCTCGGGTGGCGCGCTGCTGCAACTGTCGGTGTTCGCGGTCGGCGTCATGCCGTACATCACCGCCAGCATCATCGTGCAGCTGCTCACGGTGGTCATTCCCCGGTTCGAGCAACTGCGCAAGGAAGGCCAGTCCGGCCAGGCCAAGATGACGCAGTACACCCGCTACCTGTCGGTGGCCCTGGCGCTACTGCAGTCGACCTCGATCGTCGCGCTGGGTGCCAGCGGAAACCTGCTGCAGGGCTGCGACCGCAAGGATGAGATCGTCGCAGACCAGTCGATCTTCTCGCTCACGGTGATGGTGCTGGTCATGACTGCCGGATCCACCCTGGTGATGTGGCTCGGTGAGATGGTCACCGAACGCGGCATCGGCAACGGTATGTCGCTGCTGATCTTCGCCGGTATCGCCGCGCGGATCCCGGCCGAAGGCAAGACCATCCTCGACAGCCGCGGCGGCGTCACCTTCGCGGCCGTCTGTGTGGCGGCCCTGCTGATCGTGATCGGTGTGGTGTTCGTCGAACAGGGCCAGCGGCGCATCCCCGTCCAGTACGCCAAGCGCATGGTGGGCCGTCGCATGTACGGCGGTACGTCCACGTATCTGCCGCTGAAGGTCAACCAGGCCGGTGTTATCCCGGTGATCTTCGCTTCCTCGTTGCTGTACATCCCAGGTCTGATCACCCAGCTGGTGCGCAGCGGTGGAAAGGAGAAGACGGGCTGGTGGGACCGATTCGTCAGCACCTACCTGACTGACCCCAGCAACTACTGGTACATCCTGATCTACTTCACGCTGATCGTGTTCTTCACGTTCTTCTACGTGTCGATCACGTTCAACCCGGACGAGCGTGCCGACGAGATGAACAAGTTCGGTGGCTTCATCCCCGGTATCCGTCCCGGGCGGGCGACCGCCGACTATCTGCGCTACGTGCTGAACCGCATCACATGGCCCGGCTCGATCTACTTGGGCATCATTGCCATCCTGCCCAACCTGTTCTTGCAGATCGGCAACTCGGGCGGCCTGCAGAACCTGCCGTTCGGTGGCACCGCGGTACTGATCATGATCGGCGTCGGCCTCGATACTGTGAAGCAGATCGAAAGCCAGTTGATGCAGCGTAACTACGAAGGGTTCCTGAAGTGAGAGTGGTGTTACTCGGCCCGCCAGGGGCAGGTAAAGGTACGCAGGCGCAACTGATTTCGGAGAAGTTCGGCATTCCGCAGATCTCCACCGGCGACTTGTTCCGGTCGAACATCAGCGAAGGCACCGAGCTGGGGATCCAGGCCAAGCAGTACCTGGACGCCGGAGACCTGGTGCCCAGCGAGGTCACCAACAAGATGGTCGAAGCGCGCCTCGACGAGGCCGATGCTGCCGACGGCTTCATTCTCGACGGCTTCCCGCGCACCGTGGACCAGGCGGATGCGCTGGCCGCGATGGAAGAGGCGCGCGGCGTGAAGATCGACGCCGTGCTGGAGTTCCGGGTACCGGTCGAAGAGCTGGTGCAGCGGCTGCTGGGCCGTGGCCGCGCAGACGACACCGAGGACATCATTCGCAACCGGCTCAACGTGTACCGCGACGAGACCGCGCCGCTGCTGGAGTACTACCAGAGCGTGCTGCAGACCATTGATGCCGTCGGCACGGTGGACGAGGTGTTCGCGCGCACCTCACAGGCCTTGGTCCGGTAGCAGGCGAGTCAGCAGTGGGTCGTTAGTGGGTCTCTTCGGCCGCAAGAAGACGGTGGAGCAGCGCACCGCCGGTGAGCTCGATGCCATGGCTGCCGCGGGCTCGATCGTGGGTGCCGCGTTGGTCGCGGTGCGTGATGCGGCCAAGGCGGGCGTGTCGACGCTCGAACTGGACCAGGTCGCCGAGTCGGTGATCCGGGGTGCCGGTGCGGTGCCGTCTTTCCTGGGTTATCACGGATTCCCGGCATCCATATGCTCCTCGGTGAACGACCAGGTGGTTCACGGAATACCTTCGGCAACAGCGATTCTGGCCGACGGCGATTTGGTGTCCATCGACTGCGGAGCGATCCTGGACGGCTGGCACGGGGATTCCGCCTGGACGTTCGCGGTGGGCACCGTCATCCCCATCGACGAGGCACTCTCGGAAGCCACTCGGCTGTCGATGGAGGCCGGCATCGCGGCGATGATCCCCGGGAACCGGCTCACCGATGTGTCCCATGCGATCGAGTTGGGCACGCGGGCAGCCGAGAAGAAATTCGATCGAGCATTCGGGATCGTGGAGGGCTACGGCGGCCACGGCATCGGTCGCTCGATGCATCTGGATCCGTTCCTGCCCAACGAGGGAGCGCCCGGCAAGGGGCCGCTGCTCGCGGTGGGGTCGGTGCTTGCGATCGAACCGATGCTCACCCTCGGCACCACCCAGACCCGGGTGCTCACCGACGACTGGACCGTCGTCACCACCGATGGATCACGGGCTGCGCACTGGGAGCACACGGTGGCCGTCACCGAGGACGGCCCCCGCATCCTTACCCTGCGTCCCTAGTTACTCGCCCTCGATCGATGCCGTGCGCTCGACGGAGAAGGTGGCCACGCACGCGATCGCCCGATCGCCTTGAGCCCATGAGCGTTTCGTCGGATACAGGTAGGTGATCTCGACGGCGTCGTCGTCGAATGCGCTGGGCGAGTAGCTCTCCAGCTCCGCACCGCATTCTTCGTTGCCCTTTTCGTCCAGCACCGACTGATCGGGAAGCGAGCTACCCGAGAGCGGCAACACCGCGTACACCTCGGCCTTGTGTGGCTGCGCGCAGGGAATGGCCTTGGTGGTGGTGTAGTAGCTCTTATCCCCCAGATCGGCGATGCAATCGCCCACCTGCAGCTTGGTGACATCCATGTCGCCGGACTGGGTGACGTGTCCCGAATCGTCGCGCTTCGCCGAGCTGCCGGCGCTCACCACGGCGATGACGGCGATGACGGCGATCCAGATGAAGCCGAGCACGATGCCGGCTATCGCCATGCCGCGGCCGTTCTGACCGGTTCTCTTGATCTGGTTCAGGCTGATGAAGCCGAAGATGACACCGAAGATGCCGGCGCAGATCGGGATGATGCCGAGGATTAGTGCCGTGATGGCGAATCCGTTGGTGCCTCGTGCGCTTTCCACGGGCGGGTAGGCGCCGGCAGCGGGGTAACCGTACGGCGACGCCGGCGGCGGGGGATACCCGGGTGGCGGCGGGTAGGCCGGTGGATTGACCTGGGGGTAGGGCGGGTACGGCTCGACGCCTGCAGGACCGGTCGGGGGAACGGGGGGATATCCACCTGACGGCGGTGGCTCGAACGGCGGGTACCCCGAGCCTGTCGGCGTCGGGTAGGGCGGGAACTCCGGTGGCTCGGGATCCGAGGGCGGAGGTCCAGCAGGCGGTTGCGTCATGTAGGGACTTTAGCAAACTCGCCGTGCGCTGGGTGGGTACATCGATTAGCCGGATAGGCCGTTCAGGTAGGTCTGCACGTCGGTGGCGTCGGGGAGTAGACCCGAATCCCTGGCGTCGAGCAATGACGGTGCGGCACTGTCCTTTTCGGAAACCAGCAAGGACAGTTCGGTGCCGTCGGGCCTGCGAGTCGGCCATGGGATTCCAACGGTCGCGTCCAGCGGATCGACACCGTGCTCACGTCCGGGGGCATATCCGGCCGAGCATAGATACACCACCGTCGAGTCGTCCTCGAGAGCGAGGAACCCGTGACCGACTCCCTCCGGAACGTACACGGCGCGGCGGTCTTGGGGATCGAGAAGCACTGCGTCCCAAGCACCGAACGTCGTTGAGCCGACGCGGATGTCGACCACGACGTCGTACACGGCCCCGGTCAGGCAGGTCACGTACTTCGCTTGTCCGGGGGGGGCGTCGGCGAAGTGGATGCCGCGCAGCGACCCGGCCGCCGACACCGAGCAATTGGCCTGTTGCAGGTCGAAGGGATGCCCGATGGCCTCGGCCAGCGCTGGGCCCTTGAACAATTCGAGGAATACCCCACGGCTGTCGTGATGCTGTACCGGAGTGATCTCGAAGGAACCGGGTACCGAGAGTTCGCGGATCTTCACGTCACTGCCCCCTCGCGGCGTATTGCGATTCCACGGAGTCCTTGATGGGGCGCCACCAATCCTCGTTGTTTCGATACCAGTCGATGGTGGCGGCCAGGCCGCCGGTGAAATCGCTATGTGTTGGCTTCCAACCCAGTTCATCACGCAACGGTGTCGGATCAATCGCGTAGCGCAGGTCGTGACCGGCGCGGTCGGTGACATGGTCGAAGTCTTCGGGGGCCTTGTCCATGAGCTTCAGGATGGTCTGCAACACCGACAGATTGTCTTGTTCTCCTTCCGCACCAATGAGATACGTGCGTCCGATGGCGCCGGCCTCGATGATGCGCCACACCGCGCTGTTGTGGTCTTCGACGTGAATCCAGTCTCGGACATTGGCGCCAGCCCCGTACAGGCGTGGCCGGCGACCCGTCAGGATATTGGTGATCTGCCGTGGAATGAACTTCTCCACGTGCTGATATGGCCCATAGTTGTTGGAGCAGTTGGAGATTGTCGCGCGGAGCCCGAATGATCTCATCCAGGCCCGCACCAGCAGGTCGGCCGAGGCCTTGGTTGCCGAATACGGGCTGGACGGGTTGTACGGGGTGGTCTCGGTGAATCGGTTCGGGTCGTCGAGCTCCAGGTCGCCGAATACCTCGTCGGTGGAGATGTGGTGCAGCCGAGCGTCATGGCGACGCACGGCCTCCAGCAGCGTGTAGGTGCCAATGATGTTGCTGCGTAGGAATGGTGACGGGTCGGCGAGCGAGTTGTCGTTGTGGGTCTCGGCGGCGAAGTGCACCACCACATCGCTGCCCGATACCAGCCGGTCGACCGTGTCCGCATCGCAAATATCGCCCTGGACCAGCTCCACCGACGCGGCGACCGGAGTCAATGATTCGCGGCTACCCGCATAGGTCAGCGCGTCGAGAACAGTTACCGAGACGTCGGGGCGCTCGCGGACCGTCGCGTGTACGAAGTTGGCTCCGATGAAACCGGCGCCGCCGGTCACCAAGATTCGCATGATCTAACCCTAGTGGGCGACTACCTCAGCGTGTCCGCCAACGAGGTCAATGTGTCGACCAGGCCCTTGTCGCCCAGGACCTGAATCAGCACTTGGTCGGCGCCGGCGTCAAGGTGCTCGTTCAGTCGCGCGGCGATCTCCGTTGCGGTTCCGTGCGCCACCACCGCGTCGATGAAGGTGTCGCTACCGGGCGAAGTGACGTCCTCATCGCTGAAACCGAGCCTCTTCCAGTTGCTTACGTAGTTGCTCAGCTGCAGATAGAAGTCGACGGTGCGTCGGCCGACCTCGCGCGCACGGGGCGCGTCGGTGTTCAGCACCACCTTGTGCTCGGGGACTAGCAGGGCGTCAGGACCGATGATCTCCCGTGCCTGCCGGGTGTGTTCGGGAGTCGTCAGATACGGGTGTGCGCCTGCGGTGCGATCCGCGGACAGTTTCAGCACCTTGGGGCCCAGGGCGGCCAGCGCGCGGCGGTCCCTGGGAACTCCTGCGGCGTCCAGTCCATCCAGGTATTCGACGAGGGCGTCGTAGGGCTTGTGGTATTCGGCCGAGGCCTCGGGATGCCCAGCGCCCACCCCGAGGAGGAACCGGCCGGGGTAGGCCGCCTCGATGCGGTGGAACGCGGCAGCTATCTCGTCGACCGGACAGGTCCAGATGTTCACGATGCCGCTGGCGACCGTGAGATTCTCGGTCGCTTCGAGTAACGGCTCTACATACGCGAGGTCGGAGGTGAACACGCCCCCGATCCACACCGAGCCGTAGCCGAGATCCTCGATTGCCGTGGCCTGCTCCGGGGTGACCGGGCCGCCTTTCCACACTCCATACCGGTTGAGGTTCGATTCGCCCATGTCGCGTCCCAACTTCGCACGAGGTGTCGCTATTCCTCGACCCATCCTTCCGGACGTGCTGCGGGTGCGGGTTCCTTGGTCTGCTGGTTGCGGTTGAGAAGCTCGGGCACGGCGATGCCCAGGGCAGAGGCCGCGAATCCCCCCGCGCCCGCACCGTTCAAGGCGGCAGACAGTGAGGTCAGGCCGAGAAACGGCATTCCGTCGCCGTGGCCGATATCGGTGAGAAGCAATGCCGAGAGCACCGCTATCCCGCCGACTGCGAAGGCCGCCAGGTACCCGACCGCCAGACCGTCCACGCGACCCCCTCCCCGTCGTCCCCGTTGCTGCTGGCGATGTTCGCCATTCCCGTCATAGGTACCACGAATCTGTCTTGCTGGCTATGGTCTGCGGGCCTGAGCAGGCGCCCTCGTGCTGTTGCGCGGTACCGTCATGGGGTGGCTCACCTTGCGGCAGTCTCGGAGGACGCGCACCGGGACATCACCGACGACGCCGTCGTGATCGTCGGCGGCGGTCCTGTCGGGTTGCTGGCCGCGACGGTGTTGGCGCGCCGGGGAATTCGCGTGGTTGTGCTGGAAGCCGCGGGTTCCAAAGAACGTCAGCGGCATCGGAACTGCGCCACGTTCGTCGGGCATTCGACATTGCGGCGATATGACCGTGTGGCGCCCGAGCTGGGCGCGCGGCTACGTGCATCGGCGCTGGCGGTCCACGGCGTGCAGACCTTCTATCAGGGCCGGCCGGTCTTTGTTATGTCCTCGTACGCTCCCTCACGGATTCCCGGCCCGTGGAATCCCGCGGCATGGGGAATGAGTTTGTCGCAGCGCGCCATTGAAGACGAGACCCTGGCCGAGGCACTGAGTCTGGGCGTGGAGTACCACTCGGGGATCGCCGTCACCGACATCAGCACCGACCACACCGGCGCGCGGCTCACCCTCGCGAGCGGTTACCGGGTACGTGCGAGCTACGTGATCGCCGCGGACGGCACCAAGTCGGCCATTCGTCAGGCATTGCACATCGGTATGTCTGAGCGCCCGCCGTCGCCGCGCTGCGTGGTGATCGACGTCGAGCCGCATCCGGACGGTCTCACGGTGGATTTGCCCGTGCAGATCCAGTACCACCACCCGGACCTGGGCGGACGGCACGCGATTCGTCTGCCCTACCCCGACGGTCTGCGCCTGGACGTCCAGCTCTTGCCCGATGACGAGGCGGCGCCGGCGAACGAGCAGGCACGTTCCTGGGTGGCCGCGCTCACCCGCGACGACTGGTACGCCGACCACATCAGGTCGGTCGAGGTGCATCAGACCGTTCAAGGCGTGGCGGCCAGCTACACCGACGTCAACCGTCGGGTGCTGCTCGCGGGAGAGGCCGCCCATCAGTTCGCTCCGCTGGGCGGGCGCAGCCTCAACTCGGGTGTGGCCGACGCGGTCGCGGCGGCGGAGGCCATCGCGGAGGCGTTGGGCGAGTTCAGCGATCTGGCCCAGGCGTGGTTGGCCGTCAACCGCAGTGCCCGGGAGCGGCGCCGCTCGGGCGTGCGCAACCGGCTGCTGTCCGCCCGGGCGCAGCGCGTCCTGGACGGATCGGACGTTTCGATGCGCGTCAGGCGCACGGTGGCCGCCAAGTCCGCGCCTCATATATGGATCGCGGGAGCATGGTTGACGGCGGGTCTGGTGCGACCCACGGCGATTCCCCATATCAGCAGGTCGGGAGTCACCTGGTCCTGAGACGACCGGGGGATTGGCGGCTCCCTTCGCCGGTTTGGTTTGGGGGCGCTACGCGGGTATCCTTGAGCAACGGTACGGCTTCCGTGCCGACTATTCTGCGTGCCCAGTCCTGGAATTTCCTGTCACCGGCTCACGTTCGAGGGTCGGTAACGTTTGCCGTGTCCAAGCCGGCGACAGCCGGAGCAGGCAATCAGAATCGCGGAGGATATGGCTAAGAAAGACGGAGCCATCGAGGTCGAGGGTCGGGTGGTCGAGCCCCTGCCCAATGCGATGTTTCGCATTGAGCTGGAGAACGGGCACAAGGTACTCGCTCACATCAGCGGCAAGATGCGGCAGCACTACATCCGCATCCTGCCCGAGGACAGAGTGGTAGTGGAGTTGTCTCCCTACGACCTGTCCCGCGGTCGGATCGTTTACCGGTACAAGTAACGACAAGAACAGGATTGGAAACGTGAAGGTCAACCCGAGCGTCAAGCCGATCTGCGACAAGTGCCGCGTCATTCGCCGGCACGGGCGGGTCATGGTGATCTGCCAGGACCCTCGCCACAAGCAGCGGCAGGGCTAAGCCGTCAGGCCAAGCCCGCTACATAACTGAATGATGACCTCCCAGATCCACTGACCGGGTTCGCCGGACAGACACCCCCGGAACGGAGGCCGGGGCCCCAACCTAGAGGGGGCGGACTGGGAACAGACCTTCGTTGAATGAAAGAGGAACTGCCGCATGGCACGTCTAGTAGGCGTCGACCTACCGCGCGATAAGCGTATGGAAATCGCGCTCACCTATATCTATGGCATTGGCCGGACCCGATCCAAGGAGATCCTGGCCGCCACGGGCATCAGCCCCGAGCAGCGCAGCAAGGACCTGACCGATGATCAGGTGACGCAGCTGCGTGAATACATCGAAGCCTCTCTCAAGGTGGAGGGTGACCTGCGCCGCGAGGTGCAGGCCGACATCCGCCGCAAGATCGAGATCGGCTGCTACCAGGGTCTGCGCCACCGTCGCGGCCTGCCGGTGCGCGGTCAGCGGACCAAGACCAATGCGCGTACCCGCAAGGGCCCGAAGCGCACCATCGCCGGCAAGAAGAAGGCTAGGTAACCCCGTGGCACCACCGAAGAAGGGCGCCGGTTCCGGGCCCAAGAAGGCGCAGAAGACCCGTCGCCGGGAAAAGAAGAACATCCCGCTCGGTGCCGCGCACATCAAGAGCACGTTCAACAACACCATCGTGTCGATCACCGATCCCTCGGGTAACGTGATCGCGTGGGCGTCTTCCGGCCATGTCGGCTTCAAGGGTTCACGTAAGTCGACCCCGTTCGCTGCGCAGCTCGCTGCCGAGAACGCTGCCCGCAAGGCGCAGGAGCACGGCGTCAAGAAGGTCGACGTGTTCGTCAAGGGTCCCGGTTCCGGCCGCGAGACCGCCATCCGCTCGCTGCAGGCCGCCGGCCTCGAAGTGGGTGCGATTTCCGATGTCACTCCACAGCCGCACAACGGTTGCCGTCCGCCCAAGCGGCGCCGGGTCTAAGGGAGGTTTGAACTAATGGCTCGTTATACCGGACCCGTCACTCGCAAGTCCCGTCGTCTGGGCGTCGACCTCGTCGGTGGCTCCAGCGCGTACGAGAAGCGTCCTTACCCCCCCGGCCAGCATGGTCGCGCGCGGGTCAAGGAGAGCGAGTACCGCACGCAGCTGCAGGAGAAGCAGAAGGCTCGCTTCACCTACGGCGTGATGGAGAAGCAGTTCCGCCGCTACTACGCCGAGGCCAACCGGCACTCGGGCAAGACCGGCGAGCAGCTGCTGCAGATCCTGGAAAGCCGTCTCGACAACGTCATCTACCGGGCCGGCCTGGCTCGCACCCGACGGATGGCTCGTCAGCTGGTCAGCCACGGCCACTTCACGGTCAACAACGTGAAGGTCGATGTGCCCAGCTACCGGGTGTCGCAGTACGACATCATCGACATCAAGCCGAAGTCGCTGAACACGCTGCCTTTCGAGGTCGCGCGTGAGACCGCGGGCGAGCGGCCCATCCCGGGCTGGATCCAGGTCGTCGGCGAGCGTCAGCGCATCCTGATCCACCAGCTCCCCGAGCGTGCACAGATCGATGTTCCGCTCACCGAGCAGCTGATCGTCGAGTTCTACTCGAAGTAATCGGTTTGTGGGCATCCGTCCACAAACGCCACTGACCGGCATCAAATAGCGGGTGCCGAGAAGGAGACAGAAAAGAATGCTGATTTCTCAGCGACCCACCCTGTCCGAGGAGACGCTGGCCGAGAACCGGTCTCGCTTCGTCATCGAGCCCCTGGAGCCGGGATTCGGCTACACCCTGGGTAACTCGCTGCGGCGCACCCTGCTCTCGTCCATCCCGGGCGCGGCTGTCACCAGTATCCGGATCGACGGTGTGCTGCACGAGTTCACCACCGTTCCCGGGGTGAAGGAAGACGTCACCGACATCATCCTGAACCTCAAGAGCCTCGTGGTGTCCTCGGAGGAGGACGAGCCCGTCACCATGTACCTGCGCAAGCAGGGACCGGGCGCCGTCACCGCAGGTGACATCGTGCCGCCCGCCGGTGTGACCGTGCACAACCCCGATATGCACATCGCGACCCTGAACGACAAGGGCAAGCTGGAGATCGAGCTCGTCGTCGAGCGCGGTCGCGGTTACGTCCCGGCCGTGCAGAACAAGGCCTCGGGTGCCGAGATCGGTCGTATCCCCGTCGATTCCATCTACTCGCCGGTGCTCAAGGTGACGTACAACGTCGAGGCCACCCGCGTCGAGCAGCGCACCGACTTCGACAAGCTGGTGCTGGACGTCGAGACCAAGAACTCGATCACCCCGCGTGACGCGCTGGCTTCGGCCGGCAAGACGCTGGTTGAGCTGTTCGGGTTGGCACGTGAGCTTAACGTCGAGGCCGAGGGCATCGAGATCGGGCCGTCGCCGGCCGAGGCAGATCACATCGCCTCGTTCGCGCTGCCCATCGAGGACCTGGACCTGACCGTCCGGTCGTACAACTGCCTCAAGCGCGAGGGTGTGCACACCGTCGGCGAGCTGGTTGCCCGTACCGAGTCGGATCTGCTGGACATCCGCAACTTCGGTCAGAAGTCCATCGACGAGGTGAAGATCAAGCTGCACCAGCTTGGCCTGTCGCTCAAGGACAGCCCGACCAGCTTCGATCCGTCCGAGGTCGCCGGATACGACGTCGCCACCGGCACCTGGTCGGACAGCGGCTCGTACGACTTCGATGGCGATCAGGACTTCGCCGAAACCGAACAGCTCTAAACACAATCCGTCCCGGCCCTACCTGATACGGGGGCCGGCCCCGAATAGGAGATAGTTGCAATGCCCAAGCCCAAAAAGGGTCAGCGGCTCGGTGGATCGTCTTCTCACCAGAAGGCGATCCTGGCCAACCTGGCCACCGCGCTGTTCGAGCACGGTCGCATCAAGACCACCGAGACCAAGGCCCGCGTGCTGCGGCCCTACGCCGAAAAGCTGATCACCCACGCCAAGAAGGGCGATCTGCACAACCGGCGCGAGGTGCTCAAGAAGATCCGTGACAAGGACGTCGTGCACGCCCTTTTCGAGGAGATCGGCCCGTTCTACGCCGATCGCAACGGTGGCTACACCCGCATCATCAAGGTCGAGAACCGCAAGGGTGATAACGCGCCCATGGCGATCATCGAGCTGGTGAAGGAGAAGACCGTCACGTCCGAGGCAGACCGGGCTCGCCGGGTCGCGTCGACGAAGAAGGACGAAGCTCCTGCGGAAGAGGCAAAGGCTGACCAGGCTCCCGCCGAAGAGGTCGTCGAGGTCGAGACCGATACGACTGATGACGCGGCTGCCGAGGCCGAAGGCGCCGCCGAGGCTCCTGCTGCTGAGGACGCAGACAAGTAGGACTGACCGTTGGTCACATCTGACAACCAGCCCGCCATCTCTGATGGCGGGCTGGTTCGTTTACGGCTCGATATCGCCTACGACGGAACCGATTTCGCGGGGTGGGCGACTCAAGTAGGCCAGCGCACCGTCGCGGGAGTGCTGGGCGAGGCGTTCACGACTATCGTGGGCAAGTCGATGGCGCTGTATGCCGCCGGGCGCACCGATGCTGGGGTACATGCGACGGGGCAGGTTGCCCATCTGGATGTTCCGGTCGAGTGCCTGCCCCAGTTGCGGGGACGCTACCTCCCCGAAGGCGCCCCGGAGTTCGACAGGCTGACCCGGCGGTTGTCGCGCTTCCTGCCCGACGATGTGCGCGTGCTCCAGGTCGTCCGCGCCCCGGCACATTTCGATGCGCGATTCTCCGCGCTGCGTCGGCACTATGAATACCGGCTGTCTACGGCACCTTTCGGGGTGCTGCCGTTGCAGCGCCATGACATCGTCGGATGGCGCCGGCCGTTGGACGTGGGCGCCATGAACGAGGCTGCACGGAATCTTTTGGGGTTGCGCGATTTCGCGGCGTTCTGCCGGCATCGTGAGGGCGCCACCACGATCCGTGAGTTGCATCGATTCGATTGGGATCTGGACGGCTATCGGCTGACCGCGCACGTGAGTGCCGATGCCTTCTGCTGGTCGATGGTGCGTTCCCTGGTAGGCGCGGTGTTGACGGTGGGCGAAGGCAGGCGGCCGGTGCAGTGGTGTGTTGACCTGCTGAATAAGCAAAGGCGTTCAAGCGATTTCGCGGCGGCACCGGCGCGTGGACTGACGCTGGTCGGGGTCGATTATCCACCGGACGACCAGATGGCCGCTCGCGTGCTGATCACCCGTGACATCCGTGTCCGGCCCGCAGGGGACTAGCGCCTCCGCCGTGAGAGGTCCCGGCTACTCGGCTTCTTGCTCGCCGTGCCGGTTGAGCTTCGAGGCGACGAAAGCGGCGGCCTCGGCGGGCAGCCCGGTGCGCTCGTAAGAGGTGTGGGCATCCCAGCTGTTGTTGGGTCCGGCCATGCAGATCGGATCTCCCTGGTTACAGAGATCGATTGCGCGCGAACTGTACACGCCGGCGATGCCGCTCAGCGGCCCGCCCGTTCGGTGTGTGGCGTTACCGAACGTCGCCACCGCGACAATGCGATCGCCCACCGCGGGCGGCAGGGGCTTGTTGAACCCGATGCCCACATTCGGCACACCGATGATCGTGTCGATCACCTCGGCGCCCATCGAGTACCCGCCGATCACGAGCTTGGTTCGCGGGCAGCTCCCAGCGACAGATTGCAGGTGATTACTGAGGTCATTGGCGCCGCCGCCGGCAGAGAAGATGCCCGCGTCGTAGTTGACGGGATAGACGTTCATGGTGGCCCCGGTGGCCTGGATTCGTGGAGTCAGGGAATCGACGAATTCGTCGCCGACCCGGCCCAAACCGACCGGCTCTTTGCGTCCCCGCGCAAACGAAACGTCGATATCCGAACACGGATCTGCCGAGGCGTGAGGCACCGCATAGACAAGCCCTACGATATTCACCGCTGACAGCGCAAACACTGTCAGGGCGACAAGATAACTCAGGACAACGCCGACCCTCGTGCCCCGCTGATGCGTGGCCACCTCACGATGCTACGGGTCAGCGGGTTTCCCGCGCGCCGTTTCTTCGAAGTGTGCCGGGGTCTACAGCTTGCCGGCCACGAACGACGCCGCCTGCGCGGGCAGGTTGGTTTGCTCGTAGGTCTGATGCGCGGTCCACGAGCGGCCGCCCTCCTGGCAGACGGGGTCACCGGGATTGCACTGGTCGATCCACCGTCCGGCGAGCGGGCCGCTCATGCCGCCTCCGCGGCGGTCGATGTTCCCGAAGGTCGCGATCCCACGAATGCGGCCGGCGACGTCCGGCGGCGGGTTGTTGGCGACGTCGTCGACGACGGTTGCGCCCATCGAATATCCGCCGATCACGAACTTGGTGTTGGGGCACGATGTCGCGACGTCGCTGAGGTGACCACGAAGGTCGTCCGCACCTTCTCCGGTGGAGATCAGGCCGGCGCTGTAGTTTACGGCGTAGACGTTCATGCTGCCGATCTTGGGCCCCAGGGCGTCGACGAACGCCTGGCCTACGCGACCGAGACCGGGAGGTTCGTCACGGCCGCGGGCAAAGGAGACGTCCACGGCTGCGCATGGATCGGCGGCCGCAGGCGCGGGCTGCGAAAGGGCTACCAGGCCGGTGAACATGAGCAGGGCGGCGAGCACGTATACGGGCCGCCGGACGTCCGAGATTGCAGGCGAAACAGCACTGTACGTCGTCACAGGCGAATGCTACGGGTAAGTCAACCTGGTTGTCATATCGGTGCACTATAGGCCGCGTCATCTGGGCGAAAGCGAGTTCAGGAACTCGACCATCGCATGGTTGACCGCGTCCGGGCGCTCCATCTGCACGAAGTGCCCGGCTCCTTCGACGATCATGGCCGACTCCAAGCCCGGGACGAGGTCGGACATCACGGTCATCGGATCGCTGCCGAGCATTTCCAGAACCGGGTCGCCGGAACCGGCGATGAAGCCCACCGGTACTTCGATGGGGATGTTGTGTTAGGTGCTCGTTCTGTGTCCACACGAGGTCTTCCGCCCGGTACCAGTTCAGGCCGCCGGTGAATCCCGTTCGGGTGAATTCGGCTGCGTAGTAGTCGAGATCTTCTTCAGACAGCCAATTCCACGGCAGGGCAGGGGGGCTCGGAAGTACGTCCAAATAGCCGTTGCGTTTCCCGTCTACCCGCGCCGGATGGTCCCAGCAATCCAGGTAGCGGTTGGCGCCACTGAGCGAGTGAAACAGCGCGGCCAGGAATGCTTTTGGATGGGCGTCCAGCTCGGCCTCAGCGACACCCGACTCCTGGAAGTATTCCAGGTGTGTGAAATGTTGCGAGGCAAGGTAGTCGAATCCCACACTGGGCTTGACCGTAAGGCGCCGCGTGCGCGGCACCGACAGCTGGAACAGCGCCCGCACCCGTTCGTGAGCCCAGGCGGGCATATCCCATATGAGATGAGCACCGAAATCGTGCCCACAGAACACCGCATCCGGTAGCTCCAACGCGTCCAGCAGGCCGACGAGATCGGCGACCGTGGTGCTGCGGTCGTACGCGGATGCCTCACGCGGCGCCGTAGTGCGTCCGTATCCGCGCATATCCGGTGCGATGACCCGGTATCCGGCCGCCGACAGGGCGGTCAGTTGATGGCGCCAGGTGTACCAGAGGCCTGGAAAGCCGTGGCACAGCACCACCGGCGGGCCTTCTCCCTGCTCGGCGACATGCATGTCGATTCCATTGACCGCCAGCTGACGATGGGTGATCGGGGAGAGAGCCACCCCGAGGAGGCTAGTTCACCCGGGCGGCGGCGAAGTCCGCAGCCTGGTTGATCAGCGCGGGAGGATACGTGGTGTGGGACTTCCAGGTGTCCTGGTTTCCATCCATGCAGACCGGGTCGCCGTCGTTGCAGAGATCCAGAACCCTGTCGCCGTACGCGCCGGCCAGGTTCTGCACCGGCGCAAAGCGATTCACGATGTTGCCGAACGTCACGATCGCGCGGATGTGGTCACCCACCTCCGGCGGCACCGGGTTGTCGAAGGAGAAGAAGTTGCCGATCTGCACCGGGCCGGGCACTCCGAGCGCAGTGTCGACCACGCCTGCGCCCAGCGAGTAGCCGCCGACGACCAGCTTGGTGTCGGGGCAGTTGTTTGCGGTCTGCTGCAGGTGTGCGCTCAGGTCGTTGGCGCCACCGCCTACGTCGGTGTTGGCGTCGTAGCGCACCGCGTAGACGCTGACGTTCTTCACGCGATTGCGCAGCGCACCGACGAACGCGTCTCCAATGTTGCCCAGGCCTGGAGGCTGGCTGCGTCCACGAGCGAAGGACACTTCGACATTGGGACAGGCGGCCGAGGCGGTGGCCGGGATGATGACCGCCAAGCCGGTGGTCAACATGATTGCCGCAACCGAGACGACCGCCGCACGAGCGCCGGCGGCAAGCAACTTACTGGCTGGGCGTGGATTCGGTTGCAGTGTCACACACTGAGGTTACGGACAATTCGTTGTCGCTGCCATGTGATTTCAATCCCGCAGGTAGAGAAGCTGGGAGTTCCGCGGTGCTGGATTCGGGTTCGGAGGCGGTATCCGCACCCCGGTGTGCCAGAACCAGTCCTGCGAGAATGACGGCTGCCCCCGCGTACTGGATGGGTGCGATGGTTTCCCCGAGCAGCACCCACCCTGCGATCACGGCACACAGCACCTCGGTGAGGGCTATAAGGGACGCGTAGCTCGGCTTGAGTCGGGCAATGGCGGCGATTCCGGTGAGGTAGGCGATCGCGGTGGTGACTACCCCGAGGGCGAGGATGGGTACGTACATCGGCGCGTGCCAGCCGGCGACCTCCACGTCTTGTGTGGAGAAGGTCAGGGGCATGATCCCGGTGAGGCCGAAGCCGCCCACCGCGACGGTTCCGACGAGAAGTCCGCTGGTGGTCAGTGTGATGGGTTGCAGCCCTTGAGCCTTTCCGCCCGCGCGGTGTGACGAGATGAAGTAGTACGCAGCGCATAGCGCCGCACCCAGCCCCCACAGCACCCCAACGGGTTCCACGCTGGATCCGCTGAAGATGTTGAGCACCAACAGCATTCCCACTAAGGCGAGGGCCGCACCAGTCAGCACCCGGGTGTGTGGGCGCTGCCGCGTGGACAGCCAGGTCCAGGCGATCACCAGAATGGGACTCAGGAACTCCAGGAGCATCGCCACGCCCACGGACATGTGTCTGACCGCGCCGAAGTAGCAGAACTGGGCGCCTGCCACGGGGATGATCCCGTAGAGCACGACCACCCTGGCGTGGCGGCGAGCTTCGGAGAACCAGCCGGGTGCCACGATGCAGGCGGCCACCACCATGACCGCTGTACCGGTAGCCAGGCGAGCGGTCACCACGGCCGTCAGCGACCAGCCCGCCGCCATGAGGGACTTGGCAAAGGGGCCGGAGAAGCCGAATGTGGCGGCAGAGGCGATGGCGAGTATCACGCCAGCCCGGAAATTGGCCTTGTCGTTCACCGCACCTCCCGCATGTCATGAGTAAGATTCAATACGGTCATGACGGTATGAGTGAAGGATGTCAGGTGTCAAATGATTTTCACTCATGACACTGAGCAAGGCTTGCGATCGGCCGCGGAGCTGATCAACACCTCGCGTAATGACCGGGAGCTGCTCCCGGACCCGGCGGCGCTGCCGCCACTTCTGGACCGTTACGGCTGGACGGGCCGGCGCGACGGGGACGACGCCGAGCTACAGGCCGTCAAGGCCCTTCGCGCCCGGCTGGGCGATATCTGGGCGCGCATCAACGACGAGGAGTACGTGGTCTGCCAGGTCAACGCGCTGCTGGCCGATACCCATGCCTCGCCGTGGCTCACCCGGCACGTCGAGGAGCCCGACTGGCACCTGCACATGGCCGCCAGCGACGCACCCCTGGCGGATCGTCTCGGCGCCGAGACGGCCATGGTGTTGGCGGATCTGGTGCGCACCGGCGAGCAGCGCCGCCTGAAGACCTGCGCCGCCCCGGACTGCGATGCCGTGCTGGTTGACTTGTCGCGCAACAGGTCCCGGATGTTCTGCGACACCGGAAACTGCGGCAATCGGCAGCACGTGGCCGCGTACCGGGAGCGGCTGCGCGACGAGCCCTAGCGGTGCGAAAGTGCTACTGCGCGTAGGCCTGGATAGGCCGGCCCAGGTAGGCGAGCTCATCGCTCACCGTCACCAGGCGGACCTGGATGGTCTCACCGCCCGCCGTCAGGAGAATGTGATCGCCATAGCCGTTGGGCTGATCGATGATGACATCCGGATGCGCGGGCAGGGCGTCGTACTCGCTGCTGATGATGTGCAGCGCCGTGCAGTTGCTGGGCAGCGCGGTCGGCTGCATGCCGTCCACCACGGCCAGGGTACATCGGGGATCGATAAACCCTGGGCCACTGGCAAATTGGATGCGGTTGGCGTCACCGATCGAGGTCACCATGACATCCCACATGTGGGGGCGGTCGGTATAGACGACCACGAGTGCTCCGATCGCGACCGCCCTGAGCACCACTTGCTGGCAGACGTAGAGCTCGGCGCGCACCACTACGGTGTGCACGCCTTGTCCGGACAGGCGCGCCGCGATGGCGCGCCCGGACATGTCCGATCCGATCAACTGTCCGCAGCCCGAAGTCGGCAGATGAATGCCGTCGAGCTCCTCGTTGCTCATCTCGATGCTGCGGGTCAGGTATTCCAGCCCGATGGCGCCCACGGGGAGTCCGGCGAAGAACGCGTCGCGCTGACTGCCATTGAGCGAGGTCATTCCGGTGGAGCGCCGCACCGGCAGCTGCTCGTCGGTGGCCCACCGAACCAGTGCGCCAACAGACGTGCGGCCCTTCGTGGAGGGGCGCAGCCGCACCGTCACCGTGGTCTCCAGTGTCGGCCGAGCCCACAGCCCCGTCAGGGTGGCGTCGGTGATGTACCACGGGTCGATGCCCATGGCGACGTTGTAGGAGTCGATGAGCATCAGCCCGCTCCACTCCTCGTGCATGGGCGCGCCCGCGTACTGGCGGAGCATTTCGGCGCTGATTCGGTGAATCTGTCCGGCCTGCAGGATGGTGCTGGCGCAGCGGGCCGCGGCCAGTGCACGCCTTACTCGAGCTGTGGCGATGACGGCGCATCTCTCCGCACCGCGTCGGCCGCCGCCGCGGCGGAACACCGCGTCGACGTTCACGCCGGGGTCGAACCTCAGCACCACCCAGACGGTGCGAATGGCCACGGCGGGCAGGGGCCCCACCAGTCGGTCGTATCCACCGCGCAGCACCGTGCCCTGAGCGGTGCGCTGGCCGTTGCTGATGACGTCGATGCTTTCCAGTTCGATGTCGTTCTGATGCATGCACTCCCGCAGTACACGCAGGGGCACCAATGAATCTGTGGCGCAGTGATCCGGAGTGATGACCGAGGGATGTTGTTGGGTGGCGCTGACTTCCAGCACTGTGATGAGTTTGCCGTTTTCCCAACGGGTTCCGGTCCAGCTGTCTTGGCTGCTAGGGGTGTCGGCAATGCTGCCCGAGCTGCGATAGGTGCGCCCCGTCAGGTACTTGAACCCGGTAACCGCCCAGTGCCTGACGGTCTGGCCGCCCCACCGGCCCAGGATGAGTGCCAGTGACACGATCGCGATCAGCAGTGCGGCCCACCACGGCCAGCCGAACAACAATGAGATGAGGACCGCGGCGAGAATCAGCAGCTGCGAGATCACCATGATCTGGATCGGCATCGTCGCCCGACGAACCTGTTCCGGAGTCGCCCCGCTCGACGTCACGTTTTCCCTTCCATCCATCCCGCCCTCTGTCATGCCGTAGCGCCGGTGGTTACCGCCGCGCGACCCGTCCGATCCTCGTGGCTAATACCCGCAACCTATCGTGGTTGCCCAGTATTGCAATAGGCTGCATGGCCGTGTGGCCCGTACGTAGGATCTAACTAGATCTGGGGGCCGGTCTATAGGTATGGCTAGGTCGTAGATTTCCTGGAGGGGGGACGATGGCGCGACAACCGACAACCCGGCTGCAGGTCAGCGGGTACCGGTTCCTGGTGCGGCGCATGGAGCACGCACTGGTTCGCCGTGACGTCCGTATGATCCACGACCCGATGCGGTCGCAGTCGAGCTCACTCATGGTCGGCATCGTGCTGGCCACCGTCGTGGTTGCCGGCTGCGCGATCTTGGCCTTCTTTCGGCCCAACATGCCGCTGGGCGATCAGCCCATCGTGATGGGCAAGGACACCGGAGCGGTGTACGTCCGGATTCAGGACACCCTTCATCCCGCGCTCAATCTGGCGTCGGCCCGGTTGATCTCGGGGAACAACGAGAACCCCAAGCCGGTCAAGGACTCGGAGCTGGCGAAGGCGCGCCGCGGTCCGCTGGTCGGGATTCCCGGCGCACCGGCGTCGATTCCCGGGACGCTGTCGGGTGACGACATCATCTGGACGGTGTGCGACGTCTCGACGCCGCCTCCCAGTTCCACCGTCACCACCACCGTGATCGCGGGCAAGGTGACTCTCGAGAACGGCAACCAGGAAATGCCGAAGGACAGGTATGCCCTGGTGACGGTGAACAGCCAGATGTACCTGCTCTACGACGGCAAGCGCGCCGCGGTAGATCTGACGAACCCCGCGGTGACCCGCGCGCTGCGCCTGGAAGGTGTTACGCCCCGACCGATTTCGATGTCGGTGCTCAACGCCATCCCCGAGGTGCCGGCCATTGCTCCTCCGCCCATTCCGGACGCCGGTGCGGCGGCGCCGATTACGACCGCGGGTGTTCGTGTGGGGTCGGTGATCAAGATGAGCCGCGCGGACTCCGCGGAGTACTACGTGGTGCTCGCGGGTGGGGTGCAGCGTGTCAACGAGGTCACCGCGGACCTCATCAGGTTCTCCGATTCGCAGGGAGCGCAGGACATCGTCACCGTTGCGCCGGATATCATCTCCGGGCACCCCAGCCTGAACCTGCTTGCGGTGCAGACATTTCCAGACCGTGCCGGAAAGATCGTGGATGTTCCCGAGAAGTCGGTGCTGTGCAGTAGCTGGAAGCCCGGTCAGGAGAAGACGCAGGAGCACGCCTCCACCAAACTCTTGATGGGCAACTCGTTGCCGTTGAAGACCGACCAGGTGCCGGTGGTGTTGGCGCAGGCCGACAAGGAAGGTCCCAACGTCGACACGGCCTACATCCCGCCTGCTCACAGCGCCTTCATCCGGTCCACCGGCCTGGTTGGGGACACTGGACGCGCCGAGTCTCTGTATCTCATCCTCGACACCGGCGTGCGTTTCGGCATCGGCAACCTGGAGGCCGCCAAGGCCCTGGGGCTCACCGTCGATCCCGTTCCCGCGCCATGGCCGGTGGTGGGACTGCTGCCGCCGGGCCCCCGGCTGAGCAAGGAAGATGCGCTCGTCGTGCACGACGGGATGCCGCCGGACAAGACCGGTTTGGCGATCAATCCGTCGACATCGGCCACCCAGGCGCCGTCCTAGAGAACGTCAGGACGACATCGAGGATCGACGCTACGCCTCGGGGTTGTCCCGGCCCTGCCGGAGCCGGCGAACCGGCGCCAACATCGCCAACGCCGCGGCGAGAAACGCCGCACAGACCGCTATTCCGATGAGCGCGACACGTCGCGGTCGTGGGTCCGTCGGCGGGGGAGCGGGCGGCAACACCAGCTTCTTGGCCGCATTGGCCCGTGCGAGGTCACTGGTGGTGCCGAGGTCGTCGCTGACAGCGGCGAGCGCGTCCACCACGCCGAAGCCCAGGTATGGGTCCCAGCCGCCGGGTGGGCGATGCGCCGTGTTCTTGATGCGGTCCATTGCCTCGCGCGCGCTCAGCTGAGGGAAGCGTGAACGCACCAGCGCCACAACGCCACTGACCACCGGTGCGGAGAAGCTGGTGCCCTGGATGGGGACCGGACCCTGATCACCCATGTAGGCGTTGGTCAGCGCGTCGCGGTTCGGGTCCAGAGAGACGATGTCTTCACCCGGCGCGGACACGTCGACCCACGGACCGCCGAGGCTGAACTTGGACGGCTGCCCGTCGGGCCCGATCGAGCCCACCGTCAGGACCAGGTCGTTGTACCAGGCCGGACTCACCGTCTCCATGACGGAATCCCAGTCCGGAATGTTGGGGCGGGCAGGATCCGGTGGCGGATTTTGACTCTTGCACTGCCCGTCGCCGACGTTTCCGGCGGCGACGACCACGACGACGTTCTTGACGTCGACGGCGTACTGCAGCGCCGCCCCCAAGGGCCGATCATCGAGGAATTGCTTGGCGGAGGCGCAGGCCACCTCGGAAATATTGATCACCGTCGCACCCATGTCGGCAGCGGTACGCACCGCCATCGCCAGGGTGTCCACATTTCCGACGCCGCTGATCTTGGACGGATCGTCGCGGTCGTTGCCGCCTTTGTCCTTCACCGCGAACTTCGCGCTGGATTGGCGGATGGTGATGAGGCTGACGTCCGGCGCGATACCGCTGAAGGCGCTCGCTCCAGTGGGATCCGGTGCGGCCGCGATGATTCCGGCGACGATCGTGCCGTGCGCATCGCAGTCCTGAGTTCCGTTGCCGCCCTCGAAGACGTAATCTCCGCCGGGGATCAGCGGTGGCAGTCTCGGGCTGCGTGCCACGCCGGTGTCGATGACGGCGACCGTCTGGCCGCTGCCGCGCGACAGCTGCCACACCAGCGGCAGATCGAGTCCGCGCTGTTGCGTGGGCACCTTGTTGAGGTCGCGCTTGGGATCGATGCCGGGGAATCGGCACAGTTCCTTCTGCTCGGTGGGCTCGATCGGGGCCGCGGGACGCGGGCCGGGGAGCATGCTCGGGTCCACCGGCAGGGGCGCGAAGGCGCGTGCCGTCGCGAGCACATGCATCGAACCGGTCGCCAGCTGCGACGACATCGCCAACATCACAACGGCTGCAGCGGTGGCGCTACGGCGGACCACGCCGAGGCGGCTCATGGCAGGTTCAATCCCCGCACGGCGCTGTACACGCCACACACCCAGACGGCGATCGGAACGATCAGAGACAGCGCGATGTATTCGATGATCTCTACCGTGCGGCGGGCGACGGGTGAGTACCTGCGCGCCGAGACCAAGAAGCCCAGCGCGATGGCCGAACCGGCCGCGATCGCCGCCAGCACGGTGGTGTAGACCGCGGCCGCCGGGTACGCAACCGCGATGAAGGCGAATCCCGCGGCGGGAATGGCTATGCCGCCCAGGTTGATGGCCACCGTCTGCGCGAGATCGGCGTGCGAGCGGGCGCGCAGCATCATCGCCAGCGCGATCAATCCGGCGAGCAGCACACCGCTGAACCGGTGCGCCCCGGTGGGGTGATGCTCACCCGCGCCGGGGAAGGTCAACGCCGCCAACATGGCGCCCACCGCGGTGACGGCGGACGTTCCACACACCAACCCGGTCAGCACGGCGTGCGCCCGCAGCGCCTTCTCGCGAAGGTCCGGCAGCGGCGGCAGCGCCGTGGCGTCCTCGACGTCATCGCCCTCGGTGTCGAGTCCATCCAGGCCCTCGATGGCTTCGATGGGCGCCGTGGAATGTTCGGGACGAGAGGGAGCGCCCTGCGTGGGTACCGGGGGAAGGGGCAGCCGGGCGAGGACCATCGCCACCCGGGGTGAAAGTGCCACCGAGCAGATTCCTACCGCGCCCAGCACGGCTCCCAAGCTGTAAATTGGCGGCTCGAACAGCACGTACCCGAGCGCGGCTGCGAACCCGAGAAACGACGCCGAGGCGACCGCGACCAGGGACATCGTTCCGGTACCGGTGGCACGCATGGCCAGGATGGACACCACCATCGCCACCATGAGCGCCAACATGGCGTGTGGGGCGCCGTACTTGCCGGGTACGAAGAGCGCGCCCGCCACCGCCGAAAAGCCGACGGCGCAATGACTCAGCATCACCGAGGCCAGGGGATCGTCGTAAGCCCTGTTCGCGAAGACCGCCGCGGTGATCGCCACCAGGGCGATCGCCACCGCGATGATGGGAAGCAGCAGGCCGGGATTCGTGGCGCCGGCACGTAGCAGCGCCGTCGCGCCGAGCAGGGCAGCCAGCCCGCAGACCGCGGCGCCGAGTATCCGGGCGGCGTTTCGGCTCCAAGGATGAGCAGACACGGTGCGGAATGTCGACACCGCGAGGAAGACATCGTCGAACAGCGGATCGGGTGCGGCGACATCGGACCGGGTGAGAATCAGTTGATCGCCATCGCGGACTTCCAACTCTCCCAGGGTGCTAGACATCTGCAGCGGTGGCTGACCGGGCCGGGACAAACGCCAATGCGTTTCCACAGCATCCTCCGGGCTGGTCAGCTCGGGGACACCGACGTGCTGGTTGATGATGTCGACGATCGAGCCGACCAAGAGGGCCAGCGGGACACTCGTCGGCAGCGCCAGGTCGACCTGGGTGCGCTCAGCCTGAATGGAAACGCGGCACAGTTCGAGTACCGCCGAACGTTGCTCGGCGCCCGACTGCGCATGTGTCATGCTGTGCCCCCTAGCTGGCCCCGGCCTGGCCCCTGCGTCATTGATCTTTGCGCCTGCACACTAGCCGAACGCGGCGAAGCGCCGCCAGCGGTTCGCCGCATCCGGATGCTCGCCGGCCCCGCTACCAGCGACTACGGCGATCCTGTGAGCGAATTCGTTGCGGCACCGGATATGACGGCCCTATTCTGTAGCCCGCCGTGGGCGGGGCGGTAGCGTGGGGCAAGCAAATTGCCACAAGATGTGACGCGGGGGAAACCGGAGGGCCAGGGGTGAGCGCCGAGTGAACACCACAATCTTTATTCGTCGGCCCCGGCTTGCGGTCCCACGTGTGCCGGGTGGCGAGGTCAATGTGCAGCCACCGCCGGAGATTCCGCGGCCAGTGCCTTCGCCGATCATCGCCAAGATCATGCCGCTGGTGATGGTCGTGGCAATGGTGGGCATGATCGCCTTCTTCGTCACCTCGGGAAGTTTCGGTGGCGGCGCAGGCGGCGGGATGATGCGCAACCCGATGTTCATGTTGTTCCCCATCATGATGATGGTCTCGATGGTCAGCATGGTGTCCAACAGCGGCGGCAAGGGCGCCAAGACCAGCGAAATCAACGAGGACCGCAAGGATTACCTGCGGTATCTCGAAGTGGTGCGCAAGAACGTCACCGATACCGGCGGTGCGCAACGCAAGGCACTGTTGTGGAACAACCCGGACCCGTCCGCGCTGTGGACGTTGGCTGGCGGCCGCCGGATGTGGGAGCGGCGCCCCGGCGACAGCGACTACTGCCATGTGCGCGTCGGAGTTGGCGATCAGCGGTTGGCTGCCCAGCTGGTGGCGCCGGAGATCGGGCCCGTCGAGGAACTCGAGCCGGTGGCATCCGTCGCACTGCGGCGATTCGTGCGGACGCACTCGCTGGTGCCGGAGCTGCCGATCGCCTTGAACCTGAGAGGTTTTGCCGCCGTCACCATCGACGGCTCGCCCGAGGTGGCGCGAGGGATGTTGCGCGCCATGATCTGCCAGCTGGCGATGTTCCACGGCCCGGACCAGTTTCTGGTCGCGGCAGTGGTGAACCGACACGCGGCACCGCACTGGGATTGGCTCAAATGGCTTCCGCACGCTCAGCATCCGAGCGCATTCGACGGTGTCGGCTCGTCTCGACTGGTCTACCACTCACTCGGTGAGGTCGAGGAATCGCTGGCATCACTGATCACCGAGCGCGAGCGATTCTCGCGCACCGCTCAGCCCTCACCCGATCGGCCGCAGATTCTCATCATCGTGGACAGCGGAACCCTGATCGGTTCCGAACGCCTCATCGTCGACCACGGCATCGACTCGGTGACCCTCGTCGAGATCGGCACCAGGGTGGATCCGCTGGCCGCCCGTCGGGGTATGCAACTGGAGCTGACCGAACGTGGCCTGGGGGCCAAGGGCAATGTCGGGTCCGAGGTTTTTGCGCACCCCGACCATCTGACCATCACCGAGGCCATGGCCTGTGCGCGCCGGCTCGCGCCCTACCGGGTACTCACTGGCAGCGGCGACGAGGTCCAGATCCAGACCGAGGTCAGCACGCGGTGGTCTGACATTGTGGGGATCGGTGATCCCGGGCTGCTCAACCCGGAAGTCGTGTGGCGCAATCGGGTTGGTCGCGACAGGCTACGTGTTCCGATCGGTATCGCCGTGGACGGCACTCCGATGGAGCTGGACATCAAGGAAGCGGCCGAGAATGGCATGGGTCCGCACGGGCTCTGCATCGGTGCGACCGGTTCGGGTAAGTCGGAGTTCCTGCGCACCCTGACGCTCGGCATGATCGCGACCCACTCTCCGGATGCGCTCAACCTGGTGCTGGTCGACTTCAAGGGTGGTGCCACGTTCCTGGGCCTGGACCGGGCGCAGCATGTCGCGGCCATCATCACCAACCTTGCCGAAGAGGCAAACCTGGTGTCCCGTATGAAAGACGCCCTCGCCGGTGAGATGAATCGGCGCCAGGAGCTGCTACGCGCCGCGGGCAACTTCGCGAATGTCACCGAGTACGAGCGTGCCCGCGCCGCAGGTGCGTCTCTCGCCCCGTTGCCCGCACTGTTCATCATCGTCGACGAGTTCTCCGAACTGCTGAGCCAGCACCCGGATTTCGCGGAGCTGTTCGTGGCGATCGGCCGCCTGGGACGGTCGCTCCACGTCCATCTGCTGCTTGCTTCGCAGCGTCTGGACGAGGGTCGTCTGCGCGGGTTGGAATCGCATCTTTCCTACCGGCTGTGCTTGAAGACTTTCTCTGCCAACGAATCCCGTGCGGCCATCGGTGTACCCGATGCCTATCACCTGCCCAACACCCCAGGATCCTGCTATCTCAAGGACGACTCGGGAGAGTTGACCCGGTTCCAAACCTCTTATGTGTCGGGCGCGTATGTGCCGTACGGGCCGGCGCGTCGAGCTGTCTCTTCCAGCGGGTCGGGTGCCGCTCCGCGTCTCTTCACCGCCGCGCCGGTGGCACTGCAGATGCGGCCCACGGAAGTGGTCGAAGACGATTCACCGGCCACGACCGAGGCGACCGGTAAATCGGTCATCGACACAATTCTCGACCGTGTTGAGGGACACGGTAATCCCGCACATGAGGTGTGGCTGCCGCCGCTGGACGACTCGCCCACTCTCGGTGATCTGATTCCCCGTCACGGCCGCGCCGGCTTCGATGCTGTTGGCAGCCTGACCGTTCCGATCGGGATCGTGGACCGGCCGTACGAGCAGCGGCGCGACCCGTACATCGTCGATCTTTCCGCTGCCGCGGGCAACGTCGCCATCGTGGGAGCGCCCCAGTCGGGTAAGTCGATGGCGGTTCGTACGTTGGTGACGTCGCTTGCGGTGACGCATAGTCCGGCGCAGGTGCAGTTCTACTGCCTGGACTTCGGTGGTGGAACGCTGACCTCGCTGTCGCAACTACCGCACGTCGGTTCGGTGGCCAGCCGGTTGGAATCGGACCTCATCCGGCGCACCTTCGCCGAGATGCTGACGATCGTCAGGTCTCGCGAGAATGCCTTCCGCGCCTACGGCATCGACTCGATGGCTGAGTACCGGCGGCGCAAGGGTGCCGGTGACCCTCAGCTCGCGAGCGACCCGTTCGGTGACGTGTTCTTCATCATCGACGGATGGTCCACCGTGCGTCAGGAGTTCGAGGCTTTGGAGCCACAGGTCACCGCGCTCGCAGCCCAGGGCCTCGGCTTCGGCGTGCACACGGTGGTGACGGCCTCACGCTGGGCTGAGATCCGGCCCGCGCTAAAGGACCAGATCGGCACGCGTGTCGAGCTTCGCCTCGGTGATCCGCTGGACTCGGACTTCGATCGCAAGCTGGCGCAACTTGTTCCGGATGGCAGGCCCGGCCGCGGTATCACCCGCGATCGTCGGCACATGCTCATCGGTCTGCCACGTGTCGACAGCGTGTCGTCCAATCAGGACCTGGGTGAAGCGATCGGTGCGGCCGCGGCGAGCATGCGGCAGCGCAGCTCGGCGGAAGCGCCGCAGGTGCGCATGCTGCCGCACAAGATCGACTACGCCGCGTTGGTTCCGCAAGCACCGCAAAACGATCAACCGAACCTGCGCATCCTCGTCGGCATCAACGAGACCGAGTTGGCACCGACGTATCTGGAGTTCGGCGAGCAGCCGCACATGATGATCTTCGGCGACAGCGAGTGCGGCAAGACCGGCCTGTTGCGTACCATGTGCCGCGAGATCGTCCGCACCACCACACCGCAGCAGGTGCAGCTGTTCATCGTGGACTATCGCCGCACCTTGCTCGGTGTCGTCGAGACCGAGCATCTGGGCAAGTACGCGATGTCGAGCAACACGCTGGTGGACGAGGTACCGGCACTGATCGAGCTGCTCAAGTCGCGGATGCCCGGACCCAACGTTACGCAACAAGAACTGCGTGACCGCTCTTGGTGGTCGGGCCCCGAGATCTACATATTGGTCGACGACTACGACTTGGTGGCGCTGGCGAGCGGAAACCCGCTACTGCCGCTGGCCGAGTACCTGCCGCACTCGAAGGACATCGGCCTGCATGTCGTCATCGCCCGCCGCACCAGCGGTGCTTCGCGTGCCATGTTCGAGCCGGTGATGGCCCGAATGAAGGACCTCTCCTGCATCGGTTTGCAGATGAGCGGTAATAAGGATGAAGGTGTCCTGCTCGGTACGGTTCGGCCGAGCGAGCAGCCGCCGGGCCGCGGCACCCTGGTCATGCGCTCGGGCGGCCAACAACTGATCCAGGTGGCGTGGAGCGATTCACAGTGATTCTCCATCGCGACCCGCAGGCGGGGGCGCGGGTAGCGATCGAAGTGACCGAGACTGCCGTCCGGGCGCGAACCGATGACGGCGTCCGAGGAGCCGGCCGTTCCGATGTGCGGTCGGCGGTCGCCGCACTCGACGACGAGATGGCTCTGCTGCCCGGTCGTGTGGTTCCGTCCCGCGCACTGTGGGCGGCGTTGTTCGAGTCATTGCTCACCGACCGGAATGCGCCCGTCCGCCTCGATTCCATGGTGCTGATCCACCCCACGACGTGGAGTCCCGGGCGCCGCACCTTGTTGTCGAGTGCCGCGCGGATGATGGCGGCGACGTTGACGGTCCGGTCACGTGCCTGTGCGCTCGCTGAGCGCGGCGTGCGCGCCGATCTGTCCGGCCGCTCAATTGTCGTGGTCGAGGTGGCACCGGACGAGGTCGCCATCATCGTCGTCGGACACGGGTCCGATGGTGTGCCGGCCGCTACGGTTCGTCATCTCGAAGATCGGTCTTGGGAGACCAAGAGCGTGTGCGAAGTCGCGCGCGCCGTGGGACGTGCCGTCGAGCAAGTGGTCCGCAACGAACCTACCGGCGTAGCCTCGATCCTCGTCGACTCGGCCGACACCGCGATGGGCGAGGCGATCGTGGACGCGATCGACCGGATCGGCCTGACTCCGGGGGTTTCGCAGGTTGCCGAGGATTCGGTGTTCCGCGACATCGGCCAGGTTCCCCGTGTCTCCGCATTCATCGACGAGGCCGCCGAGGAACCCGCCGCCCCGAAGGTGTCGGAGTGGACACCGGCGAGGCCTGCCAGATCTGCCCCGCGGTTTCCCCGGTGGTGGCCGGCCGCCGCGATCGGACTGGCCGCGGCGATCGTGGCTACGGGTATCGTGCTGACGGTGGCGTCCACACGGGAGCGGCCGACACGGACCACTCCCGTGGTGGCGACCTCGCTGCTGGTGGAGGGGCGTGTGCAGCTCATGGTGCCCGCCGAGTGGGCGGTGCGACGCATACCCGCGGGCGGCGCCGGATCGGCTCGGGTCGAGGTGATCTCGCCCAAGGACCCCGAGGCCATGGTGCATGTGACGCAGGTGCGGGTGAAGTCGAGCGAGACCCTGGCTGCCACGGCCGATACATTGCGAGCCGCCATGGAGAAGGAGCCACCGGGGGTGTTCACGGATTTCAAGGCGGACGACACCAAGATGGAGCGGCCGGCGGTCACCTATGCCGAGGTTCGGGAGGGCCATGACATCGCGTGGACGGTCTTTCTCGACAACGACTTGCGGATAGGCGTTGGCTGCCAATACAAGAATGGTAGCTATCCTGGCGTCAGTCAGGCCTGCGAACTAGCGATTCGTACCGCTCATGCGGTAAGGTCGGGTAGCTAGAAAGATTGCTGAAAAAACTTTGAAAAAGATGGAACCGATCTGGCGGTCGGGCCATCATATCTAGTTGTAAGGACAAAACCGGCCAGAAACCGGACGTCACACCCGTGACTGGCCGGGCCTGGGGACAAGGGAGGACATGAAGTGACACTGGAACAGGATCTGGGTGCAATCGCTAAGGCCGAGTCGGACATCAACGGCCGACATGATGAGCTTTCAACTCTGGCAACACGGCTTCAGAATGAGTGCGAAAGCGTGCCGCATTCGGTATGGCAAGGCGGGGCCAGGCAGGCCTTCGATCAGGCGACCATGCGGCTTCATGAAGAGATGCGGAAGACCAACCAGACCCTCGCTGTGATTGGCGAGGTAATGCAGTCGAACCGTAAGAAGACCGAAGAGGAAGTCGCCAACCAGGAGCAGGCGTACGGCGGCATTGCTCAGTAGCACCAAAGCCAAATAGAAAGGTATAGGAGGGAACAGCAGTGACCGTAATCACATACAACCACGCTCAGATCGACGCGCTGGTCGATCAGCTGAACAACATCGCCAATCAGTACGAGCAGACCCTCGCTGATCTTCAGCATGATGTTGCGCCGTTGGCTAACAATCAGGGTCAGGACGCTGGGGCGTATCAGGAAGTTCAGAAGAAGTGGCACCAGCAGGCGGACATCGTCCACCAGATCATGGCTCAGTTGAATGGCGCAGTGCACCAGGGCAACCTTGATGCAGCGCACACTGACCAGAACAATGCAGGAGCCTGGCACCAGTAGCTCATCCTGAGGGGAATAGGCTCTGTGGGGCCTTGGTGGAGGAGAGCCACCAAGGCCCCACAGTTTTCTCTAAGTGCGGCGCCTGGTGTCTGAGGACATGTCGTTCATTTGTTGTAGTGCGAAGTTGGGCGTATTTCGGCAGGAGTCTGCCACCTGCAGCGCGCCCGCAGCACACACTTCTGGTATGAACTGCGCCCACCGATACTCCGGATGCGCTGACCAGCTCGACAACGTCCCACCCCACACATGCAGAGTGTCATCGGCAGTCACCGCGTTCTCGGCCCAAGAAACGCTCCGGTGAAGGGAAACTCGACCAAGCACGTGCGCCACTGAAACAGGCGCCAACCCTGGATCCAGGAACATGCGAACCTCCGAGCCAAAACGGTCGCGCCCGGCAGGCAACCGGCAGAGTAGGTCGACCGAGGCCGAGGAAGACGCCTTCTATAACGGTTTCAACAACAACCCACTCCGATGATGAACCCCACGGGGCTATGGTGGAAACACGACCGTTGTTGCCCGACGGTATTGATGTTGGCATTGAGAGATCCCAGCCCGTACAGGGCGATCAGGCCACTTGCACCGTCGCCGCGATAGACCCAGGTATTCTTTGTGGACTGAGCAAATTCTGTAGGGGACAGTGCGCGCCTGGTCTGGGTGTGGACTGAGGTTTGGTAGTAGTCAGGAGGGAAGTCCGCCTTGATCCAATGTTTTCGTTCGGTAGTAACCGCATCTATGATCGTCATTCTTGCCGGATGTAGCGGCACAGTAGTTCCGGGGGAAGCGATTTCGCCCGTATTCGACCCCAGCAAGGCGGGCGGTCTGGTGGTCACGGAAGGGCCCAGCGGGATGCGCACCGGCACCGCCAACCCCACCGGAACGGTCCAGGGCACAGATCACGGCGCAATGGACAAACTCGCACTGCTATCGGTCAATGACCTGCAGGAATTCTGGAAGGGGGAGTTCTCCTTCAAGGACGGCTCATTCGAGGCCATCACCAATCTGGTCTCCTATGATTCCGAAGACCCCTCGAGCCCCAATTTGTGCGGCAGTCCGACCTACGACGAACCGAATGCATTTTACTGCCACCGGAACCGGATGATGGCCTGGGACCGCGGCGCGTTTTTGCCTGCAGGGCAGAGGTACTTCGGCGACATCTCGGTCCCCGGTGTGATCGCGCATGAATACGGACATGCGATCCAGCGGATGGCCGATCTGGTGGGATCGTTCACCCCGACTATCGTCTTTGAGCAGCAGGCGGACTGTTTCGCGGGCACTTACATGCGGTGGGTCGCCGAGGGATCGTCGCCGCGGTTCGCGATGAGTACCGGTGACGGCCTGAATCATGTGCTGGCTGGATTGATCGTGATCCGGGACCCCATTTACAAGCCCGAAGACTCAGACATGCTCAAGAACGGGCACGGCACCGGGCTAGACCGTGTTACTGCCTTTCAGATGGGGTTCACCTCCGGGGCTCAAGCCTGCGCAACAATCGATTACGACAACGTCAGGGAGCGCCGCGGGGACTTGCCGATGTCCTTGCAGGTCGACGGATCCGGCAGCACTCAGAGTTCGGAGGCCTCCATAGACAAAGACACCATTGCTACGTTGGCCGAGTTCCTCGCAACGACGTTCAAACTCAAGAAGGCACCATCCATCTCATACGACACTTCGACGGAATGCAGTGATGCCGCAGCGACTCTACCCGCTTCTTACTGCCCGTCGACCAACACCATCGCGATCGATTTGGGCAAACTCAAAGAGATGGGATCGTCGGCCAACGAGTCCAAACGTGTACTGGTGCAAGGAGATAACACCGCATTCTCGATAGTCATGTCGCGATACATGTTGGCGTTGCAGCATCAAAAAGAAGGCTTCGACCTGAACTCGACCGCTGCGGCCATGCGAACCGCGTGCCTTACTGGTGTTGCTCAGCGCAAGATGGCTGAACCCGTGAAGCTGCCGTCCGGGAATAGCCTTCTGCTAGCGGCTGGTGACCTCGATGAAGCGATCGCCGGCTTGTTGACCAACGGGCTGGTAGCTAGCGATGTCAACGGTAAGGCGGTACCGGCGGGATTCACCCGTATTTTGGCGTTTCGCGCCGGACTATTGGGTGATACCAATCAGTGCCTGAGCAGATTCAAGACCGTATGAGCAGCCAGCCTGCGTGGCCGTCACAACCTCACGGGCAACAGCAGCGCCCGTCGGCGGGCTACTACGGGCCGCCGCAGCCCTATCAACGACCATCAGCATCAGGCGGCTACCGACCTCAGGGGCCCCCGCCGTTCCGCGGGCCGCAGCAGTCCCCATACGGGCACTACGGTCCGCCCCCGATGGCCGCACCGCCCTCGATTCCGGCTTCGCCGCCTTCCCGCCGCCGTAGATGGCCACTTTTCGGTGCTGTTGCCGTGCTTCTTGTGGTGATACCAGGAGGGGCTGAATGGATCGTCAGGCATAGTGCAACGACACAGATACTGAGCAACATCGAATGCGTCACCGGTGATACAGCCGACGTAAGTCTCGGGTCTAAAACCATACTGTGGCAATACATCACGGGAACAATTGACCAGATCAAGATTCGCACGGCAGGCAACCGGGTACGTGCGGCGCACCAAATGGGCATCGAGGCAACCCTGACCGGTGTCTCCACTGCGGACCCGCCCACCGCCCACGAGATCGAAGCCACCTTGACCTGGCCAACCGCTGGGATCACCGCGACCATCGAAGAAAATCTTAGCGTCCTGGGCTCGCGGATATCGGTCAGTACCGACGGCTCTACCGAAGAGTTCGTTGTCAAGATCGACACACCTCTAGGCGATGTCCCGATCAAGGCAGCCCCAAAAATCGCCAACGGCAAAGTGGGCGTTGAGATCACCAACATCCCTACATTCATACCGATCCCCGGGCTATCGGCTTCCGCAATTCAGGCCGCTCTGGACAAAGTGGCTGACCGGCTGACCGGCGAATACCCCTTGGGACTAATAGCCGATTCCGTGGAGGTCCTCCCAGACGGAGCACGCGCTCACCTGCACTCAGCAGGAACCGTGACCATCGCAAGCACAGGTTCGGTCTGCTACCAGAACGGCTGACCAGAAAGGAAACTGGCCAATGACGCAGCCACCCCGCCCGCCTCAGGGCCCGCGGCAAGGCTCCTCGGGTGACGAACGAACGGTTATTACCGGCGGCAACTTCGGTAAGTCAGTGCCCGCGCGCGCTCCTGGGCGGTCGGTCCCACCCGCCCCGGCCGCCAGCGGACACCCGGGAATACCGTTCCAACAGCGTCCAGCCCAACCCCCCGGTGCTGGCCCAGCAGCTCGCCCCAATCTGGGCGGACCTAGAGGATGGCCCCAGCAGCAATATCCGTCAGCAGATCAGAACGTGCCGTCGAAGCGCCCGAACCCGTTGGCCAACCTACCCCGGAAGCACCTGATGATCGGCGCTGGCGCAATCGCGTCTGTGGTGCTGCTGATTGTCGTAATTTCGTCGCTATCCGGCGGTGGCGTATCAAGAGGCGGCAAGGCCACCAACGCCGGCGACGCCGTCAAAAGCTACCTGGAAGCCCTCGCTGCTGGAGACGCTAGCCGCGCTCTGTCCTACGGAGCCGATACCCCAGGATCAAAGGATTTCCTGACCGACGAAGTGCTAAAGCAGCAAATCGCCGTATGGCCCATCACCGATATCCAAATTCTAGAGACCGACGTCGTTGATACCTCAGACGCCGGTAGAGTGCACGCCAGCGCGAAATTCGGCGACAGAACCTCTGATGAACAAATTTACGTCAAACGTGTCGACGGCGGGTGGAAGGTGCAACACTCCAGCACCAAACTCAAATTCGAGAACGGCGGCAAAAGCAAGATTATTAAGATAGCGCGGCTATTCGGTAAGTCAGTGGAAGAAAAGCAGCAGGCTTATGTGTTCCCGGGATTCATCGACTTGAGGTCCTCCAGCCCCAACATCGATCTGATCTACCCGCCTGATGACGCATTACTCAAGAGTATCGCAACCACCGGCGAAACCGACACCCAATACTCGCTGAAATCTCAGATGTCCGACAAAGGTAAAGAAGCAACCCAGGGCGCGCTCAAGGGGGCGGTAGCTGTTTGTGCACAATCCAAGCAACTCGATCCACCCAACTGTCCACAGGGTTTCCGCAGCCTGTCGAACTATTACGTCGACGGCACTGTCACATGGACGGCGCCCGACATCTCCGGAATGGAATGCCGATACGACCCGTACGAGCTGAACTGTTCCTACAGCGGGTTGGAGGACTGGCCGTATTCGGTCGACGGGAAAGACTACAACGGCACACCCACCGGCAAGAGGGAAACTGGCAGTAGGTCGGGATGGATGTACACCGAGAAGATCGACCTGACACAAACCGAAGTCAAGATTGTCTGGGAGAAACAGTAATAAAACAGTGAGGAGGCATGCAGTTAGCCGTCTGGCTAATGCACTGCCTGCCTGATCTGGCTGGCCATATCGATAGCCTGAGTCGTGATGTCCCTGGCACAGGTTCGAGTGTCGATCACCACGTTGGCGATTGTCGTGATGGCTCGCTGGCAGACCATCCCGTCGGCGGCAGGGTCTGGATTTGTGACGGTCAAGTAGTTGATGTCCTCTTTGATACTGGTGGGGCCTATCCGGGCCTTGTCTGCAGAGCCGTCCTCGTTGCGCAACGTCACGATCTTGCCGTCGCACGAGCCCCAATCGGCGACACGTTGATCGAAGAACTTGCGCGCCGCACTAGCGTCGGCAAATGCTGAGACGACCTGCAGCACGTTGTGTGAGCGCGGTCTGACTGCCTCATGGATGGCCTGCACAGCGATTCCAGCCGGCCCGCCGTTGAACGCACTGTAGGTGTTTGCTTCGCCAGGTAAGAAGGCGCCGGCGCATTCCTGCGGCGTGAAGGAGCCCGGGCTGAGCGCACGTGAATAGGTTTCGTCCGGGGGCGCGACAAGGTTTGTGGTGCCCATGATGGTGTTGATCGTCGCGGGCGCTAACAGCAGCGTATTGACGGCGCTCTTATCTATTACGGTGGGCGGCGGCAAAGGTGTAGGTGGCGGTGGGGGCGCGAGCGATTCGGTTGTTGTGATTGTTGTTGTGCGTGTAGTACTGACGGATTCGACCGCGGCGGTCGACGGCGAGGTGCTCGCTGAAGCGGACTTGGACTCATCAGTGGAGTACTTGACCGCGACTGCTGCTGCCGCACCCATGATCATAACCACGATTCCTGCAGGAACCGCCCAGCGTCGCCACGTATGATTCTGTGCGGAGGCAGCTGTGGGCGGTGGCTGTTGCTGCCATCCGGATGACTCGCCCGCCGACGGCCATTGGGGCGGCGGAGAATACGGACCTGCAGTCGAACTTGGTGTCGATACTTGCGTGGGCTCATCGCCTGGGCCCGCAGCTCCTGACGTTGGTCCGTGAGGCGGTGTTGTCATGGCCTCATCCCCCTTTCGTCGACTTCCGTCGTTATTCCGGCACGCTGTCTGCACGATAGCGCACTGGGAATTGTATATTTGCCCAGTTGACTAACGCCGGAACAGCTTCGGCGAGGAAGAGATGGGGGTAGTGTCGAGTGCGCACGCTGAACAGAAATCTTGGATGCTTGTTGGTGGCGGCGGTTGCTGCGGGCGGGGCCGGATGTAGCCGTGATATGGAGGGGGCGGCGACAAAACCCAGCGACGCGCCGGTGGGTGTCGACACTTCATTGTTAAACACCGGGAGTTATCCAACGAAACCCGCGGCTCCTCTGGGGCCTGCCGGCAACGATACGAACGGTCGCAGGCAGGAAGGTGCCCGGATCGCCTGGGTGACGGTAACCCCATGGGAGGTTGATCCGGGCCTGGTCAAGGTATGGCAGGAACCGGTGATACTCCGGCCTGGTTCGCTTGCGGCGAATCTAGGGGATCGCACAGGAAAAGATGTGTGGAACATCGCATTTGACGCTGGATTCGTTGCCGGCTTCGCAACCGACCGTAAAAACGCGGACCCCGCTGCCTCGAAGCAGTGGCTGCAGAACGCGGTGCTGGAGTTCCCAGACGCCCAATCGGCCTCCGCTACAGCCTCGGCTATGAGCGACAAACTTCTGGCAGACAGCGCAGAGCATCCTCGGCGCAAGATCTCGATCCCGGGGCATCCAGATTCCGTTGCCACCCAGGCGGATTTGTCGTCATACGAAAGGCCAGGTGGCAGTAAAGAATCCGGGGTCGGTGTGATCTCGTTGACACCGCGCGGGTCGTTCATCCTGTATCAGCAGGCAGAAGCCGAAAGTAGCGACGTTGCGGGCGGTCTGGTCTCGGCGACGCTGGATCAACAGGTACGTATGATTGATGGATTCGCCCCGACGGAGGTGGCGGCCTTACCGAACCTGCCGCAAGATCCGAATGGGCTGCTCGCCCGCACACTGCCGATCCCGGAGGGTAAGGGCAGCAACATAAATAGCAAACTCGTGTGGGATGCCCGTACCTTCCTGAACTTCCTCGCCGATTCGCCGGTCGAGATGAGCCAACTCTTCAAAGACACTGGTTTGCAGTTTGTTTCAACATCGCTGGCCGATCTTTATCAGACAGGTGATGCGGGCGGCGCTAAGCGGCTCCGTGATGCGCAAATCAAGCAGCTCGGCGTCGGGCCCAAGGCTTACAAGCCCTCTGACCGGGTGCAGTATCTGCCCGATAGCGCGTGCTTCGAGGCAACTTTTCCCACCACCCAGAAGTTCACCTGTTACACCGTGTTTGAAAATTACACGTTCAATACAACCGCGGCTCAGCTCATCGACGCACAACAGCAATTGGCTGCGCAGTATCGCATTCTGGCCGCCAAATAATGGGACCGGCTTGGAGCCGCGTACTGGATGGCGTATAGGAATGACGGGACAGGGAAGGAACTGACGTGGCGCTAAACCCAGGATCGCTGGTGTCGGGGTATCGGATCGACAGGGTCCTGGGCGCCGGCGGTATGGGGACTGTGTATCTGGCAGACAACCCCGTACTGCCTCGCAAGGACGCCCTCAAGGTTCTCAGTGCCGAGTATTCGCTTGACGGCCAATTTCGGGCCAGGTTCCAGCAAGAGGCAGATCTAGCTGCGGGCCTTGACCATCCCAACATCGTTACCGTCTACAACCGCGGTGAGTCGGATGCCGGACAGCTGTGGATCGCGATGCAGTATGTCGCGGGCAGTGATGCCCACAAAGAGCTGGATGCCGGTCTAATGACCGCCGCGCGTGCGGTCCGGATCATTGTCGAGGTAGCAAAGGCCCTGGATTATGCCCATCGCCGCGGCCTGATTCACCGTGATATCAAACCCGCGAACTTCCTGCTTGCCCCTGACCCGCATGATGACGAACGAGTATTGTTGGCAGACTTCGGAATTGCCCGATTGCGTGATGCCGGATCGCATCTGACTGCGACGGGTGCGGTGGTTGCCACGGTCGCGTATGCGGCTCCAGAAGCGCTGTCCGGGACAGATATCGATCACCGAGTTGACGTGTATGCGCTGGGCTGCGCGTTGTACCGTATGCTCACTGGCAAGACACCGTTTGGTGGAGGCGGCAATGCCGCAACCGTCATCGCCGCCCATCTGTCCTCGCCGCCGCCGCGGCCCACCGTGGACTGCCCTGAGCTATCTCAGGCATTCGACGAGGTCATAGCCATCGCAATGGCCAAGGACCCTGCTCGGCGCTACCAAAGTGCCGGCCAGCTTGCCGCCGCCGCGACTGCCGCATTGCGGAATTGCGCTTCGGCTCTGCCCGCAATTCAGGAAGGTCCGACCGCGCAGGTCGATTCGCAGCACAACCAGGCGCGTCACGCCGACGAGAGGCAGCGCTATCCGAACGCCTCGTACTCGGTCACCGTGCCGCAACCTTTCGGCCCCACTCAGACCGCGCCCCACCCCGGAACGTTTCCACAGTCGCCGTCGGGGCCGCTTCCGCGCTCGGGTCGTGGTCGGTTTGTGTGGGCAACCGTTGCCGTGTTGGCGATTATCGCAGTGGCAGTCACAAGTGTTCTGCTGTGGCCGACGGGCTCTCGATCGGCCTACCAGGCACAAATGTTCAGCCATATCTACGGGCAAACCCAGGTCGTCACCCGGCCGAAGGCGCCGGCGGCGCTCGGCACCGGCGATGCCGATGCGGTGGTGTCATTGGGAGCTTCGCCGTCGATCTTGGCTGTCGCCAATTCGGCACTGCCCGCATGGCTTGAAAAGAGGCTGACCAACAAGCCCAAGATCGTGCCCACTCCGGCTGCCGCGGCGGTCGGTGCAGCCCAACCCGATGCGATCATCGCGACCAGCGACATCAACGAGTCCGCCTACAAGGATCTGTCCGCCATCGCACCGACGGTGGCGCGACCGGCAGATCACCCGGGGCCCGGGTGGAGCTGGCAAGACCAACTCACCTGGGCCGGCCGGGTTCTAGGCCGTGAGGAGGAATCCAAACGGCTTATTGACCAGGCTGATCAGCAGCACAGCGCCATCCGCAACGAGCACCAGGCATTCACTAGCGTGACGTTAGCTGTGGTTAACAACACCGATGACGGCGTCAGCGCCTATCTTGACGACAGCCGGATCGCCGCGTACCTGCGCGACATCGGGTTTGGCTACAGCCAAGGGCTACGGCGCACCGCCAAGGAGACTGGCGATGTTCGCGCAGGTGATGGCGCTCTCGGTTCGTTTTTTGTTGGTACGCCGGCCGCTCTCATCGTGGTGCGGAGCGATCGTAAGGCGGGCCGAGGTAGCTATGAAGGACTTCCTGCGGGATTCACTCTTTTTCAGGGCCCCATCGTCATCGTTGACAATCCGGATGTCATCGCGGCTATCAGTTCAGGGGGCTACGCCGCTAGCGAGTTTCTCGATTCGACGCTAGTTGCAGCCCTGGCTCAGCAGTTCAAGTGACGGGCCCTGGGCGGTTGTCAGTTTGCCAGGTGGTTCAGTAGGTGGGTTAGTGCGACTTCATCAGCGGGCGCGACGACGGTGCCGGCCTCTGCCGCCGTTACGGCGTCTACCGGGATAGCCGCAGCCGTTGCGATTTCTTCCGCGGTCAACCCGCTCAGATGTCGGGCGGCATACAGCCGCTGGCTGAGATAAGCGTCACGGGACTGCGCAGCCAACAACATCACCTTTCGATATGCGCGGCGCACGTTGCTCAAGATCCTCGCGAATTCAGGGACGCCGTGCGAATGCTGGGCGGCACGCTGACAGAGTTCCTCGACGCGCCGTAAATCGTCGGTGAGCGCGTTGGCCTGGGCGGGAAGGTCTGGGCTGTCGGTGCCGGGCAACGCGTCGATTCGGGGCAGAATGGCGTGTAAGGCCAGCTGTGCGGCATTGGCCAGCAGCGGCACTTGTCCGGTTCCGGCCACTAGACTGGTGGCGTCATTGTCGTCGGGGCCTTCGGTTCGGATGTGGCCGTCCCGGATCCGGGATAGCGTCCCTACTGGCCAGCCATAGGCTCGCTCAAGTTTGGCCAAGAGATCATCACCGGGCCAGAGCTCACCTTCCTCAAGCTGGGTATTTGTGCCTGGACTCATCGTGCTCGCATCCGCTAGGCCACGCAGAGTCGCATCTTGCTCGTCGCTGGGCTGCGCTGCCGCCCGCCCGGCACGCAAGACGTCCGGGTCCAACTCGGTTGTTAGGCTGCGGCGGTGGCTCTCCGTCAGAAACGTCACCGACTGTTCCTGTCCCGGGAAACGGCAGTTAACAGGCTCTACCACGCTGAAGGATGTTCGATGCTGTCCGTTGATAAGAACTTCTCGGTGTGCCACCAAACCCGTCCAGTACGGGCCAGTCTTGCTCAGCACTACGTGCGCTCCGGGTAAAGAGACAGGAGCGATCTGGATGTTGCCGTTGTCGCCGATTCCCACTACAACCGACTGGGCGCTCGGATGAAAGGTATGGGTGTCATCACCAACAATGACCAGCAGCTGTCCCGGCGGAGGTTCGATCACCACGGTTTCCTCGATCAAGTGGCTCTCGTCTCTTTCCGATGTAACGCATACATTTGTGCTCCAGTGAAACATGGACGCACCATCGGACTGGGCCTCCCCCGAGATCGTGAAGGGTTTCTCTTAAGCGGCGTCCGGTTGGATAACCGCGATCTTCTCGTACTCGACGGGCGGCAGCAACCGTGCGGAGCTGTGTCGTCGTCGGGTGTTGTAGAGGTCGTAGCACCAGGCGGTCACGATCTGGCGGGCCTGGGCTTTGGTTTCGAACACATGTCGGGACAGCACTTCGTGCTCGAGCGTGGAGAAGAAAGGCCTCGGCGGCGGCGTTATCGAAGCACGACCCGACTCGACCCATCGACTGGCGAATACCCAACCGCTGACACAATGACGTGAAAGTTGTTGCAGTGTAGGTCGATCCACGATCGGAATGAAATATCACCTGCTCGATCGCGTCCCTGCCGCCGCGGACAACCACGGCCATTTTGAGCGCGTCGGCGACCAGTGCAGCGTTGGGATGCTCAGATATTGGTGCGGCCAGCAGCCTCCGGCCGAACAGATCGATCACCGTGGCCCAATACAGGGTGCCTTCACCGGTTGGGATTTCGGTGACATCGCCGCACCACTTGGTGTTCGTTCTGGGGGGCGGTGAAGTCACGTTTAACCAGGTCACCGAACTTCGGGGCGGTCCGGTCCTGTTTGGTCAGCCCTGGCCGCCGACGTTTGGGCCGGCGACCGGCGAGCCCGAGGCGGCGCATCGACTCGGCCACCGTGTTCACCGACACACACCAGCCTTCGGCACGCAGGTCGGCATGGATGCGTGGGGACCCGTAGGTCCGCTCGGAGGCATCGAACAACTGCCGCATGCGTTCGTCGAGGGTCCTGCGGCGCTGCTGACCGGCCGTGGGTCGATGGCGATGCCATTTGTAGAACCACGAGACGCTGACTCCGAGTATCCGGCACGAAACCGTGTGTGGCACAGCGTGCATGGTCCTCTGGCCCGCTTCATCGCCGACCAGAGGACCAATTACGCGGTGCTGCATACGATCACGTGTGCGCTGCTGGGGGTCAGCATCTCGTGGTTCTACAAGTGGTTTCGGCGTCCACCGTCGGCGCGGCGGCGGCGTCGGATGGTACTGGATCGGCGAGTCGCCGAGCTGTTCGCCGCCTCCGGGCGTACCTACGGTTCTCCACGTGTTCGTGCCGACCTACGCGATGAGGGTTGGCAGGTATCGGTGAACACGGTGGCCGACTCGATGCACCGACAGGGCTTACAGGGCCGAAAACCCAAACGTCCTCGCGGGCTGACCAAACAGGACCGGGGCGCGCCGACGTTCCTCGACCTGCTCAAACGCGATTTCACCGCCACTGCACTCAATGCTAAATGGGTTGGGGATGTCACCGAGATCCCGACGGCCGAGGGCACTCTGTATCTGGCAACAGTGATCGATCTGTTCGGGCGTCGGCTGCTGGCCGCACCGATCTCGGCGCACCCGAACGCCGCGCTGGTGGCCGATGCGCTCAAATGGCGGTCGCCGTACGCGGCGGCAAAGACCGCATATCTGACGTGATCTTTCACTCCGATCGTGGATCAACTTATACGGCAACAGCTTTCACCACACTCTGCAACAAGCTGGGGGTGCGCCAGTCGATGGGTAGGGTCGGATCGTGTTTCGATAACGCCGCCGCCGAGGCCTTCTTCTCGACGCTGGAACACGAAGTGCTCTCCCGCCATGTATTCGACACCAAAGACCAGGCCCGCCAGATCGTGACCGCCTGGTGCTACGACTTCTACAACACCCGACGACGACACAGCTCCGCAGGGTTGCTACCGCCGATCGAGTACGAGAAGAATGCGGCTATCCAACCGGACGCCGCCTAAGAGAAACCCTTCACAGTTTCAGGGGAAGCCCAAGGGGAACCCCAGACTCTGTCGAGTTCACTCGTTGGTGCTTCGTTGGTCTGCGTTTCATCGAGTGCGAATACAGCTGGTTCTTGCAAAGTGGCACGTCACGGCTAGCGTGTGATTCCGTGTTAGCCTGACGCTTGTTGAAGCGTCTCCGCTGCTGAGGGGAAGCTTTACGGAGGGGACGGGGAGTGGATGTCGAAATCAGTGTCGGTGCGGCAGGCATCGATAGTTTTGGGGCAGTGATGCGGGAGGAGTTCTGGTGAATTCGCCAAGTGACGACGAGGAAAGAACACGTTTCATCCCAACATTCAATCGGCCGCCCCGTCGTCCGGAATCCGTCGATGACAGGACGACGATCATTCCCCCGCGGCGCCCCGGCCCGTCTGGTAACCCAGTGCCTGGTCCGCCGAGACCCCCTGCGCCGCAGTATCATCCGCATCCGCCGCGCCCCTCCCGGCCGGCGGGCAGGGAACATGATCGGCTAGAACGGATCACCAGTGTCGTGCGTGCGGTGGTACCGCCACGGCCGGCCGTGCCCCCGGCCAACGCGATAACCATTGGTCGCTCCACAACCAATACCTTTGTTGTTGACGACCCCGTTGCTTCGCGAGTACATGCCTTCTTGGTGCCCACTTCCGCGGGTCTGGAGCTGCGCGACAACAACAGTGGCAATGGCACATACGTCAATGGACATCGCATCTCCGCGGAGATTCTGCGCCAGGGTGATGTCATCACTATCGGCAACACCGACCTGATTGCCCGGGGCAACACCCTTGAGTACCACACCACCGCGCCGGATTTCCGTGGCGTTACTGGCTACGGAATCACTCTAGATATCGACGGCAAAACTCTCCTCCATGGAATCTCGTTCACCGCCAGACCCGGCACACTGACTGCGGTAATCGGTCCGTCTGGTGCCGGTAAGTCCACGCTGAGCAAGCTCGTGGCGGGCCTGTATACCCCCACCGCAGGGCGGGTCAGTTTCGAAGGCCACGACATCCATCGCGAGTATGCGTCGCTGCGCACCCGAATCGGCATGGTTCCTCAAGACGACGTCGTGCATCGTTTGCTGACCATCGAGCAGGCCTTGACATACGCCGCGCAGCTACGCCTGCCCGATGATTTGACCGACGCCGACCGCTCGCAGGTGATCGAACAGGTCCTTGAGGAACTAGAGCTGACCAAGCACCGACACACGCGCATCGACAAGCTCTCCGGCGGTCAGCGTAAACGTGCCTCCGTGGCCATGGAGCTACTGACCAGCCCATCGCTGCTCATCCTGGATGAGCCGACTTCAGGCCTGGACCCGGCGTTGGATCGACAGGTGATGATGCTGCTGCGCAAGCTGGCCGACGCCGGTCGTGTTGTTCTGGTGGTCACCCACAACACGGCCCATCTAGACGTCTGCGACCAAGTGCTGCTGCTGGCGCCGGGCGGCAAGACAGCATTCGCCAATGCGCCAGCGCATATCGGCCGTGAGCTCGGCACCACGAACTGGGCCGATATCTTCGCCCGCGCTAGCGCCGACCCCGATGGGGTGCACCACGATTATCTGCGGCGACACCCGCATCCGCCGACCCCGCCTATGCCTCCTGCTGGTGGCCCGCCACTGCATCCCGAGCGGCTCCCGTCGAACTTCTACCGGCAGCTGCGGACCGTCGCCCGTCGTCAAGCGCACCTGATTGCCGCGGACCGCGGATATCTGGCCGTGTTGGTCGGTATTCCATTTCTGCTCGGATTCGTGGCGCTCGCGCTACCGGGGGTCCGAGGGCTCGGGATCGCGGACCCAAAGGACCCCAGCGAAGCCATCACGGTTCTGGCGGTGATGAGTCTTATCGCTGTATTCATGGGCACCGCACTGACGGTGAGAGATCTGGTCGGAGAGCGGCCTATCTTCCAGCGCGAGCAGGCGGTCGGTCTGTCGGCCTCCGTCTACCTTGGCGCCAAGCTGGGTATCTACGGTGCTATCGCCGCCGCCCAGGCAGCGGTGCTGACGATCATGTTCGTGATCTTCAAGGGAGGGCCGACTCGAGGAGCGGCGGCCTTGGGTAGCCCCACCTTCGAGCTGTACGTGACTGTCGCTGCCACAGCCATCGTGTCGGCGGTGTTGGGCTTGGCGCTCTCAGCGATTGCCAAGTCGGAGAACCAAGTCCTACAGATGATCGTGGGTGTCCTTATCGCCTCCGTCGTGTTCTCCGGCGGGCTTATCCCCGTCACTGGGCGCGCGGTGATGGAACAGATCGCCGGTCTTTTGCCCGGACGGTGGGGATTTGCGGCCTCGGCCTCCACCTCAGATCTTCGGGCGTTGAGCCAGTTCGCCAAAGATGATGTGTTGTGGACACATAGTGCTGGCTGGTGGTTCTTTGACCTGCTCATGCTTGTTACTATTGGCTTGTTGCTGACCGGATTCGTCCGCTGGAAGCTGCGGCTGCCGACCAGTGGCACATCTTCAGAACAACCCGATCCAGCGGTGATCATTGGTGTGGCGATTGCCCTTGCGGTGGGGGCTGCGGTGCTCTTGTGCGGCATCATCGTTGGTACGCGGAGCCACACTGACCGGCCGACCGACGGTGTTCGGCCGGCTGTGACGACGCCGTCTGTCACACCGGTGACCTGATGGTTCTCCTCCCCAGAGCTGAGATCTCCCTGGTCCTACCATCGGTGGTAGATCATGAGTGGTGGGCGACGAGAGCGACGGGGTTACACTCCGCGCTGTTGGCGACGGCGGCCAGATCAGCGAAACGCGTCACCGGGCGCATACACCCCGGGCCGCGGTACGTGTCGGGCAAGGTAGTGGTGATCTGCGCCGACAACGCGATATTCGTGCAGTTTCAAAGTGTCTTCCCATCACGGTCTTTGAACCCAACAAGTCCAATTATCCCTTGCTGGACAGGCGTTTTCGCTAAGCTACACCCGCAGCGCACGCTGTTCGCGAAGAATTCGGGTTGGTATGCGGCCATGATCATCTCGGGGTGGAGACGGCCGCGTAAGCGCAGGTCGAGGCTTTCACTAGTGGATTGTTTTGGTTGTCAAAGTGCGACACGATGACTGCCCATAGTGGTCGTGCCACCATGGTGGCGGCGGTCGTTGTGGCAGCCGTGATCGTAGTTGGCAGCGGGATTTACACCTGGACCAATACTGGCGGGGATAGTGGTCAGCGCGGCGATGCCACGGGCCCAGGTGCCCTTGCGACGACCGCGCCGACTGCTGCAAAAGAGATTAACCACTTCCCCGTTGCGCGGCTATCCGCCACGCAGACGGGTGGGGTTTGTGCGGTGCTGGCCACCGGTCGAGGGTATTGCTGGGGCCCGGACGTTGGGTCCCCTACGCCCAAACCGGTTCAGCTGGAGCCGGTGGAGCAGATTTCGATCGGCTATGTGACGTGTGTAGTTAGCCGTGGCGAACTTTGGTGTTGGCAGAATTCCGGAGATAGCACTCCCCGCAAGAAAGACGGGGTGGTCGGTGCGACCGCTGTGGCTACGAGCGTGACGACGGTTTGTGCTATCGCGGTAGGCGATGTTTACTGCTTGGGCAGCAACACCCATGGGTCGGTTGGTGATGGAACGCACGAAGATCGCGATGAGCCCACCAAGGTCAACGGGCCCTCCGGTACGACTGCCCTGGCACTTAATATGTCGACTGCCTGTGCCGTAGGTGGTGGAGATTTGTGGTGCTGGGGCGATAACACGTTCGGGCAGTTAGGTGATGGCACTAGGCCTGATCCGCCAGGTCGTATGGTGGATCGGCCAACCCCCGCGAAAGTGCTTGGGCTAGGCCATGTTACGGCTGTTTCTATTGGCGGTGCGCGGACGTGTGCGATCAGTGACGGAGACCTTTTCTGTTGGGGCAGAATGATGCTCGAACTTTCAATTGATAGCGCAACGCCAGTAGCGGTGCCTTCTTTCGGCAAGGTGACCTCCGTGTCGGTGGGGCAGGAATCGGTGTGTGCAATTCGCGTGGATGGTGCTGTGGTATGTGGCGGCGATAACCGGTATGGCCGCCTCGGCACGGAGACCAGTCCCCGTAAAGGTGATGCCGTGGTGGTTCGAGGGATTAGCGGGGCAACCTCGGTGGCGGTAGGTGTCCGGTCAGCCTGCGCGGCGACAGAACAGGCCACCTACTGCTGGGGCAATAACGAGGGCGGCCAGTTGGGCGATGGCACCACGGCGGCTCATAAGGTGCCCGCCCCCGTGCGATGGCTGAACTGAGCAGCTGGTCTGTAGTGGCGGGCGGGTCTTTGCCCCGGCCAGTGCGGACTCATACCTCTATATCTCTCGGCAAGACATGGGGTCGGCAGAACGATTAGACATCGGACCAAGCCCACACGACATCGCAACTCAAAATCGACGCGGGCTTGACGGCGTTTTGACCAGCGGCGACGTGTCCCGGTAAGCTCCTGCGCTGGCGTGCGGTAAGTCATGCACACGAGGCTCGGGTCACCACTGGTCGCCGAGATCAACCTCCACCGTTCGCCACGACCAGCCCCCTGAACGGCTCAAACCGTCCGGGGACCCACCCGAGTAGACAAGGAAAGACTGTGCCTACCTACACGCCGAAGGCGGGTGACATCACCACGAGCTGGTATGTCATCGACGCCACGGATGTGGTGCTCGGCCGTCTTGCCGTTCAAGCAGCCACTCTGCTGCGCGGCAAGCACAAGCCGACCTACGCCCCCCATGCCGATGGTGGCGATTTCGTCGTCATCATCAATGCCGAGAAGATTGCCCTAAGCGGCAAGAAGCTCACCGACAAGTTCGCCTACCGTCACTCAGGTTTCCCGGGCGGTCTGCGCAAGCGCAGCATCGGCGAGCAGCTGGAGAAGTTCCCCACCCGCACGGTGGAGAAGGCAATCATCGGCATGCTGCCCAAGAACAAGCTCGGCCGTCAGATCGAGCGCAAGCTGAAGGTGTACGCCGGTGCCGAGCACCCGCACGCCGCACAGCAGCCGATCCCGTTCGAGATTAAGCAGGTGGCTCAGTGACCGATATCGCCGAAGAGCAGACTCCCGCAGAAGACGCCGAGAACACCGTGGAAAACGATGATCAGGAGCTCGTCGAGGTCGTGGTTGCCGAGACCGCCGAGACCGAGGTCAAGGCCGCTCCTCGCGGACCCGTCGTCATCGACAAGCCCATCCAGACCGTTGGGCGCCGCAAGGAAGCCGTTGTCCGGGTTCGTCTCGTCCCCGGCACCGGCAAGTTCCACTTGGATGGCCGCAGCCTGGAGGAGTACTTCCCGAACAAGGTGCACCAGCAGCTCATCAAGGCCCCGCTGGTCTCGGTGAACCGGGTGGACAGCGTGGACATCTACGCCCACCTGACCGGTGGTGGCCCCTCGGGTCAGGCCGGCGCGCTGCGTCTGGCCATCGCCCGTGCACTCATTATCGTGGAGCCCGAGGACCGTCCGGTGCTGAAGAAGGCCGGCTTCCTGACTCGTGACCCCCGTGCGATCGAGCGCAAGAAGTACGGTCTCAAGAAGGCCCGTAAGGCGCCTCAGTACTCGAAGCGCTGATCGATTCTGTTCGTCCGCGTATTGCGCCGGCACACACCTGTGTGTCGGCGCAATCGCGTTATTGGGCCCAGTTGGGTGTGAGAGGTTACGTGCATGGGTTTGTTTGGCACTGACGGCGTGCGGGGTGTCGCGAATGCCGATCTGACGGCGGAGCTCGCGATGGCCCTCGGCGCCGCCGCGGCACGGTCTCTCGGGTGCGCGCACGCCGTGGCCGTGGTGGGCCGCGATCCGCGTGCCAGCGGTGAGATGCTAGAGGCAGCCGTGGTCGCCGGTGTCGCGGCAGAAGGTGTCGACGTGCTGCGCGTGGGTGTGCTGCCCACTCCGGCGGTGGCGTACCTGACAGGCGCATATGACGCGGCCTTCGGTGTCATGATCTCGGCCTCGCATAACCCCATGCCAGACAACGGAATAAAGATTTTCGGCGCTGGCGGCCACAAACTCGACGATGACGCAGAGGCAGCCATCGAGGCGCAGCTGGAAGCCCTTTGCATACGTCCTACCGGCGGCGGGATCGGGCGGGTGCGCGATGCGGTGGACGCCCTCGACCGGTACCTGCATCACGTCGAGAACGCCTCCACCCACCCGCTGGGCGGAGTCACCGTCGTGGTCGATTGTGCGCACGGGGCGGCCTCGGACGCGGCGCCCCTGGCCTACCGGGCGGCGGGTGCTCACGTGGTCGATATCAATGCCGACCCCGACGGGCTCAACATCAACGATGGCTGTGGGTCAACACATCTCGGGCCGCTGCAGGCCGCCGTCAAGGAACACAACGCACACCTCGGGCTCGCGCACGACGGAGATGCCGACCGGTGTCTGGCCGTGGATGCCGATGGGAACGTCATCGATGGTGACGCCATCATGGTCGTGCTTGCCGCAGCAATGGCCGAGGCCGGCGAGCTGACCGCCAACACCCTAGTCACCACGGTGATGAGCAATCAGGGTCTGCATATCGCCATGCGTGCCGCAGGCATCGAGGTCAAGGTGACCGGTGTCGGTGACCGGTATGTGCTGGAGGAATTGCGCGCGGGCCAATTCGCCTTGGGTGGTGAGCAATCCGGCCACATTGTATTGCCGTCCTTGGCTACCACAGGCGACGGCATCGTCACCGGTCTGCGCCTCATGTCACGCATGGCGCAGACGGGTAAGTCGTTGGCCGAGCTCGCATCCGCGATGCGCAGCCTGCCGCAAACGCTCATCAATGTGCCGGTCTCGAACAAGCACACCGTGGCGAAGGCGCCCGAAGTGCTGGCCGCGGTCGCCGCAGTGGAGTCCGAGCTTGCCGGCATTGGCCGTATCCTGTTGCGTCCCTCCGGAACCGAACAGCTCGTTCGGGTCATGGTGGAAGCCGACGAGCAGTCGACCGCCCAGCGCCTCGCCGAGCGGGTGGCTCAGGTGGTCGGCGCGGTCTAGACGCGCGCCAAGGTGCGTGTGTACAGCACCGAGCCTGCGGCGTCGCATAGGGTGACCGTCAAATCACCGTTGCCGCCGTCGATGTCGATCTGTCCGAAGTGTTGGTAACCATCCAGCGCCGATGACTGATTGGCCGGGGCGGCGTGGACGAAATCGGCCCGGGGGCCAAAGGTTGTGTCCAGTGGCTTCTCTGGTCCTGCGCCCGCATTGAGTGGACCTGACACGAATTCCCAGAACGGATCGAAATCGGTGAATGCGGCCCGAGACGGTGAGTATTCATGCGCCGCGGTGTAATGCACATCGGCCGTCAACCACACCACGTTGTGGACCTGTTCGGCCTTGAGTTGCGAGAGAATATGCGCCAGTTCGGTTTCCCGACCGAGGGGGTGGCCGTTGTCGCCGTTCGCGACGGCCTCGAAGTCTGTCTTTCCGTCGGGTACCACCAGCGCCAGCGGTAGATCGTTGGCGACGATCTTCCATACCGCCTTGGAGGAAGCCATGGCGCCGATGAGCCATTCGGTTTGACGGGCCCCGAGTATTGCGCCGTGCTGCTGCCGATTGGGGGAGTTGGGGTCCTTGTAGCTACGCATGTCGAGAATGAACACGTCCAGCAGTGGGCCGTAGGAGACACGTTGGTACACGCGGCCGTCCACGGCCTCGCGGGGTTCGAGCGGTTGCCATTCGTGGAATGCGCGGTGCCCGTAGCCGGCGAGTATGTCCACGCGCTTTTCGGTGTACTTGTCGTTGTCGAGAATCTCGCCGGGGTACCAATTGTTGAGCACCTCGTGGTCATCCCACTGCACCAGCTGCGGCACGCGCGCGTTGAAGTACCGATAGTTGGCATCGGTGAGGTTGTACGCGTGTTGACCCCGATACTGGTCGAGAGTTTGTGCCACAACACTTTTCGCCTCGGATGTCTCGTTGCGCCAGACCCGCCCGTCGGGCAGCGTCAGTGTTTCCGGAATCGGCACATCCGCGTAGACGGTGTCCCCGCTGTGGATGAAGAACTGCGGATTTCGGTCCGCCATGGTGCGGAAGATCTTCATCCCACCCAGGTCCGGATTGATGCCGAACCCTTGTCCCGCCACGTCGCCGGACCAGATCAGCCGCACATTTCGCGCGGATGCCGGTGCCGTTCGGAAGACGCCGGTCACGGGCTCGCTCAGTGTTCCGTCAGAATCGAGGGTCACTCGGTAGTGCACCTCGGTGTCGGCAGGCAGCCCGGTGAGGCGAAGCCGGCCGGTGCCGTCCGTGTCCGGCGTGAGCACCGGACCGCTGAAACGTCGTGCATCCGAGAAGCTTTCGGTGGCCGCCGTTTCGACAACCATGGTGGCTGGTCGGTCCGAGCGCGCCCAGATCACCGCGCCGTCGGTGCGGGGAAATCCGCTCGCGACTCCGTGGGTCAGCTTGGGACGCGTTGTCACCAGCGCCGGTCCGCACGCCGTGGCGGCCGGAGCTATCGCGAGCCCGAGTAGGGCGGCGCGCAGGACGGTGCGGCGCGGGATGGCTGTCATCCCCCTACCTTCGGTGCGCAGGACGAACACACGTCGAACGCCATGCGAACGACGCGCGAATCAGAGCAGCTCGCGCAGTGCCTCGACATGCTTGATACGACCGGCCGCATCGGCCGCCAGCGGCGCCACGTTGAGGGTGGTCACACCGGCCTCCTTGAACGCCGCAACGCGTTCGGCTACAAAGCTCTTGGGGCCGATGAGCGAGACGTTCCTGACGAGCTCGTCCGGCACTGCCTCGGAGGCCTCGGCTTTCTTGCCCGCCAGGTACAGCTCCTGGATGGTGTCGGCTTCCTTGCCGAACCCGTAGGCGGTCGCGAGGTTGTGGTAGAAGTTCTTGCCCTTGGCGCCCATGCCGCCGATGTACAGCGCCAGGCTCGGCTTCACGAACCCGTACAGCGCCTCGACGTCGTCACCGATCGCCAGGGCGGGTCCGGCGTAGACCTCGAGATCTCCGAGCGACGGGTCGCGCTTGGACTTGCCCTCGGCCAGGGCCGCGCCCCATACGTCGTTGGCCTTCTCGGGCAGGAAGAAGATGGGCTGCCAGCCTTCGGCGATCTCGGCGGTGAGCGCCACGTTCTTGGGGCCGAGCGCGGCGATGAGTACCGGAATACGTTCGCGTACAGGATGATTGATCAGCTTTAGGGCCTTGCCCAGGCCGGTGCCCTGCTCCGGGGGTAGTGGCACGGTGAAGTACTTGCCCTCGAATTCCAGTCGTTCGCGGCGCCAGACCTTGCGGCAGATCTCGACGGTTTCGCGGGTACGGCCCAGCGGGGCGTCGTACTTCACGCCGTGGAATCCCTCGATGACCTGCGGGCCGGAGGCTCCGATGCCGAGGACGAAGCGGCCGCCCGAGACATAGTCCAGACCTGCTGCCGTCATCGCCAGCAGGGTGGGGGTGCGGGTGTAGAGCTGGAAGATGCCCGAGGCGAGCTTCACGGTGGACGTCTTGGCGGCGAGGTACCCGAGTTGGCTCGCGGCGTCATACGAGTACGCTTCGGCGACGAACGCGATATCCAGTCCGACTTTCTCCAGTTCAGCGAGCTCGTCGACAACTTCGGTGAATCCGCCGGCATAGCTCAGCGTGGTTCCAATGCGCATGCGGCGACCCTACCCGACCAAACGGTTGAACGGGAAGATGTATCAGGCGGTAGATCGGTGAAAAAAGGTGGAACCGGAATCGGTAGGGACCCGTCGTAGTCAATATGGGAGAAACCTCGATCAATGTCGCTGGTGTCCGGGGGGTCGCTGGAGAGTTCGACAACATGGCCAACGAGCTGCAAAAGGCAGTAGAGCAGCTGCGTGGCCTGTCTTTTGGCGGGGCTTCGGCCGGGCGTTGGCACACGGCCAAGGGTGATGCGGTCAGGACCGGGCTGCGCGAGGTGGTCGCTCATCTTGAGAACTGGCAACGCACCAACACCGTGATCGCCGAACAACTTCGCGCTACCGCGCAGCGGTACGCCGATCGGGAAGCTAAGAACACCGCACGGATGGCGGCAGCCGATGGCCGGTAGATATGACATCGAGTCGCTCCGTAGCGAGGGAATCCAGGCGGTCGCGAACTCGCAGAACTACACGACGGCCGCGATCCGGGGGAACGGTAAGTCTCCCGTCACGATCACCAACCCGGATCTGACCGCCAACGAGCGCCAGCTGTTCGATTGGTACGACATGGATGCCGGCATGGACCTCAATGCGCTGGGTGCGGACCTTGAGCTGTTCAAGGGCGCGGTGACCACCATGAAGTCCGCGGCCGAGCGGCAGCACGGACAGCTGCAGCAGCTCATGGGCATGTGGGAAGGCAAGGGCTCGGAAGCCGCCAACCAGTTTCTGAGGACGCACAACTCCACCGCCGACGCCGTGACCGGCGAGTTCGGCAAGGTGTCCACCGGGCTGGACGGGTTGCGGGAGGCGCTCTGGAACATCGTCGACCTCAAGAAGCAAGCCACGACGATGGTCGACGGTTTGGTGACAGACCGGGCGTCGTTCGACAGTGCCGTCGCGACATACAAGACCGGGACCGGCGACAAATCCGTCGCTGACGAGACCAACGCCACCAAGATCGGTCCGCATGTTCAGCAGAACATCGAGGGCAAGTGGCTGCCGGCGATGAAGGCGGCCTGGGCCAAGGGCGGCGAGGCGTACGACACCCTGATCAACGGCCTCAAGCAGGAGTTGCCTCCGGAGTTCAAGTCGCCGCCCGGTCAGTTCGGGCCGGAATACGACGCGGATAACAATCCGGATAACAATGCGGATAACAATCCTGAAACGAAGCCCAAGGACAAAGACAGCGCGGGCAAGTCCGAGGCGCCCGGCAGCAGCGATACCGGTGGCGCCCAGCGCGGTGGCGGCAGCGGATCGGCCGGTGGCACCGCGAGTGGCGGGATGCAAGGCATGGCCACCCCCGCGTCCGCGATGGGCAACCAGGGCGGGCAGATATCCGGTGCCGGACAGCAGCAGGGTGCCGGACAGGGGCAGGGGCAGGGGCAGCAGGGCATGGACCCAAGTCAGATCGTCAGCGGTCTGACCGGTGCGATGACCGGTGCGCTGGGATCGATCGCTCAGGCGGCGAGCGGAATCGTCAGCGCGATCACCGAGGGGCTGTCCAACATCCCATTCGACCAGATGGGACAGGGCGGCGAGCCGGGCCTGGACGACAAGATCGACGGCAAGGCCGACGAGGCTGCCGACAAGATCGATGACAAGGCCGACAAGAACGACCCGGACGCCAAGATGGCCGCGGCCAAGGATGCCGCGATCCAGGAGGCCCGCGCGGATGCCGGGGCGACGTTCGCGACGGATGGCAAACCCGCACCGATCCCGGGCGTCCAATTGGCGGGGGCTGGAGGGCTGGACGCCGCGCCCGCCCCGACGGGTCAGACGGCGCCTGGCGCACCGCTCGGTACCACGCCGCCGGCCACGGTTCCGCCTTCCGGCATGTCGGCGCAGCCCGCCGGTGCTACCGCGCCGGTGAACCCGCCCCCGGTGCAGGCTCAGCAGCCGACCCCGCCCGCGCATCCCGAGCCGCAGCCGGCCGCTGCGCAGCAGCTCTCGCCCTTGCCGTCAGCGGGGCCCATAAGCCCGTCGGCGAAGGCTCAAGCCGCAGGCACGGAGGCCGGGGAGACACCGTGTGAGATCGCTGCCGACGAACTGCCCAAGGCCGGACGATGATCGACATCACCGAAGCGCTTGCAGGCATTGTCTCGGACTTCGAGAGCATGCTTGATGACCTGCGAGACGAGGCGGATGCGGCTCGCGAAGAAGTCGGCGAACAGACATCCGGGCAGGGCGCCGAACTGCGTATACCCACGCAGATCTACCTGACCGAATCAGATTTCGACGAGGACGACATCTACCGCTGGCAGCGGTGGCGGCGCTGACTATCTCAGCAGCGATTGGACGCGATCGAGCTGGCTGATCTCCTGCTCGACGGCTTCGGGCGGCGAGGTGTTCGGCAGTTCGGCCGCCGCGTCCGCGAAATCCCGGTAGCGCTTGTCGCCCGCAAGCTGGAACAGCAGATATCCGGTCAACAGGGCGCGGGTGTTGCGCTGGGTGGCCCGGTTGGATCCGCCGAGGCCGACGAACCTACGAAGCCAGCTGTGCTCGGGCAGTCCACTGGACTTCGCCTTGGCGATGTACCGCAACTCGGCACCCGGCCAGGCGCGGGTGAGCGCCACGGCATTGGACCGCAGCGAGTGCGCGTCATCGCCGCTCGTCAGCACCAGGCCCGGGATGGTCAAGCCTACGGCTCCGTCTTCTACCGGCGGCTGAGTCGCGCTCGGAAACAGAGCCGCCACGGTCTTGGCGCCCACCGGCCGGTTTTTCTTGTCCAGGAGGGCCGGGGTGCGCGTCGCCGCGAAAACCGCCGCAGAGGCACCCAGGCCGTGGCCGACGAGCGCGAGTTTCGTGGGATGCACGCTGATCTTGCCGTCGCCCAGACGTACCCGAGTCACGATCTCGAGCGTTGTGGACAAGTCGGCGGCCAGATTCAGGTGTGACGGGATCAGCCCCTTCTCGGTATCGGGGGCAGCGGCAACGATTCCCCAGGATGCGAGGTGTTCGAGGGTCGCGCGATACTTGTCGGTGCCGGTCAGCCAGTCGTGTCCGAACGCCACCGCGGGCAGATTGAAGCCGGAATCCGGTGTGTAGACGACGCCGGTCACCCCCGCGAAGGCCAGGTCGCCGCGCAGCACTTTGTGCGGACCACGGCGGGTCAGGGCTTTGAATAGCGTGCGGGTACTCGCCATTGCACGACCGTAGCGGATCGTTGGCGCCTGCGGACCGCAGCGGGAACTGAACTACCCTGGTGGGCTATGTGCGGAATCGTCGGGTACGTCGGCCACCGGGACGCCCTTGGTGTCGTCCGCGAGGCGCTGCGGCGGCTCGAATACCGGGGTTATGACTCTGCCGGTGTTGCGCTGGCCGATGGCAGTGGTGGACTCCTGGTGGAGCGGAAAGCAGGCCGACTGGCGAATCTTGAGGCCGCGATCGCGGAATCCGGCGAATCATTCGCCGCGACGACCGGGATGGGACATACCCGCTGGGCCACCCACGGTGCGCCCACCGACCGCAATGCGCACCCGCATCGGGATGCCACCGGCAAGGTTGCGGTGGTCCACAACGGGATCATCGAGAACTTCGCGATGCTGCGCGCCGAGCTGGAGGCCGCCGGAGTCGAGTTCGCGAGCGATACCGATTCCGAGGTGGCCGTGCACTTGGTGGCGCGCCAATACGAATCCGGCGACACCGCCGGTGACTTCGTGGCCTCGGTGCAAGCCGTGGTGCGCCGGCTCGAAGGGCACTTCACCCTGGTCTTCTCGCACGGCGACGATCCGGGCACGATTGTGGCCGCACGCCGGTCCACCCCGCTGGTGGTCGGCATCGGCGACGGTGAGATGTTCCTCGGGTCGGACGTCGCCGCATTCATCGAATACACCAGGAACGCCGTCGAATTGGGGCAGGACCAGATAGTCGTCATCACCGCCGACGGCTACCAGATCACCGACTTCGCCGGTAATGACGACACCGACAACGCGCGGGTGTTCACCATCGACTGGGACCTGTCGGCCGCGGAAAAGGGCGGTTACGAGTACTTCATGCTCAAGGAGATCGCCGAGCAGCCCGCAGCGGTTTCCGACACCTTGTTGGGGCACTTCGACCTCGGTCGGATCGTGCTCGACGAGCAGCGGCTCTCCGATCAGGAGCTGCGCGATATCGACAAGGTGTTCGTGGTGGCCTGCGGCACGGCATTCCACTCCGGTCTGCTGGCCAAGTACGCCATCGAACACTGGACTCGGCTGCCGGTGGAGATCGAGCTGGCAAGCGAATTCCGTTACCGGGATCCGGTTTTGGATCGGAGCACGCTGGTGGTCGCCATCTCGCAGTCGGGCGAGACCGCCGACACCCTGGAAGCGGTGCGCCACGCCAAAGAGCAGAAGGCTAAGGTGCTGGCGGTCTGCAACACCAACGGCTCGCAGATTCCCCGGGAATGCGATGCGGTGCTGTACACGCGGGCGGGGCCGGAGATCGGTGTCGCCGCCACGAAGACCTTCCTGGCCCAGGTGGCCGCCAATTACATTGTGGGCCTTGCCTTGGCCCAGGCTCGCGGTACCAAGTACCCCGACGAGGTGGCCCGTGAGTATCACGAGCTGGAGGCCATGCCGGAGCTGATCGAGCGCGTCATCTCGGCGATGGATCCGGTCGCCGACCTTGCCCGCCAGTACGCGCAGTCCTCCAGCATCCTGTTCCTAGGACGACATGTTGGTTATCCGGTGGCACTCGAAGGTGCGCTCAAGCTCAAGGAATTGGCGTACATGCACGCCGAGGGCTTCGCGGCGGGAGAGCTTAAGCACGGGCCCATCGCCCTGATCGAAGAGGGCCTGCCGGTCATCGTGGTGATGCCCTCGCCCAAGGGCATGGGGCTGCTGCACTCGAAGCTGCTCAGCAATATTCGGGAGATTCAGGCTCGTGGGGCGCGGACGATCGTGATCGCCGAAGAGGGCGATGAGACGATCCGGCCATACGCGGACCATCTCATCGAAATTCCGGCCGTGTCGACGCTATACCAACCGCTGCTGTCCACCATTCCCATGCAGGTTTTCGCCGCCGCGGTGGCGCAGGCCCGCGGGTATGACGTGGACAAGCCGCGGAACCTGGCCAAGTCGGTAACCGTCGAATAGCGGCAGCTGCAGGCCGTCCGCATGAACTCCGTGGCGACACCTGAGCATCGCGTCGGAAAGCGCTGGGCTGCTGAGAGGCTGGGGTATTTCACCCACGATGCGGTGTTCGGCAGGTTCGTGCGGGCATATCTGCGTGGCATGGACGAGCTACCCGCGGTGAGCTCGGTTGCCGATGTCGACACGCGACTCGGCACCGTGCGGGCGTACAGACTCGGGTCGGCGCCGGGGATTCCATTGGTGCTATTTCCCGGTCGGAGCGCCTCCACTCCGACGTGGCGCGCCAACCTGGTATCGCTGGTCGGGCGGCGTAGCGTCTATACCTTGGACTTGCTCGGGGAGGCCGGGATGAGTGTGCAGCACAAGGTGATCGCCGATGCCGCGGAGCACGCCGCGTGGCGTGAGGATGCACTCGATGGGCTTGAGCTCGATCGCGTGCACCTACTCGGCTTGTCGATCGGCGGTTGGAATGCCGTGAACTACGCAATCCGCTACCCGGATTGGCTCGCGTCGATGACTCTGCTCGATTCGGCGATGACGTTCGCGAGGGCGACCTGGAAGATGATCGTGGTGTCGCTGGGCGTGGTGATTCCCGCCATGCTGCAGTGGATCCGGAATCGCTTGTGGGGCTGGATATCGGGCGGTGCGTCCGTCCATGGCTCCGCACCCGAGGCCGCACTGATCTCCTCTGGTATGAGCGATTTTGTGATGTTTCTGCCCACGCCGCGCCTGTTCGACGATGCGCAGCTGCGCGGGCGCGAGCCCTCGTGCCGCAGGCGCGGGTCGAGACATGGAGCGACGCATCGCACGGGCTCAACGGCGAATTCCCGGAAAGGATTGCAGCGGTGATCCATGAATTCCTGGATGCGGTGGAGGCAGCCTGATGCGCCACTACTACAGCGCCGAACAGATCCGGGAGGCCGAGGCGCCGTTGCTGGGCTCGCTGCCGGATGGGGCGTTGATGCGGCGCGCGGCATACGGATTGTCCGCGGTTGTCGCCGATGAGTTGTCGCGCCGGGTCGGTGTGGTGTCCGGGCGGAGCGTCTGCGCCATCGTGGGTTCCGGTGACAACGGGGCAGACGCCCTGTGGGCCTTGACATTCCTGCGTCGCCGCGGAGTGTCGGTGAGCGCCGTGTTGTTGAATCCCGATCGGACACACCATGCGGGTCTACGGGCCTTCCGCAAGGCCGGCGGTCGGTCGGTGTCCGCCGTGCCGGACGACACCGACCTCGTCCTGGATGGAGTCGTGGGCATTTCGGGCATCGGGCCCTTGCGCCCGAGAGCCGCCGAGATCGCCAAGCAGATCACCGCCGAGGGCATCCCGGTGATCGCGGTGGACATTCCCAGCGGCGTCGACGTTCACACCGGAGCGGTGGATGGTCCGGCGTTTCGTGCCGCAGTCACTGTGACATTCGGCGGGTACAAACCGGCACACGCCCTGGGCGATTGCGGTGACGTCAGGCTGATCGACATCGGACTGGACCTACCCGCGGCGACGATCCGGGAAATCGAGGCCGTCGACGTGGCGGCCGCTTGGCCCGTCCCCGGACCAGCCGACGACAAGTACACCCAGGGAGTCACCGGTGTGCTGGCCGGATCGGGCACCTACCCGGGCGCGGCGGTGTTGTGCTCCGGCGCCGCCGTGGCAGCTACCTCGGGGATGGTGCGCTATGCCGGAACTGCTGCTGCGGAAGTGGTTTCGCACTGGCCGGAGATCATTGCCACGCAGACGGAAGAGGCCGCAGGTCGGGTGCAGGCGTGGGTGATCGGTCCCGGGTACGGAACCGCTGAGCGCCAGACGCGAACTTTGCGGCGTGTGCTCTCGGGCGGCCTGCCTGTTCTCGTCGACGCCGATGCCCTGACGATTCTGGCCGAGCATCCCGATCTGACCGACCTGGTGGCAACGCGCGACGCACCGACGGTCTTGACGCCGCACGCCGGTGAGTACGCGCGACTGGCGGGCACTGCGCCGGGTTCCGACCGGATCGGTGCCGCGCGGTCGCTGGCCGCTCGGTTGAACGCCACGGTGCTCCTCAAGGGCAACGTCACCGTCATCGCGCAGCCGGACGGAACCGCGTATGTGAATCGGGCACATGGATCGTGGGCCGCGACCGCGGGTTCTGGCGACGTGCTCTCGGGTGTGATCGGTGCCCTGTTGGCGGCCGGAATTGCTTCGGACAGGGCCGCGGCCATGGGTGCTTACGTGCACGCCCGCGCCGCCGCGGACGCGGCGGCTGATCCTGGTCCGGGTAAAGCCCCCATTTCGGCTTCTCGTCTTCTTGGACATCTGCGGTGGGCGATCGCCGAAATAGGGTGAGAATCGATTTATGTCGAATTCCCGCGACCAGTTCAGGCTCTCGGCGCACGCCGGCAAGATCAGCGCCTCGTCGTTCAGTCCCGCCTATACCGGCCGGTTGTCGACGGCCCCTGTCCCGGCGTTGCGGCTCCCCGATGAGCCGATGGACCCGCAGGCTGCTTACCGGTTCATTCACGACGAGCTCATGCTCGATGGCAGTTCGCGGCTGAACCTAGCCACCTTCGTCACCACGTGGATGGATCCCGAGGCCGAAAAGCTGATGGCCGAGACGTTCGACAAGAACATGATCGACAAGGACGAGTATCCGGCGACGGCCGCGATCGAATCGCGCTGCGTGGCCATGGTGGCCGACCTGTTCCACGCCGACGACCTGTCTGCTGAGGACCCCTCGTCGGCAGTCGGGGTGTCGACCATCGGATCCAGCGAGGCGGTGATGCTTGCCGGGTTGGCTCTCAAATGGCGCTGGCGCGCCAAGGTGGGTGACGGCTGGAAGGGGCGCACACCCAATCTGGTGATGGGTTCCAACGTGCAGGTGGTCTGGGAGAAGTTCTGCCGGTACTTCGATGTCGAGCCGCGTTACCTGCCGATGGCCAGGGATCGGTATGTCATCACCCCCGAGCAGGTGCTCGGCGCCGTGGACGAGGACACCATCGGGGTTGTCGGCATCTTGGGTACCACCTTCACCGGTGAGCTGGAGCCGATCGCCGAGATCTGCGCCGCCCTGGATGCGTTGGCGGCCACGCCCGGCAAGCCCGATGTCCCGGTGCACGTCGATGCGGCCAGCGGGGGATTCGTCGTGCCGTTCCTGCATCCCGAACTGCGTTGGGATTTCCGGCTGCCACGGGTGGTGTCGATCAACGTCAGCGGGCACAAATACGGGCTGACCTATCCGGGCATCGGTTTCGTGGTGTGGCGCAGTAGGGAACACCTGCCCGAAGACCTGGTGTTCCGGGTGAACTACCTCGGCGGCGACATGCCCACGTTCACTCTGAACTTCTCTCGGCCGGGTAACCAGGTCGTCGGTCAGTACTACAACTTCCTGCGGCTGGGCCGCGCCGGATACGCACAGGTGATGCGTTGCCTATCGGAGACCGCCCGCTGGTTCGGCGATGAGCTGAACAAGAGTGAGCATTTCGAGGTGATCACCGATGGCTCGGAGATCCCGGTGGTGTCGTTCCGGCTGAAGGGCGAACGTCCGTACACCGAGTTCGACATCTCGCATTCGCTGCGGGCCTTCGGCTGGCAAGTTCCGGCCTACACCATGCCCGACGACGTGACCGATATCGCAGTGCTGCGTGTGGTAGTGCGCGAAGGTTTTTCGACCGACCTGGCCAGGGCGCTGCGCGATGACCTTCTCACCGTGTTGAAGGGTCTTGACGAGCTGAAGCCGAATGGGCACTTCGACGCGGTGCAGCCGTTCGCCCATTGAGAGGGCGGATGGGACAATGGTGCCGGTGACCACAACTTCGACGGCAACAGGCGGCCTTCCGCCGAACACGGGTGAGGCGACCGCGCAGGCGGTCGTCGACCTCGGCGCCATCGCGCACAACGTTGAATTGCTTCGTGGGCACGCCGGCCCGGCGCGGCTGATGGTGGTCGTCAAGGCCGACGGCTACGGGCACGGCGCGGTGCCGGTCGCGCGTGCCGCGCTCGCCGCGGGAGCCGACGAGCTCGGGGTTACCACGTTGACCGAGGCGCTATGGATTCGCGCCGCCGGTATCGACGCGCCGCTCCTCGCCTGGTTGCACGCGCCGGGAGCCGACTACGCCGCCGCGCTCAACGCGGATGTCGAGGTGGCGGTGTCCTCGTGCGGGCAACTCGGTGAACTACTGAATGCGGCGCGATCCACCGGCAGGCAGGCGATCACGTCCGTCAAGGTGGACACCGGGCTCAATCGCAACGGCGTGCCGGCCGCGTACACCCGCGACCTCTTCGAGGCGTTGGCCAAGGCGCAGGCCGAGGAGTCGATCCGGGTGCGCGGCATCATGTCCCACTTCGCGTACGCCGATCAGCCGGGTAATCCCACCATCGACATGCAGATCGGCCGGTTCAACGAGGCGCTGGAGACGGCGCGCAGCTTCGGATTGCGTTATGAGCTTGCGCACCTGTCGAATTCGGCAGCCACCTTGACTCGTCCCGATGTGCGGTACGACATGGTGCGTCCGGGCATCGCGGTGTACGGCGTCAATCCGATGCCGGGGGAGGTCGAAACCGATCTCATCCCGGCGATGTCGTTGACGTGCGCGGTGTCCTCGGTCAAACCGGTACGCGCCGGCGCAGGGGTGTCGTACGGCCATATCTGGACGGCTCCGCGCGATACCAACGCGGCGCTCATCGGAATCGGGTATGCCGACGGGGTGACCCGCGCGCTGGGGAACCGCTTTGAGGTCTCGATCAACGGACGCCGTTACCCGAATGTGGGGCGGGTGTGCATGGATCAGTTCGTGGTCGACCTGGGTGACAACGAGGCCGGGGTGCGGGCGGGCGATGTCGCAACGCTTTTCGGTCCGGGCGCAGCGGGCGAGCCCACCGCGCAGGACTGGGCCGAGCTGCTCGACACCATCGCCTATGAGGTGGTCACCGGCCCACGCGGCAGGGTGGTGCGGACGTATCGGGATTCCAGGGCCGTTGAGCAATAAGTCGAACGCCTGGCTGGCCGGGGTCGCGGGGCTGGGTGCTGTGGTCACGGTGGCCGGTGTCGGTACCGCGCGTTCGATCGGCCGGCGCAGATTCGACGACCCCTATCGCGACGAGGACTTTGACCTGCTGGAGACCGATCGCGGCAGCATCGTGATGGCCGATGACGGTGTGCCGCTGGCGGTTCGCGAGGTGGGTCCGCCGGACGCGCCGCTGACCGTCGTATTCGTGCACGGCTTCTGTCTGCAGATGGCGTCCTTTCACTTCCAGCGCCGCGAACTCGCGGCCCGTTGGGGCGACAACGTCCGCATGGTTTTCTATGACCAACGCGGACAAGGACGTTCGGGCAAACCATCCCCGAAGTCATGCACCATCAGACAACTCGGCGACGACCTCGAATCGGTGCTGCGGGTGTTGGTGCCCCGCGGCAACGCGGTCCTGGTGGGGCATTCGATGGGCGGCATGACCATCCTTGCGCACGCCGGACGTCACCCCGAGCAGTACGGCCGCAGAATCGTCGGAGTCGGGTTGATCGCCAGTGCGGCCGAGGGCCTTTCGCATACCGCGATCGGCGAAGGTCTGCGCAACCCCGCACTACGCGTGTTGCGTGCGGCGGTACATTACGCGCCGGGCCCGGCCCATCATGGCCGCGGTGCGGTCAAGTCGCTGGTGGGCCCGGTGTTGCAGGCCGCGTCGTACGGGGGCAACCGGGTAAGCCCCACGCTGGTGCGGTTCAGCGAGCGGATGATTCACCAGACTCCCGTCACCACCATCGTGGATTTCCTGCGTGCACTGGAGGAGCACGACGAGATCGCGGCACTGCAGACCATCGCGCTACTGCCCAGCTTGGTGGTGTGCGGTGACACCGATATGCTGACCCCGCAGGCTCAATCGGAGTCCATGGCAGCGCAATTGGGACTCAGCGGACGGTGCGAGCTGATCCTGGTGCGCGAATCGGGGCACCTGGTGCAACTGGAGCATCCGGGAGTCGTGAACGACGGCATCGACCGTCTTGTCAGACGTTCGACCCCGAAGCTTTTCGCTGCGATCACACAGCGCCTACGCGATAGGACCGGACTGTGATCGAGAACTCCGGACGTGTCGCTCTGCCGACATTGCAGGACACGTTGGACTTCGGGGAGCGGGTCGGGCGCGATCTCGCCGCAGGTGACGTGGTGGTGCTGGGCGGTCCTCTGGGGGCTGGGAAGACCGCGTTGACCAAGGGGATTGCGCGGGGCATGGATGTCGACGGCCCCGTCACCTCGCCGTCGTATGTGTTGGCGCGGGTTCACGAGGCGCGGCGGCCCGGTGCTCCGGCCCTGGTGCACGTGGACGTCTACCGGTTGCTGGAACACCAAAGTGCTGATCTGGTTGGGGAACTCGACTCGCTGGACCTGGATACCGACTTGGACGATTCGGTGGTCGTCGTCGAATGGGGTGAGGGGCTGGCCGAGCGGCTCTCGGAACACCACCTGGACATTCGGCTGGAACGTGCCGCCGACTCCGATGAGCGCACCGCGACCTGGCATTGGAGCCGCGAACCGTGACCACAGTTGAAGCTCTTCGCGCAGGCGGCTCGTCGCTGATCCTCGCGCTGGACACGGCCACCCCCGCCATCACCGCCGGCCTGGTGAGGCGTGCGCCGGATGGATCGGTACAGGCATTGTCTGAACGAATCACCATGGGCGCCAAGGGGCATGCCGAGGCTCTCACGCCCAACATCGCAGCGGCATGTGTCGAGGCGGGCGTCACGATCGGTGAGCTTGGTGCGATCGTGGTCGGCTGTGGCCCCGGCCCGTTCACCGGGCTGCGGGTCGGGATGGCGACCGCGTCGGCCATGGGACTGGCACTCGACATTCCCGTGTACCCGGTGTGCACGCTCGATGCCATCGGCTACGACACCACAGGCAGTGTCCTCGTCGTCACCGACGCCCGTCGGCGTGAGGTGTATTGGGCGGGCTATCGCGACGGTGCGCGCGTCGGTGGCCCCGCCGTCGACGCACCCGTGGATGTGTCGGTCTCGGGCTACGCCCATGTGGCCGGATCGCCGGACCACACAGCTCTTTTCGATCTGCCGGTGCTCGATCGCCAGTATCCGTCCCCTTCCCGGCTGGTGCGCGTGGCCGACTGGGATCGGCCTCCGGGGGCTCTGACGCCGCTGTATCTGCGTCGTCCCGATGCCAAAGAACCCCGTCGATGACGATCGCGCTCAAGCCGCTTCGGCGGCGCGATGCCGGTCGGTGCGCCGAACTCGAGGCGATCTTGTTCGCCGGTGACGATCCGTGGCCCGAGTCGGCCTTTCGCGCAGAGCTGGGGTCGGCGCACATCTTCTACCTGTCGGCCAGGGACGGACACACGCTTGTGGGGTACGGTGGCATCTCCCGGCTGGGGCGGCACGAACCGGAGTACGAGATTCACACCATCGGTGTGGATCCCTCTTATCAGAAACAGGGCATCGGACGGCGTCTGCTGGACGCGCTGCTCGCGCACGCAGACAGTGATCCGGGGCCGGTGTTCCTGGAGGTGCGCACCGACAACGAGGCGGCGATCGCGTTATACCACGGCACCGGATTCGAGACCGTCGGCGTGCGTAAGCGCTACTACCCGGGTAGCGGAGCCGACGCCTTCACCATGAAACGCCCTGCACAGGGCTCCGTGAAATAGGCTGATGCGGCCATGACAGTCATCCTCGCCATCGAAAGCTCCTGCGATGAAACCGGAGTGGGTATCGCCGAGCTGACCCCCGACGGGTCGGTGGTGCTGTTGGCCGACGAGGTGGCCTCCAGCGTCGACGAACATGCCCGTTTCGGCGGGGTGGTGCCCGAGATCGCCTCCCGCGCGCATCTGGAGGCGCTCGGCGTCACCGCGCGGCGGGCGCTGAACATCGCCGGTGTGCAGAAACCGGATGTGGTCGCCGCGACCATCGGGCCCGGCCTGGCCGGTGCGCTCCTGGTCGGTGTCTCGGCCGCCAAGGGTCTGGCGTTGGCCTGGGGTGTGCCCTTCTACGGGGTGAACCATTTGGGCGGGCACATCGCCGCCGACGTCTTCGAAAACGGGCCGCTGCCCGAATGCGTGGCACTGCTGGTCTCGGGTGGGCACACCAGCCTGCTGCACGTGAGGTCGCTGGCCGAGCCCATCGAGGAGCTCGGTGCCACCGTCGACGATGCCGCGGGCGAGGCCTACGACAAGGTGGCGCGGCTGCTCGGATTGGGCTACCCGGGCGGCAAGGTGCTCGACGAACTTGCGCAACAGGGTGATTCGTCAGCGGTTCCGTTTCCGCGCGGTATGACGGGGCCGCGCGACGATCGGCACAGCTTCAGCTTTTCCGGCGTGAAGACGGCGGTAGCGCGCTATGTGGAAAAGAACCCCGACTTCGTGCCGGCCGATGTGGCGGCGGGCTTCCAAGAATCGGTGGCCGACGTGCTGACCATGAAGGCGGTGCGTGCGGCGACGGACCTCGGGGTGTCGACTCTGCTGATCGCCGGTGGGGTGGCTGCCAACTCACGGGTGCGGGAATTGGCCGAGCAGCGGTGTGCCCAGGCCGGCGTGACACTGCGGGTGCCACCGCTGCGGCTGTGCACCGACAACGGCGCGATGATCGCCTCCTTCGCGGCGCATCTGGTGGCCGCCGGTGCGCGGCCGTCCTCGTTGCAGGCCGCCGCCGACCCGGGATTGTCCGTGGTGAAGGGGCAGGTGCGCTGATGAGCATCGCGGATCGGCTGGCCATCACCGAGTTGCTCTATCGGTATGCCGAGCTGATGGACGCGGGGGATTTCGACGGAGTCGGGGAGTTGCTTGGCCGGAGCACCTTCGGTGGTGAGCAGGGGAGCGTGTCCGGGGCCTCGGCCATCACCACACTCTTCTTCACCACCACGCGCCGCTACCGGGAGACCGGTGGCACACCGCGCACCCGACATCTAGTGCTCAACCCGATCGTCGAGGTCACCGGCGGTGGCGCGGCCTCAGCCCGCTCGACGTTCTGCGTGGTGCAGGCCACCGAGCGGTTGCCGTTGCAGCCGATTGTCGTGGGCCGCTATCGGGATACGTTCAGCCGCGACGAGCAGGGCTGGTACTTCAGCTCACGGCGTGTGGATGTCGAGATGATCGGCGATGTGTCGGCTCATCTGCTCATGGATCCGGGGGCGTTGGACAGTTAGGTGACAGCCCAGCCTTGAGCACTAGCACTCTCATGTATAGAGTGCTAGATGGCGATCGGTTGACGTCGTGTCGGCACCCGCGACGACGGCGCGACACTCATCCGGCCGCCGAAGTATTCATTGACAATCCAGGCTCATGGGCAGCAGGCCCACCGAGCCACCCTGAGAGGGAAAGGGATCACTGTGGCCGTGAACATCAAGCCACTCGAGGACAAGATCCTCGTTCAGGCCAATGAGGCCGAGACCACGACCGCTTCCGGTCTGGTCATCCCGGACACCGCCAAGGAGAAGCCGCAAGAAGGCACCGTCGTCGCAGTTGGCCCCGGCCGCTGGGATGAGGATGGCGAGAAGCGGATCCCCCTGGACGTGTCCGAAGGCGACGTCGTTATCTACAGCAAGTACGGCGGCACCGAGATCAAGTACAACGGCGAGGAGTACCTGATCCTGTCGGCTCGCGACGTGCTGGCTGTCGTTAGCAAGTAACGCCGTGTGACCGCCCCGGAATCGACCTGCTTTGCAGGCGATTTCCGGGGCGGCACGCGTTTTTACCCATTCCTGTCCGGTGCTGAAACAGCCGAATAGAGAGAACACATGAGCAAGCTGATCGAATTCAACGAGACCGCGCGCCGCGCCCTGGAAGCCGGGGTCAACAAGCTGGCCGACGCGGTCAAGGTCACGCTCGGTCCCCGTGGACGGCACGTGGTGCTGGCCAAGGCATTCGGCGGTCCCGCCGTGACCAATGACGGCGTCACCATCGCTCGCGACATCGACCTGGAAGACCCGTTTGAGAACCTGGGTGCCCAGCTGGTCAAGTCGGTGGCTACCAAGACCAACGACGTTGCCGGTGACGGCACCACCACCGCCACCGTGCTGGCCCAGGCGCTGGTCAAGGCCGGCCTGCGCAACGTGGCCGCCGGTGCCAACCCCATCGCGCTCGGCGCTGGCATCGCCCGCGCCGCCGACGCGGTGTCCGAGCGGCTGCTGACGGTGGCCGCGCCGGTGTCCGGCGAGCACGCCATCGCCCAAGTGGCCACGGTCTCCTCGCGCGACCCCGAGATCGGCGAGCTGGTCGGCGAGGCCATGACCAAGGTCGGCGCCGACGGTGTGGTCAGCGTCGAGGAGTCCTCGACCATCAACACCGAACTGGTGATCACCGATGGGGTGCAGTTCGACAAGGGTTATCTGTCGCAGTACTTCATGACCGACTTCGACGAGCAGAAGGCGATCCTGGAAGACGCGCTCGTGCTGCTGCACCGCGACAAGATCAGCTCCCTGCCTGACCTGCTGCCGCTGCTGGAGCTGGTGGCCAAGGAGGGCAAGCCGCTGCTGATCGTGGCCGAGGACGTGGAGGGCGAGCCGCTATCCACCCTGGTCGTCAACGCGATCCGCAAGACGCTCAAGGCCGTCGCGGTCAAGGCGCCGTTCTTCGGTGACCGTCGCAAGGCGTTCCTGGAGGATCTGGCCATCGTGACCAACGCCCAGGTGGTCAACCCCGACGTGGGTCTGTCGCTGCGCGAGGTCGGCATCGAGGTGCTCGGCACCGCCCGCCGCATCGTGGTGAGCAAGGACGAGACGGTGATCGTCGAGGGCGGCGGCTCGGAGGAGGCCATCAAGGCGCGCGTTGCGCAGCTGAGGGCGGAGATCGAGACCACCGACTCGGACTGGGACCGCGAGAAGCTGCAGGAGCGTCTGGCAAAGCTGGCCGGCGGTGTCGCGGTGATCAAGGTGGGTGCCGCCACCGACACCGCGCTCAAGGAGCGCAAGCACCGCGTCGAGGATGCCGTCTCGGCGGCCAAGGCTGCCGTGGAAGAGGGCATTGTCGCGGGTGGCGGTAGCGCCCTCGTGCAGGCCCGTTCGGCGCTGGACCGTTTGCGTGCAGAGCTTAAGGGTGACGAGGCCAAGGGCGTGGACGTGTTCGAGGCCGCGCTATCTGCGCCGCTGTTCTGGATCGCCACCAACGCCGGGCTGGACGGAGCTGTCGTGGTGAGCAAGGTGGCCGAGCTGGATGCCGGGCACGGCTTCAACGCGGCGACGCTGGAGTACGGCGATCTGATCGCCGACGGGGTCATCGACCCGGTGAAGGTGACCCGCTCCGCCGTCATCAACGCGGCCTCGGCGGCGCGCATGATCTTGACGACCGAGACCTCCATCGTGGACAAGCCTGCCGCAGAGGCCGACCATGGCCACGGTCACCACGGGCACGCACACTAGGTAGCGGTTTAACGAAACACCCCCGGCCCACGAGGCCGGGGGTGTTGTCGTCTCTACGGGGGTTTACTGAGCAGACGGCTCTTCACATGCCGCGGCTGGCGGCGCTCGTCCTGGTGGGGCTGCTGCTTTCGGGCTGCGAGGCACACTTCAGCCTCGGGTCATCATCCACGGAGCTGGCCAAGGCGAAGCTGGAAGCCGGACTCAAGGATGCGATCACAGGAAAGGCCGGTGTCGCTCTCGCCAGTGTCTGCTGCGACGGGCCGTTGAAGGGGGCCACACAGCGCGGTGCGGTCGTCGATGGCGAGCGTAAGACGATCGCTGTCACCGTGACGGCCACCGGTGTCGAGGGGACGAAGATCTCCTTCAACGGGAAGGTCGACGACCAGCCGAGCTCCACCACATAAGGCCCCGGGCAGACATCGGGCCCCTGCCACCAAACTGGGTGCGGGGGCCCGATGTTCGTGGCACGTGCTAGGCGGAGCGGCGTACTCCGCGGCGCAGAATCAGTTCGCGTTCGGACTCAGAGAGTCCACCCCAGATTCCGTAAGGCTCGGCGACGGCCAGCGCGTGTGCGCGGCACTGCACCAGCACCGGGCATGCCCGGCACATCTCCTTGGCCTTCGTCTCGCGCTGTGCGCGGGCGCGGCCGCGTTCACCGTCGGGATGGAAGAACACCGACGAATCGACTCCTCGGCAAACACCCTTCATCTGCCAATCCCAAATATCTGCGTTGGGCCCAGGCAATTGCTGTGGCTGCGGCATGTGGTTAACCCTCTCGCTGCGCGCGCATTCGACCTGCGCGTGAGTAAGTAGCACCAGACGTGTCGCCAATGACAAGCGGTGTAAACAACGTAGGTGCGCGGTAGAAATTCAGTCAATAGGCGATGATCATGGCAACATCACACCATTAGGTCCAGAATTAACATCACGTTCATCGCCTTTGCTCATGCCTGGTACGTAACGCTCGCTCACCTGCATGGTCAGCGGGTTTTGGCCGTGGGTTTTCCGTTTCCTTAACGCTGTGTTGGTGAAGTGTTCACAGCTCCGGTTGACGGCGATTTAACATGCGGAGCATCAACTGTTAACGCCATATTTGACGGAATTGGTACCGTGGCCGCTCCTATGGTGACTTTCCGAACCTCCGCAGTGACCGCGCTCACCGATGCCGCCTTCGGTTCGCACTCAGCTACTTGGCCGCTGGTGTCCGCCTCGACACCTGAGGATGCCTGGTTGCGCGCCGTGGCGCTCGGTGGAGCAGGGCGCTATGGCGCCGCGCACGCCGAATTGAGTGGCATCGCGGTCTCGCGCCCCGGCCGATTGGCCTCGCTGGCGCTGAGTACCCGCGCATCGCACGTACGTCAGCTTGGCTGGCACGCGCAGGCACGCGGGCTGGACGGCCGGGCGCTGGCGATGGCCGGTGCGGACGCTGAGGCGCGGTCTGATGCGCTTGTTGGACTGTCGGCGGACGCACTCGGGCTGGCGCGATTCTCGCTTGCTCACGCGTTACTGGAACGGGCCGAGCCGTTGGCGCGGCACGGTGATGCCCGTTGGCCATGGCGCCTGCCGCTGCGGCTGGCCTGGGTGCGTGCCGAGTTGGCGATGGTGTCCGGAGATGGTGCGCGATCGCTGCGGTATGCCCGCACCGCCGAACAGCTCACGCTCGATGTTCCGTCGGCAAGACACCAGGTCAAGACGTCAATGGTGCTCGCCGCAGCGCTCAGCAGTGCGGGCGATCTCGAGGAGTCGGCAGCTGTTGCCGCACGTGCGCTGCAGGCCGCGACGGTCAATGAGCTGGTGCCGCTGCGCTGGGCGCTGGCTGCGATGCTGGCGAGTTTGCCCTCCTTCGAGGCGGCGGGGCAGCGTCGTGAAGAACTCGTTGCTATTCGCCGTGACTGTGCCGCGTGGATAGCCCATGCGGGTGGGCGTTGGCGCCTTGAGGCGGTGGACTAAATGCGTTACCCCTCGGCGTCCAACGCTATTGTCCTAGGTAACAGCACCACCACGGTGCACCACACGTAACACTGGGGAATGCGCAGTCGATGACAAGTACGGAGAGCGGGCTCGACGACGTCGTTGCTGCTGCCGTCAAGGGCGATCGCGACGCGCTTTCCGAGGTACTTAGTGCCATCCGGCCCGTCGTGGTGCGATATTGCCGCGCGCGGGTCGGGACGGCGGAAAGAAGTGGTCTCTCCGCAGACGACGTAGCGCAGGAGGTGTGTCTCGCGGTGATCGCAGCGCTGCCTCGCTATCGGGATCAGGGACGCCCGTTCCTGGCATTTGTGTACGGCATCGCCGCACACAAGGTGGCTGACGCGCATCGTGCGATAGCTCGGGACAAGTCCGATCCGGCCGAGACGCTTCCTGAGCAGTTCGACCGCCATGCGGGTCCCGAGCAGGAGGCGCTGAACTCCGAATCGGCGCGGCGGATGCAGGCCCTGTTGGAGGTGCTGCCCGAGAAGCAGCGGGAAATCCTCATCTTGCGCGTCGTTGTCGGTCTGTCGGCGGAAGAGACCGCTGACGCAGTCGGCAGTAGCGCGGGTGCGGTCCGGGTGGCGCAGCACCGGGCGTTGCAGAGACTCAAGGCTGAGATGACCCGGGGGGGTGATCACCGTGGCTGATGGACGTGGATGGTTCCCCGGCGGGCAGGGCTGGCAGGAGAACGAGGGCCCGGAGGATCTGGCGGCGCTGCGGCGCACCAACCGGATGATCGATGCCATCGCGGCGGATCTGCCGGTGGCCACGTCCGATTCGGACGAGTATGCCGTGGCGATGATGCTGGCGGCGTGGCGTGAGGATGTCGGCCGCGAGCCGATGCCGGCGAAACCCACGCTCGGGCAGGCGCGTAACGCGCTGCGTGAGCGCGGCCGCCGTTCGCGCCTGCTGGCCACGACGGTGGGTTCGGCCGCCGCAGTGGCACTGTTGTTCGGCGGATTCGGTGCGGCGGTGTACCAGTCGCATCCCGGTGATGCCCTGTATGGGCTGCGTACTTCGCTGTTCGGCGCGCCCCCGCCGGTGCGCACCGATCCGGTGGTGCTGTCAGCGCAGACCGAACTCGCTCAGGTGGAAAAGCTTATTTCCCAAGGAGATTGGGAGGGTGCGCAGGAGCAGCTGGGTGTGGCTGCCGCGTGGGTCAACGAGGTCGGCGACGCTCAGCAGAAGGCCGAGCTGGCCAGCCGCGTGCAGCAAGCCGAGGTCAGGATCGACGCCAAGAACCCGGAGGCGACGGTGCCGCCGGAAATGGTGACCGAGACTCCGCGAATCATGTTGTCGCCGCCGGCGATTGTTCCCACCCCGAGCACCACCACCTCGACGACCCCGACGACGTCGACCTCCACGTCGACGTCCGCATCGCCGACGGACACGACCAGTTCGACCTCGCCGAGCACGTCCGGCGCGACATCGACCAGTTCCGCATCTGTTTCGACGTCCACGTCCGTATCGACCTCCGCGACCTCCACGTCCGCATCGACATCGGCGACGTCCACGTCGTCCGTAGCGACGGAAACATCGACGGCACCCTCGAAGCCCGTGACGTCCACCGCCATCCCGGGGGTGACCACCTCCGCGCCGACGGCGGCCATCGTCACCGTCCCCACAACCCCCGAGGGGGTGACCATCGTCACCACCCGCCCCGGAGTCGTCGACACCCCCGTCATCACCGCGCCGACAACAATCGAGGCGCCGTCACCGATTACCCGCACCCCCGACAACCCGGTGCCGAACTATCAGGCACCGGTCAACGTCCCGGGGGCTGGCGGCATCCACGGCTCACCGGGCATCGGTGCAAGCGTGGGTTCGGGATCCGATGGTCCCTCGCTACACATGCCGGCGATGACCTCGGTAACGGTGGCACCGGCCAACCCCGAAGGCGGGTCGTCGAGTCAGGGAAGCGGAACGGGCACCCACTCCGGCGAGTAGGCCGAGAACAAGCAGATCAGCGGAAACCGTCGCGGTCCGTCGCCGCCTCGTTAAGTGAGGCATCGGCGTACCCGCGGCAATAATCCCAGGTCACATACGCTTCGGGCTCGGGATCGAAGGCCGGCTCGTGCGGACGGACGGTCCCGTCGACCAGCAGCTGCAGCAGGTTCGCGCGCAGCATGTCCCAGTCGTGGTAGTGATCCTGCTGGCATTCGTCACAGCAAACGACCAATCCGCGGATTCCTTTGTGGGCGAGCAACGCCTCGTAGACCGCGAGGTCGGCCAGATCTTCCTCGACCGCGATCCGTTCCTGCGGGTCGAGGGGCTGACCCGGCTCGATCGCATCGAGCGCGGCCGACGGATCATGGGGATCGTCGGCGAAGGGGTCTGGTGGCAATCCCGGCGGAAAGTGGTCGCGCACACCCTTAGAGTACGCAATTCGCGGGTTCGCGCGCCAGCTCACTTGGGGCATGTCCGGGGATATCGGGAACGAAGCGAGCCGATAGGATGGATCTACTCCTTTCCATTCCACCCCTGGGATGTATACGACGGCTATCTGGCATGGAGGCCTGAATGACCATTGCAGCAGGGTCCGTCCACACCGGCGGTGACGACCCGCACAAGGTCGCCATGCTCGGGTTGACGTTCGACGACGTGCTGTTGCTGCCTGCGGCATCGGATGTGCTGCCCGCGGGCGCGGACACCTCGTCTCAGCTCACCAAGCGGATCAGATTGAACGTCCCGCTGGTCAGTTCGGCGATGGACACGGTGACCGAGGCGCGGATGGCCATTGCGATGGCGCGTGCCGGTGGCATGGGGGTGCTGCACCGCAACCTTTCGCTGGAAGACCACGCCGGTCAGGTCGAGACCGTCAAGCGATCCGAAGCCGGGATGGTGACCAACCCGGTGACCTGCTCGCCTGAGAACACCCTGGCCGAGGTGGACGCGTTGTGTGCGCGGTTCCGCATCTCGGGTCTGCCCGTCGTCGACAAGGGCGGCGCGCTCGTGGGCATTATCACCAACCGGGACATGCGGTTCGAGGCCGACCTTTCCAAGCCGGTTGCCGAGGTGATGACCAAGGCGCCGCTGATCACCGCGCGCCAAGGCGTCACCGCCGATGCCGCGTTGGGGTTGTTGCGGCGCAACAAGATCGAGAAGCTGCCCATCGTCGACGGTGAAGGACGGCTCACCGGATTGATCACGGTGAAGGACTTCGCCAAGACCGAGCAGCACCCCAACGCCACCAAGGACAGCGACGGACGCCTTTTGGTCGGCGCGGCCGTGGGTGTGGGCGATGACTCCTGGACGCGGGCCATGGCGCTGGTGGACGCGGGTGTCGACGTGCTGATCGTGGACACGGCGCACGCGCACAACCGCAAGGTGCTGGACATGGTCAGCAAGCTCAAGGCCGAGGTGGGCGAGCGCGTCGACGTGGTCGGCGGCAACGTGGCGACTCGGTCGGGTGCTGCCGCGCTCATCGAGGCGGGCGCCGACGCGGTGAAGGTCGGTGTGGGCCCAGGGTCCATCTGCACCACCCGCGTGGTGGCCGGTGTGGGAGCGCCGCAGATCACCGCGATTCTGGAGGCATCGGCGGTCTGCCATCTGGCGGGTGTGCCGGTCATCGCCGACGGCGGCATGCAGTACTCGGGCGATATTGCCAAGGCGCTGGCAGCCGGTGCGTCAACGGCGATGCTGGGCTCGCTGCTGGCCGGTACCGCCGAGTCCCCGGGTGAGCTGATCTTCGTCAACGGCAAGCAGTTCAAGAGCTACCGGGGTATGGGGTCCATGGGCGCCATGCAGGGACGCGGCGCGGCCGGGAACACCGGGCGCAGCTACTCGAAGGACCGCTACTTCCAGGACGACGTGTTGTCGGAGGACAAGCTGGTGCCCGAGGGCATCGAGGGCCGGGTTCCTTTCCGCGGCCCCTTGTCGACGGTCATGCATCAGCTGACGGGCGGCCTGCGTGCCGCCATGGGGTACACCGGGGCGTCGAGCATCGAGGAGCTGCAGCGCGCTCAGTTCGTACAGATCACGGCGGCGGGGCTCAAGGAAAGCCATCCGCACGACATCACCATGACGGCCGAAGCGCCGAACTACTACGTGCGTTAACACCTCGGCACGGCAAAGGAAGTCAACATGCGTGACCTCGTTGAAATCGGCATGGGCAGAACCGCCCGCCGCACCTATGAGCTCGATGACGTGAACATCGTTCCGTCCCGTCGTACGCGTTCCTCGCAGGATGTGTCGACCACATGGCAGCTCGATGCCTACCGCTTCGAGATCCCGGTGGTGGCACATCCGACCGATGCGCTGGTTTCGCCGCGATTCGCCATCGAACTGGGGCGGGCCGGTGGGCTCGGCGTCATCAACGGCGAGGGGTTGTGGGGCAGGCACGCCGATGTCGCGGCCCGTATCGCCGAGGTGGTGGAGGTAGCCCAGAAGGAACCGGAGCCTTCCTCCGCTATTCGCTTGCTACAGCAATTGCATTCAGTGCCAATCGATCCCGAGCTGTTGGCAGCGGCCATCGCCGAGGTTCGCGGGGCCGGCGTCACCACCGCGGTCCGCGTGAGCCCCCAGAACGCGCAACAGCTCACCCCGCATCTGATCGCCGCCGGTATCGACCTGCTGGTCATCCACGGCACCATCGTCTCGGCCGAGCGAGTGGCCCGTGACGGGGAGCCGCTCAACCTGAAAACCTTTATCTCCGAGCTGGATATCCCGGTTGTCGCCGGTGGCGTGATCGATCACCGCACCGCGTTGCATCTGATGCGGACCGGGGCCGCGGGTGTCATCGTCGGATACGGGCAGACGGCGGGTGTGACGACCAGCGGCGAGGTGCTGGGCGTGAGCGTTGCCATGGCTACGGCCATCGCCGACGCCGCCGCCGCGCGTCGCGAGTATCTCGACGAGACCGGCGGCCGATATGTGCACGTGCTGGCCGACGGCGACATCCACACCTCGGGAGATCTGGCGAAGGCCATCGCCTGCGGTGCCGATGCCGTCGTGCTGGGTACCCCGTTGGCGGCGGCGCAGGAGGCCGCCGGTGACGGATGGTTCTGGCCCAATGCCGCCGCGCATCCCTCGCTGCCCCGTGGTGCGCTGCTGCAGGTCGCGGTGGGGGAGCGGCCGCCGTTGAGCGAGGTGCTCGCCGGGCCGTCCGACGACCCGTTCGGCACGTTGAATCTTGTTGGTGGCCTCCGTCGTTCGATGGCCAAGTCCGGATATTGCGATCTCAAGGAATTCCAGAAGGTCGGGCTGGCCGTCAACTCTTAGACGCGTGTCTAATTAGGGTGACCTAATTTACATTAGCCCCCTGGTTGTATTCCATACTGGTCGGTAACGTGACCATGCGGAGGTAGGCCAACGATGTCATCACCGGTAGCAGTCCCTGTAAAGCGCGAAGCAAACACCGACTTCGACGTCCTCATCGTCGGATCTGGATTCGGCGGAAGCGTCACTGCCATGCGGTTGACCGAAAAGGGTTACCGCGTGGGCGTCCTGGAGGCCGGCCGCCGGTTCTCGGACGAGGAATTCGCCGAGACATCGTGGAATCTGCGCAAGTTCCTGTGGGCGCCCATGTTCAAGTGTTTCGGGATTCAGCGGATCCACCTGCTGAGCAACTGCATGATCCTGGCGGGTGCCGGGGTGGGCGGAGGTTCGCTGAACTACGCCAACACCCTGTACGTGCCGCCGGACCCCTTCTTCAACGACCCGCAGTGGAAGGGCATCACCGACTGGCGTTCCGAGCTCGCGCCCCACTACGAGCAGGCGCAACGGATGCTCGGCGTGGTGAAGAACCCCACCTTCACCGACGCGGACCGGCTCATCAAGGAGGTGGCCGACGACATGGGTGCCGGCGACACCTTCGTCGCGACGCCCGTGGGCGTGTACTTCGGGCCCGACGGAACCAAGGCTCCCGGAGTCAAGGTGGCCGACCCCTACTTCGGCGGTGCCGGCCCCGACCGGGTGGGCTGCACCGAGTGTGGTTCCTGCATGACCGGTTGCCGGGTTGGTGCCAAGAACACTCTCGTCAAGAACTACCTGGGGCTGGCGGAATCCCGAGGAGCCCAGGTCATCCCGCTCACCACCGTCACCGCGATCGAAGAGGGCGCCGACGGGATATGGCGGGTATCGACCAAGACCACCGGCCGCTGGGTGCGTAAGCGCCGGAAGACTTACACGGCCCAGCACGTGGTGCTGGCCGCCGGCACGTGGGGCACCCAGAACCTGTTGTTCAAGATGAAGGACGAGGGTCTGCTGCCCAAGCTGTCGCAGCGTCTGGGCGTATTGACCCGCACCAACTCCGAATCCATCGTCGGTGCGGGCCGATTGGAGTACAAGGACGATCTGGACCTCACCCATGGTGTGGCCATCACGTCTTCGTTCCACCCGACCAGCGATACGCATATCGAGCCGGTGCGGTACGGCAAGGGCTCCAACGCGATGGGTCTGCTGCAGACCCTGATGACCGACGGTGACGGCGAGAAGTCGCGGTGGCGTCAGCTCATCGAGGCCGCGCGTGCGGATCCGCGGGGCACCCTGCGCATGCTGAACGTGACGCAGTGGAGCGAGCGGACCGTCATCGCACTGGTCATGCAGCACCTGGACAACTCAATCACCACCTTCACCAAGAAGACACTGTTCTGGCGGCGTCTGGACAGCAAGCAGGGTCACGGCGAGCCCAACCCCACCTGGATCCCGGCGGGTAACGAGGCCACCCGGCGACTTGCCGCCAAGATCGACGGGGTGGCCGGTGGCACCTGGGGTGAGCTGTTCAACATTCCGCTCACCGCGCATTTCCTGGGTGGGGCCGTTATCGGGACGAGCCCGGAGGACGGTGTCATCGATCCCTATCACCGGGTCTATGGCTACCCGACCATGTACGTCGTGGACGGTGCGGCAATCTCGGCGAACTTGGGTGTCAACCCGTCGCTGAGTATCACCGCGCAGGCCGAGCGGGCGGCGTCGTTGTGGCCCAACAAGGGCGAGACGGATCTGCGCCCGCAGCAGGGTCTGCCGTATCAGCGGATGGCGCCGGTGCCGCCGGCGCACCCGGTGGTGCCGGCAGGTGCACCCGGTGCATTGCGCAGTCTGCCGATCGAACCGGTGCGGTCGGTCAGCTAGGACCGCCCGCGAGCGGGGGTACCTCCCACGTGTGGGGGCGCGCCCCCATCGCCACTAAACTAAGCCGGTGGCGCAAACGGAGCAGCACGGCGACCGACCGGTACTGGTCATCGATTTCGGGGCACAGTACGCGCAGCTGATCGCGCGTCGCGTGCGTGAGGCACGGGTGTTCTCGGAGGTGATCCCGCACTCGGCGAGCATCGACGAGATCAAGGAGCGTAACCCTCGGGCCATCGTGCTGTCCGGTGGTCCGTCGAGTGTCTACGAAGAGGGCGCCCCCCAGCTCGACCCCGCCGTTTTCGATCTGGATGTTCCGGTCTTCGGCATCTGCTACGGCTTCCAGGCCATGGCACAGGTGCTGGGCGGAACCGTCGCGCATACCGGTACCAGCGAGTACGGTCGCACCGAGCTGAAGGTTACGGGCGGGGATCTGCACGAGGGCCTGCCCGGCGTTCAGCCGGTGTGGATGAGCCACGGCGATGCGGTTACCGAAGCGCCGCAGGGCTTTACCGTCGTTGCCAGCAGTGAGGGCGCTCCCGTGGCGGCGTTCGAGAACCGCGCGCGGCGCCTGGCCGGGGTGCAGTATCACCCCGAGGTGCTGCACTCGCCGCACGGTCAGCAGATACTCAGCCGCTTTCTGCACGAGTTCGCGGGCATCGAATCCGCCTGGACGGCGGCCAATATCGCCGAGACGCTGATCGAGCAGGTCCGCACGCAGATCGGCGACGGGCGCGCGCTGTGCGCGCTGTCGGGTGGCGTGGATTCCGCGGTGGCGGCCGCGCTGGTGCAACGCGCGATCGGGGACAGGCTCACCTGCGTCTTCGTCGACCACGGTCTGCTGCGCAGCGGCGAGCGGGCGCAGGTGGAGCACGATTTCGTCGCGGCGACCGGCGCCACGCTGGTGACCGTCGACGCCTCGGAGACCTTCCTGGGTGAGCTGGCCGGAGTGACGGACCCGGAGACCAAGCGCAAAATCATTGGCCGCGAGTTCATCCGGTCGTTCGAGGGAGCCGTCTCCGATGTCGTCGGTGATTCGCGACGCGACGACACTGCGGGAATCGAGTTCCTGGTGCAGGGCACGCTGTATCCGGATGTCGTCGAGTCGGGTGGTGGCAGCGGTACGGCCAACATCAAGAGTCACCACAACGTAGGTGGGCTTCCCGAGGATCTGACCTTCACCCTCGTGGAACCGTTGCGGCTGCTCTTCAAGGACGAGGTCCGCGCGGTGGGCCGCGAATTGGGCCTGCCCGAGGAAATCGTCGGCCGCCAGCCTTTCCCGGGGCCGGGTCTGGCCATCAGGATCGTCGGTGAGGTCACTCCCGACCGGTTGGACACCCTGCGCCGTGCCGATGCCATTGCGCGCGAGGAGCTTACCGCCGCCGGTCAGGATCGCAACATCTGGCAGTGCCCGGTGGTGCTGTTGGCCGACGTGCGTTCGGTCGGGGTGCAGGGTGACGGACGCACGTACGGGCATCCCATCGTGCTGCGGCCGGTGTCCAGTGAGGACGCGATGACCGCGGACTGGACTCGCTTGCCCTACGAAGTGCTGGAGCGGATCTCGACTCGGATCACCAACGAGGTCCCCGAGGTGAACCGGGTGGTGCTGGACATCACCAGCAAGCCGCCCGGCACTATCGAATGGGAGTGATCCGCTAGCTGCGGTTGCGCCGGGTCGGAACCGCAGCTAGCGCAACACCAATGGCGATCGCGATGGTGATCGCGACCCAGCCGAGCAGGTCGCTGTGTATCAGCGCGATGAAGTCTTCGCCGGTGAGGGCCCAGCCTCCGACGAGCACTGCGATCAGTCCGGACAGTCCAAGAATGATCGATGGCCTGCTCTTCTCATCGTCGGTGGTGGGCAGTGGGGCTTCCGTCTGATTCTCCGCTTCGACAGTTGTCTCGGGGACTTCGGTCGCGGGGTCATTGATATTCTCAGACACGTTGCACCTCAATACTTCCTACGTTGACAGTGGCGTTGATGGTCAGCATCGGCCCGGCGCCGATGGGTGAGGGCAAACAGTCGAAGCTGCCGACGCTCACCTCACATTTGGTGCGCACGTTCATGGTCGCCGGAACCAGCACCTGGACATCGCCCATCCCGGCATCGATGTCCACGGTCATGTCGCCGGTGAGTGCGACCTGCGTCAGATCCAGGGTGATGGTGCCGATACCGATCTCGTAGTAGTCGTCGAGATCGGAAGCTTCTGTGGGGCGGTAGCTTTGATCGCCGACATTGAGAGAAACCTCCAACGGTCCTATCGAGGAGGCCACGATGACGAATCCGGCCAGGGGGACGGCGAGCAAGAGTAGTGCGTAACCGCGCCGGAGCCATGCGCCCACCAGCATACCCGCCCCCAGAATGACCAGCGCCGCCGCGCTGACCACCACCGGCGTTACCCAGCTGCCGCCGAGCAGTCCGATGGCCACGAGCAGCGCACTGACGATGAGCGCGGCGCCAATGGTCACCGGTGCCAGGCGGGACTTGGGCTTGGCCGGCGGTGCCGGTAGCGGAGTCGGTTCGGGCAGATCCCAGGTGAAGGGCGACATCCCCGGCGGATTCCAGGTCGGAGGGGGCGGGGGCAGGGGCACCGACAGGGGGTCGGTCTCCGGGTTGGTCAGGCCGACCGGTGCCGTTGCGATGTCGGACTGGTCATCTGTGGTCACGGGTGGTTGATCGGCAGAAGCTGCCGGGGCCGACGGCGGTTCGGTCTGGCGTTGATAGAGCAGATACCAGCCTCCGAGCAGCACCGCGGCGCTGACGAATCCCCATGGGTCGCGGTCGGGGTCGATGAACGGCCCGCCGATGAGCAGCAGGACGATGATCCAGAAGACCATCTTGACCTTGGATTCGTGGTACGGCGTGCTGTAGCGGGCGGTGGGCATCAACAGCCAGCAGACCACGTACATGATGGCACCCGCGCCGCCGAAAAGTGTTGTGACCACGAAAATTACGCGTACAAGCAGCGGGTCCACGTTGTAGCGGTAGCCGATTCCCGCGGCAACACCGGCGAGCTTGCCGTGTCTGGGCAGTCGCAATGGGCGAGTGCGCCACATGTCTCCCAGCGTGGACGATGGCGTCCATCGGCTGGTCGTATCGGTGTCCATGACAGCTATGTTGCCCAGCCGCAGGCATATCCGCCATCAGGATTCACCCTGATCTTTGCAATACGGGGTTCAGGGATAAGCCCGATGCCACGGGGAACTTTGCCATGGCAGTATCGCAGAGGTGAGTCCCAGGTTCCGGAATGCGTTCGCCGATGGAAATCGGCTGACCGCCGCCCCGCCGTTGCGTCGGCGCACCGGTGGGCGAGTGGTGGCCGGTGTCGCCGGAGGACTCGCGGACCATCTCGACGTCCCGGTTTTTCGGGTGCGGTTGGCCTTCGCGGTACTCGGCGCGGCCAGTGGAATGGGCATCGTGGCGTACGGACTGTTGTGGATGCTGATGCCGCCGGGCGATGACGTCGCAGCCGTCAGTCCTACCGACCGCCGGCGGGCAACCGGGCTGCTGCTGTTAAGCCTTGCCGCGCTGATCATCTTGATGTCGACCGTCAGTGGTTCGACGGCGTCGTTGGTCTTCCCGACCGTGCTCGCGCTGACGGGACTCGCGGTGGTGTGGCGCGAATTCGATGCGCAGGGACCAAGTTTGGCGGTGCTCGGAGCTCCCGGCAGACCGTCGATGCTCACCTTGGTCCGGGTGATCGCGGGTGCGGCGCTGGTCTTCGGTGGAATCGCGGTGGTGGTTCTGCGCAATGTGGACCTGTCTTCCTTGCGTGACTCACTGGTCGCCATCGCAGCCACCCTGGTGGGCGCGGTGTTGTTGACTGTGCCGCTGTGGCTGCGGTTGTGGCGTGCGCTCGGTATCGAGCGCGCCGCCCGCATCCGTACCGAGGAGCGCGACGAGATCGCCTCGCATCTGCATGATTCGGTGCTGCAGACGCTGGCGCTGATCCAGAAGCGCACCGACAACCCCAGTGAGGTGTTGCGCCTGGCGCGCAGCCAGGAGCGGGAACTGCGCAGCTGGCTGTTCTCCTCGGGGGCTTCCTCGGATTCGTCGCTGGCGCAGGAGCTGCGCGCCGTGGCCGGAGAGGTGGAGGACACGCACACCGTGGTGGTCAGTTCGGTGATCGTCGGTGATGTCGACCTGGCACTGGAGCCGGAGACCGGGCGCGCGTTAGTCGGGGCCACTCGTGAGGCATTGGTCAACGCTGCCAAGCACTCCGGGCAATCGGACATCAACCTGTATGCCGAGGTGGAGCCCGGTCAGATCAGTGTCTTCGTCAGGGATCGGGGTAAGGGGTTCGATCCCGAGGAGGTGCCTCAGGATCGGCAGGGCATTGTGCGCTCCATCAAGGCCAGGGTGATGCGCCGGGGCGGGCAGGTGCAGATCAAGTCGGAGATCGGTAAGGGCACTGAGGTGCGAATCACCATGCCGTACAAGACCAACGACGTCGACGAGAAAGAAGAGTGATGCTGCGGGTATTCCTGGTCGACGATCACGGGGTTTTCCGGTCCGGCGTGCGGGCAGAGCTGGCGGGCGAGTCGGATATCGACATCGTGGGCGAGGCGGGTTCGGTGGCCGAGGCGGTGGCCGGAATCCGCGCCAGTGCGCCGGATGTGGTGCTACTCGATGTGCACATGCCCGCAGGTGGCGGGGTTGCCGTCATCAACGGGGTCGGTGGCTCAGGGCCGGTATTTCTTGCGCTCAGTGTGTCCGATGCTGCCGAGGACGTCATTGCGGTGATCAGGGCTGGGGCCAGAGGCTATGTCACCAAGACGATTTCGGGCAGCGAGCTAGCCGATGCGGTGCGCCGGGTGTCCGGTGGCGATGCGGTATTCAGCCCGCGGTTGGCCGGATTCGTGCTCGATTCGTTTACCGGACGGTCGAATACCCCGGAGCCGGCGCTGGATCCGGAGCTGGATTCGTTGACTCCGCGTGAGCTCGAGGTGCTGCGGCTCCTTGCTCGCGGATACACCTACCGGGAGATCGCCGAGGATCTGGTGATCTCGGTCAAGACGGTGGAGACGCACGCCTCCAATGTGCTGCGTAAGACCCAGCAGTCCAATCGCAACGCGCTGACCCGGTGGGCGCACACCCGCCAGCTCGACTGACGCTCTAGGTCCGTCGACACGCCGCCTTATGGCGTGCATGTGCGACACGAATCCACCACAGCGCGGCGTGTCGGCAGACGGACTGTCGCTCCTTCCGGCCCGTACCTGCCGCCTTGACGGTTGTCGGGGGCGAGGTGTTTACTCCAGGTATAGAACATATGTTCTAGCCGAGTATGTCTGGAGGTGCGGTTGTGACGGCAGTGGCGGCCGCCGATGCGCAGCTGGTCGACCGTGCTGACCAGCTGCGAAAGCTCCGGCAGCAGATGGCGGCGATATCGGGGAAGGTGGGCGGGGACAGGTCGGCGGCAGGACGGTTTCAGGACGCCCTGCCGGATTTCCAATCTTTGCTGCCGGGGTCCGAAGCGCTGGCCAGCTCAATAGGCCACGTGTTGCGACGCGGCACGGTCGCGGTAGCCGACGGGGCTCGATCGCTGCCCCTGGACGTGGTGGCTTCGGTGACTGCGGCGGGTGGCTACGCCGCGATCGTGGGTATGCCCGATGTGAGTGTATTGGCCGCGGTGGAGCGGGGCGCGGACCTGAGTCGCTTGGCGTTGATACCCCACCCGGGACTGAGCGGGGTGGAGGTGGTTTCGGTGCTCATGGACGGCATGGATCTGGTGGTGCTGGGCCTGGGCGGCCGAAGGGTGACCTCGACGTCGGCGCGCGCGATAGTGGCCCGGGCGCACAGCAACGGATGCACACTGCTGGCCGTCGACGGGGACTGGGAAGGCGCCACGGTGCGACTGCAGGCGCGGGTGACGGGCTATGACGGGATGTCGGCCTGTGGTCTGGGCCGGATCCGCGGGGTGCGGACAGTGGTGCGGGCGCGTGGGCGTGGAGGTCGGGAGGTGTGCGGCAGCCATGGCTCGATCAGGTCCGCCTGAAAGGCCGGGAAAAGGAAGGCGCAAAGCGCCACGGGTGCTGGCTATCTGGTGTCCGGACTGGCCGGCGGTGGCCGCCGCGGCGATGGCTGATCTTCCTGCGACCCGGCCGGTGGCGGTGACTCTGGCCAACAGGGTGACGGCATGCACTGCTGCCGCCCGAGCACGGGGAGTGCGCCGGGGTATGCGGCGACGCGAGTCTCAAGCACGTTGTCCGCAACTGCATGTGGCGGTGGCCGACGCCGATCGCGACGCACGGTTCTTCGAGCCGATGATCGCCGCGGTGGACGATCTGGTTCCGGGGGCCGAGGTCCTCCGTCCCGGATTGATGGCATTGCCGGTAACCGGTGCTGCCCGCTATTTCGGCAGCGAGCAGACCGCGGCGGAGAGGCTGGCCGATGCGGTATCGGTGGCCGGGGCCGAATGTCAGGTGGGCATCGCCGATCAGATGTCCACGGCGGTGTATGCCGCGCGGCATGCGGCGCTGGTGCCAGCTGGTGAAGACGCGCGGTTCCTGGCTTCGTTGTCGATCAGGGAGATGGCCGCCGAGCCCAGCCTGTGTCATCCGCAGCGTGAAGACCTGGTGGATCTGCTGTGGCGCATGGGTATTCGCACCATAGGGGCTTTCGCCGAGCTGGAGCGCTCGGATGTTGCCTCGCGGTTCGACGATGACGCGGTGCAGGCACACCGTCATGCGCGGGCGGAACCGCAGCGGCCGCCCGCGGGGCATGCGGTCCCGGCCGAGCTGGGGGTCGAGCTGTCGTGTGATCCGCCGATCGATCGGGTGGATGCGGCGGCTTTCGCGGGGCGGACGCTGGCGGTGAATCTGCACGAGAGGCTGTCCTCGGCGGGATTGGCCTGTTCCCGGTTGGCCATTCACGCCGTCACGGTGGATGGCCAGGAGCTGTCGCGGGTGTGGCGGTGTGCCGAACCGCTCACCGAGGAGGCGACCGCGGACCGGGTGCGTTGGCAGCTTGACGGTTGGCTTGCTCGCCGCCGGTCTCTGGATGGGCCGGTGGCGATGCTGAGGCTGGAACCGGTCGAGGTGGTGACCGCTGAGGCGTTGCAGCTGACGTTGTGGGGAGCGGTGGGAGCCGAAGAACGACAGCGGGCACGTCGCGCGCTGACGCGAGTTCAGGATCTGTTGGGAGAGGAGTCGGTACAGGTGGGTGTGATCAGCGGTGGGCGCGGTCCGGCCGAGCGAATCACCTTGGTGCCCTTAGGGGATGAGCTGAAACCGCGGGCAGACCCCGATGCCCCGTGGCCCGGGAGGTTTCCCGATCCGGCGCCGGTGGTGTTATCCGATGAACCGGTGGAGTTGTTGGATGTCGACGGAGCGCCGGTGACGGTGACCGGGCGGGGCATGTTCTCGGGGGAACCGGCCAGGGTTCGTCGCGGCGATGGCGGCTGGGAATTGAGTTGGTGGGCCGGGCCATGGCCGATCGACGAGAGATGGTGGGAGGAGCGGGAGGTTTCGGTGGCGGCGCGAGCGCAGGTGCTGCTGGAAGACAGGGGTAGGGGCCAGGCGCTGCTCCTGCACTTCCGTAGGCAGCGTTGGTATGTGGAGGGCGTATATGAATGACGGACGGAAGTCAGCTGGCTCCGTCGAGTTTTCGCGCGAACGCGCCCACCCGCTCGATGAACCGCCCGAAGAACACTTCGGAGTCGGTCTCCACCGCGATCTGCGCGTTGGGCTTCTGGCCCCACTGGCCCTTCCAGTCCGCGATGGTCATGGCGCGTGTAAGGTCGCCAGTCAGCTCGACATCGACAGTCGCGGAACGGGTTTGCACGAGTGACGGATCCAATGCCACCGCGGCGGCAAACGGATCGTGCATATGGGCCAGGAAACCTTCGCCGCACTTCATGTGGAACTCGAAGTAGAAACGTGCCGCGTCTTCGATGAACCGCAGCAGCGAGTTGCTCGCCGCCGAGCGGCTGGACGGAAGGTCCAGGACCGACAGCGGGGTGGTGGTGGCGCCTGCGGTCTTGGCCAGCTTGATCAGATGCTCCGGCGTCATGGCGATCGTCTCGGTGAGATTGAGCCCGCACACGATCGGAAGCTCTTGTACGCCAGCGGCTCCCCAGGCGGCGTACACTTCCGCTGTGGCGCCCGGGTCCACCACTACATTCCATTCGGCCACCGGTGTGGTGTTGCCCGGGTAGTCGAAGGAACCGCCCATGATCACGAGTCGTTTGAGGAGTTTGGGCAACTCGGGCTCGGCGCGCAGGGCCAGTGCCAGATTGGTGAGCGGGCCGGTGGCCAGGCCCACCAACTCCCCGGGATGTGCGTGTGCGGCCTTCACCCACGCCTCGGCCGCGTCGTACTCGGTGAGCGTGCGCGTGGAGTCCGGCAGTGTGGCATACCCCAGCCCGGTGGGGCCGTGGGTGTCTTCGGCGGTGCGTAGGGCCGCGCTCAACGGCTCGGCGACACCCTGGGCGACAGGGATCTGTGGTGCCTTGCATAACTCCAGCAAACCCAGGTTGTTCGCGCAGACATGGTCCACCGCGACATTGCCGGCAGTAGAGGCGATGCCAACGATCTCCACACCATCGCTAGCGAGGAGATAGATCAATCCCAGTGCGTCGTCCACTCCGGTGTCGACGTCGGCAAAAACGGGAACCATGGACGTCAACCTACCGGCAGTTAGCTCCGCAGGCGGACTCGACAAGCCGTAGAGCGCCGCGATGGTAAAGTCATACGACTGGCTGAATTAATGGTTAGTCCTGACTCCAGGACACCCGGCAGCCGGGCGCAAGGCGTGCGGGATGTACCAAGACGATGAGCAGCTGACCACCACGGTGGCGGTGAGTTCATGATTCTCGACGGTCCCGGCAGGGCGGTCTTCGACACCACTGCTCCAGGCGGCCCGGGAGGTCACCAATGCACTCCCGGGATCAGGCGCACCGCCTTCTTGACGGGGCGTGGAACGCGCAGCTTCGACACGGCCGCAACGCGTTTGGCCGCCTTGGGACGACGGCGAGAGGTCGAGACGTCTCGGCGCTCGTCGACGGGCTCCAGGCCGCGGGCGGCACGAGAATCGGGGTACGCCAAGTACATCTGGTGCATAATCCGTCGAGTCAATTTCGGGGTCATGTATCTGCCGATGTCGGCGTAGGTTCCCATGGGGTGATCGATCCGTGTCGGCTTCTCGACGAGACCGCGAATGACCATGGCGGCGGCATGTTCGGGGGTCAGTCCGGGTACCACGTTCAGCTTGTGGGAAGGCTGGATCATTGGGGTCTTCACCAGTGGCATATGGATATTGGTGAAGGTGATGTGATCCGATACCGTCTCGGTGGCGACCACATCGGAGAAGGCGTCCAGCGCCGCCTTGGTCGGGATGTACGAGGCATACTTGGGGTTGCGGGTCTGCACACCGGCCGTCGACACGTTGACCACGTGGCCGAATTTCCTTTCCCGCCAATGGGGAAGAAGCGCCAATACCAACCGGACGGCACCAAAGTAGTTGATCGCCATGACGCGTTCGTAGTCATGGAATCGATCGACGGTGTTCACCGCCGATCGGCGGATGGAGCGTCCCGCATTGTTCACCAGGTAGTCCACATGCCCGAACTGTCCGAGGATGCTCTTCACGGTGTCGTCGACGGCCGAGTAATCGGTAAGATCGCAGGGGAACGAATGCGCCTTGCCGCCGTCCTCCCGGATCTCCGCGACCAGACTGTCGAGTGCCGCGGCATCGCGCGCCACGGCGAAGACGGTGCCGCCGCGCCGGGCGACCGCGATGGCCGCGGCGCGTCCGATGCCGCTGGAGGCGCCGGTGATGATGACGTGCCGGCCGACCAGCGGTCCGGCGGGATCATCGCGGCGGTACCGCTGCGGGTCCAGGTTTCTGCGCCAGTACTGATACAGCTTGCCCGCGTAGCTACCGAACGGCGGAACGGTGATTCCACTGGGACGCAGCGCTTCCTGCGTCGCGTCGGAGACGAAGGTGGGCATGATCTCGGTGATGTCGATGACCTCGGGCGGGATCCCCAACTGGGTGACCACCATATTGCGCCAGACCTTGAGCGTGCCGCGTGCCCGCAGGAACGGAGTGGCCACCGCGTGGGGCAGTGAACCGCGCGCGGGCGGCAGACCGGCTGCGGTGGCGATGCCGGAGTAGATATCACGCAGGTAGGTCACCTCGGGATTGGTCAGGTGGAAGGCCTGTCCGTCCCGTCCGTCCTGGTGCATCAGCTCGACGGTCGCGTCGACGACGTAGTCGACCGGCACGATGTTGGAGCGCCCGGCCTTGGGCAACATCATCGGTGTGAACCGGGGGAGCTTGGCGAGCCTGGCGAAGACCCCGAAGAAGTAGTACGGGCCGTCGATCTTGTCCATCTCGCCGGTCTTGGAATCGCCGACGACGACGGCAGGTCGGTAAATCCGGTAGCGCAGACCGGGTTCGGAGCGCACCAGCAACTCGGCCTCGAACTTGGTCTGGTGATACGGGGTCGGCAGATCCTGGTTGACGTCGAAGTCTTCCTCGGTGAACTCGCCCTCGTAGCTTCCGGCGACCGCAATGGAGGAGATGTGGTGCAGGGTGGCGCCGGTGCGTTTGGCCAGACCGATGACCGAACGCGTCCCCTCGACGTTTGCGGCGCGCTGTGCCTCGTCGTAGACGGTGATGTCGTAGATCGCGGCACAGTGCACGATGTGATCGGCGGTGACCGGATCGCCCTCGGTGGGCAGGCCCAGATCGGGCTGGGTGAGGTCACCCACCAACGGCTGCACGCGGTCGTCCCACTGTTCGGCGAGTTTCTCAAAGCGGGACAGGGACTCGCGCCGCACCAGTACGGCGACTTCGGCTCCCCGCTGGGTCTCCAGGATTCGGGTCACAATCCGCCGTCCGATGAATCCGGTGCCGCCGGTGACGATGTATTTCACGTGCTACCCCTGAGCCTGTTAGGCCGCTTATCGGCCCGTTTGGACATATCGTTGCCGTTTCGGGGTATTTCGTCAACGATGTGTGACAAGTTCGTCAGAGCAGAGTTAGCCATGGGGGATACTCCAGGAATGTCGCGTATTCAGGTGTTCCGTGCTGCCCGGACCGCAGGCAACACTGCCTGGTGGGTATTCGTGGTTGCCGCCTTGGTGAACCGGGGCCTGAACCCTCAGGGCTGGGACTACGGATGGACCGCATACACCCCGCTGACCGACGACATGCCGCGCCGGTACGCCGACTGTGTGCCGTTCGGGCTCGCTGCCGTGCAGTTAGTGGGTGTGATCGCATGGATCGCCTTCTGCGCCGTGGTGATCGCGGCCGTCCTCGAGTGGGCCATCGTTCGGCGGTGGACCGCCATGGTGTCGGTGGTCATGCCGTTCTTCTCGTTGTGCTTGATTGCTTATGCGTTCGACGGCCTCGACCGCACGATCATCTGGTCGCCGACTATGGTGCTGGTGTTCGTGCTTGCGGCCGTTGCCATACGGCAGGTGTGGATGTGTCGGTTCGCTCCGGCAGGGGGAAGTAGTCAGTGATCGATACGGTGTCTACCGAGCCCGTGGTGCCGATCGCGCCGCGGGGGCTCGGTGTCAGTAGATCGGCGCCGGTGCTTTGGGCCATCCAATACGCATTGGCGAGCATTCCTCTGGTTGTCGTCGTTGCGGCGGTGTGGGGGTTGACTGCGTCGCCCGCCCATGCCACCACCTCGCTGGAGCACGTGGTGGGCGCGCTGGGGTTGTTGTGCATCGCGTGTGTGGTGGCGTGGGTGGTGCTTCGGCCGTTGCAGCGTTACCGGGAATATCGATGGGGCGTCCTCGACGACAGTCTGGTGTATATCGCGTCGAAGACATTGTGGCTCAGTTCTTTCTGGGTTATCCCGTTCGCGCTGGTGCGGACCGTGGAGCTGCGACAAGACCCGCTGTCGCGATCACTGGGGCTGGCGATGGTCGTGGTGCGGGCCGATCAAGGTGAGCTGCGGATCGTGGGGTTGGATGTCGAGGCTGCACGGGACATCGTCGAGAGACTGTTCGGCTTGGTGGACGAGGCTTCGCTCTATCGATCAGGTGACGTTGTTCCACGTTCGACACCATCGCCGACGATTTCTGGCGCTGTCGCCGTGAACTAGCGGACGTATTCGCCTGTGTATTGACAACTGGACAGTTAGGTAGCTAGAACAACGGCCTTCGGCGGGCCCCGCTCGATATTGTTTCGAGCATTTGTTCCTTAGGGTTCGTGTTGGGTTAGGCCGTTCGACCGAGCAAGAGCCGCTCCTGGACGATGATCAGGGTGCCGCCGTGGGCAACACGCCATCGACATCGATGCAGTACAACGAGACTGTCGAATGCGGGCACCGGGGAATCTATGTGGTCGATATTTTCATATCGTACTGGTGTATTTGCCCCCTGTTGGAGGTCACCGCGTTGAGCTTCTTGCGCGTTTGCCTGTCATAGCCCGCTTGTGTCGCCGCATGAAGCAGTCGTCGACCGAATCGCATGCGCAGTGGGTCGAGGAAGCTGGTTCTTGGCTGAAAGTAGTTTGACCAGCACATTCCGAGAGCGAGGACTGCCTTCAACCCAAACAACCATACTTTGGATGGGCGGAAGGGGTAGTCATGGTTCAGCTTAGGCTCAAGGCCGGCCCATACCAGAGCGCGAGGAAGTTGCACCGGCACGCCCGGTATCAGCTGTGTCAGAGCGATTTCGGTCGCGCCCCGCATGGGAGTAGCCCAGGGGCATGCGCTGTCCGCTGACGCGAACAGCCCAATATCCCATAGCTTTTTTTCTTCCGCGTACGTGAGAGTTTGCAGTTCATCGGGTGCGGCAAGTAGGAAAGAGATGTAGCGCCAAAACCCGAAGAACGCTTCACGCTCACGGTCCGACAGGCGGGCACCGAGACGTTCGGCGGCTTCGATGTTGCCTACCACATGAAGCACGCGACTCATAACTTGCTCAAAATCGTTGAGCGGCAGACCCCATTCCGGAGGGCGACTGTCGCCGAGGACTTTGCTAAAATGTTTGCCTACGCGTGCGTGCAGCAACCGCACCCGCAGCACGGTCTCCCAGCCCTTGCCCCCGGGTAACAATGAGTTTGCCGGCAGAGCAAAGATGTCATGGACAAATCCGGTGCTTTCCATGACTCGCCGTTTGGCGTCGGCCTCGAATCGCCCTGTCGCCGCCATGGTCTGTGCCGCAGACCCGAAATAGTACGAACTGGTGAGCGTGCCAACAAAGTAGCCGAGCACCAGGGCTATCGGGCGCCGCTGAACCAGCTTCTGTCCCTCCTCTACCAGGCTGAAGTCGATCCAGTCTGGAACAACGCTGACTCGCTCAATAAATGCAGCGCACGAAGGCTCCCCGTCACGTGCCAGCTGTTGAATAGCGGCAATGGTGTCTTTGCCCGAGATTTTGTTGGCATCAAGAACCGGCAGCACCGCCTGCGCCAGCTCATCCTGCTGCTGCCCCCACACGTTGAACATCGTCTCGGGGTGCAACGCGTCACGAATGCTCTCCGGCGATCGACAGCTGTAATAGAGCTCGTGCTCCAACGCCGGCGCCAACGCGCTCCTCGCAGCCTGGTAGTCATCGATCGCTTTAGTCACAGATACATGTAAACCGCTTTCGCCCCGCAGCGTCCATGACGCAAAAGGCCACTAATCTGCCTTAAACGCTCAATGCGTTCGAGGTAACTGCGGCTTCAGAGCGAGTCGTGTGTGGTGTTCGGCCTCATGGCAGTACGACGGCAATGCGTCACGGTCGCCTACCCCGCGGTGGGCGGCCGGCTGGTCTCCGTCAGCGACGATGGAGTCCCGCGACGATACAAACCAGCCAGAGCAGCCCGCGTGAGTACGATCGCCGAGAACACCCTAGATAACGACGCGAAGGCCGTGAACTCGTACAGAAACAGCCCCGAGCACTACATGCAGAACACTAAGTCCCGAACTTTAGGGAACATATGTTCGATATACTGCTGGGGTGGGCTGGTCGCAGGGTCCGCCAACCTGGGCGGAAATGGAGCGGGTGCTCGATGGGCGCCTCAATCCGCATGCTCCCCCGGGTGACGGTGGGGATGGTCCGGCGTGGAGTCGAAAGCGCCCGCCCTACGAGCCGCCGCCGAGGGAACGCGGGCAATCGGTAGTGCCTTACGCGGAGTTGCACGCGCATTCGGCATTCAGCTTCCTCGACGGCGCCAGCCTGCCGGAGGAGATGGCGCAGGAGGCCGCGCGCCTGGACCTCACGGGGTTGGCCATCACCGATCACAATGGTTTCTACGGGGTGGTCCGCTTCGCGGAAGCCGCCAAGGAACTCGGCCTGCCCACCGTGTTCGGGGCGGAGCTATCCCTTGGCGGGCAAGGCAACACGGAGGAATCGGTACATCTGCTGGTGCTGGCGCGTGGCCAGGAGGGGTATCGGAGGTTGTCGCGACAAATGGCCGCTGCGCACCTGTCGGGCGGAACCGTCAAAGATCGAAAGGGTAAGCCGCGCTACGACCTTGATGTGCTCGCCGAGGCGGCGGGGGGCCACTGGCACGTTTTGACAGGATGTCGCAAGGGGCACGTGCGACGGGCGCTTGCCCATGGCGGGCCCGTCGCGGCCAAGCGGGCGCTGGCGGATCTGGTCGACCGATTCGGTGCCGATCGCGTCAGCGTCGAGCTCAGCAGGCATGGCCATCCGGACGAGGACGAGCGCAACGCGGAGCTTGCCGCGCTGGCTCCGGGGTTCGATCTCGGCGTCATCGCCACCACGGCAGCGCATTTCGCCACACCCGAGAGCGGGCGCCTGGCCATGGCGATGGCTGCGGTGCGGGCGCGCAAGAGCCTTGATGACGCGGCGGGCTGGCTGGCTCCGGGGGGCGGGGCACATCTGCGTTCCGGCGATGAGATGGCGCGGTTGTTTTCTCACTGTCCGGAGGTGGTGACGGCGGCCGCTGAGCTGGGAGAGGCGTGCGCCTTCGACCTGCGGCTCATCGCTCCACAATTGCCGCCGTTCGATGTTCCGTCCGGTCACACCGAGGACAGCTGGTTGCGGCACTTGGCTCTGGAAGGTGCCGCACGCCGATACGGTCCCCGGGCGGGCGCGGAGAAAGCCTACGCTCAAATCGAACGCGAGTTGGAAATCATTGCGCAGCTGAATTTTCCGGGCTACTTCCTGGTGGTGCACGACATCACCCAGTTCTGCCGCCGCAGCGACATTCTGTGCCAGGGGCGCGGCTCCGCCGCCAACTCGGCGGTCTGCTACGCGCTCGGTGTCACCAATGTGGACCCGGTGGACAACGGGCTGTTGTTCGAGAGATTCCTGTCGCCGGCTCGCGACGGGCCGCCGGACATCGACATCGATATCGAATCGGACGAGCGGGAACAGGCCATCCAGTACGTCTACAACAAGTACGGTCGTGAGTACGCGGCACAGGTGGCCAACGTGATCACCTACCGTGGGCGAATGGCCGTGCGAGACATGGCTAAAGCCCTGGGGTTCGCGCAGGGGCAACAGGACGCCTGGAGCAAGCAGCTCGGGCACTGGGGCGGCACGGCCGATGCGGCGGAGGTCGACGGCATTCCGCCGCAGGTGATCGACCTGGCTCAGCAGATCAAGAATTTTCCCCGGCATATGGGCATCCATTCGGGTGGCATGGTCATCTGCGATCGCCCGCTGGCCGATGTGGTGCCCGTCGAATGGGCGCGCATGGAGAATCGTAGTGTGTTGCAATGGGATAAAGATGATTGTGCGGCAGTGGGTTTGGTGAAGTTCGATCTACTCGGGCTCGGCATGCTCTCGGCGCTGCACTATTGCATCGACCTGGTCCGTGAGCACAAGGGTATTGCGGTAGACCTGGCTCGCATCGATCTGAAGGAGCAGGCGGTCTACGAGATGCTGGCCCGCGCCGATTCGGTGGGGGTGTTTCAGGTGGAGTCGCGTGCTCAGATGGCCACGCTGCCCCGTTTGAAGCCCAAGTGTTTCTACGACTTGGTGGTGGAGGTGGCGTTGATCCGGCCCGGGCCCATCCAGGGCGGATCGGTGCATCCATACATACGGCGGTACAACAAGATCGACAAAGACTGGAAGCACGACCATCCCTCCATGGCGGCCGCGCTGGACAAGACCCTGGGGGTGCCGCTGTTTCAGGAGCAGCTGATGCAGCTCGCGGTGGATGTAGCCGGGTTCAGTCCCGCCGAATCCGATCAGCTGCGCAGGGCCATGGGGTCCAAACGCTCACCGGAACGGATGGAGCGCCTGCGGGCTAGGTTTTACGCGGGCATGCGGAACCTGCACGGCATCACTGGTGAGCTAGCCGACCGCATCTACGAAAAGCTCTATGCCTTTGCCAATTTCGGATTCCCGGAGAGTCACGCGCAGAGCTTCGCCTCGCTGGTGTTCTATTCGTCCTGGTTCAAGCTGCATCATCCGGCCGCGTTCTGCGCGGCCCTGCTGCGCGCACAGCCCATGGGCTTCTACTCGCCGCAATCCCTGGTGGCCGACGCGCGTCGGCACGGTGTCACCGTGCACGGCCCCGATGTGAACGCCAGCCTGCCGTATGCGACGCTGGAGAACGCGGGGCTGGAGGTGCGAATCGGTCTGGGCGCTGTCCGTCATGTCGGAGACGATTTGGCGAAGGTGATTGTCGCGGAACGAAAAACGCATGGCCCGTTCGCCTCTCTGCTCGATTTGACCGGCCGCATCCAGCTGACCACGGCACAGGTCGAGGCTCTGGCCACCGGAGGCGCACTGGGCTGCTTCGGCATGTCCCGGCGTGAGGCGCTGTGGGTGGCGGGCGCTGCCGCCGCGCAACGGTCCGATCGCCTGCCTGGTGTCGGAGTGTCCTCACGAATCCCGAAACTTCCGGCGATGGGCGAGGTGACACAGGCTGCCGCTGACGTGTGGGCCACCGGGGTCACCCCCGATGCGTATCCCACTCAGTTCCTTCGGGAACGGCTCGATGAGTTGGGTGTTGTTCCGGCCAAAGGGCTCTTCGACGTGCCGGACGGGTCGCGGGTGTTGGTGGCGGGGGCGGTCACCCACCGTCAACGGCCGGCCACGGCGGCCGGGGTCACGTTCATCAACCTTGAGGATGAGACGGGCATGGTGAACGTGGTGTGCTCGGTGGGTCTGTGGGCGCGCCATCGCAAGCTGGCGGTGAGCGCGCAGGCGTTGATCATCCGCGGCCAGGTGCAGAACGCCAGCGGAGCGATTTCCGTGGTGGCCGATCAGCTGCGGCCATTGGATCTTCGGATCCGGTCCACCTCGCGGGACTTCCGTTGACCCCTTGCCGAGATGACATGGGCGCTGGTGAATCGCGGGTATCGACCAGCATGGGTGTCATCTCGGCGGCGTGGAAACAGCCTGCCCCGCGAAGCTGTGCTGACGCCAGGCTTCGTACGCCGCGATGGCTGCGGCATTGGACAGGTTCAGTGATCTGCACCCGGGCAGCAGCGGGATGCGTACCTTCTCGGTGACGTGCGGATCGGCTAGGACCTCGGCGTCCAGGCCGGTGGGCTCGGGACCGAACAGCAGCACATCGCCTGGCTGATAGGCGATATCGGTGTAGCTGATGTCGGCGTGCGCGGTGAAGGCATACACGCGCTGTGGTTTCAGTGATTTCCAAGCAGCGGAAAGACTCTCGTGGACCGTCACCGACGCCATGTCGTGATAGTCCAGGCCGGCGCGCCGGACCTTGGCCTCCGACAGGTCGAACAGTGGGTGCACTAGATGCAGCTCGCACCCGGTGCCCGCCACCATCCGGATCGCGTTCCCGGTGTTGGGGGCGATCCGTGGCTCATGGAACATCACGCGAAACACCCCACTATCTTGCGACAAGGCGAGCAGTGCGCGATGCGACGGGGTGTGTAATCCACTGGGTTGTGTGACGTCAACATGTGATGATCCACGGCATGCCCAGTTCAGTTATCGAGGTTCGCCGGGTCTACACCGAGGCCGAAGAGGTGGCACTCATCGATGCGGTCCACGATGCGCTCGTGTGCGCCTTCAAGATCCCGGCTCGGGACAAACATGTCCGGTTGGTCGCGCACAAACCTCATCGGCTCTCGCACGCCCCGGACCTGGAAAAGCCGGAGCTGTACACCTTCGTCGCCATCGACTGCTTCGCGGGCAGATCGGTGCAGGCGAAACGAAACCTCTACGCCGGGATTGTGAAACGGCTTGCCTCCCTGGGGATACCGCCCAACCACGTCACGATCATGCTACGGGAGAGCGCGACAGAGAACTGGGGAATCCGCGGAGGTCAGGCCGCTTGCGACCTCGACCTCGGTTTCGACGTCCAGGTGTGAAAGGCCGAGCACACCCGGGGTTTCCCTGCCCCTGCGTGTGGGGCACGATGGAGCCATGGGCAACCCGGTGACATACGAGTGCGGGACTGCCGGTGATGCCGGGTGGGAGTCGGTGACCCGATCGGCCGACGCCTCGCTGGCCGGGATTGTGCGCGAATACACCGAGTTCCGCGAGTGCTCCGACACACCCGTTGACCGCCGCGAGGTTGCCGGTGTCGACCCGGTGCTCATCGTCGAGTTCGGCGATCCGCTGCTGGTCACCGATGCCGCGGACACGCAGTCTCCGCGGATATGGCAGTCGTTTGGTGCCGGTGCGTGTCAGGGACCCACCGCTACTTTGCATTCGGGAATGCAACACTGCCTTGAAGTACGGTTGACGCCGCTGGGGATGTACCGGATAACCGGCCTGCCGATGAGCGACATCAGCAATCGTGCGGTCAGTCTCGAAGACTTGCTCGGCGACGAGGGTCAGTACCTACCTGAACGCCTTGCCGCGGAGCATGATTGGTCCCACCGATTCGATCTGTTGGATTCGATGTTGGCGCGTGCGGCGGCCAATGGCCCAGAGCCCGACCCGGAGGTGGCCTGGGCGTGGAGCCTGTTGAGTCGAACCGACGGAACGGCGTCCGTCGGCGAGATCGTGGCTGAGACCGGTTGGAGTCGTGCTCGATTGGCGAAGCGCTTCTGCGGCCAAGTCGGTCTGGCTCCCAAGGCGGCCGCACGTGTGCTTCGTTTTGGTCGTGCCATGATGCTGCTGGCCGCGCCGGGTCATCGATCGTTCGCTTCGATCGCATTGGCGTGCGGCTATTTCGATCAGGCGCACTTCAACCGAGATTTCAGGATGTTCGCGGGGTGCTCGCCGACGGAGTTGGCCGCACTGCGGTACGCGGACCTGCCCGGCATACACGATCCGGGTATTCGCGAAACATTTGTACAAGACGAGGGCGCATCGCGGGCCTAACGTCGCTGCCGTCATACACATTCGGCAGAGAGGAATTCACGATGACCGGCGAACCGACTTTCTTCGAGATCGGGGTGCCCGATGTGGTACGCGCACAGAAGTTCTACCAGGGGCTCCTGGGTTGGGCACCACACGCGATGGGCGAGGGTGGGCAGGCCTGGCTCGAAACGGGTGGTCTCAACGGCGGCCTGCACAGTGACGACGAAGACCGCCGTATCGACATATTTTTCGGCATCCCCGACATCGACGCAGCCGTCCTGACCGTTCGTGAACTCGGAGGTGAGGCGGAGGATCCCGGGCCGGAGGAACCTGGCTTCGGACGCTTCGCCTTCTGCAAGGACGATCAAGGCGTGCGGTTCGGGCTGCACCAGCGCGCCAGCAGCTTCGTCTGAGCGATCCGCACGCGCCCGGCCACCCGTCACACCCGACCGGCATGATGGTAGTCATGGCCGAGCACTGGACTGACCGCGAGGTGAGCGCCGAGACCTTCTACGACGAGGACCTCCGCGAACTGCACACCGAGCGTGTGGTGTTCACCGAGTGTGACTTCAGCGGAGCCAATCTCACCGAGTCGCTGCATGTCGGCTCGGCCTTCCGCAACTGCACCTTCCGGCGTACCTCGCTGTGGCATTCGGAGTTCCGGCAGTGCAGCCTGTTGGGTTCGACCCTCACCGATTGCCGGGTGCGTCCGGCGAAGTTCACCGAAACTGATTTCACGCTGTCGTCGCTCGGCGGGCTCGATCTACGCGAGATGGACCTGTCGAATTGCCGTTTCCGCGAGGCCAACCTGGTGGGTACCGACATGCGCAAGGCCAACCTGCATGGTGCCGACTTCGCCGGTGCCCGCACCCAGAACCTCAAACTCGACGGCGCCGATCTGCGCGGTGCCCGGGTAGACCCGACGCTATGGACCACCGCCGCCCTGATCGCCGCGAAAGTCGATCTGCCGCAGGCCATCGCATGTGCCGCCGCCCATGGGTTGGATGTGCACGGAGGCTAGGCCAAGTCCGGGAAATCAGCCCTTGAGGCGGATGCGCCAGCGCACGAACCCGGCCATCACCAGCGAGAGCAGCGCCAGGATACCCATATCGAACAGCCAGGTTCCGGCATCGTGGTTCCACAGCTCGTCTTGCGGGCCCACTGGCACCAGCTTGCGCAGGTCGCAGGTGGCGGCCGTAGCGGCGAAGCCCCAGCGAGACGGGAACAGGAACGAAAGTTGTTCCAGTCCGGCCCGTCCCGTCACCGGGATGAGGCCACCGCTGAACACGATCTGCGTCATGGTGGCGATCACCAGCATCGGCATCACCTGCTCGGCCGAGGTGGCCAGCGAGGACAGCACCAAACCCAGCACGGTGGCCGCACAAGCGGTCGCCGCGACGGCCACCCACAGCTCGAAGTTGGCGCTGCCCAGCAGCACCGCACCCTGGGTAGGGCCGCCGCGGATGATCACGATGACGGCGGTCATGATGGCCGACTGCACGATGGCGGCCCCGCAGTAGGTGATGATCTTGGCCAGTAGATACGCCGTGGCCGACAGGCCTACCGCCTGTTCTCGGCGGAAGATCACCCGTTCACCGATCAGGTCGCGGATGGTCAGCGCCAGACCCAGGAAGCTCGCGCCCAGGTTGGTCAGCGCCAGCAGCAGCCCCGGTTCGTTCGGGTTGTCGGGCAATGCCACGTTGAAACCGGCGCTGCCGGGTACCGACAACACCAGTCCGGCAAGGACAAACGGCAGTAGCGCCAAGAAGATGAAATACCCGCGGTCGGCCAGGATCAGTCGGCCCTGGCGGCGCGCCACCGTGGAGACCTGCCGCAGCAGGCTGGTCTTGGGCGGCTTGCCCAGATCACCGGGTGGGGTCGCCGCGGTGACGGGTTTGTTCGCGGCGGGATGCCGTGACAGATATGCCTGGTGCACTCCGTCCGGATCGGCTGCGGCGTTGGCGAAGATATCGGCCCAGTCGGTGGTACCCATCTCCTGACCGATGCTGCGGGGCGGGCCGCAGTAGGCCGTCTTGCCGCCGGGGGCCAACAGCAGCACCTGGTCGCAGTAGCTCAGATAGGTCAGCGAGTGCGTCACCACCACAACCACGCGGCCCGCATCGGCGAGTTGGCGCATCAGGCTCATCACCTGACGGTCCAGCGCGGGATCCAAACCGGAGGTGGGCTCGTCGAGGATCAGCAATGACGGACCGGTCAGCAGCTCCATCGCGACCGAGGCACGCTTGCGCTGTCCGCCGGAGAGCTTGTCGACCCGGGTCTCGGCGTGCTTGGTCATCTCGAGTTCCTCAAGAACCCGGGACACCACCTGCTCGCGGTCTTCCTTGGTGGTATCCGGCGGCAGTCGCAGCTCAGCGGCGTAATGCAAGGCCTGGCTGACGGTCAGCTGTGGGTGCACCACATCGTCCTGGGGCACCATGCCGATACGGTTTCGCATCACGGCGTACTCGGCGTGCACGCCGTGCCCTTCGAACGACACCTTGCCGGCTGAGGGCTGGGTGTTGCCGACGATCAGCCGGGCCAGCGTTGACTTGCCGGCACCCGAAGGGCCGATCACGGCGGTCAGCGAGCCGGGACCGGCCGAGAAGCTGATGTCGTCGAGCAGTTTCTTGCCGCCCTCGACGGTGAAGTCGATCCCCTGCACCTCAAGGCCGCCGACCCGGGTGGCCGTCGTCGGTTTGACGAGCGTGCCGTCCTGGACGACGAGGTCGACGTTACCGATGGTGATGGTGTCGCCCTCGTGGAGCAATGACTGCTCGACCTGGACACCGTTGACGAAGGTGCCGTTGATGGTGTGTAGGTCCTGGATCTCCAGGCCACCGGCGGTCGGGAGCAACAATGCATGGTGACGGGAGGCCAGCACATCATTGACGACGATGGTGTTGTCGGGGGCGCGGCCGACGGTGATCGCGCCGGGGGCCGGCTTTGGTGCGCCACCGATGCCGAGCGCGCGCATCGCGCGGGTACCGAAGGGTTCCACCGGCTCGTTGGAGTAGGACGCAGGCATCGGAGTGGGCCCCGACGGGTACTGCTGACGCGGCCGGGTGGGTCCCGAGGTACTGGGCGTCCCATAGGTCGGCGGACTCGAGGGCGGAGCTCCGTACGGATGCTGCTGGCTGTATGTCTGCGGAGCGGACTGGTAGCCGCCGGTGGGGTAGTGCTGCTGCGCGCTGTGGCACGGCTGTTGCGCACCGGTCTGTTGCACCTGCTGCGGCCCGGAAAGGTAACCGCGCATGGTTGGCGGAGCGATCCCGAGCTGTGTCTGGCCACCCAGGCCGCCGAGCGCGAACGTCAGCCGCGGACCGCCCGGATCACCCAGGTTGATCACGGTGTCATCGCGGACCTCGACCCAACCGACCTGGCGGCCGTTGACGAAGATGCCGTTGAGGCTGCGCTGGTCCTCGGCGATCCATGTGCCGTCGACAAACCTGATTATCAGGTGAATACGCGACACCAACGGGTGCGTGATGCGTGCATCGGCGTGGATATCGCGGCCGATGTGGATGTCGTGCCCAGGTGCGAACTTTCGTTCGTCACCATCGAATACCACGGTGAGAGTGGGTGCTTCCCGACCAGTCATCGCCACCGACTGTATCGGGTCGCGGCGGGCGGTCGGCCCTCCCGCGCCGGAGGTTCACAGGTGCCGGGGCAGAAGTTCACAGGTTATGCAGCAGAAACAGCGTCCTGATGAGGACGGACACGCATAGCGCCGACCTGCTCGGGGACCGCGCCGCTGAATGCGAGCGGAAAGATCGAGGCGAATGCGACGACGTATGCCGTCGCGCTCACCAATGCCCACAGCAGCCAGCTGACGACGGGCTTGGCGGTTCCCGGTCTCGAGCGTTCGGGCGGGGTCGTGATGACAACGATGCTAGGTCAGCACGCAGTGAGTTCTGCTGAATATTGTTGCCATGCATTGATTGCAGTGTGTGCACCGTGAATGAGTCTCCCGATCTGCCGCCACGCGATTCACCAGGTCGGGATCTGCCAGTAGCGCGCGGCCCATGGCCACGAACTCGAAGCCCTCGGCCATCGCCAGATCCATAGACTCGCCGCCGGTGATACCGCCCAGCAAAATCAGCGGCATGTCCAGTTCGGCACGGAAGCGGCGGGCATCGTCGAGCAAGAACGCGTCGCGGTAGGGGTACGACCGGAAGAACTTCTTGCCTGTCAAGCGCACGCCCCACCCCATCGGCTTGGGAAAGCTCTTAGCGAGCTCGCGGATCGGCACATCGCCACGGAACAAATACATGGGATTGACCAGGGAGCTGCCCGCGGTCAGCTCCAGGGCGTCGAGCCCGCCGTCCTCCTGTAGCCAGGTGGCCGTCTGTAGCGATTCTTCGATGGGGATGCCACCGCGAATGCCGTCGGTCATGGTCAGCTTCGCGGTCACGGCGAGCCGATTACCGGCAACCTTGCGCACTGCCTGAACCACCGCGCGTGCCACCCTGGCGCGGTTGGCCAAAGAGCCGCCGTATTCGTCCCCCCGCCGGTTGAACAGCGGGCTCAAGAACGAGCTCACGAAATATCCATGGCCCAAATGGATTTCGACGGCGTCGAATCCGGCTTCGATGGCCAGTCGGGCCGCGTTCGCATGTGCCGTGATGACGCCCTCGATATCGGAGGCGCTGGCCCGGCGTGCGAACTTCATGCCCAGCGGGTTGAAGAACCGGATCGGGGAGAGCGCAGGTGATCCGTTGGATCGGGCGTTGGCCACCGGGCCGGCGTGGCCGATCTGCGCCGACACCGCGGCGCCGGTGTCGTGGATGGCATCGGTGAGGCGCCGCAGCCCAGGAATGGCCTCTTCACGCATCCAGACCTGGCCGTACTCGGTGCGTCCCTCGGGAGCCACCGCGCAGTAGGCGACGGTTGTCATGCCGACCCCACCTAGGGCAGGCCTGCGGTGATACTCGATGAGATCGTCGGTGACGAAGGCGTCGGGGGAGGCGGCCTCAAAGGTCGCCGCCTTGATCGTCCGGTTGCGCAGCGTGATAGGGCCGAGCCGCGCAGGCGTCAGCACATCGGGAACTCCAGCGGCTTCACTGCCCATGCGCGGGAGATTACTCCGCGACCTCGGGCCGCGAATTCTGGATGCGGACTCCTACTTTTCGGTCAACGGGGTGGATGTACGTTCGTTTCATGACCTCCCTGAATCTGTCGGCCGACGAAGTTCTGACCACCACCCGTTCGGTGCGCAAACGCCTCGACTTCGATAAGCCCGTCGAGCGTGCGGTTGTCGAGGAATGCCTGAACATCGCCATGCAGGCGCCGACGGGCTCTAACCATCAGGGCTGGCACTGGGTGATCGTGGAGGACGCCGAGAAGAAGAAGGCCATCGCCGACATCTATCGCGAGGGCTGGAACAAGTACGCCAAGGGCGCCGGCGCCACTTACGGCGAGGGTGACACCCGGGCGGAGCGCAAGGAGGAGGTCGTGGATTCGGCCGGTTACCTCGCCGAGAACTTCGAGCGCTCGCCGCTGTTCCTCATCCCGTGCATCGAAGGTCGCCTGGACAACCTGCCGGTGGTCGGTGGGGCGTCGTCGTGGGGATCGCTGCTGCCCGCGGTGTGGAGCTTCATGCTCGCGGCCCGCAACCGTGGCTTGGGGTCGGCCTGGACCACGTTGCACCTCATGGACGACGGCGAGCGGCGCACCGCCGACATCCTTGGCATCCCCTTCGAGAAGGTGACTCAGGGTGGGTTGTTCCCCATCGCCTACACCGTCGGCACCGACTTCCGGCTCGCCAAGCGTCAGCCGCTCGCCGACGTCCTGCACTGGGACACTTGGTGAGGGCTGGAATACTAGCCGTGTGACGGCGACTCGACTTGACGGTAAGGCCACCCGCGACGAGATCTTTGTGGAGCTGGCCACTCGTGCCGCTGCGCTGACGGCGGCGGGCAAGACACCGGGCCTGGGCACCATCCTGGTGGGGGATGACCCGGGCTCGCACGCCTACGTCCGTGGCAAGCACGCCGACTGCGCCAAGGTCGGCATCGACTCGATCCGCCGCGATCTGCCCGCCGACATCGATCAGGCCACCCTGTGCGCCACCATCGACGAGCTGAACGCCAACCCGGACTGCACCGGATACATCGTGCAGCTGCCGTTGCCCAAGCATCTCGACGAGATCGAGGCGCTGGAGCGCATCGATCCCGATAAGGACGCCGACGGGCTGCACCCGACGAACCTGGGCCGGCTGGTGCTCGGCAAGCAGGCTCCGCTTCCCTGCACGCCCCGCGGGATCGTGTATCTGCTGCGCCGCTACGACGTCACGCTCGACGGGGCGCACGTCGTGGTGATCGGGCGCGGCGTCACGGTAGGGCGTCCCCTCGGACTGCTACTGACCCGGCGTTCGGAGAACGCGACAGTCACCCTGTGCCACACCGGAACCCGTGATCTGGCGGCCCTGACCCGGCAGGCCGACATCATCGTCGCCGCTGCCGGCGTGCCCCATATGGTGACCTCGGGCATGGTAAAGCCGGGCGCGGCAGTCATCGACGTGGGCGTCAGCCGCGTCGACGACAGGCTGACCGGTGACGTGGCCGAGGACGTCTGGGATGTCGCAGGGTATGTGTCGCCGAACCCCGGTGGGGTCGGCCCGCTGACACGAGCCTTCTTGCTCACCAACGTGATCGAGCGAGCGGAACGTTCGTGACAGCCCTGCGGCCGGAGTCGCGCGGCCTTCTTGCGGCCGCGCTCGATGCCATCCGCCGCTTCGCCCGCGTGCAGTGGCCGATCCTGATGGTGTCGGCCGTGTTCCTGGTGGCGCTGGGACTGGTGATCGCCGATCGCTGGCGACGCGGCGCACTGGTCGTGGGAATCGCCGTCGGTGTCGCGGCCGCGCTGCGGCTGGTGCTCACCGATGAGACCGCGGGGCTATTGGCGGTGCGCAGCAAGAGCTTTGATGTCGGTGCCCTCAGTGCCGTCGCCGCGACGATGGTCTACCTGGCGTTGACGATCGATCCGCTGGGCACCGGGTAGGCCCTATTTGAGCAGCTGCGCCGAACGCGCGATAGCGTCGGCCTGTTCGCCGAAGAACTGCTCCCACGGTTCACCGCTGGGGCTGCCGGTGTTGCTCGTGGCGATCTGCCAGCGCTGATCGCCCTGTCCGACGAACGCCACATAGATCTTCGGTGTGGCAGCCGCCGCAGGCTTGCCTTCGGCGGCTGCCGGCTTCTCCAGTTCCAGGGTTGCCGAGGCCCCAGGTAGGTTGGGTCCGTCCCATGAGTCTGGTTTGTTCGCAATGATTTTCGATTGACGAGTCCTGACGAACTCGCCCACCGCGTCGGCGTTGGACCCGGCCAACCAGCCCTTCACTTCGGGGGCGTCGTCGGACGGTGTCAACTTGCGGATGCGCACGTACTGGGCGAATTCGGACGACTCCCACTTGGGCCGCACCTGGTAGGTCACCAGTCCCTTGTTGTTGTGCACCCCGTCGGCGAAGGCCACCCAGTCATGCGGGAGGGTGATGTAGATGCCCAGCTCGGGGATGAACTGCCGGGTATGCCGCTCGGCCGGGGCCCCGGTGGCGGTGGACTCGGACTTGCTCTTGGTGTCCGACGATGGCCCGCTGGATCCGCAGCCGGTAAGTGCTGGGGCCAGGAGTGCGGTGGTGACAAAGAGGGCGGCCAGGAGGCGGCGATCCGTATGCACGGGTACACCGTAGCGGCACCGGGCGTGTTCGTCTCTGTGCATTGAGGCACCTGATCTGGGGCTATGTCTATTGGTTGAGCGTCGCACGAATACTCACGGTGACGTACGGCAGCGCCAGGCCCGTCGACTGCGCCAGTGCCGGGTGGGTGGCCAGCAGGTCGCGGACCTGCTGCAGCGTCTTCTTTCGGGCGGCTTCGGGGGCGGTGATGCAGTAGCTGCGTGAGGCCACCATATCCAGAAGTGCTTGCGGGGTAAGGTAATTTGTCCACTCGACCTGGTGGCGTTCTTGCCCCGTGAACGGTGCGAGGAGCGCGCCGACGTCGGCCGAATCCGACGCGTTCTCATGGCCGATGATGCGCCCCAGGTCCGATACCCAGCCCATACGTTCGTCGCGGACGTTCCACACCAGCCCCAGCCGTCCGCCGGGCCGCAGCACCCGGGCCACCTCAGGAATGGCGCGTTCGGGATCCACCCAATGCCAGGCCTGCGCCACCAGGATGGCATCGACGCTGTTGTCGGGCAGCGGTATCTCCTCGGCGGTCCCCAGCAGCGCCGGGGTGTCGGGGAGCGATGTGCTCAGCACTTCAAGCATTTCCGCGAGCGGATCCACCGCTATGACGTTGAGCCCGCGCTCCACCAGGCGGGTGGTCAGCTTTCCAGTGCCGGCACCCAGATCCAGGACATCGTGTGCCCTGGACGGCAGCAGCCAGTCGATTGCCTCCGGCGGATAGGAGGGGCGACCCCGCTCGTAGGCCGCGGCTTGTGAACCAAACGAAAGCGACGGCTCTGCTTGTGCCTCCGGCATTCGCGCTCCTTTAGGTTCGGTGTTTACGAAGCCTGTGTTGCCTTGGCCAGTGTGAGCGTTTCCCGCACCAACTCGCTCACCGCATCGAACTCGATGAGGAATGCGTCATGGCCGTGCACGGATTCGACCACCCGCAAGCCGGTACAACCGGGAAGCAGGTCTGCTAATTCCTCTTGTAGTCGCAGCGGGTACAGCCGGTCGGAGGTGATGCCACCGACGACGACTGGGACCGGGCAGCCGCGCAGCGCCTTTTCGATGCCGCCGCGGCCGCGGCCGACGTCGTGCCGGTTGAGCGACTCGGTCAAGATGACGTAGCTGCCGGCATCGAAGCGCCGAATGAACTTGCTGCCCTGATGTTCCAGGTAGCTCTGCACCGCATATCGGCCATCCGCCCACGGATCCTCGGGCCCTTCCGGGCCGACCTGGGGGTCGTTGCCGAACCGGGTGTCCAGCTCGACCTCGCCGCGGTAGGTCAGGTGCGCGACGCGCCGGGCGAGGTTCAGCCCCTTTTCGGGGCTGCGGCCGCTGCCGTGGTAGTCGCCACCCTGCCAGTCGGGATCGGCCTGAATGGCGGCGATCTGCGTGCTCTGGGTGCCGATCTGGTCGCCGGTGGCGCGCGCACCAACCGCCAGTACCAGTGCCGCGTTCACTGAATCCGGGTGCATCACAGCCCATTCCAGAGCGCGGGCGCCGCCCATCGATCCGCCCAGTACGGCGGCGACGTCGGTGATGCCCAGCTGCGCGAGCGCGGCGACGTCGGCGTTCACCTGGTCGCGCACCGAGACCTCGGGGAATCGTGAACCCCAAGGCTTTCCGTCGCCGGCAGGGGAAGTGGGGCCGGTTGTGCCCCGGCAGCCGCCCAGGACGTTGGTGGCGACGGCGCACCAGTGGTCGGTGTCGATCGCCGCCCCCGGCCCGATGATTCCTTCCCACCAGCCGCCGGTGATGTGGTCGGGGCCCGCGTCGCCGACCACGTGGGAGTCGGCGGTTAGTGCGTGGCAGACGAACACGACATTGTCGCGACGCGGCGAGAGCTCCCCCCAGCTCTGTACCGCGACTATCGCGTCGTCGATGACAGCACCGCTTTCCAGCGTGATCGAACCTATTGGTACATAGGCGATCTCGTCGCCCCGGGGGAGGGCGACGTTCGGAGCCGGAAGCTGCTGTTCGATGGTCACGATGATGCCACCGCCGCGGGCTGTTTGAGGTGACGTACGGCGGCGAATCCGGCGTCGAGATCGGCCAGCATGTCGTCGATGCCCTCGATGCCGACGGCCAGCCGGACCAGCCCGGGGGTGACGCCTGAGGCCACCTGCTCGGCGGGGGCGAGCTGTGCGTGCGTCGTGGTCGCGGGGTGGATAACGAGCGAGCGCACGTCGCCGATGTTGGCGACATGGCTGTGCAGGGTCAGTGCATCGATGAAGGTCTTCGCCGCCTCGGCTCCTCCTTTCAGTTCGAAGGCCAGGACGGCCCCGGCGCCCTTGGGCGCCAGTGCCTTCGCGCGCTCATACCAGGGCGAGGTGGGCAGACCGGCGTAGTTGACGCGGGTGACCTCCGGCTGGGCGACAAGGTATTCGGCCACGCGCTGTGCGTTCTCTACGTGGCGTTGCACGCGCAGGCTCAGCGTCTCCAAACCCTGCGCGATGAGGAACGCGTTGAATGGTGAGATGGCGGGACCGAGATCGCGCAACAGCTGAACGCGGGCCTTGAGCGCATAGGCCGGTGCGCCCAGGTCGGCGAAGACCACCCCGTGGTAGCTCGGGTCGGGTGTGGTGAAGCCCGGATGCCGACCCTGTGTCCAGTCGAAGGTGCCGCCGTCGATGATCACGCCGCCGATTGCATTGCCATGCCCGCCAAGGTATTTGGTGGCCGAGTGCACCACGATGTCGGCACCGTGAGCCAGCGGCTGGATCAAATAGGGAGTGGCGACGGTGTTGTCGACGATGAGCGGGATGCCTGCCGCGTGTGCGATCTCCGAGATGCCCGCGATGTCGAGAATGTCGTTCTGGGGGTTGGAGATCGACTCGGCGAAGATCGCCTTGGTCTGCGGCGTGATGGCTCGGCGCCAGGACTCGAGATCATCGGGATCGTCGACGAAGGTCGTCGAAATACCCAGGCGCGGCAGTGTGTAGCGCAGCAGGTTGTACGTGCCGCCGTACAGGCGCGGGCTCGACACGATGTTGTCGCCGGCCTCCGCGATGTTCACGATGGCCAGCGTCGCCGCCGCTTGCCCGGAGGCCAGCAGCAGCGCGGCCACACCACCCTCCAGGGCGGCGATGCGCTGCTCGACAACCTCCTGAGTGGGGTTACCGATGCGGGTGTAGATGTTGCCTTCTTCGGACAGTCCGAAGAGCGCCGCGGCATGCGCGGTGTCGTTGAAGACGTAGGAGGTGGTCTGGTAGATCGGCAGGGCGCGGGCATTGGTCGACGCATCGGCGGATTGGCCCGCGTGGATCTGCTTGGTCTCGAACGTCCACTGTGTGGGGTCGATATCGGTCATGGGCTCTCCTGGGGGATAGTCGTAGGGCAGTCAGGGCTGGGGACAACAGCGACAGTGACAGTGCCGACAACAGGAACGCAGGGACTTACCCCCGGGTGACGAGTACTTCATCGGGCCAACCTGTCTTCTCGGGGCCCGCCATCGGACCCGCGCTTGCCGTGTGGCCGATTGCTCCGTCGACACCTGTCAACGATTCGGTCGGCTACTCAACCTGGTCAATCACCCGGGGCACCCCACCGCGGTTGGAGGGTTGCCGACCAGCGAGCCGGGGCTTGACGCTGGTACTCATGACCGCTTAGCAGCGTATCGCAATTCACCGAATGGTTGCCACCAGGTAGTCCAAGCGCATAGGGGAGCGCGATCACACGCCGTCCGCCCGCCTAGGCTCGGAGGCGACGTGATACTGAATAGGGCATCCGTGTGACCCACGGGGTACCTGAGATTTTGACCGACCAACAAGTCCGATCAACGATGCCGGGAGTGACCATGAGTGCGCAGCAGCCGACCATCATCTACACGCTGACAGACGAGGCGCCGCTGCTCGCGACGTACTCTTTCTTGCCGATCATCCGTGCCTTCGCCGGACCGGCCGGCATCGACGTCCAAACCAGCGATATCTCTGTTGCCGCCCGAATCCTCTCCGAGTTCGCCGACTACCTCCCCGAAGACCGGCAGGTCCCGGACAATCTGGCGGAGCTGGGCCGGCTGACCCAACTGCCGGACACGAACATCATCAAGCTGCCCAACATCAGCGCCTCGGTGCCTCAGCTGCTCGCCGCCATCAAGGAACTGCAGGGCAAGGGTTACAAGCTGCCCGAGTACCCCGGCGATCCGAAGAACGAGGAAGAAGAGGCCATCAAGACGCGTTACACCAAGTGTCTTGGCAGCGCCGTGAACCCCGTTCTACGCGAAGGTAACTCGGACCGCCGTGCACCGCGCGCGGTCAAGGAGTACGCGCGCAAGCACCCGCACAGCATGGGCGAGTGGTCGCAGGCGTCGCGTACCCACGTCGCGACAATGAAGGAGGGCGACTTCTACCACGGTGAGAAGTCGCTGACCCTGGATCGCGACCGCAAGGTCAAGATGGTGCTGACGCCCGCTGGCCGCGAGGCCAGCGAGGCCGTAGTGCTCAAGCCCGAGGTTACGCTGGGCAAGGGCGACATCATCGACAGCATGTTCATGAGCAAGAAGGCGCTCTGCGACTTTTACGAGGAGCAGATCGAGGATGCCTACAAGACTGGCGTGATGCTGTCCCTGCACGTCAAGGCCACCATGATGCGCGTCAGCCATCCCATCGTCTTTGGGCACGCGGTCAAGATCTTCTACAAGGACGCCTTCGAAAAGCATCAGAAGCTGTTCGACGAGCTGGGCGTCAACGTCAACAATGGCATGTCCGATCTCTACAGCAAGATCGAGGCACTTCCCGCCTCGCAGCACGAGGAGATCATCCGCGACCTGCACGCGTGCCACGAGCACCGGCCCGAGCTGGCGATGGTGGATTCGGCCAAGGGCATCTCGAACTTCCACTCGCCCAGCGACGTGATCGTTGACGCCTCGATGCCCGCGATGATCCGCGCCGGAGGCAAGATGTACGGCGCCGACGGCAAGCTCAAGGACACCAAGGCCGTCAACCCCGAGTCGACCTTCTCCCGGATCTACCAGGAGATGATCAACTTCGTGAAGACTCACGGCCAGTTCGACCCGACCACGATGGGCACCGTTCCCAACGTCGGTCTCATGGCGCAGAAGGCTGAGGAGTACGGCAGCCACGACAAGACGTTCGAGATCGCCGAGGCAGGCGTCGCCGACATCGTCGACGTCGAGACCGGCGAGGTGCTGCTGAGCCAGAACGTCGAGGCAGGCGATATCTGGCGCATGCCGATCGTCAGGGACGCGGCCATCCAGGACTGGGTCAAGCTCGCCGTCACGCGCGGACGTGAGTCCGGCATGAATGTGGTGTTCTGGCTGGACACCGAGCGTCCGCATGAGGTCGAGCTGCGCAACAAGGTGAAGACCTACCTGGAGGACCACGACACCGAGGGCCTCAAGATCCAGATCGTTCCGCAGGTGTGGGCCATGCGGTACACACTGGAGCGGCTGATTCGTGGCAAGGACACCATCGCGGCGACCGGCAACATCCTGCGCGACTACTTGACGGACCTGTTCCCGATCCTGGAGCTGGGCACCAGCGCCAAGATGCTGTCCATCGTGCCGCTAATGGCCGGCGGCGGGCTGTATGAGACGGGTGCTGGTGGTTCGGCACCCAAGCACGTGAGCCAGCTGGTCGAGGAGAACCACCTGCGATGGGATTCGCTGGGTGAGTTCCTGGCCCTGGCCGTCAGCCTGGAGGATCTGGGCATCAAGACCGGGAACGCCCGCGCCAAGATCCTGGCCACCACGCTGGACGCGGCGACCGGCAAGCTGCTGGAGAACGACAAGAGCCCGTCGCGCAAGACCGGTGAGCTCGACAACCGCGGCAGCCAGTTCTACCTCGCGCTGTACTGGGCGGCCGAACTTGCCGCGCAGACCGAGGACACCGAATTGGCCGAGCTGTTCGCGCCGATGGCCAAGCAGCTGGTCGAGAACGAGGACACGATCGTCGCCGAGCTCAACGCGGTGCAGGGTGGCCCGGTCGACATCGGCGGGTACTACCAGCCGGATCCGGAGAAGACCAGCGCGGTGATGCGTCCGAGCGCGACCTTCAACTCCGTGCTGGCGTCCGTAGAGGTCTAGCGCCTCGATTTCACCTCAATCGACTCGCCGCGTTCTGACGTGTTTCCCGAGAGGGACGCGCAGAACGCGGCGTGTCGGCGTTGTCGAGGGGTCTAGACGGCGTCGGAGGCTGCGCTGCGCTTGGCCGTGACCAGCGGATCGATCAGGTCGGTAATCACCTCGGTGACCTGACCCGGCGCCTCCAGCATGGGCACATGTCCCATGCCCGCCAAGGTGATCCGTCGTGCATCGGCCGGCAGGCCCTGGCCGATGAGCTTGCCGAACCGGCCCGGCGGCACGATCTCGTCCTTCTCACACAACACCAACTGTGCGGGCACCGAGATGGTGTTCAGGTTCTCCAGGCCGGGCGCTGGCAGGATCGACGTCAGCGATGCAAAGTAGGCCGGGCAGTGCGTGATGTCCTCGAAGATGCTGTGGAAGTCCGGCAGGCTCAGTGCCTCGGTCTCGCCGCACAGGGTGCGGGCGGTGGCGAACTTGACGAACGGCAGGCCCGCCGCGCGACGGCCCAGGAGCCGCGAGAACGCCAACCAGGGAAGCACGGCCGCGAACTTCACCACGATCTCGGCCTTCAGCAGCGAGTACTTGGTCCAGCCGCCGGCCGGGGCGATGGCCGTGACGCTGCGGGCGCGGCCACGCTGCGCCAGGCCCAGGGCGATCCAGCCCCCGAGCGAGTTGCCTACCAGGTGTGCTGTCTCCCAGCCCTTTTGGTCCATGATCTGCTCGAGCTGATCGAGGTACACGTCGACCGAGCGCTGTGAGAACGGCGGCAACTTGGGCATTGGGCCACCGCCGTTGTGGCCGGGGTACGTCGGCGCGAACACCTCGTATCCGGCATCGGCGAGCTGCTCGGCGACGGTCTCCCAGACCGACTGCGACAGCATGAACGGATGGAGGAGCAGAACGGGCTCACCCTCACCCATCTCGATGGGCGCACGCCTGCTCGACGACTTCGACAAGACGGCTTCCAACATGGGTCCTCCTCATTGCGTCAACAGCGGCGTTGACATTACCGACTTTTGCGTCAACTTAGCAGTGTCGGTGTTCTTCTCCTTAGCGGCTCTGTCACACCGCTCGGCTATCGTCGGCGATCGATGAGCGCGAAGAAGATCACCGTCACCACCATCAACGTCAACGGCATTCGTGCCGCCGTCAAGGAACGCTCCGCAGAGAACCGCGGACTGCTGCCCTGGCTGGAGCAGACGAGCGCCGACATCGTGTGTCTGCAGGAGGTCCGTGCGGAGGAGGAGCAGCTGCTGGAGGCGCTGGCCCCGGCACTTACCGCGGGGTGGCATGTGGTGAGCGCCTCGTCGAGTGTGAAGGGGCGCAACGGCGTGGGGATCCTCAGCCGGGTCCCGACAGCATCGAATAGGTCGGCGTTGGACGCCGACGGCGGTGAGTTCGACGAGTCCGGCCGATACCTGGAGGCCGAGATCGGTGACCTGACGGTGGGGAGCATCTATCTGCCCACCGGTGAGGCGGGTACCGAGCGGCAGGCGGAGAAGGAACGTTTCATGGCGGCCGTGGGCACCCGGATGGCCGCGCTCGCTGCGGGTGGGCGCGACACGGTGATCTGCGGTGATTGGAACATCGGACACACCGAGCGAGACATCAAGGCGTGGAAGGCGAATCAGAAGAAGGCAGGGTTCTTGCCCGAGGAGCGGGCCTGGGTCGCCTCGCTGCTGGAAGCCGGATGGGTCGACAGTTTCCGGCTGCTGCATCCGGACGTCGACGGGCCGTACAGCTGGTGGTCGTGGCGCGGTAATGCCTTCGACAACGACGCGGGCTGGCGCATCGACTATCACCTGGCCACCGGCGATCTCGGGCGGCGCGCACACGCGGCGCGGGTGGAGCGGGCCGATGCCTATGCGCTGCGCTGGTCCGACCACGCGCCGGTGACTGTCGAGTACCGGCTGCACTAGCCGATTGAGCGGCCTGCTGCGGTATATGGCGTTGACCGTTCATGCCAGGATGGACGCACTATGACTGCCGACACTGCGCCCCGGGGACGGCTGTTCTCCGGGATCCAACCCACTGCCGATTCGCTTCATCTCGGAAACGTGTTGGGCGCTGTGCAGCAGTGGGTGCGGTTGCAGCGCGAGTACGAGGCCCTCTTCTGCGTCGTCGATCTGCACGCCATCACCGTCGCGCAGGATCCAGAAGAGCTGCGTCGCCGTACCCGCGCCGTGGTCGCGCAGTACGTCGCGCTGGGCGTGGACCCAGCCGAGAGCGCCGTCTTCGTACAAAGTCACGTGCCGGCACATACCGAATTGGCCTGGGTGTTGGGTTGTTTGACCGGCTACGGCGAGGCGTCGCGCATGACGCAGTTCAAGGACAAGTCCGCCAAGCAGGGGGCCGACGCCACTACCGTCGGCCTGTTCACCTACCCGGTGCTGATGGCCGCCGACATCCTGCTGTACCAAACCAACGTGGTCCCGGTGGGCGACGATCAGCGTCAGCATCTGGAACTGACTCGTGATGTGGCGCAGCGATTCAACGGTCGATACGGCCAGACGTTCGTGCTGCCGGAGACATTCGTGCCGAAGAACGCGGCACGCATCTACGACCTGCAGGACCCCACGGTCAAGATGAGCAAGTCGGCCTCGACTCCCACCGGGTTGATCAACTTGCTCGACGATCCGGCGGCCTCGGCCAAGAAGATCAAGTCGGCGCAGACGGACAGCGATCGGGAGATCCGGTTCGATCGCGACGCCAAGCCGGGTGTGTCGAACCTGCTGAGCATCCAGTCCGCACTCATCGGCACCGACATCGACACGCTTGTCGACGGGTACGCCGGGCGCGGTTACGGAGATCTGAAAAAAGACACGGCCGAGGCCCTGGTCGAGTTCGTCACGCCGGTGCGCGATCGGACGAATGAGCTGCTTACCGATACCGCGGCCCTCGATGACATCCTTGCTTCCGGTGCGGCGCGCGCCACGGAGCTGGCGGAGAAGACTCTCACCGAGGTCTATGACCGGATAGGGTTTGTCCGGCCCGTGAGGTAGCGAACAACTGAGGTGGTGAAGAGTGGCCGAAGACGACAAGCCGGCAATTCTTGACCGCTATCGTGCACGATTTCCCTGGTTCGACCACATCATGCGGATGCAGGAGCGCTACCAGAAGGTAAACGGCAACTTCTTCGCCGCCGGAATCACCTATTTCACGGTATTTGCGCTCTTTCCGCTCACGATGGTCGCTTTCGCGGTCATGGGTTTTGTGTTGTCCAGGCGGCCGGACACGATTGCGGAGCTACGCGGCCGGATCAGTGGCGCCATCTCGGGCGAGGTGGGTAACCAGCTAATCAATTTGATGGACACGGCCATTGCTTCGCGTACCAGCCTGGGCATCGCCGGTCTGGCGACCGCGGCGTGGGCCGGGCTGGGCTGGATGGCGAATGTGCGGGCGGCGCTCTCTGCCATGTGGGAGCAGCCGCCGAACGAGTCGGAAGGTTTCGTGCAGGGCAAGCTGTCGGACCTGCTGGCATTGGGCTCCACCTTCGTAGCGCTGGCCCTCACCATCGCGGTGACCGCCATCGGTAACGAGAAAACCATCCTGCGAATACTGGGATGGATCGGCCTGCATGACATCGCGGTGCCGGCGGTTCTGCTCAAGGTCGTGACGATAGCGATTGCGACCGTGTTGTCATGGGCACTGTTCACCTGGATGATCGCGCGACTGCCCAGAGAGCGGCTGCCCTTCTCGAGTGCGGTGCGCGCCGGGCTCATCGCGGCGATCGGGTTCGAGCTGTTCAAACAGGTCGCTTCGATCTATCTGAGCGTGATCATGCATGGCCCGGCGGGCTCCACGTTCGGTCCGGTGCTCGGCATCATGGTGTTCGCCTACATCACCGCCCGGCTGCTGCTGTACGCCACCGCCTGGGCCGCCACGTCCGACGAGAACAGGCCGTTCGTGTACGTGCTGCCGCCCGAGCCGGTGGTCATCACCACGCGCGTCCAGACCGTCCAGCGTCCGTCGAAACTGGGTGTTCTCGCCGCATTTGGGGCGGGAGCCCTTGGTGCGATCGGTATTTCGTGGCTGGGGCGTGGCGGCGACTAGGCCTGGCGGCGATTGAGTGACCGTGCCGCGAGGATGAGGCCGAACACGATCATCGCGCCGATGATCGTGACACCCACCCGGACCGGGACGCTGTTCACCGCGTCGGCGGTGAGTCCTGCGGCTTGCGGAGTGCCCGCGTTGTCGGCGCGCGGCTTGGTCAACAGCGAAGGGTCGGGGTCGACGAGCTTGCCGATCGAGGCGTCGCGGGGGGTGGAGAATCCGTAGTCCAGCAAGTGGGCGGCCTGTTCCCATGGCGCGATCGGTAGACGTGTACCGCGCAGCATGGTGACCACCAGCCGACGGCCGCCGCGTTCGGCGGCACCGACAAAGGTTTGCTGCGCGTCGTCGGTGTATCCGGTCTTACCGCCGAGCGCACCGGGGTAGTTGTAGAGCAGCTTGTTGTCGTTCGTCATCTCGTACGGCGGATGATCGTCGGGCTCACCGGGTTTGGCGGGGTGGCCGGGGAAGGTGGCTCTGGGAGCCGACACCAGGTCGGCGAAGGTGGGGTCGGCGAACGCGTATTTGTAGAACAGGCCAAGGTCATAGGCGGAGGTGCTCATGCCGGGACCATCGAGACCGGAGGGGGTGGCCACGCGGGTGTCCCGCGCACCCAGTTTCTGCGCCATGTCGTTGAGCTTGGCGACGGTCTCGTCCATACCGCCGAGCTGAACCGCCAGCGCGTGCGCGGCGTCGTTGCCCGAGTTCATCAGCAGGCCGGTGAGCAGCTGCCGGACCGTGTAGGTGCCGCCGACGTCGACGCCGACCCTGGTGCCCTCGCTGTTCGCGTCGTCCTGGGTACCCACCACTGCCTGGTTGAGGTTCAGATTGTTGATGGATTCCATCGCGACCAGCACCTTGATGACGCTGGCGGGCCGATGCCGGGCGTGGGGGTCCTTGGCGGCCACCACCTTTCCGGTGTTCAGGTCGGCGATCAACCAGGATTCCGCGGAAATATCGCCCGGTACCGGTCCGGCGCCGTGGGGGGTGATTACATCGCAGCTGCCCAGCATCTCGCCGCCGATGGGCTTGGCGGGCACCGGGAGGGGTGCCGGTGGGTCGCCGCCAGCCTTGGGGACCTCGGAGGTGTCGACCGCCGGCGGGGTGACGACCTTGTATGGGCAGCCGCTGGTATCCGGCGGCGTGAATCCGGGCTCGGCGTTGGCCAGTGGTGTGCTCAGCGGGAGGGCGGCGACGATCAGCCCGGCGGCGGTGGCAGCGGCGAGACGAGTCGCGCCTGATCGCATGGCCTGGCGGCACTGTGGCACTGAAGTCCGGGTGGTCATCGCTTCGTCACAGTAAGTGAATGCAGCCCTGAACTGGGGGATGTTACGGCTGTGTCGGGTGTGACTTGCGGGTTCAATGCCCCGAGGAGGCGATATCGGCCAGGCTGATGTGCCCAACGGCCGACGATCCGATGCATCCGAACCAGAGACGGCCACCCGACTCGACGACGCCGGTGACAGTGCGCAGATCCCGGGATTTGCCGCGGATGTTGGCCACCACGTCGCCGGTATCCGGGTTCACCGCGATGACCCACGGATCGGTGTCGGTACTCGGGAGCAGGGCATCGGGCAGCTGCCACAGAACCTTCCGGATCGCCGGAGTGCGGGGGAGCAGCCATTCGGCGAGCGCGTTGCGTGGGCTGGCCAGGGTGACCCAGATGCGGCCGTCGGCGCCGGTGCTGATGTTGTCGGGCATACCCGGAATCTCTTCCAGGATCGGCGTCAAGGCACCGGCATCAGGGCCGGTGAGCGCGTACCTGCTCACCTTGCGGCCGACTGTCTCGGCGATGATCAGGGCGGACTCGTCGGCGGTGAGGGTGACCCCGTTGGTGAACGCTAGTCCCGTGGCAATGGTCGTCACGGTGCCGTCCGGATCGCGCCGGAACACCCGTCCGGTAGAGCGCCCTTCTAAGATCGCGGCCATGAACAGCTCGAATGGGAAGCGCGCCGTCGATTCGCTGAAATAGATTATGCCATTGGAAGATTCGGTGACATTCGAGCAGAAGATGAGCGGCGGCCCATCGACCTTGGTGACCAGCGGCTCGATATCCGCCGAGGCAGGGTCCAAGGCCAGCAGCTTGTCCCGGCTGCAGATCAGCACCCGGCCGTCGCGTGCGATGTGCAGGCCCAGGGGTGGGTGCTCGGTGGTGGCGACATGCGTCACCTCAGATCCATCGGGCGTGATGCGCAGGATCTTTCCGTCCGCCACACCGGCCCAGATGTTTCCGGCGGCGTCGGCCACCACGTCCTCGGGGGCGTGACCGGGCAGCGTCACGATGCTCAGCGGTGGCAGTGGCTGCGGATACAGGGATAGCGCCCGTACACCGGGAGGCTGCCAGCGGACGGGAGCGATCGACGGCTTGGCCATGGGCTCACCCTAGGGGGCAGGCATAGGCTGAAGTGATGGCGGCAGGCCAGGTCAGGGAGCGCGCCGATGAGTTCGAGGCGTTGCGCCCGCGTCTGCAAGCGGTGGCCTACCGGCTCACCGGTAGCGTCGCCGACGCCGAGGACATCGTGCAGGACGCTTGGCTGCGCTGGTGGCCAGCGAGGACGCCCGCTTCGCCGCCATGGTGGTGCTGGACCGATTGGCACCGGATCAGCGCGTCGCCTTCGTCCTGCACGACGGATTCTCGGTGCCGTTCAAACAGATTGCCGAGATTCTGGGCATCAACGACGTGGCCGCTCGCCAACTCGCTTCGCGTGCGCGCCGGGCGGTGACCGCTACTCCGGAACCTGTGGCCGATGGCGAACATAACGAGGTGGTGGGCAAGCTGCTGGAGGCCCTCATGTCCAAAAGTGTGGAAGCCGTTGTGCGGTTGCTGCATCCGGAGGTGACGATGACCGGAGATTCCGACGGCAAGGCGCCGACAGCGGTAAGGGTCATCCACGGCCCCGACAAGGTGGCGCGTTTCCTGCTGGGGCTGATGGCGCGTTACGGCCCACAGATGACGCAGGCGATCAATCCGGCGTTGGTGAACGGGCAGTTCGGCATGTACCTGACCGAGACAGACACCGATCCGAATTTCAGACCGGTGCTGCCCCGGGTGAGCGCGTTCACCGTGCGCGACGGGCAGGTGCTGGCGGTCTGGGATGTGAGCAATCCCGACAAGTTCGCCGGCACGCCACTGCTCAGCGCCTAGGCGTCCTCGGTGGCCCACGGAACCCGGCAGGCGTCACCGGAATTGAAGCCCTGCTCGGTGATGCCGAGCGCCGCATAGGTGCGGGCGCGCATGTTCTCGACGCCGACCTGATAAGAGAGCTCGATCACCCCGGCGTCACCGAATCGTTGCCGAAGGTCTTCGACTTGCTCGCCGGTGATGTCGTGCGGATTTCCGGTCATCGCGTCGGCGTAGGCGATGGCGGCGCGCTCGTCATCGGTGTACAGCAGCGAGGTCGCATAGTCGTCGATGGCCTTGAGGCGCTCGACGTCCAAGCCGTCCAGACGCTGCAGCATGGAGCCGAAGTCGACGCACCATGAGCAGCCGACCGTGCGGGCGGTCCAGAACACCGCGAGTTCCCGCACGCTGGCCGGCAGGACGGTGGATGCGCTGCCCAGCATCTGCTCGTGCAGGGCTGCGGCGACCATCAGCTTGCGATGGTGGGCGATGACGGTAAAGGGCTCGGGCACTTGACCGAAACGACGCTTGGTCATCCGGTACACGACCCGGGTGAGCAGTGAGGCTTGTTGCGGAGGGACGGGCTCGATACGTGGTGTGGTCATATCCGTATGACGAGGCAGCACTCAGATGTGTGACAGAGCGCGCCCGGGCTTAGAAAAACCGCCGGGCGCGAGCATTGGTGCTCACACCCGGCGGTGTAGACGAAGGGTTCTAGCGCGCGAACATCAGGGCGCGCTTGACCTCTTGGATGGCCTTGGTGACCTCGATACCCCGAGGGCAGGCGTCCGTGCAGTTGAACGTGGTGCGGCAGCGCCACACCCCGTCGACGTCGTTGAGGATGTCCAAACGCTCGGCGGCAGCCTCGTCGCGGCTGTCGAAGATGAACCGGTGCGCATTGACGATCGCCGCGGGACCGAAGTAGCTTCCGTCGCTCCAGAACACCGGGCAACTGGTGGTGCAGCACGCACACAGGATGCACTTGGTGGTGTCGTCAAAGCGTGCGCGGTCGGTCTGGCTTTGGATGTACTCACGCGTCGGCTGGTTGCCGCTGGTGATCATGAACGGCTTTACGGCGCGGTACGCGTCGAAGAAAGGCTCCATGTTGACCACGAGGTCCTTCTCCACGGGGAGGCCGCGGATGGGCTCGATGGTGATGGTGAGCGTCTTCTTGGGGTTCTTCGGCAGCAGATCGCGCATCAAAACCTTGCAGGCCAGCCGGTTCACGCCGTTGATCCGCATGGCGTCCGAACCGCACACGCCGTGTGCGCAGGACCTGCGGAAGGTCAACGTGCCGTCCAGGTAGCCCTTCACGTACAGCAGCAGATTCAGCAGCCGGTCCGTCGACAGGCAGGGCACCCGGAAGGTTTGCCAGCCCGCGGCGTCGGGGTCCTCGGGGTTGAACCGCTGGATCTTCAGGTCCACCATGACCGCGCCCTCGGGGATCGGAGGCAGCGGAGGGTCGACCGCTTCGGCTTTCTCGATAACCGCAGTCATCTCAGTACTTCCGTTCCATCGGCTCGTACCGGGTCTGGACAACGGGCTTGTAGTCCAGCCGGATGTCGGACAGCAGCTCTGCGCCCTGCTTGTACGCCATGGTGTGTCGCATGTAGTTGGTGTCGTCACGGTTCGGATAGTCCTCGCGCGCATGCCCGCCACGCGATTCCTTACGGTTGAGCGCACCCACCACGGTCACCTCGGCGAGTTCGAGCAGGAAGCCCAGCTCGATGGCCTCGAGCAGGTCGCTGTTGTAGCGCTTGCCCTTGTCGTGCACCGTGATTCGGCTGTACCGCTCCTTGAGCGCGTGGATGTCGGTGAGGGCCTGCTTGAGGGTGTCCTCGGTGCGGAACACCGCAGCGTTGTTGTCCATTGACTGCTGCAGCTCGGTACGGATGTCGGCCACCCGCTCGTCGCCGTGCTCGGAGAGGATGTCCGCCACCCACTCGGTGACCATCGTCGCCGGGGTCTCCGGCAGGTCGATGAAGTCGTGGGCCTCGGCGTACTCCGCGGCGGCGATACCGGCCCGTCGACCGAACACGTTGATGTCCAGCAGCGAGTTGGTGCCCAGGCGGTTCGCGCCATGCACCGAGACGCAGGCGCACTCGCCGGCGGCGTAGAGGCCGGGGACAACGTTGTCGTTGTCGCGCAGCACCTGTCCCTTGATGTTGGTCGGAATGCCGCCCATCACGTAGTGGCAGGTTGGGTACACCGGAACCAGCTCGGTGACCGGGTCCACACCCAGGTAGGTGCGCGCGAATTCGGTGATGTCGGGGAGCTTGGCTTCCAGCACGTCGGCACCGAGGTGGCGCACGTCGATGTAGACGTAGTCCTTGTTCGGCCCGGCCCCGCGGCCTTCTAGCACCTCGAGAACCATTGACCTCGCGACGATGTCGCGAGGTGCCAGGTCGACGATGGTGGGGGCGTAGCGCTCCATGAACCGCTCGCCATCGGCGTTGAGTAGACGGCCGCCCTCGCCACGCACGGCTTCGGAGATCAGAATCCCGAGTCCGGCCAGACCTGTCGGGTGGAACTGGTGGAATTCCATGTCCTCCAAGGGAAGTCCCTTGCGGAACACGATGCCCAGGCCGTCGCCGGTCAGGGTATGTGCGTTGGAGGTGGTCTTGTACATGCGTCCCGAGCCGCCGGTGGCGAAAACGATTGCCTTGGCGTGGAACACGTGGATATCACCGGTCGCCAGCTCGTAGGCGACGACACCGGTGGCCACCGGGCCGTTCGGCGTCTCGGTGAGTGCGATGTCCAGGGCATAGAACTCGTTGAAGAACTCGACATCATGCTTGACGCAGTTTTGGTACAGCGTCTGCAGGATCATGTGCCCGGTACGGTCCGCGGCATAGCAGGCCCGGCGCACCGGGGCCTTGCCGTGGTCGCGGGTATGACCACCGAAGCGGCGCTGGTCGATTCGGCCCTGGGGTGTCCGGTTGAACGGCATACCCATCTTCTCGAGATCGAGGACGGCGTCGATGGCCTCCTTGCACATGATCTCCACCGCGTCCTGGTCGGCGAGGTAGTCGCCGCCCTTGACGGTGTCGAAGGTGTGCCACTCCCAGTTGTCTTCCTCGACATTGGCCAGCGCGGCGCACATGCCGCCCTGGGCGGCGCCGGTATGGCTGCGCGTCGGGTACAGCTTGGTCAGCACTGCGGTGCGAACCCGGGGCCCGGACTCCACGGCGGCGCGCATGCCCGCTCCGCCCGCGCCGATGATGACAACGTCGTACCGGTGTTCCTGAATCATTGTGGAAATCGCCCCTAACCGATGTTCGGGTTGAAGGTCAGCAGGACGTAGGTGCCGAGCACGACCGTGAAGATGATCGACAGTGCCAGTAGGCAATTGAGCCAGAACCGAGTCGAGTCTTTACGGCTGTAGTCGGCGATGATCGTACGCATGCCGTTACCGCCGTGCAGTTGCGCCAGCCACAGCATCAGCAGGTCCCAGGTCTGCCAAAACGGGCTTGCCCAGCGCTGTGCCACGAAGTTGAAGTCGAGGCGGTACACGCCGTTGTCCCACATCAGCATGATGAAGAGGTGGCCCAGGGCCAGGAAGATCAGGACAATGCCCGACAACCGCATGAAGATCCATGCGTACTTCTCGAAGTTGGGCATACCCGATCCGCGCCGGGGTGCACGTGGATTGTCCAGTGCAGCAGGTCGGTCGTAGTTGCGTTCCAGCACAGGGGCGGGGCGGCCGCTGGCGCGGGCGCTCGCGTTGGGGCCGGTCTGTGTCGATGTCTTAGAGGAAGTCTTAGGGTCGCTCATAGGAAACGCTCCGCCATGTGCATGAGAATCCGGGTCACTGCGGGAACCATCACCACGAACCAGACGCCGGCGATGATCCACAGCATAAGTCGCTGATAGCGCGGGCCCTTGGACCAGAAATCGACGAGGATGACCCGGACGCCGTTGAGCGCGTGGTACAGAACCGCGGCTACCAGGCCGAGTTCCATCAGCCCGACGATCGGAGTCTTATAGGTCTCGATCACCGAGTTATAGGCCTCCGGGCTCACCCGGACGAGAGCGGTATCCAAGACGTGGACAAAAAGGAAGAAGAAGATCGTGGCACCGGTAATGCGATGCAGGACCCATGACCACATTCCTGGATCACCGCGGTATAGCGATCGCTTGAGGCGATTATTTTCGCCTGTCACGCTTGTCAAGCTGGCCTCCAACACCAATGGTGGACTGGGGCCACACGGCGCGGTGAATGGGGGCGTCCATGACGCGCAACCGCTGGCCCAACGGTGGTCGGCGAACCGTCATGCGAACTCTAAACCCATTCGGAGGTGGCGCCGAAATCGCGTGAGGGTGAAAACGCGCCGAAATGCACCGTACTCCAAAGTAAGTTAGGTAAACCTTGCACGAGCAAATGGCGAGCCGATGCGACTCTCATAGGGTCGACAGGGAGGTCTGCGAATCATGAGAATTGCATGGAATAACTTGCGGGACAAGGCATATGCGGCCACCAAGCACGCCTATGCGCCGTATTCGAAGTATCCGGTGGGCGCCGCCGCGCTTGTCGACGACGGTCGGGTGATCATCGGCTGCAATGTGGAGAATGTCTCATATGGCCTAGGTCTCTGTGCGGAGTGTTCTGTGGTCTGTGCCCTGGTCTCCTCCGGGGGTGGGCGGTTGGTGGCACTGGCCTGTGTCGATTCCCGCGGTGAGCCGCTGATGCCGTGCGGTCGGTGTCGCCAGCTACTTCTCGAACACGGCGGGCCTGACCTGCTCATCGATCACCACGAGACCCCGCGACGGCTTACGGAGCTGCTGCCAGAGGCCTTCGGCCCCGATGACTTGGACCGGGGAAGGATCTGATGGCAAACTCGTACTTGTTCGACATGCCCTCGATCATTGCCACCAAGCGTGACGGCGGAGAGCTGAGCCCGGGCGTCATCGATTGGCTGATCGGGGAGTACACCCGCGGCGACGTCGGGGAGGAGCAGGTGGCAGCCCTGCTGATGGCCATCTACCTGCGGGGCATGAACACCGGCGAGACGTCGGCGTGGACCGCGGCAATCCTGGCCTCCGGCGAACGGCTGGACTTGAGCGGTATGACCCGCCCCACCGTCGACAAACACTCCACGGGCGGAGTGGGGGACAAGATCAGCCTGCCGTTGGTCGCCGTCGTGGCCGCCTGCGGGGCGGCGGTCCCCCAGCTGTCCGGGCGCGGTCTCGGGCACACTGGCGGCACTCTGGACAAGCTCGAGTCCATCGCGGGTATCCGTGTCGACCTGAGCAATGACGAGATACGTCAGCAGCTTTCCGAGGTGGGGGCGGTGATCTGTGCCGCGGGAGCGTCGTTGGCACCCGCTGATCGAAAGTTGTATGCGCTGCGGGACATCACTGGCACCGTCGAATCGATACCGCTCATCGCCGGCTCGATCATGAGTAAGAAGCTGGCCGAGGGGACGGCCGCACTGGTTCTGGACGTCAAGGTGGGCGCGGGTGCCTTCATGAAGTCCGAACAGCAGGCACGCGAATTGGCCTCGGCGATGGTCGATCTGGGTACCGCGCACGGCGTTACCACCAGCGCCTTGCTCACCGCGATGGATACGCCGCTGGGCGCCACCGTGGGGAACGCGGTCGAGGTGCAGGAATCGCTCGATGTGTTGGCGGGTGGCGGGCCCGATGACGTTGTCGGACTCACCGTAGTTCTGGCCCGCGACATGCTTGCCGCGGCCGGCATCGACGGCAAGGACCCGGCTGCGACGCTCAACGACGGCTCCGCGATGGACGTGTTCCGCGCGATGATCCGTGCGCAGGGCGGCGACCTTTCGGTGCCGCTGCGTCTCGGGCAGTGTCAGGAGACCGTGCTCGCGCCGATCAGCGGCGTCATGCACCGCATCGACGCGATGCCGGTCGGGGTCGCCGCGTGGCGCCTCGGCGCCGGGCGTAGCCGTCCCGGGGAGGCCGTGCAACACGGTGCCGGGGTGCGTATTCACCGGCGGCCGGGCGAGCCGGTTGTCGCAGGCGAACCGCTGTTCACGCTGTACACCGACACGCCCGAACGTATGCCCGCCGCGCTCGACGCCCTGGACGGCGGATGGGCTGTCGGTGCGGCACCCACCGCCACGCCACTGATCATCGATAGACTTCCTGTGTGACGGCCGAACTTGATTTGGTGTCAATCACCCAGGCTCCCAAGGCGCTTCTGCATGACCATTTGGACGGAGGTCTGCGACCCGGCACCGTCCTCGAACTCGCCCGCGAATCCGGGTACGAGAACCTGCCGGCCGAAGACGAGGCGGCCCTGGCAGCGTGGTTCCGCACCGCCGCCGACAGTGGCTCCCTAGAGCAGTACCTGGAGACCTTCGCGCACACCGTGGGTGTCATGCAGACGGCCTCCGCGCTGCGCCGTGTCGCGGCCGAATGTGTCGAGGATCTTGCCGCCGATGGTGTGGTGTACGCCGAGGTGCGTTTCGCGCCCGAGCTGCACATCGACGCGGGACTGACCCTCGACGACGTCATGGACGCCGTGCTGGCCGGATTCGCCGACGGGGAGCAGCAGGCCAGCGCTGCGGGCAAGCGCATCAAGGTACGCACCCTGGTCACCGCGATGCGGCATGCCGCACGGTCACGGGAGATCGCCGAACTCGCCGTGAAGTTCCGCGACCGTGGCGCCGTCGGGTTCGACATCGCCGGAGCCGAGGCCGGCTATCCGCCGAGTCGCCACCTGGACGCCTTCGAGTGCATGCGGAATGCCAACGCCCGGTTCACCATCCATGCAGGTGAGGGATTCGGATTGCCCTCTATCCACGAGGCGATCGCCTTTTGCGGTGCCGACCGGCTGGGCCACGGGGTGCGCATTGTCGACGATATCGACGTCGACCCCGACGGCTCGGCGCATCTTGGGCGACTGTCCTCCCTACTGCGCGACAAGCGCGTGCCGCTGGAGCTGTGCCCGAGTTCGAATGTGCAGACGGGCGCGGTCGAGAGCATCGCCGACCATCCCTTTGACCTGCTGGCGCGGCTGCGGTTCCGGGTGACGGTCAACACCGACAACCGGCTGATGAGCGACACCTCGATGAGCCAGGAGATGCTGCGCCTCGTCGAGGCGTTCGGTTACGGCTGGAGCGATCTTCAGCGATTCACCATCAACGCCATGAAATCGGCCTTCATCCCGTTCAACGAGCGCTTGGAGATCATCGACGACGTGATCAAGCCAGGTTACGCGGCGCTGATCGGCTAGCTGTGTGTAGGCGCGACGGCCGGCGGCACTACTCGCGCCGCAGCCGTGCCTCCATCGCGCGCTCCAGATTCCGCCAGCGTTCGGCGGCATCCGCGAATGGGCCCTTCGGCTCGTCGTGCGTGTCCGGTTCGAGGAGATGTCCGACCAACTTGCCCAGCGGGGTATCGCTGTCCAACTCCGCGTCGACGCTGTCGTCCTCGGAGTATTCGGCAACGTCGGTGAGCAGCTCCACCGCCAGTTCCAGCTGGTCCCGGTCCACCTCGTCGATGCCGTCTTCCAGGTCGTCGGCGAGTCCGGTGAACACGTAGACGTTGTCGTCGGTGATGTCGATCCGCAGCGAGCCATCGGTGGCGGCGGTACGGATGTCGTCATAGGTGCTCAGGTCGGCGAGGTCGTGATCGTGCTCGTCGGCAAGGTATCGGGCCAGTGCCCGCTCGGAGCCGAACACGCTGATTCTTCCGTTGCGCCCCAAGAAGATCGGCTCGTCGTTGAGGTAGCAGCGCAGCGTGTAGAACGTGCCCGAGTTGGTGATCATCTGGATCGGGTCGATACCGACCTCCAACCAGAAATCTTCGTCACCGCCGAGAACCAGATCGTCGTCCGCTGCGTCCTCATCCTCGTCTTCGTCTTCATCGTCGGACTCGTCCGCGTCGTCCTCGGCGGATTCGTTGTCCGAGTCGGACTGCTCGTCGAGGAGATCCAGTTCGTCCTCGATGTCGTCCTCATTGTCGACGGCGTTCTCGGCGGCAGCAAGCAGCTCGGCGTCGGCTGCCGCCGAGAGCTCTTCATCGACATCCGGTGTCGCGGCGATCTCGTCGATGGCGTCGACCACAGAGTCCCAGGACTTGCCGACGATGGCACCGATCTGGTTCCACCGCTTCAATCCATCTTTACCCTTGAAGCTTTCGGCTCCGGCCGACAGCGTTCCCAGCACCGGGTTGCCGTTGATGAGCTTGTTGATCGGTGCCAGCTCGCAGACCGCGCCGATGGAAGCGACGATCGCCAGCGTGGCGCGCAGGGTGTCGACGGCGTCCTCGGTGGGTTCGTCGGCAACCAGCTCGGGTACGCCGATCAAGTCGTAGCGATTGTCGTCGTCGGGCTCGAGCTCGTCGGCCGACAGTGCACCGAGCGTTGACCACGCAGGGTGATCGACCAGGTCGTTGTCGTTGTCGGTTCGCACGAAGGCCACCAGATCGGCGACCGACTCGAACACATACAGATCGTCGTCCTTGCCGAGTAACGCCTCCCACTCGTCTCCGGCGTCGCGCCACCGAGGGGCCCACAGGGTGACCACGTCACCCTCTGTGAGCCCGAGTTCGATGGGAACGATGTCAGCAGCCATGCGGCAAGCCTAGCCAGAAGGCACGGCCCGAGGGAAAGACCCACCGCCAGAATCGGCGTGAGCGTGGCAACACGGACCGGTCATGTGCCGGTGACCTACGAGTCGGCGTCCATTTCTGGGGCCGCGGTGAGCCTGACGAGGGCCGCAAACGCGTTGTCGCGCAAGGCGAATTTTGTGCCGGTGGCGTGCAGCCGCAGCCATCCGCCGGAGATGGCACGCAGCCGCAGGGTTCCGGCGGTTGATCCCGCCCGCAGCTCCTGGCGCATGTTCTTCGCCACGGCCGCGTCCTCGGGATGGATGCTCTTGGGTTGATCGGGGTCGTAATGCCACGCCAGATCGGGGAACGGCGCGTCGATCCATTTGAGGACGGCGAAGGTGTCGACGTTCATCAGCAACCGGTGTACGCCGGGGGTGGCGACAGCCTCCAAGATCTGCTGCGCCAATCCGACTCGAGGTTGGTGGGGACTGTTCTCCACGCGGGTGCACAGGATTCTGTTGATACGGGTCACCGCTCCCGCCGCATCGGTTTCCTTGGACGCTCGTCCGGCGTAGTGAACTTGCAGGGTGTTGCCCTGATAGTCGGCGGCCAGGCATGTGCCACAAAATGTCGACTCAAGTTCGGGATTCACCACGTTGGCCATCAATTCGGCATTGCTCGGACTCGGCAACACCGGAGCAAGACCTTCGGCGATGGCTTGTTTCTCGGATCTGTTGTGCGGATCGAAACCCATCACCTCGAAGTACCCCGCGGTGAGCGTCGTGATCGATGTGTCCAGATCGCCCAGGCACGCCCCGGCGACGGGCCGCTGCGGCGGCCCGACGTCCGCCGGCCCGAACCACACGTGGACGCCGTGGATATGCGCGCGCCCCATGGATATCGGATGCACGTGCACCACGCGGTCACGTGCGGGTGTGTAGGCCATTGTGGCCTCACCCGTGCGTCGGCAGTCTGCGATCGCCGCCTCGATCAGGGGCCGGTGCCGATTGCGGCGCAGCACCGATTCGAGCGGCGCCATATTGCGTGCCTGCAATCCGATGGCTATCACCGTGGGTTCCCCGCCCAAGGTCTCTAGCAGCATCCAATCGCGCGACATCCGCGGATGTTAGCAATTTTGGGCGAACTCGCGGGGCCTGGTCCCACTCTGGATGGGGTGGCTAGCGACGCCGATGGGTGACGAGTGCGACGGTCGCGTTCTCGTTGAGCCGGACCACTTGGGTGGAGCAGTGCAACGGTTCCCAGCTGTCGTCATGGCAGCGGAACCTGATCACGGCCTCGGTGACACCGAACACGGAATTATCGATCATGAAGTTCAGATTCGCTTGGTCGTCCGGGTGAATCTTGGGGCGGCCCAGGGGATCGAACTCCCAATGCCATTCCGGGGCAGGCGGATCGATCCATTTGATCAACTTGCGCGACGCGATCATGACCAACGCGCGATAGGCGCCCGGTTCGGCGGCGGCCTCCAGGACCTGTTCCTCCAGTAGCGGAACCGGCGGTGCTGGTCTGCCCACGCGGAGGTTGATCGCGCGCCCCAGGCGCTCGGGGAGACCGTCCCCGTTGGGTTCGAGAACCAGTCGGCTTGCGAAGTGGCACAGCGTGGGAGTGCCGTCGCTGTCCACGCCGGGCCACGTGGCGCTGTACGTCATGCCTTCCGTCGCGGTGACGATGAGCCCCAGGACGTCCGTCTCGCCCGGATTGGGCGAGAGATAGCGGTACAGCTCGGGCATGCTGATTTCGGCGTGCGGCTCGTTGGCGCCCATCCCCATGGCCAGGGCGGCACCGTCGCTCATGTGCAGGGCCCCGGTGTCGGCGTTGAGGACCACCGCACCGCCTTCGGCGGGAGGATCGGAGGGTGGGGGCGTGGCGCCCGCCCACAGCCATACCCCGTGCACTCGCCCGTCGGGCATGGCGACCGGACGTACGTCGATCACCGAGTCTGAATCAGGTGGACCTATGCTGGCTGCCTTGTTTGCCTTTGTTGCCGCGGCGACAACCCGGCGAATCAGGCCGAGGTTCCGATTGCGGCGAAGGAATGCGCTGAGCGGAACCATATTCCGCGGCTGATTGCCCGAAGCAATCACTGTTGGCTCGTCGCCGAGGGTTTCCAGGAGGAGCCACTCGCGTGCCACATTCGGATGCTATCAGCGGCGTGTGCGCGGTAGTCGGTTTGCCGAGGGTGTGGAGCATTGTGTCGAGTATCCCGAAAAGGTTGCGAAGAGCAGGTCAGACGCGATATTTTCGGCTTGCTCCCGCGATCGGCGGGCTAAGTACGGACCCTGTGCCTTCGGGCCGTGCCCGCAGTGTGGATGCGCTATGCCCGCGGCTGCCCGTCCGCAAACAAGCGCATCATCTTGGTCGCCGCGAGCACCTACCGATGCACATACGAGGGGTCGGTAGGTGCGACGGCGACTCTGGAAGATTCGCGACGCACCTCAAGACACTGGTCCGTGTGCCCGGCGGTTGGTGTGGCGGGGCATCGAGGTTCGACTAGGGTGCCCCACGTGGGCATGCGAGCGCTGAGATTGGCGCAAACCTATCTGCCGTTCCTGCGGCCTCTCAAATTCGGCGCATACAACATGGGCACCCGTCTGTTCGGATGGCGCATCGACCCCGAATTCCGCCTGCTGAGCCGGATGGGACCTATATCGCAGGCGGTCGATATCGGAGGCAATTGGGGGCAGAGTATTTGCGCGCTGCAACGCACGGCATCGCCGGAGCTGATTGTGAGCTTCGAGCCCAATGCCGTTCTTGCCCAGCGGCTTAGGCGCAGATATGAAAGTGATGCCGTGCGCGTGCACGGCTGTGGACTCTCCGATGCGGATGGCACCTTTGACCTCTTTGTTCCGCGATACCGCCGCTTCGTGTACGACGGCCTGGCCTCGCTGGACGAGAAGGAAGCGCGCGGTTGGCTCAACCCGGAGACCATGGCGGGATTCGACGAATCCAAGTTGACGATCGAACGCCACCCGGTGCCGGTTCGCCGGCTCGACGACTTCGGCCTGGATCCTCAGGTGATCAAAATCGATGTGCAGGGTATGGAGGCCGCGGTGATCCGCGGAGGCCTCGCCACCATTACCGCGTCGCGGCCGGTGATGATCATCGAGACCCCGTCCGATGAGGTGGTTTCGTTATTGCAGCCAGCAGGTTTGGCACCGTACGCGTACCGAGACGGTCGACTTCGCCACGACTGGCGCGACGCCAAAAACACAGTTTTTCTTACCGATTCACATCGAGACCGCGCGGTTTTGTAGCGGCGGAACCGGTTACGGCTGCGGATTCTTCAGATCCACCAGCAGTTGCGCCAGCACGCGTTCCCGGTGATCGAATGCCTGCCCTGCGGCCGCGGCTGCGGTGGCCACCACGATCTGCCCGACGATCTTGGGCGACAGCTTGGTGACCGAATCGTCTAGTCGCAGGTTGGTCAGCGCACCATTGCCGTTGGCTTCCGCCTCGACATGTCCCTGCGCCGAACGGGCCCATCCGCGAAGGCCTTTCAGCTCCTCGACGGCGCTGTTCAGAATGTGACCCCCGGCGCGGGCTCGTGTCATGGTCTCTTGGTATTGCTGTTCGAGTGCCCGGAAGAAGGTGAGGTCAGGCTCGGTCATCAGGATCTCCGTTCCATCTGCTCTTCGGACTGCCGCAGCTCGATGTCGGCAACTTGGGCGGGCGTCGCCAGACCGATCTTGTCGAGGAGGTAGTCGGGGATGCCGCTCTCGGCAAGCTCCTCGCGCCGTGCAGCGCCGCAGCGCGCAGCACCGAGTTCGCACAGGTTCTTGATCTCCTGTGCCAGTGCCGAGGCGCCGCGACTGAGCATGTCGGGTTCGATGTGAACCTCAAGCGGCAGCCCGAATTCTGAAACCTTGACCCGCAGCGTGCGAGCGCGATTGGTCATATCGATGCTCGCACGCGGCTCGGGCCGCGGCACTCCCGAACTAGGAAGTGGGTCGGTAGAATCCATGGAATCCCTGCCCGGCGTTGGTGGTGCGGATCGGGGAGATCTGCACCGGATCACCGGCCTCGACCATCATGCCGTTGCCGATCACCATGGCGACGTGGCCATCCCACACCGCGAGGTCACCTGGCATGACAGATCCTTGGTCCACCTTGACGCCCACGCCCTGCTCCTGCGCGAGGCGGGGGATGTCGACGCCGGACTGGCCGTATGCCCACTGGGTCAAGCCACTGCAGTCCAGACCGACACCGGGCTTGGTGCCACCCCACTCGTAGGGCACACCAACCTGGCTGAGCGCCTTGCGCACTGCTTCCGCCGCGGCGGCGTTCGGGGCCTGGCTGGTGCTGCCGTCCGGGAGGAACAGCTGCGCGCCTTTGCCCATGCTGCGTGGGTCAAGCAGCATCTTGGCCGCACTGGCGTTGGAGCTGCCCAGTCCGGAGGAGGTGCCGCCCGCGGTGCTGGAAGCGTGGCCACTGCCCGCACCGAACGGGTTGGCCAGCGCACCGGCGGCGATGCCGCTCATACCCGAGCCACCCGCCAGCGCACTGGCAGAACCGCTACCGCCACCGCCGAGCAGGCCGGTCAGGGCCTGGGGGATCTGGCCGAGGCCCTGACCCATGGAGCTCATGGTCTGGGTCACGCCGCTCGCGACGCCGGACATCGCCTGAGTGCCGGCCTGGAGGCCGCCCTGCATGGCCGACATGGCGGGCTGGACGCTCCCGGACACAGGGGCGGACGGGTTGCCCATGTCGGCGCCCGCCATGCCGGTGAGTTCGCCGGCCTGTCCGGCCAGCTCTCCTTCAAGCTGCGCGGTGTGCTCGGCGACTCGTGCTGTGCAGCGGCTGGCGGCTTCCGCCAACTCCGCGGCAACACCCGGAACCCAGAGCAGTGGTGTCAATGCTTCGGACGTGTGCTGGAACTCCTGGAGGGCTTCACCGATCAGGGCGCTGGCCCGCGAGGTGGACTCGGAGGCCTGTCCGACGTTGGCGCCCATGGCGCCGCTGCGGGTGGCCATGCTGCTGAGTGCCTGGCCGGCCATGCCGGCGAACTGCCCTAGAGCCTGGGCAGCTGCACCTGCGAAGGTGCCGATCAGCTGGCTTCCGGCCTGCATGCCCTGCTGCATGACCTGCTGCATCACCTGCATGCCACCCTCCAGCATCTTGCTGGGGTCCTGGCCCTCTTTGAACTGGCCGTTACCGACGGTGCCCGCCATGTCCATGGCCGGCCCGATCAGCCCCGCGGAGAACGGATTGTTCTCGAAGCTCGGGTAGTTCGTGTTGACAGCCTCGGACAAACGGCTGGGCGAGATTGGGCTTGTCTCAACCATGGTTACGCCTCGATTCCCTCGACGGTGGCGCTGATGTTCTGGCCGATGTTGTCGTCATCGTCGTCGTAGCCCTTGCTCGCCACATTGGTGGTGACACCGGACTCGGTGACGCTCATGGCGAGCTGACCGACGTCCATCCCCTGCTTGGCGGAGGTCGCGGCGAATGCGCCGAGGTAGTGCGCGCCGATCGGACCGAAGATCGGCGCCAGCGCGGCGACCGGAAAAATGCTGACCGCGGTGCCCACGGCGGCGAGCGTTCCGCCCATCCCCAGCTGAGCCCCGCCAACGCCACGCAGAATGTCTGTGTCGGCTGCTAATCCGTCTGCCATGTCCCCTCCATCTCTTCGGTGGTCGGCTACTCGCCCGGTTTCGGGCAGTTTCTGCCTTGTAATTGGATACGACGGGGGTAGTCGCGATTCGGTTCCATCTTTCTCAAACTTTTTGAAAGATTTTTTGGCAACGTGGCCACCCCGTCGTATTACCTGTTCAGCATAGCTGGGTCGGCTTTGCTAGGAACGGTACCGGCGCACGACGCCTTGATACGAAGGGGGTGATGCCCGTCACACCCGGGAACGTGGGGATTCGTGCTTGCTGCCTTAGGGTCTGTTCATGCATGTGGACGTAGTCGAGCACCCGCTTGCCGCGGCCCGGTTGACCACCCTGCGCGATGCCGGCACCGATAACGCGGCTTTCCGCGCTGCGCTGCGGGATCTGACGCTGATGCTCGTCTACGAGGCGACCCGGTCGGCTCCGGTGGAATCCTCGGCGGTGCGCACCCCGGTTGCCGAGACGACAGGTTTCCGCTTGGCCAACCCTCCGTTGCTGGTTCCCGTTCTTCGGGCGGGGCTGGGCATGGTGGATCAGGCGCACGCACTCATCCCCGAGGCGCGGGTCGGATTCGTGGGAATGGCTCGCGACGAAGAGACGTGGCAACCCACTCCTTACCTGGAGTCGCTGCCGGCCGACCTGTCCACGCAGCCGGTGTTCGTCCTGGATCCGATGCTGGCCACCGGTGGGTCGATGGTTTACACGCTCGATCTGTTGCGTGCACGGGGAGCTGCCGACATCACCATTGTGTGTGTGGTCGCGGCGCCGCAGGGGGTCGCGGCGGTTCAGCAGTGTGCCGCACGGTACGGCCAGACGGCGTCGGTGCGTCTGTTCACGGCCACGATCGACGAGGGCCTCAACGAGGACGCCTACATCGTGCCCGGTCTGGGCGACGCGGGCGATCGTCAATTCGGTCCCAGGTAGCTCTGCTCGCTAAATGTTGTGGGCGTAGGCATCCAACTCGGAGACCACCACGCCCGCCCAGATCCGTGCGACGGTGGCGTCGGTGATCACGGGTTCGCGGACCTCGATGTAGCACTTGACCTTCGGCTCGGTTCCCGACGGGCGGATCACCAGCCGGATGGACGATCCGCCGATCTCGCCGGACAGAATCACCGCATCGGTGCGCTGTTGACCGCGCCGCTGCAGTAGATCCTCTGCGGTGACCGGGAATCCCGACAGCGCGGCAGGCAGGTTCTGGCGCAGGCGCGTCATCATCGCCGTGATCTCGTCGACTGATTCCATGCGTCGAGACACTTGCGAGGTCACGTGGATCCCGTGCCGGATCGCCAGATTCTCGAGTTTTTCCTCCACGCTGGTGCCGAGCTCGCGCAGGTGCGTCACCAGGTCGCAGGCGAGTATCGCCGCGGAGATACCGTCCTTGTCGCGTACGGCCGCTGGGTCCACGCAATGCCCGATGGCCTCCTCGTATGCGTAGACGAGGTCGAAATCTGCGGCCCGGACCAGCCATTTGAACCCGGTGAGGGTCTCCACATACCGGGCGCCGAGTGAGGCCGCGATGCGCGCCAGCATGCGGGAGGAGACCACCGTGCTGGCCACCACCGGCGGCGTGGATGAAGGTGGCTGGGTAGAGAGGATGTAATCGCCCAGCAGCCAACCGGTTTCATCGCCAGATAGCATGCGCCAGCCGGTCGTGGTGGGGACGCCGATGGCGCACCGGTCGGCATCCGGATCGAGCGCGATGGCCAGATCCGCATCGACCTCGGCGGCCCGGGTCAACACCGCGTCGGAGGCTCCCGGCTCTTCCGGATTGGGAAACGCGACGGTGGGGAAGTCTGGATCGGGTTGGAATTGATCCTCGACCACGTGGATGTCGGCCACACCCGCTGCGTTGAGCGCTGCCAGCGCGGTGGCTCCGCCGACTCCGTGCAGCGCGGTGAGAGCCACACGCAGACCTCCGGAGCCGCGGCGCACGGTTGCGGCACGTTGGATGTAGGCGTCGACCAGCGAGTCGTCGGCGGGGGAGACGGGGGTTCTGGGAATCTGGTCGGCGAAAGGTACTGCGGCTGTTGTTGATTCGATATCGCGATCGGTGGGCGAGATGATCTGGGCGCCGCCCAACCAGTACACCTTGTAGCCGTTGTCGACGGGCGGGTTGTGGGATGCGGTGATCTGTATGCCGGCCGCAGCATCGACATGTCGCACAGCGAAGGCCAGCACCGGCGTCGGCAGCGGCCGAGGCAACAGGATGACCTTGAACCCCTCGGCCGCCAGAACTTCGGCGGCACCCTGCGCGAACTTCTCGGACCCGTGCCGGGCGTCGCGCCCCACCACCACGGTCGAGCCGCCCAGGCATCTGTCTTTGAGTACCTTGGCCACCGCGCAGGTGGTGCGCAGCACCACGGCCAGGTTCATCCCGTTGGGGCCGCCCCGCACGGGGCCACGCAGACCGGCCGTGCCGAATACCAACGGTTCGGAGAAGCGCTGCGCGAGCTCCTCTTCGGAACAAGCGCGCAACTCCGCGGCGGTCTCGGGATCCGGGTCGTGGTCGATCCAATTCTGGATCTTCTGCGCCGCTACAGTCATAACCGACCAATCACTGAGCTCAGAAGGTGGCCCATGCGGGTTGCCGACGCCCGTCCGGCGGCCAGCACCTCCTCATGGTTGAGGGATTCCCCGGTCATTCCGGCCGCGAGGTTGGTCACCAGGGACAGCCCCAGCACCTCGGCCCCGGCCGCGCGCGCCGCGATGGTTTCGTGCACCGTTGACATCCCCACGAGGTCCGCGCCCAGGACTCGCAACATCCGGATCTCCGCGGGGGTCTCGTAATGCGGACCGGGCAGGCCCGCGTACACCCCCTCGGCGAGGTCGGCGTCGATCTCCCGGGCCAGTGCCCGTAGTCGCGGCGAGTACGCATCGACGAGGTCGACGAATTGTGCGCCGACCAGTGGCGATCGGGCCGTCAGGTTGAGATGGTCGCTGATGAGCACCGGTTGCCCCACGGTGTACCCCTCACGCAGCCCCCCGGCGGCGTTGGTCAGGATGACCGTCCGTGCACCGGCGGCGCACGCCGTGCGCACGGGGTGGACGATGTGGCGCAGGTCGTGTCCCTCATAGGCGTGGATCCTGCCCAGCAGTACCAGCATCCGGTCCGCGCCGGATCCGGCGATCGGCACCGACAGCACCGAACCGCCGTGTCCGGCCGCGCTCGGCGGACTGAATCTCGGTAGCTCGGCCATCGGAATCGTGGAGACGGGGTTTCCGAGTTCTGCGGCGGCCGGGGCCCAGCCCGACCCGAGAACCACTGCGACGCGGTGGGCCGCGACCCCGGTGCGCGCCGCGATCTCCGCGGCCGCGAGAGCCGCTGCGTTGTCCGGAGTCAGAGGCTCATCGATGTTGTCGCCTCTTCGCGTAAGCCGCTCATCGGTCACAGCTACGCAGCCTAGCCATGATGGGATACTGATCTAATGCCCTTGACCACCGGAGCGTCGTCCGCCGCGCATGCCGAGGCCGCCTGCGCTGTCGTCGACACCGCAGCGACGGATCTGGTGGCGTTGTCGCACGACATCCACTCCGAACCCGAGCTGGCGTTCCACGAGGTTCGCAGTGCCCTGAAAACCCAGCGCCTGCTTGCCGAGCGTGGATTCGAGATCGTCACCGGGCAGGGCGGTATGGACACCGCATTTCGCGCTACCTACGGAGACGGACCGCTGGTGATCGGCGTTTGCGCCGAGTACGACGCGTTGCCCGGGATCGGCCACGCCTGCGGGCACAACATCATCGCGGCCTCCGCGGTGGGCACTGGGCTGGGGCTCGCCGAAGTCGCCGACGCCCTCGGACTCACCGTGGTGGTTATCGGCACGCCGGCCGAGGAGCACGGCGGCGGCAAGGCGCTTCTCCTCAAGTCGGGAGCCTTCGACGACATCGCGACGGCGGTGATGCTGCACCCTGGGCCGATCGATATCGCCGGTGCCCGCTCGCTCGCGCTGACCGATGTGATGGTCACCTATCACGGCAAGGAATCGCACGCCGCAGTCGCGCCGCATCTCGGAATCAACGCCGCCGACGCCGTCACCGTCGCCCAGGTATCGATCGGTCTGCTGCGTCAGCATCTTTCTCCCGGTCAACTGATCCACGGCATCGTCACCGAAGGGGGAGAGGCGGCCAACATCATCCCGGGCCGGGCGGCGATGCAGTACACGATGCGCGCCGTCGAGTCGGCTTCCCTGCGCGCGCTGGAGGAGAAGGTGTACGCCTGCTTCGCCGCGGGCGCGTTGGCGACCGGATGCAGCCACGAACTCGTCGAGTCGTCGCCGCCGTACCTGGAGTTGACGCCAGATCCGTGGCTGGTGGAGGTCTTCCGCCAGGAGATGGAGTCCTTTGGTCGCACGCCGGTTCCCGCAGAGTTCGAGGCCTCGGTGCCCCTGGGTAGTACCGATATGGGCAATGTGACGCAAGTGCTACCCGGCATCCACCCCGTTGTCGGCATCGACTCGGGCGGGGCGGTCATCCATCAGCCCGATTTCGAGAAGGCGGCCAGGGAACCGGGTGCCGACAGGGCAGTGGTTGAGGGAGCGAAGATGTTGGCGCGCACAGTGATACGGCTGGCCGAAGACGAGGCGGAGCGATCCAGGGTGCTGGACCGGTTGGCGCGCAGGACGGTGACGGTATGAGCGCATCGCTGTCCGGCGTAGCGCAGCAGTGGCTCGCGGAGAACACCGACTCGCTGGTGCAGTGGCGCCGTCACATCCATGCGCATCCCGAGTTAGCGCGCCAGGAACACGCCACCACCGAGTACGTCGCCGCACGGCTGGCCGAGGCCGGACTCAATCCGAAGGTGCTGCCTGGGGGAACCGGAGTCACCTGTGACTTCGGGCCTGAGGACGGACCGCGGGTGGCGTTACGCGCGGATATGGACGCCCTGCCGATGCAGGAACGCACCGGCGCGGCCTATTCGTCGACCGTGCCGAATGTCGCGCATGCCTGCGGGCACGACGCACACACCGCGATCCTGCTGGGTGCGGCGATGGCCCTCAATTCGGCGCCCTCCCTGCCCTCGGGCGTGCGGCTGATCTTTCAGCCCGCCGAGGAGGTCATGCCCGGCGGTGCCATCGACGTGGTGGCCACCGGGGCAATGGCCGGTGTTACGAGAATTTTTGCGCTGCACTGCGATCCGCGCCTGGAAGTGGGCAAGGTGGCGATCCGCGCCGGTGCGATCACCTCGGCCGCGGACACCGTCGAGGTCACGCTGCATTCCCCGGGTGGGCACACCTCGCGGCCGCATCTGACGGCCGACCTGGTGTACGGGCTCGGCACCATCATCACCGGCCTTCCGGGAGTGCTGAGCCGACGCATCGACCCGAGAGCGGGCACTGTCATGGTGTGGGGTGCCGTCAATGCGGGCCAGGCCGCCAACGCCATCCCGCAGGTCGGTTCGCTGGCGGGCACGGTGCGCACCGGCAGCCGTGACGTGTGGATCACGCTGGAGGACACCGTGCGCGATGTGATCCAGGGGCTGCTGGCACCGCTGCGCATCGACTACACGCTCAACTATCGGCGCGGTGTTCCGCCCGTCATCAACGAGGCCGACTCGACGCACATCTTCGTGCGCGCAATTCAGGACATCGGGCTGGACGCGCTCGCAGAGACCACGCAGTCCGGCGGTGGAGAGGACTTCTCCTGGTACCTAGAAGAGGTACCCGGCGCGATGGCCCGGCTGGGTGTCTGGTCGGGATCGGGTCCGCAGCTCGATATCCACCAGCCCAACTTCGACATCGACGAACGGGCCCTGGGTGTCGGGGTGCGAACGTTGGTCAATCTCGTCGAACAAAGCGCGCTCTAGGGCCCATTTCCGCGACATGCCGTGCCTGGCGTCGGCTACCCGGCCGATGCGTCAGTAACCGGAATGTCGTGCGGAAGTCAGCTTGTTCCCGGACCTATGTTGCGCGAGGCCCGGGTGCGCAGGTCGTGCACGTAATCGTCTGGTGCACCGGCAATTTCGGCCGCGTCTGCCATCACGCCGAGATATCGGGCAGACGGTAGGCCGCCCTCGTACGCGTTGACGACGTAGAGCCAGGCCAGCACGGGGTCGGTGGTGGTGTCGGAGGACTCGCGGTCGATCCGACAGCGGATCTTGGTGTGGATGCCGAGCTCCGAACCTTCCCAGCGATCGAGGTTCTTTTCGTCTGCTCCGGTCATGTCGTAGAGGACGACGAAAACCTTGGCGTGGGGGTCTTGCACGACGGTGGCCAGCGCGCCCTCCCAGCCGATGTCCTCACCGCCGAAGGTCAGCCGCCAACCGTGTAGCCAGCCGGTACCTGCCATGGGGGAGTGCGGCGCGCGCTGCAACATCTGCTCGGGATGCATGTTGGAGCCATAGGCGGCGTAGAGCGGCACGGGGGCAAGCCTAATGGTCCGGGGCCGTGCTTGACGGCAGGGATGGTGGCAAGTTCCATTTACCATGGCAAGCCGGGTCGGGTCGGTACTTGTAGGTTTGATCCCGTGGCAACGCGCATCGTAATCATTGGTGGAGGACCAGCAGGATACGAGGCAGCGCTCGTGGCCGCGGCCCACGAGCGAAGCACCACCGAGGTCACGGTGATCGACTCGGACGGCATCGGCGGTGCCTGCGTGCTCTTCGACTGTGTGCCGTCCAAGACGTTTATCGCGTCCACCGGTGTGCGCACCGACCTGCGGCGCGCGCCCAACCTGGGCTTCGACATCGACGTGGAGCACGCCAAGATTTCGCTGCCGCAGATCCACAGCCGCGTCAAGCGCCTTGCCTTCGAGCAGTCGGCCGACATCGCCGAACGTCTGCGCAGCGCCGGAGTACGCCTGATCGCCGGGCGTGCTGAGCTGGTCGATCACGTGGTCGGGATGGCGTTTCACCGGGTCAAGGCAACGGCGTCGGACGGGACGAGCACCATCCTGGAAGCCGATGTGGTGCTCATCGCCTCCGGTGCCAGCCCGCGTGTGCTGCCTCACGCCCGCCCTGACGGCGAACGCATCCTCACCTGGCGTCAGCTCTACGACCTGGAGGAACTGCCCGAGCACCTGATCGTGGTGGGTTCGGGTGTCACGGGTGCCGAGTTCGTCCACGCCTACACCGAGCTGGGCGTTCAGGTGACCGTGGTGGCCAGCCGGGATCGTGTGCTGCCGCACGAGGACGAGGACGCCGCCCTGGTCCTGGAGGACACGCTGGCCGAGCGTGGTGTGACGCTGGTCAAGAATGCCCGGGCCGACTCGGTCACCACAACAGACACAGGTGTGCGGGTCGCCATGGCCGACGGCCGGGTGGTCGACGGCAGTCATGTGCTGATGACGGTTGGATCCGTTCCGAACACCGCGGGCCTGGGTCTGGAGCGGGTCGGCATCACCCTCGGCCCCGGCGGGTACCTCACGGTCGACCGGGTGTCGCGCACCTCGGTGGCCGGCATCTACGCCGCGGGCGACTGCACGGGCCTGTTGCCGCTGGCGTCGGTGGCGGCCATGCAGGGCCGCATCGCTATGTATCACGCGCTTGGTGATGCGGTGCGCCCCATCAAGTTGAAAACTGTTGCCGCGGCTGTCTTTACCCGTCCCGAGATCGCCGCGGTGGGCGTATCTCAGGCCGCCATCGACAACGGCGAGGTACCGGCGCGGACGGTCACACTTCCCCTGCACACGAACCCGCGTGCCAAGATGTCCGGCCTTAAACGCGGTTTCGTGAAGATCTTCTGCCGCCCGGCCACCGGTGTGGTGATCGGCGGTGTCGTGGTCGCCTCAAATGCCTCCGAACTGATCCTGCCGATCGCTATCGCGGTACAGAACCTGCTCTCTGTGAACGATCTGGCGCAGACGTTGTCGGTCTACCCGTCGCTGTCCGGTTCGGTGACGGAGGCGGCGCGCCAGTTGATTGCCCACGACGACCTGGACTGAACTTCGGCGATTTGCGCGATAGCGGCGTGCGTCACTGACGTGAGCGCTACTGGCCGGTAACGTGGCTCACTGGAAGGAACGCCGGGGCCTGGCAATGGTCGTGGAAGGGAGTAGTCGTGAGTGACGCAACCAGCCCGTCGGGATCGAGTGGACCCATGTACACGTTCCTTGGACCGCAGGCACGTTCGCTGAACTGGGAGCGCCTGGGATCCGAGCAGTTCGACGTCATCGTCATCGGTGGCGGCGTCGTCGGCGCCGGATCGGCCCTCGATGCGGCCACGCGCGGGCTCAAGGTGGCTCTGGTCGAGGCGCGTGACTTCGCATCGGGAACATCGAGCCGCTCCTCGAAAATGTTCCACGGCGGCCTGCGCTACCTGGAACAGCTCGAGTTCGGTTTGGTTCAGGAGGCATTGCGCGAGCGGGAGTTGTGCCTGTCGACACTGGCGCCGCATCTGGTCAAGCCGTTGCCGTTCCTGTTCCCACTGACCAACCGCTGGTGGGAGCGGCCATATGTGGCCGCCGGCATCTTCCTGTACGACCAGATGGGCGGTGCGAAATCCGTTCCCGCACAAAAACACCTCACCCGTGCGGGTGCACTGCGGCTGGCGCCGGGACTGAAACGCAACTCACTCGTCGGCGGCATCCGCTATTACGACACGGTGGTCGACGACGCTCGTCACACCATGAACGTGGCCCGTACTGCAGCACACTACGGTGCAGTGGTCAGGGCTTCCACGCAGGTGGTCTCGCTGCTGCGTGAGGGCGATCGCGTCATCGGAGTGATGGTGCGCGACACCGAGAACGGCGCCGAGACCGAAGTTCGCGCGCACGTCGTGGTCAATGCCACCGGCGTATGGACCGACGAGATCCAGGCGTTGTCGCGTACGCGCGGCCGCTTCCGAGTGACCGCGTCCAAGGGGGTACACATCGTGGTGCCGCGGGACAGGATCGTCAGCGAGGTGGCGATCATCCTGCGCACCGAAAAATCGGTGCTGTTCGTGATCCCATGGGGCAACCACTGGATCATCGGGACCACCGACACCGAGTGGAACCTCGACCTGGCGCATCCCGCGGCCACCAAGGTGGACATCGACTACATTCTGGACAAAGTCAACACAGTGCTGGCAACGCCGTTGACGCACAACGACATCGACGGGGTGTATGCGGGCCTGCGACCGCTGCTGGCCGGCGAGGACGACGACACCTCGAAGCTTTCCCGCGAGCACGCCGTCGCGGTGGCGGCGCCGGGTCTGGTGGCCATCGCGGGCGGAAAATACACGACTTACCGCGTGATGGCGGCCGACGCCATCGACATGGCAAGCGAATTCGTTCCGGCGCGGGTGGCGCCCTCGATCACCGAGAAGGTGCCGCTGCTGGGCGCCGACGGATACTTTGCGCTGATCAACCAGACCGAGCATGTGGGTGAGACCTACGGCCTGCATCCGTACCGAGTGCGCCATCTGCTGGACCGGTACGGCTCACTGATCGGTGAGGTGCTTGCCTGTGCGGGCACGGATCGCAGCTTGCTGCAACCGATCGCCAAGGCACCGATGTATTTGAAGGTGGAGGCGCTCTACGCGGTGGCGGCCGAGGGCGCGCTGCATCTGGAGGACATCCTCGCCCGGCGTATGCGCATCGCCATCGAATACCCGCACCGCGGCGTGGACTGCGCACAGGAGGTCGCCGAGTTGGTGGCCCCGGTACTCGGCTGGTCCTCGGAAGACATTGTCCGCGAGGTGGATACCTACCGGGCGCGGGTCGATGCCGAGGTGCGTTCGCAGCGCCAGCCCGACGATGCCTCCGCGGATGCGTTGCGGGTGGCAGCGCCGGAAGCACGTTCGTTCATCGTCGAACCGGTGACCGACGTGCTCTCGCCGTCGAAGTAGGTCGCCGACGATGAGCCCGAGAAGACGGGCTCCCGATCCACCGCTGCCGGTGCGAGGCGGCTTGGGTCCGGTGCGCATTCGGCTGCACGGCGACGGACCCGTGCTGGACGAGCTGGTGGCCCGTTTCGGCTCCGCGGCCGCTGATCAGTTGAGTCGAGGCGATGTCGTCGACGCCATGGGGACCACCGTCACCGCCGATACCCGCGTGCCGGCGGGCTCACTGGTGTATACGTATCGCGAACCGGTCGCGGAGGTTCCCGTGCCGTTCGCCATCGACGTATTGCACTGGGACGAGAACGTCGTGGTGGTCGACAAGCCGCATTTCCTGTCCACGATGCCGCGTGGGCGGCATGTCACCGAGACCGCGCTGGTGCGGCTGAGAAAGACGCTGGACCTGCCGGAGTTGGCACCCGCGCATCGCCTCGATCGGCTCACTGCGGGGGTGTTGTTATTCACGGTGCGCCGCGATGTGCGTTCGGCGTATCACGCGTTGTTCGCGCACCGTCAAGTGTCCAAGACCTACGAGGCGTTGGCCCCCGTCGATCCGGCCATCGCGCTTCCGCTGACCTTGCGTAGCAGAATCGTCAAGCAGCGCAGCATACTTCAGGCGTACGAGGAGCAGGGGCCGGTGAACGCCGAGACTCATGTCGAGCTGATCGACCAGCGGGAGACGGTGGGTAGATACCGGCTCGCCCCGCGCACGGGGCAGACACATCAGCTTCGTGTGCACATGAACAGCCTGGGAGTCCCGATCGTCAACGATCCGCTCTATCCGAAGGTGGTCGACGTGGCAGCGGACGACTTCACCCGTCCGCTGCAGCTGCTGGCACGCTCGCTGGCCTTCCGTGACCCGTTGACCGGCAAGGACGTTCGATACGAGTCGGTGCGCGAGTTGGGGCAGTAGCGCACGGTCAGCTGGGTCGCTGTTCGAGCTCGGTGACCCGCGCGTAGTCGCTCGACTTCGGCGGTCAGTTCGGCTTCCCGGGCGGCGGCCTTTTCCTGATACGCCTTGCCGAGCTCAGTGAGGTACTGCTGGTCGCCGCGGGGAATGATGCTGCGCGAGCGGTTCCAGTCGGACGCCTCCACCGCCACTTCGATCTCCCGGCGTTCACCCTCATGCACCCTGCCGCGGCCAAACACCTTGAGACGCTGCTTGCGCGAATAGTCGACGAAGATCATCGCCAACCGATCATCGGCCGCAAGGTTTCCCAGTGTCACGAATTGGCTGTTGCCGGGCAGATCGACGAATCGCAGGGTGTTGCCGCCGAGGTGGCGGACAAATCCCTCAGGGCCGCTGCGGTATTGGAGGTATGGCCATCCGGTCGGGGCCACGGTGCTCAGGCAGAACTGTGTCGCGTCGGCGATCATCCGCAACACCCGCGCTCCCAGATCATCGGGGCCGTCATCCGGGCGCTCCAGGTGTGTGCCGTAGGCAACGTAGCTGACGTTGGCCCGTTGCCGCGCGATCGCCTCGGGACCGAAGGCGCGGTAGTGATAGTGGTTGTTGCTCACGGGTACACCGCGATCGCGATGAGATTTCCGTCGAGGTCGCGGCAGTAATGCGAGGTCATCTCGCCCAGCGCGCCGATCTTGGTCACCGGCCCCTGCGCGATGTCCACCTCGCAGGCCGCGAGGTGCTCGCGAACCTCGGTCGGAGAAGCATCGGTGACGAAACACAGGTCATTGGAGCCCGCCGCGGCGGCGACGCCGGTGAACCACGCATCCTGAGTCGCCGTGATGGGTCGCAGATTGATCTTTTGACTGCCGAACATCAGGGCGGTGCGGTCCGCGGGCCCGAAGGTTTCTCGCGCCATGCCGAGCATACGTTCGTACCACGCCGCCGTGGTCTCCACGTGGGCGCAGTTGATCACGATGTGGTCAACCGGATAACCTTCACTTGCGTATCCTCAGCCCTTTCGGCGTCCGGGCGAAACCTGCCTCCAGCAGGGCCGTGATCACGACCGACTCCCCGATATCGAAGACCGATCTGCCATCGACTCTTTCGATCACCAGACCATCGAGCCCACCATCGCGTACCAATTCCATCGTGCCCAATGCCGCCGCGTGCAGCGTCGTGGGGTCGGTCACGAAGCTCAGCAGCGACTTGCCACCCCGCTCGATGTAGATCGTCAGATCACCGTCGACAAGCACAGCGAGGGCCCCTGCTTTTCTCCCCGGCCGATGGCCGGAGTCGGAGAACGTCTGTGGCCACGCCAACGCCGCCCCGTAGGGGTTGGCTGGATCTGTCGCCGCCAACACCGTTGCCCGATACGGTTTGCGTCGGTCGTCGACGGTGTCGAGGTACTCGCGCAGCCTGTCGACGGTCGCGGATGAGGCGAACTGGGCGCCACCCAGCGATTCGACGAAGTATCCCCGGCGGCAGCGTCCGTTGTCCTCGAGTGTCGAGAGCACCTTGTACAGCCAGGCGAAACCGCCCGCGATTCCCTCAGTGACGACGCTGCCCTTGGTCACCACGCCGTACCTGCCGAGCAGAAGCTCGGCCTGCATGTGCGAGCGCTCGGTACCGTCCGCCAGCCTTTCGGGCAGCATCGACCAGCGGCCGGCGACTGCGGGGTCTACGGGCGCAGCGGTGGGGATCGGGGTGTAGGCGCGCAACCTCGGTGCTCGCCGGCTCCGATGCGCGGTGCGCGATGTGGTGCTGCTGCCCAGCAGCGTCCGCACTGGAGCGAAGGTGTCGCCCGTCACCAGCCCGGCCCACACCAGATCCCACAGCGCCGTCCTGGTGGCGCCCTCCCCGAATTGGCGGAAGAAGTACCCTCCGCCGGCGGCAAGACCGTCCAGGATCGCGCGATGAGCCTCATCGAGCACGAGGGGATCGGCGGCAGCGAGGATTGCGGGGGCAATCCCACTCGGGTGCAAGGCGATCCAGCCATCCTGTGCGGTGATCGAGCCGTGTCCCGACCATACGGCCTCACCGGAGGCCAGCAGCTCGTCGAGCATCTGCGGGGAGTAGTCGCGAACGCGCCGTGCCAGGATCAGCGGCTCCCAGGCGGACGCGGGTATCGGGACCCCGGCGAGTTGGTCGATGACCGTAGCGACACCGTCGACCCCGCGCAGGCTCGAATCGAGGTACTGCCAGTCGGGCAGGAATCGCGCGAACGCGGATGTGCTGACGGGCTCCACCTGCGCGCGCAATGCCGCCAGGGATCGCCTGCGCAGAATGCGGAGGACCTCGGCGTCGCACCACTGTTCGGAATCTGTTGCATCAGAGGTGAACTCACCGCGTATCAGCTGGCCGCGCGCGTCCATCGCGGAGAGCGTGTCGGCGGCAACGCGGACACCGATGCCGAAGCGTTCGGCGGCCTGGCCGGTGGTGAACGGGCCGTGCGTTCTGGCGTATCGGCCCAGCAGCTCCCCGAGCGGATCGGTCGTCGCGTCGGTGAAGGCCGCGGGCACACCCGGTGGTACCGGCACCCCGAGCGCGTCGCGTAGTCGTGCCACGTCCTCGACGGCGGCCCACCAGGTGCGTTTCCCGTAGTGGGTCTGGACCACTCTGCGCGCGGCCACAAGCCCATTGAGCCAATCGGTGCCGACGCCGTTGCAGCGCGCGGTGATTTCCTCGGCGGTAAGCGGGCCGAGGAGCCGGAACAGGTCGGCCAGGGCTTCCGAGTCGCGCGCCGTGCGCTCATCGGCCAGATGCTGCAGTTGTCGTTCGGTCGCCTCGATGACCGCCGGGTCGAGTAGTTCTCGCAGCTCCACCCGGCCCATGAGCTCGGCGAGCAGTCCGGTGTCCAGCGAGAGGGCGGCGGCGCGCCGCTCCGCCAGCGGGCGATCCTCGTCGTACATGAAACCGCCGATATAGCTGAATAATTGGGCGGCCGCGAAGGGGGAGGGTGCATCGGTCTGCACCTCCACGATCCTGACCTGGCGCTGCTCGATGCTGGACATCAACCGCACCAGGGTTCCGATGTCGTAGACGTCCTGCAGGCATTCGCGCAGTGCCTCCAGGACTATTGGGAAGTCGGAGTGCTTACGTGCGACATCCAGCAGTTGTGCGGCACGCTGGCGTTGCTGCCACAGCGGCGAGCGTCGACCGGGGGTTCGGCGGGGTAAGAGCAGGGCCCGCGCCGCGCATTCGCGGAACCGCGCCGCGAACAACGCGGACCCACCGACCTCCCGCGTCACGATCGTCTCGATCTCTGCGGGGTCGAAGACGAAAAGACCCGCTCCGGGTGGGCTGTCATCGGTATCGGGGAGCCGCACCACGATCCCGTCGTCGGTGGCGGTGGGGGACTCGCTGACGCCGTAGCGCTGCTGGAGCCGGTCGGCGACCGCGAGCGCCAGCGGGCCGTTGACCCGTAGCCCATAGGGACAATGCAGCACGATGCGCCAGTCACCGAGCTCGTCGCGGAATCTCTCGACAATCAGCGTGGTGTCGGTAGGCACGGCGCCCGTCGACTGCAGCTGGTCGGTGAGCAGCGCACGCAGGTTCCTCATCGCGTAGTCATCGAACCCCATAGCGGTGCAGTACTTCTCGAACTCGGCTTCTTGTGCGGCGGCCAGTTCTCCGGTCAGGCGTCCCAATGCCATGGCGAGTTCTGCTGGTCGACCCACCGAGTCGCCGCGCCAGAAGGGCAGCCGGCCCGGTTGGCCGAAGGCGGGTACCACGACCACCCGTTCGTGGGTGATCTCGGTGATACGCCAACTGGTGGCGCCCAACGAGATCACGTCGCCGGGCCGCGACTCGTAGACCATCTCCTCGTCGAGTTCGCCCACACGGGAGGGCTTCTCCCCCTCGCCCCCGGCGTACATGTAGACCGTGAACATGCCGCGATCCGGAATCGCGCCCCCGGACGTCACGGCCAGCCGTTGTGATCCGGGGCGGCCGGTGAGCGTCCCCTTGTCTCTGTCGTATACGACGCGAGGACGCAGCTCGGCGAAATCGGTGGATGGGTACTTGCCGCTGAGCAAGTCGAGTACCGCGTCAAATGCGCTGCGCGGCAGGGATGTGAAGGGAGCGCTGCGCCTGACCACGTCGAACCATTTCTCGACGTCCAGAGGGTCCAGCGCGCAGGCGGCCACCGTATGCTGGGCGAGGATGTCCAGCGGATTGGCGGGCACCCGGAGGGTCTCGATGTCTCCTCGAAGCATGCGCCGTACCGTGACCGCGCAGCCCAACAGATCGGTGCGATGTTTGGGGAAGAGCACGCCCCGGGACACCTCGCCGACCTGGTGCCCGGCGCGGCCGATGCGTTGCAATCCGCTGGCCACCGATGGCGGTGCCTCCACCTGGACCACCAGATCCACAGCTCCCATATCGATTCCGAGCTCCAGGCTGCTGGTGGCCACCACGCATTTGAGACGTCCGGTCTTCAGATCGTCTTCGATGTTGGCGCGTTGCTCCTTGCTCACCGAGCCGTGATGCGCCCGGGCGAGGAGCGGTGCCGCGCCGTAAGTCTGTCCGCTGCCCATGATGTGCGCCGGTGGCCCGCCGGGCACTCCCGGATTGGATGTGGGGGTGAGGTCCACACCCAGGCGTTCGGCGTGAATCTCGTTGAACCGTGCGGTGAGCCGCTCGGCGAGGCGGCGGGAGTTGGCGAAGACGATGCTGGATCGATGTGTCTCGATGAGGTCGACGATGCGTTGTTCGACATGGGGCCATATGGAGTTGGTACCGGCGTTCGTCGCCTCGGGGTCTGGATAGGTGTCGGGGGCACTCATGTCCGAGACAGGCACCACCACCGACAGGTCGAAGGTCTTCGGGCTGGCCGGTGCGACGATCGTGGCGGGGGCACGGCCGGACAGGAATCGGGCCACCTCGGCTGCGGGCTTGACCGTCGCCGACAGACCGATTCGCTGTGCGGGCCGGGAAAGCCGTTCATCCAGCCGTTCCAGTGACAGCGCTAGATGTGCACCGCGTTTGGTACCGGCCACCGCGTGCACTTCATCGACGATGACCGTCCGTACCGTGTCCAAGGTTTCGCGCGCGGCAGAGGTCAGCATCAGGAACAGCGATTCGGGGGTGGTGATGAGAATGTCCGGTGGAGACGAGATCAATGCGCGGCGCCGCTGCGCGGGGGTATCGCCCGAGCGCACGCCGATCGTGATGGAGGGTTCGGGTAGCCCCATCCGCGTCGTGGTCCGGGCGATCCCGGCCAGGGGAGCGCGTAGGTTTCGTTCGACGTCGACCGCGAGGGCCTTGAGAGGAGAGACGTACAGGATCTTGGTTCCTCGCGGGGCCGGAGCCACATCGCCGGTGACATTCAGCCCGGGCTCGGCGCCGACCAGGGTGTCGATGGCCCACAGAAACGCCGCGAGGGTCTTACCGGAGCCTGTGGGCGCGACAACGAGTGTGTTGTCGCCGTTGGCGATGGACTGCCACGCGCCGGACTGGGCCTGTGTGGGTGCCGAGAACGATTCGGTGAACCATTCTCGCGTGGGTGCCGAGAACCGGGCGAGCGGACCGGGCTCGCTGCTCATCGGGCCATCGTGCCAACAGGGACCGACATCGGGGATTTAGTCGGCGCCCATGAGATCGACCACTGCTTGCGGGATGTTCGACACGCGGCGTACCGCATCGATCATGGCGTGCGCGGAGGTATCGGCGAGCCAGTCGACGTCCAGGTCGGGATTGAGTGCGCGCTGGCGGGCCAATTCCTGGTTGAAAGCAAGCCAGGCGCGGATGACCACCTTCAGATCGGTCACCAGGGCCGGAGTCATCTCGTCGCCCGCGACATGATCGACGACGGCCATGATGCGGTCGGTCTGTTTGTCGTATTCCTGCTGCTCGATCGCCATGACAGTGGGGTCGGCCGAATCGATCATTCGGAAGACAGTCACCGGTGCGAACGGGTGGTCCTCCTGGTAATGCAGGTAGACCAGAAGGGTGCGCCGGAGCCGCTCGAAGCCGGAGAGCGTCTGATCCATATCAAGCGAGATCGTGGCGTCGTAGAGCCTGTCGTACTCGGCCTGCATGACCGCGGTGTAGAAGGAGCGCTTGTCGGGGAAGTAGCGGTACAGCAGCGCCCGTGAGACGCCGGCCTGCTCGGCTACCTCATCCATGCGCACATCGTCATAGTGACGTTCGCCGAACAGCTGAGTCCCGAACTCCAGGAGCTCGGCACGCCGATCTTCGGGGGTGAGCCGACGACGAGGCGACGATCCGTTCGGGCGAACTGCATCGGAGTCGTCGGTCATCCCGCCAATTTTACTAGCCTGCCCGATATCACTTGGCGAGATCGATCAGCCCGTCGATCAGCCCGTCGATCAGCCCGTCGATCAGCCGAAGTGAACACCTTGGGCCAACGGCAGTTCCGTGGAGTAGTTGACGGTGTTGGTGGCGCGTCGCATGTAGGCCTTCCACGAGTCCGAGCCCGACTCGCGGCCACCGCCTGTCTCCTTCTCGCCACCGAACGCGCCACCGATCTCTGCTCCCGAGGTACCGATGTTCACGTTCGCGATTCCGCAATCGGACCCGTCGGCGGCCAGGAAGCGCTCGGCCTCGCGCATGTCCAGCGTGAAGATGGCCGAGGAAAGGCCCTGGGGAACCGCGTTGTTCAGTGCGATCGCCTCATCGAGGGTGTCGTAGTCGAGCACGTACAGGATCGGAGCGAAGGTTTCACGGTGCACCACCTCGCCTTGTGCGGGCATCCGCACCACGGCCGGGGTCACGTAGAAAGATCCATCACCCAGTTCGCGGCGTTCGCCGCCGATGACGGTCCCGCCTTGCGCGCGGGCGGCATCCAGTGCGTCCTGCATGTCGCGGAACGATTTCTCGTTGATCAGCGGGCCCACCAACGTGTGTCCGTTGAAGGGATCGCCCACCGGCAGCTGGCTGTAGGCATTGACGATTCGTTCGACCAGCGCGTCGGCGATGGTGTGGTGAACGATCAACCGCCGCAGGGTGGTACAGCGCTGGCCCGCGGTACCCGCAGCAGAGAACACGATGCCCCGAACCGCCAGATCCACGTCGGCGGAGGGGGTCACAATCACCGCGTTGTTGCCGCCCAATTCAAGCAGCGACCGACCGAACCGGGCCGCCACCCGGGGGCCGACCTGCTGGCCCATCCGTACCGATCCGGTCGCACTCACCAGCGCGACACGCGGATCGTCGACGAGTTGTTCGCCGACCTCGCGGCCACCGTGGATCAATCGGCTGACCTCCGGCGGTGCCCCGACATCGGCGGCAGCGCGATCCAGAAGCGCTTGGCAGGCAACGGCGGTCAGCGGCGTGAGATCGGAGGGCTTCCACACCACGGTGTCGCCGCAGACAAGGGCGATCGCGGTGTTCCACGACCACACGGCAACCGGGAAGTTGAACGCCGAGATGACTCCGACCACGCCGAGGGGGTGCCAGGACTCCATGAGGCGATGCTCCGCACGCTCGGAGGCCATGGTCTTGCCGTACAACTGCCGGGACAACCCGACCGCGAATTGGCAGATGTCGATCATCTCTTGCACCTCGCCGAGGGCCTCGGAGACGATCTTTCCGGCTTCGATGGTCACCAGTTCGGCCAGATCCTTCTTGTGCTCCGTCAGCAGCTCTCCGAGACGGGCCACCAACGCCCCACGCACAGGTGCCGGCGTGGTACGCCATTGCGAAAATGCATGCGCTGCCTCGGCGATTGCCCTGTCGACACCCTCTTTCGAGCTCGCCCGGAGCGTGAAGAGGGAGTCGCCGGTAATCGGTGTGCGGACCGTGACGCCTTCACTTCCGGTCGCAGGCTCGGCGTCGAGCTCCACATCCGCGCCGATCCAGCGCAGTGCGTTCTGCGCCCGCGCGCGCAATTCGTCGGCCGAGGGCAGAACACCGGGGGAGGAGGTGGGCAGGGTGATGGTCATCGGACGGCTCCTATCGTGAGGTCAGATTGTGCGGCGATGGCGGCATAGAGCGCATACGGATCGTGGATGTCCCGGCCGATGGCGCCGGACATCCATTCCTTCGAATAGTTGGCGGCGCTATCGTCGGCACTGTCGCCGTACGAACCGTCGTCATCGAGGTTGGACCGGAAGATCCCGGCGGCAGAACGCGGCAGGAAGTCCTCGTATACGACGGGGCTGGTCACGATCTCGCCGCGCGGGCCGAGCTCGGTACGGAAGTAGGCGAGATCCTGCTCGGCCAGCCCGGCTTCGGTGTCGGGAAAGTGGTCAGCCCAAATGGACGCTGCCTGCTGTGGATCTGCCTGGGCGCTATCGATGGCGGCCATGGCGTTGTCGTAGTGGGTACGGCCTGTGGGGGTGAGCGCTATGCCTCGCGCTTCGACCTCACCGAATCGGACCCGCAGCGTGTCGCTGAGCACGGAACCGTCACCCATCCGGAAGCGGCGTGGTTCGGCCAGTGCCCGGAATGAGGTCTGCCGCAGCAGAACATCGGGACCATGCCACCGGGGTGGGCCCTGGATCGCATCGATCATCGTGATGCCGCGTGCCGTCATCCGCCGGTAGAGGTCGTCGATATCGAGTACGCGTGGGGTGAGGTGGTTGATGTGTGTGCGGGCCACACCGGCGATATCGGCGGCGACGGGCGAAACCGCGGAAAGTTCGTCATACCAAGCACGGTCGATGGGCGTGGTGGACAGTGCGAAGGCCTTGACCGCATCGTTGATGAAGTCATCGGCCTGTGCCGGGGTGGAGCCGCCGGCGGCGCTGATCAGTCGCGCGTGGGCCAGTAGAGCCGGGTCGAAAAGCTCTCGGTGCGCCACGAAATTCTCCACGCGCGTGCGCAGGCCCGCGTCGAAGAACCGACGGTCGCCGGTCGCCAGCATCGACGTGAATACCCGGAATGGGTTGAGTGCCAGCTCTTTCTCGTCGATAGGGCGGAACGCGGTGGACACCACGGGTACGGGGGATGCCGCATCACGAAGATCGTAGAAATCGACGGGATACATCCCGAATGCCTCGAACAGGTCGGCAACGGCGGCGAGTTCGCGGGGTCCGCCCACCCGGATCGCGCCGTGGCGTTCGGAGGTCACCCGCTGGACGGATCCGAGTCGTTCGGCATCCGGATGTGTTGTGGCGTAGGTCTGGTTCACCTCGGTACTGACCTCGACCAAGGTGTTGTATGCGGGAACCTCCGTCCCATACATATGTGAGAGTGCTGCCGCCAAACGCGCTCTGAGTTCCCAGCACTGGATGAGGGCGGTCATCGAATTCGTCCCCGAGTTGACGCGATTGGCCTGCGCAAGTCCGTTCCCTGTCGTGCCTGGTCGCGGTACTCTGCCCACGTGACAGTGGATTCCGAAAGGTCGCCGGAGCGCCCGCTCGATGACGTCGATCGAATTCTGGTGCGCGAGTTGGCTCGCGATGGCCGGGCGACTCTCGCCCATTTGGCCGCCAAGGCCGGGTTGTCGATCTCGGCGGTGCAGACCCGCGTGCGGCGGCTGGAATCTCGCGGAGTTCTCTGCGGATACGCGGCGAGGGTCAATCCGGAGTCAGTCGGCCAGCTGTTGTCGGCGTTCGTGGCCATCACCCCTCTCGATCCTTCTCAACCCGACGATGCTCCGGCGCGGCTTGAGCACATCGAGGCCGTCGAGTCGTGCCACTCGGTGGCAGGCGAGGAGAGTTACATCCTCCTGGTGCGGGTGCCCTCGCCGCGTGCACTCGAAGAGCTGCTGCAGCTGATCCGCACCACAGCCAACGTTCACACGCGAAGCACTATCATCTTACAAACTTTTTACGATGGTCGCCAGCTAGTTCCGTAAATGTTCTTGTATATATGTAGAGAAGTCGTAAATACTGCGTTAGTGTGGCCGTATGACCGCACTGATCTTTCCGGGGTTCCAGGCTGGTTCCACGGCCGATGACGAGGCGACGTGCCCGGACGCGGTGACGCCGGATCGGGTGCATGAGGTGCTGCAACGCAGCATTCTGGCCGACGGGATGGACCTCGTGCTTGACCTGGAGCGCTCCCGTGGGGCGCATCTGGTCGATGCCCGGGACGGGACCACTTATCTCGACATGTTCACGTTCTTCGCCTCGTCAGCGCTGGGTATGAATCACCCGATGCTCGCCCAGGACAGCGAGTTCCGCGCCGAACTGGCCAGGGCCGCCATCAACAAACCGAGCAATTCCGATATCTATACCGTCGAGATGGCACGGTTCGTCCAGACATTCGCGCGCGTGCTCGGTGATCCGGCACTTCCGCATCTGTTCTTCGTGGACGGTGGCGCGCTGGCCGTCGAGAACGCGCTGAAGGTTGCCTTCGACTGGAAGAGCCGCTGGAACGAGGCGCACGGAATCGATCCGGCGTTGGGTACCAAGGTGTTACACCTGCGAGAGGCCTTCCACGGCCGTAGTGGTTACACGATGTCGCTAACCAACACCGACCCCAATAAGGTGGCGCGTTTTCCCAAGTTCGACTGGCCACGGATCGATGCTCCGTACCTGCGCCCGGGTGCCGACATCGAGGAGCTGGAGGCCGCGACGTTGGCGCAGGCGCGTAACGTATTTGCCGAAAATCCTTACGATATAGCATGTTTCATCGCTGAGCCGATCCAGGGGGAGGGCGGAGATCATCACTTCCGTCCGCAGTTCTTCCGCGCGATGCGCGCGCTGTGCCACGAGAACGACGCACTGTTCGTCTTCGACGAGGTGCAGACCGGGTGCGGACTCACCGGAACGGCCTGGGCATTCCAGCAGCTGGGTGTGACTCCGGACATCGTCGCCTTCGGGAAGAAGACACAGGTATGCGGGGTCATGGCGGGTGGACGTGTCGACGAGGTCGCCGACAATGTCTTCGCCGTCAGCTCGCGGATCAACTCGACCTGGGGCGGAAATCTGGTCGACATGGTGCGCTCGCGCCGAGTCCTGGAAGTTATTGATTCACAGATGCTTTTCGAGAATGCGACGCGGATGGGTGAGTACCTGCTCGACCGTCTGCAGACCCTCGCGTTGTGTCATGACGAGATCGGTGATGCCCGCGGCCGCGGATTGATGTGTGCGTTCAGCCTGCCGACCGCGCAGGAACGCGACCGTCTGGTGCAGCGGCTGTGGGACCAGGAGCGGGTGATTCTGCTGCCCAGTGGCAAGAACAGTGTGCGGTTCCGTCCGCCGCTGATCGTCAGCGCCGAGGAGATCGATGCCGCGGTGGCCGCGGTGTCGAGGGCGTTGTCTCATCGGGTATAGAGGGATGCATTCGATGTGTGCATTGGTCAGCACCTCTGCGCTGCCGACGTTATATTCCGATTATTGCGGTGGTGACCAATAGGCCACCCACGACGGCGGCAATGCCGACAACCGTGTGTCGTCGATATATCTCAGCCCACGTGTGTACCCGCAGCATCACCTCACGGGTTCCCGATGGCATGAATAGGTAACTGATCAAAGGAATTTCCACGATCGTGAAGGCGATACAGGTGAACAGCAGCACGGCCCCGATTTGGGCGCTTGCGGTTGCTTTGGAGACCAGGACCGCAGCCAGCACAGCCAAGTATTCCCATGGGGTCGCCATTCCTAGCCCTGCCGCGAATGCAATCCACAGTGACCTGCTGCCGAGTGGGCCATCGGTGCGCATGTGCTTCCCGGACAACTTCGTCGAGTGGCGGAGGCGCCGCGTCCATCGTGCTGCCATGAGGAGCACAAGAACTCCGATGGACAGCTGAAGGTAGCGGGCAGGCGGTGTCGCAGCGATGTCCGCTATGCCATGCAAAATCCCCAACGCGTAACTCCTCAGCACGACGAGCACAAGTATGCCCAGACTGAAGGCCATAGCCAGTCCGCCTATCCAGAATGCCAACGCATTGAGGATCGGCCGCGGCCTGGAAAAGAGCAGTAAGACAACACCGATCCGTAGGGGATCGGCTGCCGCAAGTAGGGCCAGCACCAAAATTGCACCCCACATGGTGGACCAGGGTACTAGCGCGAACGTGTCACGGCGAAACGGATCTTCGAACATAGTTTGCGGTGAGAGAGTCTGTCGCTTCGATAGGCAATTGTCGAGTCGCGCATGCGGGCTTGGGCCGATATGTTTCACCCATCTTGTTCAAGCTCTTCCGTTGGTCGGGAAATTAGTTGGGGATGTGGTGGCATGAACATGCAACAAAAAAGCGGCGTGACGACATGAGGTTTGCCCTAGCGGTCCACGGAACCCGCGGCGACGTCGAACCGTGCGCTGCGGTCGCACTTGAGCTGCGCCGCCGGGGGCACGACATCGCGATGGCCGTGCCACCCGATCTCATCGGGTTCATTGAATCCGCGGGACTGAGCGCGGTGGCCTACGGACCCCATTCCCAGCAACAGATGGAAGAGGACTTCTTTCGTGAATTCTGGAGCGTACGGACATGTGGGAGCTTTGCGCGCAGAGCCCGTGAGTACGTCACCCGCGGCTGGGGCGCGATGAGCCTGACGGTGACCGAGCTTGCCCAGGGCGCTGATCTGGTCCTCACAGGAACGACGTACCAGGAGGTCGCCGCCAATGCGGCCGAGCACCACGGCGTTCCCTTCGCGGCGCTGCATTACTTTCCCTTGCGCTCCAATGGCCGCCTGTGGCCACAGCTGCCCTCGCTACTGAATCATGCTGTTGTCACGGCATTTTCGTGGATACATTGGCGGTTGATCGAGAAATCAGACTCAGCGCAGCGCAAACAGCTGAATCTCTCGTGCTCAGTTGGTCCGTCCTATCGGCAGCATCTGCGACGCGGCGCGCTGGAGATCCAAGCCTATGATCCCGTCTTCTTCCGCGGGTTGTCGGACGACTGGTGCAGGAGGCGGCCGTTCGTCGGAGGACTCACACTCGGATTGGCGACATCAACCGACCACGAAGTCGATTCGTGGATATCTTCAGGACCACCACCTATTTACTTCGGATTCGGCAGCATGCCGGTCGATTCGCCCACCAGGATGATCGCGATGGCGGCCGAGGCGTGCCGACAACTGGGGCTGCGTGCACTCATCAGCTGTCCTGCGGCGGCAGCTAGCGATCTCACAGCGCTGCAGTCGGAGGGTGTGAAAATCGTTGGTGTCGTGAATCACTCGGATGTCTTTCCGCGATGCCGGGCTATTGTCCACCATGGTGGCGCAGGCACCACTACCGCCGCGTTGCGGGCGGGGATACCAGCGCTGATCTTGTGGTTCGGAGCCGATCAGCCGATTTGGGCGGCCCAGGTGGAAAATCTGGGAGTTGGATCGGCGCAACGCTTCTCGAAGGTCACAGTACCGTCGTTGGTCGCACGGCTCCGGTCCGTTCTCACCCCCGAATGTGCTGCACGGGCGCGCTTCACCGCGATGCAGATGACAGATGCCGGAATGAGTGTCAGCACCACCGCCGACCTATTGGAGGACACGGCCTGCCGCAGCGCACGTCAGCGTGGTCGCACCGGGTAGGGCGCACATCACCCCACCAGCATGACGGGCCGTGCAGACAGTCGGCGCGCGGGCCCAAACGGCTCCTATCTGTCTCGGGCGGCGGGGGTGGCCACACCCTTGACATCGACTATCGGGTAGATCGCGTATCGTGGTCGTTTGACCTTGGCTCGGTGCGTTGTTGAACAAGGATCGCCCTTGGCTAGTGCTGCCGCGATTCTTGTGCTTCGACGGCCACAACTAAGAAATAGGCTGACCGTTACTGTGCTGGGGCGCAGGTGATCGCGGATCGATCCGGCTAGCTGCACCGCAGCCTATACCGACTCGCCCGATGGTTTGGACCAATACGCTGGTTTACCGATGCGTCGATCCACACCGCGATGCTGCGAGGACCCCGAATCAGGGGATCTGGTGCAGGCGGACATCACGAAGTTCGGGCGCATCCCCGACGGTGGTAGAAGCCGCAAGCTGGGACGCCATGCGGGGCGGGGTATCTGGGCTCGGGTCGGGTATGCGTATGGGCATCTCGTTTTCGATGATCGCTCCAAATCGACTTACCGAGGTCCTCGACGAGGAACGCAAGGATACCGCTGCTGAGTGTCCGGAGACGAGCGATTATTGCTTCGTCGAGTGCGGAATCACGGTCAAACGCATGCCAGTGCAATATCGGAAACGATTACTGTTCAACAGATTGCCCTGAATCCCCGAGCACTCAGGGCAGCCGTAAGCGGACCCGCCTCTATCGTGAAGTCGAGTGATTCAATCGCACTCTGGCCGCTGAATGTGCCGATAACCGGATCGCCCTGTCTGACGCTGATCGGCCGGCGGATTCATCGAACTTCCTGCGTGTGCTTAGACATGACGCTCCTGATAGTCCCTGCCGTCTGGATTCCAGGGGAGTGGCGACCGCGGAACTTCGTTATGAAGCCTCGGAGGTTTCCGGCCTGTTTCGACATCCCGCCAACGGGACTGTTTCCGTGACGGGAGATTAATTCTGGGCGAACGTGTGTCTTTGTGGCGCTTCTGGGCTCGCGGTTCGGGTGCGATCTTTGGCATCCTCATCCCTAGTGGGATGTCAGTTTTGCGGTTCGCGTTTGCCATCCAGGTCGGGTGTTTACAGAAAAGGATGTTTCTAAGATGCCGCGTTCTCTTCGTAGTCTAGGTATTGATGTTGTCCTCACAGCTCTGCTGCCTGTTGCGGTAGTGGCTTCGGTCGGTTTGGCGAGTGTTGATAGCTCCGTTGCCAGAGAGTCCGCCCGTAGATCGTCAATTATGTTAGTAGACAGTACATCTGATTCATCTGAAGCTGGCGGGAAGTCGGGGCCTTCTGAGGCGAAGTCCGGAACTGAGTCCAAGTCCGAGGTGAAGTCCAAGACTGAGTCCAAGTCCGAGGTGAAGTCCAAGACTGAGGCGAAGTCTGGCACGGAGGCCAAGTCTGAGGCGAAGTCTGGCACGGAGGCCAAGTCTGAGGCGAAGTCTGGCACGGAGGCCAAGTCTGAGGCGAAGTCTGGCACGGAGGCCAAGTCTGAGGCGAAGTCTGGCACGGAGGCCAAGACTGAGG
>JACHLF010000001.1:576888-1075161 GCA_014204435.1 Mycobacteroides chelonae
GGCGAAGTCTGGCACGGAGGCCAAGACTGAGGCGAAGTCCGGCACGGAGGCCAAGACTGAGGCACCAGCGACTGATTCGGGTGTTGCTGTTGGTGTGAAGCCTGGGTTGGATGTCGAGCCGGAGTCGGCGAAGAAGCCGAGCGTGAAGGCTGGGGCTGTCGAGTTTGGTGGGCAGGCTTTGGTTGGGCAGGGACGTTCCGACGGGGCGAGGTTGGGTGCGCTTATCGGTGCTGGTATCGGCGACTCAGTGAATGCGCTTGTTGGTGTTACGGGTATTCCCAATGATGTTGCCGCGCAGCGCGCATTGCGTTCGGGCTTCATGACCGTGGGCTCTGCGCTAGGCGCTGAGCTTGGTGCCGCTTTGGGTGGTACGGCTGAGGGCGCCATTACAGGTTTTTCCCAGTGGAATCCGAGTGTTGATGTGCCAACCAATATTTCGCAGGTTCTCTGGAAAGCGCAGTCGGGCGCTTCTGCGGCGACTGCGGGTGGTGACGTACGCATCAGAGGGTCCGTGATCGAGACGATCGACGGTACGTTCCCGGTTCTTGGCGCCTCGGCGGGCAAGTTGGCGGGTGCGACGGTCGGTGCGAGTGTCGGCGCTTCTGCAGCAACTTTGCTGAGCACGATAGGTGCTGCCAGTGTAGTAGGTCTGCCGGTGACGACCGCTGTCAGTTATGAGGTGACGCGTGCAAGCATTCGGTTCTTCACATCTGTGGGAGGTGATTTGGGCACTGCTCTCGGGGCCGGGGCTGCTGGCGCGGCTATTTCTGTTCTCGATGGATCGGCAGCGACAGGCGGAATACCAAGTGTTGTTGACAGTATTCAGGAGCATGCTGCTAAGGGGAGTCCTCTAGCAGCGGCCCTGCTCTCGGGTTCGGCTTCGCGGATCGGCTCTGGCGTGGGGGCGATGGTCGGCACTGCGACTACGACGACGGTCGCGGGGACAATGACCGACGTGGGTATGTCTGGGAGCCTGGTCGATCATACGAGCCAGACGATTGGTGCGCTTGTGGGTAACGCCGTGGGCGGTGCTGTCGAGACAGTTCTGAAGCCGTATGCGCAGCCGTAGGGCCCCGGTGGCAGCAGCTGTTGTTGTCGCGCTAGTTGGCCTTGCTGTGGGGGGCTGTAGTGCGCGAACCGATGGGGAGCGCGAGGCTCCTGACAGCAAAAGTGCCGGTATGGACGTGGCGCATGATATGACTCTCGACGAATATCTCACTAGCCATGGAGTCCGTGCTGCGGTGCAGACGAGGGCAGACATCAGCGACTTTGGTATTGGCATGCAGCAGCCACCCAACTGGTATGTGACCAGGGAGCATCAGCTACCGAACACGTATGTGGTGGTTTCGAATACTGATGCCGTGGACCAAAGTTTCGTTCCGAATGCGGTTCTCATCGTGCATCGATTGACTGGAGATTTCTCCCAGGAGGATGCCATACGGCGGGGTCCCGTTGATACCGAACGCTACGACGGTTTTGTTCTCGAATCCGAGAAAGTCGAAGATTTTCAGGACGGGCTATCGTCGGTGATTTCCGGAACATACAACGACCAGGGAAAAAGACTGCATGTTGTGAACCGGTATGTTCTCGCCACCGTGCACGACGCGCGATATCTGATACTCAACACCATAACTACAACGGCTGATCAATTTCCATCACTTTCGGGTGACGTCAAGTATTTTGATGAAAGCATCAAAATACTCATCAAATGACGTGGTGCGGTCAGCTGAGACGCACTGATCTCCCTACGCCGTGGAAGCTGACCACATCCTGGGTCGTCACGGAACGGAGTTCGGTGGGGCGTCATCCACCGGACTCCCGCACAGAAGGTGACCCGACCGTTTTGGCCTGCGACTCGATGTGATGGCGGTCGATCAGGTTCTTCAGTGGGCGCGTAGCTGTGGTTGTGCTCGGTCGTGGTCGCCTTGGTCAGTTGCGCGCTGTCTTTCGCCTGAGCGTTCTGGAAAGGCGAAGAGGCAAAGGACAATCCGCCAGGTCGATGCCGGGCCTTTTCTGCGATTCAGTTCGCCGCGTTGAGGTCGAACCCACCATCACAAGTGCTGGCTCAGACGGTTTGTTTCCGTCACGCGAGCATCGTGTCGGCGAAGCGCCGCACCGCGGCGACCGCCTCCTGTTCAGCGCCGTCCGATCCGGGGTAGTCGGCGCGAGCCCGCGACTCGATTGTCCCGGTGGCAGGGTCGAGCAGCACCTCGGCGACCAACTCGGCGGTGGTGGGCTCGCAGACGGCCCAGCTGTACCGGCGATCGCGGTCCCAGTCCGTGGTGCGCGCAGTCACGTACTCGGCGTCGTCGACACCCAGTGACGTCAAGGCCGGACGGTCGTCCATGCGTTCGTCGGCGCGCAGGGCGCGCAGGTACCACGCGCCCGCGTTGATCTCGATGGGTTCCATGGCTCCTCCTGTGGCGAGGGTGCACACCTTCGACGAAAAACGCCGAGTGTGGGCACAGGTGCTCACACTCGGCGTTCTTCGTGACGACGTGTTACTTGATCTCTGCGATGACCGTGCCCTGGGTGATGGCGGCGCCGGCCTCGACGCTCAGCCCGGTGATGGTGCCGGCCTTGTGCGCGGTGACGGGGTTCTCCATCTTCATGGCCTCCAGCACCACGATCAGCTCGCCGGCCTCGACCTCCTGGCCTTCCTCAACGGCGACCTTGACCACGGTGCCCTGCATCGGCGCGGTCACCGAGTCGCCGGTGGCGGCACCGCCGCCGTGGCCGCCGCGCTTACGGGCCTTGGGCTTCTTGCGCACCACACCGTTGGTGGCGCCTCCGCCTCCGCCACCGAGCGAGATGTCGCCGGGCAACGACACTTCGAGGCGACGGCCGCCGACCTCGACGACCAGCTTCTGGCGGGGCAGGGCCTCGTCCTCTTCGGCTGCTTCACCGTCAGCGGTGAACGGCTCGACGGTGTTGTCCCACTCGGTCTCGATCCAGCGGGTGTGGACGGTGAAGCCGTCCTCGTCGCCGATGAAGGCGGGATCGGAGACCACCGCGCGGTGAAACGGGATGACGGTGGCCAGGCCCTCGACATTGAACTCGGCCAGCGCGCGGCGCGAACGTGCCAGTGCCTCGTTGCGGTCGCGACCGGTGACGATCAGCTTGGCCAGCATCGAGTCGAACTGGCCGCCGATCACCGAACCGGCCTGCACACCGGAGTCCAGGCGCACGCCGGGGCCGGTGGGGGTGTCGTACACCTTGACCGGGCCGGGGGCGGGCAGGAAGTTGCGGCCGGCGTCCTCGCCGTTGATGCGGAACTCGATCGAGTGGCCGCGCGGCTCGGGGTCCTCGGTGAACTGAAGCGTCTCGCCGTTGGCGATCTTGAACTGCTCCAGCACCAGGTCGACGCCCGCGGTCTCCTCGGTGACCGGGTGTTCCACCTGCAGGCGGGTGTTGACCTCGAGGAACGAAATCAGGCCGTCCTGTCCCACCAGATACTCGACCGTGCCGGCACCGTAGTAACCGGCCTCCTTGCAGATGCGCTTGGCAGACTCGTGGATTTCCTTGCGCTGAGCGTCGGTCAGGAACGGCGCGGGGGCCTCTTCCACCAGCTTCTGGAAACGGCGCTGCAGCGAGCAGTCGCGGGTACCGGCGACAATGACATTGCCGTGCTGATCGGCGATGACCTGGGCCTCGACGTGGCGCGGCTTGTCCAGGTAGCGCTCCACGAAGCACTCGCCGCGGCCGAAGGCGGCGACGGCCTCACGGGTGGCCGACTCGAACAGCTCGGGAACCTCTTCCAGGGTGCGGGCCACCTTCATGCCGCGGCCACCGCCACCGAAGGCTGCCTTGATGGCGATGGGCAGTCCGTGCTCTTTGGCGAAGGCCACGACCTCGTCGGCGTCCTTGACGGGGTCCGGGGTGCCCGGGACCAGCGGGGCCTGCGCGCGCGCCGCGATGTGGCGGGCGGTGACCTTGTCGCCGAGGTCGCGGATGGACTGCGGGCTGGGCCCGATCCAGATCAGCCCGGCATCGAGGACAGCTTGGGCGAAGTCGGCGTTTTCCGACAGGAAGCCGTAACCGGGGTGGATGGCATTGGCGCCGGACTTCTCGGCGGCCTGCAGGATCTTGCCGAAGTCCAAGTAGGACTCGGCGGCGGTGTTACCGCCGATGCCGAAGGCCTCGTCGGCCAGGTGGACGTGGGGAGCGTCGGCATCGGGTTCGGCGTAGATCGCGACGCTACCCAGGCCAGCGTCCTTGGCCGCGCGGATCACTCGAACCGCAATCTCACCGCGGTTGGCGACGAGTACCTTGCTGATCTTCGAGCTGGCGTGATTGGGCACCGGGCCTCCTGGTTTTAGTGCTTTCTTAAAGTCTCGGCAGTGAGTTTATGCATCCGTGGCATCAAACACACATCCGGGATGGGGTGTGCCGTCCCTGTTTTTACCTACTGACGAGTAGGTCTAGGACAGTCTGCGCTTGATTCGGGCCAGCATCGCCGACATTCCCCGCAGTCGCAGCGGGCTGATCAGTGCGGCCAGTCCGAGGTCGGCATAGAAGTCGTCGGGCACCGCGAGGATCGCGTCGGCTGCTTGACCGTCCAGGCCTTGGTGCAGGATCGAGGCAAAGCCGCGCGTTGTCGGGGCCTCCGCCGGCGCGCTGAAGTACAGCCGTACCTCGGTGCGGTCACTGGCGTCGACGTCCAGGAACAGCGGTGATTGACACTCCGGCACGGGCTCCATCGCTGCCTGCTCCAAATGCCGTGGTAAGTCCGGCAATTCACCAGAGAACTCGAGCAGTAGTTGTAGCTTGTCCTGCCCGTCGACGGCCTTGAAGTCGGCGACGATCTCGGCGAGTGCGGTGGGGAGGGTCACTGTGCTTGTGGGGCGGGCACGGCACCGGGTTTGTCACCCTTGGCGATCGGGGTGCGGACCCGGTTACCCCACTCGGTCCAGGACCCGTCGTAATTGCGGACGCCCTCGACACCCAGCAGGTGGGTGAGAACAAACCAGGTGTGGCTGGAACGCTCACCGATGCGGCAGTACGCGACGATGTCGCCGTCGGCGGCGATGACATCGCTGTAGACGGCGTCGAGCTCGCCGCGGCGGCGGAACCGGCTATCTTCTGCGGCGGCCTTGGCCCACGGGATCGACACGGCGGTGGGGATGTGCCCGCCACGTAGTGCGCCCTCGTCCGGGTAGTCGGGCATGTGGGTGCGTTCGCCGGTGTACTCCGCCGGGGAACGCACATCGACCAGCGGGCCATGGCCGAGGTGTGCCAGCACGTCCTCGGCGTATGCGCGGATCGGGGCGTCGTTGCGTTCCACCACCGGATAACCCTCGGTGTACTTGGACGGAACGTCAAGCGTGGTGTCGCGTCCCTCGGAGATCCACAGATCACGTCCGCCGTCGAGGAGTCGGACGTCAGGGTGGCCGAACAGGGTGAATACCCAGAGAGCGTATGCGGCCCACCAGTTGGACTTGTCGCCGTAGATGACCACGGTGTCCTCGCGGCGGATTCCCTTGCGGTTCATCAGTTCTGCGAACTGCGCGCCGTCGATGTAGTCGCGGACCGTGCCGTCGTTCAGGTCGACGTGCCAGTCGATCTTCACCGCGCCGGGAACGTGCCCGATGTCGTAGAGTAGAACATCCTCGTCGGACTCCACGATGGACAGTCCGGGTGTGCCTAGGTGTCCAGAAAGCCAGTCGGCAGAGACCAGACGTTCGGGGTGGGCGTAGGCGGCGAATTCGGGGCTGGGGTCGGCCGGGAGGGTCACGCTCTGAGCCTAGTCGCGTTCGAGGGTGGTCGGCTCATCGAGTTGGATACCGAGTTCAGATCTGCGGTGCGTTGCCGGTACAGGGTGCGAGCGTCATCGAGATCGGCCCCGTCGGCGCCGACGATGTGGAAGCCGTGCGTCGAGCGAGTGCCGATCGCAGATGCCGGGTCACCGCGGTTGCCTCCACACCTCAGGTGGCCGAGGCGGTAGCGCTCTACGTGGATGCGGTGTCACTGTCCGGCGATACCGCAGTTGTCAGGCTCGCCGGGCCCTCAATCGACATGGCGGTCCACGCGCTGTCGGACCCGTCGGCGCCGGTGCTTGCCGACCTGATCGGAATCAACCACCATCTGGTGGGGTTTTTGCGGCTCGACCGTATAACCATGGCAGGTAACATGATTGGTATGGGGACACTGTACCTCGGGCTGGCCTGGATGGGATCTGGGGAAGGGTGCCGGTGGGCGCGCAACGCCTTGCTGATGTCCGGGCTGATGGCGTTCCTGACGTACTTCTACTCCGTAGTGACGGGGGTTCTCGAACCGCCGCACACGCTGGTGGTGGTCGTGCTGTTCCCCATGCTGCTGCTGGCGGTGTGGCGCGCTCCGTCCGCTGCACATTGGCCGCCGATCGTCGAGGTGCCGGAATCGCAGCGGCGGCGGGCTCTGTGGGGTCAGCTGCTCATGATCGGTGGCTGGAACTCCCGGCGGTACGGCGCCACGGCGTCCTGCAGCGCCGGAGGCGCGAAGTGCGAGGCGAAGCCGTAGGGCAGGCCCAATACCGCCGCCAGCTTCGCGCCGAACAGCGACGCCCCCGGGATGTCGAGCGGTACCTGCGTCCCGTGTCCGGGAGTCTCGGTCACGCCCGCAACGCGGCTCTATTGGCCCAGGTATGCCTGGAGTTCGAGAACGTCCTGTGGGAAGTGCTCGGCGTACCAGACGCGGTGAAATCCCAGCGCTTCGGCATGCCGGGCACTCTCGACACTGGCTGCGAAGCTCTCGGCCACCGTCTTGTGGGGCCCTACCCGCGCCAGATCCAGTATCGATAGAGGTCTTGCCACGAACGAGAGCAACTCGCGGTGTTTCTTCGCTATTCCCCCGAGGGACGCACCATAGAAGGTACAAACGGGTGGTGCCCTTCACTCCGACCGCAGCGGAACTGGCGGGTGCTCTCGCCGAGCTGCTCGACGACCTCCAATCGGAGCTGCCCTCCTCCTCGGTGCATCGCGCGCGCGTTGGTGCCAACATCGCGAGGATTCTGCAGCGAGAACTGACCGCGAGCGCAACACCACCTGCCGAGGATCTTTCCTGGGAGGAGCTGGTCCGTTCGGTGCGCGCCGAGCTCGCGGTGGTCAAACCCGGATATGACGCCTGGGAGGGGCGATGACCGACCTGGCCGAGGGTTTCGCCCGTTATCTGCACGACGAATTCGGCAAGCAGTTTGAGGTGTCGGGTGTGGTCGGGGTGTCTGCGGGTGCGCGACGGAGAAATGTGCTGCTGGACGCCACCTCCGGGGGTGAGACGCTTGAGCTGGTGGCGACGATCGTGCCGGCGGTCGTGCAACAGGTGCCGGTGAGCAGTGAGGCCGGAGTGCGTGAGTTGGCACGCAGCAACGGTGTTCCGGTGCCGCGGGTGTGCGGCGTCTGTTCCGAGTCGAGTTATCTGGGCTCGCCCTTCATGATTTCCGAACGGATTGCGGGGGAAACGGTGCCGCGCAAGGTGCTTCGATTGGTCCGGTCCCAGGGCATCGACGATCTGGTGGCAAGCCAGCTCGGCGCGGCCATAGGTAGGTTGCACGGGATCGATCCGGCGAAGGCGCCTCCCGACCTGCCGGGCGATCCTGAGGCCGAGCCCGCGGTTGTCCTGTTGGAGCAGATGCGGGAGGGAGTGGCGGCGCTGCTCCCGGATCGGCCGGTGTTTCAGCGCACTCTGTCCTGGTTGACCGAGCGGATGCCCGGGACTTCGCTGCGTCGATGCCTTGTGCACACCGATATTCGCAACGGAAACGTCATCGTCGGCGAGGACGGGCTACGCGCCGTACTGGATTGGGAGGGAACCACCCGATTCGGCGACCCCATGCGCGACGTCGGATGGACTGCGCTGCGCATGTGGCGGTTCGGTCTCGATGACCGCGAGTTCGGCGGATTCGCGGGTCGCGAGGTCTTTGTGCGGGCGTACGAAGAGGCCGGTGGAACCTTCGATCTCGATCGGTTCCAGTGGTGGAAGGTGCTGGGCACCCTGTGGTGGGGTGTGGGCCTTGCCGCACAAGCCAAGTCGTATCTGGACGGGAGCGTGCGAGACATCGTGATGGCGGCCAGTGGGCGCCGGATTCCCGAGATCGAGTGGGACCTGTTGATGTTGACCAAGCCGTAGGTACCGGAAGGAACCAGATGAATTTCGAACTACCCGCCGAGCTTGTCGACTATCTGGCCGCGCTCGATGATTTCATCGAGCGTGAGATCGTTCCGCTCGAACAAGCCGATGACAACATCAGATTCTTCGATTACCGGCGAGAAGACGCCCGAACCGACTGGGACCGTGGCGGTCTGCCCAACGGAGAGTGGGAGGAGTTACTCGGGGAGGCGCGTCGGCGTGCCGATGCGGCGGGCCACCTTCGGTACCCGTTCCCCCGGGAGTTCGGCGGGCGGGACGGGTCAAATCTGGGCATGGCGGTCATCCGTGAGCACCTGGCGCGTCGCGGCCTCGGACTGCACTGCGACTTGCAGAACGAGCACGCCATCGTCGGCAACAACGTGGGACTGCTGCTCATGCTGGAATACGGCTCGGCAGAGCAGAAGTCCGAGTGGGTGGAGGGACTGGCCGACGGAACCAAGTTTTTCGCGTTCGGTATCACCGAGCCGGAGCACGGCTCCGATGCGACCCATATGGAGACGCGGGCAGTGCGCGACGGCCACGGCTGGGTCATCAATGGCGAAAAGACCTGGAACACCGGTGTGCACATCGCCGATGCCGACCTGATCTTCGCGCGTACCTCCGGCAATCCCGGTGACGGTCGTGGCATCACCGCGTTCCTGGTGCCCGCGGACGCGTCCGGATTCAGGGTCGAGGAGTACCTGTGGACCTTCAACATGCCGACCGACCACGCCCACATATCGTTGACCGACGTGCGGGTGCCCGACTCGGCGATTTTCGGTGGCGAGGGCCGTGGCCTGGGGGTCGTGCAGCACTTCTTCAACGAGAACCGGATCAGACAGGCTGCCTCCAGCCTGGGTGCGGCACAGTTCTGCATCGACCGGTCTGTCGACTACGCCAAGGAGCGCAAACCCTTTGGAAAGCCGTTGGCATCTAACCAGGCGATCCAATTCCCACTCGTCGAGCTGCAGACACAGTGCGAGATGCTGCGCGCGCTGATTCACAAGACGGCCTGGTCCATGGACACCCATGGTCCCTTCTCGGTCTCCGAACAGGTGTCGATGTGCAACTACGTTGCCAACCGGTTGTGTTGTGAGGCCGCGGACCGTGCCATGCAGGTTCACGGTGGGATGGGATATTCGCGCCACATGCCGTTCGAGCACATCTACCGCCACCATCGGCGTTACCGAATCACCGAGGGCGCCGAGGAGATCCAGATGCGTAGGGTGGCCGGGTACATGTTCGGCTTCATGAGTCAGAAGGCACCCAAGGGGGTCTAGTGGTAGAGGCGCCTCCACCGCTGGTTGTCGTGGTCATGGGCGTTGCTGGAGTGGGAAAGACCACAGTGGCGCGCCTGCTCGCGCAACGGCTGGGTGCGCCCTATGCCGAGGCCGACGATTTCCATCCGGAGGCGAACATCGCCAAGATGTCGGCCGGTATCCCGCTGGACGACGCCGATCGTTGGCCGTGGCTGCGGCAGATCGCCGAATGGATGTCGGAGCGCGGACGCGAGGGGACCGGTGGGGTCATCACCTGTTCGGCGCTCAAACGAAGTTACCGCGACGTGCTGCGTGCGGGATGCCCGGACGCGTTCTTCCTGCATCTGTCCGGGGACAGGACGCTTGTCGGTGACCGAATGTCGCATCGTGCCGGACATTTCATGCCGACGTCGTTGTTGGAATCGCAGTTCGAGATTCTCGAGCCACTGGGATCCGACGAGAATGGCGTGGTGTTGGACGTGGGCTCCGGACCGGATGAACTGGTAGCAGAGGCGTTGAAGCAGCTCGGCGCATGAACGCCGGCCTACTCCTGCTGGCCGAACCGGCGAAGATCCCGCACACCACAAGCGATGTCCGGTTACTTACCGCTATGGTGTTGAGCATCGGGGTGATCATTCTGCTGATCACCCGGCTCAAGATGCATCCGTTCCTGGCGCTGTTGTTGGGTTCGGGCACGCTCGCCGCCGTCGCTGCCGTGCCGTTCGACAAACTGCTGGGATCCTTTGTGACAGGGTTCGGCTCGACCATCGCCGGTGTGGGACTGCTCATCGGTTTAGGGGCGATGCTCGGCCGCCTGCTGGCCGATTCCGGCGGGGCGAACATCGTGGCCGACGCCGTGCTCCGGAGGTCCAGTCCGCGCATGCTGCCCTGGGCAGTGGCATTGATCGCGGCGGTGCTGGGTCTACCCCTATTCTTCGAAGTGGGTGTGGTGCTGCTGATTCCGATCGTGCTGTTGGTGGCACGTCGGGGAAATGTGCCGCTGCTGCGGGTGGGAATCCCGGCGCTGGCGGGCCTGTCCGTATTACACGGACTGGTGCCGCCGCATCCGGGTCCGCTGGTGGCGGTGGACGCGCTGAGAGCGGACTTGGGTGTCACCCTGGCGTTCGGTCTCGTGGCCGCGGTGCCCACCTTGATCGTCGCGGGGCCGCTCTACGCGCGAGTGGCGGAACGCTGGGTGGGGCCGTTGCGCATCCCGACCGCGACGGCGCCCGAGGTTGAGCGCAAAGGACCCGCTCCCAGCGTCGTCGCCGTGCTGACGACGATCTTGCTACCGGTGACACTGATGCTGGCGAAGGCGCTTTCGGATGTGGTGATAGACAATCCGAAATCCTTGGTGCAGAGGATTTTCGACACCGTCGGTACTCCGCTGGTGGCTCTGCTGGCGGCGACTCTGGTAGCGATGGTGACGCTGGGTAGGGCTTCGGGGCTTGACCGCACGGGTGTCTCGGGAATCATCGAGAAGTCTCTCGGGCCCATCGCGGGCATCGTCTTCATCGTGGGTGCCGGAGGCGGATTCAAGCAGACCCTCATCGATGTGGGGGTCGGGGACGCCGTGAGCACGTGGTCGGAGAAATGGCATATCCCCGCGCTGGTGCTCGGCTGGCTCATTGCCGTGCTCATTCGACTCGCCACCGGGTCGGCCACGGTCGCCACCATTACCGCTGCCGGCATTGTCTCCCCGCTCGCGGCGGACATGTCGACCACACACGTGGCGCTGCTGGTGCTCGCGATAGGTGCCGGGTCGCTCTTCTTCTCCCACGTGAACGACGCCGGATTCTGGCTGGTGAAGGAGTATTTCGGTATGACCGTAGGCCAGACCCTCAAGTCCTGGTCGGTGATGGAAACCGTGATTTCCGTCGTGGGATTCGCGATGGTTCTGCTGCTGAGTGCCTTCGTCTAACTCTTTGTCGCGCTGATGAATTGCGATAGGCCGCGGACTTCTTGTTCGATGTCGTGAAACCCTGTGCCGCGTAGTGCCGACGTGATATCTGACCGGCCGAATCCGTGGAGCCCGCTGAGGGCCGCGAGCCTGACGGATATCGAGCGCACCGGTGCGGGGCCACGGGTGCAGCTGGTCATCACCGCGATGCGGCCGCCGGGGGCCAGCACCCGAATCAGCTCGTCGAGAACCTTGAAGGGTTCGGGCACCAAATACAGTGCGGCAAAACAGCACACCGCATCGAAGCTGCCGTCATCGAACGGCAGCGTCCGGGCATCCGCGCGGAGGTAGGCGACGCCGTCGGCGACATTGGTCCGGAGAGGCCCGGCGCAGCATGGGTTCGGAGAAATCGAGTCCGACCGCAAGGGCGTCCGGATTCAATTGCTGTCCCGGGTATGTGGTGAAGTTTCCGGGCCGCATGCGACATCCAGGAGCCGCCACGGCCCTTCGTAGACCGCGGCAAGCAGCGGATTGTTCATGGCGCGCTGGGCGCTGGGCTGGGGTTGATCCGATGGCGGTGGCAACAGATCGAGGTACCCGACCGCGGGATGCGCGCCACCACTGAGTGCTTCGGGACGGATGATCTCGCGGAGCCGATCCAATGCCGCCGCGGTCATCATGTGGCTTCCCGGACGCGGTCGTCGTCGCGAAGGTGTTCGGCGAAGGAGGCGTAGACCCTTGCCATGCATGGGTTTCGGCCTCGGGGGAGTGCCCGAATCCGGCGATCCGCATCAGCGGCTGCACCGGCAGCTGATTGGCGAAGCTGTGCCCCGCGTCGTAGGTCTTGATGTCGTGCTCGACTTCATGGGCGTCCAGCGCCAGACCGGTCATCCGGCGGTGCGTGCCGCGATGCTGCGCAGTGCGCTGGCACTGGTGGGTACGCCGCAGGACTGGCGTGACGTTGCCGAGCGTCTCGAACTGTTCGACGAGGGCTAGATGCTCAGGTACTGCGGCGCCAACACAATGGAGTACAGGATTGTCCGGTAGGCGCGAGTCGGATCGGTAACCCATTGGCTCACCAGGAAATACAGCGTTTGGGTGCCGTCGCTGTTCATGGTGATGTTGACAACCTGCGGTCCGTACGGTTGCAGCAGCTTGTGTGGGTCGCGGGAGATGAACGGATCATCCGGCCGCGGATCGGATGGATCGTTGCGGATGAGGACGGTCATGGGCTCGCTGACCAGTTCCTGTGGAGTCCGGAAGAGCTTGAGACCGATGTGCGCATCGCCGGAACCGTTCGCATCGAGCAGTCCGAAACCGCCTGCGGGCAGGGCGAACAACTGGTTCTCGCGATCGCCGCCACCCTTGATCTCTCCGATCGTCTCCCACGCCGACGAGTCCAGGAATGCCGGATCGTCGATCGGAGGGGTGAGCCACGCGAAACGTGTTGCCCAGGAGTCGGTTCCGACGTTTCCCGCTACCAACATCCGGCGTCCCGGCGCGGCAACCCCACTCGGTTGGGAGATTCCGGCTATGACTCCCATCGGTCGGTAGGACGACTTGCCCGGCTCACTGACGTCATACACGGTCGTATCGGCAGACACGAAGGTGCTGCACCCGGGCGAGGGAATGCAGGAGGCGAACAACAGTGACCGGTGGGCCAACTCCGCCGACCCGGTGGGCAGCAGCCGGGCGCCGTCCGGTGCGTCCGTCGGCAGCACAAGGGGTTTGGAACGCCCGCCCAGCGCAATCGACGGGCTCGCGGGATCGACGGGTATCAACTGAATGCCGTCGCCGGTGTTGAGGTAGTCGCCGGTCCACAGACAGGCACCACGGTTGGTGTGCACACCGAGGTCGAAGGAATCATTGCGGCAGGCGGTTTGGAAGCTGGCATTGACCGACGCCATGTGCGGAATCGGGTTGCCCTGAGCGTCCTTGAACTCCTGCTGCTGAGTGGGCCCGACCATCACCAGGGAGTCGACCAGTGCCACCATGCGTGGCGGCAGCAAGGCCGGGGTGGGTGTGTCCGGATGGAACGGCTTTGATGGCGTGTGCTTTTCATGGCGAACCCACAGCGACGAGGCAGGTGCGCCGAGCTTGTCCAGCAGCCGACCGATCAGCGGCACGCTGACCCCGATCACGTTCGAAGGATCTCCGTCGATGCCGTCGACGAACCAGCTTCCCAGGCCGTCGAGCGTGAATGCCCCGGCCACCTGGAGCGGCTCGCCCGTGGCCAGGTACGCCTCGAGATCCTGGGCCGAAGGCGAACCGAAACGCACAGTGGTCGAGCGTGTTTCACTTACGCGCGCGACAGGTTTGCCGCCGATAACCCGTACCAGGCAGTGTCCGGTGAGCAGCTCGGCTGAGCGTCCGGCCATCAGGGCCCAGCGGCGCCGCGCCTCCTCGACGGTTCCCGGCTTGCCTTGCAACGAGCCGTCGAGCAGGAGCATCGAATCGCAACCCAGCACTACCGCATCGGCAGCCACCTCACCGGCCAGGGTCGTGGCGACGTCAAAGGCCTTGGCGCAGGCCAGCACCTCTACGGCACGTGCCGGGGCGGTACCCGAGGGCTGCGTCGCCATGACGAGATGTTCATCGACATGCGACACGATGACGACCGGATTGAGACCGGCCTGCTCCAGGATCCGCTCGCGAGCCGGTGACGCGGAAGCCAGGACAAAAGCGGACGGACCGCTTGCGCGAAGACCAGGAGTCACGCGCGGAACTCTACTGTCCACCCGGTTCTATGCGACAGCTAGTAAGAACCCTGCGGGCGAGCCAGCTTGGCGCGCTCGAAGAGCGTTACCCGCTGCCAGCTCTGTGGGCTGTAGCGCAGCATGTCGATCGGCTCGGCCCAGAGGTTGCGGGGCTTGAGGTCAGCGGTCTCGGACTTGGAGGCCAGCGCGCTGAGCGCTGTGACCAGCGCCGCGATCTCCTCGTCGTTCGGGTTGCCGCTGAGCACCTGCACGTCGGCCGCCTTGACCTTCCCGGAATCGCCTTCGGCGGTCACCGTCTCGGGATCGGACACGCCCACCGCGGTTGAGTCGTTCGCGTCATTCACGTCATTGACTCCGCTCACAGTGGGATGTTTCCGTGCTTCTTCGGTGGGAGCCGCACGATCTTGCGATCGAGTAAGCGCAGCGAGGTCGCGATGTAACCGCGGGTATGCGACGGCGGGATGACCGCGTCGACGTATCCGCGCTCGGCGGCCATGTACGGGTTCACCAGGGTGTCCTCGTACTCGGCCTGCAACTGGAGTCGAAGCGCGTCGACGTCTTCACCGCTGGTGGAAGCCTCAGCCAGCTGCGAGCGGTACACGAACCCGACCGCGCCGGAGGCGCCCATGACGGCGATCTGCGCGGTGGGCCAGGCGACGTTGACGTCGGCACCCATGTCCTTGGAACCCATGACGCAGTACGCGCCGCCGTAGGCCTTGCGGGTGATGACCGTGATCTTCGGGACGGTGGCCTCGCCGTACGCGTAGAGCAGCTTGGCGCCGCGCCGGATGATGCCGTTGTACTCCTGCTCGGTGCCGGGCAGGAAGCCGGGCACATCCACCAGAGTGATGATCGGGACGCCGAAGCAGTCGCAGGTGCGGATGAACCGCGCGGCCTTCTCCGAGGCATTGATGTCCAGGCAGCCGGCGAACTGGGTGGGCTGGTTGGCCACGATGCCGACGCTGCGGCCATCGACCCGGCCGAAGCCGACGATGATGTTCTGCGCGTAGCCGGCCTGCACTTCGAGGAACTCGTCGTCATCGAGGATGCGGGTGATGACCTCGTGCATGTCGTACGGCTGGTTCGGAGAATCCGGGATCAGGGTGTCCAGCTCGAGGTCTTCGTCGGTGAGGTGGTCCGCGATCGCGCCGTCGGTGGGCTCGGGGCCCGGGTAGCGCGGGGGCTCGGAGGCATTGTTGGACGGCAGGTAGCTCAGGACGTCGCGGACGTAGTCGAACGCGTCCTGTTCGCCGGAGGCGACGTAGTGCGCGGTGCCGGACTTGGCTTCGTGGGTGTGCGCACCACCGAGCTCTTCCATGGTGACGTCTTCGCCGGTGACGGTCTTGATGACATCGGGTCCGGTGATGAACATCTGGCTGGTTTGGTCGACCATGATGATGAAGTCGGTCAACGCGGGGGAGTACACGTGCCCACCAGCGGCCGGGCCCATGATCAGCGAGATCTGCGGGATGACGCCCGAGGCGATGATGTTGTTGTGGAAGATCTGGCTGTACAGGCCTAGCGACACCACACCCTCCTGGATGCGGGCGCCGGCGCCTTCGTTGATGCCGATCAGCGGGCGGCCGGTCTTGATGGCCAGCTGCTGCACCTTGACGATCTTCTCGCCGTAGACCTCGCCGAGGCTGCCGCCGAACACGGAGACGTCCTGGCTGAAGATGCAGACGTCACGGCCGTCGATGGTGCCGAAACCGGTCACCACGCCGTCACCGAGCGGTCGCTTGGCGTCCATACCGAAGTTGGAGCTACGGTGCTTGGCCAGCGCGTCCAGTTCCACGAACGAGCCCTCGTCCAGTAGCGCGTAGATGCGCTCGCGGGCGGTCAGCTTGCCCTTGGCGTGGATCTTCTCGACGGCAGCCTCACCGACCGGGTGCAGCGTTTCCTCGTTGCGCCGGCGCAACTCAGCGAGCTTGCCCGCAGTGGTGTGGATATCGGGCTCGGTGGTCGTCATGGGTCCCGATGCTATCGCGACCCACCCGGGAGAATGCGCATGGGCCTTAGAGAGTTCTCAGAAATTTTGTCGAATGATTCACATCGATCGCGGTAGATAGAAGGAGATGGACAAACAGCCTGGACTGGACGCCGACCCGGTGTTCGCGGTCGTGTCCCATTTCGACCGGCTCGATGCCGCCGATACCGAGGCTGCGGTGCGCTCGGCGGCGCAGCTCACCGGATGCCCGGTTACTTCGGCGCGACCTTCTTCACCTACGTCGGCAAGGCACTCGGATATCTGTTGGCCACCCCGGAGCGATCCGATGAGGCGGACAACCGGCTGGTGCGCGGATTCGGTACCGAGGCCTCACCCGAGGATCAGGCCGAGCAACTTCCTGACAGCCCTAGGCTGGGTGCGTGACTTCGGACAGACTCACCCCTACCGACAGCCCCGGCGGACTATGGCGTCGCATCGACGTCGTCGACGAAACCGGATCCACCAACGCCGATCTGGTGGCACGAGCATCGGCAGGGGAGGACATCGACGGCGTCGTGCTGCTCGCTGAGCACCAGAGCGCCGGACGCGGACGCCACGGCCGCAGCTGGGGCGCCCCGGCGCACACCCAACTGTCGATGTCGGTGGGCATCGGTGTGGGAGAGGTGCCTCCGGACCGGTGGGGACTGGTACCGCTGTTGGCCGGGGTGGCGATCGTCGACGCCGTCGCCGAGGTCAGCGGAGTCCAGGCCGGACTCAAATGGCCGAATGACGTGCTGGTGAAGGGGCGCAAGCTTTGCGGGATCCTCGCCGAGGTCGCGACGCCCCAGTCGGCCATCGTGCTCGGGCTTGGGCTCAACGCCACCTTCACCGAACATGAGTTGCCCGACCCCAACGCAACGTCCCTGACGATCCTCGGCTGGGCCAACCCGGACCGCAACGCGCTGGCACGCGCGGTACTGCGAGAACTGAGCGGCCGCATCGAGCACTGGCGGAGCGCCCGGGGTGTCGACGGGAGACTGTTGGAGGACTACCGGCAGCGCAGTGTCACCCTGGGTTCGCGTGTTCGCGCGGAACTCCCGGGCGAGCGCGAACTGATCGGCGTCGCGGTCGGGCTCGGTGATGACGGACAGCTGCGTATCGAGGATGCCGATGGCACCGTCACCGCCGTCACGGCCGGCGACATTACGCATCTGCGCCCGCTGACCGGGCAGTAAAGTCGCTGCACGTGGGGTATCCGGAAAACGTGCTCGCCGACGACGAGCAGGTGGTGTTGCATCGCCATCCACATTGGAAGCGGCTGATCGGGCCCGCGCTGGTGTTGATTCTGTCGACCGGTGCCGCCGCCTTCGTGGCCGCGATGGTCGACAACACGGACTGGCAGCCCACCGCGAAGAACGTGGTGATGATCGCCATCGGTGTGGTCTGGCTGGTGCTGGTCGGTTGGCTGAGTGTGTGGCCGTTCCTGAACTGGTTGACCACGCACTTCGTCATCACCGACCGGCGGGTGATGTTCCGTCACGGATTGCTGAGCCGTTCGGGGATCGACATCCCGCTGGCACGGGTCAACAGTGTCGAGTTCCGGCATGGCCTGGTCGACAGGATTCTGCGCACCGGCACGCTGATCATCGAATCGGCGTCACAGGACCCGCTGGAATTTCATGAGATACCGCGCGTGGAATACGTCCACTCGCTGCTCTATCACGAGGTCTTCGACACCCTTGGTTCCGAAGAGGGCGACAGCCGCTCCACCGGCCGCGGCCGGGAACGGCCGCCCGCCACGTGATGCGCCGCGCCGTATAGGCCGCGTCCGACCTCGGTGCCGTGATGCACGGTGGCGCTGTTCGGCAGCCCCGCATGCGGGTGCAGCGGGGTGACGTTCTCGGGCTCGTCCTCGTCGGAGGGCTCGGTGGTCACGAAGGCCACGGGCTGCTCCGGATGGCGCCCGAACTCGTCGGGGAACACCCAGCGGCGGAAGGCCCAGAAACGGAACGCCATCTGCAGCAGGTTGCCGATGATGTACGCGCTGATGAAGTCGGCGATGTTCTCCACCGTCAGGCTGACATTTGGCATGCGCAGCTCGAAGATGTAGCTCGACACCCACAGCGGAATCATCGCGATGATCACGCCCATGCCGCTGACCGCGAAGAACAGCAGCGCCTCGTGGTGGCGCTCCCGGCCGCCGCGGTCCCGGAAACTCCACTCCCTGTTGAGGATGTAGGAGGCGATGACGGCGATGATGCCGGAGATGATCTTGGCGGTGAGGGGCTTGGGCTCCAGGATCGTCAGCTTGAGCGCATAGAAGATGCCCGAGTCGATGATGAACGTGGTGGCGCCGACAATTCCGAACTTGATCAGCTCGTGGTGCTGCTCGGCGACAGGCCGGACGAACCGGGGCAGCCGGGCGATGGTGGCATCGGCGAAAGACACAAATGGCGAGTGTACGGAAGATGGCATGGCAGTGCGAAGCGGTCGGCTGACCTGGCAAGGTATGGGCCGTTCGTTCCGCTGCCGCCAGGGCCGGAGTCGGCGTGGACGTTGCGCCATGCTCGCGGGCTCGTCCCGCGATGGGTGCGGAACCAGTGGCTGAAGTTACCGAGAGACGAAAACGCCCGCATTTCGAAGACCTCCGTCAGGCTACGGCGGCCGCTCATGACGAGGTGGTCGGCCAAATGGAGCAGGGTGGCGTCCAACAGAGTGCTCAAACTCGTGCCTTCACTGGCAGATGCCGATGAATGGTCCGGCGGTCGACTCCCCGGCTGCGGGCGATGTGCTCCACCGAGCAGCGCTCGACGAGGCTGTGTAGGCACATCGCGACCTGGAGTCCGGTGTCACGGTCGGGCAGTCCGTCTTCTCACTGTGACGGGTGATGCGGCCATCATGACAACATATGTCTGTGTCTGATGGTCTTCGTGCAAGCGGCTCAGTTGTGTCCGCGGCTCCCGTGGTCACCATGATCGGTGGCGGTCAGCTGGCCCGGATGACCCATCAGGCGTCGATCGCTCTCGGTCAGACCCTGCGGGTACTGGCCCATGCCGCCGATGAACCGGCGGCCCAAGTAACCCCCGATGTCCTCCTTGGTTCGCATACCGACCTGGACGACCTGCGCCGTGCCGCCAAGGACGCCACCGTGGTCACCTTCGATCACGAGCACGTCCCCACCGCATTCCTGGAGACCTTGCAGAACGAGGGCGTCAACGTGCAGCCGCCGCCGTCCGCGCTCATCTACGCGCAGGACAAGACGTTCATGCGGCGCAAGCTGCGGGACATTGGCGCGCCGGTGCCCGGCTTCGCCGACATCCGAACCGTCGCCGATGTCGAGCGATTCGCGGCGGAGACGGGTGGCCGGGTCGTGCTGAAGGCGGTGCGTGGCGGATACGACGGTCGTGGGGTGTGGATCACCGCTGATCTCGACGAGGCGTGTGCGGTGGCCGCCGAGCAACTGGCCGCCGGAGTAGGGCTGCTTGCCGAGGAGCGTGTGGACATGCGGCGCGAACTGTCGGCCATGGTGGCCCGCTCTCCCTTTGGGCAGGGTGCCGCCTGGCCGGTGGTGGAAACCGTTCAGTGGAACGGGATTTGCGCCGTGGTCATCGCTCCGGCGCCCGAGTTGCCCGAGAAGTTGGCGCTGGAAGCCGAGCAGCTGGCGTTGCGGATCGCCGACGAACTCGGCGTGACGGGGTGTTTGGCCGTGGAGCTGTTCGAAACCAACGATGGTCGGCTACTGGTCAACGAGTTGGCGATGCGACCGCACAATTCCGGGCATTGGAGCATGGACGGCGCGCGGACCGGGCAGTTCGAGCAGCACCTGCGTGCCGTGCTGGATTACCCGCTCGGCTCCACCGCGCCACTGGCCCCCGTCACCGTGATGGCGAACGTGCTGGGTGCGCCGGAGACGCCGGTGATGTCGCTCGACGAGCGCATGCACCACCTGATGGGCCGCATCCCGGAGGCGAAGGTGCACCTGTACGGCAAGGGCGAGCGCCCGGGCCGCAAGCTCGGACATGTGAATATTCAAGGCCACGTCGATGGTTCGCTGGCCGATCCGCACTATGTCGCGGAGGTCCGCGAGCGCGCCGAGCGCGCGGCGCACTGGTTGTCACACGGGATATGGACCGATGGATGGGAAGGGCATTAGAACGTGAGCGCACGGGTCGGCTTGATCATGGGCAGCGACAGCGACTGGTCGGTGATGTCGGATGCCGCGAATGCCTTGGCGGAGTTTGATATTCCGTTCGAGGTCGGTGTGGTCTCGGCGCACCGAACCCCCGGGCGCATGCTGGAGTACGCACAGATAGCCGCTGAGCGGGGCATTGAAGTGATCATCGCGGGCGCCGGTGGTGCCGCGCACCTGCCGGGCATGGTGGCCTCGGCGACCCCGCTGCCGGTGATCGGTGTGCCGGTGCCGTTGGCCCGGCTAGACGGCCTGGATTCCCTGCTGTCCATCGTGCAGATGCCCGCCGGCGTTCCGGTCGCGACGGTGTCCATCGGTGGAGCCCGCAACGCCGGACTGCTTGCCGCACGAATCCTCGGCGTCTCCGATGCCGCGCTGCGGGACAAGGTCGTCGCCTTCCAGGCGAACATGGAAGCCACCGTTTTGGAGAAAGACGAGGCCCTGCGGCGCAGACTGATGGGCGAAGAGATTTGACCCTGACGTACAGTTAATGCCGACTAACTCTGATCGACGCTGGAGGCATGATGGCAGGAAACCCGTCGTTTGACCTGTTCAAGCTGGCTGAGGAGCACGACGAGTTGCGTGCTGCCATCCGTGGTCTGGCAGAGAAAGAGATCGCTCCTTACGCCAAGGACGTCGACGAGAAGGCGCGTTTCCCCGAGGAAGCGCTCAGCGCACTGGTTGCCTCCGGCTTCAATGCCGTGCACGTCCCGGAGGAGTACGACGGTCAGGGCGCCGACAGCGTGGCCGCCTGCATTGTCATCGAAGAGGTTGCGCGGGTCTGCGCGTCGTCGTCACTGATCCCCGCCGTCAACAAGCTCGGCACGATGGGCCTGATCCTGGGCGGTTCGGAAGAGCTGAAGAAGCAGGTCTTGCCCTCGATCGCCAGCGGCGAGGCAATGGCGTCCTACGCGCTCTCCGAGCGTGAGGCCGGCAGCGACGCGGCAGGCATGCGCACCCGCGCCAAGGCCGATGGTGATGACTGGGTTATCAACGGCTCCAAGTGTTGGATCACCAACGGTGGGAAGTCCTCCTGGTACACCGTGATGGCCGTGACCGACCCGGAGAAGAAGGCGCATGGAATCTCCGCGTTCATGGTGCACAAGGACGACGAGGGATTCACCGTCGGTCCGCTGGAGCACAAGCTCGGCATCAAGGGTTCGCCGACGGCCGAGCTGTACTTCGAGAACTGCCGCATCCCGGGTGACCGGATCATCGGGCAGCCGGGTACCGGCTTCAAGACTGCCCTCGAAACGCTGGACCACACCCGTCCGACCATCGGCGCGCAGGCCCTCGGCATCGCGCAGGGTGCGCTGGATCAGGCCATCGCATACACCAAGGACCGCAAGCAGTTTGGCCGGTCCATCAGTGACTTCCAGGGTGTGCAGTTCATGCTCGCCGACATGGCGATGAAGGTGGAAGCCGCCCGGTTGATGGTCTACACGGCCGCGTCCCGCGCCGAGCGTGGCGAGAAGGGGCTGGGCTTCATCTCGTCGGCCTCGAAGTGCTTCGCGTCCGATGTGGCCATGGAGGTCACCACCGACGCCGTGCAGTTGTTCGGTGGCGCGGGGTACACCACGGACTTCCCGGTGGAGCGCATGATGCGCGATGCCAAGATCACCCAGATCTACGAGGGCACCAACCAGATTCAGCGCGTCGTCATGAGTCGCGCGCTGCTGACTTCCTAACACCTTGATGCCGAGATGACATTGGCGCTGGTGTTTTCGACTAAACACCAGCGCCAATGTCATCTCGTGTTAGGGGAGACGCTTCGTGACCTTCTCGGTTGCCACCCGTCGTTCTTGCGCGGCGGCGTCGGGATTGGCCACCTGCACCAGCGATGCCCCGGCGATGAGCACCGCCAGCAGGTTGGCGATCAGCGACTGCGGGGTATCCCAGGAGCCCGCGCTCAGCACTCGATCCTCGGCGGTGATTCCTTGTTCGGCGGCACTTTCACGTGCGGCGGCGGCGATCTGGTCAACGCCTTGACCGTCCAGCGCGGGTCCGGCGCCGCCGGGGGAGAAGCGATCTCCGTGTACCCGGACCGCCGTCGAATAATCGGTCAACCCGAGCGGTAGGTGGGGCACCGGGCGCCCGAACGCGTCGAGAGACAGCACGCACACCTCACCGGCGTCTGGCTCGTCACCGAGCGTGCAGAAGGCCACGTCGGCACCGTCGTCAGCGAACACCACTTCCGCTCCTGCCCACCAAACTCCGAGCAGCACACCCGCGGTCTGCCAGTGCGCGGGCAGTCGCACCGCGACCGTCGAACCAGGACCCGCGCTGAACTCGTCGCGCAACATGTTGGCCGTTTTGGCGGCCCAGTTGGCCAGCGTCACGGTCGAGAGCTCGATGCGTTCGCCGGTGCCGTCGTCGTAGTAGGTGATCCGTGGGGCCGGACTGCTCACGTCGCCCAGCAGCAGAGACGTCAGGTTCATCAGTTGACGCAGCGAGGTCCGTTGGCCGCGGTGAAGATGGGCGACTGCGGTGGCGGGGGCGCGTCGTCCTCCGTGGTGGGACCGGTCTCCGAGGCAGCCGGTGTGGTCTCGCGGCCGGACCCCGGACCGTGGTAATCGTTCGACAACACCACACGGACGGTGCGTTCGGGCAGACCCTGCTTCTGCGCGACGGGCAACCCCAACGCCTCGGCTACCGCCTTGGCGCCCATGTCGTCCTCCTGCGCGGCCTGGACCTGACTGCTGCCCGCGTGGTCGGCCTCGTTGTTGCCGACCTTCCCGGCCGTGAAACCCTTGCCCACCAACAGCTCCGACACCGCGGCGGCGAGACCGTTGATCTGGGTCTCGTTGACGACGTCGGCGGTCGTCTGGTCCTTGGAGTAGGTGGCCTCGTCGGTCTTGCCCTGCTGCTGCTGATCCAGCAGGCTGCCCACCCAGCTGCGCACCTGGTCGGGATCGACCTTCACGACGCTCTGCGTGCCGTCCTCGGTCCAGCCGTCCTCACGCAGGATGGGGATGGTCGCGAATGCCACGTTGCCCCCGGAGAGCTTCTGCAGCTGTTGGATGAAGTCCATGACGTCCCAGCCCTGGCTGAGCACGACTGTGCGGGTGATCGCATCGCGGAGCGCGCCCAACGTGCTGGGATTCGTCAGCGTTCCTCTGGAGAGCGCCGAATGGGCCAGCGACGACATGACCACCTGCTGGCGGACCACCCGGTCGAGGTCGCCGCGCGGCAGGTCGTGGCGCTGGCGCACGAAGCTGAGCGCGTTCGGGCCGTCGAGCGTCTGCGGGCCGGCCGGGAAGTCGGCGCCCGACATCGGTTCGTAGACGGCCTCGTTGAGGCAGACGTTCACACCACCGAGAGCGTTGGTCATCAGCACGAATCCGAGCATGCTGACCTCGGCGTAGCGATCCACGGTGACACCGGTCAGCTTGGCGACGGTCTGGATGAGCGCCGAACGCCCGGCGTCCACCGACTCACGCTCGGCGGCCTCCAACGTCTCTCCGGACTCGACGCGTTTTTGACGGTCGTTCTCCTTGGCTTCGCCGTAGACGCCGTTGATCTTTCCCATGGTGCCGTCCGGGATCGAGACATAGGAGTCACGCGGGATCGAGATCGCGGTGGCCGACTTCCCGTTGTTGGGGATACGGATGAGGATGATGGTGTCGGTATTGGTGGCCGTTTCGTCGCCGGCTCGCAGCATCGAGAGTTCGTCCTGCGAGAGGGGATTGCCGTGAGCATCGCTACGGCTGTCGACACCCACCATCAGGATGTCGATCGCGCCGTCATTGGGCTTCCCGGCATTGCCGAACAGGCTGGGAAGATCGAACCGGGCAATGTTCGGATCGATGTTGCCGATCTTTCCCCACGCGGCCCCGGTGACCACCATGACGGCGACCGCGGCCACCGTCGCCATGCCACGCCACAACGGGCGCGGCGACTCCGCCTGTGATGAGGCCCCCGCGCGCGGAGCGTGAGGGTCAGTCACGATGTGGGTCCATTTCCTCTCCGGGCCGGCATTCGCCGGGCAACGTCTCTCAAGCCTTGTCAAGGCTACGTCGCGGCGGCGCCCATCCCCCGCAAGCGACGTCGGCGTGCCAGACTCTCGGTGTGCTTGTTATCACCGGAGCGGGTGGCCAGCTGGGCACTCATCTCATTGCTCGCGCGGCCCGTCGAGACATTCCCACCAGGGCGCTGAAGTCGACCGATTGGGATATCGCCGCCGATGATGCACCTGACGGGGTGGTAGCCAACGGGGACACCGTCATCAACTGTGCGGCCTACACCGCCGTCGATGCCGCGGAATCGGACGAGGCCAGGGCCTATGCGGTCAACGCCACCGGCGCGGCCAACGTTGCGCGGGTGTGCCGGGATGTTGGCGCCAAGCTGATCCATATCTCCACCGACTACGTCTTCAACGGTGATTTCGGGGACATCGCGCCGGCACCGTATCGGCCCGATGCCGCCACGGACCCGCAGGGGGTGTACGGCCGGACCAAGCTCGCCGGGGAGCGGGCAGTGCACGAGGCGCTGCCGTCCGCGCATGTGGTGCGTACGGCCTGGGTGTACACGGGGGTGGGTGGCGATTTTGTCGGGATCATGCGAAGGCTTGCCGCCGGTGACGGGCCGGTCCGGGTGGTGACCGACCAGACCGGATCCCCGACATACGCCGCAGATCTCGCCGAGGCGCTGTTGGACTTGGCGGCGGCCGACGTCGATGCCCCGATCCTGCATGCCACCGGGGGCGGCGTGGTGAACCGCTTCGATTGGGCTAAGGCCGTATTCGACCTGGTCGGTGCCGATAGTTCGCGAGTCCAGCCCTGCCTTTCCGCCGACATGCCGAGGCCTGCCCCACGCCCGCCCTACTCCGCTCTGGATGGCAGCCAGTGGGCCGACGCGGGTCTGCCGCCGCTGCGCCCGTGGTATGCGGCGCTGGCTGAGGCGTTGGCCACACACCAGGGGTAGGTACCCTCTAGCACCGTGCTGGATCCTCATCGCGCAAGCGACCCTTCGGCGACCGAGCAGATTGCCGTGGTGACGGTGACGTACTCGCCCGGCGAGCACCTGCACCGTTTCCTGCGGACGCTGCGGCACGCCACCGATCGGCCGCTGCGGGTGATCCTCGCTGACAACGGCTCGACGGATGGCGCCCCCGAGGCCGCTGCCGAGGAACCCGATGTCGAGCTGCTCCACACCGGAGGCAATGTCGGCTACGGCAAGGCCGCCAACGTGGGGGTCGCGCAGATAGATCCCGACGCCGAATGGATCGTGGTCGCCAATCCCGATGTGCAGTGGGGGCCGGGAAGCATCGATGCGCTGCTGGAGGTCGCGCAGCGCTGGCCCGCCGCGGGTGCGTTGGGTCCACTGATTCGTGAGCCCGACGGCACCGTGTATCCCTCGGCGCGCGTGATGCCGACCCTGACCGGGGGCGGGCTCCACGCACTGTTGGGCACGGTGTGGCCCACCAATCCGTGGACCGCGGCCTACCGCCAGGACCGGATGGAACCGTCCGAACGCGTCGTGGGATGGCTCTCAGGTTCTTGCCTGTTGCTTCGGCGCAAGGCGTTCGACGCCATCGGTGGATTCGACTCGCGGTACTTCATGTACATGGAAGACGTCGATCTCGGGGACCGGCTCGCACGTGCCGGCTGGCAGAACGTGTATGCACCCAGCTCGGAAGTTGTGCATGCGAAAGGCCATGCGGCCGGACGCGATCCGGCGCGCAGCCTCACCGCGCACCACGACAGCGTCTACATTTTTCAATCGGACCGGCATCCGCTCTGGTGGCAGGCGCCGCTGCGCTGGGGCATTCGGGGCGCGCTTGCGGCGCGATCCGCCATCGTGGTGCGAGCGGCCGTCCGCGCCAATCGGCGCCGGGACAAGCAAGGAGGGTGATATGTCTGACCATGTGAAAGCCGATGCCGTCATCTTGGTGGGTGGGCAGGGCACCCGGTTGCGTCCACTCACGCTGTCGGCGCCCAAGCCGATGCTGCCGATCGCGGGCTTCCCATTTCTGACTCACGTGCTGTCGCGGGTCGCGGCGGCTGGGATCGATCATGTGGTGCTCGGGACGTCCTACAAGGCCGAGGTCTTCGAGTCGGAGTTCGGCGACGGATCCAAACTGGGCCTGCAGATCACCTATGTATACGAAGAGGAGCCGCTGGGTACCGGCGGTGCCATCCGGAATGTGCTGGACCACCTGCGCCACGACACCGCACTGATCTTCAATGGTGATGTGCTGTCCGGTCTGGATCTGAAAGATCTTCTCGCGCAGCATGAAAAGACCCAAGCCGACCTGACCTTGCACTTGGTGCGCGTGGGGGATCCGCGCGCATTCGGTTGTGTGCCTACCGATTCCGATGGGCGGGTGACCGCGTTCCTGGAGAAGACCGAGGACCCGCCCACGGATCAGATCAATGCCGGGTGTTACGTCTTCCGGCGCGAGTTGATCGAACAGATCCCATCGGGTCGCCCGGTTTCGGTTGAGCGGGAAGTCTTCCCGGGTCTGCTCAGCAGCGGCGCCAAGGTGTGCGGATACGTCGACACCAGCTACTGGCGCGACATGGGCACCCCCGAGGACTTCGTGCGCGGGTCGGCTGATCTGGTTCGTGGTATCGCGCCGTCACCGGCGATCCCCGAGCATCCAGGCGAGGCACTGGTACACGACGGTGCCTCGGTGGCGCCGGGCGCGCTGGTGATCGGTGGCACCGTGGTGGGGCGGGGTGCCGAAATAGGACCGGGGGCACGGCTGGACGGCGCAGTCATCTTCGATGGCGCGCGCATCGAGGCGGGTGCCGTGGTGGAACGTTCCATCATCGGATTCGGTGCGAGGATCGGACCGCGCGCACTGGTGCGTGACGGGGTAATCGGCGACGGCGCCGATATCGGTGCGCGCTGTGAGCTGCTACGTGGCGCGCGGGTATGGCCGGGAATCACCATTCCCGACGGCGGCATCAGGTACTCCTCGGACGTCTAGGCGCCCAGGCGCACGTCGGCGTCGGACGTCGCGTACTCGGCGGCGGAGCCGAATATTACTGAGGGATTGCCATTTTCGATGGCGGTGGCCATGTGTACGCCTCACCGAATCGTCGTTGATGGGGGGACGATACGACCGTAGGTGGGGCTGGACGCGAGTAATACACCACCCGACTTTCAGCGCAGGCGGGCCCTCGCCCTCGCGGCCAGCACGACCACCGACGGATCTTCGTCCGGAATCTGGTCGATGGGCCACCAGCGCAGGTCGAGTGATTCCTGGCTGACCGCGATCTGGGCGCCCTCCGGTGCGTACGCCAGGAACTGGAGATCGAGATGGCGCGTGGGTACACCCAGCGAGCAGGTGATCGGGTGTACGTGGATTCCGAGCAGGTTCGGGGCCAGCGTGAGATTCGCTATCCCCGACTCCTCGGTGGCTTCGCGCAGGGCGGCGGACGCGATGGTGGGGTCCTCTTCCTCGCAGTGACCACCGAGCTGCAACCACTTGCCCACCCGTGGATGCAGAGTTAGCAGCGCCTGCGATCCGTCGTGATTGACCACAAGGGCCGAGGCGGTGATGTGGCCGGCGGCGCTGCGCCGACGGCAGGCGTCCGGGTTGGCGTCGAGGAACGCCAGCACGGAGTGCCGCAGGCTGTCCTGCTCGGCATCGGGAGCCTCCCAGGAGGACAGCAGCTCGACGGCAGACTCGTGTAGCCGGGTCACAGTTCGACCAGCATCTGGCCGGGCAGCAGGGGAGTGCGGGGTTGCAGTCCCTCTTCCGGGTAACCGTGGGGGTAGCCAATTGCGATGGCACCCATCGGTTCCCACGAGGCCTCCAGCTCCAGCTGCTTGCGTACGACGTCGCCCGCGAAGATGGTGGACCCGATCCAGCAGCTTCCCACGCCCCGTGCGGCCAGGGTCACCAGCAGGGCCTGCACCGCGGCTCCGACAGCGACGGTGAACATCGTGCGCTCGGCAGCGTTCCTGCGTTCGTCGGGATAGTCATGCGCGCCGTCAGGTACAAGGAACGGGATGACGATCTCTGGTGCGTCATAGAGGATCTGTCCGCGCGCCACTCGCTTCTCGACGGACTCGGGGGCGCGTCCGTCACCGGTGAGGTCGACGGTCCACGCCTGCTTCATGGCGTCCAGGAGTGCGCGGCGCGTCGTCGCATCGCGGACCCATACGAATCGAACCGGATGGGTGTGATGCGGCGCCGGGGCCGTCAGCGCTTCGCCGATGGCTTGCCGTAATAAGTCGGGATCGATTGCACTGTCAGAGAATTGCCGGATGGACCGGCGCACGAGCACCGCTTCGCGGCGACCCTGTGCTAGGGCTTCGGCGGTGCCGAGCCAGAACAAGTCGTCCGGCCCTGAACGGAGGAGACCACGAGCGGTGCTGCCGTCGTCGGGCACCGCCAGGCCTCGCACCACCGCGACCGGCACATCGGTGAGCTTGCCCTTGACCAGGTCGGCCGCGGCAGCGACCTCGTCGGCGATGGCCACCTCGGTGACTTGAAGCTCATTGCCGTGCTTATCTTTTGCGCCGGCGTAGCCGTACAGGACGGGGATGCCGGAGGAACCGATGGCAGCATCGGTCTGGCCATTGCGCCAGGCTCGCCCCATGGTGTCGGTGACCACCACCGCAACGTTCACGCCCAGGCGTCGCGAGAGTGCGGCGCGGACTGCGGCCGCGCTGGCATCGGGGTCTACGGGCAGCAGCACGAGTTCGGCGGTGTCGACGTTGGATGCGTCGATTCCGGCGGCGGCCTGCACGATGCCAATGGTGTTCTCGGTGATCAGTGTCTTGCCCTTACGGGCCAGCACTCGGACCGACTCGGAGTCGATCAGCTTGCGTCGCAAGTTGTCTCGGGCCTCGGGATCGGTAGGCGCGGCGACGATCCTGCCCTCCGCCTTGGAAATGATCTTGCTGGTGATCACGATCACATCGCCGTCGCGCACCCAGGGTGCCGCCGTTGCGATGGCCGCGGCCACGTCGTCACCGGGGCGGAATTCAGGGAGCCCCGGCACGGGTAGAATTTCGACCGGTGCCGCCGAACCGTGTTCCGGTGCAGGGGAATCCGCAGGGGAGGTCATAGAGTAACTCCGGCCAGGTCAAGTCCCGCACGCACCATCTCCGCCGTTGTGTCCGGGTCTGTCATGAGCAGCTGAACCGACCGTACCTGAACTCCCGCAATGTGAGCCGCGTCACCTTTGTCCACCAGCCAGCCGTCCAGGATGCCGATCTGTGAGCGGGCGCCGAAGTGTTCTCCCACGCCTTGTGAGCTCACCTCGACACCGATCACGCGCAAACATTCGTCGGCCATTCCGCGCAGCGGCTTGCCGGACACGATCGGCGAGTATCCGATGACCGGAGCGGACGTTGTGCGGAGCGCCCCGCGAACTCCGCCGACCGCCAGTACGGCCCCGATGCTGACCACCGGATTGGACGGCGCCAGCAAGACCACATCGGCCTCGCCGATGGCCTCGGCAACGCCTGGGCCCGACTTTGCTTCGTCGGCTCCGACGAACGCGAAGCTGTGGGTGGGAACCTGCGCGCGGTGTTGCACCCACCACTGCTGGAAGTGGATCGCACGCTGCTCTCCGTCTGCGGGGTCGGTGATCACCACGTGGGTCTCGCAGCGGTCGTCGCTGGCGGGTAACAGCCGGACTCCGGGCTGCCATCGATTGCATAACGCTTCGGTGACCGCCGATAGCGGATAGCCGGCCCGCAGCATTTGGCTGCGTATCAGGTGGGTGGCCAGGTCCCTGTCGCCGAGGGAGAACCAGTCGGGCTGAGCGCCGTAGGCCGCCAGCTCCTTCATGGCATTCCAGGTCTCGCCGCGATGCCCCCAACCCCGCTCCGGATCGACGCCTCCACCCAGGGTGTACATGCAGGTGTCCAGGTCAGGGCAGATCCTGACACCGTGCATCCAGGCATCGTCGCCAATGTTCACGATGGCGTTTATCTGATGCTTGCTGGGATCTGATCCGAGCAAGCGCTGGACGCCGAGCAGGAAGCGCGCTCCGCCGACGCCGCCGACGAGGACGGTGACTTTCACGTTGATCGAGACTAGTGCGCCGGCAATGATGCGACACGCCACGAGGGCGCCACGCCGGTTTTATCGGTCGCAGATGGTATGAATTGCCGTCCTTCGCTTGACCCCGGCAGCGAACACGTGTGTAATCACACCAGTGTCATTCCTCGGGCTGAGTTTGTAAGTCTCAGGCGCAGACCGGGATTCGATCAGATGTTCGAATGTAATGGCCGGGAAAACGAAGATGTGGGCACGAAACCGAGCAATACGGGCTGTATTGGATGCAAGAGGAACAGTGAGGAGGCGGGACGATGCTGTTCGGGCGCAATGAATTCGGCGTACACGACGAGCTGAGTTCCGGCGTTGGCATGGGTGCGACGGGCTTACCGCCCGCACGTCCGCATCTGACGTTGGTGCAGAACGATTTTGACGCGCTTGCTGCCGCCGCTGACGATCAGTGGCAGGAAAAGGCGCTGTGCGCACAGACCGATCCCGAGGCGTTCTTCCCTGAGAAGGGTGGGTCGACTCGTGAGGCCAAGCGCATCTGCCAGGGTTGCGAGGTCAAGGACGAGTGCCTTGAGTACGCACTGGCCAACGACGAGCGATTCGGTATTTGGGGCGGGCTGTCGGAGCGTGAGCGCCGTCGCTTGAAGCGGGGCATCATCTAACTCCGCGCTCGGCAGGGCGCCGTCAGTCGCCCTCATCGGTGATGGTCGGGTCGATCACCGATGGCTCCACCCCCAGGTGGGTGGCAACCTGTGCGACCAACAGGTCGCGTAGCAGATCCGACAAGTCCCCAGATTTCTTCGCGCGTAGTTCGATCGGCTTGCGAAACAGGACAATCCGCGCTCGGGTGGTGTTACCCCGGGTGTCGACGCCCGCCGGAATCAGTCTTGCCAGCGGTATCGGTCCGTCTGCGATCACCTCCGGCGGCCACTGCACCGAATTCGGATCTTTGGGCTGAATGCGCGGGATCTCGTCGACTGCGACATCCAAGCCCTCCAGCCGTGACTGCCATGCCCGTTCAATGGGTTCGTAGGCCTCCAGCACCGCCATGTCGAAACGCTCGGCGCGGGAACGCCAGCCGGGAACGGTCGGTGGCAGCAGAGGTCCACGGAAATCGCGTCCCCTGCGCGAGCCCTGCGAGCGGGATACCCCAGAGGCCCCGCCGCGCCGTCCGTCACGTGACATACGAGAGATGGTAACGGTGTGACTCGTGTGGTTGACGAATCACAACGAGCCGATCACCGGAGGGTCTCGGTGGGCTCACAGCGCGTGTCTGCGGGTCGGAACGTGTTTGCGCACGCTAGCCTCAACGTTTGTGAGAGCCCCCCGTCGCTGCTGTCGACCCGGGTGCCCGAGTTCCGCCGTGGCGACGTTGACGTTCGTCTATGCGGATTCGACGGCCGTGGTCGGGCCGCTGGCCACGTCCAGCGAGCCGCATTCGTGGGATCTGTGCGCGCAGCACGCGAGCCGGATCACCGCGCCCCGCGGGTGGGAGCTGGTCCGCTACAGCGGGCCCATGCCGTCGAATCCAGAGGACGACGACTTGGTAGCCCTGGCCGACGCGGTACGCGAACCCACCGGTGTTCGGGTTGCTGCGGCGGGTTTCAGCGAGCCGGTACTCGATGCCGGTACTCCTGTCCCCAATGCCGCGCCACGCCCGGTTCATCCGGCTCCGGTTGGGCGGCGCCGGGGACACCTGCGGGTGCTGCCTGATCCGGCCGAGTAGCGCTGATCAGGTACTTTCGACGCGTTCGGACGACATTCTGTACCCTCTCGCCGGACGTTCACGTTGGACACTCGCCGACCACTAGGCTGGCCAGCGACACCTAACGTCCCTTTCTCCACAGACCAATAGGAGCGACTTCCTCATGGCCAGGTCCGCCGACGCTGTCCACGCTGTCATCAAGGCGTACGACGTCCGTGGCCTACTGGGTGAGCAGATCGACGAGTCCTTCGTATTGGACGTGGGTTCCTCGTTCGCGCGGCTGGTCAAGTCCGAGCAGGCCGAAACCTCCACGCCGTTGCGGATCGTCGTGGGGCGCGATATGCGGGACTCGTCACCCGGTTTGGCGCAAGCGTTCACCGACGGTGCCACCGCTCAGGGTGTCGATGTCGTGCAGATCGGACTCGCATCCACCGATCAGCTGTACTTCGCTTCCGGGCTGTTGGACTGCCCGGGAGCCATGTTCACCGCCAGTCACAATCCGGCCGCCTATAACGGGATCAAGCTGTGCCGTGCCGGTGCCAAGCCGGTGGGCAAGGACACCGGCCTGTCGTTCATCAGCGATGAGCTGATCAATGGCGTGCCGGCCTACGATGGCCCCGCCGGCACTGTCACCGAGCGCGATGTGCTCGCCGAGTATGGCGATTTCCTGCGGTCGCTGGTTCAGTTGAGCGGGGCGCGGCCGCTCCGGGTGGCGGTTGATGCCGGAAACGGCATGGCGGGACACACCACACCCGCAGTGCTGGGTGAGGTTTCGTCGATCACGCTCGCGCCCCTGTATTTCGAATTGGACGGAAACTTTCCCAACCACGAGGCCAACCCGCTCGATCCCGAGAATCTGCGCGATCTACAGGCATTCGTCACCGCCGAAGGCGCCGATATCGGACTTGCCTTCGATGGTGACGCCGACCGGTGTTTCGTGGTCGACGAACGCGGACGCGCCGTATCACCCTCCGCGGTAACCGCTTTGGTAGCGCGCCGAGAGCTGGAGCGGGAAATCGGCGGCACCGTCATTCATAACCTGATCACCTCGCGCGCCGTCCCCGAGCTCGTCGTCGAGCACGGCGGAACACCGGTGCGCTCTCGCGTCGGCCACTCGTTCATCAAGGCGCTGATGGCCGAGACGGGCGCGATCTTCGGCGGAGAGCACTCCGCGCACTACTACTTCCGGGACTTCTGGGGAGCCGACTCCGGTATGCTCGCGGCCCTGCACGTACTGGCTGCCCTGAGCGAGCAAGACCGGCCGCTCTCGGATCTCATGTCGGATTACGAGCGGTACGCGTCCTCCGGTGAGATCAATTTCCGCGTCTCGAATGCTAAGGCCTGCATTGACGAGGTGCTGAAGTCTTTTGGCACACAGATAGTTTCGATCGACCACCTCGATGGTGTCACTGTCGACGTTGGCGCAGGCACCTGGTTCAACCTGCGTACGTCCAACACCGAGCCGTTGCTGCGGCTCAACGTGGAGGCGCGTACCGATGAAGACGTGGACGCGGTGGTTGCCCGCGTCACCGAATTGGTCGACCGCTCCGAGGCCGCGACCTAATGAATGCCACCATCGACCTGGACGACGCCGGGGCTCTGTTGGCGGCGGACCGCGATGGCTCGCTGCAGGCCGCGTCGATGGCCGGTGCGCAGGTGCGTGCCGTGGGCGCCGCCATCGCCGAGGGTGTGCTGGAGCCGCTGCGCTCGGAGGATCGCTCGCGTGCCGTCGTATGGGTCTCCGGACGGGGTACCGCCGCCACCGCGGGAGCGATTCTGGCCGGCGCGCTGTCGGATACGGCGAGCCTCCCATTCGTGACTGCCACCCGGGCGCCGGTCTGGGTGGGACCGTTGGACGTCATGGTGATCGCCGGTGACGACGCCGGTGATCCGGCCCTCAGCGCCGCGGTGTCGGTCGGTACCCGTCGCGGGGCACATGTGGTGATCGCCGCTCCCGATGAGGGGCCCCTGGCCGATTCTGGCGCCGGTCGGGCGATTTCGTTGGCGCCCCGATTGCGCTTACCGGATACCTTCGGCCTCGCCCACAACCTCGCGGTGGGCGCCGCCGTGCTCGGCGTGCTGGACAGGTCCGTGACGCCCGATATCATGACGATCGCCGACGAAGTGGACGGAGAGGTGTCCCGGAACACCGTGGACCGAGAGGTATTTACCAACGCCGCCAAGGCGATCGCCGCGCGCGTGACCGGTGGCCCCACGGTATTCTGCGGGGACCGTCCGGCCACGCTGGCGTTGGCGGGACACGCGGCGGCGACGCTGCTGCGTCTGACCCAGCGTACCGCGACCGCGTGTGGACTCTCGCAGGCATTGGCCGCGCTTCGGGACGCCTTGTCAGGTAGGAGCGCTGGTGAGAGTTCGCTGTTCCACGACGAATTCATCGACGGTCCGCGCGGCGACGGTCCGCCGCGAATACTGGCGCTCGCAACCGATGTCGATTTTCCCTCGGTTGCGGCGAGAATCGAGGGCGTCGATGATGCCGAGGTGGTGAGTACCACCGACCTCGGCGAAGCCGCGGCCCGGCCGTCGGAGTTCGCACAGTTGATGATGCTCTCGACGCGGCTCGAAATGGCTTCGGTGTACGCCCGGCTCGGTGGGGGGAGATCCGGGCTGTGAATCTGCTCAGGGGGGCGATCAGGACGTACGCCTGGGGTTCGCGGACGGCCATCGCTGAGTTCACCGGACGCCCCACGCCCACGCCGCATCCGGAAGCTGAGCTATGGCTGGGTGCGCATCCTGCCGACCCTGCCTATCTGGAAACCAGCAGCGGCTCAAAGTCATTGCTCGATGTGGTGGCCTCGGATCCGGCCGGGCAGCTGGGTTCGGCCTCGGTGGCGGAGTTCGGCGATCAGCTGCCCTTCCTGCTCAAGGTGCTGGCGGCCGACGAGCCGCTTTCCCTGCAGGCCCATCCCAGCGCGCAGCAGGCAGCCGACGGGTATGCGTGTGAAGAAGCGGCCGGTGTGCCGCTCAACTCGCCGGTCCGCAACTATCGCGATCGCAATCACAAACCGGAACTCGTTGTCGCCCTGGATCGTTTCGAGGCGCTGGCGGGCTTTCGTGATCCCGGCGACACGGTGGAACTGTTCCGTGCGCTGGATGTCGACGCGCTGACACCGTACGTGAATCTGCTGGCCGGGCAGTCCGACGCCGATGGGTTGCGAGCCTTGTTCACCACCTGGATAACGCTTCCCCAGCCGAGCCTGGATCTGTTGGTGCCGGCGGTGCTCGACGGTGCCGTGCGGTACCTCTCGTCCGGCAGCGGGCGCTTCGTGGGTGAGGCGCGCACTCTTCTGGAATTGGGCGAGCGGTATCCCGCCGACGCGGGCGTGCTCGCCTCGTTGTTGTTGAATCGCCTCACCCTCGAACCGGGGGAGGGGATCTACCTACCGGCCGGAAACCTGCACGCGTACCTGCGCGGCCTCGCAGTAGAGATCATGGCCAACTCCGACAATGTGCTGCGTGGCGGATTGACCCCAAAACACGTCGATGTACCCGAATTGCTTCGAGTACTGGATTTTTCACCTGCCGCCGAGAAGCATCTGCACGTCGAAACGGTCAGCGACGGCGCGCAGACCCGATATCGCACGCCCGCCAAGGAGTTTGCGCTGTCGCGCTTCGATTTGGTGGACGGCGAGCCCACCTCCGTCGGGGTCGCGGGGCCACGGATACTGCTGTGCACTCAGGGTGAGGTGCGGCTGAAGTGTTCGGGGTCGGATCTGGCGGTTCATGCCGGACAGTCGGTGTGGGTACCGGCCGACGGTGGAATTGTGACGCTGACCGGGCTATCGGATGCCCGGGTATTCATGGCAACAGTCGACGCGGACGCATGAGCGGCTGCGGGGGCAAGGCGATTCGAGAACAGAAGGAGAGTCGATGTCGGCAGGTGGCAGTAAGAGGGCGATCATCGCGGCGCTGGCGGCCAATGCCGGTATAGCGGCGGCCAAGTTCGTCGGCTTCCTGATCACCGGAAGTTCGTCGATGCTCGCCGAGTCGGTGCACTCGGTGGCGGACACCTCGAACCAGGGACTGCTGCTCTACGGACAGCGTGCGGCGAGTAAGGAAGCAGATCGCCTGCACCCTTTCGGATATGGGCGCAGCCGGTTCTTTTACTCCTTTGTGGTCGCGTTGGTGCTGTTCACCCTCGGCTCGGTCTTCGCCCTCTACGAGGGGTATCACAAGATTCATGCTCCCGAACATCTGTCCTCTCCGATCGTCGCGATCGTCATCCTGGTAGTGGCGGTTGGGTTGGAGGGCTACAGCTTTCGCACCGCGTTCGTGGAGTCCAAGCCCCTGAAGGGCACCGCCAGCTGGTGGCAGTTTGTCCGTAACTCACGCAATCCCGAGCTTCCCGTCGTGCTGCTAGAAGACACGGGTGCACTCCTGGGATTGCTCTTCGCGCTCTTCGGTGTGGGGATGACGATCGTGACGGAGGATCCGGTGTGGGACGGGATCGGCACCATGGCGATTGGTGTGCTGTTGGGCATCATCGCGGTCGTGCTGATGGTCGAGATGAAGAGCCTGCTGATCGGGGAGGGTGCGACCGCGGCGCAGGAGCAGCAGATTCTGGATGCGTTGACTGGCACTGATCACGTCGAGCGGGTTATCCATTGCCGTACTCAGTATCTGGGCCCCGAAGAGCTTTTGGTCGCGGCCAAGATCGCGCTCTCTCGGGATGCCGACTTGCCGCGGATCGCTGCCACGATCGATGCCGCAGAGCAGCGGGTTCGGGATGCGGTTCCGATCGCAAGGGTGATTTACCTTGAACCGGATTTGGATCGTACGACAGCGAATTCGTAACTAGCCGGAGTGATCAATCGTTGTGAGTGTGGGTGTTGTGCGAGACTGCCGTAATGCCAGGTAGCGGATTGTGGCGAACAAAGTCTGTCGAGCAGTCGATCACGGATACTGATGAGCCGGAGACTAAACTTCGGAGGGACCTAACGTGGTGGGATCTCACCGTTTTCGGGGTCTCGGTGGTCATCGGTGCCGGTATCTTCACGGTCACCGCATCCACGGCGGCCAACGTCACCGGGCCGGCGATCTCACTGTCCTTCGTCATGGCTGCTATTGGATGTGGTCTGGCGGCGATGTGCTATGCCGAATTCGCTTCCACCATCCCGGTCGCCGGTAGCGCGTATACGTTCTCCTATGCGACGTTCGGCGAGTTCGCTGCGTGGATTCTTGGGTGGGATCTCATCCTCGAATTTTCCGTTGGTGCGGCCACCGTCGCCAAGGGCTGGTCGAGTTACCTGAGCACCGTCTTTGGGTTGTCCAGTAGCACAGTGCATCTGGGATCGGTGAAGGTCGACTGGGGTGCGTTGCTGATCGTCTCGGTGTTGACGGTGCTGCTTGCGGTCGGAACTAAGCTTTCCTCGCGCGTGTCCCTCGTCATCACCGCGGTCAAGGTCCTGGTGGTGCTTTTGGTGATCGTCGTGGGCGCGTTCTTCATCAAGACGGCCAACTACACACCGTTCATTCCTCCTGCCGAGGCCGGCAGTGCCAGCAGAACAGGGCTAGATCAGTCGCTGTTCTCTTTCATCGCCGGTGGCACAGGAAGCCAGTACGGGTGGTTCGGGGTGCTGGCGGGCGCGTCCATCGTGTTCTTCGCTTTCATAGGTTTTGACGTCGTCGCCACGACCGCGGAAGAAACGCGGAACCCTCAAAGAGATGTGCCCCGCGGCATCATCGCCTCGCTGGCGATCGTCACCGTCTTGTACGTTGCGGTCACGGTGGTGCTCTCGGGCATGGTCAAGTACAGCGATTTGCGGTCCGCGGATTCGCACCCGAACCTGTCCACGGCGTTTCATCTCAACGGCGTCGACTGGGCCGCCAAGGTGATCGCCATCGGTGCGCTGGCCGGGTTGACCACCGTGGTCATGGTGTTGATGCTCGGGCAGATTCGGGTCATTTTCGCGATGTGCCGCGACGGGCTGCTGCCGCGCGAGCTCGCTCGAACGGGATCGCACGGTACACCGATACGTATCACCCTGATCGTGGGCTTTCTTGTTGCGATAGCGGCGTCCCTCACCCCGATAGAGGGGCTGGAAGAGATCGTGAACGTCGGAACGTTGTTCGCCTTTGTGCTGGTGTCGGCCGGGGTCATCGTGCTGCGGCGCTCCCGACCCGATTTGCCCCGGGGCTTCCGCGCTCCGGGTGTGCCGTGGCTTCCTGCCGTTGCGATCGTGGCGTGCGGATGGTTGATGCTCAACCTGGCGGTGCGCACCTGGATGTGTGCGCTGGCCTGGATGGTTGTCGGCGTCGTCGTCTATTTCGTCTACAGCCGGCGGCACTCGGTACTCGGGCTGCGCGCAGCCGTAGACCAGTAACTCCCCATTCACCAGGCGCATCAGCGCGTCGAAAGTAACCGCTCGCAGGAATTCGGACCGAACCGTCTGCGTGCGGTTACTTTCGGTGTCCTGGTGGGGTGACGCGCACCACCAGGCGCTGTACAAAACATGGTCATTTGTCTAGACAGGCGACTAAGAATGCCATATCGTCAAGTTCGTTCGGTGAGGTGCCTCATGCAGATATCGACGAGGAGAAGTGACGATGACGTCAAACCTGGGAACCAGTCCGGTGCAGCCCGCCGCAGAGTGGCGCGACCGCAAGCGCTACATGTGGCTGTACGGCATGATTCCGCCCACCGCGATCTTCATCGCGACGGCGCTGGTCTATGTGGTGAACCAGCTCGGCGGGCAGCAGGTCTCACCCGTCTTCTTCTGGATCGGCCCGCTGCTGGTCTATGTGATCCTGCCGCTACTGGATCTGAGCTTCGGCGCCGACGGGGAGAACCCGCCCGATGAGGTGATGGAGGCGCTGGAGAACGACAAGTACTACCGGTACTGCACCTACATCTTCATCCCGTTCCAGTACGCGAGCTTCTTCGTGGGCGCCTATTACTTCACCGCCACCGATCTGAGCTGGATCGGCTTCGACCACGGCATCAGCTGGATCTCCAAGCTGGGCATCGCACTGTCGATCGGGGTGCTCGGCGGGGTTGGCATCAACACCGCTCACGAAATGGGGCACAAGAAGGACGAACTGGAGCGCTGGCTCTCGAAAATCACGCTGGCGCAGACCTTCTACGGACACTTCTACATCGAGCACAATCGGGGGCACCACGTGCGTGTCGCCACCCCCGAGGATCCGGCCAGTTCGCGATTCGGCGAGACGTTCTGGGGCTTTTGGCCGCGCAGCGTGTGGGGCTCCCTGAAGTCCGCCTGGAATCTGGAGGCCACGCGCATGAAGCGGCTGAATCGCTTTGTGCTGCACCCGAGCAACGACGTGGTCAATGCCTGGTTGATGACGGCGGTGTTGTTCGGAGTCACCATCGCCCTCTTCGGCACCGCGGTCATTCCCTACCTCATCATTCAGGCCGTCTACGGCTTCACCTTCCTGGAGACGGTGAACTACCTGGAGCACTACGGGCTGCTGCGTGAGAAAAGCCGGGAGCGCTACGAGCGCTGCACCCCCAAGCACAGCTGGAACTCCGATCACCTGGTGACCAACATCTTCCTGTACCACCTGCAGCGGCACAGCGATCACCACGCCAACCCGACGCGGCGCTACCAGACCCTGCGCAGCATGGACGGCGCACCCAACCTGCCCAGCGGGTACGCCACCATGCTGACGCTGGCCTACTTCCCGCCGCTGTGGCGCAAAGTGATGGATCACCGGGTGCTCGATCACTACGACGGCGATATCACCCGGGTGAACATCCAGCCGAGCAAGCGCACAAAGATTCTGGCGAAGTACGGCGTGACGGACGAGGCGGCCTGACATGTCGCAGTACCGTTGCCCCATATGTCAATACGTGTACGACGAGAGCTCGGGTGCCCCTCGCGAGGGGTTCCCGGCCGGGACGGCGTGGTCGGAGATTCCCGACGACTGGTGCTGCCCCGACTGCGGTGTACGCGAGAAGCTTGATTTCGAGGAAGTAGTAGGAGCGGACTCATGAGCGACGACACCGACTACAAGCTGTACGAATGCATGCAGTGCGGATTCCAGTACGACGAAGCCATCGGTTGGCCGGAGGACGGAATCGAGCCGGGCACCCGCTGGGATGACATTCCCGAGGACTGGAGCTGCCCGGACTGCGGTGCGGCCAAGGCCGACTTCGTGATGGTGGAGATCGCGCGGCCATGACCGACGTGCTGCCTGGCAGGGGCGCATTGACGTCCGCCAGCGCCCCAGCCAGGCCCCCCGGGGTGACGCCACGAGTGCCGTATGCCGAGGCCGCGCGCGCGCTGCTTCGCGAATCGGTACTCGATGCACTCGGTGACTTGCTGCGCCAGCGCGACTGGTCGGCGGTCACGATGTCCGATGTGTCCCGTCGGGCCGGGGTGAGCCGTCAGACGCTGTACAACGAGTTCGGATCGCGGCAGGGGCTGGCCCAGGGGTACGCATTGAGGCTGGCGCACCGCCTGGTGGATGCCGTCGGCGACGCGATCTACGCCCATGTCGGCGATATCCACGGCGCCCTGCATTCGGGCTTTTCGGACTTCTTCGCCGAGAGCATCGCCGATCCCATGGTCATCTCGCTGATCACCGGTGAGGCCAAGCCCGAACTCATGCGCATCGTCACTGTGGACAGCGCGCTGATCGTGGTGCCGGCCTCGGCCCGACTGACCGAATCGTTCATGAACAGTTGGGTGGCCGTCAGCGAGGAGGACGCGGCGATCCTGGCGAGGTCGATTGTGCGGCTGGCGATCAGTTACGTGTCGATGCCGCCGGAATCCGACCATGACGTGGCGCTGGACATGGCGCGGCTGTTGTCTCCGTTCGTGGAGGCCAACGCACTCGCCGACAAGGCCCCCGCAAGCGGGAGGTTCCCCCAATGACCTGCATGTCGAAAATCTCGCTACCTGATCTAACTATCCGTCGCTCCCACGCGCTAACCTGATGGCGGACCCGTGTGTGTCAGTTGAATTGACATATACGACATATTCAAGAGACTTGATTGAGGTGGCGATGACCGAGCTGTTGGCCGACGTACGCAACGGCATTGATTACAAGGTGGCCGATCTTTCTGAGGCCGAGTTCGGACGCAAGGAGATCCGCCTTGCCGAGCACGAGATGCCGGGCCTGATGGCACTGCGCCGGGAGTACGCGGAAGTTTTGCCGCTCAAGGGCGCTCGCATCTCCGGTTCCCTGCACATGACGATTCAGACCGCCGTGCTGATCGAGACCCTGGTGGCTCTCGGTGCCGAGGTGCGCTGGGCGTCGTGCAACATCTTCTCGACGCAGGACCATGCGGCAGCTGCGGTCGTGGTCGGGCCCCACGGAACCCCGGAGGAGCCCAAGGGAACCCCGGTCTTCGCCTGGAAGGGTGAGACGTTGGAGGAGTACTGGTGGGCGGCCGAGCAGATGCTCACCTGGCCCAACGAGCCTGCCAACATGATCCTCGACGACGGCGGCGACGCCACCATGCTGGTGCTGCGGGGTGCGCAGTTCGAGCAGGCCGGTGTGGTGCCACCGGCGGACGACAACGACTCCGCCGAATACAAGGTCTTCCTGAACCTGCTGCGCGAGCGGTTCGAGACCGACAAGGACAAGTGGACCAAGATCGCCGAATCGGTCCAGGGCGTCACCGAGGAGACCACCACCGGCGTGCTGCGTCTGTACCAGTTCGCCGCAGCGGGCGAGCTGGCCTTCCCGGCTATCAACGTCAATGACTCGGTGACGAAGAGCAAGTTCGACAACAAGTACGGCACCCGGCACTCGCTGGTCGACGGCATCAACCGCGGCACCGACGTGCTCATCGGCGGCAAGAAGGTGCTGATCTGCGGTTACGGTGACGTCGGCAAGGGCTGCGCCGAGTCCCTCGCCGGGCAGGGCGCCCGTGTGCAGGTCACCGAGATCGACCCGATCAACGCGCTGCAGGCGCTCATGGACGGATTCGACGTTGTGACCGTCGAGGAGGCCATCGGCAATGCCGATATCGTGGTGACCGCCACCGGAAACTTCGACATCATCCTGCTCGACCACATGAAGGCGATGAAGGATCAGGCCATCCTGGGCAACATCGGCCACTTCGACAACGAGATCGACATGGCCGCGCTGGAGAAGTCGGGCGCGGTTCGGCTCAACATCAAGCCGCAGGTCGACCAGTGGACGTTCGGCGACTCGGGTAAGTCGATCATCGTGCTGTCCGAGGGACGCCTGCTCAACCTGGGTAACGCCACGGGCCACCCGTCGTTCGTGATGAGCAACAGCTTCTCCAACCAGGTGATCGCTCAGATCGAGCTGTGGACCAAGAACGACGAGTACGACAACGAGGTGTACCGGCTGGCCAAGCACCTCGACGAGAAGGTTGCGCGCATCCACGTCGAGGCTCTCGGCGGCTCGCTGACCAAGCTCACCAAGGACCAGGCCGAGTACATCGGCGTGGATGTGGAGGGCCCGTACAAGCCGGAGCACTATCGCTACTGATCGCCGCTAATCCGCGTAGAGGCCCCTTGCACTTCGGTGTCGGGGGCCTTTGCGTAGGCTGACCAGCCGTGGGCCAGCTGATTGCGATCGAGGGTGTCGACGGCGCGGGCAAGCGCACGCTGACCGAGAAGTTGATAGCGCGCGGCAATTCCCAGGGGTTATCCGTTGCGACGCTGGACTTCCCGCGCTACGGCCGCTCGGTGCACGCCGACCTCGCCGCCGAGTCGCTCAAAGGCGGGCACGGCGATGTGGTGTCCTCCGCATACGCGATGGGGTTGCTGTTCGCGCTGGACCGACGCGATGCTCTCGACGAGTTGACGGGGCTGGCGCGCGTCAACGATCTGGTGATCCTGGATCGGTGGGTGGCCTCCAACGCCGCATACGGCGCGGCGCGGCTGCTCCAAGACGGCGACGGCGAGATGGCCCGTTGGGTGTATGAGCTCGAATACAAACGCTTCGGTCTGCCGCATCCCGATTGGCAGGTGTTCCTGAATGTCTCCCCGGCGCTCGCGGCGCAGCGGGCGCGGCACCGCGAGCAGCAGGATGCGGATCGCACCCGCGACGCCTACGAGCGCGACGCGGATCTTCAGTCGAGGGTATCTGCGGCGTATGCGGATCTGGCGCAACGAAATTGGGGCGGGCGGTGGGTGGTCACCGACGGCGGGGACCCGGATGCATTGGCGGCCTCACTGCTTGGTGGGTAAGGCTCAGAGCCCGTTGCGCCCCTTGAACACGGTGTAGAGCCCAACGCAGGTCAACAGCATCAGCCCCAGCGCGAACAGGTAGCCGAAGGCCCAGGACGGCTCCGGCATGTGGTCGAAGTTCATGCCGTATGCCGCGCGCAGCACCACGAAAAGGGTGTTGCCGTAACGCTCCAGCTTCGGGCGCTGGTGTGCGTCGATCGCGTCTTCGACCGCCAGCGGATGCAGCCCGAATTCCTCTGCCGCAGCATGCAGTTGGTCGTCGTTCGGGCGGTATAGGCCGATCCTTACCATTTACTGGCTTCGGCCTCTTCTTCGCGGTCTACATGCCACCGCACCGCCGAGACCGCGGGTTCCATCGACAGCCGGCTCACCGCGGACTCCAGCAGTGAGTCGTTGCGCTGCTCGGCGCTCAGCTTGGCGACGACCCGCACATGCTTACCGTCCTCGACGTCATAGGACCGCACCGATTGCAGCGCAAATTCCGGCCTGCTGACCGCCTGCACAGTGAGTGCCCGAATATGCGCCTCGGTCTCGTCGGTGGTGGTGACCTCGAAGAGATAGGCGGCGGGCTCGGACTCGCGGCCGGTGGCCGGCTGGCGGTCAAGCAGGTGGCCCAGTGGGCGTAACAGTAGGTTGGCCACCACGATAGCTGCCGCACCGAGGATCGCCACCTCGTATATCCCGCCGCCGGCCAGTGCTCCCACGGCGGCGGTTGCCCACATGGTGGCGGCGGTGTTCAGGCCGGTGATGGTGGCGCCCTGCTTCATGATCACACCGGCGCCGAGGAAGCCGATGCCCGAAACAATCTGTGCTGCAACCCGAGTGGGATCGGCACCGGGGCCATGGAAGCTGTAGGCGCCCATGATGACGAATAGTGTCGCGCCCAGACATACCAGCGCGTTGGTGCGCAGGCCGGCGTTCTTGGCGCGCCACTGTCGCTCGATGCCGATGGCGCACCCCAGGCCAAATCCCAGGGCGATGCGGATGACCACATCCCAATGACTCATGACGGGTCCTGTTCTCTCGCAGTGGCTTCGAGGTGCACACAGATGTGTGGTGCAACAAGGGCGCCTTCGAGCGCGACCCGGGTCTGCGTTAGAAGGCGCTGTGGATACTCGGAGGTTGACTATCGGACATAGTCGCGTCACCTCCTGAGCGCTGGCGCAAAGCGCACATGAACCACTGCTGACAAAGCGCCATCATTAAACACCTGTCGACCGGTGAGCGGCAAGATGCCCTTTCGCTTCGTGGATATCCACGCCACAACGGGAGCGGGACGGCAGGATTGGTGCGTGTTCTTCGACCTGAGCGTGCGAGATTTCCTGGACCGTGCCGAGCTGGTGTACCCCGACCGCGTCGGTGCCGTCGACGAGCCGATGCAACCGGCGCCGTCCTGGGGATCTGTGACCTACCGGCAGCTCGCAGCGCGGGCGCGCGGACAGGCGGCGGCGCTCGACGGTCTGGGTGTGGGGCCGGGGGAGCGGGTGGCGATCGTGTCTCAGAACAGTGCGCGGCTGCTCACCTCGTTCTTCGGGGTGTCCGGCTGGGGGCGCGTCCTGGTGCCCGTCAACTTTCGGTTGGCTCCCACCGAGATCGAGTACATCGTCCGGCATTCGGGCGCTTCGGTGCTGATGGTCGATCCGGAGGTGCGTGGCCTGTTGGGTACCGTGCGAGCCCGGCACAACTTCGTGCTGGGTGAGGACGATGCGGCGATATTCGGTGAAACAGACTCGGCTGACCCCGCCCCCTGGTCGTGTGCTGAATCGGCAACCGCCACACTGAATTACACCTCGGGCACGACGAGTAGGCCCAAGGGCGTGCAGCTTACGCATCGCAACATCTGGATCAATGGTGTGGTCTTCGGTCTGCACGCCACTCTGCGCGATGACGATGTTCTGCTGCACACGCTGCCGATGTTCCACTGCAACGGATGGGGCTGGCCGTACGCGGCGACCGGAATGGGTGCACGGCACATCGTGCTGCGCAAGGTCGACGGTGACGAGATTCTGCGACGTGTCGCAGAGCACGGCGTCACGGTGATGTGTGCGGCGCCGACGGTCGTTGACGCCGTGCTGGATGCCGCCGCGCGCTGGCACGGGCCTATCCCGGGGCGGGACCGGGTCCGAATCATCGTCGCGGGAGCTCCGCCGCCGACGCGCACCATCGCGCGGGTACGTGCCGAACTGGGCTGGGAGTTCATCCAGATCTACGGGCTCACCGAGACGGCACCGCTGATCACCATGAATCGCTTTCGTTCCGAATGGGCCGACTTCGACGAGCAGCAGCAGGCCCGCATGTTGGGTCGCGCGGGTGTTCCAGCGATCGGTGTCCGGGTATCTATTGCCGAGGACGGTGAGGTGCTGACCCAGTCGAACACGAATCTCGATGGTTACTGGGAGCAGCCGGAGGCCACCACGGAGGCATTGGCAGGCAATTGGTTTCATACCGGCGACCGTGGATCGATCTCCGATGGGTACCTCAGCATCTCGGACCGGAAGAAGGACGTCATCATCACCGGCGGCGAGAATGTGTCTTCCATCGAGGTGGAAGACGCGCTGATATCGCATCCTGGAGTGCGGGAGGCTGCCGTGGTCGGGGTGCCGGACGAGAAATGGGGTGAGCTGGTCACCGCCGTCGTGGTGGTTGCCGCGACGGATTCACCCACGGGCCCGGATCTTGTCGCGCACTGCCGGGAAAGTCTGGCCGGGTACAAGTGCCCCAAGCGTGTGGAGTTCGTCGACTCCCTGCCCAGAACTGCCACCGGGAAGGTTCAGAAGTTCAAGCTCCGAGAGCAGCTCGCGCGAGACTAGTTCGCAACTCGCCCCTTTGGTACCCCGGTTTTGTCACGATCTAGTGACACGATGGGATCTATGAGGCAAAGGATCCTTGTTGTCGACGATGACGCGTCATTGGCAGAGATGCTCACCATCGTGTTGCGCGGGGAGGGCTTCGAGACGGCAGTCGTGAGCGACGGTACCCAAGCGCTCACCGCAGTGAGGGAGTTGCGTCCCGATCTGGTGCTGCTGGACCTCATGCTGCCCGGGATGAACGGCATTGACGTGTGCCGGGTGTTGCGTTCTGACTCCGGCGTCCCGATCGTCATGCTCACCGCCAAGACGGACACTGTCGATGTGGTGCTGGGCCTGGAGTCCGGCGCTGACGACTACATCATGAAGCCGTTCAAGCCCAAGGAGCTTGTCGCCCGCATCCGGGCCCGGCTGCGCCGCAACGATGATGAGCCTGCTGAGCTGCTGAACATCGCGGGTATCGAGATTGATGTGCCCGCGCACAAGGTGACGCGCGAGGGCGAGCAGATCTCGCTGACCCCGCTGGAGTTCGACCTGCTGGTGGCGCTGGCACGGAAACCGCGCCAGGTGTTTACTCGTGATGTGCTGCTCGAACAGGTGTGGGGTTACCGTCACCCGGCCGATACCCGGCTGGTGAACGTCCACGTGCAGCGTCTGCGGGCCAAGGTCGAGAAGGACCCCGAGAATCCGACCGTGGTGTTGACCGTTCGAGGAGTGGGATATAAGGCCGGACCCCCGTGATCTTCAGCTCGAAGCGGCGCATTCAGCGGCGATCGGCACCACTGGTACGCGGACTGAAGGCACTGAGTCGAGCGGTCGGGTTCACCTGGCGCCGTTCCCTGCAGGTGCGGGTGGTGGTGTCCAATTTGGCGCTGTCCTCCCTGGTCATCCTGGTTCTGGGATTTGTGCTCACGGGCCAGGTGACCGATCGCATCCTGGAATCCAAGATCCGGGTGGCGACCGAGGAGATGGAACGTGCGCGGGTCATCGTCAGTGACGATGTCGGCGGCGAGGAAACCCGTTCACTACAGAGCAGTCTGGAGCTGGCTCGAAACCAACTGCTGAACGGCAGCAAGGGTTCCGAAGGCGGCGGCGCGGGGGCGTTCGACGCGGTACTGCTGGTGCCCGGTGACGGTCCGCGGGAGGCGACGTCGGCAGGGCCGGCGACCCAGATTCCGGGCCCGCTGCGCGAATTCGTGAAGGCCGGCCAGGTCAGCTACCAGTACTCGATCGTCCATACTGAGAATTTCTCGGGAAAGGCGCTGGTCATCGGCTCGCCGACGACGTCCAAGGTCACCGCGCTCGAGCTGTATCTGGTGTTCCCGTTGTCGAACGAGGAAAGCACCATTTCCCTGGTGCGCGGCACCATCGTCACCGGTGGTGTGGTGCTACTGGTGCTGCTGGCCGCGGCGGCCCTGCTGGTCGCCCGTCAGGTGGTGCTACCCGTGCGCTCGGCTTCACGCATCGCCGAGCGGTTCGCCGAGGGGCATCTATCCGAACGCATGCCCGTGCGCGGTGTGGACGACATGGCCCGGCTCGCGGTGTCGTTCAACGACATGGCGGAGAGCCTGTCGCGCGAGATTACCCAGCTGGAAGAGTTCGGAAACCTGCAGCGCCGCTTCACCTCTGACGTGAGCCACGAACTGCGTACACCGCTGACCACGGTGCGGATGGCGGCTGACCTCATCTACGACAACCGCGAAGAGCTCGATCCGGCGCTACAGCGTTCCGCCGAGTTGATGGTCAACGAGCTTGATCGTTTCGAGACGCTGCTGGCCGATCTGCTGGAAATCTCGCGACACGACGCCGGTGTCGCCGAGCTGGCGGTGGAGCAGGTGGATCTGCGCGACACCGTCAAGACCGTCGTGGCATCAGTGCAGCATCTGGCCGACGAATTGGACACCACTGTCGAGCTCGACATGCCGGACAGCGAGATCATCGCCGAGGTGGATCCCCGTCGCGTGGAACGAATCCTGCGTAACCTGGTGGCCAACGCGATCGACCACAGCGAGCACAAGCCTGTCACCATCCGGATGGCCGCCGATATCGACAGTGTGGCTGTCACGGTGCGAGACCGTGGGGTCGGTTTGCGGCCGGGCGAGGAAAAGCTGGTATTCAACCGGTTCTGGCGTGCCGATCCGTCCCGCAAGCGTCATTCCGGGGGCACCGGCCTGGGGCTGGCGATCAGCGTCGAGGATGCCCGGTTGCATCAGGGGCGGCTGGAGGCCTGGGGCGAGCCGGGCAATGGGGCGTTGTTCCGTCTGACGGTGCCCTTGGTCCGCGGGCACAAGGTGACCACTAGCCCGTTGCCGCTGAATCCGAACAGCCGCCCGAGTCCTGCTGTGCGCCGGTCGACTTCGCGGGGAGTTCATCCGGGGGAGCAGGAGACCACACCTATGCGCACCTCGAGTGCCAAGGCTGACCGCGTGCGGGAGTCGTCCTGATGCGCAGCAAGATGGCCACCGTTCTGGCCATGGTGGCGCTCGGGATCGCCGGCTGCGCCGGTGTGCCGTCCTCGTCGTCACCACAGGCAATCGGTACGGTGCAGCGGCCGGCACCGCCGGGAATGCCTGCGCCCACACCGGGGATGGAGCCCGAAACGGTACTGCGCGAATTCCTGAAGGCGACCGCGGACCCGTCGAACAGACATCGGGCAGCCCGCCAGTTCCTGACCGAATCCGGTTCGCGGACGTGGGACGACGCAGGCGCTGCGGTGTTGATCGAGTCGCCGGTGTTCGCCGACCAGCGTGGTGTCGATCGCTGGACGATCAATGTGCGCGCCAACAAGTTGGGCACTCTGTCCGATATCGGGGTTTTCGAGACCGCTCAGGGTGACGTCCAAGAGCCTCAATTCACGTTGGTCAAGGCCAACGGCGAATGGCGAATCGATTCGCTGCCCAACGGGGTATTGCTCGACTGGGGGCAGTTCCAGTCCACCTATCGCCGCTACACCGTCTATTTCGCCGACCCGGCCGGTCGCACTGTGGTGCCCGATCCGCGGTATGTGGCGGTCAACGATCCCGATCTGCTGGCCACCGAACTCGTGTACAAACTCTTGTCCGGTCCGCGCCCCGAGCTGGCAGGGGCGGTGCGCAACCACCTGAACGGCCTGCGGTTGCGCGGACCGGTGACCCGTATCGACGGCAGCAGGGTTGATGTGGGACGCGGATACGGCGGCGTGCGTGTGGAGCTGGAGGGCGACCTGACGCCCGATCAGCGGACCCGGCAGTTCCTAGCGGCGCAGGTGATTTGGACGCTCTCGCGGGCGGGCATCGCGGGGCCGTATGTCCTGCAGGTCAACGGTGCGCCCCTCGACGAGCAGTTCGCGCAGGGCTGGAGCACACAGAATGTCGCGTCGACGGACCCCGGCGCGTCGGAGGGCGCGGGGGTGGGTCTCTATGGATTGTTGAACGGGTCCATGGTGACCGTGGACCGCGATGCCGCGGTGCCCGTGCGTGGATCTTTTGGCCAAGTGGGAAACCAGGTGTCGGCGGCACTCTCGCGTAGTGGGCGTCAGGTGGCATCGGTGGTTCGGGTGCAGGCCGGGGACGATCCGCAGATGTCGCTCTGGGTCGGTGCTAACGGCGCGAACGGCAGTGAGGCGGTCGGGGGCAAGACGCTGACCCGTCCCAGCTGGGCCCTCGACGATGCGGTGTGGACGGTGATCGACGGTGGCCGCGTAGTTCGGATAATCCAGGAGGCCACCACATCCATGGTGGCGGTGTTGCCCGTCGAACCGTCGGCGGTGGCGGACAAGTACAAGGGCCCGATCACCGAATTGGCGTTGTCCCGGGACGGCACTCGCGCCGCGATGATCATCGAAGGTCAGGTGATCTTGGCGACGGTCGTGCAGACCGATAGCGGTGACTACGCCCTGGCACATCCGCGTCGGTTGGGCTATGGCCTCGGCAATTCGGCGGTCTCGCTGGCCTGGCGTACCGGTGACGATATCGCGGTGGCCCGCAATGACGGATCGCATCCGGTGGCGAATGTGAACCTCGACGGAGTGAACTCAGATCTGAACGACCAGAATCTCCTGACACCGGTATCGACAGTCGCCGCCTCGCCGGCGGCCATCTATATCGCCGACGCGCGCGGCGTGCTACAGCTGACGGGATTGGGGACGCCGGGGGAGCGCTGGGTCGAGGTGCGGCCGCTCATGGTGTCCCAGGCGATTCCGGTGCTGACGGGTTAGTTGTCGGGGATCATCTCCGTGGCGAGCAGTGCCTCGGGAATTCCGAACGCGTCCACCAGGGTCCGAAGATGCGGACGCAGCTCCTCGCACAACTGGTTGACACCGCGCCGGATTGCCTTGGCCCGTTCTGTTGAGACATGCCGGTGCATCAAGAACCACGACAGATCTGCTTCGAGCGCGCTGTAGACGAACAGATCGCACAGCTTTTCCAACAGCTCCTGAGCGGACTTGCTGTCGCAGCTGTCGATGGCCTCGATGAACGCTTCCAATACGACCCGTTCGGTGTGGGCCGAGCCGACCTTGAGGATGTGGTCCTGTGCGGAGTTGAAGACCTCGAAGGGGTCCTCGTCGTCAGACTGGGCACGTTGCATCCGGGTCGCCGCGGTGCGCAGCAGATGATCCTCGCGATTGCGCAGCAGGCGAAGTTGAGTACCGCGATTGCTGAGATCGGATTCTTCGACGTATTCGTCGGAGGAATCCAGAATGGTCTGGATGACCTGTCGCGCCGCGGAGCGTTCCAGGATCACATCGCGGGCCATGCCCGCGATAAACCGGGTCCACCCAACGGCATTGAGACCACGTACATCTTCTGCGTACGCCGAGAGCAGTTCCTTGGCCACCAGCTGGGTGAGCACGGTGTTATCGCCCTCGAAGGTGGTGAAGACGTCGATATCGCGCCGCAGAATGGTGAGCTGATTGGCGTCGAGGTACCCTGCACCGCCGCACGCCTCACGGCAGACGGTGATGGCGTGCTGGGCATGCCAGCTGGTCATCGCCTTCAAACCCGCTGCTGCGCTTTCCAGCTGACGCTGCCGGTCCGCATCCACCTCGTCGGCGGTCTGCACTTCGTGCAGCTCTTCGGTCAGTTCGTTCTGTGCGAACGCGAGTGCGTACGACCGTGCGATCAGTGGCAGCAGCTTGCGTTGATGTACCAGGTAGTCGGCGATGATCACCTCATCGTCGCTGTCCGGGGTATCGAACTGCTTACGCACCAAGGCGTAACGCGACGCGATGGTCAGCGCCTTGCGGGCTGCCGCACCCGAGGTCGCGGCGACGCTCACCCGGCCGCGGATGAGGGTGCCCAGCATGGTGAAGAACCGCTTGTCCTCGTTCTCGATGGGCGAGCTGTAGGACCCGTCCTGCGCGACATCGGCATATCGGTTGAGCAGGTTGGCGCGCGGCACACGCACGTTGTCGAACACGATGCGCCCGTTGTCGACACCGGCGAGCCCGCCCTTGTAACCGCAGTCGCTGGTGGTGATGCCCGGCAGGTCTTTGCCGTCGGCGCTGCGGATCGGTACCACGAAGCAATGCACGCCGCGGCCGGTGGCTTCCTCGCCGGGGCCTCCGGTGACGAGTTGCGCGAAAACCGCTGCCACAGTCGCATGCTCGGCGGCGCCGCCGATGTAGTCCTTGCGTGCCGGCGCGCCCACGGAGTTGAGAACGAAGTCGCCGGTCTGGCTGTCGTAGGTGGCGATGGTCTGCAGGGCCTGGACATTGGAGCCATGGCCGGTCTCGGTCATTCCGAAGCAGCCGAGCACGTCCAGGTTGATCAACGGGACCACGTACTGCTCATGGTGTGCCTCGGTACCCAGATTTACGATCGCGCCACCGAAGAGGCCCCACTGCACACCCGCCTTGACCATCAGCGACAGGTCTGCGTAGCCGAGCATTTCGATGCTGACGATGGCTGCCCCGACATCGCCGGTACCGCCGTGTTCCTTGCGGAATCCCGCGTGTGGCAAGCCATGTGTAACCAGCTCACGCATGATGCGCAGCGATCGCGCGCGTGCCTCCTCAAGGGTCAGCGACGGGTCGGGTAGCAGGTCGGCGCGGTTCAGGTATTCGCGTGCGGCGTCACGGATTGGACCGAATCGTCCGTCGAGCGCGACGCGCAGATGTGAGGTGAGAACTTCGGGATCGGCGGGCGCTGTCCGGGTCTCCATGATTCCGAGCCTAGTCAGATCGGCCGGGTCGCTCGGCGTTCTGCGACATGCCGCTTGTATTTACCGGCCAGTGGTCTATGTAGTCTCGCGAAAGGAGACCGCGACATGTCGACGGCGCACACTACGGTCGATCCGGTCCAGCGTACGCGTGCATTCGCGAGGGTCATCGGCCCATTCGCCTTTCCCCAGCTGATGCTCAAGGGGATGGACGCCTCGGTGCCCGGGGTTGGGCCCGTCCATGTCGTGTTCTTGTTCATGGCCCTCGCCGGTCTGTACCTGACGTACGTCGGCTGGATCAAGAAGCCCGCGATCGGCGACTGATTCAATACCGACCATGCCGCGTGTGGTGAGGCATCCGGAGGTGCGCCGGACCGGGCGCAGATCGGGGCGCTGGTCGCGGTGCTCTAGCGTCGGCCTGTCGGACCTCAGGCGCACAGTGATCGCATGCTCGATCTGGTGTTGCCGTTGGCCTGCGGCGGTTGCGGGGCCCCATCGACCCGTTGGTGCGAGGACTGCGCCTGCGCGTTCACCGGGGAGCCGGTAGTGGTGAGCACGCGCGTCGATCCCGGTGTGCCCGTGCTGTCACTCGGCCGATACGTGGGTGTACGGCGGCAGGCGATCGTGACGATGAAGGACCGCGGCCGCCGCGATCTCGCTGCCCCGCTGGGGGTGGCGCTCGCGCGGGGAGTGGATCAGCTGCTGCGCTGGCAGCTGGTGGAGCGACCGGTGACGCTGGTCCCGGCTCCTACACGCTGGATGTCGGCGCGGGGCCGTGGTGGAGATCCGGTGGCCGCGGTGGCCACGGTTGCCACGCAGATTCCGGGTGTGCGTGTCGCATCGTTACTGCGCATGAGGCTGGGTGCGCGAGATTCGGTCGGACTGTCCATTTCCGCCCGGCAGCGCAACGTGGCCGGACGGGTCGCGCTGCGCAGAACGCCACGGCCGGATACCGAATTGGTGGTGATCGACGATGTCGTGACCACCGGGTCTACCGTTGCCGAATCGGTCAGAGTATTGAAATCGGCAGGATTTCGAGTCGCCGCCGTGCTGACGCTGACGTACTCCTAAGAATCGGATGACGATCTCGACACGACTCTCACGAATCGGTGGCAAGGCGCGTGAACACGGACTACCGTCGGGGCCAACAAGCTATGAACGTTTCGCGTTCGGGCGGTCTGACCGCCTACCGACGCCGAACGCCTGCGTCCCATACGGCGGAGGAGGTGATTGCCCACCCCAGCGCCGGCGGGCTGCCGTCTCAGTGTTTCAGGCGACTCCGGCGTACTTCAAATATCAAACATGCGTGCCGCCAATATCTTTAGTCCCTAGCGGATGGATTGAGCGCAAGCGCACTCTCAGTACCGGAGGTATGAGTTGTCAAGCACATCAAAAGCATCCGTTGCACTCGAAGACGGGGAGCGGACGGCCCAAGCCGATGTCGTGGTCAAGGGCCGAAACGTTGAGATCCCCGATCACTTCCGAATCTTTGTGAACGACAAACTGACCCGTCTGGAACGTTACGACAAGACCCTTTACCTCTTTGATGTAGAACTCGAACACGAACGCAATCGTCGCCAGAAAAAGAGCTGTCAGCGCGTGGAGATCACCGCGCGCGGCCGGGGGCCGGTTGTCCGGGGCGAGGCATGTGCCGACACATTTCACAGCGCACTCGAAGCCGCCGTCGCCAAGCTCGAAAGCCGGCTGCGCCGAGGTCGTGATCGCCGCAAGGTCCACTACGGAGACAAGACCCCGGTATCGCTCGCCGAGGCCACCAAGGTGCTCCCCGCCGACGCCTTCACGCCGCCCGCCGAGGTGAACGGTGCACATAGTCATAACGGTGCCGAGGTCGATGACGGGCAGGGCCCGGGTCACATCGTGCGGACCAAGGAACACCCGGCCAAGCCGATGACGGTGGACGACGCGCTCTATGAGATGGAACTGGTTGGACACGACTTCTTCCTGTTTCATGACGAGTCCTCAGGCCGCCCGTCGGTGGTGTACCGCAGGCACGGGTATGACTACGGCCTGATACGCCTCGGGGAGTAGGGCGCGCGGTCATCCGCGCAGAGAATCCCCGCACCGGTTTTGCGACCGGGGCGGGGATTTCTCCTGTCGGAATCGATTCCGCTGTCCGCTCGTGGCCCCGGCCACGGTGACCAGCACCGTCATGACGCTGCGCGGTGACCGGGCGGCTGGGCGATAGTCGAGGTCGTACCCGAAACGGCTCGGTGGTACGTGCGCCTACGATGGGACTCGGCTGTTGACGGATGAGCCGCTTGCGCGAATATCGAACGTTTGTGCAAGTCCTAACGAGTACAGGGGTTATTGACGTGCTGTCGAAGTTGCTGCGCCTTGGTGAAGGTCGCATGGTCAAGCGTCTCAAGGGCGTGGCCGATTACGTCAACACCCTGTCCGACGACGTCGAAAAGCTCTCCGATGCCGAGCTGCAGGCCAAGACCGACGAATTCAAGAAACGCCTGGAAAAGGGAGAAACCCTCGACGACCTGATGCCGGAGGCATTCGCGGTCGCCCGCGAGGCGTCCTGGCGGGTGCTGAGTCAGCGGCACTTCGACGTGCAGATCATGGGTGGCGCCGCACTGCATGCGGGCAATGTCGCCGAGATGAAAACCGGTGAAGGCAAGACCCTCACCTGCGTGCTTCCCGCATATCTCAACGCCCTGGCCGGTAAGGGTGTGCACGTCGTCACCGTCAACGACTACCTGGCCAAGCGCGACTCGGAGTGGATGGGCCGCGTGCACCGCTTCCTGGGTCTTGAGGTGGGCGTGATCCTCTCGCAGATGACCCCGACAGAGCGCCGCGACGCCTACAACGCCGATATCACCTACGGCACCAACAACGAGTTCGGCTTCGACTATCTGCGCGACAACATGACCCATTCGCTCGACGAGTTGGTGCAGCGCGGGCACGCCTTCGCCATCGTCGACGAGGTCGACTCGATCCTGATCGACGAGGCCCGGACCCCGCTGATCATCTCGGGCCCGGCCGACGGCGCATCCAATTGGTACACCGAGTTCGCGCGGATCGTGCCGCTGATGGACAAGGACACCCACTACGAGGTGGACATCCGCAAGCGCACCATCGGCGTGCACGAGCTGGGTGTCGAGTTCGTGGAGGATCAGCTGGGCATCGACAACCTGTACGAGGCGGCCAACTCGCCCTTGGTGAGCTACCTCAACAACGCCATCAAGGCCAAGGAACTGTTCGCCCGCGACAAGGACTACATCGTGCGCGACGGCGAAGTGCTGATCGTCGACGAGTTCACCGGTCGCGTGCTGCTGGGCCGCCGCTACAACGAGGGCATGCACCAGGCCATCGAGGCCAAGGAACGGGTGGAGATCAAGGCCGAGAACCAGACGCTGGCCACCATCACCCTGCAGAACTACTTCCGTCTCTACGACAAGCTCTCTGGAATGACCGGCACCGCCCAGACCGAGGCGGCCGAGCTCCACGAGATCTACAAGCTGGGCGTCGTGTCGATCCCCACCAACCGGCCGATGGTCCGCAAGGACCAATCCGACCTCATCTACAAAACCGAGGAAGCCAAGTACATCGCCGTCGTCGATGACGTGGTGGAGCGGTACGAGCAGGGGCAGCCCGTCCTCATCGGTACCACCAGTGTCGAACGCTCCGAATACCTTTCGCGGCAGTTCACCAAGCGGCGCGTTCCGCACAACGTGCTCAACGCCAAGTACCACGAGCAGGAAGCCGGCATCATCGCCGAGGCCGGGCGCCGCGGCGCCATCACGGTGGCCACCAACATGGCCGGTCGCGGGACCGACATCGTGCTCGGTGGTAACCCGGACTTCTTGGCAGACAAGCATCTTCGTGACCAGGGGCTGGATCCGGTGGAAACACCCGACGAATACCAGCAGGCCTGGGACGAGACTCTGCAGAAGTTCAAGGACGCCGCGGAGACGGAGGCTAAAGAGGTCCAGGAGGCAGGCGGCCTGTACGTGCTGGGTACCGAGCGTCACGAGTCGCGGCGTATCGACAACCAGCTGCGTGGACGTTCCGGACGTCAGGGTGACCCCGGCGAGTCCCGCTTCTACCTGTCGCTGGGTGACGAGTTGATGCGTCGCTTCAATGGTGCTGCGCTGGAAACGATTTTGACGCGCATGAACGTTCCCGACGATGTGCCGATCGAAGCCAAGATGGTTACCAGCGCCATCAAGAGTGCGCAGACTCAGGTAGAGCAGCAGAACTTCGAGGTCCGTAAGAACGTCCTCAAGTACGACGAGGTGATGAACCAGCAACGCAAGGTCATCTACGCCGAGCGCCGCCGCATCCTCGAGGGCGAGGATCTGCAGCCACAGATCGAGGAGATGATCACCGATACCATCGCCGCCTACGTCGACGGCGCGACGGCCGATGGCTACCACGAGGACTGGGACTTCGACGCGTTGTGGACCGCGCTCAAGACGCTGTACCCGGTGAGTGTGAAGCCCGAGGAGCTCATCGCGTCCGACAAGTACGGCGAGACCGACGAGCTGAGCCCCGCAGATCTCAAGGCCGCCCTGCTCGATGACGCCAAGAACGCCTATAAGGCAAGGGAAGCCGAGATCGACCAGCTGGCCGGCGAGGGCTCGATGCGCCAGCTGGAGCGCAACATCTTGCTCAGCGTGATCGATCGCAAGTGGCGCGAGCACCTCTACGAGATGGACTACCTCAAGGAAGGCATTGGCCTGCGTGCCATGGCGCAGCGCGACCCGCTGGTGGAGTACCAGCGCGAGGGCTACGACATGTTCACTGCGATGCTCGACGGACTCAAGGAGGAGTCGGTCGGCTTCCTGTTCAACATCAACGTCGAGGTAACGTCGCCCCCGGAAGACACAGCGGGTACCGTCGCTCCGCAGGCCGCACCCGAGGGCCTGGCCGAATTCGCTTCTGCTGCAGCACAGGCCGGGCAGGGAGAACTGCGGGCCAAGGGGCTCGAGGAGTCGACTCCGGGGCTGACCTACTCAGGTCCGGCCGAGGACGGCTCGGCGCAATCCCGGCATGAGGGCGGCGGGGCCACCACCTCGGGCGCCGGCACGCGGCGTGAGCGCCGGGAAGCGGCGCGCAACGCGGGACGCACCTCCAAGCCCACGCGGTCGCGCCGCAAGCGCTAGCGGTCGGTGTCAGCCGAGCTGCAGGGCCACCACCAGCCAGTTGCCCTTGACGGATTGAATCCGGCCGGCGAATGCCTTGACGCGTCCGCCGCGCTGGAATGTCCCGAAGATCTCCGCGGCGGCGTCGCCGCAACGGCGCACCCTGATCTTGCTGAGCCGCGCGGCAGTGGTGGCCGGTGTGCGAGATGCCCGGGCCATCACCGCGCTCAGCGGCCCGTCGTCAAGCAACGGGCGCAGCTGTGCGATGGGCCGGCGTCGGTCCATGGCTTCCAACACGCGGCGCATCGCCGCATCGGCGAACGCGACCGCTTGAGGCGGTGGAGATGGTTCGCGCAGATGTGCCTGACGTTCGATACCCGCTGGCCGGGCCCGTGATTGGTGCAACCTCGCGGGCCGCGGCACATGGCAGGCCGCCGGCAGGCTGGCCAGCACCGGCGCCGGTTCGTAGTCGGCTACCCGAGTGACATAGCGATGAGACATTTTCCCCCTCCAGTGAATGAGCCCCCTCATTGCTCTGCTGGAGAGACGCAGATCAATGCCGATCATGATCGCACAGCCAGTGTCCCGGGCGCCAGGGTAGTGTTTGGCCCAGCGGCGCCGCTGGGTGCAAGTGGCGAGATTCTTCGAGGGGAAGGCGGCGCGGATCGTGGTCAGCAGGTTGTCCGCGCTCGACGCATCGTTCTACTCCAGCGAGGACAGCTCGACGCCGATGCACGTCGGCTCGCTGGCAATCATCCGCAAGCCTCGCGGTGGCTTCAGCTATGCGGAGCTGCTCGCGTTGGTGGAGAGTCGCCTGCCGAAGGTTCCCCGCTACAGGCAGAAGGTCAAGGAGATCGGTTTTGGGCTGGCCCGCCCGGTTTGGCTCGACGACGTCGACTTCGACATCACCTATCATATTCGACGCTCGGCGCTGCCGTCACCGGGTAGCGAGGGGCAGTTGCAAGATCTGGTGGCCCGCTTGACATCTCGCCCCCTGGATCGGTCGCGGCCGCTCTGGGAGATGTATCTGGTCGAGGGGTTGCCTAAGAACCGTCTGGCCATCTATACCAAGACGCATCAGGCTCTGGTGGATGGTCAATCGGCCCTTGAGCTCGGGCAGGTCCTGTTCGACAGAACGGCCCGTACCCCGGACTTCGGAGAGGACATCTGGGTTCCGGAACATGAGCCGAGCACCAACGAGCTCGTCGCCGGCGCGGTCTCGGAATGGCTGGCACGTCCCGGTGCTCGCCTGGAAGCCTTGCGTAGCACGGTCGCCGATGTCGCGTCGTTGACCGAAGAGATCGGCGAGTTGGGTGAGCGCATGGCCAAGGTGGTGCGCACGGCGGCCCGCGGCGCGGCTCCGCGCGGGCCGTTGAATCAACGTGTATCGCGCAGCAGGCGATTCGGTGTGGTGACCACGAAGCTGGCCGATTATCGGCGGGTGCGCGCCAAGTACGACTGCGACGTCAACGATGTGGTGTTAGCGGTTGTCGCTGGGGCACTGCGCAATTGGTTGATGAGCAGGGGAGAGCCGGTGACCACGGCTTCCACCATTCGGGCGATGGTGCCGATGTCCGTCTACCGGGACGGCGACCTGGACGTGGGTGTCGAGGGGGCAGCCACCACCGAGGTGTCGCCGTTCCTCGTCGACCTTCCGGTTGGTGAGGGCAACGCCGTGGTTCGGTTGTCGCAGATCGCCCATGCGACCGAATCGCATTCCGCGGCATTCAGTTTGGTGGACGTGCCGAACATGGCGGCGCTCTCGGGGTTTGTTCCGCCGACCTTGCACGCGTTGGCGGCCCGCGTCGCGACGACGTTGCCGAACCGGCTATTCAATCTGTTGGTCACGAATGTGCCTGGGCCGCAGGCGCCGATGTATCTGGGCGGGGCGCGCCTGGCAGAGATCTACCCGGTGCCTCCGCTGTTGCGTAATCAGGTGTTGTCCGTCGGACTGACCTCATATAACGGTGTCGTGTATTACGGAATCAACGCCGACCGTGAAGCGATGCCCGATGCTGACATGCTCCCGGTGCTGATCACCGAGGCGCTCGACGAATTGTTGGAGGCGGCCCAGTAATGCCCATGCAGGTCTACATCCCGGTGACGTTGTCGATGCTGCGTGGATTGGTGGCCGACGGCGAGCTGCGGCCGGTGAACGGCACCGCGTTCGCCGTAACGCCTGCGCTGCGTGAGGCCTACTCCGCGGGCGATGAGGACGAGCTGTCCGAGGTGGCGATGCGTGAGGCGGCGCTGGCCTCGCTGCGGCTGCTGGCCAATGAGGACGGCGACGACGGGCTGCCGGCGCGGCGGGCGGTCCTGGTCGCCGATACCGAGGATGCCAAGCTGCGGCCCGATCTGGACGATGCGGTGGTGCGGCTGGTGGGTGTGGTGCCGATGTCCGCAGTGGTGGCCGCACACATCGACCTGGCGCAGGCCGAGCCGGATGTGGTGCGGGCAGCCGAAGTGATCGATGCCGCCGACCTTGGGGACGAGGACGCCGAGCTGGTGGTCGGAGATGCGCAGGACCACGATTTGGCCTGGTACGCGACGCAGGAACTGCCGTTCCTGCTCGACCTGCTGTGAGACCCGCCGAAACCCACGCCGAGATGACATTCATGCGGGTGTGCACTCGGAAAACACCCGGGTGAATGTGATCTCGGCGTGCGGATGCGGGTCCCGCTTCGGCGCTGCGATTGGCCTGTTTCCGGCCAGTAACCTACGGTAGCGTAGGTTACGCCTGTGTGGGCATCTCCTTCATCAAGGGAAGGTCATCGGCCGTGAAACTGGCTTCCTGGTTCGACGCGTCCGGCTCGGGCGCACCCAAGTCGCGCCACGCGACGGTAAACATCCTGCGTGGCTTGGCTTCCCGCATCACCACACCGCTTCTGCCGGACGATTACCTGAGCCTGGCCAACCCGCTGTGGTCGGCCCGGGAGCTGCGCGGCCGAGTGGTCGGCGTGCGCAAGGAGACCAGTGACTCGGCCACCCTGGAGATCAAGCCGGGTTGGGGTTTCCACTTCGACTATCACCCCGGCCAGTACGTGGGCATCGGTGTGCTGATCGACGGCCGCTGGCGATGGCGGTCCTACTCGTTGACATCTGCACCCGTGCACGCCGGAGGTTCGGGGCGCACCATCACCATCACCGTCAAGGCGATGCCGGAGGGATTCCTCTCGACTCACCTGGTCAACGGCCTGGAACCCGGCACCATCGTGCGGCTGGCCGCGCCGCAGGGCAACTTCGTGCTCGACCACCCCGCGCCACCTGCGATCTTGTTCCTGACCGCAGGCAGTGGCATCACCCCGATCATGTCGATGCTGCGGACCCTGGTGCGGCGCTCGGCCGCGGCGGGCCTCTCCCTGCCCGACGTGGTGCACCTGCACTCGGCACCCACCGAGGGCGATGTGATGTTCGCCGGCGAGCTGGCGGCGTTCTCCGAGGCGCACCCGTCGTATCACTACCGGCTACGGACAACGAAAACTCAAGGGCGTCTGGATTTTTCGGCGCTGAGTGCCGAGGTCCCGGACTGGGCGCAACGCCAGACCTGGGCGTGTGGGCCGGAAGGCATGCTCGACGATGCGCAGCGGACGTGGGCCGATGCCGGTCTGGCCGAGCTGCTGCACCTGGAGAGGTTCGCGGTCTCACGCGCCGCACCGCACGGGCAGGGCGGTTTGGTCAGGTTCGCGCGCAGCGACAAGCAGCGTGCGGCGGACGCGGCGACCTCGCTGATGGAGGCGGGGGAGGAGGCCGGGGTGCAGATGCCCTTCGGCTGCCGGATGGGGATCTGTCAGACCTGTGTGGTGTCGCTGGTGGAAGGGCACGCCCGTGACCTGCGCACAGGGGCCGAGTACGAGCCGGGAACGCGCATTCAGACCTGTGTCTCCGCCGCATCGGGCGATTGCGTACTGGACGTGTGAGGTTAACGGACTAGTAACCTACGGTTCCGTAGGTTACGCTATCGTAGGCGCACGTACCGGCGAAGGGAGCTCAGGGATGGCGATTTCGGATATCCAGGAATTCGCGCACCTCACCGAGGCTGATATCGAGGCTCTCGGGCACGAGTTGGATGCGATCCGCAGGGATGTCGAGGAATCGCTCGGAGCCGCCGACGCCCGGTACATCCGTCGCACCATCGCCGCACAGCGGACCCTCGAACTGGGCGGGCGCGTACTGCTCGCCGCGAGCAAGAAGCGGTCGGCCTGGTGGGCCGGAGCGGTGACGCTCGGTGTGGCCAAGATCGTCGAGAACATGGAGATCGGCCACAACGTCATGCACGGCCAGTGGGATTGGATGAACGATCCCGAGATCCACTCCTCCAGCTGGGAGTGGGACATGGTGGACCCGGCCTCGCACTGGAAGCAGACCCACAACTACATCCACCACAAGTACACGAATGTGCTTGGTATGGACGACGACGTGGGCTACGGACTGCTGCGCGTCACCCGTGACAAGAAGTGGACGCCTTTCAACCTGGGCAACCTCGTCTACAACACGCTGTTGATGCTGCTGTTCGAATGGGGTGTTGGCACACAGCACCTAGAGCTCGGCAAGGTTGCGCAGGGGCGGGCAGACAAGGCCGAGTTCCGCGTCAAGCGTGACGAGGCACTGGCCAAGATGGGCAAGCAGGTCGCCAAGGATTACGTGGCGTTCCCGGCGCTGAGTGCGTTGTCGCCCGCGGGAAGCTATCGCAAGACCGTCACTGCCAACCTGTTGGCCAACGTGATTCGCAACATCTGGTCTAACGCGGTCATCTTCTGCGGCCACTTCCCCGATGGCGCCGAGAAGTTCACCAAGCAGGATCTTGAGAACGAGACGCAGGGGCAGTGGTACCTGCGCCAGATGCTGGGCAGCGCCAACTTCAACGCTGGCCCCGCGATGGCCTTCATGAGCGGCAATCTGTGCCACCAGATCGAGCATCACCTGTTCCCGGACTTGCCGAGCAACCGGCTAGCTGCGGTATCGGTGCGAGTGCGCGAGCTGTGTGACAAGTACGACTTGCCCTACACCTCCGGGCCGTTCCTGCTGCAGTACGCGAAGGCTTGGCGGACCATCGCCAAGCTGTCGCTGCCGGACAAATATCTGACCTACACCGCCGACAATGCGCCGGAGACGCGCAGCGTCAAGATGTTCGACGAGTTGGAGCCGCGCGAACGGGGTGGGCTCAAGTCCGCGTTCGCCGCGGTGCGTGCGCGCAGAAAGGGGCGCCGTAGCGCCAAGGTGTGACGAGAAACGTAAAAGGTGCCCCGGCCGAGTTCGGCGGGGCACCTTTTACGTTCGGTGGCGGCCGGGAACTATCCCAGGCCGGACACGGAGATCCACATGGTGGCCCAAGCGGCGACACCACAGGCGAAAACGGCTGCCACACTGGCGATTCTACGAACGTAGCTCGTCATCTGTTAACCCCTGACCCTCGTTGGCTGTTTCCGTCGCAGCCACTGATGGAAACGCTAATCGGCGTGTGCTGATATCGCGATTCGAGAAGGCCCTCGCAACCAAGAGTTAGGACGTTGTTAACACGGAAAGCAACTGGCGAACTGCCGTGACCCGTTTAGCGGAGGCTCCGGTCAACTCGTCGAGGGCGCATTCGGGGTCTGCGGGTGGGCCAAGGTGCTGGCAGCCGCGCGGGCAGTCCTCGATGGCCTCGGACAAGTCGCTGAACGCGGCCAGCACGTCGGCGGGCTCGATGTGGGCAAGGCCGAACGATCTGATGCCCGGGGTATCGATGACCCAACCTGAGGGTTGCAGCGGCAGCGCGACCGATTGGGTGGACGTGTGGCGCCCCTTGCCGACACCGGTGACCTCGCCCGTCGCGCGATCTGCTTCGGGGACAAGCCGATTGACCAGGGTCGACTTGCCCACGCCGGAATGTCCCAGCAGTGCGGTGAGCCGGCCTGCGAGCACGTCCATGACGGGTTCGAGTGGCTCATTGCGTCCGGCGCCGATGACCTGTATGTCGAGGTCCGCGAACTGTACCGCGAACGAATCCGGATCGGCGAGATCGGTTTTGGTGAGTGCCAGGATGGGGGTGAGGCCGCCCGCATAGGCGGCGATGAGCGCCCGCTCCACCAGCCCGGTGCGAGGCGGTGGGTCGGCTACCGCCACCACGATGAGCAGCTGGTCGGCGTTGGCGACGAAGACACGCTCGAAGGGGTCGGTGTCATCGGCTGTGCGGCGCAACACCGTTCGGCGTTCTTCCAGCCGCACTATGCGCGCCAGTGTGTCGGGGCGCCCGGACAGATCGCCCACCAGACTGACGGTGTCGCCCACCACGATCGGGGTGCGGCCGAGCTCACGAGCGCGCATCGCGGTGACCTGCTCGGCGGGGTCATCGTTGAGTACACAGCCCCAGCGGCCGCGGTCCACGGTGACCACCATCGCGGGTATCGCGTCGGCGTGTTCGGGACGGTTCTTGGTGCGAGGCCGCGAGCGTCGCCCGGGACGAATGCGGGCGTCGGACTCGTCGTACTCGCGTGGGCTCAAGAGGTGCGACCGCCAGACTGGGTCAGCATGTCAGCCCACATTCCGGGGAAGTCGGGCAGTGTCTTACTGGTGGTGGCGATGTCGTCCACGGACACGTCGGGTACCTTCAGGCCGATAAGCGCCCCCGCCGTGGCCATCCGGTGATCGGCATAGGAGCCCCACACCCCGCCGTGCAGACCGGTGGCGACGATGCGCAGCCCGTCCTCAGTCTCCTCGCACTGCCCACCGAGAGCATTGATCTCGTGAGCCAATGCCTTCAGCCGGTCGGTCTCGTGGCCGCGCAGATGCGCGACCCCCCGCAGTACCGACACGCTTCCGGGCTCGGCGAGTGCGGCCAGCGCCGCGACGGTGGGGGTCAGCTCACCGACCTCACTCAGATCCATATCGACACCGCCATAACCGGTCTGGCCGGTGACCTCCAGGTGAGTGTCGGTCAGCGAGACGGACTGCGCGAACCGGCGTACCACGTCCTCGATTTGGCGCGCGGGTTGGGTGGACTGCCGCGGCCAGCCGGTGATCCGCACGGTGCCGCCCGTCGCCAACGCGGGTGCGATGAACGCCAGGGCGTTGGACAGGTCTGGCTCGATTGTCCAGTCGTGAGCGGGAATTGGTTGAGGTGCGATATGCCAGCGCCCCGGGGCGGAATCGTCCACCGCGATGCCCGCCTCGCGCAGCATCGTCACCGTCATGACCACATGTGGACCTGATGGCAGCACATCGGCGGTGTTCACCGCGATCAAGCCGTTGGTGAACGCGGCACCGGAAAGCAGGAGACCGGAAACGAATTGCGACGATCCCGATGCGTCCACGCTGACCTCGCCGCCGCGAACCTGGCCGGTGCCGGCGACCGTGAAGGGCAGGTGTTGTCCGTCGATGCTCACCCCTGTCGAACGCAGCGCATCCAACAGCGGAGCGATGGGCCGCGCACGTGCCTGCTCGTCACCGTCAAAGACGGTGGGGGCGTGGCGAAGTGCGGCGACGGGAGGCAAGAAGCGCAGCACAGTTCCGGCGAGCCCACAATCGACCGTCGACGACTCGGCGTTTCCGTATCCGGGGGAGATGGTCAGGTCGGTGCCTTCGCCGGTGACATCGAACCCCAGCGCGCGCAGCGCGCCGATCATCAGATCGGTATCGCGGCTGCGCAACGTGCCGGAGATTGTCGAGGTGCCGCCCTCACGTGCGGACAGCGCCGCGAGAATGAACGCTCGATTGGTCTGAGACTTGGAGCCGGGCATGGTAATAGTCGCGTTGACGGAACCGTCGACCGTCGGTGCTTGCCAGAGTCCGCTTGTCACCGCCCTATTGTCCCGGACGACCACCTGCGGTGTCGGCCCCGGGTGGCACCATGGCGATATGTGCGGACGGTACGCGGTGACGATCGACCCGGCGCTGCTTGCCGCCGAGATTGACGCGCTCGATGAGATCAGCACGGTGAGCCAGGACGGGGTAGCCCCCCAGCAGCTCCCCACCATCGCGAACTACAACGTCGCACCCACCGACCCCGTGCTCACGGTGGTGGCCCGACATCGCGAACCTGGCGACCTTCCAACCCGCCGTATTCGCGCCATGCGGTGGGGGCTGGTGCCGAACTGGGCCAAGGCGCGTGAGGGCGGCCGCCCGGAGACCAAGGGCGCTCCGCTGATCAATGCCCGTGCGGAAACCCTCACCACGGCCGCGACATTTCGTGTCGCGGCCCAGTCCAAGCGGTGTCTGGTGCCGATGGATGGCTGGTACGAGTGGCGCAAGCAAGAAGGCGCCAAGACGGCCTTCTATCTGAATGCGAGCGATGGGAGGCGGTTGTTCGCGGCCGGTCTGTGGTCGGTATGGAAGCCCGCCGGTCAGCAAGGTCGGAACGCGGCGCCGCTGTTGAGCTGCACGATCGTCACCACCGATGCAGTCGGTCCGCTGCAGGAAATTCACGACCGGATGCCGTTGATGCTGAGTGCTCGATTGTGGGATCGCTGGCTGGATCCCGACCGCGATCTGGATCAGAGCCTTCTGCAGGGGACGGGGGAGGCAACTGGAATCGACACCCGGCAGGTCTCCTCGCTGGTCAACAGCGTTGCGAACAATGGTCCGGAACTACTCGTGCCCGACGACAGATCTCAGCGGGTGGGGGAGCAGATCACCCTGCTGTGACGGACGCGGTCACCGCGTTGGTAAGCCGGGCCAGGTCATGGGGTGCCAGTGCCATCTGCAGCCCGCGCTTGCCCGCGCTGCACAGAATGCGGTCCCACGTCAGGGCCGACGCATCGATCACGGTGGGCAACGCCTTGCGCTGTCCGAACGGAGAGATCCCGCCGACCACATATCCGGAGCTACGCTCGGCCGCCGCCGGGTCGGCCATCGTGGCTTTCGCCCGTCCGAGGGCTGCCGCGGCGGCCTTGAGTGAGAGCGTCGCGGGCACCGGGATGACGGCCACTGCAAGGTCCGGTCCCCGGTCCAGTGAGATCAGCAGGGTCTTGAAGATCTGCTCCGGAACCAATCCGGAGCCCGCCAATGCGCGCACGGCTTCGTCGCCGAAGGCGTGCGCGCCGGGGCGGTGTTCATAGGGCAGCAGTTCGTATTCGGCCCCGTCCGCGATCAGGGCGGCGACGGCTGGAGTTGCAGCTTTGGCGGCCTTGGAACCCACGACTGGGACAGTAGCGCCCCGGGTCCGGTGAATTTCCAGTTGACAGTCGGGATAGTTTGGGAAATACCCCGGCATGCGTCGGTGTTGAAGAGGCTGTCCGCAACGAGCGGACTATGGTCCTCAACACGGAAGGGGTATTGCAGGTGACAATGGCGTGCCTCGAACGTCCGATGTCGGTGCCGATCCGTAGGGTCGGTGTCGCTACCGAAAGGACCGCCGTGACAAGCATGGACAGCGCCGCAGAACTCCCGGGTCTGGTTCACGTCGAGACTGAGGCCGAGCGGGCCGCACGCTTTGAGCGTGACGCGCTACCGCTGCTGGATCAGCTTTACGGTGCGGCCCTGCGGATGACGAGAAATCCCGCAGACGCAGAAGATCTGGTGCAAGAGACGATGGTCAAGGCATACGCCGGGTTCGGGACCTTCAAAGAAGGCACCAATCTCAAGGCGTGGCTGTACCGGATTCTGACCAATACCTACATCAACATCTACCGCAAGAAGCAGCGTCAGCCAGCGGAATATCCGACCGAGGAAATCACCGATTGGCAGCTCGCCGCGAACGCCGAACACACCTCCACGGGTCTGCGGTCGGCGGAGATCGAAGCGCTCGACGGACTGCCTGACGACGAAATCAAAGAAGCGTTGAATATGCTGCCGGAAGAATTCCGGATGGCCGTGTACTACGCGGACGTCGAAGGTTTCCCCTACAAGGAGATCGCCGAGATCATGGACACCCCGATCGGCACGGTCATGTCGCGGTTGCACCGCGGCCGTCGCCAGTTGCGCGAATTGCTGGCCGAAGTGGCCAAGGACCGCGGCTTCCTGCGCAACAATGAGTTGGCGGAGGGCCGGGCATGACCGACGGTGAACTCAAGAAGAGTTTCGACAAGGGTGGCAACTGCGAGGTATCGGGTTGCGCCGAGGTGATCGCGGAGGTGTGGACCCTCCTCGACGGCGAATGCAGCCCCGAGAACAGCGCGCGGCTGCGCCACCATCTCGAGGAATGCCCGGGCTGCCTGCAGCATTACGGCATCGAAGAGCAGATCAAAACACTCGTAGCCCGCAAGTGCGGTGGAGAAAAGGCACCTGACGGGCTACGTGAGCGTCTTAAGTTGAAGATCAGCCAGACCACCGTCATCGAGCGGCGGGCTGAGAACTCCTAGCGTTAGCTGTTGGGACGCTTGCCATGGTTGGCGGCGTTGTGCTTCCGGCTGCGCTTCTTGCGACCACGCTTGGCCATGCGAATCTCCTTAGCGATCAAATGGGTTCCGGGTGCTAACCCGGCTGACAAGCCAGCCGCGCGTGACGCGTGCCGGTGTGTACACCCAGTCTCTCATGCCGGTGAGGGTGCTTGAGCGCGTGGATGCCCCCCGTGTGGTTCGATACTGAGGACCGGTAACCGGATGTTGACGAGAGCGAGGTGGCGCGCAGGTGGCCGAGGAAGTACACGCCGAGATCGTGGCCAGCGTGCTGGAAGTGCTCGTCAAGACGGGTGACGCGATCGCCGAAGGCGACACCATCGTCCTGCTGGAATCCATGAAGATGGAGATCCCGGTGCTGGCTGAGGTTGCGGGCACCATCGGTGACGTGAGCGTCTCGGTGGGCGACGTGATCCAGGCCGGCGATTTGATCGCCGTCATCGACAACTAGATCGCCACCGCATGTCGACTCTCGGTGATCTGCTTGCCGAGCACACCATGCTGCCGGGCGACGCGGTCGATCACCTGCACGCCGTGGTCGCCGAATGGCAGCTGCTTGCCGACCTTTCCTTCGCGGACTACCTCATGTGGGTGCCACGCGACGACGACGCCTTCGTCTGCGTGGCCCAGTGCCGACCCAATACCGCGCCGACCATCATCGACAACGACGCGGTCGGCACCGTCGCCAAGATCGCCGACGTTCCGCTGGTGGAGGCGGCGTTCACCTCGGGTGCCATTGAGCGCGAGAGCGATTCGGACCTGACTGAACATGCTTCCGAGCTAAACGTGGAAGCTGTTGCGGTGCGCTGCGGCGACCGCACGGTCGCGGTGCTGACCCACCAAACCGCGCTGGCCTCCCGGCTCAAGAAGGGCACGCTGGAGCGGGCCTATCTGGAGTGTGCCGGTGATCTGCTGCTGATGCTCACCGAGGGAACCTTCCCAAATGTTGCTGACCAGGCGATGTCACGGTCCAGCCCCCGCGTGGGTGATGGCTTTATCCGGCTCGATGTCTCCGGCGGGGTCAGATATGCCAGCCCCAACGCCCTATCGGCGTACCACCGCATGGGTTTGGCTAGCGATTTGCAGGGCCACAACCTCATGGACGTCACCAAACCCCTGATTTCCGACCCCTTCGAGGGGCAGGAGCTGGCGGCGCACATCCGCGATGTGCTCGCCGGCGGCCCCAGCATGCGCATGGAGGTCGACGCGGCCGGCGCCGCGGTACTCATCCGCACCCTGCCGCTGATCGTCCGCGGCGCGTCGGAAGGGGCGCTGCTGCTGACCCGCGATGTGACCGAGGTCAAGCGTCGCGACCGGGCGCTGCTGTCCAAGGACGCCACCATCCGTGAGATCCACCATCGGGTGAAGAACAACCTGCAGACGGTGGCGGCGCTGCTGCGCCTGCAAGCCCGCCGCACGCCCAATGACGAAGCCCGCGAAGCGCTTTTCGAATCCGTGCGCCGAGTGTCGTCGATCGCGCTGGTTCACGATGCGTTGTCGATGTCGGTGGATGAGGAAGTCAACCTCGACGAGGTGATCGATCGGATCATGCCGATCATGACCGACGTCGCCACCGTGGACACTAAGGTGCGCGTCTCGCGTGAGGGTGCACTCGGGGTGCTCGACTCCGACCGTGCGACACCGCTGATCATGGTGATCACCGAGCTGGTGCAAAACGCCATCGAGCACGCCTTCGATGAAGGCGCTCAGGGCCAGGTGGTCATCAAGGCAGAGCGGTCGGCCCGGTGGCTCGACGTCGTCGTACACGACGACGGACGGGGATTGCCCGACGGATTCAGCGTGGAGACATCGGATCGGCTGGGATTACAGATCGTCAGGACGCTGGTGTCGGCGGAGATCGACGGATCGCTGGATATGCGGAGCGATCCCGAGGGGGGCACGAACGCGGTTTTGCGGGTTCCGTTGGGCCGACGTGCCCGGCTGATGGCCTAGCTCGACACTCTGACGAAAGCCCTTGGGCAGCAAAGAACCCGGCACCAAATTGTGCCGGGTTCTGGTTGCTGCGGCGTTAGACGGCGCTGCGGGCGCGAGCGCGGGCGTTGCGACGCTTGAGGGCGCGGCGCTCATCCTCGCTGAGGCCACCCCACACACCGGCGTCCTGGCCCGACTCGAGCGCCCAGGTAAGGCATTCGGTCGTCACCGGACAGCGGTTACAAACGAGCTTTGCGTCAGCGATCTGGGCAAGGGCCGGTCCACTGTTCCCAACGGGGAAGAACAGCTCGGGATCCTCGTCGCGACAGACCGCCTTATGGCGCCAATCCATAGTTGTGCACTCCTTTTTCATCGTGCGCGCCACAAGCGCACGAGATTAATGTTTTTCGGCTGTTAACGCGTGCGTACCAAGTGTTTCTGCACTGTTGCTTCCGATCGTTTCACAAGCTCAGCAGAAGTCAATAGCGTGAGTTAACACGTGGTCAATCTCACTCGGGGGTGGTGTCTGCAGACGCCACATTCGTTTGTACTACACTTAATCGGTCTGCGCCTTGAATATGGCGATATCCCTCCATTTTCCCAGTTGGCATGGCGCTACTGGTGAGTAACATCACGGCGTGGAGAGACTCGGCTACGTGAAGTGGTACATCCAATCTGTCCGCAACATGATGTACGCCGCGCTGCGCCTGTGAGTCGGCTGTGTCCGGAACAGACTGGTGCTCAACACTATTGCGCTTCCGGTAAGGCTCAGGACGATGTGTCCGCGGGTTTTGCCGGGGCCAACACGTCGAGAACGTCGGGTACCGCGGTGAAGGTGAGGTCGCTGCGCATTCCCAAGAAATCCCCGTCGACCTGGGTGGCGATCGGTGCCGATGCGTGCACCCGCACCCATGCGACGTCGTCCTCACGCAGCAGGTGCTTGGCCGCCGGACGGTTGGGGTGTGGCGCCCCCACCATGTGGCGGACCAGGCGGAGGTTGGCCGTCACCTTCATGCTTTTTGAGGCGAAGACTCCCAGGCCGCTCTCGAAACCGGTACCCGGATTCGTCCAGATGGCACGCGCGTTGGCGTACGTCCACGGGTTGGAGTTGCAGATGAACGCGAAGTGCACGCCCGTTTGCGGCTCGTGTCCAGGTAGCTCGACGGTGAGTGTCGGCTGGCGGCGCGCGGAGCGGAAAAAGCTAATGATCGCGCGCGTGATGTAGCGCCCGGCGGTGACCTGCTTGCCCTTGTTGCGGTGCGCCTCCATCGCGGCGACCACCTCACCGTCCAGTCCCATGCCGGCATTGAAGATGAACCAGCGCTCGCCGCAGTGCCCCAGGCCGATACGGCGCCATCGCCGCTGTTCGTGGCGGTGTTCGTCCAGCAGATCGACGACTTGATTGGTGGCCTGAACAGGGTCGGCAGACATGCCCAGGGTACGGGCGAACACGTTGGCCGATCCGCCTGGCACCACCGCGATCGCGGGCAGCGGGCCCGGTGCCGGGTGTCCCGGCTGTCCGAGCAGCCCGTTCACCACCTCGCTGACCGTGCCGTCTCCGCCGTGCACGACGATGACCGCGGCCCCTTCGTCGGCGGCGCGTCGGGCCAGCTCACTGGCATGGCCGCGGTGGTCGGTGTGCAGAACTTGTAGGTGCACACGGCTTTCCAGCGCGTGGGCCAGCAGGTCACGCCCGGCTGCTGTGGTCGAGGTGGCATTGGGATTCACGATGAGGACCGCACGCACGGGGTATGAGCCTAGTCGGATGTTCTTCGCGCCAGCTGCTCATCACTGCCACGATGGGTCCACATAGGCTTGTCGGGTGACCACAGCCGTTCCGAACACCGTTCGCCGCGCCGGGATGATTGTTGCCGGTGAGGGTGCCGTGGGATTGGTGATCGCGGTGATCCTTGTGGTGCGTGCGGCCGGCGGCGCCGACCAGCATCTGGTCAACGGGTATGGCACCGCCGCCTGGTTCGCGACATTCGGTGCCGCGGTGCTTGCCGCCGGTCTTGCGCTGGTCACAGGGAAACGTTGGGGCAGAGGGATCGCCGTGATGATGCAGCTGCTACTCCTGCCCGTCGCGTGGTACGCGGCCGTGGGGTCGCATCAACCCGCGCTGGGTGTGCCGATCGCGATCGTCGCGGTGGCGGCACTGGTGTTGCTCTTCAGCCCCACCGCCCAGATGTGGGCCGGCGGTGAGGAGATCGGTGCCGAAGAATCGGACTAGCGTCAGCGGTCCGCGGCCAGTTCGGCCAGCCCGGTGCCCTGTAGTCGGTAGGTGATCCAATCCGACTGGGGGTTGGCGCCCAGCGAGTCGTAGAACTTGATCGACGGCGTATTCCAGTCCAGTACAGCCCATTCCAGCCGGGTATAGCCATTGGCCACACATTCGGCCGCCAGTGCGGACAACAGTGCCTTACCCAGGCCGGTGCCGCGGTGCTCGGGTTTGACATAGAGGTCTTCCAGATAGATGCCGTGCTGTCCGGTCCACGTCGAGAAATTCAGAAACCAGACGGCGGTGCCGCGGACTACACCATCGGATTCCGCGACATGCGCGAAAAGCGCCGGAGCCGAACCGAACAACGCCGTGTGAAGCTGGTCCTCGGTGATCTGGCATTCGTCGCGTAACTTCTCGTACTCCGCGAGATCCTCGATCAGCCCGACGATAGCCGGGACATCTGCCTCGGTGGCACGGCGAATCTGGGTGTTACTCAATCTCGGCTCCTAGCCCTGCCAACATGGTCCGGAATTTGACCGTGGTCTCCGATAGTTCGTCCTGCGGGTCAGATTCGGCGACGAGTCCACCGCCGGCGTAGGCGCGGATCGAGGTGCCGTCGGCCGACAACTCGGCGCAGCGGATCGAGACGGCCCAGCGGCCGTCCCCGCCGCCGTCACACCAGCCGATCGCCCCCGCGTAGAACCCGCGGTCACCCTCGATGCGGGCAATCAGGTCTGCCGCCGCCTCGGTGGGGGTCCCGCACACCGCCGGTGTGGGATGCAGTGCCAAAGCCAAATCAAGTGCCGTGGTAGAGCTTTGGCGCAATCGGGCGCTGATGGAGGTGCTGAGGTGCCAGAGCGCGGCGGTACGGCTCAGCGTCGGTTCCGGGGGAACCTGGACGTCGACGCACAACGACGCGAGATCCTCCCGCAGTTGGTCGATCACCACGGAGTGCTCGTGACGGTTCTTATGGGAGCCCGCAAGGTCTTCGCCCGTGCGCCGGTCCAGTGTGGGATCGCTGGACCGTGGGGCGGAACCGGCGAAGGGATGGCAGATCACCATGTCGCCGCGGCGCTCCACCAATAGTTCGGGACTGCACCCCACCATGGTGTGCCCGCGGAATCGGTCCCCGGCAGGGGACAGGTCGACACAAAAACTGTTGGCATCGGGATCGTTTCGGATCAGACGATGGGTCAATACCAACGGGTTTACGGGGGCGTCGGCCTCTAGTTCCAGGGCGCGGGCCAGGACGACCTTGGACAGCCCGCTGTCGGTGTCCCGAAGTACCTCGACGGCCTCGGTGACCCGTCGCAGATGCTCGGAGGGCTCCGGTATCTGTTGTGTTACATGAATTGTCGGCATGGTTCCGTAGAACTCTTGAGGCTGTCCGCGGTGAACTTTCACCGGAACCGTCAGAGCGGCGGGCCCGGAGGTGTCGAATGGCAGGGCGCCCACCAGCATGTGGTGGCGTCCGGCGCGCAGGGCGTCTGCGGCAGCGGCGACATCGTCGTAGGAGCTTTCGCGGCCGTATGCGTACAACGCATCGGTGGCCCGCGACATCACGAAATGTGGCTGCGCGGGGGAGTCGATGGCCGTCATGTCAGCTTGACGGTACCGGGTGCCGGTACCCGGTCAGGCCAAGTGCGGCCACCTGGCGCTCGCCATGCTCATGTCCGCCCACGGCGACCGAAGCCGTGGCCATGCCGAGCCGGGTGCCTTCCTCGAGCGGCAGATCGATCCACCGGGTCATGAGCGCGCGTGAAAAGTGGCCGTGTCCCACCAACAGCACATCGCGTTGAGCCATGTCAGGGGCGATGTGGGCGATCACCTTGTCGGCCCGGGCCTGAACCTGGGCTACGGACTCACCGCCGGGGCAGCCATGTGTCCACACCAGCCAGCCCGGATCGCTCGCCCGGATCTGTGGTGTGGTCAGACCCTCGTAGTCGCCGTAGTCCCATTCGGCGAGGTCTTCGTCGATCGCGCTGACTGTCAGACCCGCCAGTTCGGCTGTCTGGATCGCGCGACGGCGCGGGCTGCTCAGGACCAACGGATCTGGGAGATCAAGATCGTTGAGTACTTTGCGTGCCGCGACAGCCTGGGCGCGCCCGATTTCGGTCAGATCAAGATCGGTGCGCCCGGTATGTCTGCCGATTTTCGACCACTCGGTTTCGCCGTGGCGTAGCAACAACATTCGGTGTTGGGGGGCGGACACGCACTTGATTGTGCCGTACCGACTCTCCTCGCGAATGTGTGAGGCATGTCAGTATGTGGGCGTGACTCGGGTGCTGGCGGTAGCCAATCAAAAGGGTGGGGTGGCCAAAACCACGACGGTCGCGTCGCTTGGTGCGGCGCTGGCGCAGGCCGGCAAGAAGGTGCTGCTGGTCGACCTGGATCCGCAGGGCTGCCTGACCTTCTCGCTGGGGCAGGATCCGGACCGGTTGGGTATCTCGGTGCACGAGGTGCTGCTGGGGCAGGCCGATATCAAAGAAGCGCTGGTCACGACCACCGAGGATCTGACGCTGCTGCCTGCGAACATCGACCTGGCCGGTGCCGAGGCGATGCTCCTCATGCGCGCAGGACGTGAATACGCGCTGAAGCGGGCGCTCGAATCGCTGGGGGATCAGTTCGACGTCGTGATCATCGACTGCCCTCCGTCGCTGGGCGTGCTGACGCTCAACGGCTTGACCGCCGCCGACTCCGTGATGGTGCCGCTGCAATGCGAGACCCTGGCGCATCGCGGTGTCGGTCAGTTTCTGCGGACGGTGACCGATGTCCAACAGATCACCAACCCCAAGCTGACGCTGCTCGGCGCGCTGCCCACGCTGTATGACTCGCGGACCACCCATAGCCGCGACGTCCTGCTGGATGTGGCTGATCGCTACGAGCTGCCGGTGCTCGCGCCACCGATTCCCAGGACCGTGCGGTTCGCAGAGGCGAGTGCCTCGGGTGCGTCGGTGCTGGCGGGTCGTAAGAACAAGGGTGCGCTGGCCTATCGAGAGCTGGCCCAGAGCCTGGTGAAGCACTGGAAGAGCGGCAAGGCCATGCCGACCTTCACCCCGTCCGTCGACTGAGTCTTGCCGCGGGCTCGATCAGTTGCCTGCGATTTCTGCCGTCGGGAGAAAGACCGACGGCCCGACCTCACCCCAGCGCGAAGATTCGTGCTCCGCGCTGCTCCACCACGGTGTTACCGACGACGGCGCTGATGACAGGGCTCTTCTCATCGGCCGGATCACGTTGTACCGCAATGAACTTCCGAAACTCGCCGGTGGTCGTGTTGAAGACGTCGATGCCGCCCTCGACGGGGATCAGTAACTCACCGGCCATCGAGGTGCCCGGTCCCAGGGGCCTTGTGGTGGTGGGCAGCACGAAACGGTAGGCGAGATCGAAGCCACCCAGCACCAGTACTTGATCGCCGGTCCACCAGGTGACCACGTCGCCGGCTTGAGCGGCGGTGTTCGTCGGGATCACCTCACCCGGCAGGGCCGTCGCGCCGACACGCATCCCGTGGTCGTCAAAGACCACGAGCTCGTTGCGAGTGCCCGGTAGGTACACGGCCGAGCGGGTATCGGCCACCGCGAGCACCTTGGCGGCGGAACCGCGTTCTACCCCGGGCAGCGCGGCCGAGTACAGCTCTTCGGGCTTGTCGTTGTCCTTGGGCGTCGGCTTCTGCAGCGTCAGCCGCAAGGTCGGGTCCTGGGGGCAGGTTTCCAGGACGGCGAGCACGCTGGCCCCGACGGCGCCGGACCTCAGCGTGCAGTCCACGCGAGGCTGACCGTTCGGATTCAAGGGTGTGACGACTCGTCCGTACTCCAGGGTGCGCACCATGTCCGAACGCCACAGCTCCAGGCGGGTGCTGCCCAACGCCAGCACGTAGGTGCCATCCGTCGACAGCGAAACCTTCGGGTCGTTGGCGCTGCTGCGCAGCGGGCCTCGTCGGCCGGTCTGTCCGTCGATCATCGTGACCTGGCCACATCCGCGCGCGTCGCGGTACACCACGACGGCGTCGTCGATGAAGCCGATCGCGCCGCACAGTTCGAGGTTGCGTCGCGCATAGGACCACAGCTGCGCTCCGGTGACCGGGTCGTGTCCCACGACATCGTGTCCGTCGGCGCTGACGATCGCACCGCTGGCGATCACAGGTCCCTTGGTGGCCCCGCTGTTGGCGGACCACAGTTGCCGCAACGAGTCGGGCACCCGGGTAGCGCTCATCGGGCGTTTGATGTCCTCGGCGGCGGGGTGACTGACGGTGGCGCGGGCGTCGCTGGTCCACCAGATCGTGGTGCCGGTGACGGCGACCACGACGGCGATCACCGCCGCAGCAATGATGTCGGCCCGGGTGCGCCGCTCCGGTGCGATCACGCCGTGGCGGTGGTCGCAGCGGTTGCGTTGGGACGCCGCTGGCGCCGACGACGGCGTGCGGGGGCGGTCTGATCGCCCTCAGTGGTGGCCTCGGTCGCGGGGGCCTCGGCGGACGAACCGTCGGCAGGCTGGCCCGCACGGGTACGGCGACGGGCCCGGGTGCGCTTGGGCTTGGCACCCTCGGTGCGCTCGGCCCGGGGTTCGCGGCGCTTGGGCCCACTGGAGAACTTCTCCCCGATGGAGCCGGTGACATCGGCCGGGATGTTCAGCTCGGTGAACAAATGCGCTGAGGTGGAATAGGTTTCGTCCGGATCGGGCACACCGAGGCCGAGCGCCTTGTCGATCAGCTGCCAGCGTCCGATGTCGTCCCAGTCCACAAGGGTGACCGCGATACCGGTGCGCCCGGCGCGACCGGTGCGGCCAATGCGGTGCACGTAGGTCTTGTCGTCCTCGGGGCACTGGTAGTTGATGACGTGGGTGACGTCGTCGATGTCGATGCCGCGGGCAGCCACGTCGGTGGCGACCAGCACGCTGATTTCACCGGACCGGAAGGCGGCCAGGGCCTTTTCACGGGCGATCTGTCCGAGGTCGCCGTGCACGGCGCCCACGATGAAACCGCGCTCGGCCAGCTCGTCGGAAACCTTCTGTGCGGTGCGCTTGGTGCGGGTGAAGATCATGGTGGCGCCGCGGCCCTCGGCCTGCAGGATGCGGCTGACCAGCTCGATCTTGTCCAGGGCGTGTGCGCGGTATACGAACTGCTCGGTGGAGTCGTGCACCGACGAAGAATGGGGAGCCTCGGCCCGGATGTGGGTCGGGCGATTCATGAAGGTGCGGGCCAGGGTGATGATCGCATCGGGCATCGTCGCCGAGAACAGCATCGACTGTCGTCCCGATTCAGCGGACGGTGCCAACGCCAGAATGCGCTCGATGTCGGGCAGGAAGCCCAGGTCCAGCATTTCGTCGGCCTCGTCGAGCACCAGCATGGCCAAACCGCCCAGCTGCAGGTGACCCTGCTGGGCCAGGTCCAGCAGACGCCCGGGTGTGCCGACGACCACATCGGCTCCGGCACGGAGCGACTCGATCTGCGCCTCGTACGGCCGTCCGCCATAGATGGAGACAACGCTGAAATCGCGATCACCGGCCGTCAGATATTTCGACGCCCTGGTGAGGTCTTCGTAAACCTGGATGCACAGCTCGCGGGTCGGGACCACGACCAGCGCGCGGGGCGTGCCGTTGAGCGGTCGGTCCTCGACACCAGTCGCGATGCGGTGCAGCAGCGGGACACCGAATGCGTAGGTCTTGCCCATGCCGGTGCGGGCCTGGCCGATGAGGTCGGATCCGCCGAGAGCGAGGGGGAGGGTGAGCTCCTGGATGGCGAAGGGATGCTCGATCCCGACTTCGCGTAGGGCCCGGACAATCTCGTCGCGGACGCCGAGCTGCGCAAAAGTGTGTTCGATATGACTCATTGTCTGGGTACGTGCCTTTCGTGTTTCGCTCAGCGCGCACGATCGGTAGGCCGGATTCCTAAGACTCCAGGGGGCCGGGCTCGCATCTTGTGGCGAGGGCGGCACGTGCACGCACATTTCCTGCGGGAGAACCTCCTGGGTCAGGGCGTTCGTCCCGCGTCCATGATAGCGGGTGAGCTGCGATTTTCCGATTCGCCGTGGTTTGCCGCGCGGATCGGTGTTCTCCTGCGGGTGCCCGACTAGAGTTCCAGGCATGACTGCGGACCTCGATGCTCCCGGTGTCAATCAGCTGTTCGCGGTGATCGCGTACGGCGAGATTGCGGCGTTCTACCGGTTGACCGATGAGTCCAAGATGGCGCCCGATTTGGCGAGCAAGATCGCCATCGCCAGCATGGCGGCCTCGCAGATGCGCCATTACGAGGCTCTGCGGGATGCGATGGAGGCCAAGGGTGTTGATGTCTTGGCGGCCATGGAGCCGTACGTCAAGACGCTCGAGAACTACCACGCGCTGACGCTGCCGCGTACCTGGTTGGAGGCCATGGTCAAGGCGTACATCGGCGACTCGTTGGCCGCTGACTTCTACGGCGAGGTCGTCGCCTCGCTGCCGGGTGAATCGGCGACGGTGCTCAAGTCTGTGCTCGGCACCACGGGGCACTCGGAGTTCGTCATCGCGCAGGTGCGTGAGGCGGTCAAGGACAACGCGCAGCAGCGCAACCGGCTCACGCTGTGGGGCCGACGGCTGCTCGGTGAGGCCATCACCCAAGCGCAGCACGTCCTGGCCCGGCACGATGAACTCGCCGAGCTGGTGATGTCCGGGGATGCCGGGCTGGGCAACCTCAACGAGTTCTTCGAGCGACTCCAGGGTGCGCACACCGAGCGGATGGCTGTTCTCGGCCTGGGCGGCTAGGTGTCTACTGTTACCTGTGTAAACGGGCAGCTAGCGACTTACTTGGCGCAGCGAGCGATGATGCTGTTGTTGTTCTGTACCGCCATCATCTGGTTTTCGCTGTTGGTGATCGAGCAGTTGACCTGGCTCGCGAAGCTCGTCGCCGTGATCGAGCCGCCGACGATTCCCGGGCTCGGGGTCACGATCATCGTCCACGGCAGCGAGGCGCCGAGTACGGTGCGCGTTATGCCGTTGCCATCGGTGTAGGTGATGGTGAGTAGATCGCCCGGCGTCTGGTTACCGGTCACGTAGTAGGCGAACGCCGCAGGCGTGATCGGGCGCTGGCCTTCCGGCGGCAGCATTGGGTTGGACGGCGGCGGCTCGAGTGGCGGTGCCTCGGTGGACGGGGCCGTGCTGGGCGTCTCGGCGGCGGGAGTCGAAGTGAGGGTCGTCGTCGACGGCTTTGCCGACGACGTGGCCGATGGTGGCGCAGGTGCAGTGGTGGTCACCGGTGTCAGCGAGGGAACGGGTGTGGTGACCGCGGCCGCGGGCGGCTTGTCTTCGCCGCCGCTGAGCACGACAGCCGTCGCGATCACGGCGATCGCGAACACCGCTCCGGCAATGGACGCCACCCATTTCCAGTTGTCGTTGGCACCCGGCGGTCGGTACTCGTAATCCTCGTCAAGTCCCGAGTACTCGGTGTACTGCGGGGTCGTCGCAGAGTTGTACGGATCGTCGTGGGGCTCTCCATATGACCCATTTGCGCTCGAATACTGAGAATCTCCGCGATAACCGACCATGATCAGCGCTTCCTCTCAGCCCCAAATCAATGTGAAACCTGGTGCTGATGTTACTGCTGTGATTAGTGGGCCGCCGCGATCATGCGAGGTGTGTCGCCTGAAACGGCGTCGGCTAATCTCATCGATACGAGCGCATTGACGCTCAGCGATTGGAAAGGTGTCCTGGTGGAGATCAAGATCGGTGTCACAGATAGCCCGCGCGAGCTGGTCATTTCGAGCGATCAGACCCCGGCTGACGTCGAAAAGGTCGTGTCGGCGGCGCTGTCCAAGGAGTCGGATGTGCTCAACCTCACTGACCAGAAGGGCCGCAAGTACCTGATCTCCGCCGCCCGGATCGCCTACGTGGAGATCGGTGTCGCCGACGCGCGTCGCGTCGGCTTCTCAAGCTAAGCCGCTGGTCGCTTCGCTCTCGCTCGCCCGCGGCTAGCCGTGCGGCTGCAGCGGAACGTGTGAGAGCCCGCCCCAGGCGAATCCGACGGTGGCGTTGACCGCGTCGTCCTTGGAGATGGGCTTCTCGTTGTCCAGCCAGTAGCGCGCGCTGACTTGGCTGATCCCGACGAGCCCAACGGCGACCATGCGTGCGTGGTGCGGATCGAGCCCGGAATCGTGGCTGACGAGGTCGAACACCGCGTCGGTGCAGGCGCTGATGGCACCCTCGACGCGTTCGGTCACCTGCGGGACGCCCACCAGGTCGTTCTCGAAGATTAGCCGGTAGCCCTGGCTGTCATGCTCGACAAAGTCGAAGAACGCCATCACCGCGGCGCGCAGCCGCTGACGGTTGTCGGTGGTGGTGCGCAGGGCCTGTCGCACGCTGGAGACCAGGTTGTCGGCGTGCTTGTGCAGTACCGCCAGGTATAGCTCGAGCTTGCTTGGAAAGTGTTGGTACAGAACGGGCTTGCTTACACCCGCGCGTTCGGCGATTTCGTCCATGCCGGCGGCGTGATAGCCGCGGTCGACGAATATCTCACTGGCAGAGCCGACCAGCTGCCCGCGCCGCTCATCGCGCGGCAGCCGCCCGCCGCGGCGGGTGTTTCCCTGAGTTGAATCCTGCGTCGCCACCGTCGAGTTCACCGTGCCTCGACGCCCGGCCAGATTCGCAAGATCACGCATGTCCTTATCCTCTGCGCGCACACAACTCAAGAGCCGCCTACGCCATCTCACTCAAGCGGGCATTTCATCCGCTTGAACCCGAACTACAGACAGTACTCCTGGCACCCGGCGGCGTGCCCGAGGCGCGATGGCTTGTTGCTATGCCATTCTTGCTCGGTGACCTACGACCGGCACCAATGGGCGCATAATCGTAGGTCCATGCCAGAAACCATGACCCAAGGTCTTCGCGCGAGCGGCTCATCCATGAGTCGACTCCCTGTGCAGGAGTCCTCCGAACGTTACGAGCCACTGCGCGCCCAGCGTGATCCGCTCGCCGAGGGGAGCGGGCGCATCCGCTCCGATCGGCGCGATCGCGACCGTTGGCGCAAGCAGACGTGGCTCGGCCGTTTCATCTCCACCTATGGATGGCGTGCCTATGCCATACCGTTGCTGGTGGGGTTGACCGTTTTCGTCGGATATCAGACCGTCACGCAGCGCGAACACTCGCACGCAGACACCGGCCCCAACGAACCCGTCGCTGACCCGCCGTCGATCGGGGCGCTCGGGGACGCGATCATCGGCGCCCCGCCCAAGGGCCTCACGCAATTCGATGCGAGCTTGCCCGATGGCGTGCTGCCGGAAGGAGAGCCCTTCACCGCCCAGGGCGCCCGGACGTGGCATGTAGTGCCCGGAGCGTCCGCCCAGGTGGGGCAGGGCGCCGCGAAGGTTTTCTCCTACACCATCGAAGTGGAGGACGGCGTCGATACCATGGGTTTCGGGGGCGATGAGGCCTTCGCGCGCTTGGTGACTCAAACCCTGGCCAGCCCCAAAAGCTGGACGCACAATCCACAATTCGGATTCATCCGGATCGACTCCGGTACACCCGATTTCCGTATCTCCCTAACTTCGCCGGACACGGTGCGCGAGGGGTGCGGATACGAGATTCAGCTCGAATCATCCTGCTACAACCCCAGATACGGGGAGAACGGCGAGCAACGCGTCTTCATCAACGAGGCACGCTGGGTGCGGGGAGCCGTCCCGTTCCAGGGCGATATCACGTCTTACCGCCAATACGTGATCAACCACGAAGTGGGACACGCCATCGGGTACCGGAGCCATGAGCCCTGCGAGCAGGACCAGCAGCTGGCGCCGGTGATGATGCAACAGACGTTCAGCGTCAGCAATGACGTCGCGGCGAAGTTCGATCCCGACTCGATCAAGCCCGACGGCAAGGCGTGCCGTACCAACCCCTGGCCGTATCCGATTCCTTAGGCGCCTGTCTGACTCCGGGAAGGGTTGGCATCCCGATACTGTTGATGCAGCTGTAGCCCTCTCAGGCAGCCCTGAGGAACCCGAATTACAGGAGTCACGGTGCCCACATTGCCGCCGTTGGTCAGCCCCGCCGCGGATCTGACCCGCGAAGAAGTCGCCCGGTACAGCCGGCATCTGATCATTCCCGACCTGGGTGTGGACGGGCAGAAACGACTGAAGAACGCCAAGGTGCTCGTCATCGGCGCCGGTGGCTTGGGTTCCCCGACACTGCTCTATCTGGCGGCCGCGGGCGTCGGCACTATCGGCATCGTTGAGTTCGACGTCGTCGACGAGTCCAACCTGCAGCGCCAAATCATTCACGGTCAGTCCGATATCGGCAGGTCGAAGGCGCAGAGCGCCCGCGACTCGGTGCTGGAGATCAATCCGCTCATCGAGGTGAGGCTGCATGAGCTGCGGCTGGAGCCCGACAACGCGGTCAACCTGTTCGCGCAGTACGACCTGATCCTGGACGGCACCGACAACTTCGCCACGCGCTACCTGGTGAACGATGCCGCGGTGCTGGCGCACAAGCCCTATGTGTGGGGCTCCATCTACCGCTTCGAGGGGCAGGTCTCCGTCTTCTGGGAAGACGCGCCCGACGGGCTGGGTCTGAACTACCGCGATCTGTATCCCGAGCCGCCACCTGCGGGTATGGTCCCGTCCTGCGCCGAGGGTGGCGTGCTCGGCATCCTGTGCGCCTCCATCGCCTCGGTGATGGGTACCGAGGCGATCAAGCTGATCACCGGCATCGGAGACACGCTGCTAGGGCGGCTCATGGTGTACGACGCGCTCGACATGACGTACCGGACCATCAAGATCCGCAAGGATCCGGCCACGCCCAAGATCACCGAGTTGATCGATTACGATGCATTCTGCGGCATGATCAGCGACGAGGCCTCCGCCGCCGTCGCCGATTCCACCATTACCCCGCGTGAGCTGCGGGAAATGCTGGACGCCGACAAGAAGGTGGCCCTCATTGACGTGCGCGAACCCGTCGAGTGGGACATCGTCCACATCGGCGGTGCCGAGCTGGTGCCCAAATCGACACTGGAGTCCGGAGACGGGCTCGCCAAGCTGCCGCAGGACCGTCAGGCGGTGCTGTACTGCAAGACGGGTATTCGGTCGGCAGAGGCGCTTGTGGCCGTGAAGAAGGCGGGTTTCGCCGATGCGGTGCACCTGCAGGGCGGCATCGCGGCCTGGGCCAAGCAGGTCGACCCGGACATGGTCATGTACTGACCGACTGGGCACCAGCAACAGCCAGATGTGGCGGACGTGCCACCAGCGACCGCCGACACGAACGCCGAGCGAACACAACCCTGTTCATTGCAGGCGGTAACGTATGCCGCGTGACTGTGGACCGCCCACCCGAGCACGTGCTCGCGACTTACGGGCTCAGCGGCGTCAAGCCAGTCCAGCTCGGCCCCACGTGGGAGGGCGGCTGGCGCTGCGGTGAAGTGGTGTTGTCCCTGGTAGCCGACCATGCGCGTGCCGCATGGTCGGCCAAGGTGCGCGATACCTTGTTCGTCGACGGGGTGCGGCTGGCCCGGCCGGTGCGTTCCACCGACGGGCGTTATGTCGTATCGGGTTGGCGTGCAGACACATTCGTCGCCGGTGCGCCCGAGCCCCGGCACGACGAAGTGGTCTCGCTGTCGGTACGCCTGCATGAGGCCACCTCGAAGCTGGAACGTCCCCGGTTCCTCACTCAGCCGCCGGTGGCGCCCTGGGCGGACGTCGACGTGTTCATCGCGGCCGACCGTGCAGCGTGGGAAGACCGACCGCTGCAGTCCTGGCCTTCGGCGGCCCGGGTATCTCCCGGCTCTCCGGACGGCCAGCGCTCCATCGACCTGATCAACCAATTGGCCAGCCTGCGCAGGCCCACCAAGAGCCCGCCGCAGCTGGTGCACGGCGACTTGTACGGCACTGTGCTTTTCGCGGGCGCCGCCGCACCCGGCATCACCGACATCACGCCGTATTGGCGGCCCGCATCCTGGGCGGCCGGCGTCGCCGTGGTGGATGCGCTGTCGTGGGGCGATGCGGACGACGGCCTCATCGAGCGGTGGGCGACTCTGCCGGAGTGGCCCCAGATGTTATTGCGGGCATTGATCTTCCGACTCGCTGTGCATGCCCTGCATCCGCGTTCCTCGGCGCAGTCTTTCCCGGGATTGGCGCGGACCGCGGCCTTGGTGCGACTCACTTTGTAACGCGTATCACTTTCCTGTCGTAATGTGACACAATCCGATCCTCACCGTCACATGACAGACTCGTGTGAGCGAGATGTGATGGCTCGGTCATCGCCAGCAGCGCCGCTGCAACAAGAATTTTCTACCTTGCTGTCCATGGCGAATAACACGGCAGCAGCCCCAATTGCACGGCGCGGACGCTGGATTGAGAACTGGGATCCCGAGGACGTCGCCGCCTGGGAGAACGGTGGCGCGAAAGTCGCGCGCCGCAACCTGATCTGGTCGGTCGTGGCCGAACACGTCGGGTTCTCGGTGTGGTCCATCTGGTCGGTGATGGTTCTGTTCATGCCGCAGAACGTCTATCACATCGATGCCGCCGGGAAATTCTTCCTGGTGGCCATGCCGACCCTGGTGGGCGCGGTGCTGCGCTTGCCCTACACCTTCGCCACCTCATGGCTCGGCGGTCGCAACTGGACCATCTTCAGTGCCCTGGTGTTAGCCGTGCCCACCGCGCTGACGCTGTACTTCATGGGGCACCCAGAGACCTCCTACACGACGTTCATGGTCGTGGCTGCGGTCGCCGGGTGCGGTGGCGGAAACTTCGCCTCCTCGATGACCAATATCAATGCCTTTTACCCGCAACGGTTCAAGGGCTGGGCGCTCGGTCTCAACGCCGGTGGCGGGAACATCGGTGTCCCGGTGATCCAGGTCATCGGGCTGTTGGTCATCGCCACCGCCGGAAACCGCTCACCGCATTGGGTGGCCGCCATCTATCTGGTGCTGATCGCCTTCGCGGCTGTGGGTGCGGCGCTGTTCATGGATAACCTGGCGAACCAGAAGACCGACGGACGCTCGCTCATCAACGTGATGAAGTACCGCGACTCGTGGATCATCGCCTTCCTGTACATCGGCACCTTCGGTTCCTTCATCGGATTCAGTTTTGCGTTCGGTCAGGTGCTGCAGCTGAACTTCCTTGCCGGGCTGGCCAACAGCGGCCTGACTCCGGCGCAGGCAGCGGCCCAGGCCTCGCTGCATGCCGCGCAGATCGCGTTCATCGGACCGCTGTTGGGCTCACTCGCGCGTCCTGTCGGCGGCTGGCTGTCGGACCGTACCGGCGGCGGCGAGATCTCGCTGTACGCCTTCATTGCGATGATCTTCGGTGCGGGGATCCTGGTGACAGCGGGCACCATCGACGATCGTGCGACCGGTGCGCCCTCCGGCGCCATCATGAGCGCGTATGTCATCGGATTCATCATCTTGTTCGTGGTCTCCGGAATCGGTAATGGCTCGGTGTACAAGATGATTCCGTCGATCTTCGCGGCCAAGGCACGCAGTGCCGGACACGATGAGACCTGGTCGCGCACGATGTCGGGCGCCCTGATCGGTGTGGCTGGAGCAATCGGTGCCCTCGGTGGTGTCGCCATCAACCTGGTGCTCCGCGCCTCCTACCTCAGTGCCGCCAAGTCGGCCACTATGGCGTTCTGGGTCTTCCTGGCCTTCTACGTCGTGTGCGCCGCCGTCACCTGGTACGCATACGTGCGGCGTCCGGTGGGTATCTCCGTTCCTGCCATCTCCAGCTCTAAAAACGAAGTGGCGGTGTGAAACTCATGAACAAGAAGGTTGTCGTCATCGGCCACGGGATGGTCGGTCACCGGTTTGTTCAGGTGCTGCGTGAGCGCGATGCCACCGATCAGTGGCAGATCACCGTTCTCGGTGAGGAAGTCGACGCCGCGTACGACCGGGTGGCACTGTCCTCATACATCGACAGCTGGGACCGGGACACGCTGGCGCTCAACGGAAACGACTACGCCGACGACCCCATGGTGACCCTTAACCTCGGGGACCGCGTGGTCGGCATCGACCGGGCGGCTCAGACGGTCACCACCGAGACCGGCGCCGTGCTCGACTATGACGCGCTCGTCATGGCCACCGGCTCGTCCCCGTTCGTGCCGCCGGTACCCGGTGGCGACGCCGAGGGCTGCTTCGTCTACCGCACCATGGACGACCTTGACGCCATCAAGGCCGCCGCGGACAAGTCGCCCGGCAGCGCGGGTGTCGTCATCGGCGGTGGCTTGCTCGGACTGGAGGCCGCGAATGCGTTGCGCCTCATGGGCTTGGCACCGCATGTCGTGGAGCTCAATCCGCGGCTCATGCACCTGCAAGTCGACGAGGGTGGTGGCGCTCTGCTGACCCGCTTGGTGACCGATCTCGGGCTGACGGTGCACACCAGCGTCTCCACGAAGGCCATCGAGACGGCCGAGGACGGGACGCTCTCCATCGAACTGTCGGACGGATCGACGATCGACGCTTCGGTGTTGGTGTTCTCGGCGGGCATCCGGCCGCGCGATGAACTGGCGCGTGAATGCGGACTGGAGCTGGCCGAGCGTGGTGGCATCTTCACCGATATCGGCTGCCAGACCAGCGATCTGCATATCTATGCGATCGGCGAAGTGGCCGCCATCGAGGGTCGCTGCTATGGGCTTGTCGCACCCGGGTACACCACCGCCGAGATCGTCGCGGACCGGCTGCTCGGTGGCAGTGCCGAATTCCCTGGTGCCGATCTTTCCACCAAGCTCAAGCTGCTCGGTGTGGATGTCGCCAGCTTCGGCGACGCACACGCCACCGCCGAGGGCGCACTGGAGGTCGTTTTCAACGACGCCACCAAGGGCACCTACGCCAAACTCGTGGTCTCCGACGATGCGCGAACCCTCTTGGGCGGCATCCTCGTCGGCGATGCCAGTGCCTACGGCACCTTGCGGCCCATGCTCGGCCGCGAACTGCCTGCGGATCCGGCCTCGCTGATCACGCCGGCCGGTGCGGAAATCGGAGTGGGCGCGCTGCCCGATGACGCGCAGATCTGCTCGTGCAACGCGGTCACCAAGGGTGCCATCTGTGGTGCCATCTGTGAGGGCGCCACCGACGTGCCCGCCCTCAAGGCGGCTACCTGCGCCGGAACGTCCTGCGGTAGCTGCATTCCCCTGCTCAAGCAGATTCTCGCAGCCCAGGGTGTCGAGCAGTCCAAGGCGCTGTGTGAGCATTTCACCCAATCGCGTGCCGAACTGTTCCAGGTGGTTCAGGTAACCGGCATACGGACCTTCTCCGAGCTGATCGCCAAGCACGGCAGCGGAACCGGCTGCGATATCTGCAAGCCCACCGTCGCGTCCATTCTGGCCTCGACATCCAGCGACCACATCCTGGAAGGGGAGCAGGCCGCCCTGCAGGACACCAACGACCATTTCCTGGCCAACATGCAGAAGAACGGCACCTATTCGGTGGTGCCGCGACTCCCGGGCGGAGAGGTGACCCCGGAGAAGCTCATCGTGATCGGGGAAGTGGCCAAGGAATTCGGGCTTTACACCAAGATCACCGGTGGTCAGCGCATTGACTTGTTCGGTGCTCGCGTCGAGCAGCTCCCGCTGATCTGGAAGCGACTCATCGATGCCGGCATGGAGTCCGGTCAGGCCTATGGCAAGTCGCTGCGTACCGTGAAGAGCTGCGTGGGATCGACCTGGTGCCGGTACGGGGTTCAGGACTCGGTGGGAATGGCCGTCGAGCTTGAATTGCGTTACCGCGGACTGCGTTCCCCGCACAAGCTCAAGATGGGTGTATCCGGCTGTGCGCGAGAGTGCGCCGAGGCCCGAGGCAAGGACGTTGGCGTCATCGCCACCGAGAACGGCTGGAACCTGTACGTGGGAGGCAACGGTGGCGCGACTCCCGCGCACGCCAAACTGCTTGCCGGTGACTTGGACTCGCAGACTCTGATCAAGTACATCGACCGGTACTTGATGTTCTACATTCGTACCGCGGACCGGTTGCAGCGCACTGCGCCCTGGCAGGAAGCCATCGAGGGCGGCCTGGATCACATCCGTGCGGTGGTGTGCGAGGACTCGCTGGGCATTGCCGACGAGCTGGAAGCGGCGATGGCGGGTCATGTCGAGGGATACGAGGACGAGTGGGCGGCCGTTTTGGCTGATCAGGACAAGCTGCGCCGGTTCGTGTCGTTTGTGAACGCGCCCGAGGAGCTGGACTCGACCATCGCGTTCGACGAGAGCGGACCGCGGAAGGTACCGGTGCTGCTGGGCACACCGGGATTCCGGTCCGCCACCGAGCCCGCAACATAAGGCACAGGCGGCGGTAATACAGGGTTAACACAGCCACGGTAGACATGACACAACACAACGAGAAGAAAGGCCGGAGATGACAACCCTGGACGCTCGCCCCCGAATGAGGCGGTACCAGTACGTGTGGTCAACGGTCTGTGCGGTGGATTCGCTCACCCCGGGCCGGGGTGTTGCGGTGCTCCTCCCGGACGACGTGCAGGCCGCGCTGTTCCTGCTGCCCAGTGGGGAGCTGTTCGCAGTCGGTAACATCGATCCATACGGCCAGGCCGCCGTCATGTCGCGCGGTTTGACCGGTGACCGTGGCGGGGAGCCGACGGTGGCATCGCCGCTGCTCAAGCAGGTCTTCTCGCTTATTGACGGGCGTTGCCTCGATGATGCGTCGCGCCGGTTGCCAGTCTTCGAGGTGCGGGTGATCAATGGAAACGTCGAAATCGGAATGCTCAGAAGCCGACACCGCAACGCGGTTGCCGCGTAGCGAGCAGGAACGGAGGCTCGATGGGTTCACCATCGGTGTCACCGCCGCGCGCCGGTCGGAGGAATTGATCGCGCTCTTGGAGCGACGAGGGGCTGCCGTCGTGCATGCCGCGGCAATCCGGATTATTCCGTTGGCCGATGACGCGGAGTTGCGGCAAGCAACTGAACTCGTCATCGCCAGCCCACCGGATCTGACGGTGGCTACCACCGGAATCGGCTTCCGCGGCTGGATCGAGGCCGCCGACGAATGGGGTGTGGCCGAGGGCCTCAAGTCCGCGTTGGAATCCGGGCGGCTGGTCGCCCGGGGGCCTAAGGCCACCGGGGCGATTCGTCAGGCGGGGCTGCGTGAAGAGTGGTCGCCCGCATCGGAGTCCTCTGCGGAGGTCCTGGATCGCCTGCTCGAAGAGGGTGTCGAGGGCCGGTGCATCGCCGTGCAACTGCACGGTGCCGCCACCGAGTGGGAGCCCATCGCCGATCTGTGTGAGGCGCTGACAATCGCTGGTGCACAGGTGATTCGGGTACCGGTGTATCGCTGGGAACCGCCCGAGGATCAGCGGCCGATGGACCGCATGATCTCCATGGCCATCAACGCGGAGCTGGACGGCATAAGTTTCACGAGTGCACCCGCGGTCGCCTCGATGCTGGGTCGCGCCAAGGCAACCGGTCGATTGGACGAGCTGTTGGCAGCGTTCCGGGCCAGGGTGGCGCCGCTGTGCGTCGGACCGGTGACGGCCGCGCCGCTGGAGGTGTTGGGCGTTCCGACAACGCAGCCCGAGAGGGCCCGGCTCGGAGCACTGGCCAGGCACATTGCCGACGAACTGACAAGGCGGGCACCGCGTTTCCATGCCGGTGGCCATATCGTCAGCGTGCGTAGCTGCGGAATTGCCGTCGACGGGGAGACGCGGCAGATCTCCCCGGCCGGAATGGCTTTGATGAAACGGATGATGGTGCGCCCTGGTCAGGTGGTGTCGCGCGAGGATCTATTGGCAGCATTGCCGGGTGGTGGGGACGACACCCATGCCGTCGAGACGGCGATGACTCGGCTGCGCGCGGCGCTCGGCGCGCCGAAAGTCATTCAGACAGTGGTCAAGCGGGGTTACCGGTTGGCGATCGATCCGACCACGATTGGGGAATGTCATGGCTGAGCTCGTATTGGTGGCCCATGGAACCCGTTCGGCGGCCGGTGTCGAGAACATCGCGGCGCTCGCCGAGGCGGTGTCGCTGCGGGTCGGTTCGGTGCGCACCGCCTTCGTCGACGTGCTGGGACCGACCCCGTCTGAGGTCCTCGCGACGATCGGCGGCCCCGCGGTGTTGCTTCCAGCCTTCCTGGCATCGGGATACCATGTGCACCAAGATATTCCGCAGCACGTCGAACTGAGCGGGCATCCGGAAGTCGCCGTCACGCAAACGCTGGGACCCGATCCGGTACTGGCTGCGGTCATGGCCGAACGGCTACGCGAGGCGGGTTGGCGCCATGGTGATGCGGTGGTACTCGCTGCGGCGGGATCCTCGGATCCCCTTGCCCGCCAAGAGGTTCACACCGCGGCCAGCATGCTGGCACGCCATACCGGACCGGTGAAGGTGGGTTATATCGCAACGGGGGAACCTCGGGTGGCCGACGTTGTCGCGCAATCGCAGGCGACGGGTCGACGCGTCTTTATCGCGTCATATCTGTTGGCGCAAGGGCTGTTTCAGCAGCGTCTCGCAGAGTGCGGTGCCGACGGCGTGGCACAACCGCTGGGCGTGCACCCGGAGATCGTGAATCTGCTGGTGCGGCGCTTTGCCTCGGCCGCGGTGGTAGCGGGCGATCTAGAAGCAGTGGCGGACTTCGCGTAGCGCGATTCTCCCGTCCGCGGCCAGCACGCCTTCGGACCGGAGCAGTTCGAGCTGACGGGTCCGGATGTGCGGCGCGGGTCGTCCACTGGCACCGATGACGCGATGCCAGGGCAGGTCGGCAGAGTCGATGCGCATGATCCATCCGACGATCCGTGCGCTGGAAAGACCTGCTGCTTCGGCGATATCGCCGTAGGTGGACACCCGTCCGGCTGGTATGGATGCGACCAATGAACGCACCAGCTCGACCTGTTCCTCGGTGACGGCAGCCATCATTACTTCAGGTGCGACCGTATCGCGGTGGCGGTCTCGACGGGCCGCGATTGAGAGACCATGTGATCGCAGTCGATGTCGACCAGCTCGAACCGGTCTCCCAGCGTCTCCCGGAGTGCGTCGAGGAGTTCGGGCGTTACGTAGGGCGGTGTGGTTCTGGTGGCGCGCAGCAACGTGACGCGGATGATGTTGGCCGGCAGAGCGATATCGCGCGCCAATTCGCTCCATGCGGTGACGACTGTGGGCAGATTCATCCGCCAGCCCCACCGGCCGTTGGGCAGAGAGATCAGGTGCTCGTCGAGTTCGGTCTCGATGACGCCATCCGGGACGTCCGACCACGCCCCGGCCACCTTGTCGGCTTTGGCCTCGGCGCGATCGGTGTAGTCCGGATAGGCCACCATCTGATCGGCGATCTGCCGCATCCAGTCGCCGTCCAGTCCGATCGCCGGATCCAGGAGTACGAGCGACTTGACGAGGTCGGGTCTACGCGCCGCCAGGCGCAGCGCGGTGGCGCCGCCGAACGAGTGTGCCACCACCACGACGGGGCCCGTTTGTGCCTCGTCGAGCACAGCCGCCACCGCATCGGCGTGCGCTTCCAACGACCACGGCGCGGTCGCGGGGGAGTGTCCGTGCCCCAGCAGGTCCGGTGCCAAAACAGAGACGTCGGCGAGGTATTCGTCGAACAACGGCGCCCAGCGCCTGCCGTGCCCGGTAAGACCATGTAACGCCAACAGACGTGCGGGTTCATCGGGGCCGTATCGGTGCGTCTTGAGCGTCGGTGTCACCCGAGGAATCCTGCCACGAACCTCGCCGCATCTGGGATGGAGACCCAGGTCAGATCCGCTTGTCGGACCTTCGTGCTGTGATCTGCACATGCCGACGCCCGCCGCTTCGACCCGATCCTGGGGCGGCGCCGCGGCAGATCTACTGGATCCGACCCGGCAGGGCAGATTCGTAGTGCTGGGCGGTAGCGGAACCGGTAAGACGAGTCTGTTGGTCGATATCGTGGCGGCCCGTACAGCCACCGGTGCACGCCCCGAGTCGATTCTTGTACTCACGGGCTCGAACCGGGCGAGCGCTGATCTGCGCGGCCGGATTTCGGCCGCGGTGTTCGGGCGGCGCGCTGTCGTCGCCATCCGCGAGCCCATGGTCCGCACCGTGTATTCGTATGCCTTCTCCGTGCTCGCGGCCCATGCGGCGCGTCAGGGTAATCCGCCGCCGCGCCTCATCACCGCTGCCGAGCAGGACAGCATTGTGCGGGAACTGTTGTGCGGCGACGCCGAAGACAATGGCGGTTCGTGGCCGGCGTCGTTGCGGCCGGCGTTGACGACGGCCGGTTTCGCCACTGGCGTCCGCGATCTGATGGCGCGTTGCACCGAGCGTGGCGTCGACCCCAAGGAGTTGCGTGCCATCGGGCGACGCCACAATCGCCCGGAATGGGTTGCTGTCGCCGACCTGGCCCGGCAATACGAGGAGGTCATGCTGCTGCGGTCGGCGGTGGGAATGGCAGCTCCGCAGGCCACAGTGCCTGCGTTGGGCGCCGCGGAGCTCGTCGGTTCTGTGCTGGAAACCTTCGCCGTTGAGCCGGGAATTCTTGCGGCGGAACGCGATCGTATTGATCTGCTTCTCGTCGATGATTCCCAGCATCTTGACCCGCAGGCGGCGCTGTTGGTGCGGCTGCTGGCGGCGGGTGCCTCGCTGTCGGTGTTCAACGGCGACCCCAACCAAAGTGTGTTCGGTTTCCGCGGTGCGGACGCACAGTTGCTGACGCCCAGCGCCGACAGTGGTGTCACGACGATCGAGCTCCGTGGTTCGCACCGCTGCGCGGCGCCGGTTGCCGAACTCGCGAACGCGGTGGCGGCGCGGTTGCCCGGAAGTTCGCCGGCACGCACGATCTCCGGAGTCGACAACGCTGCGGCTGTCGTTCGTCTGGCTGCCGCGCCCACTGAAACCGCCGAAGCAGCGCTGGTCGTCGACCTCTTGCGTCGCTCTCATGTGATCGATGACGTGCCGTGGTCGCAGATGGCGGTCATCGTCCGGTCGGTGCCGCGCAGTGGTGCGGCCCTGCGCCGCGCCCTGCAATCGGCGGGTGTTCCCGTGCACGCCGAGTCGTACGACGGGCCCGTCGCCTCCGTCCCGGCGGTGCACGCCCTGCTGCTGGCGGTCTCTGCAGCCCAGGGCGGTCTGAGTGACGAGGATGCCGTGACCTTGGTGACGGGACCGCTCGGTCGGGTGGATCCTGTGGCACTGAGGCGGTTACGCCGCCACTTGCTGCGTGCCGAGGAGGCTCGGGGTGGGGGTGGCAGCAGCGCAGAGCTGCTGCGCGCCGTGCTCGTCGGTGCCGCGGAGACACATTTGGCGGCACTCACTGACATCCAGGCAGCTCCACTGCGGCGGGTACGCGCGGTAATCGCCGCCGCTCGCGAGGCCATCGCGTCGGGAGCCGGCGTTCTCGACGTGCTGTGGTCCGCGTGGACTCGTTCGGGTCTGCAGCGACGCTGGGAGGGACTGTCCCAACGCGGAGGTTCGCTGGGCGCTCAGGCTGATCGGGATTTGGACGCGGTGTCCGCGTTGTTCGATCTCGCGTCCGAACACCTAGCGCGCACGCCGGGTATCGGTGTGGCCGGACTGATCGACCACATTCGCTCGCTCGCGCTCGCGGGTCAGCGCGCGAGGCGGCGTGAGCCCGATGCGGTTTCCATCGTCAGTGCGCACGCGGCGGTGGGCCGCCAGTGGGACGTCGTGGCGATCCCCGGCGTGCAGGAAGGGCTGTGGCCGAACACCGCAGTGCGGGGCGGCGTACTGCGCACCCAAGAGCTGATGGACGTGCTGGCCGGGATCGAGCACGCCGGCCACGTCGACGGGTCTGCGGTGGCACTTGCCGAGGAACGCCGGCTCCTGCTGCTCGCGGTGGGCAGGGCGGCTCGCCGGGTGCTGGTCACCGCGGTCGACAACGAGAACACCGAGATGGGTGGCGGCCCGGCGATGCCTTCGCGTTTCCTCACCGAACTCATGGTCGCCCACCCGCAATGGGTGATGCCCGACTACCGCTCGGGCGCATCGCAGTCTCGGACGTTGACCGCCGCGAACCTCGTCGGAGAGCTACGGGCCGTCGTCACTGCCCCAGGCGGCACGGTGAGCGAAGCTCGTCGCAGTGTGGCGGCCCGGCAGTTGGCCCGGCTCGCCGCCGCCGGTGTCCCCGGCGCCGATCCGAAATCCTGGTACGGGATTGCCGATGTCAGCAGCGAGCATGCGCTGTGGCAGGCCGAGGACGGCCCTGTCCGTCTGTCACCGTCCCATGTCGAGACGCTCATGGCTTGCCCGCTGCGCTGGCTGTTGGAACGGCACGGTGGCACCGATCTCACCGATCCGCGCAGAGCGCTTGGCACGCTGGTGCATGAGCTTGTCGGTGTGCATGCGGCGGATCCGGATGCGATGCACCGCGAACTCGACAAGGCATGGGAATCAATGCCGTTCGAGTCGCAGTGGTATGCGCGTAACGAGCTGAGTCGGCATCGGGAACTGTTGGAAGCCTTCACCACCTGGCGTGTTGCCACCCGCGGTGAACTCACCGAGGTCGCCCGCGAGATCGGCGTCGACGGGGTCCTCACACATGCGGATTACCCGCAGGTGCGGCTGGTCGGTCGGATCGACCGCCTGGAACACGACGCCGAGGGACGTCCCGTTGTCGTCGACATCAAGACCGGGAAAAGCCCCGTCACCAAAGACGATGCGCAGCAGCATGCTCAGCTCGCCACCTACCAGATCGCGGCCGCCGAGGGGCTTATCGAGGGGCAACCAGCGGGGGAACCCGGTGGCGGCCGTCTGGTGTACATCGCCAAGCCCAATCTCGATGACGGCGCCACGCAACGCCACCAGGATCCGTTGACCCCGGGCGCGCAGGACGCCTGGCGTCAGGCCATCCACGCCGCCGCGGTGAGCACTCAAGGGCCGATGTTCGTCGCGCGAGTCAACGAGGGGTGCGGGCACTGCCCACTGCGGGCGTGCTGCCCCGCGCAGGCCGACGGGCAGGCGGTATGTCAATCATGAGTGTTTACTCGCCGGCCGAATTATCGAGGGCGTTAGGGCTTTTCGAGCCCACCGATGAGCAGGCCGCCGTCATCGGTGCGCCGCCGGGGCCGATGGTGGTGATCGCCGGCGCCGGCGCGGGCAAGACCGAGACCATGGCAGCCCGGGTGGTGTGGCTGGTGGCCAACGGATATGCCACGCCCGGCCAGGTGCTCGGACTGACCTTCACCCGCAAGGCGGCGAGCCAATTGTTGCGCCGTGTCCGGTCACGGCTGGCCCGTCTCGCCGGAAGCGGAATCCTGGCCCCTGTTGGTGCCGATGAGCCCGATCCCGTCATTGCGACCTACCACGCCTACGCCGGAACATTGCTACGCGAGCACGGCCTGCTGCTGCCCATCGAACCCAACGCACGGCTGCTGACCCAAACGCAGTTGTGGCAGATGGCGTTCCGGCTGGTCTGCGATTTTGACGGTGATCTGGACACCGAGAAGACACCCGGCGCCGTCACCGCTCAGGTGTTGGCACTGGCCGGCCAGCTGTCCGAACACCTGGTGGACACCGCCGACCTGCTGTCCTCGCATGACGAGTTGGAGCAGCTGATTCACACCCTGCCTCCCGGTCCCCATCAGCGTGGAGGCCAGCCCAGCGCCTGGCTGTTGCGGCTGGTCGAAACGCAGCGGGAGCGAACACAGCTTGTGGTGATCGTGGAGCAGTTGATTCGGCTGATGCGCGCTCGCGGCGTCCTCGATTTTGGGGCGCAGATGTCGTTGTCGGCGCGCCTGGCCGCCGACCACCCTGTTGTCGGGCAGACGCAGCGCGATCGCTATCGGGTGGTGCTGCTCGACGAGTACCAGGACACCGGTCACGCCCAACGCATCTTGTTGTCGTCGTTGTTCGGGCGAGGCATCGATCCCGAGCTGGCCTTGACCGCGGTCGGAGACCCCATCCAATCCATCTACGGTTGGCGCGGTGCATCGGCGACCAATCTGCCCCGGTTCACCACCGACTTTCCGCTCCCGGACGGATCACCGGCGCCGACAAGGGAACTGCGTACCAGCTGGCGTAACCCGCCCGAGGCCCTGCACCTGGCCAATGCCGTGTCGGAGGAGGCCCGCCGGCGTTCGGTGGCGGTGCGGCCCCTGCGTCCCAGGCCAGATGCTGCGCCGGGACACATCGCGTGTGCATTGCTCGGCGATATCGCCGCTGAACGCGAATGGGTCGCAGCGCAATTGGCGTCGGCATACGAGGACGCGCGCCGTGGCGGAAATCGTCCACCGTCGTCTGCGGTGCTGGTCAGACGCAACAGCGATGCGGCCCCCATGGCGGAGGCTCTTGCCGCGCGCGGTGTTCCGGTCGAAGTGGTCGGACTGACAGGCCTGCTGGGCTTGCCGGAGGTCGCCGATACCGTGGCGATGCTGCGCCTCGTCGCGGACCCGACAGTAGGTCCTGCCGCGCTGCGGGTGTTGACCGGGCCGCGGTGGCGCCTGGGCGCGCATGATCTGGCGGTGCTGTGGCGGCGCGCGACGGCATTCGGTCGCGGCGGCTCCGCGGCTATCGGCGAGGGCTTGGGGGAAGAAGCCGATATTCCGTGCCTGGCCGATGCCATCAGCGATCCCGGGACACCCGACGAGTATTCGCCGCAGGGCTGGACACGTCTGTGTGCATTGCGCCGGGAGCTGTCCGCGTTGCGTGGCCGGCTCGGTATGCCGCTCACCGACCTGATCGCCGAGGTGCAGCGAGTGTTGGCGCTCGATGTCGAGCTTGTCGCCGGACGTCGCACGGAGGGCCTGGACCAGTTGCGGGCCTTCACCGACGTTGCCGCTGGATTCGCGGACGCCGCCGACCAGAGTGACCCGGTGGGAGTGGTATCGGCGTTTCTGCAGTACCTGGATGCGGCGTCGGAGATCGAAAAAGGTTTCGCGCCTGTGGAAGTGGCGACAAGCCCGGGGCGGGTGCAGATCTTGACCGTGCACTCGGCTAAGGGGCTGGAATGGGATGTCGTCGCCGTGCCTCATCTGAGTGCCGGGGTATTTCCGTCGGGTGTGGCCGCGCCGACGTGGTTGACCAGCGCCACCGAGCTGCCGCCCCTGGTGCGTGGCGATCGCGCCACCCAGGGCGATCACTTCGGGGTTCCGCAGCTGAACACCGAGGGCATCACGAACCGCAAGCAGCTCTCCGATGCCATCGCACGGCACAAGGACAGCCTCGCCACCCGCCGCATCGATGAGGAACGCCGTCTGCTGTATGTGGCGGTAACCCGCTCGGCCGAAAAACTTTTCGTTTCGGGTCACCATTGGGGCCAGACCGGCCTCACACCCAAGGGGCCATCCGACTTTCTGATCGAGCTGCGTGATGTCATCGAAGCCGCGGCCGCCGAAGGCGTTGCGTGTGGGACTGTCGAGCTGTGGGCTCGCGTGCCCGCGGCCGGTGAACGCAATCCCATGCTCGACCACACCGTGGAAGCGCAATGGCCCGCCGACCCGCTCGCGGGCAGACGCGACGACGTTGAGGCGGGGGCGCTCATGGTGCGCGAGGCACTTGCCGGCGCGGCGTCCCCGCTCGACGAGCACGAGGACGATCCCGACGGGTGGGCAGCCGATGTCGATGCGCTGCTGCGAGAACGTGAGCAAGCCCATCGTCAACCGGAGCTGGTCCTGCCTCAGCATCTTTCGGTGACAAGTCTGGTCGAGCTGCGACACGACCCGCAGGCGCTCGCACGTCGCCTGATGCGCCCGCGCCCCACTCGCCCGGACCTGGAAGCGCGTCGCGGCACCGCCTTCCACTCCTGGGTGCAACGCCACTACGGGTCGGTGCGGCTCATCGATTTCGAAGATCTACCCGGAGACGGTTACGGGGATTGCGAGGACGCAGAGGATCTGGCGGCTCTGCAATCGGCGTTCCTGGACTCCGAGTGGGCGGATCGAACCCCCGCCGAGATCGAGGTGCCGTTCGAGATTTCCGTCGCCGGGACCGTCGTGCGTGGCCGGATCGATGCCGTGTTCGCATCCGGCGACGGAACCTGGACCGTCGTCGACTGGAAGACCGGTCACGAGCCGTCGGGCCCCGACATGGACGCCGCCGCGCTACAGCTGTCCGCCTACCGGCACGCCTGGGCCGCGCTGCAGGGGATTGATCCTGCCCGGGTGAATGCGGTGTTCCACTACGTGCGCACGGGCCGCACGGTCGCCCCCGCCGAACTGCCCGAGCTGCCGCGGGCGGCCGAGCTCGGGCAGTTGATCCGGGATTGAGATCGGCCCGACATTTCGGCTATCGCGCCAGCCAACGCGAATCATGGGCGCCATGTGAGTAGATTGACACCCGTGCAACCGGTGACTCGGACGCGATCGGCATATGGCAGGTAAGCTCCGCCAGCGGTTTCGTGGCATTGACCAGGCGCTGACCGCACAGCCAGATCACGCATTGGTCGGTGTTCTGCGTATCCCCGAAAACGCGGCCAGCCCATGGCGGGCCATCGGCAAACGCATCCTCATCGCGGTGGGAACACTGTTCGCCGCCGTTATCGTGGTGTACCTCGACCGCGGTGGTTACCGCGATGTCGCGTCCACCCCGGAGGAGAGCGATCCGCTCAGCTTCCTGGATTGCTTCTACTACGCCACTGTCTCGCTCTCGACGACCGGATACGGAGACATCACCCCGTACACCGAAGGCGCGCGGCTGGTGAACATCCTGGTGATCACCCCGCTGCGGCTGTTGTTCCTGATTGTTCTGGTCGGCACCACGGTCGAAGCACTCACCGAACGTTCGCGTCAAGCACTGAAGATCCAGCGATGGAGGGCCCGCGTGCGCAACCACACCGTTGTCGTCGGATACGGAACCAAGGGGAAGACCGCCGTTCAGGCGATGCTTTCCGACGGCGCCGCCCCGGCAGAAATCGTGGTCGTCGATGAAGACCAGATGGCCCTGGATGCCGCGGCCGCCTCCGATTTGGTGACGGTGCGAGGCAGCGCCACCAAATCGGATGTCCTGCGGCTCGCGGGTGTCCAGAACGCCAAGTCGATCATCGTGGCCGCCAACCGGGACGACACCTCGGTGCTGGTGACGCTCACTGCCCGCGAGCTGGCTCCCAACGCCAAGATTGTCGCCGCGATCCGTGAGGCCGAGAACGTGCACCTGCTGCGTCAGTCGGGCGCCGATTCGGTGGTGGTCTCCTCGGAGACCGCGGGACGACTCCTGGGCATCGCCACCTCGACTCCGCGGGTCGTCGAGATGATCGAGGATCTGTTGACCCCGGAGGCCGGCTTCGCGATCGCCGAACGCGAGGTCGAGCGCAGCGAGGTCGGTGGCTCACCGCGGCATCTCTCGGACATCGTCCTGGGCGTGGTGCGCGACGGTCGACTGCATCGCGTGGACGCTCCCGAGGTCGATTCCATCGAGGCAACCGACCGTCTGCTCTACGTCCGCAACGCCGGGGCCTGACATGACTTTCCGTCTTCGCAACATCCCGCTGCTCTCGCGTGTCGGGCTGGATCGGGCCGACGAATTGCGCTCCAACCCCGACGAACTGATCAAGGGCTGGGCCGAGGCCGGACTGATCACCCTGGACGTGCGCGGCCGGGTGAACATCGTCGACGGCCAGGTGGTTCTGGAGGATGCGGTGCGCACCGGCGATCGACCGCCCGCGCACGCCGTGTTCCTGGGGCGCATCCCGGGCGGTCGTCATGTGTGGGCCGTGCGCGCCGAACTCGACGACGACAGTGCACCGCTACTGGACCTGCGCCGCTCCGGTGAGTTGTTCGATGACACCAGTGCGGCGCTGCTGGCCACCGCGATGGCGATGCTGGCCTGGCATGACAGCGCCGGCTACAGCCCTGTCGACGGATCGCCCACCACGCCGGCCAAGGGCGGCTGGGTTCGGGTGAACTCGGCGACCGGGCAGGAAGAGTTTCCGCGCACCGATCCGGCCGTCATCTGTCTGGTGCACGACGGCGGTGACCGCGCGGTGCTCGGTCGTCAGAAGTTCTGGCCGGCGCGGATGTTCTCGCTGCTGGCCGGATTCGTCGAGGCGGGCGAATCGCTCGAGGCATGCGTGGCCCGCGAGATCGCCGAGGAAGTCGGCCTCACGGTGACCGACGTGCAATACCTGGGAAGCCAGCCGTGGCCGTTCCCGCGGTCGATCATGCTGGGTTTCCACGCGATCGGTGACCCGTCGCAGCCCTTCTCGTTCAACGATGGCGAGATTGCCGAGGCGGACTGGTTCACCCGCGACGAGGTGCGTGCGGCCCTGGAACTGGGGGATTGGACCACGGCCTCCGACTCGCGGCTGATGCTCCCGGGCTCGATCTCGATCGCCCGGGAGATCGTCGAATCCTGGGCCTACGCCAAGGACTAGACGCCGCCGGACTAGTCCCCCACAAGTGGTGAGGTGCCCCTAGCCGAGTTTGGCTTTCACCTGGGCCAGCGACGGATTGGTCAGCGTGCTGCCGTCCGGGAACTTCACGGTCGGCACCGTCTGGTTGCCTCCGTTGACGTTCGCGACGTAGTCGGCCGCGGCCGGATCTTTCTCGATGTCGACCTTGGTGTAGTCGATGTCGGCGGCCTTCAGCTGCGTCTCCAGTCGACGGCAGTAGCCGCACCAGGTGGTCGAGTACATGATCAGGCCGGAATCGCTCGCTGTAGTCACATCGGCATTCAACGTCACACCCCGCAGGGGTGTTCCTTCGGGGGTGTGAGATCTGTCAACAGCGGGGTGGGGGCGGGGCCTTGTCGGCGGTTGCTGCGAAGATGGCCGGGTGGCGCGCTCCCTGCTTGATGGTCTCGACGATGAGCAGCGCGCCGCCGTCAGCGCGCCACGCGGCCCCGTCTGCGTGCTCGCGGGGGCCGGGACCGGCAAGACGCGCACCATCACCCATCGCATCGCACACTTGGTCGAATCGGGTCACGTCGCCGCCGGCCAGATCCTGGCGGTCACCTTTACTCAGCGGGCGGCGGGGGAGATGCGGGGGCGGCTGCGTGACCTCGGCGTCGGATCGGCGCAGGCCGTCACCTTCCACGCCGCCGGCATGCGCCAGCTTCGGTACTTCTGGCCACAGCTCGTCGGCGATACCCGTTGGGAGCTGATCGACAGCAAGTTCACGCTGGTCGCCCAGGCAGCGAACCGCGCGAAGCTGAGCACCAGCACCGATACCGTGCGCGACCTCGCCGGTGAAATCGAATGGGCCAAGGCGTCTTTGATCAGCCCGGAGGCCTACCCGGCGGCCGCCGCCAAGTTCACGCGGGACACGCCGGTTCCGGCCGAACAGGTTGCCAAGGTCTACGCGAGCTACGAGAAGCTCAAGGCGAGACCCGACGGGTCGACCCTGCTCGATTTCGACGACTTGCTGTTGCACACCGCGGCCGCCATCGAGAATTCCGCCGCTGTCGCCGACGAATTCCGGGACCGCTACCGCTGTTTCGTCGTCGACGAGTATCAGGATGTCACCCCGCTGCAGCAGCGGGTGCTCGACGCCTGGCTCGGTCCCCGCGACGACCTGACGGTCGTCGGCGATGCCAACCAGACCATCTATTCGTTCACCGGAGCTACCCCGCAATATCTGCTCGGGTTTTCTCGTCGGTTCCCGGATGCCACACTGGTCCGCCTGGAACGTGACTATCGCTCGACCCCGCAAGTTGTTTCGCTGGCCAACCGGCTGATCGCGGCCGCGCAGGGCAGGGTGGCGGGCAGCAAGCTGCAACTCATCGGCCAGCGGCCGGAGGGGCCGGCCCCCAGGTTCTCCGAACACGACGACGAGGCCGCGGAGGCCAAGTCGGTCGCACAATCGATTGCGGCACTGATTGAATCCGGAACCCCGGCATCCGAGGTCGCGGTTTTGTACCGGATCAACGCGCAATCGGAGGTGTACGAGGAGGCGCTCACCGAGGCAGGCATACCGTTCCAGGTGCGCGGCGGTGAAGGGTTCTTCACGCGCCAGGAGGTGCGTCAGGCGCTGGTGGCTCTGCAGCGCGGTGCGGACCGGGAGAATGCAGAGATACCGGTGCCGCAACAGGTTCGGGAGATCCTGGAACCGTTGGGATTGTCTGAAGAAGAGCCGCACGGCACCCAGGCGCGTGAGCGGTGGGAATCGCTGCGCGCCCTCGTCGAACTCGCCGAGGAAGAGTGTGCTCGTCAGCCGGAGCTGGACCTGCCGGGGCTCGTTCGTGAGCTACGGGTACGGGCAGAGGCGCGACACCCACCGACCGTGCAGGGTGTGACTCTGGCTTCACTGCACGCGGCCAAGGGCCTCGAGTGGGACGCGGTGTTCCTGGTGGGCCTGGCCGACGGCACGCTGCCCATCTCGCATGCCTTGTCGCGCGCCGGGGATATCGAGCCGGTCGAGGAGGAGCGCCGCCTGCTCTATGTCGGGATCACCCGCGCGCGTGTGCATCTGAACCTGAGTTGGGCACTCGCCCGCGCTGCCGGTGGTCGCAGGTCGCGCAAGCATTCGCGATTCCTCAACGGAATCGCTCCTAGCGCGCAACTTCCTGCGGCGTCCACGCCGAGGCGCCGGGGCAGCGGTGCGCGTTGCCGGATCTGTAACGCGGCGCTGAGCACACCGGCGGCGGTACTGCTGCGGCGCTGTGAGAGCTGCCCCTCCGATATCGACGAGGAACTTCTTGTCGCACTGAAGGATTGGCGCCTCAAGACGGCCAAGGAGATGAAGGTGCCGGCGTTTGTGGTCTTCACCGACAACACGCTGATCGCCATCGCTGAGCTGCTTCCCGGTGACGACGCCGCACTCGTGGCCATCCCGGGGATAGGTGCCCGCAAACTGGAGCAGTACGGCCCCGATGTGCTGCGGTTGGTGCGCGCCCGATCCTCGTAGATTCCTTGTTCAACACGTGTCTAGCGCCGAGCGTCAACTCGTCCTAGGCTCGCCCCATGGCCGACGATGACCTCCGCGATTTCGAAGCAGGCACCTTCACTCACGAGGGCGAGACCAAGATCGTGTTGAGAAAGGGTAGCGGACCTGCGGTGATCGTCATCGCCGAGATGCCCGGAATCACTCCCAAGGTCGCCGACTTCGCGCGCAAGGTGGCCGACATCGGGTGCACCGCCGTGATGCCGCACCTGTTCGGCAATCCGGGTCAGAGTGTGGATCCCAAGGCCGATGGCTGGTTGCGCACCGGTACCTACATGGCGTCGTCGATGTTCCGCGGTTGTGTGAGCCGCGAGTTCACGGTGCTGGCCACGGGAAAGAGTTCTCCCGTGGTGGCGTGGCTGCGCGCCTTGGCTCAGAACGAGCATGAGCGCAATGGCGGCCCCGGGGTGGGCGCGATCGGTATGTGTTTCACCGGTGGTTACGCGTTGGCCATGGCGGCAGACGACCGGCTGCTGGCACCCGTGCTGTCGCAGCCCTCGCTGCCGTTCGGGCTCACCAAGAAGGCACGGCACAACATCGATATCTCGCCGGCGGACCTGCAGAAGGTCAAGCATCGTTGCCAGCATGACGGGCTCACGGTGATCGGCATGCGTTTTACCACCGACAATCTGGTGCCCGCCGAGCGTTTTCAGTTCCTCAGGGAAGAACTGGGCGATGGGTTCATCGCCATCGAATTGCCCGGTGAGGCAGCTCGTCCCGGCGCGCCGATGCCCCCGCATTCGGTGGTCACCGAGCACCTGATCGATGAACCCGGCCAACCGACGCGTGCGGCGCTCGATCAGGTGCTGGATCTGTTCCGCGCCCGGCTATTGACCTCTGTGTAAAGGATTCCGTCGATTTCGGGTGAGAAGATGCCAGTTTGAAGAAACTGGTTTGAAGTATCGCGGCAGGTCAAAAATAACTTGTCAACCGATAGACGACCTTTTACTCTTGGCTACAGGAATTCGTGAGGATTTCACACCAGACCTGTTCACGAGAGAGTAGACGGAAGGAGGAGCGATGAATACACCCACCAATTACGGAGACACCTTGTGGCGTGATGCCCATGGTGCCTTTGTCGTATCGCCGATCGCCCCGCCGTCGCTCCAGACGCGTGCCGCCGCTGCCAAGCCGGCGGTGGCTGGCATGGTGCCGGCCGGCTCGGCTTCCGCGATTAAGCACCGCGCCGTCGTCGCCGAAGCCGCGAATATCGCGTCCGTGAATAGGGGATACATCTAGGTAGCCCCTCAACCGCCTCCCAGGCCACGGACCCGACACCACCGGGATCCGTGGCCACATTTGTTTGAGCCTCAACCTCAGACGTGGCTGACGGATCTCGATCGACAAGACACTGATACGAGACCAGCAGTTTTACGAGAACCGATGAGGAAGCAGGTGAACGGATACATGATGACCGTTGAAGTGGAGGCCCGAAGGCGTGCCCTGCCGTGCCATGTAGCGGATGCGGACCTGTGGTTCGCCGAAAGCCCCGCTGACCTGGAGCGGGCCAAGGCGCTGTGCGCGGACTGCCCGATCCGGTCGCAGTGCCTGGCCGCTGCGCTGGACCGCGTAGAGCCGTGGGGCGTGTGGGGTGGGGAGATCCTGGAGCAGGGAGCCATCGTGGCGCGTAAGCGGCCGCGTGGACGCCCGCGCAAGAACCCGCTGCCTGACGCAGATCCCGCTGCGGCATGACGCGGCATGTCGAACGTCTCGACAACCAATGCTCCCCATCGCCATCACACGGTGGGAGCATTGCGTTTAGGCCGGTTTCGCGTTCGGCGGGAAGAACCCTGCCATCCATTCCTGGGCGATCGCTGCGTAGTTGACGTGCGCGTCCAGCTGCACCAGTACGCCGATCATCCCGCCGAGTGTGCGCAGCAGCATCACGTAGCCCGGCGGCACCGTCATCTGGCGCGCCAGCTTGAACCGATCGGCGAATCCCTCGTCCAACAGATCGGTGGATGCCACCGCGGCCTGCTGGAACCACTCACGGGTGAAATGGAATTCGCCTGAGCGCAGCGGATCGACGTAGGGCCACAGCGGCCGGATGTAGTCCATCACCTGATCCCCGGACAGTTGAACCTCCGGCGGCATGAACCCGAGCTGCTTGATGAGCCGAATCACCTGCTCCCACTGCTCATCACGTGCCCAGCACAGCACCTCGCCGAACTCGGGCGGAACGCCACCGGGATGCTCGGAGACCGCGCCGAAGTCGATGATGCCCAAGCGTCCGTCGGAGAGCATCATGAAGTTTCCCGGATGCGGGTCGGCATGCACCAGCCCCACCTTCTCCGGTGACTTCACCGTGAATTCGAGCATCAGGGCGCCGGCGGAATCTCGTTCCTCCCGAGTGCCTTCGGCGATGACCTTGGAGAGCCGCCGGCCCTCCATCCACTCGGCGATGATCACTTTGGGTGCGCTGGCCACCACCGTCGGTACAAAGAACTGCGGATCGTCGGCGAAGGCCTTCGCGAATGCGCGCTGGTTTGACGCCTCCTGCCGATAGTCGAGTTCGGCCTCGATGCGGTCGCTGATCTCGGCCACCAGCCTGTCGATATCTGCTTTGGGCGCAATCTGTTTGGTTAGCGGCGTCATCCGCTGGATGAGCTTGAGATCGGCGCGCAGCGCATCGTCGGCGCCGGGGTACTGGATTTTGACGGCCACCTCGCGGCCGTCCTTCCATATGCCCTTGTGCACCTGGCCGATGCTGGCCGAGGCGACCGGAGTGTCGTCGAAGGACTGGAACCGCTCGCGCCATTTGGTGCCGAGCTGTGCGTCGAGGACGCGATGAACCTTGGCCGCAGGCAGGGGCGGGGCCTCGCTCTGCAGCTTGACTAAGGCCTCGCGGAACGGGTCGGCGAACTGCGGTGGTATCGCCGCTTCCATTACGGACAGGGCCTGGCCGACCTTCATGGCGCCACCCTTGAGCTCGCCGAGCACGTTGAACAGCTCGTCGGCGGCCTTCTCCAGGAGTTCGGCGTTGACCTCGTTGGCAGAGGTTCCGGTCAGGCGTTTGCCCACTCCGAGGACCGCGCGTCCGGCCATGCCTGCGGGCAGGCTTGCCAGTTTGGTCATCCGGCTCAGTCCACCGCGGCGAATATCTGCCATGTCACCTCATATCGTTCAGTGCGGCATCGTTGCCCACGTCTTCACGGAATGCTAGCTGTTGCTAGCTGGTGGCGACGGGCTCGTCCTCGCGAAAGCCGGGAACCCAGTCGCCGATGATTCGGGCATAGGGGACCGTCGCATCGAGCTGGGCCAGGATGCCCGAGAGGCTTCCGAGAACTCGGAACATCATGAGGTAGACCGGCGGCAGGTCTAGGTGCCGGCCGGTCTGAAACTGGGCGCCGCGCACATCGCTGGACTTGGCGGCGACGCGTTGCATCCATTTACGGGTGAAGTGGAACTCGTCGGACTTCAGCGGATCGATGAACGGCTTCAGGTACTCGTCGATCTCTTCGGGGGACACCTCGGTGCGCGGTGGGATGAATCCCTCCTCGCGCATCAAGGGGATGAGCTCGTCCCATACGCCGTCACGCTCCAGGCGCCAGATGGGTCCGAGGTTGGGGGGAAATCCGCCCTCGTGGGTGGCGACGGCGCCGAAGTCCATGACGCCCAGACGCGCGTCGGGCAGCAGCATGAAGTTTCCGGGGTGGGTGTCGGCGTGCAGCAACCCGCACCGGTACGGAGAGCTGACGGTGAACTTCAACAGCAGGCGCCCGCACTCGTTGCGTTCGTCTTCGGTTCCGCTGCTGATGATTTCGGAGAGCTTGCGCCCCTGCATCCATTCACTGATGACGACCTTGGGCGCCGAGGCCACGACCGACGGGACGTAGAACTCGGGATCGTTCCTGAACGCCTTGGCGAAGGCCCGTTGGTTGGTGGCCTCGATGCGGTAGTCGAGTTCTTCTTCAGTACGTTCGATCAGTTCGTCGATGATGCTCTTGACGTCCGCGCCGGGCACGATCTGCTTGAACAACGATGCCAGCCGCTGCATGGTTTTTAGATCCGAGCGCACCGCCTCATCGGCGCCCGGGTACTGCACCTTGACCGCGACCGCGCGCCCGTCGCTCCACACGGCGCGGTGCACCTGCCCGATGCTGGCCGAGGCGACGGGTTTGTCGTCGAAGGACTGGAAGCGTTCGCGCCATTTGGTGCCGAGCTGAGCGTCGAGGACGCGATGGACTTTGTCGGCGGGCAGCGGGGGCGCGTCGCTTTGCAGCTTCGTCAAGGCTTCCCGGAAGGGCTCGGCGAAGGCGGGGGGAATGGCGGCTTCGAACACCGACAACGCCTGGCCGAGCTTCATGGCCGCGCCCTTGAGTTCGCCCAGCACCTGGAACAGCTGCTCGGCCGCCTTCTCCATCATCTCGGCGTTGACTTCGTCCTTGGACTTGCCGGTCAGGCGCTTTCCGACGCCAAGGGCGGCGCGACCGGCAATGCCTGCCGGAAGGGATGCGAGTTTCGCGGCGCGTGCGGCGCGGCCGCGGCGGATCTCAGCCATGCGTTACATCATGCCGGGGGCGCCGCGAGTCTGACAACGCAGGTTTTCTTCTTCGCCTACGTGGTGGCCGGGGTCTTGCTGTCCTCATGGAAACCCGGAACCCATTTGTCGATGATAGCCGCGTAATCCACCGGGGCATCGAGTTGTGCGGCGATGCCGATGAGGCCGCCGAGGACGCGGAAGAACATCAGATAGTTTGTCGGCAGGTTCATCTGGCGACTGGTCTTGAACGACTCGAGGAACTCTTGGCTGCGGAAGTCGGTGGCCTTGGCGGTGAGCCGTTGCAGCCACTTGCGGCTGAAGTGAAAGGTCTCGTGGTTCAGCGGCTCGATGTATGGCTCAAGGTAGGAGTTGACCTCCTCGTGAGAGACGGATGTCGCGCTCGGAGGGATGAAGCCCTCCGAACGCAAGACCTCTGTCAGCTCTTCCCACTTCTCGTCGCGGGCCAGACGCAGGATCGGTCCGAAGCCGGCGGGCAGGCCGCCTTCGTGGGAGGCACACGCGCCGAAGTCCATGACACCGAACCGGCCGTCCTCCAGCAGCATGAAGTTTCCGGGGTGGGTGTCAGCGTGCAGCAACCCGCAGCGGTAGGGCGAGCTGATGCTGAACTCCAGCAGCAGGTGCGCACACCGGCTGCGCTCTTCTTCAGTTCCCTTGGTGATGATCTCCGAGAGTTTCCGGCCCTGCATCCACTCGGTGATGATCACCTTGGGGGAGGAAGCGACGACCGATGGCACGTAGAACTCGGGATCGTTCCTGAACGCCTTGGCGAACGTGCGCTGGTTGGCGGCTTCGATCCGGTAGTCGAGTTCTTCTTCGGTGCGTTCGATCAGCTCGTCGACGATGCCCTTGATATCGGCACCCGGAGCCACTTGCTTGAACAACGAGGAGAGTCGCTGAATGGTCTTGAGGTCCGAGCGCACGGCCTCATCGGCGCCCGGGTACTGCACCTTGACCGCAACCGCGCGCCCGTCCTTCCAGATGGCCTTGTGCACCTGGCCGATGCTCGCCGAGGCAACGGGTTTGTCGTCGAAGGACTGGAAGCGGTCGCGCCATTTCGTGCCGAGCTGGGTATCCAGGACACGGTGGACCTTGTCGGCGGGTAGCGGCGGCGCATCACTTTGTAGCTTGGTCAGCGCCTCCCGGTAGGGCTCCCCGAACTCCGGCGGGATGGCGGCCTCCATCACCGAGAGCATCTGGCCGATCTTCATGGCCGCGCCCTTGAGCTCGCCCAGCACCTGGAACAGCTGTTCGGCGGCCTTCTCTACGAGTTCGGCGTTGACTTCGTCCTTGGATTTACCGGCCAGCCGTTTACCCACACCGAGCGCGGCACGGCCCGCGATTCCGGCCGGAAGCGATGCGAGTTTTGCGGCGCGTGCGGCGCGGCCACGACGAATCTCAGCCATGCGCACATCATGCCCGGTCGTGATGAAGTTAACAAAAAGTGGTTCTTCGTCAATTTCCAGGGAAGGCCCCACAGGGGCACAGCGGGTGCGCGGTCCAGTGCCGGGCGGTCAGCGCGTGGATCGCCAGATCGAGTTCGAGTGTCGCGTTGAGCGTCACCAGCGGCCCGGGTGCCTGACCTCGGAATGCCGACAACACACGATCGATCTGTGCGAGCGCCACCGCGACGGTGCCCAGCACGGTGGCCGGCGCGGCGATGCCGACGGTTCCGGTGAGCTGAGCCGCGACCGCGGGCCACTGCTCGTCGCGGTCACTGCGATGACGATCGGCGCATTCTAGGCAGCTGGTGATACCCGGTAGGACCATCGGCCCGATCAGCCCGGTGCCGTCGCGTGCCCGCACGGATAGGTGCGGTACCTCGGCCTCAGTCAGCGTGCGCAGTAAGCGGGTGTCGACAATCAAGTCGTCGGCGAGTATCGCCAAATCCACGTACTGCCAAGATTTTCCATGTGCAGACGGCGTTGAGCGCTGGATGCGTGCCGAGGTATGTCGCAGTGCCTCGGACAGGGCATCGGAAATCGGGCCGCGACCGACGATCCGGATCACCGGCGATGCGACCGCATCGGTTGGGGTCCGGCGAATGACGGCGCCGGCGTCGACCAACTCATCCAGCAGTTTCCGGATGTCCTCGGCATCGGGAAAGTCCTTGACGCATTGAAGGTTGAGAATCTGCCCCCAGGTCAGTTCATCGGCCAGCGAGTTCAGTAGTTGTCGCACCGCCCGGGCCGGGGCGGCCGTTGAGGGCCGCACGATCACCGCGTGGCGCGGCATCCAACCGATCTGAACACCGTCGTCGGGGCGCGGCAGCACGGGACGGGCCGGGTCGAGGGTGAACGTCGGCTCGCTGGACATGACCCACAATGGCACATCCGGTCCGCGCCAAAGCTGATTGAAAGCCGTCTATCCACAGCCCGATTCGGATGTTGACCAGCGCGGAGTGGTCACGCGCCGATTTCTCAGTCCTCCCGGTTTTCTCCGGGGGTGCCCGGATCGAGCTTCTCGATCTGTGCGATCGGGTCGTCGACGGCGTCGCTGTCGCCCGCGACGATGCGATCGATGAATGCGGCAGGACTGTCCAGGTCGCTGGAATCGGGCATCAGATCGGGGTGTGCCCAGACCGCGTCACGCGTGTCAACGCCGACGGCGTCGGTGAGCCTGCGCCACAGATCCGCCGCCTCGCGCAGCTTGCGCGGCCGCAGCTCCAGGCCCACCAGGGTGCTGAAGGTCTGTTCGGCCGGGCCACCGGTGGCGCGGCGGCGCCGCAGGGTCTCGCTGAGGGCTGCGGTGGCAGGGATGCGGTCGCCGAGCGCGTCGGTCACCACCGTCTGCACCCAGCCCTCGACCAGGGCCAGCAGTGTCTCCAGCCGCTGCAGGGCCTGCTCCTGCTGCGGTGTGGTCTTCGGCTCGAAAATGCCTTGGGATAGCAGCTGTTCCATGTCGGATGGATCGCCCAGCGAGGCGGGGTTGAAGCCACGGGCGGCCTCCTCGATGGCGCTCATGTCGATCGAGATGCCCTTGGCGTATTGCTCGACGGTGTCCATCAGTCGGATGGTCAGCCAGCCCACCCCGCTGAACAGTCGATGGTGTGCGGCCTCTCGGGCCGCTAGGAAGGTCATGATCTCGCCCTTGGACTGCTCAAGGCCTTCCGAGAACGATTCGATGGCACCGGGAAGCAGGGCGGCGGTGCCTTTGGGTCCCAACGGCAGTCCGATATCGGTGGAGGTCAACACCTCTCGGGACAGCTGGCCGAGGGCCTGGCCGAGCTGCGATCCGAAGGCCATGCCGCCCATCTGGGTCATCATGCCTAACAGCGGGCCGGCCATGCTCTGCGCTTCTTCGGGCAGGCTCGCCGCCCACATGCCCGAAATCTGTTCGGCCACAGGGTCGACCAGCCGCTTCCAATTCTCCAAGGTGTTGTCTACCCAGTCCGTCGCGGTCCATGCCGTGGTCCGGGTGGTACCGGCGGGCAGGGCGGTGGCGCCATCGAGCCAGGTATCGGCCAGATGTACCGCGTCGGTGATGGCCGATATGGTGCTCTCGGTGATGGGCGCGGCGAAACCGATTGAGCTTGAGGCCAGTTGCCGGGCGATATCGTAGTTGACCGGACCCGCGGGCTGGCCGCTGGTCGCGCTGGCGGCCGCACCGCTGAACATCTGGCCCAACTGCGTGAAGATCTGGCCCAGATCGGCGGGATTGAATCCACCAGATCCGAAGCCGAAGGGGTCTGCTCCCGATGGGCCCGAGCCCGAGGAGCCGCGTCCGGCGTCGCCCCGTTCACGATCGGGGTCGTCGCCGGCAGCGAATCCAAAGGGGAGGTCAGCCATATCTCCACGGTACCGCCGTGAGAGGCGGCCCGATCACGCTGTCAGTGAACGTGCCGCCGTGGGGTGGGATCAGGCCAGAAACCGTGCGCGGACCTCGGGTGGTGGAACCGGGCAGGTGTCGTACTTGCCGAACATCCGGTACCTGATATGCGCTACCAGGCGGTATGCGGCATCGCGGAGAGGTCGGGGGACGAGGAGCCCGATGAGCCGGGCCCGCCGGGTGCCGCCCAGGTAGTCGATGACGCGGAGCGCGGCGTCGGAGCGGATGTGAATTCCCTCGGTGGGCTCGCCCGGGTTGTCGACGATCACGAAGGAGTCGACACCGGCGAGTTCGGGATGCCGATCGATCAGCTGCCTGGCGTACTCGCTGTCGAGTGCGGCGAATCGCATCGCGCCGATCTCGTCGTCGCGCAGGATCTTCTTCACCGCACCGTTGCACAGTGCGCAAAGGCCGTCGTACAGCAGGACGGGGGCATGCTCGCTCATCGAACCTCCGCATTGAAGACTACCGGCCGGGTGCTGATCGGTCGTTGCCATAGGGTGCAGGCATGAATCGCCGCGTTGCGACGTTGCTGGTCGCGCTCGTCCCGATCATCGCCTTCGGGTTGTTGATGTCGGTGATCACCGTGCCGTTCGTGTCGCTGGGCCCGGGCCCGACGTTCAACACCCTCGGAACGGTCGAGGGCAAGGAAGTTGTCGACATCAAGGGCACCACGGTCGACCCGGTGTCCGGTCACCTCAACATGACGACGGTCTCCCAGCGCGACGGGCTGACCCTGGCCGATGCGCTGCGGTTGTGGGCGAGCGGTCGTGAGCAGTTGGTTCCCCGCGACGTGGTGTATCCACCTGATCGGTCCAAGGACCAGGTGGACAAGGAGAACGACCTTGAGTTCAAGAAGTCGGAGGAGAGCGCGGAGTTCGCGGCGCTGGGATATCTCAAGTACCCGTCGGCGGTGACCGTACTGACCATCAGCGATGAGGGACCGTCCAAGGGCAAGTTGCAGGAGAACGACGCCATCACCGCCGTGAACGGGCACCCGGTCGCGACGCTCGAGGAGTTCACCGGGCAGCTCAAGGCAACCAGGCCGGGCGAGGAGGTGACGCTGGACTACAAGCGCAAGAACACGCAGGGCAGCGACAAGACGGAACCGGTGAAGATCACGCTCGGCAAGAACGCGGATCGTGACTATGGATTCCTGGGGGTCGGCGTGGTGCAGGCGCCCTGGGCGCCCTTCACCATCGATTTCAATCTGGCCAACATCGGTGGGCCGTCGGCCGGTTTGATGTTCAGTCTCGCGGTGATCGACAAGCTGACGCCGGGCGAGCTCGACGGCGGGAAGTTCGTCGCCGGGACGGGGACCATTGACGCCGAGGGCAAGGTGGGCCCCATCGGGGGGATCACGCACAAGATGCTTGCCGCCAAAGACGCTGGAGCGAGGGTGTTTCTGGTGCCCGCGGCCAATTGTGCCGAGGCGAAGACGGACGGCGGGCAGGGGCTCACCCTGGTCAAGGCGGGCACCCTGACCGAAGCCGTCGACGGACTCAATGCCCTCAATCGTGGCGATCAAGCGCCCAGTTGTTAGCGAACCTCACCACTATCGATGCAGGACTGACCCCGCTGTTCTGCGGCTACAGTGGGACTGGGTTTTCTAGCGAATATTGAGCGGTTCGACACTCTCAGAAACACTCGACGAGGAGCGTAGCGACGTGGGAATGCGGCCAAATGGGGCTCTGCCACGACTGACCCGACGGAGCCGGCGACTGGTCGCCGCAGCGTTGGTGATCGTGGTGTTGTTGTTGATCGGTCCACGCCTGGTCGACACCTACATCAACTGGCTGTGGTTTGGCGAGCTCGGATTCCGTGGTGTCTTCACCACCGTGCTGCTGACCCGCCTCGCGTTGTTCCTGATCGTCGGGACCCTGGTCGGTTCCGTGGTTTTCGGGGGCTTCGGATTGGCGTATCGGGCGCGGCCGGTGTTCGTGCCTGCCAAGGGGCCCGGTGACGCGCTGGCGCAGTACCGGGCACTGATCCTGTCGCGGGTACGCCTGTTCGCCATCGGTGTTCCGGTGCTCATCGGAGTGCTGGCCGGTGTGGTGGCCCAAAGTTATTGGATGCCGGTGCAGCTGTTCCTGGAGGGCGGCGATTTCGGCATCAAAGACCCGCAGTTCGGCCTGGACCTCGGCTTCTTCGCCTTCGAGCTGCCTTTCTACCGATTCGTACTGACCTACCTGTTCATCGCGGTGTTCATCGCGCTGTTCGTCAACGCCATGGTGCACTACATCTTTGGCGGTATCCGGTTGTCCGGCCGCTCCGGGACGCTGTCGCGGCCCGCTCGCATCCAGCTGGTGACGCTCGCCGGAATCCTGGTGCTGCTGAAGGTCGTCGCCTATTGGCTCGATCGGTACGAGCTCCTTTCGCACACGCGGGCCGGTAAGCCGTTCACCGGTGCCGGGTACACCGACATCAACGCGGTGCTGCCGGCCAAGCTCATCCTGCTGGCCATCGCCGTCATCTGTGCGGTCGCGGTGTTCTCGGCGCTGGTGCTCAAGGATCTGCGGATTCCCGCGATCGGCCTGGCGCTGCTGCTGCTGTCCTCGTTGGTGGTCGGTGCGGGCTGGCCGCTCATCGTCGAGCAGTTCAGCGTCAAACCCAATGCGGCGCAGAAGGAGAGCGAGTACATCGCGCGCAGCATCAAGGCGACGCGCGATGCCTACGGTCTGACCGATGACGTGGTCACCTATCGCGACTACAGCGGCACCGCATCGGCGCCCACCGGTAGCGAGCAGTTGGCCAAGCAGGTCGCCGCCGATCGGTCCACCATCGCCAACATCCGTGTACTCGACCCCAACATCGTGAGCCCGGCCTTCACGCAGTTGCAGCAGGGCAAAAACTTCTATGCCTTCCCGGATTCGTTGTCGATCGACCGGTATCAGGACCGGAGCGGGTCGCTGCGCGACTATGTGGTCGCCGCGCGCGAGCTCGATCCGGCCAAACTTCGTGACAACCAGCGCGACTGGATCAACCGGCACACCGTGTACACCCACGGCAACGGATTCATCGCCGCCCCGGCCAACACCGTCAGGGGGGTTGCCGACAAGCCCGACGAGAACGGCGGGTACCCGGAGTTTCTGGTGAATGCCGTCGACGACAACGGCAAGGTGCTCTCCGACGGTCCGGCGCAATTGGCGCAGCCGCGTGTCTACTACGGCCCCATCATCGCCAGCGATACCAACGACTACGCGATCGTCGGCAAGAACGGTGACGACCGTGAGTACGACTACGAGAACAACTCCGGAACCAAGAACAGCACCTACACCGGTACTGGCGGGGTTCCCGTCGGCGGTGCGCTGGCGCGGACGGTCTTCGGGCTCAAGTACGCCGAGCGCAACTTCCTGTTCTCCAATGTGATCGGTGACAACAGCAAGATTCTGTTCAACCGGGATCCGAGCCGGCGTGTGGAGGCGGTGGCGCCGTGGCTGACGGTCGACAGCGGTACCTACCCGGCGATCGTCGACAAGCGCATGGTCTGGATCGTGGACGGCTACACCACGTTGGACAACTACCCGTATTCGCAGCAGACATCGTTGTCGGAGGCCACCTTTGACAGCCAGGTGGGCCGGACCGGGGGAGCGCTGCCCAATCAGCAGGTCTCCTACATCCGGAACTCCGTCAAGGCGACGGTCGATGCCTATGACGGCACGGTGACCCTGTACCAGCAGGACGAGAAGGACCCCGTGCTCAAGGCGTGGATGAAGATCTTCCCGGGAACGGTGAAGCCGAAGAGCGATATCTCATCGGACCTCGCGCGGCATCTGCGCTACCCGGAAGATCTGTTCAAGGTGCAGCGGACGCTGCTGGCGCGGTACCACGTCAACGATCCGGTGACCTTCTTCTCCACCAGTGATTTCTGGCAGGTTCCCGATGACCCGAACGCACCCACCGGATCGCAGCCGCCGTACTACATCGTCGCGAAAGACATTACGAAGAACGATGATTCGGCGTCATTCCAATTGACCAGTGCGCTGAACCGTTTCCAGCGTGACTTCCTGGCGGCCTACGTCAGTGCTAGCTCCGATCCCGAAACCTACGGGAAGATCACCGTTTTGACGGTTCCCGGCACCGTGCAGGGCCCCAAGCTGGTGAACAACGCGATTACCACCGACAACCAGGTGTCCTCGCACGTAGGCATCATCAAAAACCAGAACATCCTCAAATGGGGCAACCTGCTGACCTTGCCGGTGGCCAACGGCGGGTTGTTGTTCGTCGAGCCGTTGTACGCCTCGCCGGGCCAGGGTGATCAGTCGTCGTATCCGCGCCTGATCCGTGTGGGCATGTTCTACAACGGCAAGGTCGGCTACGCCACCACGGTCAGGGATGCGTTGGACATGGTGTTCGGGCGGGGTGCCGGTGCGACGGCGACCGCTCCTGCCGCCGAACCCGGCGGGGTCAACCCACCGCCACCGAGCGGCCAGAACGTGCCGATCGTCCCGCCGGTGGCCGTACCGCCCGCAGGTTCCTCGGAGCTGTCCTCGGCGAAGGCCGCCGCGCTGCAGGAGGTTCAGCGGGCCATCGGTGAGGTGAAGGACGCTCAGAAGAGTGGGGACTTCGCGCGGTACGGGCAGGCCCTCAAGAGCCTGGACGACGCGATGACGAAATTCGCACAAGCTAAGTAGGACGGGCTGGTCCCTGCCGCCGCGTGAAAGCACAAGTGGCAGGGCCTAAGCCACTGCCGTGCGCCGAGAACATGCAGGCCAGGTAAACGATTTGGCGCCAGGCACTGTGCCCGGTAACCTTGTGTTCACCGCCGCGGGGTGGAGCAGCTCGGTAGCTCGCTGGGCTCATAACCCAGAGGTCGCAGGTTCAAATCCTGTCCCCGCTACTAGGTACGCAGGCCAGAGGCTAGTTTTAGTCTCTGGCCTGCGTCATTTTTTGGACCTGTATCGGTCAAGTCATCAATAAATCATCACTAATTCGCAGGCGGTCGCAGCGCGCGGTCCAACACCTCCGCTGCCTCGGGATGGGCCTTGCCTCGGTCTAGGTAGTGCCGTTGGGTCGTCACCATGTCTGAGTGCCCCAGCGAATCAGCAATTACACGCAGGGGCAGCCCGGCGTCGTCCTTGGCGGTCGCACCGGCTTTGCGGAAGCTTTGCGCCGTGATCCCATCGGAGATGCCGAGCGCCAGTCGGATGCGGCGCCAGTCGGTGTCCACGTTCGTCGGATCACGCGGTGTCCAGTTGGTCGAACACCGATGACGCCGTGGTCGACCTTTCGTCGATCGTGGTCTAGCGAGCCTGCGAGACTGTATGGTCGGCTCGTCGCTCAATCTGATCTGTCGGAGTCAGCATGAGATGGCTGAAAATGGTTGCCTCAGGCGTACTTAAGCGCACGTTGCCGACACCGGACTCCAGCTCGACGCGCCATTCATCGTCCGTTGGACGCACGGCCACATCAGGATTCATTCCTCGCGCATAGAGTTCAGGGCCGAGTTCGGATGCACCCGTTACGGTGAAGGCCCATCGTGAAATTAGGTACTTCTCCGCTAGTTCGAAGCTGGAGAAGCTACCAATGGCCTCGTACTTTTTGCCGCGATCATTAATGCTGTCGACGACCCACCACTCGCCCTCGGTCCGCAGGCAGAAGGTTTCATCATCTGACTTGAAGCACGCTTCGTGATCATTCTCAACGGACACGGACACGTTGCTCATCCCGAACCAGCTTGACCAGGTGTTCCAGTCACGCGAAAGCCTTGTGAAGTCGGCCATTATTGCCTGCCTATCCGTTCTAGGAAGCCGTAGCGGGCTAACGCATCAACCGATGCCTCCTGGCCCGGCGGAGCGATCACCCGATACTGCGGACCCATACCTGGTTGGTTGAACCAGGGTGCTACCTGGGATTGCTCAATTCGCCATCCTGGAGGCAGTTTCGTCGGGTCACTAACTGCGTATTCAAAGTACGGTTTCATCGCGCTATCCGGGGGTAGTGAAAGCTTAGCGAACGGGGTCCCCTCGGGAGCTAGCCACTCACCGCCGGGGTAGCCGAATCGGCCTAAGATCGTGCCCTTCGGCAGCTGGGCATTGTCGATCACGGTGCCGGGGACGGCGTACGGCTTCGCGGGGTCTAGATCGCTGGGATAACGCAGGCTGCCGTCAGGGTTGGTGTAGTTGGGGCCGGGGTCGGTGGGGTGGTAACCCTCGAAGAGCGGGTGGTCCGGCGGTAGTGGTGGTGGTGCTGGGGCCTCATGTGGCACCGAGACATAGGGATGATGATCGACCGTGCTTGGTATTGAGTGGTCGCCAACAGACGGTGCGTGGTGGCCTACGCCGTCGTCGAGATGGGTGATGTCTCCGAGTAGTCCGCGTTCGATGGCTCCGCCTTCGAGTCCGCGTGCCAAGGCTGCACCTTCCCCACCTAGAGGGAGAGTGGGGGCAATGGCGGTTGCCTCGAAGAGTTTTTGACCGGCGAAGTGTCCGGGGTCATTCACGGCTTGTTGGGCCTGGTCGATAGCGCTGCCGATCGGGTTGACAGTCTGCTCGAAGAGCGCTTTGCCGCTGTCCTTGGCGAGGTTGCCCCAGGCCTCGGCAACGCCGGGCGCACCCGGACCTGCTTGCCCGGTCAGTTCTTTACCTTGTTGGACGGTGCCGTCGAGGCTTTGGTAGAAGCCCTCGTGCACATCGTTGGTGAAGTCGATGAACCGATCACCAGGCGACTTACTTAGGCCGGTGTTGCCGTCCCCAAGAGCGGGCGCGTCGGGCATGAAATGCGGCGCTTGCGCGGACTTGACCGCGTCGTTGACTCGTCGCTCAATCTGATCAGCAGGAACGCCCTGTCCCTGCAATATCTTTCGGGTATCAGCTTTGAACTGCTCGACCTGCTCTGGGCGCAACTGAGGCTGGAGACGCTGCGGTATTTGGTCGCGGACATCACGCACCCCTGGCGCTGCGGCCAAGCCACCAAGCTGTCGTGGGTCGACAGGCTTATCGCCGCCCGGCACAGTGGTTTTCGGGTACCACTCCTTGTAATCGGCTCGCGTATCGGTGCCTGCGGCGGCGGCCTTGGTCGCTCCAGGATCACCATCAGGGCTCGGTGCGGCAAGGTGCTCTAGCCCGGCAACGACCCCACTGGGCTTGATCGCGGAACCTGGCGTCGAAGGTAGCGCCTGCGCGGCAGCACCGGATGGATCCGGAAGCGTCCTGGCAGCCTTGACCGCGGCCTCCAGGTCGGCGTTGGCGCGATCCCCGGCAGCCTGAATCTGCCGCAGTGTGTTCCTCAGGTAGTCCAGCTCGTTCTTGTCGTACTTACCGCTGGGCGGGGTGACCTCGCCAGTGTCGTAGTTAATGCTGAACTTGCCTTGCGCGGCATCACTTTCGATCTTCTTGAGCAGCTGTTGCACGCCCTCGAATTCATCGGCGGCGCGCCGGATTCTGCCGGCCGCACCTGTTTGGGCTTCGGCATGGCCATCCAGGTATTTGCCGTTCCTGTCGAACTCGTGGTGGGCCGCATCGCCGGATTGGCCTTTCCAGCCCTCGCCCATGATCGGCAGGCGCTCGATGCCGCGTTTCATGTCCCGGTTCGCCTCTGCCATGGCGTCGAGTCCATCGGCGACGTCGCGGAACGATGCGACCTGAGCACGCTTGATATCGGCCAGCGACAACGACATCGAGGATTACGCCTTGGTCTGCCGCGACTGAAGGATGTTGACGGCGGTCTGCTCTTCTGTGTTGGCGAAGGCATACCCGATCTGATCGAACGCGTCGCGGTAATGGGTGGACTCATTCTCGACGTGTTTGGAATGGCCCTGCCACTCTGTCGACTCAGAACCCAGCGCAGAAGCTGCGCTACCGACCCACCCCGACATCGCAGCATTGATGAGTCCGTGGGCTTTGGCGTGTGCTGCACGGTGGGCGGCTAGTAGTCGGTCCATCTCGTTCGCCGACAGATGTAGTTGCTCGGGACTCACCTGTAACCGCCCGGACAACCTCGCCCCCTCATGCCTGTAGCTACTCTCTCGCAGCGTTCCATATCGGGGCCAGACTGTCCATCTGATCAGCAAACATTCACTTAGTCCGCCACCTGGCATATAGCCGGACAACTCCGGCCCGAGGTCATCAATAAATCATCACCAATTCGCGCGCCGTGACGACTTTTCGCAACTGTGTTCGACTGTCCTGGACTGTCCAAAATTCAAAGTATCCGCAGGTAGCAGGTGGTATCCTGACTGTGCTTGACTGTCCGAAAATGTCTGTGGTAGTCCAACTTTCGTGGAACCCAGAGGTCGCAGGTTCAAATCCTGTCCCCGCTACTAGGTACGCAGGCCAGAGACTATTTTTAGTCTCTGGCCTGCGTCATTCTTCGGACCTAAATGGCCCAAGTCTCCAGAAAGTCTCCACTAATTCGCAGGGTGTTCCAGTGCACGATCCAGTACGGCCGCAGCCTCCGGGTGCGCCTTGCCGCGTGCGAGGTAGTGCCGCTGTGTGGTGAGGATGTCGGCTTGGCCAAGGGAGAATTGGGATAGGAACAGCGCTCACGACGCCATCCCGCTGGATGGTCTAGACGACTGGGGCGAGTTTTACTGTGTTCACTGGTTGGGCAGACAAGCCAATCTGGATGTGGCCCTTAACGATATCCAGGCCGAGGTTCTCGGCACGGTTCGTGGTTTGGTCAGGGCTGTGCGAAATCGGCAAGGTTGACAGTGGAAAAAATTTCTCCCCTGGTCGGTCCCGCTGGACGAAGGGATCGAGCAAGCCCGGTCGCAACACATCGGTGCGAAGGAACAAGAGCGAGTTGAGCCCATTGACGCAGGGGTGGCTGGGTCTTGACTTCGTAGAATCTGGATAGCAATCGTCGTGTTGGCTCTTGACGGAAGGGGTAAACGCGTTAACCTGAATCTAGATTCAGGTTAACGGCAGGGAAGCCGCACACGTGAGGCTTGTTGGGCGGCGAGGTTGAGGGGTGGTGTGTCGAATTGTTCGGTTGGGCGGGATTTGGTGTCAGTTGCAGCGGCGCTCCAGGGTGAAGACATTATGGGTGGAGGCCTCGCCGAACGGTGAGGGGTCGTTGTCCTCGGCGCTTGCGCGGGAGTTCATCTCTGCGGCCGGCTCCGCGACTATGGGGGCTGTAGAGAGATTCAGTGTTTGGGATGGTGAGTTTCCCGTTTTCAGCGCAGAAGCGGCATCGGCGAAGTTCAGGTCGTTGTTCGGGGAGCAGCTCTCTGCTGAGGAGGTCCGAGTGTGGCGAGGAATCCTTGAGGAGGTGGAGCGGGTGCGGCAGTTCGACCGACTCATTATTTCGTGTCCGATGTGGAACTGGGGCGTGCCGCATCCGCTCAAGGCATGGATCGATGTCATCGTGCAGCCGGGTTCTAGCTTTGGCATAGACAGCCAGGGGGTGCATGTCGGAATGTTGGGGGGTGGAAGGCCGGCGCATTTGATACTTACGCGCAGTAGCGCTTACGACGGGCGCAGCCCTGAGTTGGTGGACTTTCAACAATCATATTTGGAATATGTTTTCACGATGTTGGGGTACGTGGTCGACTCGCTGGTGATCGAGCCGACAACACGCTGGAGCGAGGAAGCGCGCCGACGCTTCCGTGAAAAATCGATCGACAGAGCACGCGAATATGGTGGTTTGCTTAGTTTGCGGCAATGCAGCGATGGTGAAGGGGCGTAGCCGAGACGGCGTTCTTCAGTCTGCAGCGGGCGATGCGTGCACTGTTGGGGCTGGTTTGGTTGAGGTCGGCAGGCGTTCGGTTTGGGGGACCGGCAACTAGATCGTGCTGGCCTCCCTTTTCTCGTGCGCAACGGCTATCGATGTCACATAAAGGTCTGGGCACCAGAGTCAATCTGTACCATATGGCAAAGATTGAAACCAATGAATACTAGCTTGTTTTCCTCTTATGGCAAACATTCAGTATTGAGGTTGTTTGCACCGCTTTTCCTGCTGGGGCGTCTTGGGGCAACTCGGCTGTTGGTTGTTTGCGAAATCTGCCTCGGTTTTCTTGAAGATGCTGTTAAGGTCCAGCGCATGAACTCAGATGCTCTCGTGCGTGTTACTGGTGTGGTGGTAGCTTTTGCGGCCGCTGGTGTGTTGGTGGTGGGGTGTTCGCAGGCTAAGGACACGGCCACCGGTGCTCTGTCTAGTGCTTCCAGTGCTGCTTCCGCGGCAGCGAGCGCCGCGCAGTCGGCGGGTAGTGCCGCTTCTAGTGCGGTGTCCTCAGTAGTTGCTGCACCCACGTCTACGCAGATCGCGGGTAAGAATGGTACGCAGTACGTGGTGCAGGGGCCGATTCTGGCCAAGTGGAGCACTCTCAACGGTGATCAGAAGAATGATTTGGGTGCACCCTATGACGAGCAGAAGGAGACACTGGACAAGACCGGTGTCTATCAGCAGTTCGACGGTGGTGTTCTGATTCACCGCAATGATGGTCCGGTCTATATGGTGTGGGGCAAGATCCGTGACGAGTGGAACGCAAACCAGGCTTCGCAGGGAAAGCTGGGATATCCCACTGCTGATGAGCAGGCACTACCGGATGGTTCGTACAAGTCAACGTTCGATCATGGAGTTATCACATTCAAACCGGGTGATGATGCTGCCGTTGTCACGATGAATTAGCCGCATAGCGACTTCAAAAGACCGGGTGTTCCTATGGAATACCCGGTCTTTTGAACTCGAGAGACATGAATGACGGGCTGCAAGCTTCTCCGTTTTGCCAGAGTCTTGTCTCGCCTGTCGGGTGGTAGAAACGGTGTGGTTGCGTGGGCCTGAACGGCCGATGTGCCTGTCCGGTGTGGTCGTCCTTGTGGATTTCCCGAGGTCATGAAAGGTTCCTTGAACCCGCGTGAGGGGCGTGATTCTCGCGCCCGGTGATATCACAGAAGTTGCCGAGGGACAGTAGTTCCCGGTTTATCCGTGGCAGGTGGCCGTTGGGTTGTGCCCACCGGCGGTGTCCTCGACCTTGACCTTGCCGTTGACGATCAAGCGGCACGTCACCGCAGCCCCGGCGGACTCGGCGCTGACGAAGTAGGGCGGATCGGAGACATCGCTGGTGAAGGTCCAGGCCCAGGTGTGCTGGATGCCGTCGACGGGCTGATCACGCATGTGCCCGAGGCTGTCCCTCCACGAGATCGCCGTGATCGGGCGATCTGAGCTGATGACGTAGAGGACGGTGTCCGGAGGCTGCGGGGTGATGGCGAGGGAAGCGCCGAATGCCGTTGCGCCGACCGCTGCGGTGCAGGCGGTGATCACGGTTGCTGCGAGTGCCACGAGTCAGCCCCCCTGGTTCTGAGGGATCGAGGCCGTGAGCTTCATTGCCCATCCATATCGTGTAGTGACTTTCTGTACTGAGGGAACAGTACGCTCGATCCCGTTTACGCCGTGGCGATTTGACGATCTCAGTTCGCAGGAATCGATCCCCGTCGCGCGCATCGGCATCCGCCGCGAGATGATGGGCATATGGGTCTCATCGCATTGCCTAACGCTGTGCTCTCCGATGCCGATATCGCCGACGCGCTGAGCCGTGCGGTCCGTGTGATCAATCCGGTGCTCACCGTGCTCTCGGAGTCCGATCCGTTCGGCCTCAAGGAACGCAGCTATGAGTTGGGCGCGGGCGATGGTGTGGTCGACAAGGCGCTGGATGCTCTGGCCTGCGCTTTGAACACGGCAACCACTCCCGGCACCAAGGCATGGGACAAGCTGGACACCCGCGGGAAGGCGCATTGGTGGGTGCAGCGCGTGGGCGCCGTCAATACCGTATTCGTCGCATTCCCAGGCATTTTCGGTGTGCTCGCGGCGCGCTTGCCGGTGCAGGATCTGCTCGGTTTTTCCAATCAGGCCATCGTGTTGGTTGCCATCGCTCGCGAGCTCGGAATCGACAGCCATCCCGAGCAGGTGCGCCTGCTGGCGGAGGTGCTGTGCCACCGCCCCCTTGGTGACGAGGCGTTGGCCGGCGCTGACGATCAGGAGCCGGAGACGCCGCGGAGCTGGTCGCCGTTCGCATTGGCCCGTACGCTCTGGCACCTCGCGGGGATCTTGCGGGCCATCGGGGACGAGTTGGAGAAGCGGCCACAGCCGAAGCCGATTTTCCGTTATCTGGGAATGCTGCCCGCGGTAGGCGGTCTGGCCGGATACATCGGTGAGTACGGGGCCCTGCGGCGGGCCGCCAGCGCGGGCGAGAAGAGTATCGCCGCACAGCCACGACCCGTATACGCCTAGGGGTCTAGTCGCCGAGGTTCTCGTCCAGATGCGCGCGTACGTTGTCCCACAGGTCGAGAACGTCCACGTTGAGCCTCTCCCAGATCTGGATGATGACGGGATCTGCCGCGTCGACGAGTCCGAGAAGTAGATGCCCCGTGCAGATTTCGGTGTGCTGCCTGTTTGTCGACGCGGTCTCCGCCAGCTCAAGGGTCCGTTGGGCTCCCGGGGTGAACGATATTTTCTCGGTCGGTGGTTCCTGGCTCGGCGGGGCGATCTGCTGCACGACCCGTGTCCCGTTCTCGAATCGGACCCCGGCCGTCGCCAGCAGTCGGGCGCCCAGGCCCGTGCCCTCGCCGACCAGACCCAACAGGAGGTGTTCTGCTCCGAGATAGTTGTGCTGGAGTTCGCGCCCTTCCTCCTGCGCGATCACGATGACCTGCCGTGAGCGCTCGTTGAACAGATGGAACATGACCCTCCCTATCTCCGCCTCACCGTACATCGTGCCGGAGCCGGGTGCGGTGATGAGCTACTGTCACGGCATGAGCGCTCTGAAGGTGTTGGCAGGAACCGGTTTCGCGGCAGTTGCCTTGTTGGCGGGATGCTCTGGCGTCATCAACCAGGGCGGCGACACCAAGTGCAAGGACTTCATCGCCGCCGAGGAGCAGAAGCAGAACGATGCGGTGAGCAAGATGCTCAAGGATCAGCGCGGCCGTGACGCGTCGAATCTGGAGATCTCTGCCACGCGCACCTCGGTCACGATGTACTGCAAGACGCTCGGGAACGACAGCAGCAAGATCCGCGAGGCTCCCCACATCTAGGGAGCGGCCAGCGATCCCGTGGGGGATCTGGTCAGCGAACCGATAGGCGTCACCGAGGGTTGCGCGGTCGGCCATTTGCCGGGGTGTGGGTATCCCGCCGGAGCCGCGGACAATTCGCCCGAGCCTATGCTCGGCAATCTGATCACGCCAGTGACAAGAACCACAACGGTTCTCGGGCAGTGATGCGCGTCATCGGGTACGCTCGCGCGGTGCATGACCGAAAACCCCAGGTAGGACTATTGTTATGGTCGCTGATGTAATTAGTTGCGACAAGTTGCTCAGGCACCCGCGCGGGCTTGTGTGGGAGCTCATCAGCTCACCCGACATGTACCCCATGTTCTTTACCGGGGTCGGTTCCTGTGAGACCTTGATCGAGAGCACCGAGGCGGGCCCCGATCCCGAATACCTGGTGCTGGCCACCAAGACCAAGGCTCGCGTTCGGCTGATTCTCAGCAACACCAAGGAGAGCCTCGCGATCGAGGGCGTCGACAACGACGGGTTGATCTCGGTCCGATTGTTCGAGGAGCGCTCCGCGCAGACCCGGGTGCGCGTCACGGTGTTGCGGGCAGCCTCGGTCCTGCCTGCCGACATCAAGAAGCCGAGCGTGGCCGTCAATCAATGGTTGATGGACGGGTTGGACAAAATCGATGATTACCTGTCCGGCGCGCCTACTTCTACCGTCTCCAATTCGGGTCATAACGGAAATCTTCAAGTCAGCATCGCCCGGCTGATGGTCGGTGTGGGCGTGGTGCGCATCCCGCGGCCCGACCGTGGTCTTCGCCAGCTGGGTTCCCTGGCGCGGTGGGGATTCACCCTGCAGGGTGGGTACGCGGCCGCAGCGGCGCGCGCCCCCAAGCGGCTCGCGGTCGCCGACGACGCCGGACAGTTGACCTTCGAGCAACTTGACCGCCGCGCCGAGGGGCTGGCGACCGGTCTCATGCGCGACGGCATCAACGAGACATCCAAGATTGGCCTGTTGGCTCGCAACAACATTGCCATGGTCGAGTGTCTGATTGCCTTCGGGATGCTCGGCGTGGACGTGATGTTGCTGAACAACGCGCTTGCGGCAACCCAGATTCAGATTGCTGTGGCGCGCAACAACCTCACCAAGGTGTTCGTGGACGACGAGCTCGACGAACTCGTCAGGTACGTGCCGTGGGAGGTCGAACTCGTCAGCACCGGCCGGCGTAGCGCCATCCAGGGGCGCCGTGGGCTGGATGACTTCGTGGTAGCCGACAAGCCGGGAGTGTTGCCACCCACCCGGCCCGGCCACCAGGTGGTGCAAACCTCGGGAACCTCCGGAACGCCCAAGGGGGCGTTGCGGCCGACACCGCGCGGGTTCGCCGTCATCGCGGCGATGCTTTCGCGGATGCCCATGAAGATGAACGAGACCATGCTCATCTCGGCGCCCATCTTCCATGCCTGGGGGCTGGGCTGCCTGCAGATCAGCACACCGCTGCGGGCGACGGTCATCCTGCAGGAGAAGTTCGATCCGGAGGAATGTCTGCGCGCCATCGCCACCTGCAAGGTGACCACAATGATCGCCGTTCCCATCATGTTGCAGCGCATCGTCGACCTGCCTGCCAAGGTGCGCCAGAAATACGACACATCGAGCCTGAGGTTGGTCGCTTGCAGTGGATCGCCGCTGAATGCCTCACTGGTACAGCGGTTTACCGAGGCATTCGGTGAGGTGCTCTACAACTTCTACGGCTCTACCGAGGTGTCCTGGGCCACGATCGCCGATCCCGAGGACCTGGCGATTGCCCCCACCACGGTGGGGCGGCCGCCGTTGGGCACCACCATCGCGATTCTGGACGTCGACCGCCGGCCGGTGCCGCGCGGTGTCACTGGCCGGATCTTCGTCGGCAATGAGATGTTGTTCGAGGGATACGTGGCCGACCCGTCACCGACGTCGGTGAACGGTCTGTTGGACACCGGCGATCTGGGCCACCTTGATGCCGACGGACGCCTGTACATCGACGGTCGCGATGACGAGATGATCATCTCCGGCGGCGAAAACGTGTTTCCTCGGCCGGTCGAGGACGCATTGTCCTTCCTGCCGCAGGTGGCCGATGTGGCCGTCGTCGGAACCTCCGATGACAACTTTGGCCAGCGCCTGTCGGCATTCGTCGTGCGGCACAAGGATGCTGGTCTGGACGGCGACATGGTGCGCGCCTTCATCAAGAACCGGCTCAGCAAGTTCCATGTGCCGCGCGATGTGTACTTCGTCAAGGCGCTGCCACGTACGTCGACCGGCAAGGTCATCAAGCGGCTGCTGCTCGCCGATTGCGAGCGCGACGGGATCAGGCCCGAGTAGGCGAGGCTGCCCATCCACTCCAGCGGGACACGTGGTCGGCACCATGAGTCCCGTCGGCGGGTTCGCAGTCGCACGCCTAGCGTGCGCCGCCGCTGCAGATGTTGGCCAGCACGTGGAAGTTGTTGACGCCGTCGAACAACAGTCCGCCCACCGCGGCGCCGCGATCGACGATCTCGGGGGAGGAGCGCACCTCGGGGGTGGCGGCCAGCCAGGTTCCGGAGAGTTCGTAGGCGCCCGTGAGCCCGTCGGCGTAAGCGGTGAGTTGTTGGCGGGCACCCGGCTCGGTGACACCGTCCAGGTTGGCCCGGACGCCGTCGTTGACGCGTCCCCACATGTCGCGGGCCTGACCGATGGCCTCGACCTGACGGTCCAGGCCGGAGTAGGCGGGATTGTCTGCGCGCAGATACATCAGGGCCTCGGTGACGATCGGGCCGTTGTTGGCTGGATCGTCGACTGCCTTTGACATCTGGTCAATGGCAGCGCAGGCCGACTCATCAGCGTTGGCGACCGGCATGGCGGCGCCGAATGAGATGAGGCTACAGCTCGCCACCCCGAGCGCAGCAAGCAGACCTGACCGAACCCACATATGTCCTCCACAAGATGAAGTATCACGTCGATAGAAACGGGAGCTTAGCTGGCTTTGCCAGGCTTCGCTCAGCTGGCTCGTAGAAATCCATTGCGGCCCCTCCTGGTGAATCCCGGAGGGGCCGCAATGGATCTTGATCAGTGCATCACTTGAGTTCTGCGGAGCTCAGCCCCAGCAGACGGCGGGCAACCACCAGCTGCTGAATCTGCTGGGTGCCCTCGAAGATGTCCAGGATCTTCGAATCGCGGCCCCACTTCTCCAACAGGGTGCGCTCGGAATAGCCGGTGGTACCGGCCATCTCGACGGCCTTGAGGGTGACGTCGCTGCCGACGCGGCCGGCCTTGGCCTTGGCCATCGACGCTTCCATCGAGTTGGGGATGTTGTTGTCGGCCTGCCATGCGCTGCGCAGGGTCAGCAGGTACGACGACTCCCAGTCGGCTTCCATCCGCAGGAACTCGGCGGCGGCCGCGTGCTGAGCGTGCGCCGGCCGGTCGTAGGAGATCTCGATACCCGCGTCTTCGAGGATCTTGCGCAGTTCCTCCAGCGAGGCCCGCGACACGCCCACGGCCATGGCCGCCACGATCGGACGGGTGTTGTCGAAGGTGCTCATCACACCGCCGAAGCCCTTTTCGGTGTTGATTTCCGGGTCGGACAGGATGTAGTCCTTGGGGATCCGGGCATTGTCGAAGCGGATGACCGCGGTGTCGGATGCCTTGATGCCGAGCTTCTCCTCGAGACGCTCGATCGTCACTCCGGGGTGCTCGCGCGGCACCAGGAAGGACTTGATGGCGGGACGGCCCTTGGTCTTGTCCAGTGTGGCCCACACCACTATGTGGGTGGCGCGTGAACCCGCGGTGACGAAGATCTTTTCGCCGTTGATGACGTACTCGTCACCGTCGAGCTTGGCGGTGGTGGTAACCGCGGCCGAGTCCGAACCGAAACCGGGTTCGGTGATGGCCATGGCGGCCCACACCTTGCCGAACTTGTCGGCGTCTTCCTTGGTCGTCACGCTCGACACCGCGGCGTTGCCCAGGCCCTGGAAGGGGATGGTCAATAGCAGGCCGCAGTCGCCCCAGCTCATTTCGAGGGCGTTGAGCAGCGCGGACATGTTGGCGCCGTTGACGTTCTGCTTCTCGGTGTTCTCCTCGGCGCGGAAGGCCTCGGCGCCGGCGAAGGCGAACGTCCCGGCCGCGGTGACCCCGGCGAACAGCGTCTCCAGGGTGTCCAGCTCGACGGGGTAGGTGTGCTCGGCCAGGTCGTACTTGCGAGAGATCGGTCGCACCAGCTCGGCAGCGCCCTGGTGCCCCTTCTCCTGAACGGCCTGCAATTTCTTGGGGAGTTCCAAATTGATTGCCATGGAAAGACTTTCGGTTAGTAGGTAGGCCAGGGGCTAGAGGACGACGACACCTTCGGCGACACCGATGGCGCGCAGGTTGCGGTACCAGCGCTCCACCGGGTGCTCCTTGGTGAAGCCGTGGCCGCCGAGTAGCTGCACGCCGTCGAGGCCGATCTGCATGCCCTTGTCGGTGGCGAGCTTGCGGGCCAGCGCGGCCTCGCGGATGAACGGCAGACCCTGCTCGGCCCGCGAGGCGCCGCGGAGGGTGACCAGCCGCAGGCCGTCGAGCTCGATCGCGATGTTGGCGCACATGAAGGCAACGGCCTGGCGGCGGGCGATGGGCTCGCCGAACGCCTCACGCTGCTTCACGTAGGGGATGACGTAGTCGAGCACGGCCTGGCCGGTGCCGACCGCGAGCGACGCCCAACCCAGCCGGGCGAGGGCAACGGCCTCGGAGTAGTCCGAGTCGGCCGCGCCGTCCTCGCCGAGGATGTTGGCGGCGGGAACCGCGACATTGTTCAGGTTCAACCGGCCCAGCGCCGCGCCGCGGATGCCCATGCTCGGGTCCTCCTCGACGGTGATGCCCTCGGTGCCGGACTCGACGATGAACAGCGTCGGGCGGCCGTTGTAGTTGGCGGCCACGATGAACAGCTCGGCCTGCGCGGCGGCCGGGACCAGCGACTTGGTGCCGTTGAGGCGGAATCCGCTGGGGGTGCGGGTGGCCGTGGTCTTGAGGCTGAACGGATCGAAGAGGGCCTGCGGCTCGGCGATCACGACCGAGGCCTGCGGCACGTTCTCGCCCGCGAACTCCTTGAGGTAGGTGGCCTGCTGGTTGGCACTGCCCCAGTTGGTCAGCGCGCTGGCCACACCCGAGGGAGCCAGGATCGGCAGGGCCAGACCCATGTCACCGTACGAAAGCGCCTCGGCGACAAGTGAGTTGGTGACGGTGGAGCGCTGCGAGGCGATGCCGTCGAAATCCTCGGGGATGTTGATGGCGGTGACGCCCAGCTCGGCGACCTTGCCGAGCAGGTCGGCGGGGTAGGTCTTGTTCTTGTCCGACTCGTAGGCGGCCGGGCGGATGACCTCGACGGCGAATTCCTTCACCGTGTCGGCGATCATCTTCTGCTCGTCCTCGGGGTTGAGGTCGAAGTAGTCGGCGTTCGCCTTGTCGAGGCGCTTGGGTCCGCCCTTGCTGCCGGTCACTTTCTTGAAGGTGCGGTTGGCAACGCCGAGGGTGGTGAACAAGCCCTTCGTGGTCTCGAAGAGGCCCTTGTTGAAGGCTCCGCGCAGGTTGTACTTGTCCAGCAGCTCCGAGCCTGCGATCGGGGTCAGCACCGCGATGAGGATGTCGATCGCGCCACGCTTGTGCTTCTGGAGGCCGACGCCGGTCTCGTGCTTCGCCAGGCTCTTGCTCTTGGCGGCCTTTTGCTCGCCGCGCGGGGTCAACGTGTTGGTCATGTCACCAGCCGTTTCTGGGGTCAAAGGGGTTCTGCGGAGTATCTGGTCGTTACCTTACTTCGAAGTAAGAACCGTATCTTACTAAGCGGTAAGATCCTTACAAAACGAGGTACATGTCACACCCGCGGTGACGCCCGCGGGCAGACGCAAATGTCCCCGACACACCGGCAAGACGCGCGCTTTTACGTCTGCTCGCGCGAGTAGGTGGTGTCGGGGCGCGTTAGGCGAGGGCCTTGAGCACCTCGTCGTGCAGCAATCCATTGGTGGCTACTGCGCTGCCGCCATGCGGGCCGGGCTCGCCGGCCAGATTCGTGAACCGGCCGCCGGCCTCACGCACCAGGATGTCCAGCGGCGCCAGATCCCACAGCGAGACCTCGGGCTCGGCGGCGATATCGACCGCGCCCTCAGCCAGCAGGCAGTAGGAGAAAAAGTCGCCGAACCCCCGCACGCGCCACACCGTGTCGGTCAGGCCAAGGAATTGGTCGCGTATCCCGCGGTCGGCCCAGCCTGAAATGCTGGAGAACGACAGGCTCGACGCCCCCAGCTGGTCCACGCCGGAGACGTGTATCGGCCGATCTTCGCCGGAGCCGACACGGCTGTGCGCGCCGAGCCCGGCCGCGGCCCACCACCGACGGGACAGTGCGGGGGCGCTGATGACACCGACGACGGGCACGCCGTCCTCAAGCAGCGCGATGAGCGTGGCCCAGACCGGGACGCCGCGTGCGAAATTCTTGGTGCCGTCGATGGGATCGATGACCCATTGCCTGCCGGTGAACGTGGCTTTGCCGCCGTACTCCTCACCGACCACCGAGTCCGCCGGACGCGAGCGGTGCAGCAGTGAGCGCAGGACCGATTCCACCGAGGTGTCCGCATCGGTCACCGGGGTCAGGTCGGGCTTGGTGTCGACTCGAAGATCCAGCGCTCCGAAGCGCGAGTTGGTGATTTCGTCGGCGGCATCGGCCAATTCGAGTGCCAGCCGACGATCTTCGCGCAAGGGCACGGTGGGCGTCATGCCTGCAGTCCTACCATGTCAGTGTGTGGGAATTCTTGGTGCTACTACTGCTGGGCGGCTCGCTTGTCTTCGTCATCATGCAGATGAGACGCGGTCGGCAAGCTCAACCCGGCATGAATGCCGTGGAAGGGACCCTGTTGGTGACGGGGGTCAGCCCCCGGCCCGAGGGGGTGACGGGCGAGCAGCTGGTCACCATCACCGGTGCGCTCAATGGCCCAACGGTGGCCGAATACATCACCTATCGGCAGATCGTGCGCGACGTCAACGACTGGCCACGCCTCGGTGACCTGATCCCGGTCCTGTACCCGCCGAAGAATCCCGATCGCTGGAACATACTGCTGGCGCCGCTGCCCGGCCCCCCGCCGCAGCAGTATCCGGGTGGGCCCGGATACTCGGGTGGCCCTCCGCGCATCGAGAACATCGATCCGGTGCCCCCGCCGCCATATCCCTCGACGCCACCCCCACCGCAGGGACCCGTCGAGGGGCCATCGTCGACGGAGGACCCGGCTAAAAAGCATGAACCGCCGCCCCGGTATTACGAGCCTCCGCCCCTGTAGTTGGGCGGCTTGTCGCTGCAGAAAGTTGGCCAGCGCGACAAGTCGATTCCCTTTCTCGCGCTTGAACATTCGCTCTGCGATGGGTTCGATGAACGCCGGCTTGCAGGTGAACGTCATGGTGTACGTGGCCAGCGAGAGATCCTCGCGGTGGTCGGACGCAGCGTCGGGGTCATCGCTGTCGATCGGTTCGTGGCGCAGCGAGGCAGCCCCCTTGGTGAAGAGCGGTGGTTGGACTTGAGTTCGATCGCGGCCAGATGCGGCGGTTTGAACGTGACGTATCGGGTGCGAAACGCGTATCCGCCCAGAATCCGGCGCGCGGTGCACACGGCGACCGTGCCGACGCCTGTGTCGGAGCCGCCCTCGACATAGGCACGGCGCGGCAGGGCGTCCCACTCGAGTCGTCGGCCGTAATCGTAGATCAGGTCGAATGTCCGCTCACAGCTGGCCGGCATCACCTGAGACGCCACGATATGGACGGCCATGGACGAACCGCGTGCGTGAGGGCCGACATCATGGCTCGCCGTGCCGCCCGGTCGCGGCCAGTAGTTCGGGTACCGTCTCCAGCTTCACGCGGGGACGTCCCTGCGGCTCACCGGTGGCCCGTTCGTGCGAATCGATGATCAGCCAGTCGGACTGCGACACGATGTGAGGTTCGTGCCCCAGAAGCCACTCCTCCAGGGCCGCGACATCGGGGGCGCCCCGGAGCTCGGCGGTCGCCAGATCCGCGAGCAAGGTATCCACAGTCTCTTGTGAATCGCTCTTGTTGGTTCCGATGACGCCGATCGGGCCGCGCTTGATCCAGCCGACCACGTACTCGTTCTCGCGCCCCTCGATGCGCCCAGCGTTGTTGAGGATTACCCCGCGCCGGGAATCGAAGGGCAATCCGGGCACGGGCACTCCGCGGTACCCGATGGCACGTACCACCAGATGGGTGGGCAGTGTTTCGCGCTCACCGGTATCGCGCGCCACCACGTAGCCGTCCTCTTCGACTAATTCGTTGCGGCCCAAAGTGATTGATTCGACTTCGTTGTCACCGCGCAGATCGATGGGGGAGGTGCGGAATTGGAACACCACCCGGCGATGTCCTTCGGTGTGTGGCCGCTGCGAGAACTTGCGCAGGGTATCGATATTGGTGCGTGTCGGCTTGGGCGCGGCCGCCAGTTGTTCGTCGGTGATGTCGGCCAGGTCTTGCGGGTCCACCACGACGTCGACACCGGGCAGGTCACCCATCTCGCGCAGTTCCAGTGGGGTGAAGGTGGCCTGCAACGGCCCCCGTCGCCCGATGATCACCACCTCACGGATCGCGTTGTGGTCCAACGAATCCAGCGCCCGATCGGCGATGTCGGTGGTGTGCAGCGACTCCGGATCCATGCCGAGGATGCGTGCCACGTCCAGCGCCACATTGCCGTTGCCCACGACCACGGCGCGCTCACCGGAGAGGTCTACCGAGACGCTCTGATAGGTGGGGTTGGCGTTGTACCAGCCCACGACGTCGACGGCGGCGATGCAGCCGGGCAGCTGATCGCCCGGGATGCCCAGGGGCTTGTCGGATTGGGCGCCGACGGCATAGATCACTGCGTCGTAGCGAGACGCCAATTCCTCGGCGGTGATCTGTGCTCCCACTTCGATGTTTCCGAAGAATCGGAAGCGTGGGTGCGTTGCCGTCTTCTCGAACACGGCACTGACCGACTTGATCTTGGGGTGATCCGGTGCCACTCCTGATCGAACCAAACCCCAAGGGGTGGGCAGCATTTCGAGCATGTCCACATGCACGTCGAAATCGGTGTGTTTGAGCAGTGATCCGGCGGCGAAGAAGCCCGAGGGCCCCGCACCGACGATGGCGACGTGAACGGCGCGCACCCTCGTCCATCCTTATCTGCCCGCCAGGGCAGCGGCTGTCGTCGGCTATGGGCTGGCCGACAGGGGGCTGGCCGCGGTCCTGTCCGGACGGGTTACCCCACCGATGCTAGCGACGGATTCGAGGGTGCGCGGGTAGACCTGCGGACTAGGCCTGCATTTCGTATGCGTCGGAGAGCGCCTCGACCCGGTTCCAAATCTCGTCGAAGCGTTCGGAATTGAATACCGGTTCTGAAATCACGCCCTTGGCCCACTGGCGCTGGGTGGCCGTGGCCTCGCGCTTGCCCAGTAGGTCGACCGCGTATGTCGAGAAATCCCGGTTGAGGAACTCGAAGATCTGGTCGATCAGCACGGAGTCCGTGCCACGCAGCTCAGCCTGCTCCAGGATCAGACCGCCGTAGACCACCAGGGTGAACAGCTCGCCGATGCTGAGCTGCAGATCCAGCCCGGCGTTCTTGATGGCTTCCCGCTCGTCCGCGACCAGGGTGGCCAGTGCCTCCGCGCGCTGGGTGAACGCCGCGACATTCGGGATGTCGGCATGGGCAGCGAAGGGCTTGCGCCAATCATGGAACCGGATCTTGCCCAGGCCGCTGGCCGGTCCCTGCTGGAACAGGAACTCGTCGTCGCCGGCCTGCAGCTGAACGCCGGGAACCGGAAGGTCCTGTGCGTTGTGCAGATAAGCGGGCATGAACTTGAGGATCAGTGCCAGGTTCACCGCGACGGTGCCCTCGAGCTTGGGCAGGCCGGCCACGTCGATTCGGGCGGCGGTCGTGTAGCTCTCGGCCTCGAAGGCCTTGGCCGACATGACGTCCGCGAGCAACGCCAGCACCTTCTCGGCCTCGGTGGTGGCCTTCATCTTGGTGACCGGGTTGAACAGCAGGTAGCGGCGATCCTCGGCGCTGGCGGTACGGAAGTAGTCCACCGCTCGCTCGCTGAAGAGCTTCATTGCCAGCAGGCGGGCATAGGCGTCGACGAACTCGCGGCGCACATGGTCGAACTTGGTCACCGGGCTGCCGTACAGAATCCTGTTGTGGGCGTGGGTGATCGATTCGTAGAACGCGTGTGTGGACAGACCGATGCCGCCGAAGCACAGGTTGAACTTGCCGATATTGACGGTGTTGAGCGCCGCGCTGAATGCGTCGGCTCCGACGTGCAGGATGTCGTCTTCGCTGACCGGGTACTCGTTGAGCTCGAACTCGGCCACGTACATCTGGGACGGCACGACGTTCTTGATCACCGTGTAGTTGGGGTGCTCGCTGTCGGCGAGGAAGAAGACGTACTGATCCAGGCCGTCACGTCCCTGGACTCGGCCGAACACCGAGACGATGCGGGCGCAGTTGCCGTTGCCGATGTAGTACTTGCGGCCCGAGGCCGTGTAGCCGCCGCCCTCGACAGGGGTGAGCACCATGTCGCTGGAGTAGATGTCGGCGCCGTGCGCCTGCTCGGACAGACCGAACGCGGCAACCGCTCCGCCGTCGAGTAGGTCGGCGGCGCGCTTGCGCGGATCGGTGTTGGCGCTCTGCCACACCGGGCCCAGGCCCAGCACGGTGACCTGCCACGGGTACCAGTAGTTGAGGCCGTAGAAGCCGAGGATTTCCGAGAGCTTGGCCACGCGCGCGGTGTCCCAGCGCTTGTCGGCGTGCCCGGCGCCGTCGGCGGCGGGGGTCAGGAAGGTCGCGAACAGCTTCTCGCGTGCCGCGAAGTCCAGAAAGTCCTGGTAGAAAACCTTGTCGACGTAATCCTGGAGCAGCCGGGTTTTCCCGCGCTCCTCGAACCAATCGACGGTTGCCTTGAGCAGGCGACGTGTTTCGCCGTCGAATTCGGCGAAGTCGTCCCGGGTGGGGTGAAGCAGTTCGGTCTTGGGGGCGGCGTTTGTATCCTGACTCACGGTCAGGAACCTACCACCGCGTCAGTTGACGCGGCGCTCGATGCCGCAGTCGGGCTGGTCGCCGTCGTGCAGGCAGTGGCGGTGTCGGCGCCTGCCCAGCCGGGCCAGCGCCATCAATGCGAGATCGTCGGCGTCCATCGCGGGCCGGTGTGGCACGTAGTCGTCCAAGAGGGCTACCTCGACACCCTGTTGGTGCAGGCCATCGCGGATGCCGGTCGTGAAGGTCGAATCGGCGCTCCGCGGCTGAGTGTGGTGTGAAAGACCTTGCGCTGCTGGTGATCTGACTATGATGACGCCGCCTTGGCTGCGGTTGGCGATGCGCTGGCCGAATCGGTGGGTGAGGTAGAGCGTCCGCATCCTGTTGAGGTCGGATTCGGCGAAACGGTCGCCCGCGGCATCTTCGTCGGTGATGCATACCAGCAGGCCGACGTCGATATCGTCGGTGGCCGCGGCGAGCTCGCCGGTGAAGACGTCCGGTGATACGGTTCGGACGTCGACGCCCGTGGTCATGGTCAGTGTGTATGCGTCTATACCCCCGCCGTGTGCCGCGAGGACGATATTGATGCCGTTCGCCGCGATGTGGCGTGCGAAAGCGGTGGCCGTTGCGGTCTCTCCGGCCGCGATAACCGCCCACGGGCCGTACTGTGATCTTGGTAGCGCGGCCAGCTGTTTTCCGAAGGAGTGCATGTCGACCGGGACCCCCAGCTAGCTAAGTAGTTAAGTATTGTATTTCTTGTTGAAATTCGATATATCAAATTCGACGGGATATTAACAGTCGGGTAGCCGGATTGGGGTGCAAATGACCAAGCCCGCACCCGCCGTCGTCCGGGCTGCGCAGATCCTCGATTATCTGGCGGGGCGACCCACTCGCCCGATGTCGATGACCGAGGTCGCCGAGGCCGTCGGAGTCAATCCGGCGTCCACGCTCGCCATACTTCAGGCACTCACCGAGGCCGGCTACATCGTCCGCCACCCTCGCCACAAGACGTACTCGATCGGCCCGTCCATGCTGATCGCCGGGCACGCTGCGCGGATGCGATTTGAGGTTGCTGACGTGGTGGATGCGGAGGTGAAGCGCTTGGCGGCCCAGTTCGGAACGGCGTGCACGGCGTCGATGATCGCGGGTGAGGACGTGGCGGTCATCTCCTCACACGGACGGTCACCGACGGGTGGCAGCTATCGAGTGGGACAAAGAATCAGGTTCAGCGCGCCGGCCGGTCTGGTGTTCATGGCGTGGGCTCCGGAACCTGATGTGCGGCGTTGGCTGCTCCGGGCGGCCCCGGTAATCACCGACGAGCTCTGGGACGGCATGAAGCGAATGTTGGCCGGGATTCGGCAGCAGGGCTACTTCGCGTCCGTGCAGAGCGATCGCGTGGACAAGTTCTATATGCAATGGGGCGGCACCTCCGTCCACGGCACCGTCGGCGAGCGGCTCGACACCATCGAGTCCATGCTCGGCTCACTGCTGACCCGGCTGGGTGAGCCGATCGATTTCGGCGAGCCGCGGCGGATCGGCTTTCTCGGCGCGCCCGTCTTCGGCGCGGACGCAGAGGTCGCGGTGACGCTCAGCGTGTTGGGGACCCCTGGGCGCCTCACCGAAGCCGAGGTGAGCGACGCGGGCAATCGGCTGCGATCCTGCGCCGACCACATCACCTCGATCACCCATGGCAGACAGAGGTCCTAAGTCTAATCGTCAGGGTCTAATCGTCAGGTGCGAATGGGACCTGCGGTGTGACCGGTAACCTGAACTGTTGTGGATCTGGACTGCCAAACCGACATCGCCGACCTCGACACGACCCTCACCACGGTGGAGCGGGTGCTCGACGTCGATGGTCTGCGCGCCCGGATCAAAACACTGGAGGAGGCCGCCGCCGACCCCAAACTGTGGGATGACCAGGCCCGTGGTCAGCAGGTGACCAGTCAACTCTCCTATGCGCAGGGTGAGCTGCGTCGCGTCGAGGAGCTTCGTAGTCGCCTCGACGATCTGCCGGTGCTCTATGAACTTGCCGAAGAGGGCCACGACAGCTCGGTGGTGGCGGAAGCCGACGCCGAGCGTGTCAAGCTGCGCGAGGACATTGAGGCCATGGAGGTTCGGACGCTGCTGTCCGGCGAGTACGACGAGCGTGAGGCCGTGGTCACCATCCGGTCCGGCGCAGGTGGGGTAGACGCCGCGGACTGGGCCGAAATGCTCATGCGCATGTATATCCGCTGGGCCGAGGCGCACAAGTATCCGGTCGAGGTGTTCGACACCTCCTACGCCGAAGAGGCGGGTATCAAGAGTGCGACCTTCGCCGTGCACGCCCCCTTCGCCTACGGCACATTGTCGGTGGAGCAGGGAACGCATCGGTTGGTGCGGATCAGTCCGTTCGACAACCAGAGTCGACGGCAAACCTCGTTCGCCGATGTCGAGGTTCTCCCGGTGGTGGAGACGACCGATCACATCGACATCCCCGAAGGGGATTTGCGCGTTGACGTTTACCGATCGAGTGGACCGGGTGGTCAGTCGGTGAACACCACCGATTCCGCGGTGCGTCTCACGCACATCCCGACCGGGATCGTCGTCACCTGCCAAAACGAGAAGTCGCAGCTGCAGAACAAGGTCGCCGCGATGCGCGTGCTGCAGGCAAGGCTGCTGGAGCGCAAGCGTCAGGAGGAGCGTGCCGAGATGGATGCGCTCAAGGGCGACGGCGGCAGCTCGTGGGGTACTCAGATGCGTTCCTACGTGTTACAGCCCTACCAAATGGTCAAGGACCTGCGTACCGAGTACGAGGTGGGCAATCCCTCGGCGGTGCTCGACGGGGACATCGACGGATTCATCGAGGCAGGGATCCGGTGGCGCAACAGGCGCGATGACTAGAGCCGTGGAATTCAGTGCGGCGAGTCTTCGTCTAGCCGAGCGGTGGAACTTCTTCTGGGCCGGTCATGTGGGACGTTGGCTGCTCGACAATGGCCTGCGTATCGTCATCGCGGTCCTGGGCGCGATGATCCTGGTGCGTTTTATCAACTGGTGTGCGCACAAGATCACCCGGCGATTGGATCGCTCGTTCACGCAGAGCGACGCGCTCGTGCGTTCGGAGGCCAGCAAGCACCGGCAGGCCCTTGCGTCGGTGGTGTCGTGGATCGTGGTCGTGTTGATCGTCGTGGTCACCACCGTCCACGTCGTTGGCGTGCTGGGGATTTCGATCGGCGGCCTGGCGGGCCCGGCTGCGGTGCTCGGTGGTGCGCTCGGTTTTGGTGCGCAGCGTGTTGTGCAGGACCTCTTGAGTGGGTTCTTTCTCATCACTGAAAAGCAGTACGGCTTCGGTGATCTAGTGGAGCTCGAGGTTCAGTACGCGACTGCGGCGTCGCGCGGCACTGTCGAGGAAGTCACGTTGCGGGTCACCAAACTGCGCTCGGGCGATGGCGAGGTGATCACCATCCCCAATGGGTTGATCGTGAAATCGGTCAACCTGTCCAAGGACTGGGCCCGCGCGGTCGTCGACATCCCGGTGCCGGCGAGCGTCGACCTGGCCCGGGTCAACGACGTGTTGTACGACGTCTGCCAGCAGGCGCTGGTCGACCGTGATCTGTCTCAGCTGCTTCTGGATGCCCCGTCGCTCATGGGGGTGGAGAGCATTGAGATGGAGCGGGTCAACGTGCGCATGGTGGCGCGGACCTTGCCCGGCAAGCAGTTCGAGGTGGGACGCCGTCTGCGCGCCAAGGTGATCGCCGCGCTGGCCAAGTCGGGTATCGCGCTGGTCGGGGACAGTCGCCCGGTGGTGCGGACAATGTCGTCGTCGAGCTCCGGTGAGCTCAAACGTGAGGGAAAGCGCGAGGAAGCCAAGCGCGAAGAAGAAGGTGTTGACACCAAGCCACAACCGATCGTGCAGGCGGAGGAGCTCACGTGAGTGAATCGCGCCAGGAACCGTTCTGGGAAAAGGTGCTGTCCCAGGGGCAGAAGCTTCGAAAGAAGGTCCGCGTCAGAACGTCCACCGTGGTGCTCCTGCTCGCCTTCGTCGCGACGAGCTGGCTCTATGACCTCACCCGGCCCGAGCCCGCGCCGCCGCAGCCACCCACCGGCTATACCTGGGTGCCCAAGCCCAGCGTCACGACCACCACGCCGCGGCCGGTGCAGACCACCACACGGCGCCCGACGACCACCACGCCACCCACGACCACGACTACGACGGAGCCGACCAACACCATCGTCACGACGTTTCCGACGTTGACGCCCAGCGGCCCGGCCCCGACACCCCCGACGACGACACCACCTCCGCCGCCGGGCATATTGCCGCCCTGGCTAGTCCCGCCGCAGCTGCCGGGAGCACCTCCTCTGCCGGCTCCGAACCCCGCCCCCTAGTGCGCCCTCACGGTCGTCACGGATTTCCCGGCTAGACTGGCGTGCCGTGATCAGCCTCGACAAGGTAACCAAGCTCTATAAATCGTCGGCTCGGCCCGCGTTGGACAACGTGAGCCTCGAGATCGACAAGGGCGAGTTTGTGTTCCTCATCGGGCCGTCGGGTTCGGGTAAGTCGACATTCATGCGGCTGCTGCTGGGTGAGGAGCTGCCCACCAAGGGGGAGATCCGGGTGTCCAAGTTCCACGTCAACAAGCTGCGGGGCCGCGAGATCCCGCACCTTCGGCAGACGATGGGCTGTGTTTTCCAGGACTTCCGCCTGCTGCAGCAGAAGACGGTCTACGAGAACGTCGCCTTCGCACTGGAGGTGATCGGTAAGCAGAGCGACATCATCAACCGGGTGGTCCCCGAGGTGCTGGAGATGGTGAACCTGACCGGTAAGGCCAGCCGCCTGCCGTCAGAACTCTCCGGTGGAGAGCAGCAGCGCGTCGGTATCGCGCGCGCCTTCGTCAACCGTCCGCTGGTGCTGTTGGCCGACGAGCCAACCGGAAACCTGGACCCCGAGACCAGTGAAGACATCATGGCGCTGCTGGAGCGGATCAACCGCACCGGTACCACCGTGCTGATGGCGACACACGACCATCACATCGTCGACTCGATGCGCCAGCGCGTGATCGAGTTGGAACTGGGCAAGCTGATCCGCGACGAGCAGCGCGGTGTCTACGGAGTGGATCGTTAAATGCGTTTTGGATTTCTGTTCAACGAGGTCATCACGGGCCTGCGCCGCAATGTGACGATGACGGTGGCGATGATCATCACCACTGCTATCGCGATCGGCTTGTTCGGTGGTGGTCTGCTGGTGATATCGCTGGCCAAGAACTCGAAGGCCATCTACCTGGACCGTGTCGAGACGCAGATCTTCCTCACCGAGGATCTGTCGGCCAGCGACACGGACTGCAGCAGCGACATCTGCAAGGGCATCCGCGACGAGATCGAAAAGCGGTCCGACATCAAGTCGGTGCGCTTCGTGAACCGCGAGGACGCGTACGCCGACGCCGAGAAGCGGCTGCCGCAGTTCCGCGATCTGATGAAAGACGTGAGCAAGGACGCGTTCCCCGCCTCGTTCATCGTCAAGCTCAAGGACCCGGAAGCGCACGCCGAATTCGACGACTCGTTCGTCGGCAAGCCCGGCGTGAAGGGCGTGCTCAATCAGAAGGATCTGATCGACCGCTTGTTCGCGGTGCTGAACAGCCTGCGCGACGCGGCGTTCATGATCGCGCTGGTCCAGGCTGTTGGCGCGGTCCTGTTGATCGCCAACATGGTTCAGGTGGCCGCCTACACACGGCGCACCGAGGTCGGCATCATGCGGTTGGTAGGTGCCACCCGGTGGTACACGCAGTTACCGTTCCTGTTGGAGGCGGTTATTGCGGCGCTCGTCGGCGTGGCGTTGGCGGTGATCGGTCTGATCGTGGCGCGGGTGACCATTCTCAACGGTGCGCTGCAGCAGTTCATTCAGGCCAACCTGATCGCACCGATCACCTATGGCGACGTGTTCCTGGCGGCCATTCAGATGGCGGCGCTGGGCATCTTGTTGGCCGGTGTGACCGCCTACGTGACGCTGCGCCTGTACGTACGTAGATAGGCCCTTCTCATGAGTAAGAAGCCAACCGACGGACGAAAGGTCATCGCGACCAATCGCAAGGCGCGGCACAACTATTCGATCCTCGATGTGTACGAGGCCGGCGTGCAGCTGGTAGGCACCGAGGTCAAGACCCTGCGCGAGGGCAAGGCCTCCCTGGTGGATGCGTTCGCCACCGTTGATGACGGCGAAGTGTGGCTGCGTGGGGTGCATATCCCGCAGTACGACCACGGCACCTGGACCAATCACGCGCCGCTACGGAACCGGAAGCTGCTGTTGCACAGGGCGCAGATCGACATGCTGGTCGGCAAGACCCGGGACGGCAATCTCACGCTGGTCCCGCTGTCGCTGTACTTCCTGGACGGCAAGGTGAAGGTGGAGTTGGCGTTGGCGCGCGGTAAGCAGGCGCACGACAAACGTCAGGACATCGCCAAGCGGGATGCTTCGCGCGAGATCACCCGCGAGCTGGGGCGGCGCGCCAAGGGCATGTAGTCCAAGCGGATCACGCGGCCGGAGGCTGTGCCGCCTCGTGTCTGCGCTGCCGTTCGGGACCGCGCGGATACCGGGATCACCCCCTGCCCGTCGAGGGCTTGTATCTCGGAAGCGCGGGATATCAAGAGGGCCCAGCGATTTCCTTCATCCCCGGGCACAATGCCGCGCTGGAAGTGTTGGCGGACGCGCGCTAGAAGGTACGGCTGCCGGTGGGCGACAGCACGAATCCGTGAGGGCCGTCGCTGGTGAAGTTGTTGGGCAGTATGCAGATCGTCTCGCGCTGCTCGCTCACGCCGCACGTGATCACCTTGTCGGTCGCCTTGAGCCCATAGGTGATCTTCTGGCCCGCAGCCACTGGGCGGTAGGCGCCGGGCTCGATGGTCGCCGGGGCGGCCGGTGACGCGTCGGGCCGTGCCACGATCTCTTGCTGGCCCAGGTCGGGCATGTGCGTCAGGCTGGCGGTCGGGGCGTTGAGTGACACGCTGGCGATGTTCTCGTCACCGGAGACTCCGGGGAGCTTGCCCCAACATGCGCCGTCGACGCCGGTGGCGCGGGAGTTCGCGGTGATGCGGCAGTGCAGGCCGTCCGGGGTGAGGAACTGCACACCCGAGGTCGCGTAGGCGGAGTAGGTCTCGAACGCGGTCGGTTCGACCGATGTGTAGCCGTCCAGGTTGGGTACCGCTGGTTCGGCAGCGGCTTGACCAGCGAATGTGGCCGCGCTGGCCGTAACCGTGACAGAAATGCTCAGCAGCATGCGCATGTGATTTTACTCCCGAAATCGGCGACTTCCGGCTGACGCTACCGTGGCGCGGGCCGATTATTCGGTGGCTTCGTGGACCTGCGGCGGTACGATGAAGTGTCCCACCGAAGGTCGGTGGGTGACGGGGCTGAAAGGTTTCGACAGCGAGTCTCGACTTAAGGGAAGCGTGCCGGTGCAGGCAAGAGACCACCGTAAGCGTCATTGCAACCAATTAAGCGCCGATTCTCATCAGCGCGACTACGCACTCGCTGCCTAAGCGACTGCGTGTCTGTCAGACCGGGACCTCCCGCGGCCCGGACCCTGGCATCAGCTAGCGGGATCAACCGGTGGCTTCGGCCGCGGAAGCCACCGGGACATCAAACAGCGGCTGGGATCGTCATCTCGGCTTGTTTGCGTGACTGAGAGATCCGAGTAGAGACACAGCGAACTGCGCACGGAGAAGCCTTAATGAACGGCCGTTGGACCCGGGTTCAATTCCCGGCAGCTCCACAGACAGAAGAAGACCCCCCGAACATTCGGGGGGTTTTCTGTTTGAGGGGCTGGTCGTTACGCACCCGCTTGGCGTCCGGACAGGATGGGGAGCACGTGCTCGGCGAGCAGAGGCGCCAGATCCATCGGATATGGCTCGTCGAGCGACTGCCAGCGCAGCTCTTGGATTTCCGCGGAGGGTTGACTGACCAGAACCGGGGGATGCACGAAGACCGTTGACTCGACCGCGAACCCCGGCTCGTTCGCCACCGCAGCCCTGAACACTCCGATCGGTCGCAAGGCAGCGGGCTCCAGGTCTATCGACAGCTCTTCACGAACCTCCCGCACGGCGGTCTCTGCGGCACTTTCGCCGGCATCGGGCTTCCCTCCAGACAACATGAACCGGCTACCGCCGCGTTTCCGGACAGTGAGAACCGCCCCACGGTCATCGCGTAATACCACTGCACTGACGCCGATGGTGGGCGTTGTCTCGGTGATGCTCACGGCGCCAGCATAGAAACAGAAGCAGCGTTGGAGCGACCCGATTGGGTGCTGGAGACCGGCCTCATGCACTCGCTTGATCCTGCTGCGGGTCCTGACTATGCCCGTGCGGTCTATCGTGCGGCGCGCAACGGTGCGCGTTGGTTCATCCACTGCTTCTTCACCCACACGGTCAAGGGAGTGCCCTCGAACCTGGGCGTGGATGAGGGCGAGATTCGTGAACTGCTGGCTGAGGCCGGCTGGACCATCGAGTACTTCGGGACCGGCACTTACGAATTCGACTTCGATACGTACGCCGCGACTGCCATGTGGGCCGGACAGCCGGACGACGCAGATTTCCCCGATTCCGTTCGGAGAATGCGAGCGATGCTACCGCTGATCCCCAACGGTGAGTTCAACGCCGAATTCGGGAGGCATGCCATGAGAGATCAGTGATCGTCGATGCGGTACGCACCCCCGTCGGCAAGGGAAAGCCCGGTGGGTCGCTCTCGGGAGTGCACCCGGTCGATCTGCACGCGCACGCCATCCGTGCACTCGTCGAGCGCACCGGCATCGACACGGCCCTTGTCGATGATGTGATCAGCGGTGCCGTCGGGCAGGTGGGGGAGCAGAGCTCCAACACGGCACGCTGGGCCGCACTGGCCGCCGGGTTGCCGGAGACGCTCCCGGCGGTAACCGTGGACCGTCGGTGTGGCAGCAGTCAGCAGGCTATCCACTTTGCCGCACAAGGGGCCATCGCCGGCGCCCATGACGTGGTGATCGCCTCCAGGATCGAGTCGATGAGCCGGGTTCCGATGGGTAGCCAAAGCCAGGGCAAGGATTTCTTCGGTTCCGAAGTTGCCCAACGCTATCCGGAAGGTCTTGTCCCGCAGGGCATCAGTGCCGAGCTGATCGCCGGGAAGTGGAACCTCTCGCGTGCGCAGCTGGACGCCTTCTCCGCCGAGAGCAGTCGCCGCGCCGCGCAGGCGTGGGCAGATTCGCGCGTGATGTGGTGCCGATCAAGGCGTCCAATGTCGATGGTGATCTGGTCGAGGTGAGTATGGACGAATCCGTGCGGCCGTCGACCACCATCGAGGTACTGGCGGGGCTCAAGCCTGCCTTCCGTAACGAGCTGTGGGAGCAGTGCTTCCCGCAGCTCGATTGGAAGGTCACCGCAGGCAACTCCTTGCCGATCAACAACGGCGCCTCGGCGGTGCTCATCACATCCAGCGAGAACACCCGACGTCTCGGCCTGACGCCGCGGGCGCGAGTGCATTCGGTCGCAGTGGTGGGCGACGATCCGTTGTACATGCTCACCGGGGTCATCCCCGCCACCGCGAAAGTCCTTGACCGCGCCGGGTTGTCCCTGCCGACATCGACGCCTTCGAGGTCAACGAGGCCTTCGCATCGGTAGTCTTGGCTTGGCATGCCGAGACCGGGGGCCGATGTGATGAAGGTCAACCTCAACGGTGGGGCCACCGCGATCGGTCACCCACTCGGGGCCAGCGGCGGCGGCCGGCACATGACTACGCTGGTATCGGTGCTGGAGCAGACCGGCGGGCGTTACGGACTGCAAACCATGTGTGAGGAGGGCGGTTTGGCCAACGTGACCATCATCGAACGGCTCTAGTACGGCCCCGCGACGATCAGGGAAGCGTCGTGCGCATCAACATCACGTTGTACGCCGACCATAGTGACAAGTTGAAGTACAGCTCCTTGCCGGTGGTCCAGGGGTGCAGGTACGGCGCGTAGGGGCCACCCGGCATCTGGGCCTCGGTGACGATCACCTGTGGCGGGCTCCAGGGGCCTTGCGGCGCCGGGGAGGTAGAGAGCAGGACGTCGCCTTGCTTGTCGCCGTACATCACCAGGTATTTCTTGAGATAGGTGTTGTACTGCGCCGACATCTCGCCTACCGGGCCCGAGAGGATCGGAGTGGCCGCGTTGGGGTCGCCGGGCACCCAGGAGCCCCTGTCGGTGTTCCAGAACTCATGCCTGCCGGCATCGGGCAGGTTCCCGGGCAGCGCACGCGAGACGAATGTGGATCCGCTTCGGCCGGAAGGGGTTCCGAAGATGTAGATGTAGCCGTCGTTCCCCTTGACGTACGCGGCCTGCTGGAAGTTCTCGTTTCCAGGAGTGAAGGGGACCTGGCTGATGGCGTCGGGGGCGGCCGGACGGATGCTCTGCGGGAACGTCTTCCAATTCTGACCGTTGTCATTGGACACGGCGGTGGCCGAGTAGTTGGTGGTCCACTCGCCGGCGCTGTCCCAGCTCTTGATGGACATGTAGTTCATGTACTGCGTGCGCCCGACCGAGATGGCGGCCGTGGGGATGATGCCTCGCTCCTGGGCCGCCCACTTGATGGGCGGGATGATCTGCTTGGAGTAACCCGGACGTGACTGCGGGGAACCGGCATACGGGTTGGAGGTCGACCCCTCCGCCACCGCGAGACCACGCGACAGCGACTTGTCCTGAGTGCGCAGCAGCGTGTTGTAGCGCCACTGCTGGCTCTTCATTCCGCAGTACCCGTAGGTGTCGCCAAAGGCCATCAGCACCTGGCGGCCGGCGTTATCGCCGTTGTCCCACATGATTCCGAGGTCGGTGCCGGAGATGCTGAACTTTTGAAGCGTGTTGGCGCCGGTGTCCACACCGGTGACCCAGCCGACGACCGATGTCGTGGGTGAAACGGTAGCCTCCGCGGCCGGACCGACGGCGGGGGCCGGGGGCGCGGGCGCAACGGCGGCGGCCTGCTGGTCTTGCAGGTTGTTGGGTGAACCGGGCTCCGGCGGATTGGGCAGGGCCGGCCGTGTCATCTCCTGGGCCCACCCTGACTTCTTCTTGGCGCTCTGCTGGGGCAGGACCTGCTTGAGGATCGCCAGCGGCAGCTTGCCCAGTTCCGGCAGGGGTGCCTTGTCATTGGCATTGATGGGTCTGCGGCCAATCGGGGGAGCCTGACCGGGCATGCCATCGTCGGGAACGGGGGTGGGTGGCTGTAGGCCCGCGGCGGGACCGGCACATGGGTCGGCGTAGGCCAGAGGGGCGATGTCGACCGCGACGCTTGATCCGATAACGGCCGAGGTCATCAAGACCACGGAGATTCGGCGACGCGTCGACATGTCAGACCTTCCGGGGAGGACGTCACACCGACGTCAGCAATTGACTCCCGTGACGATAGTGTCCGGTGGGGCCAATGTGGCTATTGGTGCATCGATAGGTACGGTCCCGTGACCGTGCCGAAACCGAGCGGATCGGGTCTCGCTGATTTCTGGAGGCGATGATCAGTTATCTGTGGCAGGTGGTGTTGCTGCACACGAATTGCCTGGATTTAGCCCACTAGTCCCGCTGCCGAGGCTATGGACAGCTATCTTGACTCCCATGGCTTCAGGGTCGAAGACGCCCATTGTCCGGGTGAGCACCTCCCGCGGCACCGTCGAAGGGTTCGTGCGAGGAGGTGTGCGGCGCTTCCGGTCCATTCCCTACGCCCGTCCGCCGATCGGATTGCTGCGTCTGCGTGCGCCGCAACCGGCGTTGCCCTGGGACGGTGTGCGCGACTGCACCGAGTTCGGCGCGGCGGCTCCCCAGCAGCGCCGCTACCGGGTGCTGGGGCCGGGGCGCGTCCAGCGGGCCAGCGAGGACTGCCTGACGGTCAACGTCGTGGCGCCCGATCGTCCGTCCAACGAACCACTGCCCGTCATGTTCTTCATCTATGGCGGCGGCTATCTGCTGGGCAGCTCGGCGACTCCGCTGTACGACGGCGGCTCACTGGCCCGCCGCGGGTGTGTCTACGTCTCGGTGAACTACCGGGTGGGTGCGTTGGGCGCGCTGGACCTGTCGTCGCTGTCGGATCGCGACCACACCATCGAGGGCAACCTGTTTCTGCGCGATGTGGTGCTGGCGCTGCAGTGGGTGCACGACAACATCAGGGCCTTCGGCGGCGATCCGGACAACGTGACGATCTTCGGGGAAAGTGCGGGGGCGCACTGCGTCGAGACTTTGATGGCCACGCCCGCGGCCGCGGGTCTGTTTCACCGCGCGATCTGCCAGAGCACCGCCAGTGGCATGGCGGTACCCGCCGAGTCCGCCGCTCTGTACGCGCAGAAGTTCGCGAAGTGTCTCGGTGCCACACCGGAATCGGCAGCGGACACGGTGCTGCGGGCCACGCCCGCCGAACTCGGTGCCGCGCTCAACGCGCTGATCGCCGACATCGTGACCAACATGCCGGGCGGTTCGTTCGCGATCGGCCCGTGCATCGATGGCCACTATCTGCCACTGCATCCCGTTGAGGCGATGGAACGCGGTGAGGCACATCGTGTTCCGTTGATCGTCGGCCACAACGCCGACGAGGCTAAGCTGTTTACCCGGGTCCTGAAGATGATGCCGCTGTCCGAGGAGGCGTTAGAGGGCATGCTGGTGCGGGGTGGACCGGGGCATCGTGATCGCATCGTGGCCGCATATCCGGGGTATCCGCAGCGTTCGGCGCGTGTGAAGCTGGCCGGCGACATGAACTTTTCCACGGCGGCCTGGCAAATGGCGGAGGCCCACCACAGGTATGCGCCGGTGTACTTCTACCGCTACGACTATGCGCCCGGGGTGCTGCGCATGGCCGGCATGGGGGCCACCCATGCCACAGAACTGCTCGCGGTGTTCGATAGTTATCGCGGCGCGATGGGCACGGTGATGGCGGGCGCGCTCGGCCGCCGCGACGCCGTCCGGGTCAGCAATGACGTGCAACGGCGATGGCTTGCCTTCGCGCGCTGTGGAATTCCCGGCGATGGCTGGCCCGCCTACGAGCCGCCCGATCGCCCGGTGATGGTGTTCGACCATGCCACCCGGGTGGAGCTGGACCCGGAGGCTACTCGGCGCGCGGCGTGGGAGGGGTTCAGCCTCACCCTCTGACCCGCCAGGAAATCCGCCATTGTGGGCCAACCGGTTGGTTACTTAGGATGTGCCGATGGCAAAGAAGCCCATCCGCATCAACACCGTCAACGGCACCATCGAGGGGTTTACCCGTGGCGGCGTGCACCGCTTTCGTGGGATTCCCTACGCCGAGCCGCCGGTGGGTGCGTTGCGCCTGCGGGCTCCCCGCCCGGCCAGGCCGTGGACGGGGGTGCGCACGTGTCGGACTTGGGGTGCGGCCTCCATCCAACAGCACCGTTACGCCATCATCCTGCCCGGCAAGCCGCAGAAGCTCAGCGAGGACTGCCTGACCCTCAACGTCGTCGCCCCCGAGGGGCCGTTCAGCGGTCCGCTGCCGGTCATGTTGTTCATTCACGGCGGCGGGTACTTCCTGGGCAGCTCAGCCACCCCGCTGTATGACGGGGCGAGCCTGGCGCGGCAGGGCTGTGTGTACGTCTCGGTCAACTACCGCCTGGGTGGGCTTGGATGCGTTGATCTTTCGTCCTTGTCGGACGAGAAGCACACCATCGACAGCAACCTGTATCTACGCGACCTGGTGATGGCGCTGCAGTGGGTGCACGACAACATCGGCGCGTTCGGCGGAGACCCCAACAACGTCACGATCTTCGGCGAGAGTGCCGGCTCGCACGCGGTGAACACCCTGCTCGCGGTCCCGTCGGCCGCGGGTCTGTTCCATCGGGCCATCTGTCAGAGCACGGCGAGCGGTCTGGTGGTCAGCGCCGAGGACGCGGCGGTGAACGCACGCCAGTTCGCGAAGTATCTGGGTGCCACCGACTCGAACGCCGCCGAAACCGTGCTCTCGGCCACGCCGAAGGATCTGGTGAAGGCTTTGTTCCGGCTTATCGGGTCGGCCAAACATGTGCCGGGGCTCTCGCTGCGCATCGGGCCCAGCGTCGACGGTGACGTACTGCCGCTGGACCCTATCGAGGCAATGGAACGCGGTGAGTCGCATCGTGTTCCGCTGATCATCGGGTACAACGCCGAAGAGGCGACGTTGTTCACCAAGGTGCTCAAGATCTTGCCAATCACGCCGGAGGCCATCGAGCACTCGTTGTCCAAGGGCGGACCCGAATACGTCCAGCGGATCGTCGGTGGCTATGACGGCTATCCCGCGGAGAAGGCGATTCTGCGGCTGGCGGGAGATCTGGCCTTCGGTTCGGCGGCGTGGCGAGTTGCCGAGGCGCACGGCCGCAACGCACCGACGTACTTCTACCGGTACGACTACGCCACGCGTGCGTTGCGCCGGTACGGGCTGGGCCCCACCCACGCCATCGAGCTGCTCGCGGTCTTCGGCACCTATCGGACGGTTGCCGCGCCGTTCCTCGCCGGGCGCAAGGACCGTGCTGCCGCGCGTGCCGTCAGCGACGAGATGCAGAGGCGGTGGCTGGCATTCGCACGCACCGGAGTGCCTGGCGACGGTTGGCCCGCCCACACGGTGCCCGATCGTCAGGTGTTGATCATCGACAGTCCGTCGCGGCTGCAGTCCGATCCCGACGCCGACCGGCGTCCGTTGTGGCAGGACGTCACCTCCATCGCCTGACCTGTGCGCGGCGGTACGTTGGGCTCATGATCATCGTGACGAGCAACGACATCCCCGGATACACGATCGCTGCGGTCTTCGGAGAGGTCTTCGGCCTCACTGTGCGGTCGCGGCACATCGGCTCCAACCTGGCCGCCTCGTTCAAGTCCATCGCCGGTGGCGAGCTCAAGGGCATCACCCAGTTGCTGCACGAGAGCCGTCGCGAAGCGTTGTCGCGGCTGGCGGCCGAGGCGGAGGCGCGCGGCGCCAATGCCGTGGTCGCGTTCCGTTTCGAGACCACCGAGTACGCCAATACGGGCGTCGAGGTGTGCGCGTACGGGACTGCCGTCGGCATCCAGCCCCTCCAATAGCGGCCGTTCGGTAAGACACGGTTCATCTGATCCGGGCAGAATCAAGCGGGTGAGCAACGCGCGCGCCGGACAGCCGGCCCAGCCGGAAGACCTCATCGACATCGCCCACGTGGTGACCGCGTACTACGCGATCGAGCCGGATCCGGGGAACGTGGCGCAGCAGGTGGCCTTCGGCACTTCGGGGCACCGCGGATCGAGTCTCGATGGCGCCTTCAACGAGGCGCATATCGTGGCGACCACCGCGGCGATCGTCGAATACCGCTCTTCGCAGGGCATTACCGGGCCGCTGTTCATCGGCCGCGACACCCATGCGCTCTCCGAACCGGCCTGGACCAGTGCGCTGGAGGTCTTGGTCGCCAACGACGTTGTGGTCGCGGTGGATTCGCGTGATCGATACACGCCGACTCCGGCCGTCAGCCACGCGATCCTGCGACACAATCACGGCAACCCGGCCGATCGTGCCGACGGGATCGTCGTCACTCCCTCGCACAATCCGCCCCGCGACGGCGGGTTCAAATACAACCCGCCGCACGGTGGCCCCGCAGACACCGACGCTACGGGGGCGATCGCCGCGCGCGCCAACGAGATTCTGCGCACGGGCTGGCGCTCGGTGAAACGTGTCCCTCTCTCGCGGGCACTGAAATCGTTGCAGCGGTACGACTTCCAGCAGATCTATGTAGATGATCTGGTCAACGTCATCGACCTCGACGTCATCAAGAACGCGGGGATCCAGATCGGCGCCGACCCGCTCGGCGGGGCCAGCGTCGACTACTGGGCTGCCATCGCCGAGCGGTGGTCGCTGGGGCTGACCGTGGTGAACCCGCTGGTCGATGCGACGTGGCGTTTCATGAACCTTGACCACGACGGCAAGATCCGCATGGACTGCTCCTCACCGGATGCGATGGCCTCACTGGCGGCCTCGCGAGATAAGTACCAGATCGCGACCGGCAACGACGCCGACTCCGACCGGCACGGCATCGTGACCCCCGACGCGGGGCTGATGAACCCTAACCACTACCTGGCGGTGGCCATCGAGTATCTGTTCAGCCATCGCAGCAGCTGGGCCGAAGGGACGGCGGTGGGCAAGACGCTGGTGAGCTCGTCGATCATCGACCGGGTGGTGGCGGGCCTGGGCCGAACCCTGATCGAGGTACCGGTTGGCTTCAAGTGGTTTGTCGATGGGTTAATCAGCGGGACAATCGGTTTCAGCGGAGAGGAAAGCGCCGGAGCGTCCTTCCTGCGTCGCGACGGATCGGTATGGACCACCGACAAGGACGGCATCACCGCTGCTTTGCTGGCCTCGGAGATCCTGGCGGTGACAGGGGATACGCCGTCGCAGCGTTACCGCGACCTGACCGAGAAATACGGTGCCCCAACGTATGCGCGCGTGGACGTGCCCGCCGACCGCGGGCAGAAGGCGGTGCTGAGCAAGCTTTCTCCGGAGCAGGTGAGTCTCACCGAACTGGCCGGAGAACCCATTGTCGCCACACTGACCAATGCGCCGGGTAACGGGGCACCCATCGGCGGGCTCAAGGTTGTCACCGAAAATGCCTGGTTCGCGGCCCGACCGTCGGGCACCGAGGATGTATACAAGATCTATGCAGAATCATTCAAGGGTGCCGAGCACTTGAGTCAGGTCCAGGACGCGGCTCGCGAGGCGGTGTGGGCGGTTATCGGTTGAGCGGCCGTCTCGACTGCGATGTAGACGTAAAGCCGCGCCTGCCCTGGGAGATCTGGGTTCTTGTCGTCGCGAGTTTGGTGATTGCGCTCGGGTTTGGAGTGGTGGCGCCCGCGCTGCCGCAGTACGCGCGTAGCTTCGGGGTGAGTGTGACTGCGGCGACTGCGGTCGTGAGCTCGTTCGCAGCGTTTCGGTTGGTTTTCGCACCCGCCGCCGGTGCGCTGGTGCAGCGGCTAGGGGAGCGCTGGGTTTATATGTCCGGGCTACTGATCGTCGCGGTGTCCACCGGTATTTGTGCCTTCGTGCATAGCTATTGGCAGCTGTTGGTGTTTCGGTCACTCGGCGGTGTCGGCTCTACCATGTTCACCGTGTCGGCGGCGGCACTGTTGGTGCGCATCGCGCCCGAGAGGATTCGGGGGCGTGCCCAGGGACTGTATGGGTCGAGCTTTCTGCTGGGCATGGTGGCCGGGCCAGCGTTGGGTAGTGCTGTTGTGGGGCTCAGCCTTTCGGCCCCATTCATCATCTACTCGGCGGCGCTGGTGATCGTTGTCGTGCTGGTCTATTTTGGGCTGCGGCATTCGACCTTGTTGGAAGTCGCCGACGAGCACCACGGCACCCCGGTGACGTTGAGCTCCGCGCTGCACCATCGAACGTACCTGGCCGCGTTGATGTCGAATTTCAGTACGGGCTGGGCGATCTTCGGGATTCGCGGTGCGCTGCTGCCGTTGTTGGTCATTGAGGCGCTACATCAGCGGCCGGGCGCAGCGGGCCTAGTGTTTGCAGCGTTTGCCGCCGGGGATGTGTTCACCGCTTTCCTGGCTGGGTCGTGGTCCGATGACATCGGGCGTAAGCCGCTGGTGGTCGCCGGGCTGGTGGTGTGCGGGTCGACCGTGGTGGCTATGGGTTTTACGTCCTCGTTGACGGTGCTCATCGTGCTTTCGCTCATCGGTGGCATCGGCGCCGGCCTGTATGCCTCGCCACAGCAGGCCGCCGTGGCCGATGTGGTGGGTAGCCGGGGTCGGGCGGGAACCGCGCTGGCGACCTTCCAGATGACCTCCGACATCGGGCTGGTGATCGGGCCCATGGTGGCCGGGGTGATTGTCGAACGCGCATCCTATGGATGGGCGTTCGTCGTGGGCGGGGCGATGCCGCTGATCGCGGCAGTGGCGTGGCTGTTCGCACCCGAGACGCTGGGGAGACTTGCGTCACCGCAGGTTAGGAGTATGCAGGAAGTAGCCGAGGATGTCGGTGGCCCTGAGCGCTGAGATTTTGAGAGCCTGTCGCCGTGGTGTAACTTCGTGCCAGCACACAACTAAACACGGGGCTATGGCGCAGCTGGTAGCGCACCACACTGGCAGTGTGGGGGTCAGGGGTTCGAGTCCCCTTAGCTCCACCAAAGAGGCGATCTTCGAACCCTTGACCGTGGAATACGTGGTCAAGGCGAGGTCAGCCTTTCCTGAGTAGGTCAATTCTGGTTTTCGTTCTGCGGTGGCAATTAGTTCGATGATTTCGGTCTGTTCGGCGGATTTGATGATCGGTTCGCCATCTGTGCTGTCGAGCAGGATGCGCTCGAAATACGCCTGGTTTAGGTCGCGGCGCGTCGCCTCGGGAGCGTTCTCGTATGCGTCCGAGCAGCGTCCGAGGAGATCGAGTGCTGTGTTGATGACTTCGGCGTGATCGATGTTCGTTGATGTCAACGAGGTCATCTGGTGTTCGAGCTGGCCGAGTTGGATCGCGAGGGCGGCTTGTTTATCGCGGGCGACATCGCGGGGTACCGTGCCGTCCATCGCCAGGTCTGCCCATTTGAGCCGTTCTCGCTCGACTTCTTTGATGCGCCGGTCAATCAGTGTCAGTTCTTGGTCGGCGTCGGCGCTGTAGGCGGCGAGGTCATCGGTAAGACTGTAGCGGATCGTCTCAACGGTTACTGTTGGTAGTTGGGTGGTGTGCCAAAGCCCTATGACCGCCATCTCGACACGTTCTTCGGGTAGGTATGGCAGATCGCAGCCGTTGCCGAGTGTGTGTCGGCCGATGCAGAACCAGTAGCCGTATTTTCCGCCGTGTCTGCCGGTGGATACGGCGTAGATCAGTTTCGAGTTGCAACGGGCGCAGTGCAATGAGCCGGCGAGGTGGTGTTTTCGGCGGTAGGAGCGCTCGCCGGAGTGCCTGTGTGCGGCGAGGACGTGCTGGACCTGTTCGAATAGTGCAGCGTCGATGAGTGCTTCGTGATTGCCGGGGTACTCAATGCCCTGCCAGGTGACGTAGCCGAGGTAGTAGCGATTGCGCAGGACCTTGTGCAGTTTGTTCGTGGGCAACGCTCTGGCGGGTCGGTTGGGTGTTGGTCGTTGCGACAGGCCGCGGCTGCTAAGCGCGGCGGAAAGTGTTCGTAGGGTCCAGTTGCCGGTGGCATATTGCTCGAACGCCCACTGAATATGTGGGGCGCGATCGGGATCGGTTCGGATAGTCCGTATTTCGCGCCCGTTCACCGTCTCACGAACATTGAGGTATCCGATGGGGGCGATGGTCGGGGTGCCACCGCTCAAGGCCTTCTGTTTGGTGCCCTTCATTATCTCGTTGGCCAGGTTGCGGCTGTAGAACTCGGCGATGCTGGACATGATGCCGTGCAGCAGTGCCCCACTGGGGGTGGCATCGATGTTCTCGGTGACGCTGACCAATCTCGAGCCCGAGGCTTGAATTGCGAGGGTGATCTGCACATCGTCGGCGCGACTGCGGGCCAGCCGATCGAGTTTATGCACAACGACGTAGGCGGTGGGGTTTGAGATGAGGTATGCCAGCATCCGTTGTAGCTCAGGACGATCCGCCGAGCGGGCGGATTCGCCCGCATCGACGAACTCTTGTACGACGGTGGCTCCGAGGGATTCCGCCTTGCGCTCACAGGCATCACGTTGGGCCGGAATGGAGAATCCCTCTGCTTTACCGCCTCGTTGGGCTTGGTCTTTCGTGCTGACACGTAGGTAGATGACGGCAGTGGTCATGTGCGACTCCAATCTGGTTCGACGGGGTGCTCGGATATCTTTGTTGCCCTTTTTGTTTCGAATATCCTTGTACTGCAACTTGTTTCGATATAAAATAGAGCCAGTTATGACCGAAGAGCAGTTCAGCAAACAATTCGCGAAGTTGTACGTCTATATGGATCGACGCTTTGATGCGATTGAGACGGAGCTGGCGAAAAAAGCTGACAAAACGGAAATCGACGGGATCTACGTCAAGTTGGATTCGATTGAAGGCCGTCTTGACGTCATTGAAACCGAGCTTGGCGCAATCAATGTGAAGCTTGATCGCCATGAGCGTTGGCATCACCAGGTGGCCGATCATGTTGGGCTTGAGTTGCAGTACGACGCGTAAGGACGCGAACCGTTGATGCGGATCGTCTGAGCCAATGGCTTTGCTTTGCAATGGCATTGCATTGGTCATGCTGCCAGCCCCTCAGACTCATGGCACGTGCAGCCGCATGACAAGCAGTTTTGACGGCTATTTCTGACGGCAACGTAGCCGAGTAAGTACGTGATTGTTCGTGTGTGTAGTTGTGCGATAACGGAGGTCAGGGAGTCGCGTTCAGCGACGCGGGGCGGCCTCTTAAGCAGGGTGTCCGGGGTTCGATTCCCCGCTGGCCCTCCAGATTGAAATGATGCATTCAACACAACATTTTCGGCCGTTGACGGCTGTTTTTGACGGCAACGCTGCCTGTCAAAGGCTGCCGTCAACGAACGATCAGGTGCTGTGGTTGCTTCTACGAGCAGCAGTTTTTCGATGTGGCTTAGGCCTTCTTCCTGGATGCCAGTGTCACCGTGTTGGTAGAGCTGCTGGGTGGTAGAGACGTGGGCGTGGCCCAGGATGAGTTGGGCGTCTCGCGTAGGGACGCCACTATTTTTGAGTAGCGTGGCTGCGGTATGGCGCAGGTGATGCAGCGTGATGTGTCGCACCCCGGCGCTCTCGCGGGCTACTTGAAACTGGCGGCCAAAGTTGCGCGGCCACATGGGTGTTCCGGTGCTGCTGAGGGTTACCAGATCGAGTGATTCGGTGAGTGGCGTGGTGGCGGTGGCTGCTTCGTTCATATCGGTGACGGGTTCATCGCTGGCCCATCCTGCGGCGACTTGTTCGGCGAGGTGTTGGCGCAGCACGCGCCGGACGAGCGGCAGCAGCGGCAATGTTCGCACTCCGGCTTGGGTTTTGATGGGGCCAAGTTGGAGCGAATCGCCGATTTGTTGGAGTTGCTCACGAATGTGGATGCGATTGGCATCCCAGTCGATGTCGCTCCAGCGCAGGCCGAGGACTTCGCCTCGCCGCAGCCCGTAGATGACTAGCAGCAGGAAGGCCGGATACAGCGAATGTTTTTCAGTGGCGCTGAGAAAACGGGTGGCTTCGGCAGCAGTCCACGGGGTGATGGTTTTACGCTGCCAGGTGGGTAGCTCGATGAGGCGTGCGACGTTGCGGCTGACCAGTTCTTCGCGTTGGGCTCTGGTGAGGGCGGCGCTGAGCACCGTGCGTGTCTGTTGCACGGAGCGTACTGAATGGCCTTCAGCCAGTAGCGAATTAAGGTATTGCTGGAGGTGGGTGACGCTGAGCCGGGACAGTCCGATGGTGCCAAGCTGAGGCAGCAAAAGACGTCGGATGATCGACGCATACAGTTCAATGGTTCTGGGTCGGCGGGTGGTGGGTGCGACCTCGGTGAGCCAGTACGTCAGGTAATTGCCAACCGTCCATGATGTCTCGGGCACAGGGATGCCACTTTCTGCTTTATGCAGGGCGGCAACCAGTTTGGTGTGTGCCTCGGCCCGAGTGGTGCTGTAGACACGGATGCGTTTTCGTCGTCCGCTGCTGGTGAGCAGGTAGGCGGCGGCTTCATAGCGGCCGTCTTTGCGGCGATAGATGCTGCCTTCACCGTTGGTGCGCCGCGTCATCGGGCAACTCCAGCGAGACGGCTTGTGTTGGTTGTCAGTTGCCTTGTGACATAGCGGTGAACAGCACTAACGGGGATCAGCCGGCGGCGACCGATGGTCACCGTTGGTAACGCGTTGGTGCGAATCAGCTCGTACACCTTCCAGCGGCTAACGCGAAGGTATGTGCAGGCTTCTGTGACGGTCAGGAGCGCACTGCTGGGAGCAGCAGCCGCAGACACCAGATTTGGATCTGCGGGCACCGGCGTGCCATCTGCTGCGGCAACGGCAAGCGCACCGAGATACCGCAGCGCAGCTTCGATAGCGGGTTCCAATTGAGAGGTCGGCGGCTTCATGGTCGACTCCCGCTATTCTCGCTACCATTTTTATATATGCTTGCAATGTATTCATTGATGTCATATAAATAGAAAGATATGAAAAGTTTTAGTGAAGACCAGCTCGTGGATGTTGTTGACGACGATGACGACGCGGTATTTCGTGATTTTCTTGCAAGCCGTAATGCGGCTAACTGGCTGAAGATGGTCGATGAGTTCGATCCAAATACAGCGGATTTTGTGTTGTTATCGCTATCGTCCTTCGATAAAGAGCCTTTTGTGTTGTATGCGGCGCTGGCATATGCGTCAAAGCGTGGCGTATCTGTGCGGATCATTCCACGGACATACGACCCCCAAGAGCCGACTGTTCTCGCCGCATAGCCACCCTTAGGCCACCGCATTGAGGCACGCGCACGTGGCTTGCTCGCCCCTGCTGCTTGGTGATAGTCGATTCTTGGCTGGCTGTTCATAGCCACTCCAAATCTTCCGCAGTGGGTGCTGTTGGTGCTTGGTAGTTGTCGGTGATGCTCGGGTCCTCCGGTCGGAGGCCTTCGTCCAGCAGTTCTTTCATTTTCTGGATCACCTGGTTGGGTAGCTGCGGGTACGCGGTGCGCAGGTAAGTTCGCAGGGTTGGCAGCTGGAGCTGGTCGGCGGGGAGCCAGCCGATGGTGATGAACAGATCTGTCGGGGGAATGTTCAGGGCGCTTGCCAGGGCGAGCAGAATTTCGGCTCTTGGGTGGGAGACCATGCCGCGTTCAAGACGCCACAGTGTGCCCCTGTCGACATGTGCGCGCGTGGCGATGCCAGGAATACCGAGACCAGTTTCGGCGCGTTTTTCTCGCAGTAATTGTGCGAGATTCGCCGTTTGCGTTGGTGTCATGCAAATAATCTCCCGTTGTGCATAATATTGTACAACAAATTGTCTGCAATTGCCAACTGAATTGTACAATTCCACAACATTATTTAAATCGCGGCAATAATAATGCCCTATTGCCTTTTGGAGCCTGCTTGGGCTGCTCTTCCGGCTTCTCGTCATTCTTTTTATCGGGAACAGTGTGTTATAGACGGCCATCGAATATCCAGACTCCGCCGCTGGGGTTCGGTGCCGCATAGATATCGCTGGCCAGTTCCATGTCTCGTGCCAGAGCGGCGCTGTTGAAATGGACGTAGGGCTGCAGCGTCTCGGGCAGCTTGGCCAGTTCGTCGGGGTAGCCGAGGTCATCGGCCATCTGCTCGGCGAAGGCCTCGACAGAGTCGTGATGGCCCAGGTAAGCGTCCTGGAAGTCATCGAGGCGGTCGGGGTCGTTTTCGTGGACCTCGGCCCAGGCGGCGAAGGCCGCGCCGTGCTCGGTGATGCCGCGGGCGATGCGGGAGACCAGTTCGATGGAGTCGAACTCGTGGATGCGGCAGGTGCCGAAGTCGTCGTAGTCGTGGATGGCGAATTCTTCGGCTCCCGGCTCACGAGACTGGGCCAGCATGGCGGTGATGTCGGCGTGGACGGCGTCAGCGTCGCGGGCAGCGTCGATCCACCTGCCGTGGAGCGTGCCGTTGTTGTAGTCGGCCAGGCTGGCGACATAGATCTTTGGTGCGAGTGCCGGGGTGCCTTCTGGGCCGGGGTGCTCGCTGTTTTCGGGGTCGTTGTCCGGGGTGTTGTTGGGTTGTGTTGTGGGCGAGTGTTTTTCATGCATACTCACCTCCTTTCCTTCGTTCTTAGTGATGGTTTCTTGTTTTCTCTTGGGTTGTGCGGGGTCGGTCGGGAAGCAGAGAGTGCCGTGGCACTCGATCTGCTTCCCGCCGACCCTCGCTCCGTGAGGGGGTCACGGACACATCTGCCCTACCGGGGCACCGGTCAGGTGTCCAATGGGCCGTCGCCTCCCTTCACGGTTCGCCGTGGCCGTGGCCCCGCACCGGTCGTGGTGGTGGGCTCGGCACTGTTGAACAGGGTGGCGATGGCCTGCTGGCGGGCGGCGGCTTCGCGCTCGATGTCGGCGCGGGCCTGAGCTGCTCTGCTGGCCAGTTCCGGATCGGTTTTCGCGGCCGCGATGTGTGCGGCGATAGCGATCTGGATCTCATCGGTGATCGTGCCCTCGCGCAGTTGAGCGATGAAACTCAACTGGGCGTGGACATCCGGTTGGAGCTTGACGCCCAGGGTTTTGACGCCTCGGGTCATCTCTTCGGTGTGGGGTGTGGACATGTCGTACCTCCTCGGTGCGAGCGGCTGGCGATGACGGAATGTCATCGCGGGAACAGCCGCAGGACACCGACGAGGCCCGTTGCCGAGGTGAGGGCCGCTCATGCGGCGGCCCTGTCCCGTGTTGTGTTCGGTGGGTGGCTTCTAGATTCGGTGATACGGGTATTGGCGAGGGCGGCGAAATCGGGATTGAGTTCGATACCGAGCCAATCCCGCTCAAGCTGTTGAGCGGCAACGGCGGACGTGCCGCTGCCCATGAATGGATCGAGCACGATCCCCGGTTCATGTTCAGCCGGACAGGTGCAGCTTGGGGCGAGTGCAGCTCGGGTGGCGACACCACTGAGGGCACGGATGAGGCGGCGTTTCCACGGCAGCCGACAGGTGCGGCAGCGGGCTTCGGGGCAGCCGGCGGCGATCATGCGCTGCGCCAACGTGACCGGGAACGTGGCGTGGTGCGTGCCGCGATAGCCACGGTAACCACCATTCGTGATCGTCCAGACATCGCCGGGGTTCTTGCCGAGCGGATGCCCCACGATGCCTTGGGCTTTGAGCGCGGTAAGGCCAGTGGCGGTCATACCGTTGGGGCCGCGCCATGTTTCGAGCTGTGTGCTGGCCTGCGCTTTTTTCTTGCCACTGCCGGTAGCAGCGCTGCGGTGTGGTTGGCGGATGGCGTCGAGGTCGAAGTGGTACGCCGGTTGTTTGGCTAGGACGTAGATGACTTCGTAGGTGCAGGTGAGCCGGTCGGTGATGCTGGAGGGGACGGGGTTGGGTTTGGCCCAGACGATTTTGTTGCGGATGATCCAGCCGGACTGCTGCAGGCGCAGGGCGAGGCGTTCGGGGGCCATCAGCAGGCTTTTACGCGCCGCACCTTCGCGGTGGTGGGTGGCGTAGGTGTCGCCGAGATTGAGCCAGTAGGTGCCGGTTGGGACGAGTGCCCGTTGGACTTCGGCGCTGATGGCCGCGAGCTGTTCGACCCACCCCTCGACATGCCCTTCTAGACCGAGCTGTCCGTCTGCCTGGTAGTCGCGCAGCCGGAAATACGGCGGGCTGGTGACAACGCAGTCGATCGAGGCATCCGGCAGCGTGCGCAGCCGATCGAGAGCATCCCCGACGAGTATCCGGTTACGTGGCAAGGCTTTCGGGGCACTCATTGCGCGCCTCCGGCCTGAATGAGGGATAGCAGCGCGGCGGGGGCAACGATCCGAAACAGTGAGCTCGGCAGCGTGGGGTCGGCGGCGATGGCCTCAGTTAGCGCGTGGCGACGGCGCTGGGATTTTGCCGGGTCGCGGTGCGTCAGCTGCCAGATCACTTGCGGGAACGAGCCGTGGCGGTCTTGTTCGATGCCGGAGCGGCGGTATTCCTCGTAGTCGCGGCATTTGCTGAGCAGTGTTGGGATGCTCTCGGTGCCGAGATCGACTTCCAGGAACCAGGCATGCACCAGGTCGTCGCCGTCAGCGGTCGCAGTTTCGGCGTACAGGTCGGGTTTGAGGATGCGGCGAGCGCCGCCGAGGCCGGTGAATCTGCGCCAAGTGGCGGGTTCGACGGCGCTATCGGTCAATTCGATGTCGCCGTAGCGGTTGGCGGTGATGAGCGCACTGTGGGTGTCGGCGATGGCGAGCGTGTGGCGGACAAATCTTTCAGAGGGTTCGTGAGGACGGTGCGACAACCGACCGGAACGGTCGTGAAGGAGTCGGTCGCCCACGACATCGATGTAATAGACCAGTCCTTGCGATCCGGCGTCGATGCCGCCGACGCGGCGGTCGAGGGTGCCGAGGAGTCGCAGATCGCGTAGTCGCGCCAGCACTCGGCGAGCGATGCGCGGAGCAGATATCACGGCGTTGTCGGCGAAATGGAGTGCTTCGATCTGCCGGGTGGTCAAGAACCGGTGCTCAGAGATCGAGCGCAGGATGGCGGTGTCGCGGTCGCTCAGACGTTGGCGGATCTTCTCCAAATCAGTGCTGGTTGTGCGTCGTCGCGGCGAGGTGGTTTGCGGTTGTATGGTGCCCGTATGGGCACCATTATTCGTCAACCCTAATTGCCGATTTTGGCCATTTACCAGGGATGATGTGTCTTTCTGGCTTTTGGCGATCGGGTACGCGATCGGGTGGCCCTGTTCACCTTCGGAGGCGTGGTGACGACCGGTCATGGCTGCCTCCTTCGGGTTCGTGGGGCACCGATACTGGTGCTGTCATCTGCGGTGGCAGCTCCCTCGATGAGGGCAGTCAATCCGGCTTCGATCTCGGCGACGGGGTGGCCGTAGCGGCTGCGGCTGCGCTCACGGATGTCGGCGGGGCTACTGGTTTTTGGTGGTGGCGGCAAGGTGGTGCCCGAGGCCCACGGCTGCACGCTGTTGTCGCGGATGAGGGTGGCGTAGATGTGGTGGGCTGGCAGAGCGTGGAAATCTTCAGGGGTCAGGACAGTTTGGCCTGCGGCCATATCTTTGGCGTCGTTAGCGCTGAGTTGAAACGCGATGCGGGAGCGGGCGTTGCTTTTGAAGGCATCGAGCATGGCCGCTGGTAGCTGCTTCTGATACTGATGAGCGAGATGGAACCCGGCACCAAGTGACCTGGCCTGTGCGAGGGCTTCACTGAGGTCGGTGGGCAGTCGCAGGTATTCCTGACATTCGTCGATGTACACCATGACCGGGGTGCGGGCGTGCTCTGGCAGGGCGGCGCGTTCGCGGATGGCTTGCCACAGCTCGGCCACTAGCAGCGCGCCGACGAGCTGCGCGGATTCTTTGCCGAGGACGCCGGGTTGCAGCGGCGCCAGGAGCACCTTGTTTTCGGTAAGTACTTGGCGGATGTCGAAGCGGGGAGATTGTTGGGCCAGCACGGCCCGTAGCTGGCGGGTCAGCAGGGGCCGCAGCTTGTTCGATAGTGGTGCGGTGACGGTGGCGACGGCTTCCGGGGACAGGCTGTTGAACCATTCCCAAAACGGGCCAGCCGCGAACGGGTCGGATTGCATGACACCTTGAGTAAGACGGCGACGAAAGGCCGGGTTGGTCAGCAGCAGCGGCACCATCACCAGCGAGGCATCGTCGCGCCGGGCTAGCACCTGCAGGCAGTTACGCAGAATGTCCGCTGAGCGTGGACCGAGCCCATCCCCGTAGAGGGCTTGGAAGGTGCCGAACAGGGCGTCGGCGACCAGTTCGGGGGAGCGGGTATCACCGTCTGGGCGTGCCAGCGGGTTGACGCCGACCACTGCGGACGGATCACACGGATCGAGCAGCACGATGTCGTCTCGGCGGTGCTTGGGGATGCGAGCCAGCAGATCGGTGATCAAATCCTTGGGTTCGACGACCACGACTGGACGATTATTTTCGAGGTCTTCAACGATCAGGTTCAGCAGCAGGGTCGATTTTCCAGTGCCGCTGGGGCCGATGGCCCAGGTGTGTCGCAGGGCGTCAGTGACGTTGTAGCCGATCGAGCCGCTGCTACCAGGGGCGTTGGCGGTGGCGATGACCCGCTCACCGGACCCCACGGCCTTCGTCGGCCGCATAGCCCGGGGATGCACTGGTGGTTGTCCGGGGAGGCGGTCGTCGTGGTCGCTGATCGGCCACCCCGAGAGCCGGGCGATCTCGGTCACGGTTAATCGCTGCGATGGGGTGAATACCGACCACGACGCCCTCGGTGTGTTCATCCGGTCGGGCTTCTCCGGGCGCAGCTTCACCCGTATGCCGGGGGCCTCAGCGGTCGCGATGGCCGCGGCCAGCCCGAGCAGCAAGCTTTTGCGTCGCTCGGCGGTCGGGGCTGTGACGCCGAGGCGGACGGTGGCGGTGAAGGCGTGTTGGCCGAGCTTGCGCATGAGCTCCTGCCGCGCACCCGGCCCGGTGTCGGGCAGGACGCCGTGCAGCAGCTTGGACACCATGGGCTGGTTATCCCGTTTGGGTTCGGCGGGAACGGTTTTCGGGTGCTGACGTGGACCAAGCACGACTTGCAGGGTCAGGCGCTCGCCCTTGCCGACCGCCGTCAGGGCATGCAAAACGGAGCGGGTCGAGGCCACCGGATCAGATGGCGATAGCTCGCGGGTGTTGGTGCTGAGCTGCAGTCTCCGCGCGGTCGTAACCCGTTGGCGGTCGTCACCGTCGGTGCTATCAATCGCGGTCACGATCGAGCCGTCGACTAGCTGCTCGATGGTCCGACGCACTGCGGCCGCGTGCCGCACCTGGCTGCCGACCAGGTATTCGATGCCGGTGACATCGGCTCGGGCCTCCAGGATCAGTTGCGGGGCGTGGGCCTGGGCGGCGAAATGCCGCACCAGCCCCAACGCCGCCGATTCCCGCAAGGGGTGCGGCCAGAACACGTGCTGCCAGATCAGCGACCCGGCGGACAGTGCATGAATACCTGAAACATGTGGGGCACTCATTCGCTGTCCTCCGGCGCTGCCGATCCCGATGTCGTATCGGTGATCGGCAGTGGCCCTGGCGGTGGGGCCGACGCGATGGCCCCGGTGATGGCTTCCTTGGCTTCAGCGGCGGCTTCGGCTTCGCGGAGCGCCATGGCGATCACCGCACGAGACAGCTTGCGCAGATCGGGCGGGTCACGGCGCACACTGCGGACCGTGATCTGCCGCTCGGGTTTAGGGGTGCCACGCGTACCGCGGCGATGATTAGTTCGTCCTGTTTTAGACATAGCTGTCCTCCTTTCGGAATTAATGGACACATTTTTAGATAATTTGAATAGCGCCGTGAATTACTTCAGCGCCGACGGCCAATTGTCTGTTGAATCAATTAAACAAACAAGAGGGTTTGCAATTTCTACAACACCGACCGGACTACTGTTTATAGAGGTCAGGGGTTGTTTTTTCACCACCGATTTTGTGTTGTCCGGAACACAACGACGGCCACGGCAACGAGCCCGCCAGTGCCCACAATCGCCACCAGCCACACCCAAATCGACGCAATCAACTGCACCGCGCAGTACAACGCGAATGCACCGAACAGAATGCCGACACACGCGCTGACGAGCTTGTCTGCCCAGGAGGTGATCGGCGTCATTGCGGATCACCCTTCTGGGCCACGGTCAGCATGTGCTGCATTGCCGCCATGCTGATCTGATCGATTCGCCGCTCAGCAGTGCGGTGATACGCCCGAAGCGCGGCGAGTCGTCGGTGTTGTTTCAGTGCGTGCTGGCGGGCGGTTTGTCTGTCCCGCCACGCCAGCACCATGGCCAGCCCGAACAACCCGATCGCCGCCAGCGACACCACCACCAGCAGTGTCACCAAAAAGTGTTGGCTCACAGCCGGTTGACCTTGCTGGCGGTATCGACCACCACCTGACCCATGCTCATCACGGTGAGGGTCTTGAGGACATCCAGGTCTCCGGAGGATGCCGGGCAGGCCAACGCCAATTGCTGCTGCATCTGGCCGACAATGGCCGCCTGCTGCATGGCATACCCACCTGTGGACGCAATCGTCCCGAGCTTGGCGCGCTGCAGCTCGCCGGCCGCATCCACCGCCGTTTGACGGACAGCCAGATTGGCTTCAATCAGTGCCACTTCACGGGATGCCTGCCGGTGCAGCTTGGTGCCGAAGCGGTCGAAGGGCGAGGACGGCAGAAGCGAGGCCACAGATGGCAGCAGTCCTGCCCCTTGGCCGGACTGCGGGTGGAACATTTCCAGATTCGACATAGCGGGTATCTCCTTCTGCGGTAATGAGCGGTCGTCTTAGTGGCCGCTCGGTTTCCAGCCCGGAAATGTGCTGGTGAAGGGGACGCTACGGATGAATTTTTGTGTTTGGCCCGCTCCAAACATTTCGAGGTGCAAGGCTCAAAGTTCATGGGGAGGCAAGATGCAGCGATCCAGGCACTGGGCCAACAGCTGCGCTACCTGCGCAAAGTGGCGGGGGTTTCCATGACCGCCACGGCAGCGCAGATTGGTGTCAGCAAGGGCCATCTGAGCAACATCGAACTGGGCCGGGATCGGCCCAGCGGCAAGATCGTGGGTTTCTACGAAGAGCAGTTTGAGGGCAATGGCCAGGCCTGGGGGCTGTATGAAGCGCTCGTCACCGAAAGCCGGGCACCACAACGATTCCCACGCAGCCAACAGCCGAACTATCCCATTCCTGGGGATGCCTCCACTTTCGTTGCCGACATCACCATTCCTGATGGCAGCCTGATGGCTCCGTACCAGCAGTTCGAGAAGGTTTGGCGTATCCGCAACAGCGGCACCGTGCTCTGGAAAGGACGCTGGCTGGCTCGGCGTGGGGCTCCCACCGGACACGGCATACCCACCTCACCGCCCAAAGTCCCCATACCCGACACCAAGCCAGGGGAAGAAGTAAACATCACCGTGCCCATGAGGGCACAACCACTCGAAGGAGCCTCACAAGTGCATTGGAAAATGGTAGACGCGCAGGGATGGGAATATTTTCCCGGTAGCTATCCGCTGGGATTGGTGGTGGGGATTGTGGTGGGGTGAGTGATTTTCTGTCGTGCGATAGCTCAAATCAGAAGTTATGATTTGTCATGCGCCGATAATGTAAATACTAAACATACAAAGTCTTTACAGGAAAACATATCGCGCTATACTGAATTTGGAGGATTTTATATTGAAGTCAAAAATTACTTGTTTCAACTTGCAGGTGCTTCGTTTGACGATAGCAGCACGATTTAATTCGTGTGCCGTAGTGCGTCAAGGATTGTGTCAAGAGGTTTTCTAATGAACGAACTCAACCTTATTCAAGATGAAGCTTCCGTTGATTACTTAGCTACGGGCGGCAACGGAGAGTACTACGCTAGTCATTTCGAAGACCGTTTTGTTTCAGCCGCATGGACCTGCAACGAAAGTGGACTAAAGATGCTGCTGGGAGTTTTCGAGTCGGTAGTCGAGTCCGACAAGGCAACAATTGAGGCGTGTCTATCTGACGATAAGTTCGTAGACCGAATCGAATTCAGCGAACTTCCGAGATTTATAGATACCCATAGTGACGCTGTGGAGTCGGTAACGCTTAGGGTTCCTGATAGATTATTCTTCTGGTCAAGGAAGACGGTTTCTAGTGAATCCACCAATACGAGCCTGGGCGAAATCGCTCTTATTACCGATGCTCTTGATACTGATACGCTAAGAAAAGTAGTTGAAAGCTCGGCTTCTTCAGCAATCGGAAAGAATGCGCTCGAATTAGTTTCATATCGTACTAGAGGACAATCGGGAACCAGCGAGTGAGAGGCATGATCTATGGTTGGGAAGTTCTTCAGCAAGCCGGAACCACTTGAGACTCGTTTAGATATAAGTTACAAGCCTGTCGTGGATCAAGTGGAGCAAGTGGTGCTAGTGCACGTTAAGTCGCTGCGAAGCGTTCAAATTGGTGTCTATAACGCTTCAGATTCGAATGGATCATTAGTCATTAATTGCCCAAGCGGTAAACTTAAGATTGAATATGCCACCTTCTCTATCCAAGAGATTCTCGATGGAGTCAGAAAACCAGTCCGTTTCCCTCTTCGGCATTCCGGGCCTCACTGTTCTTATTCGACCCATGCGGTAAATACCACCTATCAATATAGTTTTGACGGATTCGCACCTTGTGCCTCCGGTAAATACATACCATCCAGCTTTGCTTGCTTAGTGAACAATAGAGTGTAGTGCCGTGCATTGGTCACTCGCGGCGCCTTTCTTCGGTTCGGCGATAATACAGTTTGTGAGCGCATGGCTTGGAGCAATTTTGGCTGGCCATACCGACCGAGATATAGATAATATCCTGAATAGAAAACTGGGTCAATACGATATTCTAAGAGATGACGGTAAAAAGGGTGGGGAGATTTTAGCTGGAACCACGGTCAACGACCTAGACATTGAAGGTCTTAGTACCCTTGGTATCCGGAATATGTATTCTTTAGAGAAGGACGCTGTCACTGCGATTGTGTCATTACCGGCGCTCATTGCCCCTTTGTTGCTTACGATCACCCGCATATCTTCGCAAGCTTTATACTTCTGGCTTGTGTTGGTTGCAGCCGTTGCGATCGGCACTGTATTGGCAGTGACTAATGCTGATCCAACTAAATACAGGGCATGCTACAAAGCACGACTATCTCCAGTCGGAATCGGAATTGTTTTCGTCAATATTGCAATGGGAGTTCTTCTTATACTTGGAATAGTCGGGCAGGCGGCAGTCCCGGTACCGGCAGTATGTATTGAAGGCGCTAATGCACTTTCAATACATACTGATGTAATCCGATCCTCGGCTTTGAGGTTTGCGGCATTTATAAGATATAATATAGTTGGCTATTGGTGAGAGTTGCCAGGTGGGTGATTGAGGTGATCCCACTCACCCACACAAACCCCACCCCGCTCCGTGGAGATGCCTAGCCCTCGAAGGAGGCCCGTACCGCACGTTCAGGGACTGACTCAGGTGTGCTCTCGGTGCGGGTCGCCTTGCTGCTGGCGATCTGATGCCGGTTCCCAGTTCGCTGGCTGTGATGAGCGCGGCTGGGTGCTCTCGTGGAGGCACCGACCTGTTTGGCAATGCTGTTGTTTTGCTTGGTGGGTGCTTTTAGGTGTGCAGACATATACTTCACTCTGTGTTCAGCAACCGAGAGATTTTTCGTGATCCGGCGGTTTCTCTGACAAAAGCGCAGGAGTCGGCTGCGAGGCGTGCGGCTAGGCGGGCTGCGCGTGAGTCGCGGCGGTCGTTGCGTACTGCACGCGGGCAGTACCGGCGTTATCGGGTGGATGCGGGTGCGGCGTACCTGGACTGGCCGCGGTGGCATGCAGAGTACCTCAAGGAGTACCGCGACAGCGGAATAATCAATGAGGGTGGCGGGGAAGGCAGCACAGATGCGTCCGTCGTCGGAGGTTCGTTCTAGCGGCGGCTGAGTACGCTGCGGCCGGCCTATTTCGCCTGGCCGGTCGCTGATTCCTCATTGTTGTTCGCCCACACAAAAGCCACGCCGCTGCGTTGGCTGACCCAGCCTGTATGCGCGACCGAGATGGATCGTTCGGGGACAGTCGGGGGCATGTGTTGGATGCGGGTTTTGTGGCTGGAGACGAAGAAGTCCAGGACGTTGATGTAGTCGATGTCTGTTTGGCTGTAGTCCAGGTCGATGGTGATGTTTCTGGTGGCTGCTTCCATGTCCAGGTGCAGTAGGTGTCCGTCCCGGTTGAGCAGGACGCGGTAGGTGTAGCTGACCTGCATGGGTTTGCCTGCTGAGAGGTGTTCTTCACCAATGGCAGCGATATACGTTTGGCCGTGTTTGCGGCTGCTGCGTCGGATGGGTTTCGGTTCGCCGTTGACGCTGAATTGGACGAGTTCGAAGGCTTCGGGGGAGCCGGCGTCGATGTGGCCTTCGGGTCGGAAGAACCAGATGGATTGTCCGTCGGGGTCGGCCATCAGGTCGCGGTATTCGGCGCGGTCGGAGACGACGGCGAAGCGCCGGGTGCTGTGTTGTGGCACGGTGGTGTAGTCCCAGCGGATGGTCGCTATGTAGTCGCAATCAGAGGCATTGCCGTTGTTGTTCTTGTTCTCGGCCCTGTTCTTGCCGCTTGCTGTGGTGAGGGAGATCGCGATGGTGGCATCGTGCCAGCGTTCGGTGGAGGCGATGGCCCGGTCGCGTACGTCGTCGTAGGTTTCGGCGGCGAACTCGGCATCGCCGAGGCGCAGTGCGAGGCTGTTACGAATAATGCGATCCAGGGTCTCGGGTGTGGCGACTGCTGCTAAGTCTTCTGCTTCGAAAGCGAATCCGTTGATGACCGCTCGCCGCATGGCGGGTGCTTGGCTAGTCAGGACTCGCTGTAGGCGCTGCTCGGCGCGTTCTTCATCGTCGCGGCGCAGTAGATAGTCCACCCCGATACCCAAAATGCCTGCGGTAAAGAGTGTGCCGCCGATTTCACTCCATGGCAGCCACGAGAGGGCCGACAAACCGGGTTGGGTGTTTAGCCATTTGGCGAGCACCATCAAAATGAAGCCAGCAAAACTGACACTGACGGCGATCAGGGCGAGTTTGAGATCATGGAGTCGGTCGAGCGGATGACGCATATGCTACGACCTATTGTAGCAGGTCGGCGCCCAAGCTAGCTCGACGAATCAGTGTAATTGGCTTGCACTGCAACATAATTCAGATATTCACGTATGCGGCGGGTTCGGCCAGGTGTAGTGACACTTCCATGACAAACACCCCGAAACGGTGGACGTCTCGGGGTGCTGCCAACCATGGATCTGGTGCTAGCGGGAGTTACCCGCCGCCACCACTAACGAAACCGCCTCCGCCGCTCATATGCCACCTCCTTTGTCCCATTGTTCCTGGTCCGGGCCGTTTTGCCCGTCTGGTCCACGGTACGAGGAAATCTATCAGGATTCAAGGGATTGGGATTTATTGTCTCTGGATTGATAGTGTTGCTACCTATGGGGTTGGGGTATGCCCGCCCCGTCCCAATCGCCCGTCTCACCCGCCACCCAAGAGTTCGGTCGTCGCGTGGTGGCGCGGCGTCGCGAGCTCGGGTTGAGCCAGGAGAAAGCTGCCGAAGTGATTGGCCTGCACTGGACCTATCTCGGCCAGGTAGAGCGCGGACGGCGCAACATCACCCTAAACAACATCGTGAAGATCGCCCGAGGGCTTGGGGTTGATCCGGGGGAGTTGGTGAAGGGGCTGCCGATATCAGATGACGTGGGCAACAGATCGGTGAGCTTGCCAGAAAGTGTCAGGAGGCCTACCTAGACTCCGTTGTATGTGGATCGAATCATGGGAGCATCTCGTTGACCAGGTGGCTGAAGTTGGCATCTACACGGTGACTGCGCCGTTCGGGAAGGTTGCCAGGCATATCAGGAAGGCCGTCGCTGCCACGGTTCACCCTGCTGGTTCAACGAAATTCACGATCTACCCAGAGTCTGGCAAGAAGACCAACATGGGTAATGGGGTGAAGCCGATCAAAAAGGGGTTTACGGACAAGCTCGTTGAATTGGGTTGGACTTTGGAAAAGAAGCCTCCGCGGAGCGATGACGACGACGCGAAGGGTTCCCGTCCGGGTGCATTCGACTGTCACTATGACTTCGAAGACGACGAACTTAAGCCGTTCGTCGTTGAGTGGGAGACAGGCAATATCTCATCGAGCCACCGCGCGATCAACCGCATTGGCCTCGGGATCAAGAAGGGCTACATCTCAGGCGGCGCGCTGATTGTACCGACCGTGCCACTGGCGACTTATTTGACGGACCGGGTGGGCAATAAGCGTGAACTGCTCCCTTATTACGATTTGTGGCGAACGTGGGACCAATTGGCCTCAACGGCATACTTCGGTATCATTGCTGTTGAACACGATGCTGAATCATTGGATGTTCCAAGGATTCCCAAAGGTACAGACGGACGCGCAGCTCGCTAGGACGATCCTCGTCGTTTTTTAGCAGAATCGCCCAAACCTGGCAATATTGGCTGATTGCCAAGTCCTGTTACTCGGTTAATGATCGGGTCAACATCTCCAAGCTCGATCCCAATCCAATGCCTATGCAGTCTCTCGGCGACAGCATAGGTTGTTCCTGCGCCACCAAATGGGTCGAAGACCGTATCGCCAGGTTCAGATGCAATCTCCAGTACTCGTTCTAGCAGCTTCTCGCTCAGCTCATTGGCTGGCCGGTTTTTGGTTCGCTGATGGCGGACTGGCGGAATATCTGACCATACGTCGGTAAGATTAAGACCTTCTGGGTGGAGCTTATTTCGATGACCGCCGTAGTCCTTGACATCGCCGCCACAGTGGCGGCACACCTGAATGGGTACGCGAGGTCGTGTGAACGAGCGCGGCTTGCCGTTTGTGAAATATAGAAGACTGTAGTGGCTAGGATAAAGCTTGCCGCTAATAGGAAGTCCGAACTTGATGTCTATAGTTATCCAATGACGGAAGTCAAGGCCAAGTTGCCGCATGTAGGCACCGTTGTGCAGATTCCATTTTGGGATGTTATAAAGAAAGAACGCGCCTCCCTTACTTAGGAGGCGGGCACCCTCTTTTATCCAGGCCTCACTCCATGCAAGGTACTTTGCTTCGGCGATGCTGTCGTCGTAGTGCTTGCCATACAGCTTACCAAGATTAAATGGTGGGTCGGCAAAAATAAGATCGATGCTACCGTCATCTAGCGTCCGCATAAGGTCGAGGCAGTCGCCCTTGTAGAGAGTACCGAGCTCAGTAGTGAGTACCTTGTGGGCCTGGGTCTGCTCATCGGTCACTTCAGGGGACTCCTCACGATGCTTTCGTGCTAGGGGAAATTTTATGACGAGCCGGCTTACCGATAAAATTGAGAAAACCGTTCTCCGTCTGCAATTTATCGATCAATCGCTTGACCCATTTTTCACTATACACATAGTCTTTGTGTGGTTGATCGTACCGACAGAAATCCTCTTTTGTGCGTTCGGGATGATCCGATTTAGATGGTGGGCGTATGTCGTGGCGTCTCCATGCCTGAACAAAATCGTCCATATTAAAATCAAACGGAATCTTAGCGGCCACGCGCTCCACTACTTGATGTGGCTTAAGCAAGCCCAGGTTCCCGATTCCGCGCTGCTGTTCACGAACAATAACGAGGCCGCTGTTCCCCATCGATTCGATCGCTTTTTTCTGATCATCATTCATATCGCTCTCGCGTGTGAAAGTCATGCCGATAGCATCGGAATCGCCTTTTGCGAGTTCAAGAACAACTCGAAGCTTGAAGTCATAACGTGAGTCGTAGCGTGTTGAGTCAGGTAGATTGACAACACTGTCGGCGATGAACTGTTGCAGTGACTTCGGCAGCGCTTTGTGAAGTCGGGTGAGAGTGCGTACGCCCTCTGTAGTGAATGTGCCGATAAATACGGGAAATCGCAGTACCGCAGCTAGGGAATGTTCTGCTCCAAACTGACTAACCAGCTCTTGCTCGAAGTTAAGTAGTAGGGCTTGGGAGCGTCCGCCGACCGCCAGAGTCAATCCTTCTTGTTGCCTCGTATATCTGTGCTCGATTTTATTACGGAGACTGATAAAGAACTCGACATTAGCGCGCGTCGGATCAGAGATGTCTGGCCAGCGTTCCTTGACACACTTGGCAAGCTCCCACTTCTTAGGCTCGCCATCTACTTTTTCAAGTCGTCTTGTTTTCCCGATGCGATAGCGAACATCTACACCGTCTCGCTCGAACTCGGCGTGCAGCAGATACAGCCAGGCGAGGTGCATATGGATGATGAAAGCCTCGAACGAGCGACGCTCCGATGGGTCGTTATACATGCGAACGGCTACACATGCCTCGTCACGCGCAGCGTCGACCATGCAGCGCCAATGGGGCGGACGCGCCATGGATGATCTCCTCTCGTGATAGTCGGATTCTAGTGCTGGTAACAGACAAACAGCGGCAGCCGAGCGCGGTGGTGGTCGTTTTGCGTGTTGGCTCGCGGATGGCGTGATCGACGAGACTTTTATGGTGAAGTCGGGTCTGCTGCATGGATGGCTTACATTGATGACCTGACCTATCTGTGCAGCAGACCCTGTTGGGTTCCAGTCGCGGAGGCTAACTGACGGCGGTGAGGGTGCCGTTGGTGAATGGATAGTTTGTGTTTAATCGGGGTGCGGTAGCTGAGAAGGTGTTGAAACGGTCGCCATCAGGCTTTAGGGTGACGATCAGCTAAGGATTCATCTGGGAGGGAGCTATCGGATGACGGGGTCTTTCAGTACGCAGACCAGTGAGATGCTGGCCGCATCGGATCTTGCCGCGGATGCCGCGACCCATCTGAAGAACGAGCTCGAACGGTTATCTCAGGTGTGGGAAGACCTCACCAGTACCTGGGAGGGTCGCGCTTCCAGTGCCTTTCGTCCCGAGTGGGATGAGTGGGCCGAAGGTGCCACGAAGGTCATCGACGCGCTCGACGGAAGCGCCAAGCTGCTGGCCCAGCACGCCTACACCTACACCGATCTGGAGGCCAATAACAGCGGGAACATCTCATCGGTGGGGCTGTGATGGAAGCTGAAGGCCACCGCTACCGCGTGGACCTCGAAGCATTGGAGAGCTTCGCGGACAAGTTGGCGGCGTTCGACCGTGTTGCCGAGAAGTGCACCAGCGAGGTAGACGCGCGAATCCGTGATCTGCATACCGTTTGGACTGGTGCCGACGCGGCAGCCCAGGCCGCATATCACCAGGAATGGCTGGAAGGTTTCGCGCAGATGCGCAAGGTCCAGGAAGAGCTGGAAGACAGTGCCCGCGCGTCGCACTTCCAGTACAACCAGGCCATTGAGCACAACCGGAAGATGTGGCCTTCGGCGTGACGATCATCTTCGACGGCGCTGCGGTCAAGGACGCTGCCTGGAAGTTCGGGAACATGGGCGGCCTGATCAAGGGGAAGGTCACAAGCGCCGCAGAACAACTCGCGAACTCAGGCGGCATGGCCGGAACGGACTCTGCGGGGCAGAAGTTCGCCAAGGAGTACGACGCACTCGCTAAGGAGGCGTTCGGGCTGGGGGCTATGACGGTCAACGCCATCCTGAAGGCCGCCGATCTCCTCGACGCGACGGCACACAATCACGGGGCTGCCGACACGCCGCCGATGACGCTTGACTCGATACCAGAGAAGTATCGGCACTTCTTCCCGCCCGGCTGGAAACCCTCGCCGCAGAACAGAACACCGATGCAAACGCCAACTGCGCCAGCCTCACTGGGCGCGAAGGCTGCCCCGAGCTGGTGGGAGACCATCAAGGATCATGTCGAGGGCGCGGCGTGGCCTAACGGGGACTCCGAGAAGCTCCGGAATGCAGCGAACACATGGAACTACTTGGCCAACGAGATAAGCGACATGGCATTCCAGGTCGATGCTCCCGGCTACGGGCAGGCTCCTGGCGACGGACCTATGGGCCAGGTTAACTCCCAGGTCTCACCGGAGATTCCGGACGTGATGAGCAACTTGGAGAACGCCCGCAACGGGATCGATGACACCGTCGCTGCATTCCATGCCGCAGGCATGGCGTGCGCGAACTACGCGCAGAACATTGATGACGTCCATAACAAAATCAGCAACGAAATAATTATGCTCGCTGCCACCGTCGGAGCAGTCGAGGTAGCTGCGGCCATCCTAGTGCCTTTGACCGTGGGTGCCAGCGAGGCTGTGTCCAAGGTTGTGGACTTGGCGCGCCTTGAGGAAGCTGGGCGGAAGGTCGCCTTGATGATCCGCGAGTTCATCGCCGCCGCCGAGCTGTCGACGATGCCTACCGTGGCAGCCGCAGCGCAGGCCATCGGTGCCACCTCACGCCTGGCACCTCTTGCGAGCGCAGAGATTTCACTGCTTGCTGCCGAGCAGCGCGGGCTACTTGCCGGCGATGTCGCCATGGACCTGAACGTGCTGTACCCACGCCCCTATCTGAGGGTGGGCACCAAGCGAACCGTCGAGAACGCCACACGCAAGACCGCCGACGGTAAGTACTACATCGTTGATGCTGACAAGTCCGTGCGAGTTCTGGTGGATCGCAACGGGACTTACGGGTCGGACGTTCTTGGGCTGCCCAAAACCGCTGACGGCAAGTACTTCATCGACGGTAACGGGATTAAGTACCCGGTTCAGACGGGGTACGACTTCGGGCACAAGAGCGGTGAAGAGTTCTGGCGTCTGCAGCAACGGGCTGCGAGTGAGAATTGGTCGCGCCAACGATGGAACGATGAGATGAATAACCCCAATCTGTACGAGCTTCAGGACATCCCTGGAAACCGCAGTCACCGATACGAGTTGCCACGATGAGGGGCACGCCGATGAACCCTAACGACCGCGATCAAGCCGGCCGCACACCACTGCATTACGCGGTGCTCGACGGACCAGAAGGATCTGCGAACGACTGGAAGCTGACCGACCCGTCCGAACGTGAAGAGGCCCGCAAACGCAGCGCAGATTACAAGCTCACCAACGCCGAGCACCTGATTGCAAGCGGTGCCGAGGTCGACGCTACAGACGATCAGAACTGGACCCCACTGCATTTCGCCGCCCGCACAGACAGTCCTGAGGTAGTCAAGCTGCTTCTTGATTCCGGTGCCGACATCAACGCCATCAACGGGCGCGGAGAAACACCCATCACCATCGCGGCGGGCAGCACCACAGCTTCAAATGCAGGTGTCCTTGAACTGCTCCGGGAGCGAGGTGCCGATCCCTTCCTTAAGGGCGAAGGTGGGGTCAGCGCAATCGATTTCGCGAAGATGATTGGCGACGAAAAGGTGAACTCGGTCTTCGCGGACCTCCTGTGACCACCGACCCGGCTCATTTCGCCCCCTGGACTCCACTTCTCGCCTGCCGCTCATTCGAACTCGATCACCTCAGCGTGCCATCAGGCCGACTGGCGATACGTGACGTCTACGACCTCGACAGCCCGCAGGTCGTGCTTACGGTTCCAATAGGGGATCACCGCGTTTGGGCCACCGAGTTCGATATTCGGTCAAACCTCAAAGGTGGCGACCCTCTTTTCCGGCCCGCACACCTGTCGGTGCAGGTATCGGACGCGGCTCCTACGCGTGTGGGCTTGCCAGACACCCTGTACCACAAGGAGATTCCGTCCTATGGGGTGAGCGTGGACACCGACCTTGGGATCATCCTCATCCACGACGCCGATTCCCTATCCGCCGCAGATATGGAATCTCTCGACGAGAGCTGGGAACAAGCGTGGGAGAGTACCGACGATTACTCCGAGGTGCACAGTGGCGGCGGAGCCAGAGTGATTACCTGCAAAACGGTGTTCGAGAAGAAGCGCTTTCCGATCCTGGCCAGCTTCGACGCTGATGACTATCCGGTTGCCGTGCACATCGACTTCGGGGTAATTGACACCGATGGCACCGCAACATGGACTGCCCAGGTTGCGAGGGCCAGAAGCTGGGGTACAAAAGCGGGGCGTATGTTCCCTTGGTTATTCCGTCAACGGTAGAAAGAAAATCGCCGGCCAGTCGCCGTGCAGGCCGGGCGAGATCGCCTACCCGCCTGCTGTCATTTTTGTTGCTGCCAGCGAAGGGTGTATCCGGTCTGATCCGCCGCCTACACTCCCGAATGATCCCGGGTGTGCAGCAGTCGTGAAGACAAGCGGACAACAATTCACCGACAGTTGAACCTGGGCGTGACAAGCTGTGTCGATGAACTACGCGGTACCGCTCATTGTCGCGATCGTGACAGGCCTATGCGCCCCGGCTGTTGCGGCGTTCGCTCAGAGCTGGCTCGGTGATCGGGCGACCATCAAACAACGCCGCCGTGACCTGATTGATTCGTGGCGATCTGGCCTTGCAAAACTTGGGTTTGAACCCGAGACCGTGATGAATACTGAGTGGTATGAAACGTTGCGCCCCTACCTAAGTGGGGAGGTTCGCGGTCGATTTGAAATGGGCTACAGTCCCTATTCCAATGTCATCGAGGTTGTGGTGCCGGAGCTGCCAGGCGAGGGGGAGGAGATCAAGAAGATCAATCTGCGTGGCGATAGAAATGTGCTAGCCGACCGTGTCGATGAGCTTGCCAAGGGCTGGAAAATCGACTGATAGCATCCGATTCCAGCTGAACAATCGCCCCTCGGCTCCAAGATCGCCTGGCATCAACAAGGATGACCGCTCAGTGCGATCATGATGACACGGCACGGCAACCAAGGGTATGTCGCAGCACAGGGATCGGCCGCGATGAAGCGAAACTGGCTGCAGGTTGCCGAATGTCCTCGTGAGTAGTTACATCTGAACGAGCCGGGCCAACTTCTGGGCTGCTTCCGGGTTCGAGAGTGTTCCCCTTAGGCCCACCAAAGAGGCGATCTTCGAACCCTTGACCGTGGAATACGTGGTCACGGCGAGGTCAGCCTTTCCTGAGCAGGTCTATTCTGGTTTTCGTTCTGCGGCGGCGATCAGTTCGATGATTTCTGTCTGTTCGGCAGATGTGATGGCTGGTGTGCCGTCTGCGCTGTCAAGCCAGATGCGTTCGAAATATGCCTGGTTGAGGTCGCGGCGGGTTGCTTCGGGTGCATGTTTGTAGGCGTCGGAGCAGTGTCCGAGGAGATCGAGTGCTGTGTTGATGACTGCGGCATGATCGATGTTCGTTGCTGTCAATGACGTCACTTGGTGTTCGAGCTGGCCGAGTTGGATCGCGAGTTCAGCTTTTTTGTCGCGAGCGATATCGCGGGGCACCGTGTCGTCCATTGCCATTGGTCTGACCCCGATCGGTTGATCCGGGGTGTGTGAGAGTCTTGCGGCCCACGTTGCCGGACAACACCGCGTCACCCAACGCCACGAACCGTCCTCGGCGACGCCGGCTGACCCGGATACGACTTCCAGTGCTGCGGCGGCGGCGACGCAAACGCCACGGCACCTCCACCGCGCCATCCGAGGCAGTCACTGATGCGCCCAATCAGGTATGGGCCGTGGACTTCCAATTCGACGTGACCACCTACGGGCGGCCGATCAAGATCGTGTCGGTTATCGACGAACACACTCGCGAATGCCTCGGCGGCCTGGTCGAGCGCAGCATCACCGGCGATCACTTGGTCGACGAGTTGGACCGGCTGGCCGCCCGCCGTGGCACCTTTCCGGCGGTGCTGTGTTGTGACAAAGGCCACGAATTAGATTGCAGCGCAATGTCGTACCGGGCGCACGGGCAAGTTGGCCTGCATTTCATCCCACCCGGCGAACCATGGCGCAATGGCTACGTCGAATCGTTCAACTCCCGCATCCGCGACGATTGCCTCAACATCAACAGCTTCTGGTCCCTGGCACAGGCCCGCAGTCATCAACATTCCGCTCTGGGCTACTAACCCCCAGCCCGCTACCCGAAGAGCTGTCCCCACCAATGAACGACTCTCACTCCTGGTGGACCATCGCGCAGGGTCCGGCCAGTACGGGGCTCCCAGAGGTCACTGTCTCCATGCTGGAAGCCTCCGATTCGACTACTCCTTTGGGCGCGCTGGCTTACGAACGCCGCCGTATCACGGCTGCGGTTGCCGGATGTCCCTGCCGTGGATGAGGTGCGCATCGGAGCTGGAGGTTGCATCGGGAATGGGGCGATACGAGCGTGGGGCACTTCCTGTCCAACGCCTGAATGCGCGGGTGAAGGCGCTGGATTCAGAGAATCCCAGACGCTCGGAGAGGTCTGCGATAGTCTCCTCTCCCCGCGCAAGGCTATCTACGGCAGCATCGCGAAGAACCTCGTCGCGGATGCGTCTTACGGAGGTGTTTTCTTCCAGCAGCTTTCGTCGTACGGTTTGCGCACTGACCCCTAGTCGGCTGGCCATATCTATCGTGGTAGGCCACTGCCCGCCGATTCCTTGTTCGGTGATTCGGCGAATACGCTCAGCCATCGAAAACCCGTGTTGGCGGGGGCGAAAGAGAAGGTCAGCAGGTGCCCGGCGGATAAATTCGTCGAAATCTGCCTCATTGCGCATGATGGGGGTCGACAGCACGGAGCGATCAACGGCCAGCGCTGGGGCTTTCATGCCGAATCGTACGGGAGCACCAAAGAGTTGATCGTAGTCATCGAGGGAGTTGGCGTGGGGGTAGGGAACGTCGATGTAGCTCAGTTGGATTCGGCGTCCCACCGCCCATTCCAGTATTCGATGTACCCCTGCCAGCAACGCGTCGATCATTAGGTCGATCGGCTGCTGCACACTGGTGATGTCGAAAACTATCGCCAAGTCCGAACCGTGGTGCTCTGCCCTGATTGGTGGGATACACGACAGCACGGGATGAAGTTCGATCAACCGGGTAAGGACCGTTTCGACATCGGTCGCTGCATAGAACATCGCGCACCCTAAGAGGCGAAACGTCCCCCGGGGCATAGGCGCAGGTCCCAAGCCGAGCATCTCGTCGTCGGTTTGGGACCATAATGCCCGTACCACCTCGACGAGTTGGCTAGCCGTGATCCGGGAGCGCTCGTCTGCCAACAGCGAGGGAGAGATGTTGGCTTCGCGCAGGATGCTTTCTATCTCCCAGCCCTTGCTTGTGGCCAGGGCCAAGAGGGGTTCGAGCCGGTGGATCGGGATGGTGGGTTCGATATGACGGTACTTGTCGGTCATAGAGCCAAGGCCTCGGATTCGGTACACCCCGTCGGGGCCGTTGACGGCCTGTGAATGGGGTGCTGTGTCGGGTTCGGCATGCGCGCCAGTGATCTACGTGTGCACATTGTGTCAATAAAGCCGAGCAGTTGCGTCACTGTCCTTTGTGGGGGGCGCCTATAGCGTACGGAACCATCAGCAGGAGGAACAAGGAGTCATGATGACTGTTGCCAGTCGGGTCGGCTACGACATGGAGCGCCTTGATGTTTGGGGCGACGAACAGAGCTTCGAAGTTACGGCGGATAGGACGATCGCCTACGCGAAGGCCACGAACGACCCCATCTCACAGCATGTGCAGGGCGTGCTGGCACCGCCGGTGTTTGCCGTGGTGCCAGCCATGAACCTGATGGCAGAAGCAACGATGTCCGTTGTTCCTGACGCGTTGATGCTGCGAATTTTGCATGGTGAGCATGACTTTCGCTTCCATCGCCCGATAAAGCCCGGCGAGACTTTGAGCGTGCGCGCCAAGCCGATTGGTATTGAGGGGAAGTCGTCTGGAGTCGTTGTGACGACATTGATGGAGACCCGCAGCGCCACCCACGGTGACCTGGTGAACGAGCAGTACTTCATTGGATTCTTCCGAGGTGGGGAATTCGATGGTTCTGTAGGGGAGACAAGCCCGAACCATTCCTTCGACATTTCGTTGCGTGAACGCGATGCCGACTATGAGTTTGTGCAGCAGTTTGACGCAGATCAAACTTTCCGGTATGCCGAGCCGGCCGGCGACCCTATGCCCATTCACCTGGATGATGCTTTTGCCAAGCAAATGGGCTTGAAGGGAATAATCATTCACGGCCTGTGCACCATAGCCTTTGTCTCCCACGCGATTATCGGTGCTGTTTCCCCGAAGGATCCCTCTACCCTGAAGCGTTTGGCAGTGCGTCTTTCTAAGCCGGCGATTCCGTGCGAAACCATCACGACGAGTGCTTGGCGGTCGATAGCCGGAGGGAATCAGATTGTGAGCTTTGAGACCGCCGGTGATGAGGAGCCCGGAAAGTTTGTCATCACCGATGGGCTGGCCGAGTTCGCGGTTTAACAAGGCGCCATCGCCGTCTGCGGCTGCACCGATGTGTGAACATTCGCCGTTGGTTCCCATTCACCTAGGAGGCTAAGTATGTCTAACAGAGTTTTCGTTGCCGGTGTGGGCATGACTAAATTCGAGAAGCCGGGCCGTCGCAAGAATGAGGACGGTAGCGACTGGGACTATCCACAGATGACCTTAGAGTCAGGGACGCAGGCCCTTCAGGATGCGGGTATCGAATTCGATACCATCGAGCAGGCTTATGTCGGCTATTGTTACGGAGAGTCCTGTAGCGGGCACCGTGCCGTATACGGACTCGGTCTGACGGGTATACCCGTATTTAATGTCAACAGCAATTGTTCAACGGGTTCTAGCGCACTTTTTCTGGCCGCCCAGGCAATACGGGGTGGGCTAGCAGACTGCACGTTGGCGATTGGCTTCGAAAAAATGCAGCCCGGTTCCTTGGGGTCCACCTACAACGACCGAGAACAGCCGATGCAGCGGCATCTTCTTGCAATGGCTGAGCTACAGGAGATCTTCTTCCCGCCCGCGCCATGGATGTTTGGAGCCGCCGGTCTTGAACATAATGAGAAATATGGGTCATCGCTCGACCATTTTGTGAAGATCGCCGTAAAGAATCATCGGCATTCCCAGAACAACCCCTACTCGCAGTTCCAGGATGAATATTCTGAGGAACAGATTAAATCGGACAAGATGATTTATCCGGCCGCGGGTATTACTCGTTCGATGTGCTCGCCAACTTCTGATGGATCGGCTGCTGCGGTTTTGGTTAGTGAGCGGTTTGTTGAAAGTCACGGATTGGGAGACCGCGCCGTAGAGATCGTTGGACAGTCTTTGTCTACGGATACGCCTGGTACATTCGATTCCGCCAGTTTGGCGACTCTCGTGGGTAGCGACATGAGCAAAGCGGCAGCGCGCCACGTGTATGAACAAGCCGACATCGGCCCCAGTGATGTCGATGTCATCGAACTACATGATTGCTTCGCTCCAAATGAGTTGCTCACCTATGAGGCGTTGGGGTTGTGTGATGTCGGAGAGGCGCACCATTTGGTAGAGGCCGGCGCCACCACTTACGGGGGCCGGTGGGTGGTCAATCCCTCTGGGGGCCTGATCTCCAAGGGCCATCCGCTAGGCGCCACGGGACTGGCGCAATGCGCTGAACTCACCTGGCAGCTCCGGGGAGACGCGGGGAAACGACAGGTGCAGGGTGCTGCGGTGGCATTGCAACACAATATCGGCTTGGGGGGCTCAGCCGTCGTTACCGCATATCGTCCAGCAAATCGCTGAATCAGTACTAAATTCGCTCCGAAAAACTGAAAGGAACTAACATGGCAAGTATCACAATCGAGCGCGAAATGAATGCTTCTGCGGAGAAGGTTTGGGAAGTTGCCACCGATTTCGCCAAGTGGACCGAGTGGAACACGATGTTCACGAAGTGGGTGGGCGAACCTCCGACTGAAGCCACGGAAGGTACGCAGATGACCGCGGTGCTGACCGTCATGGGGATGGCCAACACGCTTACTTTGACCGTCGGCGACTACAACCCCCCCAAGAGCGTGTCGATGAGTGGTACCGGAATGGCCGGTGCCGAGATCACATTGAGCTTGAACGTCGAGCCTAAGGGTGATGCATCGGTCATGGCGATGAAGGCAGATTTCGTCAGTCAGATGATGGTGGGCGCTATCGGCGCGGCGATCGAGCGGACTGCGGCCAAGGAGATTGAGGCGTCCCTGGACAAGCTGTCCGCGATGTTGGGCTAACCGCCCGGGTTGTGTCGATCATCGTCTTTGTGAAAGGAAACTATGGGTCTGTTGGAAGGCCGGGTCGCTATCGTCACCGGTGCCGGCCGTGGGATTGGGCGTGAGCATGCACTCTTGTTCGCGAAAGAAGGCGCAGCCGTTGTTGTCAACGATCTCGGTGGCGGCAATGACGGAACTGGAGCAGATGTTGCCCCGGCCCAACAGGTAGTTCAAGACATTGTCAACTCGGGCGGGCGGGCCATTGCCAACGCCGACTCGGTCTCCAGTTGGACCGGAGCTAAGTCGTTAGTCGAACAAGCAATTTCAGAGTTCGGCCGACTGGATATGGTGGTCAACAACGCCGGTATTCTTCGCGATGGGTTTATCGCCAGCCTCGAAGAGTCCCAGTGGGATTCGGTGATCGAAGTACATTTGAAGGGTCACTTCAATGTGATTCGTCACGCAGCTGACTATTGGAAGTCCGAGTCTAAGGCCGGACGTCAACCGGCAGCGTCGATAGTCAACACCGCATCGGCCTCGGGGACATTTGCGGTCAACGCAGGGCAGGCCAATTACGGTGCTGCGAAGGCTGGTATTGCGGCCATGACGTTGGTGGCTGCCGAGGAACTCGGTCGGTACGGTGTGCGGGCCAATGCCATCGCACCGGTCGCCCGCACCAGGCTGACCCTTGCCACCCCGGGTATGGGTGCGATTTTCGCTGCTGAGGTTCCCGAAGGGGAATTCGATCTGTTCGATCCGTCGAATATCGCCCCCGTGGTGGCGTATCTTTCCAGTGCGGGATGCCCGTTGACCGGAAAGGTGCTCGCGGTTCAGGGCGGCGCCATCCAACTCTTGCAGGGTTGGACCATTTCCGACACGGTCGAGCAAACAGGCCCATGGGATGTGGCCCGCCTGCCTGAACAGATCGGCGTATGGGCCTGACGCGGAGCGCACCGGTTAGCGGTTCGCGTGGTGTGATCGAACGCCGCGCTGTCTATGCGGGGTATCAGACCACCGAGCTGGCTGTTGTTGGCGACGGTCCGACCGTGCTATTGCTGCACGGATTCGGGCATTCGGCGTACTGCTGGCAGCGGGTGTTGCGACGGTGTGCTCAGTGGGGAATCCCGGCTGTCGCCGTTGACCTGCCGGGCTTCGGCTCGGCAGGTCACCTGCATGCGGGTTCCGCACTGCCGCAGCTTATGTCGTTTTGTCACGCCGTGATTGAGCGCTATGCCGAATACGGCAGGGTCGTGGTGGTGGGCAATTCCCTGGGTGGGCTGCTGGCCCTTCGCCTTGCGGCGGAGCCGGCGATCGCCGAGCGTGTGCACGGTGTGATGGCGATTGATGCGGCGGGGTTCGGTTGGACCAGGCTGGTCCGCCTCGTGTCGTGGGGGAAGGACTGGCCTATCAAAGCCTTGGGGTACGCGGGATTTCTGCCTGCGGCGCTTCCCGAACCACTGCTCACATGGGGGGTTAGTTACCTGCATTTCGGTCGCAGAGATCGTGTAGACCCGGCCATTGTCGCCTATGTGGTGGGCCAGCTGAGTAACAGATCCCGATCTCGCCGGTTGCTGCGCTTGGCGGTGCAGGTGAAGGGCGAAGTCGATCGCATGCCTGCGTTGGGCCCAGTGGAAGTACGCACGGTGGTCGTGCACGGCCTTCGCGACCGCCTCATCTCGTTGACGGCTGCGGAGCGGATCCGTCGGCTAGTACGGGGCAGCAAGTTAGTGGTGCTACCCCACGCTGGACATTGCCCGCATCTCGATGAGCCGGATCGCATTACAGAACTCGTCATCGAACTTGCCCGAAGTCACCAGGTGTCAAATTCGGCATCTGAAAACTCTCGGTAACCCAAACTTCGAGATTAAGGAATTCGACCATGGGAAGCGCTGCATTTCGCCACTCGAGCATCGGCATCACTCGTGACCAGCTCGATCTGGCAGATTCCGTGTCTGCTTTTGCTAGCCGTCACCTGACTTCCGATTTGCTACGTTCTGCGGTGAGTTCGATCGACGGCGGTGGTATCGAGCCGATGCCGGCGTGCTGGTCGCAGCTCGCCGAGCAGGGGCTGTTGGGGCTTCACGTGCCCGAGCATTGTGGCGGGGCCGGAGCTGGCATGGTCGAAGCCGCTGTGGCACTAGAGATATTGGGTCGATACTTGGTTCCGTCGGCGTATTCGCCCACGGTCTTGGCCGCGGCCGTCCTGGTGGCGTCGAACGGGCCGGCCTCGGCAGAACTGCTGCCTCGCATCGTTGGCGGATCGGCGCCCGCGGCGGTGGCGTTGGATCGAGCACTTCCCGCAGTGGGTACCGAGTCTGGCGGGTTGTCGGTGACAGGGGAAACCGCGGTGTACGGGGGTACGGCCGCAGAGATCGTGATCTTGCCTGTCGAAACTGCCGCAGGCGAGAAGTGGGTAGTGCTTGAGGGAGCACCCTTTGCGCCGGGAGCGGTGTTGGGGATCGACATGACCCGGTCGACGGGCGTGCTGTCCGTAGCCGGGTTGGATGTTCCGGCCAGTAGGATTCTTGACATCGACCGCAAGGCGATCACCGAGCTGGCCTCGGTGGTTTACGGCGCGGAGGCAGTGGGGGTGGGAGCCTGGTGCGTCGAGACTGCGGTCGAATACGCGAAGATCCGGGTGCAGTTCGGTAGACCCATTGGACAGTTCCAAGGTGTCAAACATCGTTGCGCCCAAGCTGCGGTGGTGGTTGAACAGGCGCGTGCGGCCGTTTGGGATGCCGCACGCGCACTGGATCATCGCGATTCGGGTGCGGGCTACGCTGGCGCGGTTGCTCGATTGGTGGCTCCTGATGCCGCGGTTTCTGCCTCGCGCGACGCGATGCAGGTTCTCGGCGGAATCGGATACACCTGGGAGCATGATGCTCACCTGTATTACCGTCGTGCACTCGCTATCAGGGGTGTCCTCGGCAAGAGCACCGTGGTAGCTCACGAGGTGGCGCAGTTGGCGCTACGTGGCAGTACCCGTGCGGTCGAGCCGGAGTTGCCGCAGGAATCGGAAGCCCTCCGGATTCAGATTCGAGCAGAGCTTGCCGGGATCGCAGACTTGGAAGAACGAGAGATGTTGCGGCAGTTGGGTGACGGCGGCTGGGTGATGCCTTTCCTCGATCCTCCTCTAGGCAGAGGTGCGGGACCGGTCGAGCAGGTTGTGATAGCCCAAGAGCTGGAACGCGCTGGGGTGACGATGCCGCAACTGGGGTTGGCCGCATGGCTGATGCCTTCGGTGGCTGTTCACGGCACGGACGAGCAAAGGCACGAGCTTGTTCGCCCGACGTTGCGTAGCGAGATTCTGTGGTGTCAACTCTTTTCCGAGCCAGAGGCAGGTTCAGATCTAGCCTCACTGCGAACCGAGGCTAAGAAGGTGGACGGTGGGTGGATCGTTAATGGTCAGAAGATCTGGACTTCGTTAGGTTTCATGGCGGAATGGGGTGTGTTGCTGGCCCGGACCAATCAGGATGCGCCTAAACATCAAGGTATTTCGTACTTCTTGGTGGATATGCACACCCCGGGAGTCAAGGCGAAAGCGCTGCGGGAAGCGTCGGGCGGGTCACTGTTCTCGGAAGTGTTTTTCGATAATGTATTTGTGCCGGATTCCGGTCTCGTCGGCGAGGTCGATGGAGGCTGGGAAGTGGCCAGGGGCACTTTGGGTAACGAACGAGTGGCATTGGGTAAGGGCATGCCCACGGATGCCACGGTCGACGATCTCCTTGATTTCGTCCGTTCGGCAGATTCGGACATTTTGTCGATGGACGTGGTTGGGCGAATGGTTGCCGATTCCCAGACCGTAGTACTGCTTCAAGGAAGAACTTTGCTGAAGCAACTGTTAGGAATGGATGTCGGCGCAGAGGCGAGCGTGGCTAAGCTTCTTGGTCAACGGCTGGGTCAACAGATTGCCGACTTCTGTCACGCAGAGCTTGGATTTGCTGGCGTCTGCGGTGGCACCGACAAGACTGCACGCAACTGGATGGAGAAGACGATTTCGTCGCGGCCGATGACGGTGTACGGCGGTACTACTGAGGTGCAGTTGAACGTTGTCGGCGAACGTATTCTCGGGCTGCCTCGTGACCCCGAGCCTGCCAGGTCCTGAGTTTTGGCGGGTCATCGATGGGCCGGGAGCCCGGAAGTCTGCGCGGTGGTTCTGCGCTGGAGCGGTAACGATGACCCCAGATTATTTGGTCACTAGTGCACGCCCTCAGTGCATGTCCGTCACATATTGGAAGGATCGAGTGCCGTGGGACCGCTAGCGGGAGTCAAAGTCGTAGAAATGGCGGGCTTAGCGCCAGCCCCATTTTGCGGAATGATGTTGGCAGACATGGGTGCGCAAGTCTTGCGGGTGGACCGCAAAGGTCCTGCTGATCGGGGCATCGCGCCTCCCGAGGGGCCTCTAGATCGCGGCAAGCATTCCATAGCGCTGGACGTGAAACTGCCTGAGGACTTGGCCGAGCTTCACCAGATCATTGACCACGCTGATGTTTTCATCGAGGGATATCGCCCAGGGGTTGCTGAACGTCTCGGTCTCGGTCCGCAGGAGTTGACGAGGAGGAATCCTGGCTTGGTTTATGGCCGTATCACTGGTTGGGGGCAAGATGGCCCGTTCGCGCCCCGGGCCGGCCATGACATCAACTACATTGCGTTGTCTGGGGCGCTGTCTGTGTCCGGGCGCGGGCCAGGGCGTGCCTATCCCGCCGCTAACATGCTCGCCGACTTCGCTGGTGGAGGCATGCTCCTGGCTTTGGGGGTCGCCGCGGCCTTAGTGGAACGTGGTTCATCGGGAAAGGGGCAGGTAGTCGACGCGGCGATGATCGATGGATCGGCGTTGTTCACAGCGTTCCTGCATGGCATGCGCGCTTCCGGGCTGTGGAACGAGAAACCGGGACAGAATGTGCTTGAAGCCGCGGCTGCCCCCTTCTACAACCTGTACGAGTGCGCAGATGGCGGATACGTCGCGGTGGGGTGTGTCGAGTTGCAGTTCTATAGCGAGCTGCTATCGCAACTCGGGATTGACGATCCGGATCTTCCTTTTCAGTTGGATAGGCGGGGATGGCCACAGCTTGTCGCGTTGTTGTCCGCCAAGTTCAAGGAGAAGACCCGTGATGAATGGGCAGAGATCTTCTGTGACTCGGACGCCTGCGTGACGCCTGTGCTCGAACTTGACGAGGTCGCAGACCATCCGCACAACAAGGAACGCCGCGGGTTCCTGGAGCTCGGTGGGGTCACGCATCCTGCCCCTGCGCCGCGGTTCTCGCGAACTCCCTTGGCTGATCCTGAGGGGATCACGCGAGATGCGGGCGCGGTCGACACGCTTCTTGCATCGTGGGGCGTCCGTTCATAGGCAGCTGACGTCGGGTCGCTTCCGGGGCGTGCTGTGCACTGGCAGGTGCGTGGCGGGCAGGTGATCCGGCCCGTACTAACAACGCTGCGGTGTCCGTGCTCGCGTTCACCGCGCCTGCAGGCTCTCGCCCAGTGCTTGAAGCGAGGCACTGACGGATCGTTGCGGGTCGAGATCCAGGCCGTATGTCGTCGCGAGTCGATCGATCATGACCCACGCGTACTCGGTTACTAGAGTGATGATTTCGGCGCGTGTGAGATCAGGGGTGGGGGACTCGAGCCAATATCGAATCGCCCCTTCGACCATCGCGACTGCAGCGTGGATGCTGGTCGCTGCTTCTTTGATATTGGTCATTCCAATGCTCGCCGCGAGCGCGAGCACCGCCAGGGACGAGCGCTCGGCGAGCTGAGTCCTGAGCCAATACATACCGTCGAGAGCCTGGCCGCCCACTGTGGGGCCCGAACGGAGGAATCCGAGCAGATTGGAATGGGTGGATTCCCATGTCAACAGTACTTCGACGAGTTCTCTGATGATGACAAGTGGTGTTTTTCGCTCGGGAGCCAGCAACGCCGTATCGAGGTCTTGATGTACGCGCGTGCTGATTTCGGTGCGGATGCATCTATCGAGCGATTCCCTGTCGTGAAATTGGCGGTACATTACCGAGTCGGAAACGCCTGCTTCCAGAGCGATGTCGCGGATAGAGATGGCGGACCACTCAGGTGATGTATCGATCAACGAGATTGCGCTGGCGATGATCTTCGAACGCCGATCTATGTTGTGTTGTGTCCACCGCACTGTGGCGACTTTACTCGCAGCAGCCCTAAAGGGGGCGTACGCGATGTGCAGACGGCGCCGGGCGATCGTTAGTCGGCGCTGAGGACCTCTCGTGCGATGAGGGTGTTCATCACCTCGGTGGTGCCCGCATAGATCCGCTGCGCCCGCGAGTCGGTGTACATGCGGGCGATCGGATAGTCCAGCATGTATCCGTATCCCCCAAATAGCTGGACGCATCGGTCCACCACGACACTTTGCGATTCGGTGAGCCATGCTTTGGCCATGCACGCTGTCGTCGCGTCGAGCTGGCCGGCGAGATAATCTGTGATGCATTGGTCGATGAATACGCGGCCCACGCGTGCGGTAGTAGCACATTCGGCGATTTCAAATCTGACGTGTTGCATGCGCGATATGGATTTTCCGTATGCCTCACGGGTGTTTGCGTAGGTGACGGTTTCTTTGACCGCGCAATCCATCACCGTGGCGGCGGTCGCTGCGACAAGCAGCCGTTCGTGCGCCAGCTGTTCGATCGCGTAGAGCAGACCCTGTCCTTCCTCGCCGATCAAGTTGGTGGCGGGAACACGGAGATTGTCGAAGTACAGCTGGGCTGTGTCCTGTGCCTTCATGCCGACTTTGTTCAGAATCCGGCCGACGGAGAACCCTTCGCGATGGGACTCGACAGCGATCAGCGAAATGGCCCCTCCGACATGTTCGGTCTTGAGGACGAGCAGCACAAGGTCCGCGGAGCCTCCGTTTGAGGTAAATATCTTGGAGCCGTTGATCACGTAGGTATCGCCCTCACGCCGGGCCACGGTCCGTAGATTGTTCAAATCCGAGCCGCCGCCGGGCTCTGTCATCGCGATCGCGGTGACAATCTCACCGGATGCCATCTTCGGTAGCCACGACTGTTTTTGCTCAGTGGTGCCATACCGCTCGATGTAGTAGGCGACCAGACCGCTGTGCACACCGTTGCCGAAGCCGGTATCGCCCGCGGCGATCTGTGCGTCGAAAATTGCGAGGTCGTGTGCAAAAGTTCCGCCGCCACCGCCAAATTCTGTGGGCATTCCCGCACACAGCAGTCCGACTTCACCTGCCTTGTGCCAGAACTCCCGATCGACCCGCTGTTGGTGCTCCCAGCGTTCCCGATGTGGCAGAGCTTCTTTCACGAAGAAGTTGTAGGCCATTTCGCGTGCGGCCCGAACCTCGTCGGTCATCCAGGGGCTGTGGTAGGTGGGCCGAAACATGATCGCGCCTCTCTTGAGTGTTCCTAGAAGTTGTCAGGATGACGGCAGTCGCCAACTTCAGTTTTTGCGTCTCAGGGTGGCGTGGCCAGGCAGCGGCCCATGAGCTACTTGAGATGCCCCACAAGGTGCCCCTCGCTCCCGAAGAGTTCTTGCTGCCATTTGGTCATCAGAGCGTGCGTATCTATCTGATCGGGGTGAAAACTGGGCTTCTTGAACGGGCGCATATCGGAGTAAAAACCCCTCCACATCGGATTGCGCAGCATCTGCACAGTTTCCCTCAAGATCCGAAGGGGTTGGCGACGGCCCTCGATGTCCATGGTGGCTATCGAAATCCAGGAAAATAGGACGACGGCCGGGATGCCGAAGTGCTGCAGAAAGTTCATCCATCGGATGCGTGTGGACTCGGGTACGCCGATAGCTCGGTACACGTCGAAGGCGACTGATTTGTGTTCTAGCTCTTCCAGAGAATGCCAATTGAGGAGGTTCCGGATCTCAGGGTCATACATCATCGCTTGAATCTCGGGACTCTTGAGGATATTTTCGGCCCAAGTCGCCGTAAAATGTTCGGCAGCGACCGTAAAACCGAGAAAGAACCTCCGAAGCCTCACAAGACGGTAAGGATCGGGGTACTGCTTGTCCAGAAACTTTTCCATACGCTCGGTGCTCAGTAAGAGATATTCGAACCACGCTGTGGGATAGCCCATTTCTGTAAGCTGCTCGTTGAGTTCTCTGTGCTGATTTCCGTGGACCTTTTCCTGTCCGATGAAACCTGCTACGCGTTTCTTGAGCTCGGGGTCGTCGATCAGATCCATGTAGCGGCGCACAGAGCGCACAAAAATATCCTCCCCAGGCGGGAAGACGGCTGACAAAACCGCAACCGCATGGCTGAACACCATACTGCCATCGGCAAAATACTTCTTTGCTGGTGCCGATTCTGCAAAACCAAAATCCATTCGGCGAGTCTTTGGGTACACCACGTCGGCAACCATTGCTGCCCACCTTCCTGAAGTCGGCGCGAATGGGAGTTCGACTCCCTTTTGGGTAACAGTAGTGGACGGAGTGCGCATGCGCAAGGGCGGTGCTGTCTTCGACGTGCTGAAGAATCGTGCGATGTGGGTGCCCCAGATGCCGGCCGGCCGCGGAGGCCGGTGCGGACAGGTCATATACCGGTGGAAAGATGCGTTGAACTGGGAAATTGCAGCGGCAGTGCATCTCGGAGCCGTTCCGCACGGGCGCCTTCGCCGTCAAGCGTTTAGGTCAATCGCTATGGATGTTTTCGTCATGTCGCTCAATTCGGTCTACGGATAGCTTGACACAGCGGTGATGCGAGGACACATCTCAAGCAGTGGATTAGGAGAGACGAGTTGGCTGCGAGAACAGAGCTGCGCGGAAAGATTGTGGCCATTACCGGCGGTGCCCGAGGAATCGGTAGAGCTATTGCTGCTGAGTTCCTCGACCACGGTGCCGAGGTGATAATCGGTGACATCGACAAAGCTCTCTGTGAGCAAACCGCAGAGGAGCTTGGCCACGGAACGATCGCGCTTCCACTGGATGTTACAAGCTATGCGAGCATAGAATCTTTTGTTTCATCGATAGTGAGTAGCTATGGGCGACTGGATGTCATGGTGAATAACGCTGGAATAATGCCCATATCGCCATTCGTATCTGAGTCGATGGATTCGGTGCAGCGTCAGCTTGATATCAACGTTCGGGGCGTGATCTGGGGTTGTCAACACGCGATCATGGCCATGAAGGGCGGAGGTACGCTGGTCAACATCGCCTCGGCGGCAGGCAAGTTCGGCGCACCTGGACTTGCAACTTACTGTGCAACCAAGCATGCCGTAGTGGGGCTATCCGAATCGTTGACCATTGAGCTTGAGCCGGCCGGCATATCGGTCGTTTGCGTCATGCCGGGTCTGGTGAATACCGAACTCATTTCCGGGGTGTCTAGCCATTGGCTACTCAAGACAGTGCAACCGGAAGACATTGCCAAGGGGATCGTCCGGGCGGTGCGTCGCGGCAGATTCCCTGTCTTCGTGCCGCGGCGGCTGACCCCGATTACCAAGATGCTCGCCGTAGTGCCGCGTTTCGCCTTGGGGCCGGCGATCAAACTCGCCGGAATCGACCACTACATGTTGGATGCACACAACACTCCCGGCAGACAGTCCTACGAGTCCCGGATCAAGGGCATCGACCAGGTATGACGCGCAGGTCGTTTCCGGATCCTCTCGAAGCTGGATGTCGTTGGTTGGCATCAACGTACGCGCATGTGTTGACTGACCGTCGCGCGTTCTTCCGCCCAAGGCCGCCCCGGGGACTTCATGGTTGAGCCCGGAGGGACGGAGCTTTCCAGTATGAGGGTCTTCCCGGCCGATGGTTCGTGTGCTGACGGCTTGAACCAGGTGCTGAACACGCAGCGGACCGCCTTCCTTGAGGCTGGATTTCCGGATCTGGAGATACGCAAGGATAGACTTGACAGGTTCTCATCGATGCTGCTGAAAAACGTGCGTCGACTTGGGGACGCGGCGGCCCAAGACTTCGGGCATAGATCGCGTGAGTTTGGGACGCTGTTCGCTCTCTCTCCGCTGATTGAGTCTAGCTACTATCGCGTGATGCTGCGACGGTGGATGCGGCCTCGTCGTACCTCACTTCTTCTGAGCGCGTGTGGAATTGACCAAAAGGTTCGGCGCGAGCCTAAAGGTGTGGTCGGTGTGATCGGGCCCTGGAACTTTCCCTCGGAGCTGACCTTGACCCCCGCAGCTTCAGCGTTGGCAGCCGGCAATCGGGTGATGATTTGGCAGTCGCCGGCGGCTCCAGAAACGGCGAGGGTGGTCGCCGAGATGGTTGCAAAGTACTTCAGCGTGGATGAACTGGCGGTGTTCAGCGAACCGTATGGCACCGGCGAACTATTCAGCCAACTGAACTTTGACCACCTGTTTTTCACGGGCTCACCTCAGGTGGGCGCTTTGGTCGCCGGCGCGGCTGCCAAGAACCTGGTCCCGGTGACTTTGGAGTTGGGTGGCAAGAATCCGGCGGTTATCGCTGCGGAAGGTGACATAGATCGTGCAGCAAGGGTTCTCGCGGCCCTCAGGCTGCTCAACAGCGGGCAGGCGTGTATATGTCCCGACTATGTTTTTGTCCCGGCCAAGATGGTCAACAGGTTTATCGAGCGCTTCCTCGCTGAGTGCGCGCACCGGTATTCCTCACCCCGGGGCCACGCCAGCTATACCTCGATAGTCGACGAGCGGCAACATAGAAGAGTGCTGGATTTGATCGAGCAGGCTCAACACGCGGGAGCCAGAATATGGCAACTCCCTACAGGGCCGCGAGCCGCCGTCGAACGCAAGATTCCACCGACGGTCATAACAGGTGTACGCGCGGATATGAGCGTGGCGCAAGAAGAAGTTTTCGGTCCCGTGCTGTGTGTGTATCCTTACGAAAATATAGACGAGGCAATAGGTTACATCAACGCACGAGATTCTCCGTTGACAATGTACTGGTTCGGGCCAAAGGGCAGCGACTACCGGAAGTTGCTCGATTTCACTCGATCGGGATCTGTCAACATCGGCGATGGTCTGCTGCATCTTGCTAGCCCCTTGGTCCCGTTTGGGGGAATCGGGCGAAGCGGGAGCGGAGCCTACCATGGACGATACGGATTCGATACCTTCAGCTACGTTCGCCCTACTGTGCAGTCGCACTTGCCGTTTTCGGTTGCGAACTTCGCTGCCCCTCCCTATCCGGAGATGATGAACCGCATCATCGCCAAGGTGTTCCGTCAGATGGCCCCGTCAGATGCCTAGTACGGAGCTGGATTTCTCCTGTGTCAGCTGCTGCATGTTTCCATGGACGAAATATCCATTTACACTGCGGCCCAAGCAATCTAGCTGCACCTTAGCCCGCATACAGATGCCGAAAGTCGGATAACGTTTTACCGTGTGGAGTGATGATATGTCTCGTAATGGCCTTGATGCGGCGTTCAATCTGCTGCTGGAAGCGGATCTAGGTCGCCAGACCCGCCGGACACGCCGAATCGTTGCCGGGCGTACGTTCTCGGATGATCTACGGGCAAAGGTGGCGGGCAAGCGAATCCTGGTCACGGGGGCTTCTTCCGGCATTGGTAGGGGAGCCGCGATCAAGTTGATGGAGGCTGGAGCCCACGTTGTGGCCGTGGCGCGGCGCTCGGAATTGCTGATGGAATTGGTCGAATACGCCTCTGGTACAGCGGGTTCGGTGACACACTATCCGTGTGATTTGAGCGATCGAAGTCAGGTTGACGCTCTTGTCGACCGAGTTCTGACCGAACTTGGGGGTGTGGATGTTGTCATCAATAATGCTGGACGATCGATCCGCAGGACCATGGAAGATGCTGCAGATCGCCTACATGACTACGAGAGGGTCATGCAGCTCAACTTCTTCGGCGTCGTCTGGCTGACTGTGCCGCTCGTCGAGCATATGCGTCGAACGGGTAACGGCGGTCATATCATCAACATCTCCACTGCGGGCACTCAGTTTGCAGGTACCCCTCGATTTACTGCCTACATGTCTTCGAAGGGCGCGTTGGACCAGTTTGCACTCTCTGCTGCGCCGGAGATGATGGCCGACGGAATCCATTGGACAACAGTCAACTTGCCGCTTACCCAGACGGATATGATTGTACCTGCGCAGAATTCGTGGAACAGGTATCCGAAATTGACTGTCGAGAAGGGCGTCTCGATGGTTTTAGACGCGGTAGTGCGCGCGCCGGTTCGGGTCACGCACCCAATGAGCAACGTGCTGGAGGTTGTGGATCGGGTAGCGACTCGATTCATGCAGAAGCAGAAGTCGCGCGAGTTCGGTCTCAGGAGGTCCTCGGACCTGCCTAGTGTGGCCATCATCGGAGCAGGGATGTCAGGACTTGCGATGGCGATCAAACTGCGGGAGGCCGGATCGGACAACTTTACGATTTTCGAGAAGGCTCAGGCGGTAGGGGGCACATGGCGTGACAACACGTACCCGGGCCTGACGTGCGATGTGCCGGCGCACTACTACTGCTACCGGGATGAGCTGCGCGCCGATTGGACTCGAGTGTTCGCCCCGGGCGATCAGATTCGTCGGTACTTTGAGGATGTAGCGCACAGGCGGGACATTCTGCGATCGATACAGTTCGGCACCGAGATTGTTCGAGCCGAATTTGACTCTGGTCGCTGGCATTTGAGGGACAGCTCTGGCCGCCAGCATGTCGCTGACGTACTGGTCTGCGCGACAGGCGTGCTCCATCATCCCCGGATTCCGCATATTGCGGGTTTGGAAACTTTTCGGGGCAGACTGTTTCACAGTGCACGATGGGATCACGAAGCAATTGTCGAAGGTGCACGCGTGGGAGTCGTCGGGAGCGGGTCAACCGGAGTGCAGATCACCACAGCTCTTGCCGATGTTGCGGCGCAGGTGACGCTTTTCCAGCGCACCGCGCAATGGGTGATCGCGATCCCCAATCCGCGGATACCGGCATGGTTTCGTACCTGGCTTGCGCGATCGCCTGTCATGGCAAACGCCATGTACCGCGCGGCTAACGGAGTATTCAATGTGGCTGCGCGAGCCCCCATCCAGCAGGGATGGGAGCGCCGGGTCTTTGGGTATCTTGCCCGGATGAGCTTGGCTACGGTGAAAGACCCAGACTTACGCGCACGGCTCACGCCCGACTATGAGCCGATGTGTAAGCGATTGGTCAACTCCGGAGACTTTTACAAGGCTGTTCAGATGCCGAGTGTTGACGTGGTGTGCGAGGCAATAGAGCGGGTATGCCCGGAGGGCATCGTGACTGCCGACGGGGTTCTCCACGAGCTGGATATCCTAGTCTTGGCTACAGGTTTCGATACGCATGCATACATGAGACCAATCGAGCTCACCGGTCCCACGGGGCTGTCGCTTGCGCAAGTCTGGAGTCAAGGCCCCCGTGCGCACAACACCACGATGATCCCGGGCTTGCCCAACCTGTTTACTTTGATGGGGCCGAATAGTCCGATCGGGAATGCCTCATTGGTTCCCATCGCCGAAACTCAGGCCGATTACGTTGTGGAGTGGCTCAAGTACATGAAGAGACACGGTGTGGTGGAAGTCGAACCCACGGAGGATGCCACTGCCCGTTTCTACCAAGAATTGACAGGTGCGATGGACGGCACTGTGTGGGTAACTGGCTGCGATAGTTGGTACTTGGGACCAGATGGTGTCCCGATACTGTGGCCTTGGCCCTTCGATGAGCTGCGGAGCAGATTGGAGGCGCGATCGATGGAGGATTTTGTCGTTCGTACCACGCCTTCAGCGCGTACGCCGGGAGTGGGGACGACGATCGAAACGGTCGGTGGTTTGCACCCCTGACTCGAGTTAGGCGCAGGTCGGCTGTCGCCGAACGCGTACATCGCAGGTCCTGGCTCGCTGGGATTAACAGAGGATCGTGCTGGAAGTCGTTTGCTGTCGCGCCCACAAATAGCCGACTTTGGCCAGCTGACGCCGACTTAGCCAACATGCTTCGGCTCGTACTCGACCTGCCAGTGCTTGATTCCGTTGAGCCAGCCTGACTTCAGCCGTTCGGGTTCTCCGATGGGCTTGAGATCGGGTATGTGATCGGCGATTGCGTTGAAAATGAGATCGACAGTCATCCGCGCCAGGTTCGCGCCGATACAGTAATGGGCGCCGGTGCCTCCGAAACTGAGGTGCGGGTTGGGATCGCGGAGGATGTTGAAACTGTACGGATCGTCGAACACAGTTTCGTCGAAGTTGGCGGAGCGGTAGGACATCACGACGCGCTCGCCCGCCGTGATGGTGACCCCGGCGATCTGTGTCTCCCGCTTGGCGGTGCGCTGGAAAGCCGACACGGGAGTGGCCCACCGAATGATCTCGTCCACAGCGGTCTTCGGCCGGTCCTGTCGGAACAGCCTCCATTGGTCCGGGTTCTGCGAAAATGCGATCATGCCGTGTGTTATTGAATTACGGCTGGTTTCATTGCCTGCTACCGCCAGCATGATCATGAAGAAGCCGAACTCGTCATCGGTGAGCTTCTCGCCGTCGATATCGGCCTGGATAAGTTTGGTGACGATGTCATCGGTGGGATTCAGGCCCCGCTCCTCGGCCATCTTCATGGCGTACGAGATTAACTCGAAGGAGGATGCGGCGGGATCGATGTGCGCGTACTCGGGATCGTCGCCAGCCGTCATCTCGTTGGACCAGCGGAACAGCTTGTCTCGATCGCATTGAGGTACGCCCAGCAACTCGGCGATAGCCTGCAGCGGCAGTTCGCACGATACGTCCTCCACGAAGTCGCCTGTACGGGCTGTTGATGCACTGATGGCGATCTGTTGGGCCCGCAACCTCAGCTCGTCGTGAAGCCGCGCGAGTGCGCGCGGGGTGAAGCCACGCGAGATGATCTTGCGCAGACGCGCGTGTTGTGGGTCGTCCATGTTCAGTAGGACCACACTCTGCAAGTCGACTGCTACGTCGCGGGTCATTCCTTGCGGCCAGACCGGGATCGCGCCATTCATCGCGGTGGAGAACACCTCGCTGCGCAGCGAGACGTCCTTGACGTCCTGGTGCCGAGTTACTAACCAGTAGCCTTTGTCGCCGAATCCGCCCGTGCCGCCAGGGATGTCGACCCAATGGACGGGCTCGGTCCTGCGTAACTCGGCAAGCTCCGCGACGGGCAGGCGCACGACGTTCAGTTCGGCGTCCAAGGGGTCGAAGCCCTGGGGCAGGTGGGGACAGTCCATCAACGGCGCTCCTCGGCATTGGGTGGGCGGTGATACAGCAACGCACCATCACCTTGGTCACACCCCGAAGACGGAAAAAGGGGCATTAGTCCCTATTTTACAGTCTTCACCTGCACATACTGTGCCAAGCAATCCAATTATGAAACGTGTTCTAGTTAGGTGCGAAGCGGATGGAGACTGCAGGTTTGAGTAACGATTCGACGAGCGCCGGCGTCCGGGAGATCGATGTGGGTACGCCGCCGACACGTTTTGCCCGTGGATGGCACTGCTTGGGAATGGTGTCGGAATTTCTGGACGGGGAGCCGCACGCGATCAGTGCGTTCGGGACGAAGCTGGTTGTTTTCGCGGACAGTAGGGGTGCAGTGCACGTTCTGGACGCATACTGTCGCCATCTTGGTGGAGACCTGTCGCACGGGAAGGTCAAGGGCGACGCCGTTGCGTGCCCGTTCCATGACTGGAGGTGGGCGGGCAATGGCCGTTGCACCCATGTTTCCTATGCAAAACGTGCCCCGCGACTTGCGCGTACACGTGTATGGATATCCGATGTTCGATCGGGCCTGTTGTTTGTTTGGCATGATCCCGAGGGGAATGCGCCCTCGCCTGAGCTTGATATCCCCGACATTCCGGAGGTGAGCGACCCGGGTTGGACGCAATGGTCTTGGCGCACGGAGCTCATCGCCTCGAACTGCCGGGAGATCGTCGACAACATCGTCGATATGGCTCACTTTTACTACATCCATTACGGGTTCCCCACGTACTTCAAGAATGTGTTTGAAGGTCACGTCGCCACGCAGTACCTTCGGACAATCGGCAGGCCCGATGTCAACTTGGGTGGCTCGCACCATGCGGGCGAACAGATCCTCGATTCCGAGGCGTCCTACTTTGGTCCGTCGTTCATGATCAACCGGCTGCATAACAGCTACGGCGGTTACGAAGTTGAGGCGATTTTGATTAATTGCCACTATCCCGTCACATCGGATTCTTTTGTGTTGCAGTGGGGCATCATGGTGCGGCGGCCGACAGGTTTGAACGCCGATGCGACAGAGATGCTGTTGCGTGCATTCACCGATGGGGTCAGTCGCGGGTTCTTGCAGGACGTGGAAATCTGGAAGGGTAAGACCCGTATAGACAATCCGCTGTTGGTCGAGGAGGACGGGCCCGTCTACCAGTTGCGGAGGTGGTACGAACAGTTCTACGTGGACGCTGCGGATGTCACACCGGAGATGACTGACCGCTTCGAATACGAAGTAGACACTAACGCGGCCAACGAATATTGGCGTAGAGAAGTTGCGGAGAATCTGCGGCAACGCGCAACGGCGAACGCTGCGGTATTCGAATGACGGCTTTGCAGAAAGACTTACCCCGACAATTACCGACTTAGGCCGCTATGGACCTCAGTCTTAATCAGCCCAGAATTGGGAGGCAGGCTAGTGACTTCTACTTCGCACGGTACTACTCAGTCGATTCGCGACACTCACACGATCCTGAATGAGATCGACGAACTGTTGCCCCAGATACGCGGGCGCGCCCAGGCTGCCGAGGATTTGCGTACCATTCCGCACGAAACAATCGAGGCGCTTGAAGGTATCGGCTTCTTTACACTGCTGCAGCCCCAGCAGTGGGGTGGCTTGCAGTGCGATCCCACCTTCTATTGCGAGGCCGTCCGGCGGTTGGCCAGTGCTTGTGGCTCCACCGGATGGGTGGCGGGTGTTTTGGCGGTACACAACTGGCACCTGGCGCTTTTCGATCAGCAGGCACAGGAGGACGTATGGGGGAAGGACGCGGCTGCGCGCGTATCGTCCTCGTACGCTCCGATGGGTACGGCCAGGGTCGTTGACGGGGGATACCTTGTGACCGGCTCGTGGCAGTGGTCGTCCGGATGTGCACACGCCACATGGGCTTTCGTCGGAGGTCCGGTGCTCAAAGGGGATAAAATCGTCGATTTCGGCAGCTTCCTCATCCCGTGCGCGGACTATGAGGTCGATGATGTGTGGAACGTTGTCGGCTTGCGCGGCACCGGCAGCAATACTCTTGTGGTCAAGGAAGTGTTCGTGCCTGGACATCGGTTCCTGTCCTATAAGGCGATGAATGACGGCACCGCTGGCGGCTATCGAACCAATACTGCGCCCGTCTACAAAATGCCTTGGGGAACAATACATCCGACCACTATCTCAACACCTATTGTCGGCATGGCCTATGGCGCCTACGATGCCCACGTAGAACACCAGGGCAAGCGGATTCGTGCGGCCTATGCTGGCGAGAAGGTTAAGGATGATCCGTTCGCCAAGGTTCGAATCGCCGAGGCTGCCAGCGATATCGACGCCGCGTGGCGTCAGCTGACGGGAAACGTTGCCGAAGAGTACGCGCTGCTGTTGGCAGGTAAGGAGATTCCTTACGGGTTGCGCACCCGCGCTCGGCGCGATCAGGTGCGGGCCACTGGCCGCGCTATCGCTTCGATCGATAGGATATTCGATGCTTCGGGTGCTAGCGCGTTGTCGAACGACACACCAGTGCAGCGGTTTTGGCGTGATGCGCATGCTGGTCGTGTACATGCTGCGAACGATCCCGAGCGCGCTTACTTGATCTTCGGTGACAACGAATTTGGCCTCCCTCCAGCCGACACCATGGTCTGATGTCGTTGGTCGCGTGAGGACTCTGCACGTTTCGCGCGTCGGTGGACTCGCGGCGTGAGTAGTCGGCAGATCGCGGATTTCCGAGTGGCGATTATCGGTTGGATTTCGCTGTCCGCCACCGTGCCAGCGCCGATAAGTTGATGGAACGTGCACCGCTGCAGTACGGCGTACGTCGAGTGTTTCTGCTCGGGTTTTTCGGCTTTTGCTTTCGGCCGGGCGAATGCCTCTCCGGTGCAAGACCATTGCCGCATCCATGACTAGCTTGCCCGGTCTGCCGTTGGTTTGTGCGATGATAGGGGCTTGTCCGCGCCCTTGGAGATGAAAGGCCTGCGGTCGTGCCCGTGACGATGCGCCGAACTCTGGATCTGCTCGCATTGCTTGCTCTGGTGTGTGCGTTGTGCGCATCTCCTGTTGCTTCAGCTGACACCGTCCAGATCAGTAGTGCAAATGAACGCCGCCTGCAGGAGCTTTTGGCCGAACGAAACCGCCTTGGGGTAGACAACATCGGGCAGCTCAGTGCCGCGGTATCGGGTTTCTTTCTGCACGTGCCCTATGGTGCCAACACCTTGATCGGATCGGCCTCGGTACCCGAGCAGTTGGTCGTGGAACTCACACGTGTGGACTGCTTCACGTATGCCGACTATGTCGAAGCGCTCAAGCGGTCGGGTGAGCGTGCCGGTTTCTTGGCTCAACTGACCCAGATCCGTTATCGCGGGGGTGATGTCAGTTTCACCCAGCGTCGGCATTTTTTCACCGATTGGGCCGTTGACGCGCCTGCTAACGCCACCGACGTGACAGCGGGTCTCGGGGCACCCACGGAGCAGGTAGTCAAGACGCTCAACGTGAAGGACTCTGGTGAGCGTTATCTAACTGGACTTCCGCCACGGTCACGCCCGGTTGTCTACATACCGAGTGCACAGGTCTCGGATGGTGTCATCGCGAATCTTCGTGATGGCGACTACCTCGGCGCTTACGCCACGGCCGGCGGGCTTGATGTCACGCACGTAGGAATCTACCTGCGTACGTCGGCTGGGCCAGTGCTGCGCAACGCTTCGTCGTTGCGGGTGAACAATCAGGTCGTCGATACGCCACTGAGGGAGTACCTCGGCATGGTTCCGGGGATTGTCGTGTTGAGGCCAACTGTGAAATCACCATTTTCGGCCTAAGCGGTCACTTTGGGTGAGAATTCATCCGATGAAGCAGACTGAGGTTCCCGAGGAACTGGTAGCCGCCGCATCGACGGCGCGCACTGTCACGGTGCTGACCGGTGCCGGCATGTCCGCCGAGAGCGGGCTGCCCACGTTCCGGGATGCTCAGACCGGATTGTGGTCGAAGTACGACCCGATGACGCTGGCGACGCCCGAGTCGTGGCAGGAGGACTCGGGGCTGGTGTGGGCGTGGTATCAGAATCGGCGCGTCCAGCTGCTGGCCGTGCAGCCCAATGACGGACACCGCGCACTGGCGCAGTGGGGATCTCACCGAGATGTTCGTATCGTCACCCAGAATGTCGACGATCTTCACGAACGTGCCGGCAGCGTGAACGTTACCCATGTACATGGCAGCCTGCTCGCCTCGCATTGTGATGTCTGCGGCACCAGTTGCGATGTGGCAGTGGTCGCCCCCACGTCCGAACGGGTCTTACCGCCCGAATGTGACTGTGGCGGAAGGGTCCGACCGGGCGTCGTGTGGTTCGGGGAGGTGCTTCCCCAGGTGGAGTTCGGTCATGCCGTCGCGCACTCGCAGAGTTGCGATCTGATGTTGCTCATCGGTACCTCCGGCATCGTGTATCCGGCGGCGGGGCTTCCGCAGCTCGCGTTGAGTCGCGGTGCAACTGTGGTAGAGATCAACCCGTGTGAGACTGATCTGTCCGATCGCGCCGATCTGGTCTGGCGCGCTACTGCGGCTACCGCGCTACCGGCGCTTATTGACGCGCTGTCGCTCTGGGGGGCTAAGTAGCAGCTGGCTTCGCGGCAGTGGTGCAGACCGAGGGCGCCGCGACCATCGACAACGTGAGCGGCGAGCTCGCGCTGTACGCGGCCACGTTGGCCGGGCGGTAACACCTCACGAGGGGTAGGAGGGCAGCACCTTCTCCCAGTTTTCGATCTCGCCGCGTACCGTACGAAACAGGGGATGCGGTCGCAGTCTCAGCGGGTTTTCGGCTACGAGAAGTGACGGATCACGTTGCGCCAGTTTGGTATCCAGTAGCCATCGCTCGTAGTCCAGTTGCTTGCGATGAACGTCGATCAAAGGTCCGGAAACGGCCTCTGGCACATCGATCAGCTCGCGGTTGAATCGATACCCGCGCTGGTCGGCCTCATCGACGAGGCCGACCAGGTACGCGCCGATCCCGGCGAGCGGCTGCTCCAAGGTTTTGAACCGGTCCAGCTGCGGGTGGTTGCGATATCCGCGGGTGCGACCCTGTAGCACCTTTTGCGCCAACAGGGTTTCCCGCCAGCATGCGACCAGTCCCTTGGCATCGAGGTTGCACGGATGCAAAGACCACAGTCGCATGCCTTCTCTGTACCCGAAGAATGCTGCGTTGGCCAAGCGGACACGGCCCTACAGATTCACCAACTCGCCCGACCGGCGCCACAGATCCTCCTGCGCCTGCTGATTCGAACGAATCCGGACGGCGGGCAGCAGACCCAAACCGGGGGTCGAGGTGAAGAACTGTCCGGTGGTGGTGGCGAGGTTCTCGTCGAGCACCAATCGGATACCCATCCGGGCTCCCTGATCGGGTCGCCGTACGAAGGGGGTCCGCGAGGCCAGACCGGCCGCGGTGGTGAGAATGCGACTGTCCCGAACCAGTCCGGTCGAGACCATGCCGGGGCAAAAGCAGTTGACCGTCACCCCGGTGCCCTCCAGGCGCCGCGCCAGTTCCTGGGTGAACAGGATGTTCATCAGTTTCGACTGTCCGTACCGGATTTCGGAGCCGATCGCGTGGTAGCGGCGGTGCTCTGCGAATCGGTCCACCTGGATGCGTGGCCACGATCGGTGCGCCTCGGACGCCGTGATGACGATCCGTGCCCGCTCGGCTGCGGTGATCGTCGGGAGCAGCAGATTGGTCAGCAGAAAAGGCCCCAGGTGGTTGGTCGCCATCATCAGGTCGTATCCATCGGTGCTGGGCCTGCTGGACAGGGAGTGAATACCGGCGTTGTTCACCAGCGTGTCGATCCGGGGGTGCGTCTCGGCGATTTCGTGGGCGGCGGCCCGTACCGAATCGAGATCGGCCAGATCGGCCTGGATGAACTCGGGTTCGGATGCCGCTCCGTTCTCGGCGGCCAGTTCGCGGACGGTCTCGGACGCCTTTGCGGGATCGCGCGCCAGCAGCGTCAGCAGCGCACCGCGCCGAACCAGTGTTCGAGCGATTTCCTTTCCAATGCCGTTGGTGGCGCCGGTGATAACGATTCGTGAACCGGCGACGGGGCGACCTGGATACGCGCTCATGATCCTCCTCGTTGGGTGAACTCACCGCATTCAAATACAACTAGTATTGGAATGCGGTGAGCATTTCAAGGCCGGAGGCTCGTGTCAAGGGCCGGGTATCGCGCTTGTCGGCGTGGTGGTGGTCGGTACATTGAGCTCGTGTCGAAACGCCTAAGTCGGACGGAGTCGCAGGAGCTGACGCGTGCCAAGCTGATCGATTCAGCGACTCAGCTGTACCTGGAGAACGGCTATGCGGCGACATCCACCGACCAGGTGGCCGAGGCGGCGGGGTTCAGCCGGGGCGCTCTGTACTCGAACTTCAAGAGCAAGGAAGACCTCGCGCTCGCCGTTCTCGACAGGCACACGCAGGACCAGTTCCAAGAAATCATGGTGGTGGCCACGGACGCGCCATCCGAGCGCTTCACACGTTTCGAGACCTGGTTGACGAAGTCGATGGGGGATCGCCGGTGGGCGTTGCTCAAGTCTGAAGTCGCGCTGTCGGGCAGGGCCAATCCGGAACTGCGGCAGCAGCTGGCAGCCCGAGATCAGATGGCCAGGCAGGCTCTGTCGGCCCTGCTGGGGCATCTAGAGGCCGAAAGCGGAAACCCATTGCCCGTGCCGCCGGACACCCTGGCCCGCGCCATACTTGCACTCGCCAAGGGGGTGGCGATCGAAGGATTGGTCGACGACGAGGTATCGCCCGACTGGATCATCGATCTACTCAAGAAGAGTCTTCCTCCGGTGGTATTCGAATAGTATTGCTGCGCTTAGGATCCAAAGGTCAGCGTGATCTTCGCGCCCGGATCGAGATGGGCCCCGGCGGCGGGATCCTGTGTCACGATGTGCGATTTCTTGTTCGGGTCGTCCACGGGGACATCCTTGGTCGCGACGCTGACTCGGCCGAGCTTGTGCAGCAAGGGATTCGCCTCGGCCCAAGCCAGCCCCACCAAATCGGGCATGAAGCCCGGCTGGACCGTTCGGGTGGTGATGCTCGGCGGGCTCGACGTCCCTTCCTGGGCGGTGGGAGTCGAGCATCCGGCCAGCACCCCCGTGGCAACGCAGATCGCGGTCACCGTTCTCATTGAGCCCCCTCCCAATATTTCTGGCGCACCAGTCCTTTGGCTAGCTTACCGGTGGGAGTGCGCGGAAGGGTATCGGTGAAGTCGAAGCTGCGGGGCACCTTGTACCGTGCGATGCGCTCGCGCAGGAACTCGGTGAGCTCGGTGGCGAGTGTTTCCTGATCGGCCGACGGATCCGCCGGCTGAACCACCGCCTTCACCGATTCTCCCATCTCGGCATCGGGTACGCCGATGACGGCGACATCCAACACTGCGGGGTGTAGCGCCAGGGCGTTCTCGATTTCCTGGGGGTAGATGTTCACGCCGCCGGAGATGATCATGAACGCCTTGCGGTCGGTGAGGAACAGGTAACCGTCGTCGTCGACGTATCCGATGTCTCCGGTTGTCGTCCATGTCTCGTGGGCGGGATGCGAAGCGCTGCGGGTCTTTTCGGCATCGTTGTGGTACGAGAACGGCAGCTCGTCGCGTTCGAAGTACACCAGCCCGGCCTGGCCTGCGGGAAGCTCGGAGCCTTCCTCGTCGCAGATGTGCAGCACCCCGAGTGCGGGACTGCCCACCGACCCCGGGCGCGTGAGCCAGGTCGCGCTGTCGATGAATGTGACGCCGTTTCCCTCGGTGGAGGAGTAGTACTCGTACAGGATCGGGCCCCACCAATCGATCATCGATTTTTTGACCTCGATAGCGCAGGGAGCGGCCGCATGGATCGCTACCTTCAGCGTGGAGGTGTTATAGCGGGCCCGTATTTCATGGGGCAGCTTGAGCATCCGTACGAACATGGTCGGCACCCACTGGCTGTGGGTGATGCGGTGCTTCTCGATCGCGGCCAGTGCCCCTTCGGCGTCAAAGCGATCCATGACCACGACCGTGCCGCCCATCGACTGGACCACACCGGAGAATCGCAGCGGTGCCGCGTGATACGTCGGCGCCGGCGACAGATACACCGTGTCGGCGTCGAAGCCGTACAAGTGGGCGAACAGCATCAACGGGCTGCCCGGCTCATCCACCTGCCGGTCCGGTAGTGGCATCTTGATTCCCTTGGGGCGGCCAGTGGTTCCGGACGAATAGAGCATGTCCGATCCGGCCGGTTGAGAGGAGAGGGGTTCGGCGGACGTGTCGGCCAGGGCGTCCTCGTAGGAATCGAAGCCGGGGACGTCGCCCCGCAGGGCGAGTCGAACCTTGACCGCGGGGATGTCGTCGAGGACCGCCTCGGCCTGTTCACGCACACCGGTGGCGGCGACGAGCGCCGTGGATCCGGAGTCGTTGATGATGTAACTGATCTCCGCGGGGGCTAGGTGATGGTTGACCATGGTGATGTACAACCCCGAACGCAGCGCCGCCCAGTAGACGACGAAGACCTCGGGAACGTTGTCGCTCAGCATGGCGATGTGATCGCCCTTGCGCAGCCCCGAATCTTGGAAGACGCGCGCCAGTCGGCGGGACTGCTCATCCAGCTGTCCGTAGGTGAGCGTGACACCGGAGTCGGCCATCACCACGGCGGGCTTGTCGGGAAATTGGGCGGCGTGGGTACCTGGATACACGGACGAGGACCTTCCGACGGCGTTGTCTGCGGGCGGTGTCGACTGTACTTGACAGAGTGTCAAGTTTGAATCGGCAACCATCATCTCCGAAAACCCCGAGGCGAGCTTCACCTCCCGTCGCCCGCTCGACTATGGGCCCGGCACCCTGCTGCTGATGATCGGCGTGGGTTTTTTGGGCAGGTAGGCCCAGATCTTGTGGAAAGATCTGGCCAAGGAGCAGTGCTGGATGGTCCCCGATATCGAATACGTGTTGTGGGCCATCGTGATCGGGCTGCTGATCACCAATACCATTGGTTTGCATCGTATTTTCCGGCCCGGGGGTCCAGACGTACGAATTCTGGCCCAAGATCGGCATCATGGTGCTCGGCGCCCGATTCGTGCTGGGCGACGTCCTCAAGTTGGGTGGCACCAGCCTGTGCAGATGGTCATCGATATGACAGTGGCGGACACCATCATTCTGGTGGCGGCCAAGTGGTTTGGCCTCAGCGGAAAGCTGGGTTCACTGTTGGCGATCGGCACCTCGATCTGCGGGGTGTCGGCCATCATCGCGGCCAAGGGCGCCATCCGGGCACGTAACTCGAATGTCAGCTACGCCATCGCATCCATCCTCGCGCTCGGCGTGGTGGCGCTGTTCACGCTGCCGGCGGTCGGCCACGGGCTCGGCCTGACCGACCACGAATTCGGACTATGGGCGGCCCGCGGCGAGGCCGACACACTCGCGCCGAGGATCAAGGCCAAGGCCGCGTTCATGTGGGACAAGTTCCCCGAGTTCGTGCTCGGCTTCCTCGCTGTATCCACCGTGGTAACTCTCGGATAGCTGACCAAGGGGCGGGTCGACAACCTCGTCAACGTGTCCACGTGGCGTTTCTGCTGATCTTCGCCGGCGTGGGACTGAACACTAATTTCCGGGACCATGACGGCCGACTTCGCTCGATGGTCTCGCTCTGTGCGAGCGGGATTTTGGGCGTCAAGCGCGGCCTTCCCGCTCGGAAACAGCGTCGCAAGGGTCATCGGCGGGGTGATTGTTGCGCTGGATGCCGCACGTTCGCCTGCCACGGACGGCGGCAATTTCCTGGGTGCGCTGATCGACACCGGTGGTCGGCTGGTGCCGGTGGCCAACGCATTCGTCTTCGTCAACCTGGGATCGGTCTGCACACACTGCCTGTACAACGGCGCGGTCGGGTGGAGCCAGCTCATCCTGGACCAGTTGGTGTTGCCGCGATTCGGATTCGTCGCCCGCGAATCGGCGATTCGTTGGGAAGCCTTTGGAGCGTGGGCGGCAGGAGCGGCCGCGGCACTGGCCGCACATCCTCGCGGCACGCGGCGTCGCGGGGAAGGGCGAAACCCTATGAGGGACCAAGTCGGCGCGCAGCCCTACCCGTGGCCGTTCGACGGTCCCGTGAACCCCGAACAGACCGCCGTGCTGTGCATCGACTGGCAGGTCGACTTCTGCGGCCCCGGTGGATGTGTCGACGCCATGGGATACGACCTGTCGCTGACACGTGCTGACGGGTATCACGACCGATGTCTGCGTGCACACCACCATGCGTGAGGCCGACGACCGGGGCTTCGTCATGCCTCATCCTGTCGGACTGCGCTGGTGCGACCGATCCTGATAACCACGTGGTCGCACTCAAGATGGTGACGATGCAGGGTGGGGTGTTCGGCGCGGTCGCGGACTCGAATCAGCTGCTCGCCGCGCTGTGAACATGCTGAGATCCGGGGGTCTTCACGCCTGACTTCACGCGATAGGCGACGATGGAGGGGTGAACTGTCAGGAAGTGCGCGAGCAGCTGTCGGCGTGGGTCGACGGTGAGCAGGCAAGCGTCGCGCGCAAGCGTCTGGACGAGCATGTGCTCTCCTGCGCCTCCTGCCGGGAATGGCTGGGCCGGGCACGCGGGCTAGACCGTCAGTTCGCCTACGCGCGTTCGACGCCGACCCGCGATCTGACCGGGCAGATCCTGGCGGCAGCCGCCGTCGAACCCCTCACACCCATGGCCCGGTACATGCACTGGGCACGCCGGAACGTCAACCGGTGCGCACTGGTGCTCATCGGACTGCTCCAGTTGGGCGTGGCCGCGATGCAGGTCGCCGGAATCGACTTCGGGATGGTGTCTTCACATCACCACGGCGCGATGACCGGTGCGCACCTGATGAACGAATCCACGGCCTGGGTGGTGGCGCTGGGTGTGGCCATGGTGATCGCCGGCGTGCGCCCCGCTGCCGCGGCCGGAATGGCAACGGTGCTGGGTGCATTCGCGCTCGTGCTCACCGGGTACGTCATCAACGACGCCGTCAATGGCCAGGTGACGTTGGCGCGCATCGTCAGTCACTCACCGGTGCTGCTCGGGCTGATTTTCGCCCTGCTGGTCCTGCGCGACTACCGCGCCGGACGCACACCGCCCAACCAGCACCGTGCTGTGTTCCTGGATGAAGTGGCCTCGGGGGAGCGACATTTGCGCTCCACCGACAACTCAGCTGCATGACGTCCCGGCCCGACGGGCCGCCACGAATCCCCACACCACGTCGATGGCCAGGAACAGTGCCAGTGAGATTCCCAGCAGCGGCGTGAACCATCCGATCGCGATGACCACGACGGCCAGAAGCACCAGCTCCAGTGGCTTGAGGGCAAGCAGACCGCCCCGCCGCGGCGGCACGGGCCAGCGACCGCTCTTGGTCGGGCGCCTGCGCCACCACATCAGGTAGCCGCGGGTGATGACGGTGATGAGCCCAATCACGATGAGCGCCACCAGTATCTGATTGGGGATTCCGAACAGGATTCCCATGTGTCCGTCGATGGCCCATTCAGTCGACTTCTGCAGCAGCGACCACTCCGAGAAATTGCTGCGTCCGGTGATCTCGCCGTTGGACGGGTTCACGGTGATGGCATCCAGGTATGTCGGGATATCGCGCTTGCGCTCGGAGATCAGCCATGCGGTGTTGGTCTCCGGTGGCGGCGTCATCCACAGCGGGCCGCGCAGCCCGGCGTCGCGCACCGTCTCCATCACCGTGTTGACGCCACCTAGCGGATTGCCGGTCGATGTGGGGGCGGCACCGTGATGTTCATGCCCGGTCATCGGTTTGGCTGCCGCCGGATCGAGCTCGGTGGACAGCGCGGGCCGAATGGCCTGGGTGAAGTCGCCGATATTGGTGCCGGCATACCGCGACCAGGTGAGCCCGGTGACCGAAAGCGCCAGCAGCCCAAGGACTATCCAGACCCCAACGGCGCCGTGCCAGGTCAATCTGCGCCGGCGCGGGGTGGCGTCGCGATCGGGAAGCGTGATTCTGCTTAGCCGCCCGGTGCGGCGGCGATATCCGATCCACAGGAACAGGCCGCCGAGGGCCACCACCCACAGCCAGCTGGCCGCGAGCTCGCTGTAGTTGCGCCCAAACGCACCCAGGTGCAGATTCCGGTGCAGCTCGTCGAACCAGGCGCGTACGGGCAGCCACTCGCCGTACGTGGTCAGCATGCCGCGAATCTGTCCGCTGTAGGGATCGACGAACACCGTGCGCGAGTAGTCGGCGGGTACGTCTTCTGTCGCGAAGACAATCCGGGTCGTGTCATCGGGTAGAGCGGGCGGGCGGATGGATGTCACCGTGCCGCCGGGCTGCGCAGCGGTCGCGACCGCCACCTGCTCGGAGAGCGGCAGCTGCTGGGACCCGAGGGAATCGACCTTGAGTTCGTGGCGGTACACCATGGCGTCGACCTGCCCCACCAGCGCGTATGCCAACCCGGTGAGCGCCGCGACCAGGAGGAACGGGCCGACGAGGAGCCCCGCATAGAAGTGCAGACGCAGTACGATCGGTGCAAATCGCCCCCACACGGTGTTGGTCTGCGACTCGCGAGCTTCGGGGCGGTCCTCGGTATATGTCACGGGATATTGGTCGGAGGAACCGGCTAAAGAGTTCCCGCTGTTCTCTGCCGAGCGTCTACGACATAGAGTAGGACTCGTGGCCACCGGCACCGATGACGAGCAGCTGCTTGAGATTGCGCTGTCCGCTGGCCGTGGCGACCAATCCGCTCTCGAGTCCTTGGTGAAGGCGACCCAGGCCGATGTGTGGCGATTCGTCGCCTACCTGGCCGATGCCGGTGTCGCTGACGACCTCACCCAGGAGACGTATCTGCGGGCCATCGGGGCGTTGCCGCGATTCGCCGGACGCTCGACGGTGCGCACCTGGCTGTTGTCGATCGCGCGCCGCGTGGTGGCCGACCACATCCGCCATTTGAAGTCCCGGCCGCGCATTGCGCACGGTGCAGATCTTGAGGAAGCCTCGCTGCGTCGCCCCACACACCGGTTCGAGGAGTTGGTGGAGCTCAAGTCGCTTCTTGCGGCGCTGGACGACGATCGGCGCGAGGCGTTGGTGCTGACGCAGGTCGTCGGCCTGTCCTATGCCGAGACTGCCGACGTCTGCGGCTGTGCCATCGGCACCATCCGCTCGCGCGTGGCCCGTGCCCGCGACGAGCTGATCGGCTGGTCCGAGCCCGAGAATATGACCGGCTAGCGCGACACGAAGCAGACCTCCTTTTCGGGCATGGCCTCGATCGCGGGCGTCAATCCCGATGGGCCGAGTCCACCGTTGGCGCCCTTGAACCGCGCGCCGACCGCAACCTTGTCGGCACTGTCGAGCCACTGGACGTTGATGAGCTCACCGGTGCAGTAGGTGGGAGAGGCGATGTCGGTGACCAGAGCCCATGCTTCGGCAATGGTGCCCGACATCCGTTGGGACACGTCAACGGCCGTATCTGTCGCTAAGCTTCGCCGACTTTGATTTCATCCATGCGCCGATCGCCCTGACCTCCACAAACCTTCGAGTGGACGAGGGCCTGCGCGATGCGGGGTTCACAGCCAGGACGGCACCCGTTCCGACGTCATTGATCCTGCTCGCGGACAAGGAGATCGGTGTCGTCACCGGCAACGGGCCTCAGACGGTGGACACCCAGGCCTCGGATATCCGCGCAGCGGTCGGCTGGACCTACACTGGCACCGTGCAGAGAAGTGTCGAGAAGATCGCTTGATACCGGTCACCATCGTCTCCGGGTTCCTGGGTGCCGGTAAGACCACGCTGCTGAACAACCTGTTGCGCAACACCTTGGGTGTGCGAATCGGAGTGGTGGTCAACGACTTCGGCGCCATCAATATCGACGCCATGCTGGTCGCCGGTCAGGTCGATTCGACCATGACCATGTCCAACGGATGTCTGTGCTGCGCCGCCGATGACGACGAGCTGGCCAGCATGCTGACCGCTCTGGCCGGCCGGGACATCGACGCGATCGTGATCGAAGCCAGCGGGCTGGCCGAGCCACTGCCCCTGGTGCGCATGGTGCTGGCGGCGACGGCCGACGACCGCCGGATCGGTTACGGGGGACTGGTCACCGTCGTCGACACCGCCCAGTACGAAGACGTCGCGGCCCGGCACCCCGAGATCGCCCAGCACCTGGCTCTCGCAGATCTGGTGGTTCTCAACAAGATTGACTTGGCCGACGCGGCAGTCCGCACCCACCTGCGTGCCGTCGTCAAGGAGCGTAACCCCCGTGCCTCCCTCGTGGAGACCACCGGGGCCGACGTCGACCCGCGGCTACTGTTCGACAAGAAGGAGCGCTCCGAGACGTTCGGTCAGCTCTCTCTGGAGGACCTCATCCGCGAGGACCACAATCACGAGCACCACGCCCACCACCACTACGAAACGGTGGAGTTCAGCACGGAACGCTCGCTGCATCCGCGACGGCTCGTGGAGTTCCTCGACACTCAGCCCGCGGGCGTATACCGCATCAAGGGCGTGGTGAGGCTCGGCGACAAGACACTGGCCGTGCACACCGTGGGGGACCACATCCGCGTCGAGAAGACGGTCAAGGGGATGAACCTGGCGGCGGGGGCCAGTCTTGTGCTCATCGGTACGCACTTGGACGGTGACACCATCACCGAGCGCCTGCATGCCCTCGTCGACGATCCGCCCGACCCCGATCACGAACGGTCGATGCTGGTCCTGGGAAAGTATTTGCGCTAATCGGACGCCGCGTCTACTGTTGCCTGTCGTGCTGTACTTCTCCGGTCAACTCGTAGTAGCAACCCGCAGCGGGGTCTGATGCAGACCGACCCCTCGCTGTGGGTCGAAGCTACTACCTGTCGGTCACCTTCCCATTCGGATGAAAGACCGGCACATGCACTCCTCGACAACAATCTCCCCGCGCAGCGACCTGTTCGCTGATCGCTTCGGTGTCCCGCTGCCGCGTGGACTGCGCGAAGAAGCTCGCGACATGTCCTGGGCCTCGTTCTGCCAGACTTACGAGCGCAGCGCGGGCGCGCTGAGACTGGACCAGTGGTCCGAGGCCAACGGCACTTATCAGGCGACACTGGCGATCGGTGAGCGCATCGAATCGTCAACGGTCAGTGCCTGTGGGCCGATGGCGGCGCTGACCGCCATGCTGTCCGAGCGGGGGATACGGATGGAAATGCAGCGCTTCCATCAGATGCACGACGGCGATCAGACGGTCACCTTCGTGCGCGGCACCAATGGCACGGGCACCGCCTGGGCGATGGGCCGCGCCCGGGACGCCACCAGGTCATCGCTCAAGGCGGTCACCGCCTGCGCCAATCGGCTGGCCTGCTGACGCCTCCGTTCAGTGCAAGGGGCGCAGGACGATTGGCATACCGTCGATCGGCAGCGGCATACCGGCATAGTCCCACTTGGCCTGGTAATCGGGGTGGGCCAGCTCGAACCGGTAGCGCCGCAGCAGCCGGTGCATCACGGCCTTGATCTCCAGCTGGCCGAACACCATGCCGATGCACTTGTGCGCACCTCCGCCGAAGGGCGAGAACGCATACCGGTGACGCTTGTGCTCGTTGCGTGGTTCGGAGAAGCGGTCCGGATCGAACTTCTCCGGGTCGGTCCACAATTCGGGCAGGCGGTGGTTCATGCCCGGCCAGATGTTGATCATGGTGTTGGCCGGGATATGGAATCCGAGAAGATCGGTATCGCGCACCGTTGAGCGGATGTTGAAGGGCAGCGGGGTCACGAGGCGCAACGCCTCGTTCATCACCAGGTCGAGGCTTTCCAGCTTCTCCAATGAGTCGATGTCCAGCGGGCCGTCGCCAAGACGGTCGGACTCCTCCCGAACCCGTTCTTGCCATTCGGGATTGGCGGCCAGGTAGTACGCCATCGTCGTCGTGGTCGACGTGGTGGTGTCGTGGGCGGCCATCATCAAGAAGATCATGTGGTTGACGATGTCGGTGTCGGAGAAGGCGTCACCCTCGTCGGTCTCGGCGTGGCATAGCGCCGTCAGCATGTCGGCACCCGAATCCTTTTGGCGGGCAATGCCGACCCGCTCGATGAAGTATTCCTCCAGGAGCTTGCGTCCCTGCAATCCCTGCCACCACTTGAAGGGCGGCAAACCGAACCGGAAGATGGCGCCACCGGCGCGGGTGGTCGCGACGAATGCCTTGTTGACCTTGTCGAGCCGGTCGTGCTGGGCATGGGGCTCATTACCCATGAACACCACCGAGGCGACGTCCAGGGTCAGTTCCTTGATGGCCGGGTAGAAGAGGAACCGGCTGTCGTTGGTCGGCCACTCGGCGACGATCTCGCTGGCCACCGAGTCGATCTGCTCCACGTAGCCCGCCAGCCGACTACGCAGGAACGCCTGCTGCATGATCAGCCGATGCTCGCGGTGCTCCTGGAATTCCAGCAGCATCAGCCCACGGTTGAAGAAGGGGCCGATGACGGGAACCCAGCCTTGCTGGGAGAAGTCCTTGTTGGCATTGCTGAACACCGCCTGGGTGGCGTCGGGTCCTAGTGCGGCGACGATCTTGCCGATAGGCGTTTGGGTCCAGCTGACCGGACCGCGCTGCTGGTACATATTGAGCACATAGTCGATGCCCCCGCGGAACATCTCGACCATGTGCCCGAGCATCGGCAGCCCCTGATCGCCCATCACCGGTTTCAGACCGCTGCCGGCCGGTGGCGTCGCGAGTTCGGCCATTGGCCATTCGCGGTTGTTGAGATAGTTCTCGATGTATCCCATCCCCGGCAAGGTGTTCATCGTGGGGAGGCGGCGTTTGGCCTGTTCGATGAGGTAATCGGTGCTGTTGATCGTCGCCATGGGGCGTCGCTCCTTTGCTTGTGGCAAGCACGTCAATGTGCTCTAGTTCATCTTCGCCACAGGAATTGACGGGTGTCAAGTTCTGTTCGTACGGTGTTTCGGTGCACACTGTGCAAGTGGTCAGTCCAGCGCGCAGTGGCACGCAGACCCGCGGCGATCGTCAGCGGGACGCGATCATGACGGCCGTCGCCGAGCTGATCGGGGAAAGCCACAGCTTCGCCGACCTTTCGGTCAGCGCGATCAGTGAGCGAGCAGGGGTCGGCAGGTCGGGGTTCTACTTCTACTTCGACAGCAAGTATTCGGTGCTCGCGCAAATGGTCGGCGACGCATTCGCAGAACTTGACGAGCTCACCCGCTACTTCGCTCCGCGAGGGGAAGACGAGACCCCCGAGCAGTTCGCCCACCGCATGGTGGGCAGCGCCGCGGCGTCGTTCGCGCACAACGACCCGCTGATGAAGGCATGCCAAGAGGCGCGGATCACCGATCCGACCATCGCCGGGCTGCTTGACGACCTCACCGACGTCGTCATCGGCAAGATTCTCAAGATCGCCGAGATCGAGGTTAACGAACGCGGCGCGCAACCCATCTCGGACGATCTGCCCGCGTTGGTGCGGTCCCTGGTGGCACTTACCGCGTCCACCGTGTCAGGCGACAGCTCCTTCGTCGGACGCGACACCGATCCCGCCCGGGCGCTGTCAACCGTCGAAACGCTATGGCGTGTCAGCCTTTTGGGGAGCTGACGGCGTCGCGTCGGATCGGCGCTGCAGCACCGCGCGGCGGATGCCGTAGCCCGCTGCGCCGAGAACAGCCAACGCGCCGAGCCAGGGCAGTAGCAGTCCGAACAGCAGCAGCACGCTGTTTGCCGCGGCCACGAGGCCATCCCAGCCGCGCTCGATCTGCCCGAAGAACCCCTGGTACTTGGGCGGTGTCGGCGGGAGGCCAACCTCGTCGGCGAGGAACGTGACGGTGACCGAGCTGTAGGCGATCTGATCGCCGAGCTGGTTGCGTTGCGCGCGCAGACTGTCCAGATCGGCCTGGCGCTTGGACAGTTCGCTTTCGGCCTTAATCAAGGCGTCGGTGTCCTTGGAATCGCTCATGATTCCTAGTAGCCGGTCGACGGAGGTCTGCAGCGCCGCGATCCTGGCGTCCAAGTCTACCCGTTGCGAGGTCACGTCATCGCTGGTGGTGTCGGCGGATTTGACCTTGCCCAGGTCCTTGAGATCGCGCAGCACGCCGTCGAGCTTGGCGGCGGGGATTCGCAGCACGATCGATGTGTGTGCACGGCCAGATCCGGATCCGGCGTCCTCGGAGCGGCTCTCCACCCTGCCGTTGGCCGACTCGGCGAGCCCGGCTGCCTTGTCGGCCGCCTCCGAGGGGTTGGGGACGCAGATCGTCATGGTTCCGGTCTTGACGATGTCCCGTTGGGACTCGGTCGGCGGGCCGTGCCGAGGGGCCTGCTGCTGTATCGAGTCGCGCAACGGTGCGGCCGGGAGCTGGGCGAGGGTGGGCGCCGCGGTGGCAGGGTAGCCGCCTTCCTGGGTTGCCTCAGTACGGGAGTGCGAACCGCCCGAGCACGCCACGGTCGCCAGGAGTGCCACTGCAATTGTAGTTGCCCAAGGTAACCAACGGCGGCGAGATTGCATGCTGTCTATCGGCATCTTTCGAAGGTACCGTTTGCTACTGGACCGCGCACAAATTCCCGGATGACGGCCGGTACGGTTCAGTAATGGCGTACCAATTCACCGGTAAGCGCTGCTTCGTCACGGGAGCCGCCAGCGGTATCGGACGGGCCACCGCGCTGCTTCTGGGGCGCGAGGGTGCCGAGCTGTTTTTGACCGATCGCGATGCCGACGGGCTTGAGTCCGTCGTCGAGGAGATCAAGGCCGCCGGAGGAAAGGTCAGCGCCTACCGGGCGCTCGATATCTCCGACTACGAGTCGGTGTCGGCCTTCGCGACCGACATCCTGGCGACGCATCCGAGCATGGACGTCCTGCTCAACATCGCGGGCATATCCGTGTGGGGGTCTGTCGACAGGCTGAGCCACCAGCAGTGGCGTTCGGTGGTCGATATCAACCTGATGGGGCCCATCCACGTCATCGAGAGCTTTGTGCCCGCGATGATCAAGGCCCGTAACGGCGGCCAGATCGTGAACGTCTCCTCGGCGGCCGGCCTGGTGGCTCTGCCGTGGCATGCCGCCTACAGCGCCAGCAAGTACGGCCTGCGGGGCGTGTCGGAGGTACTGCGCTTCGATCTGGCCCGCTACAAGATCGGCGTCACCGTAGTGGTCCCCGGTGCGGTCAACACACCGCTGGTACGCACCGTCGACATCGCCGGGGTGGACCGCGACAACCCTGACGTCAGTAAGTGGGTGAACCGATTCGTCGGGCACGCCACCTCACCGGAGAAGGTGGCCGAGAGAATCCTGCACGGCATCAGCCGCAACCGATACCTCGTCTACACCGGGGTCGATATCCGTGCGCTGTATCTGTTCAAACGTACGCTGTGGTGGCCCTACAGCGTCGCGATGCGCCTGGCCAATCATGCGTTCACAAACGCGCTGCGGCCCGGATTTCAGAAGTCGGGCTCGAATTCGCAGTCGACGGATTCCTAGCGCCACCAGCCGTCGAACGGGGTGACCGGCAGGGCCCGCTTGTGCCGGGTCCGCAGGTACCACTGTTCGATGCGGTCGGCGGCCTCGGCGGTGACGGCCTTGCCTTCCAGGTAATCGTCGATCTGTGCGTAGGTGACGCCCAGGGCGACCTCGTCGGGCAGTGCGGGGCGGTGGTCCTCCAGATCGGCCGTGGGCACCTTGCGTGAGATGCTCTCCGGGGCACCCAGGTGGGAAAGTATTTGTGCACCTTGACGTTTGGTGAGTCCCGTGAGTGGGGTCACGTCGACCCCGCCGTCGCCGAACTTGGTAAAGAACCCTGTGACCGCCTCGGCGGCATGATCGGTGCCGACGACCAACAGCCGGTGCTGGCCCGCGGCCGCGTACTGGACCACCATCCGCTCCCGGGCCTTGACGTTGCCCCGAACGAAATCCGTGGGTGTCTCGCCGAGTGCGTCGGCGACCGCTTGGGTCGCGGCATCGGCGGCATCCTTGATATTGATGACGATGGTGCGGTCGGGGTCGATAAACCTAAGGGCCACTTGGGCATCGTCCTCATCAGCCTGCACGCCATAGGGCAGACGCACCGCGATGAACTGGGCCTCGACCCCTTCCAGGCGTGACTCCTGCGCGGCCAGCTGGCATAGCCGCCCGGTCAGGGCGCTGTCCTGTCCGCCGGAGATCCCCAGCACGAATCCCTTTGTCCCGCTGGCTCTTAGATAGTCTTTGAGGAACCCGACTCGTCGCGATACCTCGCCGGCCGGATCGATCGTGGGGGAGACGTCGAGGGCGGACCGGATCTTTTCGCGAAGGCTGCTCATTGCCCGACTGTAGAACGTGCGGTCAGCGTGCGCACAGCTTGCACACCAGGTCGTCCCACGCGTCGCCGAGCTGAGTCACCGACTGGGCGTTGGAGACGGTGGCGAAGTGCACGTATCCGGGCTCGATGATGGACATCAGGGCGTGGGTCTGCGCGTCCAGGTCGCCAGTGCATTCGAGCTGGGTCAGCAGTGACCGGATGTGCGCGCGGACCAGCATGGTCGGCGGTGCCTTGTGCCAGGCATCGGCGTCGGCGGTGGTGGCGCGGGCAAGGTCGAGATGGCGTTCCAGGAAGGCGAGCCGGGCTCGTCCGAACGCGATGAGCCGGGTCATTGGCGGCGCGTCGGGGCCCAGCGGCGGTGGCCCGAACATGAATGCCTCTTGCTCGATGTGCTCCTCGTGGTCGAGGAGCGCCAGCAGCAGTCCAGTGCGACTGCCGAAACGGCGAAAGAGCGTCCCCTTGCCCACTCCGGCGGCATTGGCGACCGCATCCATCGACATCCCGTCGGGGCCCACCTCATCAAGAAGCTGACGGGCGGCGTCCAGGAGCAGGGCACGGTTGTGGGTGGCAATGGCCCGTTCGCGGACCGGATTCTGCGCAAGGTCGACAGAAAGCAGGGGGATTTCTTGACCAGGCATAACAGCTTGATGATAGCCGCAGGGAGTCAAACGGACCACGGTCCGTATTGTAGGACGTGACAAAGAAGCGGGATGTAGGTGCGACAAGCGTGCCGCTCTGATGAAAGGTGTTCCCCATGGCCGAGGAAGTGGCAGAGAAGAACGTGCTGGCAATCGTCGGAAGCCTGCGCAAGGCATCGCTTAATCGTCAGCTCGTGGAGGCGGCCTCGGAGAACACGCCGGACGGCGTGAGCGTGCGCATCTACGAGGGGCTGGCCGATCTTCCCCACTACAACGAGGACATCGACGGTGACGGTGCGCCGGCTGCCGCCGAAGCCCTGCGGGCGGCCGTCGCCGATGCCGACGCGGTGCTGCTGGTCAGCCCGGAGAACAACGGCACCATTTCCAGCTCGCTGAAGAATGCGATCGACTGGCTTTCGCGGCCCTTTGGCTCCAGCGTGTTCAAGGGCAAGCCGACCGTCGTGATTGGAACCTCGGCGGGCCGCTACGGCGGTATCTGGGCGATCGACGAGACCCGTAAGGCCGCCGGGATCGCGACCGCCAACGTGCTCGAGGACGTCAAACTTGCCGTACCTTCCTCGGCCTTCGACGGCAAGCACCCGCGTGAGCATGCCGAGACGGTCGCTGAGCTGGCCAAGACACTGGACGCATTGGTGTCAGCTTCCGGCAGCTAATTCGTAGCGACTGACCGTCCTCGCCACCGGCGCTACCGGAAACATCGGCCGGGAAGGTCGTCGACCATCTGGTTCGTTTGGGCGTCAGTGATATTCGGGCATTGACCACCTCGCCGGACAAGGCGGCGCTGCTGGCCGGGGTGGCGCCCATCGACGGATGCCTGGGCAAGCCCGAGGGGCTTGAGGGTGCGTTCGACGGTGTCGAGCGGATGTATCCGGCGCCGCTGTCGTCCACGGCCGTGACGGTGCTGGAGATGGCGCGCGCAGCCGGGTGCGCCATGTGGTGGCGCGGACGGGGGATGCGTCGTAGTGGGCCGGAACAGGTGAGCGCCGTCGAAAGCAGCCTGGGGCGGACTCAGCTCGGCCCCGGAGAGTTCATGGAGAACTACGCCATGTGGGTCGAACAGATCAAACGCACCGGTGCGGTGCACGAGCCCGAGCGTCAGGTAGCCCAGTCGCCGATCGCCGGCCAGGCGGTGACGCGGCGCCGGCCGGTGCAGACCATCGCCGAGGTGGCCGTGCGTGAGCTGCGGCCGACGATGGGGGACCGGGCCCAGTGGTACTTGGACACGTTGACCCATCCTGAATTCGAGCAGCCGGCGAACACCGTGGTGTGTGAATTGACCGGGTACCCGGGTACCACTTTCGCGCAGTGGGCGGCCGACAACGTGGGACTCTTCCGCTAGATGCGGAGCTGTCCCCAGATTCGTCCACAGAACTTCACAGTTTCCACAGACTCGCCGGGCGAAAACGTTTGCCCGGCGATAGGCGGTCTGCTAGCCGGTGCCGGTGCCCGGTGGTAGACACCCCATATGTTCCAGCCATCACCGCAGCCCCGAACATGCCGTGATAACGACACGCCGGAATTTCCGGGATGTCAAGTCTCACGACCAGGGAATTTCACGAATGTTGTTCAGAACATCTTGTATGGGTTCCGATTGTCGGACACTAGGTGTAGTGTCTGGAACACCGAAAGGCCGGGAACCACTCCGGGCCGCCCGGCCCGGATTTTCGCCAGATCTTCTGGCAGATCCCGGCGCTCAGCCACCACGGGCGGCGTGGAATTTTCCCGCGCGCTGGACTGCTGAAAACTTTGTTGAGATGTCTACGATCGATTCGCTGAGGAGCTACGCATGAGCATCACCGTCTACACCAAGCCCGCCTGCGTACAGTGCAACGCGACGTACAAGGCCCTCGACAAGCAGGGCATCGAGTACAGCATCGTGGACATCACCGAGGTCCCCGAGGCGCGTGACTACGTCATGGCGCTCGGCTACCTGCAGGCACCCGTGGTTGTGGCCGGTGACGATCACTGGTCGGGTTTCCGTCCGGACCGCATCAAGGCGCTCGCCGGCGCAGTCGCCGTCTCTGCCTAATAAGTAGTAAGTAGTACGGGAGCCGGGCATGGCCCATCTGGTCTATTTCTCCAGCGTGTCGGAGAACACCCACCGCTTCGTCCAGAAGCTGGGTGTTCCTGCCACCCGGATCCCGCTGCGTGGCGACATCACGGTCGATGACCCTTACGTCCTGATCCTGCCGACCTATGGCGGCGGGCATCCGGTGCCCGGGCAGGCCGCGGGATACGTCCCCAAGCAAGTCATCAAGTTTCTCAACAACGAGCACAACCGGTCTTTGATCCGCGGGGTCATCGCGGCCGGCAACACCAATTTCGGCGCGGAGTACTGCTACGCGGGCAAGGTCATCTCGGCCAAATGCGACGTGCCATATCTGTATCGCTTTGAACTCATGGGTACCGCTGAAGACGTGCAGCAGGTGCTCGCCGGACTCGACGAATTTTGGAAGGACACACCGTGGCGCCAACCGCGACAACTGCAGAACCTGTGACCTCTGCGCATGGCTCGGCTCACGGCGAGCTGGACTATCACGCCCTCAACGCCATGCTCAATCTGTATGACGCCGACGGCAAGATTCAGTTCGACAAGGATGCGGCGGCGGCGCGGCAGTACTTCCTGCAGCACGTCAACCAGAACACGGTCTTCTTCCACAATCAGGACGAGAAGCTCGACTACCTGATCGAGAAGGAGTACTACGAGCGCGAGGTGCTCGACCAGTACTCACGCAACTTCGTCAAGAGTCTGCTGGATCGGGCCTACGCCAAGAAGTTCCGGTTCCCGACGTTCCTCGGCGCATTTAAGTACTACACCTCGTACACGCTGAAGACCTTCGACGGAAAGCGTTACCTGGAGCGCTTCGAGGACCGCGTCGTCATGGTGGCACTGACGCTGGCCGCCGGCGATCTGCAACTGGCCGAGAAGCTGGTCGACGAGATCATCGACGGTCGTTTCCAGCCGGCCACCCCAACCTTCCTGAACTCGGGCAAGAAGCAGCGCGGCGAGCCGGTGTCCTGCTTCCTACTGCGCATCGAGGACAACATGGAGTCCATTGGGCGCTCCATCAACTCGGCACTGCAGCTGTCCAAGCGCGGTGGCGGTGTCGCCTTGCTGCTCACCAACATTCGTGAGCACGGTGCGCCGATCAAGAACATCGAGAACCAGTCCTCGGGTGTCATCCCGATCATGAAGCTGCTGGAGGACTCTTTCTCCTACGCCAACCAGCTCGGTGCACGCCAGGGGGCCGGTGCGGTGTACCTGCACGCACACCACCCGGACATCTACCGTTTCCTGGACACCAAGCGCGAGAACGCCGACGAGAAGATCCGCATCAAGACCCTCTCGCTGGGTGTGGTGATCCCAGACATCACCTTCGAGCTGGCCAAGAAGAACGAGGACATGTACCTGTTCTCGCCGTACGATGTTGAGCGCACCTACGGGGTGCCGTTCGCCGATATCAACGTCACCGAAAAGTATTACGAGATGGTCGATAACGGCCAGATCCGTAAGACGAAGATCAAGGCGCGCGAGTTCTTCCAGACCCTCGCCGAGCTGCAGTTCGAGTCGGGCTACCCGTACATCATGTACGAGGACACCGTGAACCGTGCCAACCCCATCGAGGGCAAGATCACGCATTCGAACCTGTGCTCGGAGATCCTGCAGGTGTCGACGCCGTCGCTGTTCAACGATGACCTGTCGTACGCCAAGGTGGGCAAGGACATTTCGTGCAACCTCGGCTCGCTGAACATCGCCAAGACGATGGACTCGCCGGACTTCGCGCAGACCATCGAGGTGTCGATCCGCGCGCTGACCGCGGTGTCGGATCAGACTCACATCTGGTCGGTACCCTCGATTGAACAGGGCAACAACGACTCTCACGCCATCGGCGTGGGGCAGATGAACCTGCACGGCTACCTGGCACGTGAGCGGATCTTCTACGGCTCCGAAGAGGGTGTGGATTTCACCAACATCTACTTCTACACGGTGCTCTATCACGCGCTGAAGGCATCGAACCGTATCGCCGTCGAGCGCGGTAAGGCCTTCGGTGGCTTCGAGAAGTCGAAGTATGCCAGCGGCGAGTTCTTCGACAAGTACACCGAGCAGGTGTGGGAGCCAGCGACCGAGAAGGTGCGCCAGTTGTTCGCCGATGCCGGGATTCGCATTCCGACACAGGATGATTGGCTGCGTTTGAAGGAGTCGGTGCAGCAGCACGGCATCTACAACCAGAACCTGCAGGCGGTGCCGCCGACCGGATCGATCTCCTACATCAACCACTCGACATCGTCGATTCACCCGGTTGCCTCGAAGATCGAGATCCGCAAGGAAGGCAAGATCGGCCGGGCGTACTACCCAGCGCCGTACCTGACGAACGACAACCTGGAGTACTACCAGGACGCGTACGAGATCGGCTACGAGAAGATCATCGACACGTACGCTGCGGCCACTCAGCACGTGGACCAGGGCCTGTCGCTGACGCTGTTCTTCAAGGACACCGCCAGCACGCGTGACGTCAACAAGGCGCAGATTTACGCGTGGCGCAAGGGAATCAAGACGCTGTACTACATCCGGCTGCGTCAGATGGCGCTGGAAGGCACCGAGGTCGAGGGCTGCGTTTCCTGCATGCTGTAGGGGCATATCTGTTCAAAAAGCGGGTCAGGGAAACGCTCCCTGGCCCGCTTTTTTCGGGGCATAGGCCGCAGGCGGCACCGGATGCCTCGATCGGCGCATCCATAGCAGTAGGAGCATGGCAACTTCGGCGGTTGCGGTACCGGGCGGTTGCAACGCCGGCATGCCATGCTGTGTTACATGTTTCGACGGAAGATATTCCGCGACCCGCCTGTCGAGCTAACGTCCGCACAGGAGTCCTCGGCCAGGCGAGTGGCCCGGCGTGCGGCGCGGGAGTCGCGACGGTCACTGCGGACCGCACGCGGGCAGTGCCGGCGTTACCGCGACATCGTTGGGGACGTCTACATGGGTTTCTCGATGGTCAGATCGGTAAAGCCGCATCATTCGATGGATACAAGACCTTTCAATTTATGAGGTATAGATCAACTCAATTCACAGGGCAGATGCACGCAGGATTGCTGTCGAATTTATAAATTCGGAAAGTCTGGGCGATGTCACGATCGTGGATGACGCGGTCGTAGAAGTTGACAATGCCTGGTATTTTCCGTACGACGGTACGGACTATCTCGTGAATGGAAATATTTCAGCGGCGCTGGCAGGGAATCTTCCTATCAAAGTTCTGAAAGATGGAACTTTGGTGGGATACGAACGTCCGCCGGGATGGTGACCTGGTGTCTGGCGTCAGGGGAGCAGCTCGAGGCTCGCTGTGCCCCGAAACTGAGTGCTGATCGCGCGTAACGTCGTCGGGTAAGACTGTGGTCCGCAAGTTGACTCCGATGTCGTCGGGTCCCGCATCACGTTATGGATCAGGGGCACTATGGGCATAAGTTTCCTGTAGTTTTCACAACCCTACGGTGTTTCGGTGCTACTCCCGGCTCACTCCTTGCGGGCCTTGTCCGCATGCAGCGCTTTCAGGCGTCGCTCCTCGCGCAACACGTTCTGATAGCTTTCGCGTTCTGCGATCAGCCATTCCGGCTTCTCTTCGAGCAGCCGGTTGATCTGCTCGGTGGTGAGCGCTTCCTCGACGCCGCCCCGGGAGAGACCTGAGATCGAGACGCCCAGCTTGGCCGCCACGAGGTTCTTCGGGTGCGGTCCGTTCTTGCGCAGATCCTTGAGCCACTGCGGTGGATCCTCCTGCAACGCAGCGAGCTCGGCACGGGTGATCGCGTTCTCCTGGAACTCCGCAGGCGTCGCTTGCAGGTACACGTCCAGCTTCTTGGCCGCCGTAGCGGGTTTCATGGACTGCGCGTTCGGCCTGCTCATGGCATCAGCGTATCGGTAGCCTGAGGCAGTGACCGCGCTCAGCCTCACCCTCGGATACGTCCCCGGCGGGACACCCGCGAAGTGGGCCCGGATCTGGGCCGAGCGTCATCGCGAGGTCCCGTTGCACTTGCACGCTGTCACGGCGGCAGATGCAGCCGCAGCAGTGCGGGCGGGCACCGTTGACGTGGCGTTTCTTCGGCTGCCGGCCGACACATCGGGGCTGGCCGTCATTGCTCTCTATGAGGAGACAACGGTGGCCGTGGTGCCTATCGATCACTTCCTCAGCGCTGTCGACGTGATCACGGCCGCGGACCTCGACGACGAGCCGGTGCTGCTCCCGCTTGATGACGTCCTCGCCTGGGCCGAGGCTCCCGGCGTTCCGGTCGATTACCAGCCCGAGACCACGGAGGACGCAATAGAACTCGTCGCCGCGGGGATGGGTGCGCTCATCGTTCCGCAGTCACTGGCTCGGCTGTACCACCGCAAGGACCTCACCTATCGCCCGATCACCGATGCGCCCACATGCCCGGTGGTACTGGCTTTCCCGGAGGGACAACAGCCCGAACTGGTCGAGGAGTTCATCGGGATTGTGCGGGGACGCAAACCCGATTCCTCGCGGGGGCGCGCCGAGTCGGCCCCGAAGCGCACCGCGCGAGAAAAAACCCTCGCGAAGCAGGCCGCCCGCGCCGCGGCGGGCAAGGTCGCGCGAGACCCGGGCCGACCAAAGCGTGGTCGACGCTGAGCCCGAAATCGTCGCGAGATTCAGTCTCGTCAGTGATCTAATGACCGCGTGACCCCCGACGAATGGTTGGAAGCACTGCGCAAGGGGATCGCGGCCGTCGTCGCGACCCCGCCCGAGTCTCTTGATCGGGACGTGCCGTCGTGCCCGGGCTGGACCGCCCGCGACCTGGTAGCCCATCTCGGCGGCGTGCACCGATGGGCAGTGGGAGTCGTTGTCGGTCAAAAGGTTCCATACCAGGATGTCGACGCTGAGGCTCCGGCAGACCAGGCCGTCCTGGGTTGGTATTCGGGCTACGCCGACAATCTGGTCGAGACACTGACCTCGACGGACCTTGACGCACCCACGAAGTCGCCGTTCGGCGAGCGGCCGGTGCGGTTCTGGTACCGGCGGCAGGCAAACGAGGTGGCGGTGCACCGTTGGGACATCGAGCACGCGTATCGCCGGTGGGATGCCGAACCCATCGATACTGCTCTGGCAGCCGACGGCATCGGCGAGTGGTCCGAGCTCTTCACACCCCGGCGTATCGGTCGCGACGGCGGCACCCCAGAAGATCTGCAGGGCGCGCGAGTATTACTGAACGCCAACGATGGAGGTGGCGCCTGGCTGCTGCGGGCGGACGCGGACAGCATCGGCATCGTGGACGACGACGCCACTCCAGACGCCACCATCACGGCGTCGACATCCGATCTGCTGCTGGCGCTCTGGCATCGGGTTCCTTTGTCGCGCTTGACGGTCGACGGGGATGCCGCCCGCGTCGAGCGAGTACTGGATCTAGTTCGGATCTAGTGCGGGCCGGGTGCGGCTAGACCTGCGCGCCAGCCACGTGGTGACCGTGGCGATTACCAGCAGCGCCAGTCCGACCCACAGCGCGTCCAGCCCGATGTGGTGATACGTCACGGCGCCCAGCACCGCGCCGACCGTCAGGCCCGCCCACAGGGTCACGTAGCGCAGCCACACCCATGTGGGGCCGCCGAAGAACGCGTCGACGAGCCGTTGACCGGCCTTGACGACCGTGCCGGTGATGTAGGTGAGGCCGACCTGCACCTCACCCGAGCGCTGGAAGACCGAGTTCATCGAACCCATCGCCAACGCTGTGACGAGTAGCGCCGCCACCCCCGCGCCCAACTCCTGGGTGACCGCCGCTACGGCAACAGTTGTCGAGGAGACGGCCAGCACTGCCACGCGCTCATGTTCACCGCTGATACGTGAGGCGATCGCACCGACCAACACGCCGATGAAGAACATGCCGATCAAACCGGCTGCTTTGTAGGCGGATTCCCAGTTCTGGGTGGCCGTCGCCGCCGCCATTCTGGTCGTGTTGCCGCTCATGAAGGACAGGAAGTACCCACCCAGGTGGACGAATCCGATCGCGTCGAGAAACCCTGCGGCCGTGGACAGCCCGGTGGCAAGCACCATTTCCCGCCGCCGGATCGACCACACCGTGGATCAGTGCTTGTGGCCGGGGCCCTGAGCCCGCTTGTACAAGGCCTTGAGCATGTTGTCGCGGAAGGTGGCGTTGTCCAGCAGCTTGATGCCCTTGTCGCACAGCCACGGGTTGCCCAGCGCGCGGTGCATGATGCGGCCGCGGCGGTACTCCTGGCCCCAGGCGTCGTTCATGCGCTGCTCGTAGTTGGTGAAGTCCTGCGGTCCGGCGTTCTGCAACGCCGCGACTGCGCATTCGCCTGCGGCCAAACCGGATTCGAGCGCCTTGGAAATGCCGGCGCCACTGACCGGCTTACCGGCGCCCAACGCGTCACCGGCGAACAGCACACCGGGGCGCCAGGGCGGCCACGCGGTGAATCCCATCGGTAGCCGCCAGGCGCGCACTCCCTTGTTCTTGCGCAGTTCGGCAAGATCGGGCAGCTCCCACTCGCGGGGCAGCTTTTTCATGTAGGTGTCCAGCACCTGCGCGGCGTTGACGTCCTGCCACTTCTTGTAGCTGTTGACGTAGCCGATGCCGACGTTGATCCGCCCCGCGCCGAGCGGGAAGACCCATCCGTATCCGATCAGCGCGTCGTTCTCGTGGCGCAGCCGCAGATCGATGTCGAGCATGTTCGAGTCTTCGCGATTGGCCTCCATCTCGGCCCGGATCGCAATCGCGGTGTACCCCTTGACCTGCGAATCGAGGTTCATCGCGCGCTTGATGGGGGAGTAGGCGCCGTCGGCGACGATCACCGCGTCAGCCGAGATGGTCTCGCGGGACCCGTTGGAGGTCTTGACTTCGATGCCCTTGACCACGTTGCCGTCGCCGATGGGTGCCACCGCCTCGGTGGACTGACGCACCTCGACGCCTGCGGACTCGGCGTGCTTGAGCAGCAGGGTGTCCAGCTCGGGGCGGCGCACCACATGTCCGTGATCGGGCATGCCAGGACGCTTGGGGAAGGTGAGCTCCCAGAGACTGCCGCTGTCGACGCGCACCCCGTCGACCCGGTGGAACTGTGCGACCTCGTTGGCCAGACCCATCTTTTGCAGGTAGCTCACCGCGCGGGCAGTCAGCCCGTCACCGCAGGGCTTGTCCCGGGGAAATTCGGCCTTGTCGACGAGGACCACGCGGGCACCTGTGCGGGCGGCCTGCCAGGCCGCAGATGACCCGGCCGGGCCCCCGCCGACTACCGCGATGTCGTAGTGGTTCTCGCTCACGTATCAAATAATAGGGGCCGCGAGGGCTTCTATTCGCCGTCGGGCTTGGTCACGCCCAGGCTCGAGCCGGCGCGGTTCTCGTAGGCGGTGCGTGCACTGGTGTCGAAATCGAGGAAGACGCGATCGGTACCGGTCTTCTTGCTCATGAACCGGCGGATTCCCGTCGGCAGTGAATTGACGATGGTGGTGACCGCACCGAGCGGCTTCGGCACGGTCAGCTGGACGCGCGGCTTTTCGATGATGCGCACCACCGCGTCGGCGATGTCCTCGGGTTCGACAGGCTTTTGTGCACCGGTGGAATCGGTGCCGGAGATCAGCTCGGTGTTGGTGAACGTCGGTAGCACGGCGCTGACCTGGACTCCCTGCGGAGCGAACTCGTCGCTCAGGGCGCGGGAGAGGCCCACTACCCCGAACTTCGACGCGTTGTAGACGGCCAGTCCGGGCACTGCCATCAGGCCGGCGACCGAGGCGATGTTGACCACCTGTCCACTGCGGCGGGCCACCATCTCCGGCAGCGCCAGCCGACAGCCGTTGATCACGCCGTACAGGTTGACCTCCAGCATCGAACGGATGGCGCCATCGCTCGTCGACAGGAATGGGCCGATCGGCATGACGCCGGCGTTGTTGACGAGCACGTCGACGGGCCCGCCGGCACTGGCGGCCTCGAGGAATCGCTTGAAGGAGCTCGGATCGGTGACGTCCACGGGGTGCGCGTCGACGTTGCCCTCTTCCTTGAGGCCCTCGACGGCTGCACTGAGTGCCTCGACATCACGGTCGCCGATCACCACCCGGGCGCCGCGCCGCAAGAGAGCGGTGGCGGTGGCGTAGCCGATGCCGCGCGCTGCACCGGTGATGGCGATAGTTTTCCCGTGGATATTGTCCCTGGATGAACCCATGACCACAGACTTTACACATGTCAAGTTTGCGCCACTAGGGATTCTGCCGAAGGAGTTCGACACGCTTAACCACAACACGTTGTGTTGCGCCGCGATGTCGGCCCCCAGGGGTAGTGTCTGTTCCACAGTCAGCGAATCCCGCGAATCTGTTCGACGTTCTCCAGGAGTGGTCTCGTGAGTGAAAAACTGAAGCTGGTCAGCCGTGTCTCGGCGATCAACTGGAATCGGGTTCCCGATGAGAAGGATGCCGAGGTCTGGGACCGGCTCACCGGTAACTTCTGGCTACCCGAAAAGGTGCCGGTGTCCAACGACATCCCCTCGTGGAACACCCTGACCGATCACGAAAAGCAGTTGACTATGCGGGTTTTCACGGGCCTGACGCTGCTGGACACCATTCAGGGCACCGTCGGTGCGGTCAGCCTGATCCCCGATGCGATCACTCCGCATGAGGAGGCGGTGTACACCAACATCGCGTTCATGGAGTCGGTGCACGCCAAGAGCTACAGCTCGATCTTCTCGACGCTGTGCTCCACGCGCGAGATCGACGACGCGTTCCGCTGGTCGGAGGAGAACCCGAACCTGCAACGTAAGGCCGAGATCGTCATGCAGTACTACCGGGGTGACGAGCCGCTCAAGCGCAAGGTTGCCTCGACCTTGCTGGAGAGCTTCCTGTTCTACTCCGGCTTCTACCTTCCGATGTACTGGTCCAGCCGTGCCAAGCTGACCAACACGGCCGACATGATTCGTCTGATCATCCGCGACGAGGCCGTGCACGGGTACTACATCGGGTACAAGTTCCAGCGGGGTCTGGAGCGCGCCGATGAGGCCAAGCGCGCCGAGATTAAGGAGTACACCTACGACCTGCTCTATGAGCTGTACGAGAACGAGACCGACTACACCGAAGACCTTTACGACGAGGTCGGGCTCACCGAGGACGTCAAGAAGTTCCTGCGCTACAACGCCAACAAGGCCCTGATGAACCTGGGCTATGAGGCGCTGTTCCCGCGCGAGGAGACCGACGTCAACCCGGCGATTCTGTCGGCGCTGTCACCGAACGCCGACGAGAACCACGACTTCTTCTCCGGGTCGGGGTCCAGCTACGTCATCGGCAAGGCCGTGAACACCGAAGACGAGGACTGGGACTTCTAGTTCAGCCTCGCCAGAAGACGTAAAAGCCCCCATGCGCTCGGCGTGTTGGGGGCGTTTGCGTCTGTTGGCCCAGGACAAATGAACGGCCGGTGAACTGTACTGATGTCACCTCGCGCTGTGAACCTGCTGCGGGGACACTATTACCGTGACGAGCACATCGATTATCGGTTCGATCCTGTCCTGGCTGTCGGCCGGATACCCGCAGGGCGTACCTCCCACGGATCGGTTCCCCCTGTTGGCGCTGCTGCGCCGCACCCTGACCGAGGAGCAGGTGCAGGAAGTGGTCGCCAAACTGACCGACCCCGAGTCGTCCGCGCAGATCGACGGCGTGGTGAGCAAGGACGAGATCGAGAAGTTCATCGCGGACGTGACGAAGGATGAGCCAACCGCTCAAGACATTTCGCGTGTGGCCTCGCGACTCGCGGCCGGTGGCTGGCCGCTCGCCGGTGTGGACTCCACCGCGCTGAACGCCTAACTAGAACGCCCAGTTGCGTTCTGGGCTCAGCGCAAGTCCGTGTGCGCCGCGGGCATCGTCAACCAAACAGGCGGTCTTCTTGGGTTCTGGAGTGGCACAGGTCAATACGGTCTGTGCTGCCGTCGTCACTATGGACGGGGGCGGGAATCCGCACCTGGTGATTGCCCGGTAGCACCGGAACGTTGGCCAGATCGGCGGTGCCCTGTGATTCGCCCACCGTTGCTGGGCTGCCGTTGTTCCGCGCGTAAGCACCCAGATCCAGTTGCGCGGCCCCGGCGCCCTTGGGCCCCACGCAGGTCCACTGAAAATACGGGTTGTACCCGGCATGCACGGAATCTACCGCCCGCGGATCGGTGCCGGTGCGGTGGATCCGGACGACGATGGCACGGTGGATGGCCGATCGATGATGGGCGACAGTGGCCCACCGATTCGGTACTTGGCGCCGCGATGTTCCTCGGGCAGCCGGTCGCTGTTGCCCAACAGTCTGTGTCGCAATGTTCCTGGCGTATAGGAATTTTGGTAGGCGCCGCGCTCGGTCAGCACCGGAACCACATGCTCGACGAATTCCTCGAAGGTAACGGGGTGATGGTGTAGGCCGGGTTGAACCCGTCGACATCGGTTCCCTCCACCCACTCCTGCAGGGTGTCGGCTACCTCGACATCGGAGCCCACGACGCGGGGCCCACGCCGCCGATCTCGCCCCATTCGGCGATCTCGCGCACTTTCCGTTCCCGGCCGTCATCGGTGGCCGCCTGGAATGCCGCGACCGCCGACAGGATGGCATTGGAGTCCACGTTTCCGATCGGTTCGTCCAGGCCGTAACGGGCTAGGTCGACGCCCATCCAGCCGGACATGAACACCAGTGCGCCCTCCGTGCTTGGCGTGCGCCGCTTAGGAGTTTTCTCGTGTAATCACGGTGGCGAGGTTGAAGATCTTGGCGGAGTGAGGATCTCGCCCCGCGAGTTCGCGGCGAATCGTGGTGCCTGTCTGGCGCAGCAGTTCCTTCGTGGGAGCCGCGATGAATACCGCCTCGGCGTTCTCGGCGGCAAAGCGTACCCCGCGCGGGGATGATCCCGCCTGATAGATCACCGGCGTCCGTTGTGGGGAAGGCTCCACGAGACGCACACCGGAACGGTGAAATGCGTTACCTCATGACCGATGTGGTGCACCTTGTCCGGATCGGTGCAGACACCGCGCGCCGTATCGCGGACGACGGCGTCGTCTTCCCAGGAACCTTCCCGCAGATTGTAGAGCACCTCCAGGTACTCGGCGGCGTGGTCGTATCGGGCGTCTTGTGCGCCCTGGCGGATGGCCGCCTCATCGCCGGCGTCGTAGATGTCTTAGGTGCCAAGTACGTCGGCGATGAACAGCCCGTCGAACCGACCGCGTTCCGGCAGCTTGGCCAGCTTGGTCCAGTAGGACAGATCCTTGTACCGGCAGGACTGGTCGTCGGGGTGTCGCCACCGGCCAGGGGATTGGTGCGCAACGCAATTCATATCGACCGCGTTGAAACGAATGACGCGGGTCATTCCCTCAGCGTCGACACCCCGACGATACTAGTCACCGGTTGTACTCGGGGTGATGCTTAGAGTGTGGCGGTATCGATGACGAAGCGGTACCGCACGTCGCTGGCCACCACACGCTCGTAGGCCTCGTTGATGTACGAGGCGTCAATGACCTCGATCTCGGATCCGATGCCGTGCTTGGCGCAGAAGTCAAGCATCTCTTGGGTTTCCGGGATGCCGCCGATCAACGAACCCGAGATGCTGCGCCTGTTGGTCAGCAGCGGGAAGCCGGGAACCTCGATCGGGTTTTCGGGCAGGCCCAGCTCCACCAGGGTGCCGTCGAGACCCAGCAGGCCCAGGTACTTGCCCATGTCCAAGTTCGAGGACACGGTGTTGAGGATCAGGTCGAAGCTGCTGCGCAGCGACTTGAAGGTGTCCGGATCGGCAGTGGCGTAATAGTGGCTGGCGCCCAGGCGCAGGCCGTCTTCTATCTTCTTGAGTGACTGGCTCAGCACCGTCACCTCGGCGCCCATCGCCTTGCCCAGCTTGACAGCCATGTGGCCGAGGCCACCCAGGCCGACGACGGCGACGCGCTTGCCGGGACCGGCGTTCCAGTGTCGCAGCGGCGAGAAGGTGGTGATGCCGGCACACAGCAGCGGTGCAGCCGCATCCAGCGGCAGGCTGTCGGGGATGCGCAGGACGTAGTTCTCGTCGACGACGATGGCCTGGCTGTATCCACCCTGCGTTTGGGTGCCGTCACGATCTTTGGCGCCATAGGTGCCGACCATGCCGCGCTCGCAGAACTGCTCTAGCCCGGCAAGGCAGCTCGGACACTCGCGGCAGGAGTTCACGAAGCAGCCGACACCGGCGTGGTCGCCCGGCTTGAACTTGGTTACCTCGGAGCCAACCTCGGTGATGACACCGGCGATCTCGTGACCAGGGACAATGGGGTAGTTGGCGCGGCCCCACTCATCACGGACAGTGTGGATATCGGAGTGACAGATACCGGCGAACTTGATGTCGATGAAGACATCGTGCGGACCAACCTCGCGACGTTCGATTGTGGTGGGAACCAGGGGGTCCTTACCGGAAGTCGCGGCATAAGCCGACACGGAGACCATATATGCATCCTTTTGCGATAGTTAACGTAGCTACCGATTGAAAGCCTACTCGGCCCCGCTTATTCCCGCGCCGATCGGAGAGAGCGCCCAGCGCCCGTCGCCGAGCAGCTCCAATTTCTGGGTGTGATGCTGGTCAACAGTGCTGCGATGGCTGACGCTGACGACTGTGCACTCGGGCACCTCGGTGCGGACAAGGCGATAGAGCGCGAACTCCAATCCCTCGTCAAGCGCCGAGGTGGACTCGTCCATGAAGACCACCTTGGGCTCGATGAGCAGGATGCGTGCGAAGGCGACACGCTGCTGCTCGCCCGGCGAGAGCACCTTGATCCAATCCGATTCCTCGTCGAGGCGGCCGACGAGATGACCCAGAGACACCTTGTCCAAAGTTTGGCGCAGCAGGTCATCCGAGAAGGTGCCTGACGCGGCAGGGTAGGTCACCGTATCGCGCAGGTTGCCCAACGGGATGTACGGCAGCTGTGAGATGAACATGGTCTCGTGCTCACCGCCAGGTCGGCTCCAGTGGCCGTCCGCATATGGCCATAGTTGTCCGAGAGAGCGCAGCAGTGTGGTCTTACCGCTGCCTGAGGACCCCTTGATGACGAGGGCATCGCCCGCATTCAGCTCCAGGTTCACATCATCAATGAGCGTGTCGCCGTTGGGTTTGCGGACATACACGTTCTCCAGGGTGACGCCCTCGTCCTGAGCACCGGGGTCGAGGGAAGGGAGCTCGCGGGATTGCTCGTTGGCCTGCAGTAGTCCATCGAGCCGGGTGACCGTGGCACGGTATGCGGCGAAGGTGTCGTAGGCGTTTCGGAAGAAAGACAGCTTGTCGTGAACTTGGCCGAAGGCGCTGCCGCTCTGGCTCACGTCGCCGTAGGTGATTTGCCCGGCGATGAGTCGAGGAACCTGGATAACCATGCTGAAGACTGCCGCTGTCTGTGATACCGCGAAGTTCCAGCTGGCGAATCCGATGGTGCGGTACACGAGTCGCCAGAAGTTGGCGATGATCTTGTCGAATTGTCCTTTGAGGTGGCGTGCTTCGACGTTCTCACCGCGATAAAGTGCGACACTTTCTGCCGTATCACGCAGGCGGATAAGGGCGTAACGGAACATGGCGTTGAGGCGTTCGTTGAGGAAGAATCGCCGGATCAAGGGTCGGCCGATACGGAAAGCGATGACCGTCGCCACCAGTACGTAGATATAGGTGAAAAATACCAGCGCTCTGGGTATTTCAACGCCGAGGACAGTCAGCGGGCCCGAAAGTCCCCAGAGGATGATGGTGAACGAGGGCAGGGTGATGCAGGCATTTACCGCGCCGAATGCAAGGTGGCTCGTTGTTGGCTGAATCGATTCGGGTGCGGTGGACATGGCGACAAAATTGTTGATATCAGACTGGATTCGCTGATCGGGGTTGTCAATGGTGTTGTCGATAAAGCGGGAGCGGTAGAACGCTCTGCCCTGCAACCAATCGCGCATTACCCGGTCGGTGAGCCAGATTCGCCAACGGATGATGAAGCCTTGAAGCAGGTAGTAGTCGATTGCGACCAGCGCAATATTGATCGCCGCCAGAACGCAGAACCTGAAGACGTTGTGCCAGAAGAATGCTTTGGCATCGCCCATACCGGCACCGTCTTTGGTCAGAGCGACCACGATCGCCTGAATAGAGTCGGAGATATCCTTGTAGTAGTAGGAGAAGACCACCGACAGCCGGACGTCGGCCACCACCGCGAGCAGAATTGCGAGTAGTTGGAGCCACGGTGCGGGATTGTTTCGGTCGGTGAAATAGTCGCCGGTGATGCGCCAGAACTGACGGCCCCACCTGGTGGTCCGAGTGATGATGAATGCGATCAGGGCGAAACAGACGGCTGTCAGCGGCAGCACCCAGCTGATCCATATGAACGACGCCCAGAGCTCGTTGCCCCAATCGATGGCTGTTTTCACGCATGCACTCCCGTGTTCGTCACTATCCAGTTGACCGCGCAGTGTACGGGCACAGACTGAGCGCGTCCTGGCAACGGGGTTACAGCGCGGGGGTGGACCTCACGAACGTGAGCGTTCAGCTCAGCCGATTGGCCGAGCGTCGAAGCTATGCGCCCGGGTTTACATTCGGCGCGGAGTCGCGGCGCACGGCGACCGCTACCACGATGGCCAGGATGCCGAGTAGTTCTGGCGTGCTGGGAATCTGGTGCATGACGAGTACGCCGATCGCGGTGGCCGAGAGCGGAAGGAGCGCCAGAAGCACCGCGAAGTAATTGCGCCCAGCGTTCCGCAGGATCACCTGGTCGAGCCCATACGGGATGACGTTGGAGAGCACGCCCATCAGCAGGCCCAGGACGATGATGCGGACAACCGGTATGTCTCCTTGGGAGCCTGCGATTCCGAAGGCCAGTACCGGGGCAGTCACGACCATGGCGACGGTGAAACCGGCAGCCAGCGAGTCTGCCGGATTGCCCTGTAGCGCAACGTGTTTTCCCAGGATGATGTATCCGACCCACAAGAGTGCGGCCAGCAGGGCGAACGCCATTCCCACCGGCTCCGCGGAGAGCTGCACATTCGCGATCAGGATCACGCCGACCAGTGCTGCCAGTACCGAGAGCCCGTCGCGAAGGGACCGCGACCCGACCGCCGCGACGCCGATCGGTCCCAGGAATTCGATCGCCACCGCGGTGCCCAGCGGCAGTCGGTCGATGGCCAGGTAGAACGACATGTTCATGAGTGCGGTGACCACTCCAAAGCTGCCGGCCCACCACAGGGCCCGGCCCCGCCATGCCTCACGTCCGGGGCGGGCGATGGCAAGGAGCACCAGCGACGCGCCGCATATCCGGAGCCAGGCCACGCTGGTCGGGTCAAGCCACCGGAACAGGCTGACTCCGGCCGCCGCACCGACATATAGCGACGTACCGCTGACGAGCATGAGTGCGGGCGCGGCGAGTCTGTGGCGCTCGTGCTGACTCACCGCGACGCCAACAGGGTGCGAGCGGCCCGCGCCAGATCCCGCATGGCGGTGAAGAACGGCGCGTTCATCTGGTCCAGTGTGGCGCCGGCATCAACGCGCGGCGTGGCCGGCTCTACTGCGCACTGGTGATCGGCACCCGCGGACATGTGGTGGCGACCAATCACATCCTGCACTCGGTGAAGCGGCGGGTCCGCCGGGCGCGCTGAACTCGGATGGCTAGGAACGCAATTCGCGTCGAGCTGACTCCGCGGCCAGCGCCTGCTGGAAACCGCGTACGAACCCCATCTGGGACTTCTTGAGCTGGCGCTCCAGCAGTCCGGGCAGCCGGATCTTCAGGTCGAGGGAGATCTCCGCGGTCAGTCGGGATTCGGGGTCATCGGGGATGACCGTGAACCGGCTGACGTTGTGACGCAGGGTTCGACTTTCCAGCAGAGTGAGCTGACAGCCGTCGGGATACCACTCGTATTCGGTGAGGGAATCGTCCGAGATTCCGAGTGTGGAACTCACGGTGCGCACCAGGCGTGGTGAGCCGTCCTCGAACGATTCGACCACGGTCATGTTGCTCGTGACCGGTGGCCACGACGGCAGGTGTGGGCGGAGCCAACTGTCGACAGATTCGACGTCCTTGAGCACCTCGAGGATGGTCTGCGGGCGGGCGGCCACGGCGACGTCGATGCGTTCCTGGATCACGTTCCATCCTTCCGTGGTCTCTCGGGGAACGTTAGCCCAAATAGGACGCAATTGGGAGCTTTTGCGCCATGTTGATTGTAAAATACCTGTTCAGTACCAGTACTAAAGGTACGGGTACTGTATGTAACGGATAGCTTCAGGCCGCCTGTTCGAGGGTGAAGACCCTGATCTCCCGGTTGGTGCGCCCCTTGTAGGCCGAGTAGACCTCCAGCATTGCCTCGAAGCGCCGGTAGTAGTGGTCACGCTCGGGGCCCTGGACGAGGGTGGCGACGACATCGATGGTCTGCCCCGCCAGCGTCACCTTGGCGCGCGGGTCCGCCAGCAGGTTGGTGGTCCACGCCGGGTGCTTCTGTTGGCCGAAGTTGCTACCCACCAGGGCGATCCGATCGCCATCGTGCAGGTACAGCAGCGGGGAGACCCTGGGCTGGCCCGACTTGCGGCCCGTTGTGGTGAGCAGCAGTGTTGACAAACCCAAGGGGCCGAGCACGGTGTACCGGCTGCCCGTGCGCTCCATGACGGCCCGGTCCAGCGGCGTCAGCTTGCGAATGGTCCACGAACCCGGTTTAGTGGCGGCGAACTTGGCGGCGATCCGGGACAGCGCGCTGTCGGGATTGCCCCAGCGATTCTCGGGAAAAGTCTTGCTGCTCAAGGGATTATCTTCGACTTGCGGCCGGCGTTGAATCCGGTTCGGGTGTACTCGGCGACACCGGCCGTGGTGTACGGGTCGGCCGCGATCAGTGCCTCGGCGTCTTCGACGCTGATGTCACCGGTGATCAGCACGCCGCCGGTGCCGGTCTCGTTACGGCCGCTGATTAGCAGCTTGCCTGCCGCAATCTCGCCGTCGAGCCACTCCAGGTGCGCGGGTCGGACACCGTCCACGACATCGATCGGTTGGGTGTAGGTCAGCTGCAGCACGTGGTACATGCCCGGAGCGTAACGGTTGGATCGTTGGACGGGAGGGGCAGCGACGGGGATTTCAGTTGATCGGTGCGTCGACCCACTGCAAGTCGTCGAGAATCCCGCGGGCCGCGACGATTCCGTCTCCAGTCTGCCACACCTCGTTGTTGACTGTGAAGACTCGATTGTCGCGTACCGCGCCGAGCGCCATCCAGGGCTTGGTGCTGAAAATCCGGGCGGCGCGGTCCTTGGCCGATGGGCTGGTGAACGAGACGTACACGATGTCGCCTTCGGCAGCCGAGAAGTCCTCGGTGCCGATCTCGACAAATGGGGTATCGGTAAATCGTTGGGTGGCAGGACGGTCCAAGCCCGCGGCGGCGAACACCGACGCGGGGAAATTGTTGGCGCCATACACGCGCACGGTCTGATCGGTGAACTGCACGATCGAAGCCTGGAAATGCGCGGCGTCGTTCTCGCGGCCCACTTTCTTGGCAGCATCCACGAATCCTGACCACAGCTTGTCGGTGTCGGCAGTCCGTCGGGTTGCCTTACCCACCAGGCGGACGTGCTCGGCCAGGTCGTGGCCGGAGACGATCACCGTCGGTGCGATGGCGCTCAGGTCCAGGTAGGAGTTCTGGTCGCCGAGCGAGCTGAGGATGAGATCGGGCTTGGCGGCACTGATCTTGGCCAGGTCCGGAGATGCCATGGGGCCGATCGGTGGCGCGTTGTGGATCACGGTGCCCAGGTAGGCCGGTGGAGCGGTCGTGCGGTCGGCCAGGCCCACCCCCACGATCCGGTCCTGTAGCCCGAGCGCGCACAGCGTGTCGATCGCCCCGGCATCGAGCACCACGATGCGCTTGGCGTCCTCGGGTACTTCCGTCTCGCCCTGGTCGTGCCGCACCTCGCGCGGTGCCGACGGGTCGAAGGGCGCGGCATCCTTGGCGCAGGACTCGTCGGGCTTGCGTGCGTTTCCCAGCACGCCTGCGCCGGCGATCTTGGTCGTGCTGGTGGCGAGCGTGCTCGGGTTCTCGTTGGTGGGTTTCTCGGTACATCCCGACACCGTCACCGCTACGAGTGCCGCGGATATCGCGGCAGCGCCCCAAAACCTCGCCGTCTGCACCCGGTCGAACTTACCGGGCGGGGACGCGAACACGCGGGTAGGACCGCCAAAGACCCCCGTCACGACGTTGGCACGGTTCGGAAACGACACCAAGTACGACTCTGCGTAGGACCCGCTCCGTGATCGGGGGTGGCGCGGGCTAGGATTCTCGGCAGACATGCAGTCACTCGAACGACTGCGCGCTACAAGGAAACGGAGGACCCGTGACCGCCGAAGCACCCCCGATTGGTGGATTGCAGGCCAGCCGACCGTTCCCGCCCCGTATGGGCGCGCGGGGCACGCTGATCTACCGCTTGATCACGACCACCGATCACAAGCTGATCGGCATCATGTACTTGGTCGTGTGCTTCGCGTTCTTCCTCATCGGTGGCTTGATGGCGCTGTTCATGCGCGCCGAGCTGGCCGTGCCGGGGCTGCAGTTCCTGTCCAATGAGCAGTTCAACCAGCTGTTCACCATGCACGGCACCGTGATGTTGCTGTTCTACGCGACGCCCATCGTGTTCGGCTTCGCGAACGTGGTGCTGCCGCTGCAGATCGGCGCTCCGGACGTCGCTTTCCCGCGTCTGAACGCCTTCTCCTTCTGGCTCTTCCTCTTCGGCGCCATGATCGGTATCGCGGGCTTCATCACCCCCGGTGGCGCCGCCGACTTCGGCTGGACCGCCTACACCCCGCTGACCGACGCCATCCACTCACCGGGTGCCGGTGCCGACCTGTGGATTATGGGTCTGGCCGTCGGTGGTCTGGGCACCATCCTGGGCGCCGTCAACATGATCACCACGATCGTGTGTATGCGCGCCCCGGGCATGACGATGTTCCGGATGCCGATCTTCACCTGGAACATCCTGGTGACCAGCGTGCTGGTGCTGCTGGCCTTCCCGCTGCTGACCGCGGCGTTGTTCGGTTTGGCCGCCGACCGCCACCTCGGCGCTCACGTCTTCGACCCCGCCAACGGCGGAGTTCTGCTGTGGCAGCACCTGTTCTGGTTCTTCGGCCACCCCGAGGTGTACATCATCGCGCTGCCGTTCTTCGGCATCGTCTCGGAGATCTTCCCGGTGTTCAGTCGCAAGCCGATTTTCGGTTACACCACGCTGATCTACGCGACGCTCGGCATCGCGGCGCTGTCCGTCGCGGTGTGGGCGCACCACATGTACGCCACCGGTGCCGTGCTGCTGCCGTTCTTCTCCTTCATGACGTTCCTGATCGCGGTTCCGACCGGCATCAAGTTCTTCAACTGGATCGGCACCATGTGGAAGGGGCAGTTGACCTTCGAGACCCCGATGATCTTCTCGGTGGGCTTCCTGGTGACCTTCCTCTTCGGTGGTCTGACTGGCGTGCTGCTGGCCATGCCCCCGGTCGACTTCCACGTCACCGACTCGTACTTCGTGATCGCGCACTTCCACTACGTGCTCTTCGGCACCATCGTGTTCGCGACCTACGCCGGCATCTACTTCTGGTTCCCGAAGATGACGGGCCGCTTGCTCGACGAGCGCCTGGGCAAGTTCCATTTTTGGCTCACGTTCATCGGCTTCCACTCCACCTTCCTGGTGCAACACTGGCTGGGTAACCAGGGCATGCCGCGTCGGTACGCCGACTACCTGCCCACCGACGGCTTCACCTTCCTGAACTCGTTCTCGACGGTCGGTGCCTTCATTCTGGGCGCCTCGACGCTCCCGTTCCTGTGGAACGTGTTCAAGAGCTATCGCTACGGCGAGGTTGTCACCGTCGATGACCCGTGGGGCTACGGCAACTCCCTGGAGTGGGCCACCAGCTGCCCGCCACCGCGGCACAACTTCACCGAGCTGCCCCGAATCCGTTCGGAGCGTCCGGCATTCGAGCTGCACTACCCGCACATGTCTGAGCGCATGCGCGCGGAGGCACATGTGGGTGGCGGCCATTAACAAGGTCGCGACACTCTCTTGTGAATAACCGCGTCACGGTTCTTGTCACCGTCACCGGGGCCGACAAGCCCGGCGTCACCTCGGTGCTCATGGGGGTGTTGTCCCGACACGGCGTCGATCTGCTGAACGTCGAACAGGTCGTCATCCGCGGCAAGCTCACGCTCGGTGTTTTGGTCAAAGCACCGAGCCGCAGCGAGGCCGTCGAAGCGCTGCAGGACGAGCTCGAAGAGGCCATGCACACTCTCGGATTCGACGTGGACGTCGAATTCGGGGGGGACAGTTCGGTGATCAAGGACCCGTCCACGCACACCATTGTGGTGCTCGGCCGACCGGTCACCGCCCGCGCATTCGGTGCGGTGGCCCGTGAGCTGGCCGCCCTCGGGATCAACATCGACCTGATTCGTGGCATCGCCGACTATCCGGTGACCGGTCTGGAACTGCGCGTTACCGTCCCACAGTTGCAGCTGACCGATGTCGATCTGCACACGGCAATGGCTCAGGTCGCGGTCGACGAGCCGGTGGACATCGCCGTCGAGCACAGCAGCCTAGACCGGCGCGCCAAGCGGCTCATCGTGTTCGACGTGGACTCCACCCTGGTACAGGGTGAGGTCATCGAGATGCTGGCCGATCGGGCCGGTGCGCGCGAGCAGGTGGCCGCCATCACCGAGGCAGCCATGCGTGGGGAGCTGGACTTCGCCGAGTCGCTGCATCAGCGGGTGGCCACCCTTGCCGGGCTCCCCGAATCGGTGCTCGACGACGTCGCCGAGGAACTGGTGCTCACGCCCGGTGCGCGTACCACCATTCGGACGCTGCGCAGGCTCGGTTACTCCTGTGGGGTGGTCTCGGGTGGTTTCCGTCAGGTAATCGAACCACTGGCCCACGAACTGGCCCTCGATTTCGTGGCAGCCAACGTGTTGGAGATCGTGGACGGCAAGCTCACCGGCCGGGTGATCGGGGAGGTCGTGGACCGTCCCGGCAAGGCCAAGGCGCTGCGGCAGTTTGCCTATGAGGCCGGCGTTCCGCTGGCGCAAACGGTGGCTGTCGGAGACGGCGCGAACGATATCGACATGCTCTCGGCGGCCGGTCTCGGTGTGGCCTTCAATGCCAAGCCGGCGCTGCGGAAGGTGGCCGATGCGTCGGTGAGCCAGCCGTATCTGGATGTAGTGCTGTTCATCCTGGGCATCACGCGCGCCGAGATCGAGGCGGCCGATGCCGTCGACGGTGGTGTGCGCCGCGTCGACATTCCCGAGGGCTAGTTCCGCGTATTCGCGGCGGCACTCAGCCGACCATTGCCGAATCGGCCAGCGGCAGCACGCCGGTGACGGTGTGCCAGGCCTGAGCGAGTAGCTCGACACCCCCCAGCAATTGGTCATCGGGTTGGGTGAAGGGCACCCGCACAAAGCGTTCCAGCGATCCGCCGACACCAAACCGCGGGCCGGCGGCAATACGCACCCCGAGGCGTGCCGCGGCGGCGGCCAGCGCGGTGCTCATCGGGGCGGGAAGTCGGGCCCAGATACACAACCCGCCTTCGGCCTCTTGCAGCTCCCATTCGGGAAGCCGGCGGCGTAGTTCGGTCACCGCCAGCGCGCGGCGTGCACGTAAGGTCTGGCGCTGCATCCCCTCGATCTCGTCCGCACGTTCCAAGAGTTCGGCCGCAGCCAGCTGTTCGAGGATCGGAGTTCCGGTGTCCATGGCCGACCGGACCGCGGCCAGCCGCGCGATGGTGGTGCGGTCCGCGCGAATCCAGCCCACCCGGATTCCACCCCAGAACGATTTGGACATGGACCCGATAGTGACCACCAGGTCGGGGCGGGAGACCAGCGAGGCCATCGGTGCAGGTGTGGAGTCCTCGTGCCAGACACCGACGAGTGATTCGTCGACGACCGTCCGGGTGCGGGTTTGGGAGACGATCTCGGCCAATGCCTTTCGCTGCGCCAGTGGCATGGTGAGGCCGGTGGGATTGTGGTTGTCCAGCACCAGGTACGCCAGGTTCGGGGCGGTCTGGCGGATGGTGGTCTCCATCCCGGTCATGTCCCAGCCGGATTCGCGTTCATGCGTGTGCAGGGGCACCGGCACCGGCCGCCCACCACGTTGCCCGATCGCGTCGAGCGCGCCGTGATAAGTAGGTTGTTCGACCAGGACCCGGTCACCGGGCTCCACGAAGGAGCCGAGCAGAAGCGCGATGGCCTGCTGTGCGCCGCAGGTCACCATGACCTGGTCCTCGGTGGTGGGCAATCCTCGTCGGGCGAAGTGCTCGGCGATACGAGGGCGCAGCTCCGGGATGCCGATCAATTCATGGCCGATGCCCCGAAGGTGGGTGGGCAGTTTGGTCAGGGCAACCTGGTAGGCCTCGAGCACCGCTGCTGCCGGTGCGGCGGTGGCGGCATTCTGCAGGTCAATCGTCGGGTTCATCAATCCCGTTGTGGTCGAGGGTGATCGGTTCGGCCCGGGCAGCGCGGTGGTGCTGCGCGCGCCCTGGCGGCCGCACAGATATCCGGTGTCGCGCAATTCGGTGTAGGCCGCGGTGACGGTGGTGCGGCTGACGTGCAGCGCGCTCGCGAGTGCTCGCTCGCCGGGAATCTGGACCCCAAGGGCCAGTCGTCCGTCGATGATGAGGAGCCGGATCGCGTCGGCCAGCGCGCCGTAGGCAGGCCCCGCAGAGCCTGCGGTGCGCCATTGTCCGAGGTGACGGGCCAGGGTGTCGGCGGTGACCACTCGATCAGGCATAAAAGCCAGTGTGGATCAACTGGCTATTGAAATACAAGCCAGTTGGCCGAGAAAATCGTCGAGTGACCGGGAAATGGATGGGATGGAGTGCGCGCGGCACCGTGTTGCTGGTGGGTCTGTACCTCTACGGGGCCTCAATGGCGCTGATGGTGCGCGCGGGGCTCGGGCTGGATCCCTGGGACGTGTTCCACCAGGGGCTCTCGATGCGCACCGGGATGAGCATCGGGGTTGCTTCGGCGGTGACCGGAGTGATGGTGCTGCTCGCCTGGATTCCCTTGCCTAACAAGCCCGGTGTGGGGACCATCGCCAATATCGTGGTCATCGCGGTGGCCGTTGACTCGACACTGGCCTGGCTCCCGGCTCCGTCGGTGATGGTCGTGCGGGTGGCGTTCCTGGTCGGCGGCGTCGTGTTGAACGCGATCGCGACGGTGCTCTACGTAGGCGCTGGGTTGGGGCCAGGGCCTCGCGATGGACTGACAACTGGACTGGTTCATCGCACCGGACGCTCCGTGCGACTGATCAGGACCACCATCGAGGTCTTGGTGGTTGCCACGGGCTGGTTGCTCGGCGGGAGCGTGGGAGTCGGCACCGTGCTCTATGCGCTGGGGATCGGGCCCCTCATTCAGGTGGTGTTGCGGATTTTGCCCCGGCGGCTGCTCGCCGCCAGTGGTTGGGGTGCGGTGTTGAGCACACAGCGTGAGGACAAATCATGCGTGGAGCCGGCGGCATCGCCTCAGCACGTCGCGGTCTGATTGCGCCGGTCGAACTGCTCTGCGTCGGCAAGCAACTGTTCACGAATGGCCTCTGGGAGGTCGAGCAATTTGGCGGTCAGCTCCGCCGCTGCGGAGTTCTGGGCGAGCTCGAGCATCGCCAAATCTGCTTCCAGCTTATCCGCGTAGCCACTATCGGTGAAGTAACGAACATCGATGCGAAAAGCGTATGCGATACTCTCCAGCGCCTGCAGGGAGGGCCGACCTCGTTGCCCGTTTCGCAGCTGGGACAGATAGGGTGCCGAGACCACGGTTCCTCCGGTTTGCATGAACATCAGAAATTCGCTGTTGGAATATGGCCCCCGGCCGGGCGTGTGGAGGACCGCGAATATCCGGTTAAGTCTGGTGACGAATTCCTCTTGCGCTCGCGAATCCTTGAAGGGGTAGAGCGCCCCGCGGTTGCTCTCCGTCGAGGAATCCAGTTGTGATCTGCTGTTATCGGCCCGATGATGGAAACCTTTGATTCGCCGATTGGTATCTATCAGGCGGTCCAGGGCGGTGTTGTCGCGCCGAAGCTGGGATTGAAAGGCATCGACTCGGCGACGCCACACCTTGAGGTCATCCCATATCCATGATCGATCTTCACCGTGAGCTGCACGTTGCTGAATTTGATTCACTTCGGCATCGAGCTGCGCGATGAGTCGGTGATTGGCAAGCCCAATATCGCGGACCGTGGCCAGGTACGGATCCAGATCGAGGTCGTCTGTCATGTGGTTGCCTGGGATTCCCTCCGAGATTGCTAACGTAGGAGTGAGGATACGCGATATGGGTTCGGATGCATGTCGGAGACAGCTCCCCAGATGGCTCCCGCCCGTCGCTTGTCGGGCGCAATGCGGCACGATGGGCCCTGTGGCCGAAATTGATCCGGACCTTCTGCTCGATTTCCGCGATGTGCTGCTGCGGCGCAACCGCAAGGTGTTGGTAGGCCCGGTCACATGGTCGGTCGAGCTGGACGAGCGGTGGGTAGTTCTCGGTCCCAATGGTGCCGGAAAGACGTCGTTGCTGCGGATCGCGGCGGCCATGGAACACCCTACGGCGGGTCACGCTGCCATCCTCGGAGAGCGGTTGGGTCGCGTCGAGGTCTCTGAACTCAGGGCAAGGATCGGCCTGAGCTCTGCGGCGATCGCGCAGCGGATCCCGGATGACGAAATTGTTCGCGACCTGGTGGTCTCGGCGGGGTATGCGGTGTTGGGGCGTTGGCGCGAGCAGTACGAGGAGATTGACACGGCGCGCACTGTGGACATGCTCGAAGCCCTTGGTGCCGAACATCTGGCGGAACGTACATATGGGACGCTGTCCGAGGGCGAACGCAAGCGAGTGCTCATCGCGCGGGCGCTGATGACCGATCCCGAGCTGCTGCTCCTCGATGAGCCGGCTGCCGGATTGGACCTGGGCGGGCGTGAGGAGCTGGTGGCGCGGCTAGGTGAGCTTGCCGCCGACCCTGATGCGCCGGCGATGGTTCTGGTGACCCACCATGTGGAAGAGATCCCGCCCGGTTTCAGCCACGCGCTATTGCTGTCCGAGGGAGAGGTCGTCGCTCAGGGGCTGCTGGCGGATGTGATGACCAGTGCGAACTTGTCCCGCGCGTTCGGCCAGTCGATCGTGGTTGAGATGATCGACGGACGCTACTTCGCGCGACGTGCCCGGGCCCGGGCAGCCCACCGCGCGCAGTAGCACGCAAAGTTGAAGGAGCTCCCGTTGACACCACCTGAGCCGAAGCCCGCGGCCACCGTCGTACTCATCCGTGACGGCGCCGTCGGCGTTGAGGCGTTCTTGATGCGCCGCGATAACGCCATGGCCTTCGCCGGTGGGATGACCGTGTTCCCGGGAGGCGGTGTGGACTCCCGCGACCTGCGTGCCGACCTGCCGTGGGTGGGCCCGGATGTCGACTGGTGGGCACAACAACTCGGCGTCACCCCGGAGTTGGCGTCGGCGCTGGTGTGCGCCGCCGCGCGCGAGACCTTCGAGGAGTGTGGCGTGTTGTTCGCGGGCGCCTCGGAGACCGAGATCGTGGGTGACGCGGCGGTCTACCGTCAGGCGCGCCACGACTTGTCGGACAAGACGCTGTCTTTTGGTGAGTTTCTGCAGCGTGAGGGTCTGCTGCTACGGGCGGACCTGCTGCGGCCGTGGGCCAACTGGATCACTCCGGAAGCCGAGCCGCGCCGCTATGACACGTTCTTCTTCGTCGCGGCTCTGCCCGCGGGGCAGGATGCCGACGGCGACAGCACCGAGGCCGTCGCATCGGGCTGGCAGACCCCCGAGGCCGCGATCACGGCATTCACCGAGCGCCGTAGCTTCTTGCTCCCTCCCACTTGGTCTCAGCTCGACGCGGTGTCCTCATCCGGTGCCACGGTCGCCGAGGTGCTGGCCATGGCGCGCACCATCGCGCCGATCATGCCGACCCTGACCGAGCAGGACGGCCGGTGGTTCGTCCAATTCGATGACGTCGACCGGTACGAGGCCGCCCGGCAGGGTGCCATGGAAATCCCCGAGGTGACGGGACCGGAACTGACATGAGCGAGCCCGAATTCGTCTCGGTACGCACCGCGCCCGAGCACCCCGGTATTGGCGCCATCGTGCTGTCGCGACCGCCCACCAACGGCCTCACCCGACAGATGTACCGCGAACTCGCCCAGGCCGCGGCCGAAGCCAACGCGCGCGCGGACATCCAGGTGGTCATCGTTTACGGCGGACACGAAATCTTCTGCACCGGAGACGATTTGGCCGAACTTTCGGAGCTGACCGGCGACGAGATGGCGCGCAGCGCCGGTGAGCGCCAGTCGGCTCTTACCGCGGTGGCGGAGCTGGCCAAACCCACCGTCGCCGCGATCACCGGATACGCGTTGGGCAGTGGACTGGAGTTGGCGCTAGCCGCCGATTGGCGAGTAGCCGGGGACAACGTCAAGGTGGGTTCACCAGAGATTTTGGTCGGCATGATCCCCGGGGGCGGCGGAACCGTGCGGCTGGCGCGGGTGGTGGGACTGAGCCGGGCCAAGGAGATGGTTTTCAGCGGCCGCTTCGTCGAGCCCAAAGAGGCGCTGCGGATGGGCCTGCTGGATCAGATCGTGGCACCGGACGATGTTTACACCGAGGCCGTGGCCTGGGCCCGACGCTTCGTCGACGGGCCACCCCTGGCGCTCGCGGCAGCAAAGCAAGCCATCGATCATGGATTCGATAGCCCGCTGGCGGGTGGACTGGACAGGGAGCGTGAGCTCTTTTGCCAGGTGTTCGCGACGCAGGACCGCGTGGACGGGGTGGCCGCGCAGCTGGAGGTTGGTCCGGGGACGGCCCGGTTCAGGGGAGCCTGACCAGGGGTTAGGCTGACGGCCATGACGGAGATTACGGGGCTGAACGGTCAGCCGACCACTAGGGCTACCGCCGAGCAGGTCGCTGCCGCTTTCGAGGACAACAAGCTCGCCCAGATTCTCTATCACGACTGGGAAGCAGAGACCTACGACGAGAAGTGGTCCATCTCCTACGACCAGCGCTGTATCGACTACGCGCGCGGCCGGTTCGACGCCATCGTGCCTGTGGAGGATCAGCGCGAGTTGCCCTACGACCGTGCCCTGGAGCTCGGTTGCGGCACCGGCTTCTTCCTGCTGAACCTGATCCAGTCCGGCGTCGCTCGCCGTGGTTCGGTCACCGACCTGTCCCCGGGCATGGTCAAGGTCGCCACCCGCACCGGCAAGGAGCTGGGTCTGGACGTCGACGGCCGGGTCGCCGACGCCGAGCGGATTCCCTACGACGACAACACCTTCGATTTGGTGGTGGGCCATGCCGTGCTGCACCACATTCCCGATGTCGAGCTGTCGTTGCGTGAGGTGCTGCGCGTGCTCAAGCCGGGTGGACGGTTCATCTTCGCCGGTGAGCCCACTACCGTGGGGAACCTGTACGCCCGCGCGCTGGCGAATCTGACGTGGAAGGCCACGGTCCAGGCGATGAAGTTGCCCGGCTTGGAGAGCTGGCGGCGTCCGCAGGAGGAACTCGACGAGAACTCGCGTGCGGCGGCGCTGGAATGGGTCGTTGACCTGCATACCTTTGATCCGGCTGACCTGGAGAAGATGGCCGCCAATGCCGGCGCCGTCGGGGTGCGGACCGCTAGTGAGGAGTTCACCGCCGCCATGCTGGGCTGGCCGGTGCGCACGTTCGAGTCGACGGTGCCACCGGGCAAGCTGGGCTGGGGCTGGGCGAAGTTCGCCTTCGGCGGCTGGAAGGCGCTCAGCTGGGTGGACGAGAACGTGTGGCGTCACGTGGTGCCCAAGGGCTGGTACTACAACGTGATGATCACCGGCCTCAAGCCGTCTTAGTCACTCGATAACTGCCGGTGTTCGACCTTTCCGACGTCACCTATCTGTCGTCGGATGCGGGCAGAACGGACCTGGCTCGGGCCTCCGCCTACTCGTTCTCGCCGGGCACCCTGGTGGCCGATACCGCTGCGTTGCGCGCCGAGTTCGGCGATCACGCGGCGGTTCTGGCGCAGACGGTGCAGCTGCGTCGTAAGGCGACAGCCAAGCTGGGCGACGTAGGCCACTGGCTGTTCACCGATGATGCGCTGCAGCAGGCCACTCCGGCCGCGGTGGCCAGACACCGGGCCGCCCGGCTGGCGGGCTCGGTGGTTCACGACGTGACGTGTTCGGTCGGTGCCGAGCTTGCCGCCCTTGACGGTGTCGCGGCGACGGTTATCGGAAGCGACATCGATCCGGTGCGAACGGCGATGGCGCGCCACAACATCGGCGAACAGGTATTGATCTGCCGGGCCGATGCGCTGGCGCCGGCAAGTCACGCGCAGGTGGTGATCGCCGACCCGGGGCGCCGCTCCGGCGGACGTCGACGGTTCGACCCGTCCGCGTACACGCCACCGCTCGATGCGGTGTTGCGGACCTATGCCGATCGCGAGCTGGTGGTCAAATGTGCTCCGGGACTGGATTTCACCGATCTGCGCGAGCAGACCGGATTCGACGGTGAGATCGAGGTGGTCTCGCTCGACGGCGGCGTGCGTGAGGCGTGTCTGTGGTCGGCCGGGTTGGCGCGTGCGCGCAGGCGTGCCACGGTGCTGGTGACGACCGGGCAGGGGTATCAGCTGACCGATGCCGACACGGATGACTGCGCGGTGGGCGCAGCGGGAGAGTGGATCGTCGATCCCGACGGCGCGGTGGTGCGTGCCGGTCTGGTGCGGCAGTACGCCGCGCGACATGGTCTGTGGCAGTTAGATCCCCGCATCGCCTACTTGTCGGGAGATGCCGTGCCCGCCGGTGTGCAGGGCTACCGGGTGCTCGATGCGCTGCCCTACAACGAGAAGCGGCTGCGACAGGCGCTGGCCGCCCGTGATTGTGGTTCTCTCGAGATCACCGTGCGTGGGGTCGACGTGGACCCGGGAGTGCTGCGTACTCGGCTGAAGCTTCGGGGCAGTGTGCCGCTATCGGCCGTCATCACCCGAATCGGTAGTGGCGCACAGGCTTTCGTTTGCAATGCTAGGTCCCCGGGCGGAACCCATACACCAAGCCCTCGCTCAGTGTGACGATCACACGCTGATCCGGTCCGATCGAGATCCCCACCGGGAAGCCGTCGGCGTCCGGCAGCGGGTAACGGTTGACGGTGGCTCCGTCCGGGGTGTTGAACACCACCAGCGCCAGGCCCTTGTCTGCGTCCTTGACGACGGCGTAGCCCACGTTTCCGGCGGCCTGGCTCGATGTCGAGAGCGGAACGAGATCGTCTCGACGCCAGGCGATCTCACCCTTGGTTCCCGAATCTTTGATGCCCACCAGGGCGGCTTTGTCGCCGGTTCCGGCGATGATCGTTCCGTCGGGTGCCACTGATGGTGGTGTGGTCGCGTTGAACCCCAGCGGCAACGACCATTTTTGGCTGCCGTCGAAGGTGTGCATCGCGTGCAGCGAGCCCTTGCGGTCGTTGATATAGACCGTCTCGCCGTCGTGCGACATCACGGGCGAGCCGATCACCCCCTCGTCGATGATCTTGTTGGCCCACTTGTGTTTCAGCGCGATGTTGCCGTCGGCGTCATAGGTGATGCCCAGCAACACCGGCACGGGCTTGCCCGGCTGCCACAGTGTGGTGACGATGGTGCCGGTCGCGGGGTCGTAGGCGGGAGAGGCCGCGACCGGACATTTGGGCCGCGCCGTTTCGCAATCCTCCAGACCACGCCGTGGATCGGCCGGGTCGACCCCTTCGAGGAGATCCATCGGGGTTCCCACGACTTCGCCGCGCTGAGCGTTGAAGACCAGGATCTGACCGAGGTGCGTGACGACCAGAAGTCGGCCGGGCTCGACGATCTTGGGTGTGGTGGGCGCACCGATGACAGGCTTGCGCCACCGGATCCACTGGGTGGGCGGGAATGACACCACGGCCCCGGGCTGGCCGATGTAGAGGTTGTTGTAGCCGTCGGCAAGTGGTCCGGACCACGGACTGCCGGTGATCATCCGGGTGCACCAGCGCTGGCGCGCGGCGCGGTTGTTCTCCCACTCCATGAGCGTGCAGCCGGAGGGGGTGTCGGCACTGACCGCGATGAAGTTGTCGATGCCGATCGCCGCGGCACTGCGTATCTGGCCCTTGGTGTTCCGGCTCCACTCCAGGGTCAGCTCGCGCGCCCCTTCAGTGGGCGTGTAGCTGCTGTTGTGCGCGTCGGCGTAGGTGGCAGACCAGCCGGGGGCGGCCTTGATGTTGATCCAGGAATCGTCGCCGGAGCATCCGGTGACGGTGAGGAGTGCCGCGAGAGCAGTGCTCGCGAGTACTCGTGCCCGGGAAAGCACGGTGGTGCACTCCTTCCTTAGGGGGCGGTCCGGCCCATCGCAGGGTAGCGTGCGCGCCCTGCCGCGTCCCGTAGGCTGTGCGGCCATGACGACGATGTGGGGAGCTCCCCTGCACAAGCGGTGGCGCGGGCAGCGTCTGCGTGACCCGGCACAGGCCAAATTCCTGACCAAGGCCTCATTGCGCTGGGTGATCGCCAATAAGGCATACACGCCCTGGTACCTGGTGCGGTACTGGCGGCTGCTCAAGTTCAAGCTGTCCAACCCGCACATCGTCACGCGCGGCATGCTGTTCCTTGGCAAGAACGTCGAGATCCACTGCACACCCGAGCTGGCCCGGATGGAGATCGGCCGATGGGTGCACATCGGCGACGGGAACTCGTTGCGTGCCCACGAGGGATCGCTGCGGCTGGGCGACAAGGTCGTGTTCGGCAAGGACAACGTCGTCAACGCGTATATCGACATCGAGTTCGGTGACTCCGCCCTCATGGCCGACTGGTGCTACGTGTGCGATTTCGACCACCGGATGGAAGACATCACCTACCCGATCAAGGACCAGGGCATCATCAAGTCCCCGGTGCGCATCGGGCCCGACACCTGGATCGCCACCAAGGTGACGATTCTGCGGGACACGATCGTCGGCCGCGGCTGCGTGCTCGGCGCCCACGCGGTGGTCAAGGGCGTGATCCCCGACTACTCGATCGCCGTCGGGGCGCCTGCCAAGGTGGTCAAGAACCGGAAGGTGGCCTGGGACGCCTCGGCCGCGCAGCGTGCGCAGCTGGCCGAGGCGCTGGCCGATATCGAACGCAAGAAGGCGGCCGCTAACTCTCCAGAGTGAGGGTAAACAGCGGGAACGCCTGCGTGGTGCGCGTGGTGTCGAGCCGGTCGAGACGCTCGACCCCGGTGAGTTCGAATGTGTCGACCCAGTCGTGGATAGGGCGCAAGGTGGCGCGGTTGACCTGGTAGAAGCGGTTCCGCCCCTGCGAGCGCACCCGCACAAGGTCAACGGCGCGGAGCACTCCGAGGTGTTTGGACACCTGAGGCTGGCTCATCTGGGTTCGGGACACCAGGTCGCTGACCGTGACCTCGCCGGTGCCGATGGCGCTGAGGACGCCACGTCGACGCGCATCCGCGATCGCGTTGAACGCGTCTGCCGTCGTAGGGGTGCGAGCCATCGCAAGAATATATACCAATATTGGCATGTATAACCCCTCGGGGCACCTGAGCGCCACCCGGTTGCGGTACCCTGAGCAACGTTGGCTTCGTTAGTCGGTGCCAGTCGAATCAAGTCGTAGTGGGGTAGTGGGAAGCTGAGTATGGATAGGCCGATCAAGACCCGCCGTATCAGATTTCGTTACCAACCAGGTTCGCTGGATCGCCATTTTGTGCAGGGTGACCTGGTATCAAGTCACATGATGGCGATGCTGTCGGCGGTCTTCCCGGAGGGGGAGGAGTTCTTCATCCGATCGGTTCGACGCTATTCGGATCAGATCTCCGATCCCGAACTTAAGCAGCAGGTTGCCGGGTTCATCGGCCAGGAGATGACCCACGGACGCGAACATCGTGAGCTCAACGAGCGCCTGCAGGAGATGGGATATCCCACCGCATTCGTGGAGCGGCTTGCTCGCCGGATCTTCAATTTCCAGACCCGGAACTACCCACCCATCTATACGTTAGCGGTCACCGCGGCGCTGGAGCACTACACTGCGGTGCTCGCCGAGACTCTGCTGACTGATCAGCGCGCTCTGGACATGTTGGGTGATGGCGAGGTGCGGCGCATGCTTCTGTGGCATGCCTTCGAGGAGGCCGAGCATCGGTGCGTGACGTTCGATGTGTATCGGGCGGTCGGTGGTAGCGAGCGACTGCGCATCTGGGTGATGCGCCGCACCACCATAGCCTTCATCTACACCACGTTCTTTGAGACGGTGATTTCCTTGCTGCGCGACAGGGCCGCCTACAACCCCGTTCGTCTGGTGAAGAGTATTGCGGCGTTGCGGCACTTGCCATTCCTGAGCCGGGAGGTGCGTTGCCGAATCAGCGAATACAACCGTCCTGGATTCCATCCCAACGACTCCGACAACACCGAGCTCATCGAAAAGTGGCATGCTGAGCTGTTCGGCGAGAACGGGCAGCTGACCGGTCATCTACATTAGTTCGTGCCGGCTCGCGGCTTACGATGAAACTACGCAAGTCGCACCTCCGAGACGGACGCCTGCGCTCTGGTAGTTACAGCAGGCCATGCGCCTTAAGGTCGGACAGATACTTCCCAATCAGTGCTCGGTCGATCTGCGGTATGTCGTTGCGATCGCCGATCTTCTTATCCTGCACGGCTTTCCGGAAGACGTCGGTGGGTATCGCGGCTCCGCGGCGCGGATGTCCGGGCGCCCGGTAGGCGTCGAGGAGCGCAAGCACGGAGGCCCGCCGCTGCTCGTCGGGCAAGCCGCGCAGCGCCGTCTCGAATCGTGAGAGCCATTCCTCATAGCCATCGATGATGTCGATCGCGTGGCCATCTTCGATGAGCCAGTCCACGAAGGTATCTACCGAGATGCCGTCATCGTGCGGGTTCATCACGTTGTACGACCGGAACCCCTCGGCAGTGGCTAGGCCCAGCGTGGTGATGGCCTCGGCGACGAAATCGACAGGCAGCCCTTCATAGTGGGCGCGCGGCCGGGAGCCGTTGCCGTCGCCCTGATAAAAGCTTCGTGGCGCGATTCCGGTGAGGACCAGGCTCAGCAGCATGCGGGTGAAGGCATCGGTGACGTTGAGCTGGCCGCTGTAGCGGCGGTGGGTCAGGATCATGTCGGAGCGGAAGACGCTGGTAGGCAGACCGCACAGGTCATGCGCCTCTCGCAGCAGCACTTCGCCGGCCCACTTGCTGTTGGCGTATCCGTTGGCGTACCCGTCGTCGACAGTGCGCACGGCGCTCACCGTCCGGATATCGCCGTCCTCCTCGAAATCGGGCACGGTTATGGCGACAGCTATCGTCGATAGATAGGTCACCGGCTTCAACCGTGTGGTCAGCGCCAGGCGGATAACCTCGGCTGTGCCAAAGACATTGGGTCCGAACAGCTGGTTGTAGGGCAGCACGTGATTCACAAGTGCAGCCGGATGGACGATCTTGTCGACATCGTGAGTCAGCTGCTCCCACGTCGCGTCGTCAACGCCGAATCGTAGCTGCGTGATGTCGGCGGCGATCACCCGCAGATGCCGGCGCGCCAAGGTGCGGAACTCAACGAGTAGCGCTTGATCAGTTTCTCCGTATGCCGCCTCAAGGCGTGCCAGCGCGTCATCGTCGTCGTCGCCGCGAACCAGACATATCAGCCGTCCGTCGGTCGGCGCCAGCCGTTGCAGCCACTCCAAGCAGAGGAATCTTCCGAGGTAGCCGTTGGCTCCGGTGAGCAGGACAGTGTTGACGGTACTTGTGGGCATGCCCAGTTCCGAGGCGTTGCGGAGTGTTTCGGCGTCGATGAACTTATCCAGGGTGAGTTCTTCCGCGCTGATGTTGGGCGCGTCCGGTCCATGCACACTGGCCGCGGTGGCGGTGCTGCTCTCGCGTTCGTGCTCGATGTAGGCGGCGAGTTTGCGCAGATCTGCTGCGGGACCGGTGATCACACCGACGGGAACCTCCACATCGAACAGATCCCTAAGCAGATTGGAAAAGGTCAACGCGGACAGTGAGTCTCCACCGAGATCGATGAAGTGATGTTGCGGGCGGACCGCGTCGGCGGACATGCCGAGAAGTGCCTGGGCGGCCTCGGTCACGGTTTCGATCACCGGGCGCAGCTGTGCCGTATCGCGAAGCTGTCGCAGCTCCCGTACGCGAGCCTCGGCAAGATCAACGTAGAGCTGTTCCAGCCGATCGCCGTAGTACTCGATCATTCTGGGACGGATCGGCTTACCGACGGCGGCAAGCATCCCGCTTTCTATGGTGAACGGCGTGGTCTCGATGATGAAGTCGGCCGGAAGTTCATACGAGTGCAAGTGGTTGGCACGTGCGGTCCGCTGCAGCGACTCCCGGATCGTGTTCTTCAATTCGATCGAGTCGGGATGAGCGCGCAACGCCTCCTCGGTGGGTACCACGACCGCGAGCAGATAGGCGCGTTCACTGTTGCCGTAGACGAAGATCTGGCGCACCGGTGGAGCACCGACGTACACCGTCTCCAGGTTCGCGACCGCGACGAACTCTCCCTGGGCGAGCTTGATGACGTTGTTGCGCCTGTCCACGTACACCAGTTCGTCGGGTGCGATCTCCGCCATGACGTCCCCGGTTCGGTAGTAACCGTCGGCGTCGAACACCTCGGCGGTGACGTCGGGGCGCTTGTAATATCCGGGCGTCGCGGTGGCGCTCTTAACCAGCAATTCACCACGCGGATGGGGTCTGTCGGTGGTGTAGTAGCCCAGCTCGGGGACGTCGACGAGCTTGTAGTCGAGCACCGGTGGACGGGAGATCTTGCCGTCTCGGAAGACGCCGCCCACCTCGGTCAGGCCGTAGAGGTCGAGCAGGTGAAAGTCCAGGGAGGATTCCAGGAAGGTCTTCATCTCGGGCGACAGTGGCGCCGTGGCGAGCATGCCAGCGATGACGCGCCCACCCAAGACATCTTCGCGCAGTTCGGTTTTGGCCAAGCGGTCGGCTGCGTCGGCGTCAGCTCCCTCGGCCGTGAGCGCGTCTACCCGAGTCTGGTGGTGCTGGAACAGCATGTCGACCACCCGGGGGACCACACCCATGTGGGTGGGGCGGGCCAATTGCCAGTCTTCGAAGAGCGTGGACAGATCGCTTTCCGGAACGAAATAGCAGGTGCCGCCCGGGATGAAGGCGGTCAGTAGCCCCACGCGGCCGGCGAGGTGGTTGAGCGGCAGGAAGTTGACGTTGATGATCGGGGTGTCCCGGTTGGGTGCCGCGCCAGAGGACCAGAAGCGAGTCACCGTCCACTCCGTGAACATCGCGCCCTTGGGGGCGCCCGTGCTACCAGAGGTGTACATGATCAGGGCCGTGCGCTGATCATCTCCGTCGGTGTACAGCACGGGATCGGGAAGCGCTCGCCCCTTCGCGATCACCTGAGCGAGTGGCTCGATGACCACTTCCATGCCGGCTCCGTCCAAGCGGGCCCTTGCGGCGGCCAGCTTTTCGCGATGATCATCGGTGTCGGCTCTGTAGTCGAAGACCACCACGCGCCGCAGATTCGGCAGCCCCATCGCCGCCTCCACCGCGAGGTCGAGACAGTCGGCGCTTGCGGCGATCAACCGCGGGTCGGTTTCTTCCAGCATCACCCGCAGTTGATTTGCCGATGCGTTGTGCTGCAACGGAATCGACACCGATCCGTTCATCAGGGTGGACAGGTCTAGGGTGACGTAGTCGGGGCTGGAGAAGCCGATGATCGCGACGAAGTCGCCGGCACCGATGGCATCGGTACCGTGCTGCCACTCGGCGAGAATGGCCGAGATATTCTCGAGCAGCCGCCCATAGGTGATGGTTTCGAAGGCGGGAAGCAACCGGTCGACCGCACGGCCGGAGGCCGGATCGATGACGGTCTCGCGGGACCGGAATCCCATCGCCGGCCGATCTGCGTATCCCGTCAACAAGGCGTGCAGAACCTGGGATAGCCGCAGGCCGGGAACCAGCAGCGAGTCCATCACGTCCGGGTCGGGTAGAGTCTGCCGGAACTGGGGGTCGGATTCGAACAGTTCGGCGGCACGAGCCGCCGCACCAGCCGTCATCTGCGGCTCACTTTCTTCTAGCTTGGGGATAGCTGGTCTACCGGTCCGGCAGCGGGCGCTCGACGATAACGCTGCGGCCCAAGGGTTCCCGTTCGCGACGTTTTGCCGCCAGATACACCTGTGCCGTCTCGTCGGCGACGGTGGCCCAATCGAAGTCCGAGGTGAGCCGAGCCCGCGCCGCGACGGCCCGTTCTGCTGCGGCGGCAGGGTCATCGAGGGTGCGTTTGACGGCATCGGCGATACCCGCCACATCGCGTGGCGTGAAGGACAATCCGGTCTCACCGTCGATGACGGCCTCGCCGAGACCGCCGACGTTGGACGTGATCAGGGGAGTGCCCGCGGCCGCGGCCTCCAGTGCCACGATGCCGAACGGCTCATAGTGGCTGGGCAGCAGTATGGCGTCGGCATGATGTAACCACTCCAGCAATCCTTGGTGATCCAGGTTGCCCAGGAACTGGACTGACTTGACCACCTTGTACTTTCGCGCCTGCTCCAGCAGCCAATCCTGTTGCGTACCATCGCCGGCCACCGCCAGAACCGTTCCGGGGTGGGCGCGGCGAATCTTGGGCAGTGCCGCGATCGCGTCGTGGATGCCCTTCTCGTATTCGAGACGTCCGACGAAAAGTAGTACCGGCGGGGAGCCGTCCGCGGGCCGGCGGGGAGCGAACACCCAACGGGTGACATCGATTCCGTTGCGGATGACGTGGATCTGCGGCAGCTCCGGCCCGAACAATTGGGCTACCTCGTCGAGCATCGATGCCGAGCAGGTGATCAGCGAGTCCGATTCGCGCGCCAGCCACCACTCCACAGAATGCACCTGCCGGCTGATGCGTCCCGACACCCAGCCGCTGTGCCGACCGGCCTCGGTGGCGTGCAGCGTCGAGACCAGCGGCACGTCGAAATGCTCGGCGAGGGTGATGGCCGGATGCGCGACCAGCCAGTCGTGCGCATGGACCACGTCCGGGCGCCAGTCGCCGGATCCCTTGAGACCCAAGGCCAAGCCCGCGCGGACCATCGCATGGCCCATGGCCAGCGTCCAGGCCATCATGTCGGTACCGAAGTCGAAATCGTGCGGATCCTCGGCGGCGGCCACCACCCGGACGCCTTCGGAGATTTCGTCGGACGTCGGGTGACTCGCCGGGTCGGTGCCCGACGGGCGCCGGGTCAGCACCACCACGTCGTGACCGGCCGCAGCCAGCTCGGTGGACAGGTGATGCACGTGTCGGCCCAACCCACCGATGACCACCGGCGGGTACTCCCAGGAGACCATCAAGATTCTCATCGGGGCAGCCTCCGGGCATCGAGCGCGCCGAACAGGCCGTCCGCGCGGTTCCAGCCTTCCGCCAACCGGCTCGCCGCGTCCTGACGTCCGCCGGCAAGTGCGGCGGCGATTTCGCGGGTGGCGTGTGCGTGAAGGTGTGCGCGGTAGCGCGCGTAGTCGGCGGCCGAATCCTTGCTGACCATGAACGGCCAGTCGCTGGATACGGTCAGCAGTGCTTCCCGCAAGATCTGATCGGCCACCCGATTACGGGTGTGCGGTGCGGGCTGCTCATTGAGTGCCTTGTCCACCGCGGTGAGGGCCGTGTCGACCACCTCGGTGTTCAATTGCACCAGATCGGCGACCTTCTCGCCGTTCCATACGTGCCAGTCCTTGCCGGAACCCCATGAGCTGGCGGGCAAATCGAACGGCTCTCCCACGTATCCCTGTTTGCGTGCCTGCTCCAGGGTGCCTACCTGGACACCGGCCTCAGGCAGCGCGCGAAGCACACGTTCGAGCCATGTCGGTCCTTCGTACCACCAGTGGCCGTACAGCTCGGTATCGAAGGCCGCGACCACGTGCGCGGGACGTCCGATGCGGTCCGACTCGGCGATCAGGCGTTGGCGGACGGTGTCGACGAAGTCGCGCACGTGGACGTCAATCGTGGCGTCGGCACGCTCTGGGTCGTACGGCGCCTTGGATTCCGAAGGGACGTTGCGCCCGGTGACGCGGGCGGGCTTGAGACCGGTGTCGTGGTCGTAGGTGTGGAAGTCGCGGTACGCGGCATTGCCCGGATATCCGGACTTCGGCGACCACACGCGGTAACTTACCGTCAGGTCGCGGCCGAAGGCGACCACGTCAGAGTCGCCCACGGGGCGGCCCAGTGACGTATCACCTTGCAGGGAAGGACCGTCCACCATGAAGTGCTTGACCCCGGCAACCGCATAGCCCTCTTCCATGCCGGGTGCATAAGCGCACTCAGGGGCCCAGATGCCAGTGGGTGTATGTCCGAAACGCTGTGCGGCATCGGCCAATCCCTCGCGCAGGGCGAAGTCGCGCAGCCGGTGATGTAGCAGAGGCTGGAAGGGGTGGGCGAGTGGGCCACCCAGCAGTTCGATGGCCTTGGCGTCGATGAGGCTGCGCAGCGGGCCGCTGCCTCCGTGGCGCCAGTAGCCGTCGAACTCGTTGAGTGCGTTCGTAGCGCTTTGGTGTTCGCGAACACCGAAGGCCCGCAACATTTCCGGGCTCGACGCCGTGCCCGGTTCGGCGTCGGTGCTGGCAATGGTGGCGGCCTCGAACGCGCGCAGCTGCCAGTTGGCCAACCAGCTGTGCAGCCCGGTCAGGCAGTGCGGATCGTCCAACTGAGCGGCCACTACCGGGGTGATGCCGAGGGTGATCAGGTTCTCTCGGCCCTCGGCCGCCAGTGTCCGCAGAACCTTGAACAGGGGCAGGTACGCGGCTGACCAGGACTGGTACAGCCATTCCTCGCCGACCGGCCAGCGACCGTGGTTGGCAAGCCACGGCAGGTGCGTATGCAGCACCAGCGTGAAGAGCCCGGGAACCTTCTCCGTCACGGAATCACCGCAATGGCAACCAGATCCAGACTCTGGTCAATGTCGCGTTCCCCCGCATCGACGATTTCGAAGTCTTCGGTGGTCAGACCCGTGATGTCCGCGAGCAGTTCTTGCGGCCAGGGTGCGCCCGCGACGGCGCGCTCGATCTGTGCGTCGATGATCGAGCCGCCGTACTTGGCGTCGAGTTCGCGCAACCGCGGTCCGTGAAACACACCGGTCATCGATTGCACGGAAAAACCGTTCTCGACAAGGAGTTCGGTGAGTTCGGCGCCGTTGAGTTCACGGGTGTGGAACGGATTCAGCGGGGTGTCGCGACCGGGGGAGAAGGTGATGCGATTCGGGGTACTGATCAGCAGCGTGCCGCCGGGGCTGAGCACGCGGGCGCACTCGCGGATGAACTGGCCCTGATCCCACAGATGCTCGATCACCTGGAAATTCACCACCACGTCCACCGAGCCATCGGCAAGCGGCAGGTTGGCCAGGTTTCCGGCGCGCATGTCCACACGCGGATAGCGGGCCTTCACGTGCGCGATCGCCGATTCGTCGTAGTCCAGCCCGATGACGTGCCTGGCCACCTGCGCCAGCATGTCTGCGCCGTAGCCTTCGCCGCTGCCCGCCTCCAACACCTTTCGGCCCGCGCACAGGTCGCTGAGCCGCTCGTAGACGACCTCGTGGCGGCGGAACCAGTAGTTTTCCTCGGCGATGCCGGGCACGGTCCGCTCCCCGGTCAGCGCCAGGGTGGCGTCCGGGTCTTCGGCTGATGAGTCGCTTGCGCGAAGAGGATCAGCCGGGTGCGGGTCGGTCAGGTGCGAGTTCATTGTTTGGCAGGCTATCGGGTGAACGCCGTGTCTTAATACTGGTGGCCCAGATCACAGGCCGGAAACCAGGGGTGAACCGGCTATGGTGTACGGGCGAACTCCGTATGTTACCCGTGAGTAATAAGATCAGCCGGATTAGTCACGAAAATGTGACAGTGCGACCGGCTGGGCGTGGGTGCCGCGCGGAAGCACAGAGCAGATAGCCAGCACACCGCTGGCAGACAGCGAAGAGGAAGGACGATCGGAGACTCATGACGAATATCGCGGTCCTGATCAAGCAGGTCCCAGACACCTGGTCGGAGCGCAAGCTCACCGACGGTGACTTCACGCTCGACCGGGAAGCCGCCGACGCGGTACTCGACGAGATCAACGAGCGTGCCGTCGAGGAAGCGCTGCTCATCAAGGAGCGCGAGGGCGGCGACTCGGTCGTGACCGTCGTGTCGGCGGGTCCTGAGAAGGCCACCGAGGCCATCCGCAAGGCTCTGTCCATGGGCGCGGACAAGGCAGTTCACCTGCTCGACCCGGGCCTGCACGGGTCCGATGCCATCCAGACCGGTTGGGCACTGGCCCGCGCGTTGGGTCAGGTCGAGGGCGTCGAGCTGGTCATCGCCGGTAACGAGGCCACCGACGGTCGTTCGGGTGCCATCCCCGCGATCATCGCCGAGTACCTGGGTCTGCCGCAGCTGACCCACCTGCGCAAGCTCACCGTCGAAGGTGGCGTTGTCAAGGGCGAGCGCGAGACCGACGAGGGCGTGTTCGAGGTCGAGGCGACCCTGCCGGCCATCGTCAGCGTCACCGAGAAGATCAACGAGCCCCGCTTCCCTTCCTTCAAGGGCATCATGGCCGCGAAGAAGAAGGAAGTCGCCGTGCTGACCCTCGCCGAGATCGGCGTGGAGGCCGAAGAGGTGGGTGTCGCGAACGCCGGTTCCACCGTGCTGTCCTCGACCCCCAAGGCCGCCAAGACCGCGGGCGAGAAGATCACCGACGAGGGCGAGGGCGGTAGCAAGGTTGCCGAGTTCCTGGTTGCCCAAAAGATCATCTAGAGCAGATCATTCCGACTGAACCTGAATAAGAAGAGGCATAAGCAATATGGCTGAAGTACTTGTGCTCGTTGAGCATTCAGAGGGTGCGCTGAAGAAGGTGAGCGCCGAGCTCATTACCGCCGCCCGTGTCCTGGGCGAGCCCTCGGCCGTCGTCGCCGGTCCCGCCGGTACCGCCGCGCCGCTGATCGACGGTCTCAAGGAGGCCGGCGCCGCCAAGATCTACGTCGCCGAGTCCGACATCGTCGACAACTACCTGGTCACCCCCAAGGTGGACATTCTCGCGAGCCTGGCCGAGACCGCCAGTCCGGCCGGCATCCTGATCGCTGCCACCACCGAGGGCAAGGAAGTTGCCGGACGTCTGGCGGCACGCCTGGGCTCGGGTCTGCTGACCGACGTGGTCGAGGTCCGTGAGGGCGGTAAGGGTCTGCACTCGATCTTCGGAGGCGCGTTCACCGTCGAGGCACAGGCCAACGGCGACGCCCCGGTCTTCACCGTCCGCCCGGGTGCCGTCGAGGCCGCAGCGGCCACCGGCGTCGGCGAGCAGGTCACCGTCGAGGTGCCCGCCCCCGCTGAGAACGCCACCAAGGTCACCTCGCGGCAGCCGGTGGTTGGTGGCGACCGTCCGGAGCTGACCGAGGCCAGCATCGTCGTGTCCGGCGGTCGTGGTGTCGGCAGTGCCGAGAAGTTCAGCGTGGTCGAGGCTCTCGCCGACTCGCTCGGCGCCGCAGTCGGTGCCTCGCGTGCCGCGGTGGACTCGGGTTACTACCCGGGCCAGTTCCAGGTGGGCCAGACCGGCAAGACCGTGTCGCCCCAGCTGTACATCGCGTTGGGCATCTCCGGTGCCATCCAGCACCGCGCCGGCATGCAGACCTCGAAGACCATCGTCGCGGTCAACAAGGACGAGGAAGCCCCCATTTTCGAGATCGCCGACTTCGGCGTGGTGGGCGACCTGTTCAACGTCGCGCCGCAGCTCACCGATGCCGTGAAGGCTCGCAAGGACTAACAGCCCTGCGGAGCCCTGGGGGCCGCTGACAGTACGCCACGGGACTATCCAGAGTCTCGACTACCGAGTCGAGACTCTGGATAGTCCTTTCGGCGTTTACGGGGCCCTCGTCGTGGGTCTGGTCATCCGGGCGGACCAGCGTTCGGCTACGTGGTGGAGGGGGGATGCTCTTCGAGTTGGAGGGCCAAGCGCCGTCAGTGGTCAAGGCCGGTGAGGCGTTCTAGGAGCCCGGCGGCGACGTCATCCACTACTCGGATGCCAACAACCGCACCGACACCGCGTTGCGCTTTGGGGTCACCATGATGTGCACACCCGGCGCACCGATGTTGGTGCTGGTCGACGAGGAGGAACTTCGACAGCGGGCCGATCAGAGGGTGTCCGCGTAGCGTCCGTTCGCTCCGTGTTTGCCTTTCGGATCCACTTCCGCAAGCACGCATTTGGTGTACTGAATGCCTTAATTAACGGATCGTGCATGGACACGACACGCTTCCGATGCCGTTCCGCTGCATAGCTCGGCGAATCTCGCAGTCATGAGCACCGCATCAGTTCTCATCGCCGCAGATCAATCCATGCCAGACGTCGCGGGGACAAGCGGGGACGCTCCATCAGGTCCTCGGTACACCCTGCTGCTCTCGAACGATCCCGCCGATATTGATGCCGTGCAACGGCTTCGATACGACGTGTTCAGCAGTGAGCCCGGCTTTCAGCTCGCGAGCACCCCGGCAGCGTTCGAAGGACGCGATGCCGACCGTTTCGACGAGCACTGCGACCACCTGCTGGTACGCGAGGACACCTCGGGTGACGTGGTGGGCTGCTACCGGATGCTGCCGCCTCCCGGCGCCATAGCCGCCGGAGGGCTATACAGCGCAACGGAATTCGATATCAGTGGACTCGATTCACTGCGCCCCCAGCTGGTGGAGATGGGGCGCGCCGTGGTGCGGAGCGACCACCGCAACGGTGCGGTGGTGCTGTTGATGTGGGCCGGAATCCTGGCCTACCTGGACCGTTGCGACTACACCTACGTCACCGGATGTGTGTCGGTTCCCATGCAGGACAGTCCCGAGCAGGCGCCGGGCAGCCAGGTGCGCGCCGTACGCGACTTCGTCATGAAGCGTCATGCGGCGGCGCCGGAGTACACGGTGCGCCCTTACAACCCGGTGGTTGTCGACGGCATGGGTCTCGATGGCATCGAACCGCCGGCCAAGGTGCAGGTCCCGGCATTGATGCGGGGATACCTCAGGCTTGGCGCCAAGGTACTCGGGGAACCGGCGCACGACCCTGACTTCGGTGTGGCCGACTTCATGGCGCTGCTCAACAAGGACGAGGCCGACGTGCGGTACCTGAAGCGACTGAGGTCCGTCGGGGCGGCATCGGAAATCGGTTCGGCAGCGGCGGCCGGCCAGGAGTAGCGATGGCACCCGAATTCGCTCACGCCTGGCTGCCGAAGGCAACCTGTGACGACAGCTGCATGCGGGCCAATCCCATGGACGAGCCCGGGCGGCTGACGCGTACTGTCCGGACCACGACGCGCATCGTCATGGCGATCACGTTGTTGACCCTGGCACCACTGCTGGGGATACCGCTGCCTGGGCGGGTGCGCTGGCAGCGTGGCTACTGCCGGTTGATGCTGCGCTGCCTCGGCGTGCGCATCAGCGTCTCCGGCGGCCCGATTCGCGATATCCGGGGTTCCCTGGTGGTCGCCGGACACGTGTCCTGGGTCGACGTCTTCGCCATCGGAGCGGTGCTCCCGGGTTCGTTCGTCGCCCGGGCTGACCTGATCGACTGGCCAGGACTGGGCGTCATCGCGCGGATGATGCGGGTCATCCCGATCGAACGGGGAAGCCTGCGCACACTGCCCCGGGTGGTCGACACTGTCGCGTCGCGGTTGGAGGCTGGCCAGACGGTGGTGGCATTCCCGGAGGGCACCACGTGGTGCGGTCGTGCGTATGGGTCATTCCGCCCGGCGATGTTCCAGGCCGCCATCGACGCGCAGCGGCCGGTGCAGCCACTGCGGCTGACGTATCAGCACCTCAACGGCCAGCTCTCGACCGTTCCGGCCTATGTCGGCGAGGACACCCTGATGGCGTCCATCCGCCGACTCACGGCTACGCGGATGACCGTGGCACATATCCAGGTGGCCGGGCTGCAACTGCCCGGTGAGAGCCGCCGCGATCTGGCCAGCCGCTGTGAGTCCGCCGTCCGTGCGGGAGCGCGAACCCCCCACATCCCCAGCCACCCAGAGCGCCCGGAGCCGATCGCAGCCTGACGCGATTGGACGAGCCCACCAGGGTGGGACCTATCCTGGATGCGTTATGTGTGCTGCTCGACCGTCGGTCTACCTGGACCACGCCGCAACCACCCCGATGCGCCCGGTGGCCATCGAGGCGATGGCCGCCACCATGGCGCAGACCGGGAACGCCGCCTCTTTGCACGGTGCGGGCCGTGACGCGCGTCGGCGGGTGGAGGAATCGCGTGAGTCGATTGCCGCGGCCCTGGGCGCCCGGCCCTCCGAAGTGATCTTCACCGCCGGTGGCACTGAGAGTGACAACCTCGCCGTCAAGGGCATCTACTGGGCTCGCCGCGACGCCGATCCGCGACGCAGACGAATCATCGCCAGTGCCGTCGAGCACCATGCGGTGCTGGATGTCGTGCAGTGGCTCTCCGACCACGAGGGCGCCGAGGTCACCTGGCTGTCCGTCGACGAGTCCGGCACCGTGACGCCCGGGGCGCTGCGTGCGGCGCTTGCCGAGCACGACGACGTCGCACTCATCACGGTGATGTGGGCCAACAACGAGGTCGGCACCATCAACCCGATCTGTGAACTGGCCTCCATCGCGTCCGAATTCGACATCCCCATGCACAGCGATGCCATCGGGGCAGTGGGTCAGCTGGATATCGATTTCGCGCTCAGCGGACTGTCGGCGATGAGCGTGGCCGCGCACAAGTTCGGCGGTCCTATGGGCGTCGGCGCACTGCTACTGCGAAGGGAAACCGCTTGTGTCCCGTTGCTTCACGGCGGTGGACACGAACGCGATATCCGTTCCGGAACCCCCGATACTGCGGCCATCGTGGCGATGTCGACGGCACTCGTGGAGGCCGTTGCGGAACGGTGTGAGGGTGCCGTGGTGTTGGCGGCGCTGCGCGATGCGCTGATCGATCATGTGCTGGCACAGATCGAGGGTTCTACCCTCAACGGTGCGCCTGGATGCGGCAGATTGCCCGGGAACGCGCATTTCACCTTCGCCGGTTGCGAGGGCGACTCGCTGCTGATGTTGTTGGACGCCAACGGCATCGAATGTTCCACTGGCTCGGCCTGCACCGCGGGCGTCGCGCGACCTTCGCATGTGCTTGTCGAGATGGGGATCGATCCCGAAGTGGCACGTGGATCCTTGCGGTTCACCTTCGGTCACACCTCCGTGCCCGCGGACGTCGACCGTGCGCTCGAAGCGCTGCATGCCGCCGTACCTCGTGCGCGGGCCGCTGCGCTCGCTAGCGCGGGGGGCCGATCATGAAGGTGCTCGCCGCGATGAGCGGGGGAGTGGACTCCTCGGTCGCGGCCGCACGCGTGGTCGACGCCGGGCACGATGTGGTGGGTGTGCACCTGGCTTTGTCGGCAGCGCCGGGCACCTTGCGCACGGGATCTCGCGGATGTTGTTCGAAGGAGGATGCCGCCGATGCGCGCCGCGTCGCCGACATGCTCGGAATCCCTTTTTACGTGTGGGATTTCGCGGATCGATTCAAAGAAGAGGTCATCGACGATTTCGTCGAGGCGTATGCCGAGGGCCGCACCCCCAATCCGTGCGTGAAGTGCAACGAGAAGATCAAGTTCGCGGCGCTAGCCGACAGGGCGGTCGCTCTGGGTTTCGATGCGGTGGCTACCGGTCACTACGCGCGGCTGCATAACGGTAGGCTGCGGCGCGCGGTCGACGAGGGCAAGGACCAGTCCTATGTGCTCGGAGTGCTGACGCCGGAACAGTTGAGCCGCGCGCTGTTCCCGGTCGGCGACAGCCCTAAACCCGACATTCGGGCGGAGGCCGAGCAGCGCGGACTGTTGGTCGCGAACAAGCCCGACAGCCACGACATCTGCTTTATTCCTTCCGGGGACACCCAGGCGTTCCTCGGCGCGCGCATCGGAGTGCGAAGAGGAAATGTGGTGGACGCCGACGGCAGTGTGCTGGCGACACACACGGGGGTGCACGAGTTCACCATTGGTCAGCGCAAGGGGCTCGGGCTGGTTGGTCCCGCAGCGGACGGCCGACCCCGATACGTCACGTCGATCGACGCCGAGACCGCCACCGTAAAGGTGGGAACTGTTGAGGATCTTGAGATTTGGGAATTTGGGGGTGAGTCGGTGGTGTGGACCTCCGGTCGGGTCCCAGTCGAGCCCATCGAATGCCAGGTCCAGGTACGCGCGCACGGATCGGTGGTAGATGCCGTTATCGAGCCCGTCGCCGACCGCATACAGGTCCGGCTGCGTACCGCCCTGCGAGGAGTTGCCCCCGGCCAGACCGTGGTGCTGTACCGGCCCGATGCCGAAGGCGACGAGGTGCTGGGCAGCGCCATCATCACGCGCTGATTCACACCCACACGCTGCGAGTCAACGGGGTGCGAGTCCCGTTGCCCGTCATGGGAATCTTCGAGATTGCCGACGGCAAGATCTGCGCGTGGCGCGACTACTTCGACATGAACGCGATGACGGCGGCGTTTCAGGCGGGCTCCGCCTGACGTGTCAGGAAGCGGACGGGAGGCCAGCCGTGCGCATGGCGATCGCGACGCGTTCGGCGACGTACTGGCGCCCAGGTGCGGTGGGGTGCATGGGAATCCCCTCATCGCCGGCGCCGGTGCCTGTCATCGAGACATAGCGCTGGAAGTCGGCGGCACACACGCTGTGGTCGCTGCTGGTAGCCGGGATGACCGGGGTGAACCCCGCCTTCGTGGATTCGGCCACAATCGTGTCATTCAGTTGGCGCTGTAGGCCGTTGAGGAAGGCGATGGTCTCTTGGGTGTTGATGAGCCCGACCAGGCAGCCCTTGGCGTCCGGGGGAAGGATCGGCAAGTAGCCGACGGTGAAGACGCGCGCGTTCGGCGCCGACTGGCGGATCGCCGCGTACGCGCCGGTCAGTTTCGGGCCCACCGAGGACACGTTGGCGGCGAACTGCGCCTTCTTCTCCGGCGGGCAGCTCAAGGCGAACAGACAGTCGGTGGCGATCTGCTCGAAGCCGGCGTCGTTGCCGCCGATGGACACGATCGCGACCTTGGTGGCAGGGGACAGGCCCGTGTTCTGTGGGCCCCGGGTGGACGGTGTGTAGACGTCGGTGGACAGTGCGCCCACACAGGAGTAGTCGGCGAAGGTCATGTGGGGGAACGAGGAGGCCACCAGATGCGCCACGTTGTCGGTTGCCTGGTTGCACGCGGTGCCGATGGGACCGGTAATTCCGGCGGCGTTGGAACCCGCGGCCATGAATGAATCGCCGATCGCGACCAGCTGGGCACCTGTGGCGGGCTCGGCCGAAGCGATCGACGGGCCGCTCGCCATCCCGGCCACCACAGTGGCCAGGCCGAGCACCGTCGAGAGCGTCCTGAGCGCGCGCATGTTTTCCTCTCCTCCCCGCCAGCCGGAAGATGGCCCCGATCAATGGTACTGAACGATCTATCGCCGTTTGCCCACGTCAACGTTACGGAGAGGGAGGAACTAGTTCATGCGTCAGGCGATCGACACTGCTGCCTTCGCCGTCTTGCGCTCGGCGCGCCTGGCCTGGCGCTCCAGGTACTTGGTCTTGACCTCCTCGAAGTCGGATGCGGTCTTCTTCAGGTCGGTGATGATGCGGTCGAGATCTTCCCGGTACCACTCGCCCTCGCCGTTGATGTCGTCGCGTTCGAAGATGCGCCATTTGCGCAACACCGGCTGTACCACTTCTGCCAGGTGTAGCTGGGGGTCGTAGACGCCGCCGGTGGCGATGGTGACCGCGTTGCGGCGGAACCCCGGAATCGTGTAGCCGGGCATGGTGAAGTTGTCGAGCACCTTGTGGATCGACTTCACCGCCTGATTGGGTGCAATCTCGAGACCGGCCGTGACCATGTTGCGGTAGAAGATCATGTGCAGGTTCTCGTCGTTGGAGATGTGTTTGAGTAGTTCCTGGGCAATGGGTTCGGCGCAGGCGACTCCCGTGTTGCGATGGGATACGCGGGTGGCCAACTCCTGGAATGACACGTAGGCCACCGAATCGAAGAGACTGTCGGCGAACAACTCGTCGCCACCCTGGCGGTTCTGGCCCGGGGAGAATCCGCGAGTCATCTGCTCCACGCGCAGCTTCTCCAGCTCGATCGGGTCGACCGAGCGGGTGACGACCAGGTAATCGCGGATGGCGATGCTGTGTCGTTGTTCTTCTGCGGTCCAGCGGTTGACCCAGGTGCCCCACGGCCCGTCCATGGTGAAGTTCATCGCGATCTCACGGTGATACGAGGGCAGGTTGTCCTCGGTCAGCAGGTTGGTGACCATCGCGATCTTGGCGACTTCGGAGAGCTTGCACTGCTCGGGATCCCAGTCTTGCCCGCCCAGGGCCTTGTAGTTCTTGCCTTCGGACCAGGGGATGAAGTCATGCGGATTCCACTCCTTGAACACGCCGAGGTGGCGATCGATGTTCTCCTCGACCACGGGTTCGAGCTCGTGGAGGAGCTCCAGGTCGGTGAATTCCTTCTGCGGCATGAGTGAGGTCCTCGGCTCGGCGGTTTATCTGTGTCTATAAGTGACAGATATATTGGACCTAGCGACCCCCTAGTGCCTCAAGTGACGAAGGTCCTCGATCCGCGATGGGAAAGTCCCCTCTCCGAGTGGCTCCAAGGAGGGGTTCGGGCGGGCGGCAGGTAGCCACGGCCTGTACGTTCAACGGCTATGGCTGCGCTCCTCGACCGGTACTTTCGGATAACCGAACGGCAGTCGACGGTTGGGCGAGAAGTTCGCGGCGGAATCGTCACCTTCTTCGCCACGGCCTACATCGTGGTGCTCAACCCGCTCATCATCGGCGGCGAACCGGGTCGCGCCCACAACGCCGACGTGCTGGGCCAGGTACTGCCGGTGGGTCAGGTAGCCGCGGTCACGGCGCTGGCTGCCGGGGTGATGTCCATCCTGTTCGGATTCGTCGCCAATTACCCGTTCGCGCTTGCCGCGGGGTTGGGCATCAACAGTCTGCTGGCGGTCTCGTTCGCCTCGCAGATGAGCTGGCCCGAGGCCATGGGATTGGTCATCGTCGATGGCCTGGTCATTGTGGCACTCGGTATTTCGGGTTTTCGGACAGCGGTGTTCCATGCCATTCCCGACGAGCTGAAGGCGGCGATCGCCGCGGGAATCGGTTGCTTCATCGCCTTCATCGGGTTCGTCGATGCGGGGTTCGTACGACGGATCCCCGACGCCGCGAACACCACGGTGCCGGTAGGACTGGGCATCGACAACTCGGTGGCCACCGTCCCGACGCTGATCTTCGCCGCGGGTGTGCTGCTGATGGGAATCCTGGTGGTGCGCAAGGTTCGTGGCGGTCTGCTCATCGGGATCGTGGTCATGACCGTGGTGTCCATGATCGCCCAGGCGCTGACCGAGCGCGGCGCACAGCCCGCCGACACCAAGGGCTGGAATCTCACGGTGCCGGCTTGGCCGTTGTCCGCGGGCGGCCTGCCGGATCTCAGCTTGCTCGGACAGGTGGACGTGTTCGGTGCCTTCACCCGGGTGGGCGTCCTGTCGGCGACGGTGTTGGTGTTCGCGCTGGTGCTCTCGAATTTCTTCGACGCGATGGGCACCATGACTGGTTTGGGGAAAGAGGCCGGTCTGGCCGACGAGCGCGGCACGCTGCCCGGGGTCGGACGGGCGCTGACCGTCGAAGGCGTGGGCGCGGTCGTCGGCGGTGTCTCCTCCTCGTCCTCCAACACGGTGTTCGTCGAGTCCGCGTCAGGTATCGCCGAGGGCGCGCGAACCGGACTGGCCAATGTGGTCACCGGGCTGCTGTTCTTGGCGGCCATGTTCTTCACTCCGCTGTACTCGGTGGTGCCGCTGGAGGCGGCGGCACCGGCCTTGGTCGTGGTGGGCGCCATGATGATCGGGCAGCTTCGCAGCATCGACCTCACGCGGTTCGACTACGCGCTGCCTTGCTTCCTGACAGTGGTGACCATGCCGTTCACGTATTCGATCGCCAACGGGATCGGTGTCGGGTTCATCAGCTGGGTGGTGCTCGCCGTCGTATCGGGAGAGCCCGGGGCCAGGTTTCGCCGCGTGCATCCGCTGCTGTATGTGGTGGCGGGATTGTTCGTGGTCTACTTCGCCAAGGTCCCCATCGAATCGCTCATCGCCTAACGTTCTGCATGTGAACATGTGGGCGAAGGGAACTGGTGTCGGCTCCTGGCCGGGCGAGCAGGTGCGTGCCGCGACCGAGATCGTGGTGGCCGAGCTACCGCTGCCCCATGTCGTGGAGCTGCCCGCGCGCGGCGTGGGAGCTGATCTGATCGGTCGGGCCGCCGCACTGCTGGTCGACATCGCCATGGATGTCTCACCCACCGGCTACCGCACCACCGCCCGCCCCGGGGCCGTGGTGCGACGGGCGCGCGGATTCCTGGATCAAGACGTGGACGCGTTGGAAGAGGAATGGGAGCGCGGCGGTCACCGAGGTGGTGAACGCGCCGTGAAGATACAGGGCCCTGGGCCGGTAACGCTTGCCGCGCAACTGGAACTTCCCAACGGACATCGTGCGATCACCGATCCGGGGGCGGTACGCGATCTGGCGGCGTCACTGGCTGAGGGACTGGCGCAGCATCAAGCCACGTTGTCTCGCAGGCTGGGTGTTCCCGTGGTGGTCCAGATCGATGAACCGTCTCTGTCCGCCGCGCTGGACGGCAGACTGCCCGGGACGAGCATGTTCTCGCCGGTGCATCCGGTCGACGCACCGACCGCGACCTCGCTGTTGGACCAGTGCGCGGATGCGGTGGGTGGTGAACTTCTGGTGCATTGTTGTGCCGCCGATCCTCCGTGGGAACTGTTGCGCGGAGCCAATATCCGCGGGATCGCGGTGGATGCGGCGTACCTGACGGAGGCGCAGGCACTCGACGGGCTGGCCTCGGTGCTCGACACCGGGAAGACGGCGGTGCTCGGGGTGATTCCCTCCCTTGCGCCGTCGGCACCGATATCGGCCGATGTGCTGGCAACCCGTACTGCAGGTCTGGTCGACAAGCTGGGCTTCGGGCGAGCCGTGCTGCGCGATCGCTTCGGCATCAGTGCCGGATGCGGACTGGCCGGCGCGGATCTGCAATGGGCGCGTACGGCAACGGAATTGACGCGTAAGGTCAGCGATCTCATCGATGCCGACCCGGATGCGCTGTGATGGACGTCTACCAGGCCATTGCCACCCGCCGGGACGTGCGCGCCGAGTTCACCGGAGAGGTCGTCGACGACGTGACCTTGCTGAAACTGCTGCAGGCCGCGCATCGTGCACCCAGTGTGGGAAACAGTCAGCCCTGGGACTTCGTGGTGGTGCGTGAGCCGCAAGCATTGGAGGACTTTGCCGCGCACGTCGCCGTGCAACGCCGCCGATTCGCCGAAAGCCTGCCGGAAGAACGGCGAAACACCTTCGACCCCATCAAGATTGAGGGCATCTGCGAGAGCGGAACCGGGGTGGTGGTCACCTACGACCATGGTCGGGGCGGTCCCCACGTCCTCGGCCGGCACACCATTTCCGACGCGGGTCTGTTCTCCGCGGTGCTCGCCATCGAGAATCTGTGGCTGGCCGCGGTCACCGAAGGGATCGGCGTCGGCTGGGTGTCTTTCTACGAAGAACAGTTCCTGGCCGAACTGGTCCACGCCCCAACACATATCCGGCCGATCGCCTGGTTATGCGTCGGTCCGGTGCGTGAATTCGCCGAGCGGCCCGATCTGGAGCGGTTCGGCTGGCGCAGCGGACGCCCCCTGGAGGACGCCGTGCATTGGGGCCGTTACCGGGAGGCTTAGCGTCCCTTGAAGTTCGGATCTCGTTTCTCGAAGACCGCGCCAATGGCTTCCTGTAGGTCCTCGGACGGCAGAAACGCGGCGTTCCAGGTCGAGACGTACTTGAGGCCGTCGGCGACGATATTCTCGCGCTCGCGTCCCAGGACGTCCTTGACGCCCTGCACCACCAGCGGGGGATTGGCCGCGATCTCGGCGGCGGTGGCGTGCGCGGCCGCCAGCGTTGCCTCGGCGGAGTCGAACACGTCGTTGACGAGTCCGATCTTCTCGGCCCGTGTGGCGTCGATATCCTTGCCGGTGAACGCCAGCTCGCGCAGGTGACCGTCGCCGATGATCGGCGGAAGCCGGTGCAGCGAGCCAATATCGGCGACGATGGCGACCTTGGCCTCGCGCACGCTGAACTTGGCGTCGGCGCTCGCGTACCGGATGTCGGCCGCCGCGATGAGGTCCACACCGCCGCCGATGCACCAACCTTGTACCGCGGCGATCACCGGCTTGCGGCAGTCGGCCACGGCGGTCACCGAAGCCTGCAACCGCCGAATTTCATCGAGAAAGTCGGTGCGCTGTTTGGCCAGGGCCTTGTCGGCCATCAACGGCATGAAGGTGCCCGCCATGGCGGGCAGGTCCAGTCCGTAGCTGAAGTGCAAGCCGGCCGCCGCGAGCACCACGGCTCGTACCTGCGGGTCGGTGTCGAGCTCGGCGAAGATCAGCGGCAGTTCCCGCCAGAAATCGGGTCCCATCGCGTTTCCCTTGCCGGGCCCGATCAGGGTGACCTGGGCGATGTGCCCGGTGGTCTCGACGGTGAAGGCTTTCCAGTCGCCCGTCGATGAGCCGCTTGCGTGCAGAGATTCAGCCATGGCGTGAGCCTACGGGTTCAGCCGGGCAGCAGGCCCTTGCGGTCTTCGTGGAGCTGTTTGATCACCGATGGCCACGACATCGCCCAGGACTGCACATCGTCGCCGGACTGGCTGGTCATGAAACCGCGGATGATGCCGACGAGCACGGTGCGATCGCCGACATGGGTGTACACCGGCCCGCCGGAATCGCCTTTGGCGATAGTCGGGCCGTTGAATCTGAACCAGCCGTTGCCAAGTCGCGTTATCGCGCCGCAGGCGTCGCCGGTGGTGAAGCCGGTGCGACACACGGGCATGCCGACATCGGGGGTGACCGAGTCATCACGCTCCAGCCGTTGGCCGTTGGCCAGGATGTCGTTGACGGGCAATCCGTCGTCGATCGAGATGGCCTGGTAGTCGATGGTGTACTCGTTCTCGTACACCGGGCCTTCGGGGGGACGGTTGTCGTGTGCCAGGATCTTGTGCCCCACCGCGGCGCCGTCTCCGTTACGCACGATGCCGTCTCCGTCGAAGCAGTGTCCCGCCGTGATGCCCACATGAAGCCCGGGATCGACGTAGCCGAGAGTGCAGCTCAGCGAGCCCTGGTAGATGAGCATGCCGGGGTACACAAGCGGCCGGTCGGCATGTGTGGGTGCCGGATTCACGGCAGAAAGCGCGCAGAGCACAGCGACGACGGTGCCTATCCATAAAAGCGGGCGCATGACGGTTAGGGGACAACCATTCTCGCGGGCCCGGAGGGGCGGTCGTCGGAGGGTGCGGGAGGCAGGACCATGGGTGGCGCCTGCGGATTGACGGTCACCGGGCTGGCTACCCCGGGCCGGCTGGCGGCGGCGATGTCGTTCCGGATCTGTTGTTGCACCGTCGGCCAGGATAATGCCACGGTGGATTCCCGGCGGGTCTGGTTGGCGGTGAAGCGCGCGCTGACGATTCCGACGATGGCGGCATTGCCCGGCGAGGTGACGGTGTACACGGCGCTACCGGAGTCTCTGTGGTCGGCGGGCAGACCGTCCACGAGGAACCAGCCGTTGCCGAATCCGGCGATCGCACCACAGGCTTCGCCCGTGGCGATACCCATGCGGCACACGGCCAGGCCGTCCCGAGGCACCACGGCCGGATCTACCCCGAGTCGTAGTCCGTTGGGCAGCACATTGTTGATCGGCAGGCCCTCGTCGAAGGCAATGCCTTCGTAGTCGATTCGGTAGTCGTCGGGTGAGAGCGGCCCCTCGGGCTTGACATTGGACTGGGCCACGGCCAGCTGTCCGATGCGGACGCCGTCGTTGGTGAACACAGGCCCGTTGCCGCCGCAGTGACCTGCGGTGACACCCACGCGCGCGACAGGGTCGACGAAACCGAGTGTGCAGCTCAGTGATTCCTTGCCGGGTGGGCGTTGGATGATCTCCATACCCGGGTAGATCAGCGGGTCTGCGTGTGCCGTTATTGGGTTGGCAAGGCCAAGACCGGTCAGCACGGCCAGGAAGGCGATCGGCACCGTCCATCGCCTCCGGGGGCCGGGCCGTCGACCCTCGACGCCGACACTGGTCATGCCCTAGCTCTCTGTCTGCCACGTTCACCGTCAACAAAGCCCCGACCAGTATCAGGAGAGCACGCGGCACGACTCTCCGTGTCGCGACGAGCCTATGCGAATCTCGCGGTAGTCGTCCGAGGAACCCGATTTCAGCGCAGGACGCCTGCCTCAGGCGCCTCTCTGCGTGTCTTTGCGTGACTGGGTGACGATGGTATTCCAGGAAATTGCCAGCGTTTGGACCTCTCCCGATCTGTTGTCGGTGTGTCTTGCTGCGACGATCCCGACGACCGATCCCTGTCCCGGTGATGTGATCGAATAGACGGCCGCACCCGAGTCGCCTCGATCGCACGGTGGTCCGTCGACCCGGAATCAGCCGTTGTTGACCCACGTGATCTGGCCACAAACCTCACCGCTGCCGATGCCGTTGCGGCAGAATGGAAGTCCCTTGATCGGTGCGATCTTGTCCAGGCTGAGACGGATCCCGTGGGGAAGGACGTCATTGAGGGGCACAGAGCGATCGAACAAGATTCCCTCGTAATCGACCATGTACACGTTTCCCGTGACAGTGGAGCCGTCTGTCCAGTTGCTACGGGCAATGACCATCTCGCCGACACGGTTGCCATTCATGTCGTACACCGGTCCGTCCGAATTCACGGAACATTGTCCAGCGGCCATCCCGGCACGCGTCTTGGGGTCCATATAGCCGAGCGTGCAGGTGGTGTTTCCTTGCACGATTTCCATGCCTGGGTAGACGAGCACCTCGTCGGCACGTGCGGTGGTGTCGAGGCAACTGGCAGGCGTCAGCAGTGTCGTCAGGATGACCAGGAGCGGGTGCGCACTCTGGCGCTGCTTCCCATGTGATCAGACATCCGTGGCCGGCAGGTCGGCGGGTATGTCTGCCGTCGGTTCCTGCATGTTCGGGGGTTGTTGCGGCGGCATTTCATCCCGGCCTATGCGGTCGATATCGTCCTTGATCTGGCGCCAGATTGCCCGCCAAGAAATCGCCATTGTGGCTTGCTCGCCTGTCTTCTTGCTCGTCAAGACTTCAGTGGCGATCCCTACGATGGCCGCTCGGCCCGGCTCGGTAATGGCATAGACGGGACTGCCGGAGTCGCCATGATCGGAGGGCAGCCCGTCTATGACAAACACGCTGTCGGTCGAGGCGACGATGACACCGCACGCCTCTCCGGTAGCGATGCCGGTGCGGCATACCGGCATGCCGACCGTGGGTGCAATCTTCGGGTTTGCTTCCAGAACAAGGCCGTTGGGCAGGATGTTGTTGATCGGCAGGCCCTCGTCGAAGGCGATGCCCTCGTAGTCGACGGGAGGTTGCTCGGCAAGGCTCTTGTCTTCCGGGGTGGGCGTGAAGTGTGCAATATCGGCTGCGCCGATGCGATTACCATTGTTATCGAAGACCGCTCCGACGGAGTTGAGTGCGCAGTGCCCCGCTGTGAGTCCGATCCGGGCTGCTGGATCGACAAATCCAAGGGTGCAGCTGAGCGCTCCCTGGTTGATCTTCATGCCGGGATATATCAATGGTCCGTCCGCGTGCGCAGTGGCCGTGGGCAGCACGGTCCAGGTGAGAACTGCCGCCGGCGCGAAGGCGATCAGGGCCGCCGTTCGTCGAAACCTGTCAGCAACGTTCAAAGTCGATGCACCCCACTGTGTGACCACGCATGCTGTCGCGTGGATAGCGCACAATCCCATGTTGTTAGTAATTCATCACACATGCTTTAAATGCATTTATGGCGAACAAGCAAATTCTCAACCATCCTGCAGATTTTGTCAAAAGGTGGGCCCTCTGGGTGAGGGCCGCCAATTTCTGGTTAACGATCTGGGCGTCCTCGACGGATCAGTCACGCTGATCAAGCAGTTTGATCAGCCGCGTGGTCGCGATCAGCCGGTAGGAGGCATCGAGAAGTTCGGCGACCTCGTCCCAGTCCACGTCGGCGGTGCTGAAATCCAGCCCGAGCCAGCCATAGGGACCCATGTATGCCGGGTAGTAGAAGCGCTCGTCCTGCAGGAGTGCGGGGCGTTCGGAATCGTCCACCTTGACCAGCACAGAGTACGGATACGCGATCATCTCGCCCTTGGCGTCTCCTTTGGCGTTGCCGCCGAACATCGCAAAGATCTTGCCTGCCGTGAAGACGGGCCGACCCCATGAGATCTGTTCGGCCGCCTGGGGCAGTGCGAGTGCCAGCTGGCGCAGCTCTGCCAGACCGGGATCGTCCTCGGTGAACACGATGGGATGCGTCCCCATGGGCCCATCGTAGGGTTCGGGGACTGTCGGGCGGGTGGGTTAGCCTGCCGATGTGGATCCTGACGTGCAGCGCCAGTGGCGCGAGCTTGCCGACGAGGTGCGTGGGCACCAGTTCCGCTACTACGTCAAGAACGCCCCGGTCGTCTCCGATGGCGAGTTCGATCGCCTCGTGAAGGTGCTTGAGGCGATGGAAGCCCAGTATCCCGAGTTGCAGACCCCGGACTCGCCCACGCAGCTGGTAGGTGGAGCGGGATTTGTCACCGAATTCGGATCTGTCGACCACCTGGAGCGAATGCTCAGTCTGGACAACGCATTCAGTTCTGAGGAATTGACGGCCTGGGATGCCCGGGTACGCGGCGATATCGGAGAAGAACCCGAATACCTGTGCGAGCTGAAGATCGACGGGGTCGCACTTTCCTTGGTGTACAAGAACGGCGTGTTGGTGCGCGGCGCGACGCGTGGAGACGGTCGCAGCGGTGAGGATGTCACCCTGAACGCCAGGACCATCGAGGATGTACCGGAAAGGCTCACGACCTCAAAGGAATACCCGATACCCGCGCTCTTGGAGGTGCGTGGCGAGGTCTTCTTCCGGCTGGAGGATTTCGAGGTGCTGAATGCCTCGCTGGTGGAGGAGGGCAAGCCGCCGTTCGCCAACCCGCGCAACAGCGCCGCGGGCAGCCTGCGGCAGAAGAACCCGGCGATCACCGCCAGGCGGCGTCTGCGGATGATCTGTCACGGACTTGGCCGCGCCGAGGGCTTCGCTCCTGAGAGCCTGCACGAGGCTTATCTGGCGTTGGGGCAGTGGGGTTTACCCGTCTCCACTCACACCACGAAGGTTCGCGGCGTCGCGAAGGTACAGGAACGCGTCAACTACTGGGCCGAGCATCGGCACGATGTGGAGCACGAGATCGACGGGTTGGTTGTCAAGGTTGACGCTGTGGCCCTGCAGCGCCGCCTGGGCAGCACGTCGCGCGCGCCGCGCTGGGCGATCGCCTACAAGTATCCGCCCGAGGAGGCGACCACCGAGCTGCTCGACATCCGGGTGAGCGTGGGGCGCACCGGGCGGGTGACCCCATTTGCGTACATGACCCCGGTCAAGGTGGCCGGATCGACGGTGTCGCTGGCGACCCTGCACAACGCGTCCGAGGTCAAACGCAAGGGCGTGTTGATCGGCGACACCGTGGTCATCCGCAAGGCCGGTGACGTCATCCCCGAGGTGCTGGGCCCGGTCGCCGATCTGCGAAGCGGATCCGAGCGTGAATTCGTCATGCCCACAACATGTCCCGAATGTGGCACGGCACTGGCTCACGAAAAGGAGGGCGATGCCGACATTCGCTGCCCCAACTCGCGCAGCTGCCCGGCACAGTTGCGCGAGCGGGTGTTCCATGTGGCGGGGCGCGGCGCCTTCGACATCGAGGCGCTTGGTTACGAGGCGGCCATCGCGTTGCTCTCGGCGGGGGTGATCGAGGACGAGGGTGATTTGTTCAGCCTCACCGCCGATGACTTGCTGCGCACCGATCTGTTCAAAACCAAGAATGGGTCGTTGTCCGCCAACGGAAGTCGACTGCTGGACAACTTGGACAAGGCGAAGCAGCAGCAACTGTGGCGGGTGTTGGTGGCACTGTCGATTCGACACGTCGGCCCGACCGCCGCGCGGGCCTTGGCTAGCGAGTTCGGCGAGCTGGAAGCCATCGAGGCGGCCTCTGTCGAACAGCTGGCAGCCGTCGAAGGCGTGGGTTCCACGATCGCCGCGGCCGTGGTGGATTGGTTCACCGTGGATTGGCATCGCGTCATCGTCGACAAGTGGCGCGCCGCGGGGGTGCGGATGGCCGATGAGCGCGATGAGTCGATACCGCGCAACCTGGAAGGGTTGTCCATCGTCGTAACGGGTTCGCTCCCGGGGTTTTCCCGCGATGAGGCCAAGGAAGCCATCATCGCCCGGGGTGGCAAGTCAGCCAGTTCGGTATCGAAGAAGACGGCGTTCGTCGTCGTCGGTGACTCGCCGGGATCCAAGTACGACAAGGCTGTCGAGCTCGGGTTGACCATCCTCGACGAGGACGGCTTCCGGGCGTTGCTCGCCGATGGGCCGCCCGCGTAGCGCCGTCGCCGAAAGTAGCTTAGGGCTTGGGCGGGACAGACAGATCGAACACCCGTAGGTCGCCATAATCCTTTGAGGAGAAGTGAGTCTCGACCCACTTCTGGATGTCGTCGGCTACCCGTTTGGTGTCCTTGTCCTTGTCCTTGACGGACTCGGCGTAGAACTGGATGGTGCCGTCCTGTGTGTAGTCGATGAACTGCTGCAGGGTGATGGGATTGTCGCGTCCGGAGAATCCGCCGATGGCCATCACCGGTGTATTGGTCTCCAAGTGGATGGGCGCGGCCGTGCGAGTATTGGTGGTCGCCACCGGCCGCCGAACTTGTCGTCATCGGGCATCGCAGGGCCCGAGGTGGACAGCCCGCCGACCTTGGGGTGGTGACATTGGCGATGGTGAACGCGATCGACCCGCCGAACGAAACGGCAAGCGCTAGTGCGGCAATGTTGCCACGATGCCCGCCAGATAGCCCAGACGCGCCACCTCGGAGGGCCGGAACTCCGGGCCTCCCGGACGGCCCAGCACGACGGCCGTGTTGCCCGAACCCAGTGGTGCGGCGGCCAACGTGGTGTCCATGTCCTTCCACAGCTGCGGCACCCACTCGGCGCCGGTGTCCAGAACCTGCGCACGCCCCAGTGGTAGCCAGGGGGCCGAGGTGGCCTGCGTTTCCGGGGCCCCGGTGCTGCCGGCCACCCGGATGAAGCCGGAGCCGTCCTGGCGCACGACGGTGCACCAGTTCGCGCGCAGCACGTGGGGAGCCTCCTGCGCGAGCACCTCGAGGCGCGTCGGTGCCGCGGCGGCGGCCACTGTGTCGATGAGCTCCAGCTCGCGGTGTGCCTCCAGCAGGCCGGTGTGCGGGCGGATGGAATGCACATGCACCCCGTTCAACGCCTCTGCGGCGGTGATCAACGAGTCGGGCATTGAGCCGGGCGGCAGGTCGATGACCAGGTCGTCGATGGCGTATCCCGGACCGCGCTCGACGACGTCGAGGGACAAGATGTCTGCTCCCACCGTGCCCAGCGCGACGGCGACCGATCCCAGACTTCCGGGTCGGTCGGCAAGTTGTAAGCGCAGCAGATAGGACGGCACGTCCAACACTGTGGCACAGGTCAGGTACGGCCGCCCTCTAGGCTATCTAGCCGTGAGCGCCATATCCCGTGACGAGGTCGCGCACCTGGCCAGATTGGCCCGGCTTGCGCTGACCGACGCTGAGCTGGATGGATACGCGGGGCAACTCGACGCGATCCTCGGCCACGTCAGCCAGATCAGTGCCGTTTCCACCGATGAGCTCGATGAGGTCGATGCGACCAGTTCGCCGCTCGATGCGGTCAATGTCACACGTCCCGATGTGATCGCGGACTGCCTTACGCCGGACGAAGCACTCGCCGCAGCGCCCCGGGTGGCTGAGGGGCGTTTTGCCGTGCCGCAGATTCTGGGAGAAGAAGAGTGAGCGACCTCATCAGGCAGGACGCCGCGTCGCTGGCCACATTGATCCATGCGGGCGAGGTGTCATCGGTCGAGGTGACGCGTGCGCATCTGGATCAGATCGCCAGCACAGACGAGACCTACCGCGCCTTCCTGCATGTGGCGGGGGAGCAGGCGTTGGCCGCGGCCAAGGACACCGACGACGCGATCGCCCGCGGCGATCAACCCGCATCGGCGCTTGCCGGCGTTCCGCTCGCGCTCAAGGACGTCTTCACCACCCGTGACATGCCGACCACATGCGGATCGAAGATCCTCCAGAACTGGGTGCCCCCGTACGACGCGACCGTGACCGCTCGGCTGCGCGAGGCCGGGATCCCGATCTTGGGCAAGACCAACATGGACGAGTTCGCGATGGGTTCCTCCACCGAGAACTCCGCCTATGGACCCACCCGCAACCCGTGGGACATCGAGCGGGTGCCGGGTGGCTCGGGCGGCGGTAGCGCGGCCGCACTGGCCGCCTTCCAGGCGCCGCTGGCCATCGGCACCGATACCGGCGGCTCGATCCGTCAACCCGCGGCGCTCACCGCGACGGTCGGCGTCAAGCCCACCTACGGAACGGTGTCGCGTTATGGTCTGGTGGCCTGCGCGTCGTCGCTGGATCAGGGTGGGCCCTGCGCGCGTACGGTTTTGGACACCGCACTGCTGCATCAGGTGATTGCCGGACATGATCCACGCGACTCCACCTCGGTGGACGAGCCGGTGCCCGATGTGGTGGCCGCCGCACGTGCCGGAGCCTCCGGTGATCTCAAGGGTGTTCGTGTCGGCGTGGTGTCTCAGTTGCGTGGCGACGGATACCAGCCTGGTGTGATGGCATCGTTCGATGCGGCCGTCGACCAGCTGACAGCCTTGGGTGCCGACGTGGTGGAGGTCTCCTGTCCCCACTTCGAATATGCGCTTCCGGCCTACTATCTGATCCTGCCGTCGGAGGTTTCTTCCAATCTGGCCCGCTTCGATGCCATGCGGTACGGCATGCGCGTTGGGGACGACGGAACCCGCAGCGCCGAGGAAGTCATGGCTCTCACCCGGGCCGCGGGTTTCGGCCCAGAGGTTAAGCGGCGCATCATGATCGGTACTTACGCGCTCTCTGCCGGGTACTACGACGCGTACTACGGCCGGGCGCAGAAGGTTCGCACCCTGATCAAACGCGATCTGGAGCAGGCTTATGAGCAGGTGGACGTGCTGGTCACGCCCGCCACTCCCACGACAGCATTTCGCTTGGGGGAGAAGGTTGATGATCCATTGGCCATGTACCAATTCGACCTGTGCACGCTGCCGCTGAACCTGGCTGGTCACTGCGGAATGTCGGTGCCGTCGGGGCTTTCGGCCGATGACGGGCTCCCGGTGGGTCTGCAGATCATGGCGCCCGCACTCGCCGACGACCGGTTGTACCGGGTGGGTGCGGCGTACGAAGCAGCACGCGGTGCTCTGCCTGCGGCGGTCTAGCCGTTGGCGCTTTCGAGGTGATGGTGCCTACGGGGCAAAGACACTGCGGACACAGTTCGCATGTCCGACCGCTGCGCCGAGTGGAGCGGTTTTCTTGCTGAGCGTGCCGGATCGCGGACTGCAGGCCTCCGTATCACGTTGTTTTGTCAACCATCCGGCGATATTGTCTGTGCGTGGCATTGTGAATTCTTGCAGGACTTGCCGAGTACGGTGGGTGGGTATGCAACGTTTACGTACCTTCCTCGCCATGATCGGCGCCGCTTGCGCCCTCGCAGCAGTGGCGGTGGTGATGACTGAAGCGAGAGACTCGGGTTCTGTCACTACGCGGCGGTTGGCGTGTTCAGTGGAGAACGACCCGGCCTGCTTTCACTCGGGCGATCCCCATCTGAGTTCGGCTCCCAACCCCGATGACATGCTGCCTCTGGCGACGGTGCCCGCAAAAAAAACACGCCCGACGGTGATGCCCCCGCGTAGGTGACTTGGCTGGGATCGAGACTTTGGTGCAAAACCGGCAGTATGGGGCCATGCGTATCGGAGTGCTTACCGGTGGAGGAGACTGCCCGGGGCTCAATGCCGTCATCCGTGCGGTGGTGCGAACCTGTGCTAATCGCTATGACTCGCAGGTAGTCGGATTTCAGGACGGGTGGCGGGGATTGCTGGAGAACCGGCGTATCCAGCTGGCCAATGATGACCGTAATGATCGGTTGCTGACCAAGGGCGGCACGGTGCTTGGCACCGCGCGCACTAATCCCGACAAGCTGCGTGCCGGGCTGGACCAGATCAAACAGACCTTGGATGACAACGGGATCGATGTGCTTATCCCGATCGGTGGGGAGGGTACCCTCACAGCGGCCAGTTGGCTTGCCGACGAGAACGTGCCGGTGGTCGGGGTGCCCAAGACGATCGATAACGATATCGATTGCACCGATGTCACTTTCGGGTTCGATACCGCGCTGACCATCGCCACCGAGGCCATCGATCGGCTGCACAGCACGGCCGAATCGCACCAGCGCGTCATGCTGGTCGAGGTGATGGGCAGGCACGCGGGCTGGATCGCCCTGCATTCTGGGTTGGCCTCGGGCGCGCACATGACGCTGATCCCCGAGGTGCCGTACGACGTAGACGAGGTGTGCCGCCTGATCAAAGGCCGCTTCCAGCGCGGGGATTCGCATTTCATCTGCGTTGTGGCCGAGGGCGCGAAACCGGCCGAGGGCTCAATGGAACTGCGCGACGGGGGAATTGACGAGTTCGGGCACCAGCGGTTCACCGGGGTCGCCCAGCAGTTGGGGGTGGAGATCGAGAAGCGCATCAACAAGGAGGTGCGCACCACGGTGCTGGGGCATGTGCAGCGCGGCGGCACGCCGACGCCGTTTGACAGGGTGCTCGCGACCCGCTTCGGGGCGAACGCGGCGGACGCCGCACACGCCGGCGAGTACGGGGTCATGGTGTCGCTGCGGGGACAGGACATTGGACGGGTGCCGCTGTCGGAGGCGACCCGCCACCTCAAGCTGGTCCCGAAGAATCGCTACGAGGACGCCGCCGCCTTCTTCGGTTAGATCGTGGCGAGCTCTCCTCGTCGAGTGCATACCTGGTGCTGGTGATCAGCCCGATCTACCTGCACCAGGTATGCACTCGGCGTGGAAGCTGGGTCAGATCCAGCGCTTGACGGCGGCCACCGTGTCGGTGGGCGTGGTGTTGAAGCGGATCTTCGCGTGCGGAGCGTGCGCGCGCACCACGTTGAGCACGATTTCGAACAGTTCGAGGTTCGACAGCATGGCGCGTATGCCCGCGCCGATGACCAGGCAATCCCACGGCCGCGCGTCGAGTGCCCGCTTCAGTTGCGCGGTGAGCTCGTCCCTCGGCGTTCAGAGTGGCTGCCGATTGGTCCAGTCCTTCCTGGATGTCGTCCGCGGTCAGGCCGGTGCGGCGAACTGGGGATTGCCGAAGTCGATCACATAGGGATCGATGCCGATGACCACCACGCTGCCGCTCATGAGGGTGACCGCACCCGTGAACGGAGGGGGTGCGCAGCCGCGACCTGCGATTCCTGTGCGATAAGCGTCTGCTCGACAGGCAAAGCCAACCTATTAGGATCGCAGCATGACAGAACTGCTGGACTACGACGAGGTGCTGACCCGATACGAACCGGTGCTCGGTATGGAGGTTCACGTCGAACTGTCCACGGCTACCAAGATGTTCTGCGGCTGCCCCACCACATTCGGCGCGGAGCCGAACACCCAGATTTGCCCCGTCTGTCTGGGCCTGCCGGGCTCGTTACCGGTGGTCAACCAGAAGGCGGTCGAATCGGCCATCCGCATCGGGCTGGCGCTCAACTGTGAGATCGCCCCGTGGGGCCGCTTCGCCCGCAAGAACTACTTCTACCCGGACCAGCCGAAGAACTACCAGATCTCTCAGTACGACGAGCCGATCGCGTTCAACGGCTACCTGGACGTGCCGCTGGACGACGGCACCACCTGGCGGGTGCAGATCGAGCGCGCCCACATGGAAGAGGACACCGGCAAGCTGACCCACATCGGCAGCGAGACCGGCCGCATCTCCGGTGCCACCGAGTCCCTGCTCGACTACAACCGCGCCGGCGTGCCCCTCGTGGAGATCGTCACCAAGCCCATCGAGGGTACCGGCGAGCGGGCCCCCGAGATCGCCCGCGCCTACGTGACCGCACTGCGGGACCTGTTGCGCGCCTTGGACGTTTCCGATGTGCGCATGGACCACGGGTCGATGCGCTGCGACGCGAACGTCTCGCTGATGCTCACCGGTGCCGACGAGTTCGGTACCCGGACCGAGACCAAGAACGTCAACTCGCTCAAGAGCGTCGAGGTGGCGGTGCGATACGAGATGCGGCGCCAGGCCGCCGTTCTGGATGCGGGCGAGGACGTCATCCAGGAGACGCGGCACTTCCTGGAGCAGGACGGCAGCACCAGCGCCGGACGCCGCAAGGAGACGGCCGAGGATTACCGGTACTTCCCAGAGCCCGACCTTGAACCCGTGGCCCCTAGCACTGAACTGATCGAGCGGTTGCGCGGCACCCTGCCGGAGCTGCCCTGGCTGCGGCTGGGCCGCATTCAGCAGGAGTGGGGCATCTCCGACGAGGTGATGCGCGACCTGGTGAACAACGGCGCCGTCGAACTGGTGCAGGCCACCGTCGCCGAGGGCGCCAGCAGCGAGGACGCGCGCTCGTGGTGGGGCAACTACCTGGTGCAGCAAGCCAATACACGTGAGGTCGAACTGGCCGAGCTACCCATCACACCGTCGCAGGTGGCCGTCGTCGTCGCGCTGATCAAGGACGGCAAGCTGTCCAACAAGTTGGCGCGGCAGGTGGTCGACGGGGTTCTCGCCGGCGAGGGCGAACCTGAGCAGGTGATGAACGACCGCGGTCTGCTCGTGGTGCGCGACGACTCGGTGATCCAGGCCGCCGTCGACGAGGCGTTGGCCGCCAATCCCGATGTCGCCCAGAAGATCCGCGACGGCAAGGTGGCGGCTGCGGGTGCCATCGTCGGTGCGGTCATGAAGGCCACCAAGGGACAGGCCGACGCGGCGCTGGTCAAGGACCTGGTGCTCAAGGCCTGCGGCCAGGGCTAGTCCAGGTCGTCGTTGGCGCGGGGGAATCCGCCGCCCTTCGGGAACAGCGGGAAGACCACGTCCTCAGTGGGGGTGGCGGTACCGAAGTCCTTATTGATGGAACCGCCCCAGACGTTTCCGTCGGCCGAGAGCTTCAGCGCCCGCACGTGACCGTGCTGCTCCTTTTGGCGGAGCACCTCGGGATCCCCGGTGACCGCCCCGGTTTCGGGATTCTGGCGCACGACGACCGTCGTCTGGTTAAACACCAGGTTGACCATCACCGAGCTGTCCAGTGCCGCACATCCGGCCACTCCGGGCTTGTCCGGCCAGGTCCAGACCGTCGAGATCTTGCCGTCCTTGGTGAGCTTTTGCAGCCGGTCACCCGCAGGGGAGCGGTCGGTCACATACAGCGTGCCGTTGGCGGCGTCCACGCACATGGCACCGCCGTCGCCGAGACCGCTCATCGCGGTGGTCGGAGCGGCCTGGTCGATGGTGGTCGGCTGTTCAATTCGGATCACCTTGCCGGCCAGAGAGTTCGGATCGTTGGCTGCCGCCGCGTTGCCGCCGGTGCCGGTCTGAACCACCAGCGTGGTGGGGCTGATGAAGGCCAACGATCCCGGATTGCCAGTGGGCCCCTTGGGAATTCCGGTGAAGATGTCCTTGGGGACGTCGCCGTCGGCGATGCGGATCACCCGGTTGTCGGTCGGGGTGCTGATGTAGGCGTACATCAGCCGGTCCTGCTGGTAGGAAGGGGAGAGGATGATGTCGGACAGGCCGCCGTCGCCGGAAGGATCGACGGGGATGGTCGTCTTGACCTTCGGCTCGGCGCTCGTGGCGATCTCCTTCACCGCGCCGGTGGCGCGCTCGGCGACCAGGGCGGTCTTGCCGTCGCTGCCCATGATGAGTCCGCTGGTGGCCTCCAGGCATCCCTGCATCACGCCGTCGGCAGGGCACTGCTTAGGAAACGGTTTACCCGGTAACGGCGGCGGCGGGGTGGTCGTGGTCTGCGCAACCCCACGCTGGGGCACCTCGCTGAACGGCTGATCCTGCGTGGGGTCGAACCGTACACAACCGGAGAGCAGTGTCACCGTCCCGGCCAGCGCCGCCACCGAACCGACAAACAGTCTCTTCCCCGATGGCTCATTGGTCGGTCCCGTCACGGGATTTGGCCGGATGTCGCCGACTCTGCGGCTCCGGGAGCGGATGAGCATGACCGCAAGATTACGGACCTTACGGCGTTGCTCGCCACATTCGGGCCTCCAATGGACTTACTCTTGGGCCGTGACCGGTCATTCAGGCGATCCACAGGTGTGGCGTAAGCCGCCTGAACTGGTCGACCCTGAAGACGATGTGCCGTCGGCCACCTATGGCGGCGATTTCGAGACCACGGCAATCCCGCATTACCAGGCGGAGAAGCTGACGAGCTCCCACGACGTGAAAGAGGTTGGACCGTTGTACGATCCAGCGCCGCTGCCCTATGCCGAACCTGCCACCACCCAAATATCCTCCGAGGCGGTGCAGGCCCGACATGCCGCGCCGTGGGGGACTCAGGACCCGACGGGCGACCGTCGCGGCACTCAAGATCTCGGACTGTTGTTGCTGCGTGTCAGCGTCGGCGCGGTGCTGATCGCCCACGGACTGCGCAAGGTTTTCGGCTGGTGGGGCGGGACCGGACTGGGCGGTTTCGAGACAACTTTGGGAGAGCGCGGCTTCAAGTACGCCGACATCCTTACGTATGTGGGCGTCACAGCGGAGCTGGGCGCCGGGGTGCTGCTGGTTCTCGGCCTGCTCACGCCGCTGGCGGGTGCGGCCGCACTGGCCTTCATGGTCAATGTGCTGCTGTCCGACATGGTGTCCGACAAGGCGAATCGTTACGCGATTTTCTGGCCGGACGGTCATGAGTTCGAGCTGCTGATGATCGTCGCGATCATCGCGGTGATCCTCGTCGGTCCTGGTCGTTACGGGTTTGACGCCGGACGCGGCTGGGCCCGCAGGCCATTTGTGGGCTCCTTCGCGGCGTTGTTGCTGGGCCTGGGCGCGGCAGCGGCCATCTGGGTCTTCCTCAACGGAACAAATCCGCTGGCCTAATCGGCAAATATGTCGAATCCGGTGTTAAACCGGTTCTTGATGACGAATTCCGCTCATGCTGGGCGAAATCTCGACGGAAAACGTATTCTGCTCCCAGTCCGCCGAGCAGGGAGATATGCGTATGAGTTCAGACACGCCCGTCGAGAGCAAGGGGCTCAAGGGCGGCGCGATGGGGCTGCTTTCCAGCGTCGTCGTTGGGCTCGCCTCCACGGCACCGGCCTACAGCCTGGCCGCCACCCTCGGGTTGATCGTCGCCAGTGGCGGTGCCCTGCTCGCCGGAGTCAAGGCGCCGGCCATCGTGCTGATTTCGTTCATCCCGATTTATCTGATCGCGGTGGCCTATCAGGAGCTGAATAAGGCCGAGCCGGACTGCGGCACCACCTTTACCTGGGCCTCGCGCACCTTCGGGCCGATTGTCGGATGGCTCGGTGGTTGGGGGATCATCGCCGCTGACGTCATCGTGATGGCGAACCTGGCTCAGATCGCGGGCGCCTATTCGTTCACGTTTGTCGGTGATCTGGGGTGGACCGCGGCAGCAAGCCTGGCCGACAGCACCCTGTGGTCGACGGTGGCCGGCGTTCTGTGGATCATGATCATGACGTACGTCTGTTATCGCGGTATCGAAGTCTCGGTGCGTCTGCAGTACGCGCTCTTACTGGTCGAGATGGTTGTTCTAGTCGCCGTGTCGATCATCGCGCTGATCAAGGTCTACACCCACAACGCCGAGGCCTACTCGTTGCTGCCTTCGCTGGCCTGGTTCTGGCCCGGGGGTTTGGATTTCGGCACCGTCATCGCACCCGCCGTGCTGACCACGATCTTCATTTACTGGGGTTGGGACACCGCAGTGGCTTGTAACGAGGAGTCCGATGACCCGGGACGCACGCCCGGGCGTGCCGCAGTGCTGTCCACATTCTTGCTTCTGGCCACCTATGCGCTGGTCAGTGTGGCTGCGGTGGCGTTCGCGGGAGTCGGCACCGAGGGGATAGGCCTGGGCAATCAGGAAAACGCCGCCGACGTGTTCGCAGCCATTGGTCCCGAGTTGTTCGGCGACAGCTTCCTGGGGCATGTGGGGATGCTGCTGTTGTCCGCGTCTATTCTGACGTCGGCCTCGGCCTGCACCCAGACCACGATCCTGCCCACCGCCCGCACCACCCTGTCGATGGGTGTCTACAAGGCGCTGCCGGACTCATTCGCATCGATCCATCGCACGTATCTGACACCCACTACTTCCACCGTGGCGATGGGTGCGGTCTCGATTGCCTGCTACGTGCTCTTTACGATCATCAGCACCAACCTGCTGACAGCGCTCATCGGATCGGTCGGCCTAATGATTGCTTTCTACTACGGGCTCACAGGATTCGCGTGTGTGTGGTTTTACCGTCGGACACTCACGCAGAGTGTGCGCAATTTCATGGTGCGTGGTGCGATCCCGTTGCTCGGTGGAATCGCACTGACGGTCATCTTCGCTTACGGGCTGATTCAGTACGCCAAGCCCAGCTGGCTCATCGACGACGCCGGCAACAACGTCACCGTGTTCGGATTCGGGGCTGTGGCGGTGGTTGGTATCGGCGCACTGGTGCTCGGCGTCGTTGTGATGATGCTGTGGCGGGTGGCCGCTCCGCCGTTTTTCCAGGGGGCGACGCTGCCACGGCGCAGCGCGGATCTGGTGCTGGCGCCCGCTGCCGCCACAACACATTTCGGTCTGCCCGATGCGGTCGAGGCACAGCAGACCGTCATCGCCGGCGACCTGTCCAACCTGCCGGAGGGCGAGGTCGCGGTGAACCCGCAGACAGGCGAGGAATTCACCAAGGACTAGAGTCCGGCGAGTGCCGCCCCGGCGGCGTCATCGTCGGAATCCAGTCTTCGGCCAGGATTTCGGTGAGCCGCGCGGCTTGCTGCCGTGCGGTCAGATCGACGGAGCGATAGACACTGCCTGACTGACGCGCGTTGCGCTGCATCCCGGACGTGCGATCGCGCCGCAGTGATTCGTACAGGGCCAGTTGGCGGGGGGCGGTGCCGACGGCCACCCGAGCGCTCAAGCAACTGGAAGAACGCGGTGTGGTGGAGCGCACTCGCTCGTCATCCGATGACCGTTTGGTGCTGGTGGGCCTGATCGCCGCCGGGCGTACGCGGGTCATCAAGGCTCAGTCGGCCTTTCGGGCTCGGCAGCATGAGGTCTTCGCGGAGCTAACCAGCGCCGATCGGCGCGCGATCACCGGCGGCCTCACCAGGCTCGCGGCGTTGATCGACGACAACGTGGACGTGTGGACTTAGCGTTTCGCGAAAATGATTCTGTGCCAGTCTTTTTCGTCAATACCGGTGATATCGCTCATGACGTGCTTGATGGTGAGGTATTCATCAAGGGAGTAGTCGGACATGTCCTTGCCGAATCCGGAGGCGCCGAATCCGCCGTGGGGCATCTCGCTGATGATGGGGATGTGGTCGTTGATCCAGACGCATCCCGCCGTGATCTCCCGTGATGCCCGCTGCGCGCGATATACGTCGCGCGTCCAGGCGGAGGCGGCAAGGCCGTAGGCCGTGTCATTGGCCTGCCGTAGCGCATCGTCGTCATCGGTGAAGGCGCGTACGGTGAGCACCGGGCCGAAGATCTCGTCACGGTAGGCCTCGGAGGTCTCGGCCACATCCGCGATCAACGTGGGTCGGTAGAAAGATCCCGGCAGATCGGGGCAGCTTGCGCCGGTGACGATCCGGCCGCCCTGCAAGGGGGCGCGGTCCACCATCTTCGACACCCTGGCGCGGTGTGCCTCCGAGATCAGTGGCCCGATATCAGTGTTCGGGTCCAGGGGATCGCCGACGACCACCTTTCCCATCACCTCGCCGACGCCTGCGACGAAGTCGTCGTACAGCTCGCGGGCGACGATGGCCCGTGTGGCGGCCGTGCAGTCCTGGCCGGAATTGATGATCGCGCCCGCGACCGCGCCCTGGATCGCGGCGTCCAGATCGGCGTCGTCGAAGACGACGAAGGGCGCCTTGCCGCCGAGCTCCAATTGCGTTCTATGGCCGTGAACGGCCGCTGCCGCCATCACCTTTCGGCCCACGGCGGTGGAGCCGGTGAACGTCACCAAATCCACATCGGGGTGACCCGCGAGTGCGTCGCCCACGTCATCGCCACGCCCGGTGACGACGTTGAGCACGCCGTCGGGTAGCCCGGCCTCGGCGGCGAGACGTGCCAGAGTCAGTGTCGTCAGTGGTGTCAGCTCGCTGGGCTTGATCACCACCGTGCATCCCGCCGCCAGCGCGGGCAGCACCTTCCACACCGCCATCTGAAGCGGGTAGTTCCACGGGGTGATGGTGGCGACCACTCCGGCAGCTTGGCGCCGGATGCTGGAGGTGTGGTCGGCCGAGTATTCGGCCGTCGCCTTGCCCTCCAGATGTCTTGCCGCACCGGCGAAGAACTCGACATTGTCGATGCTGCCGGGCACGTCGAATTCGGAGGCCAGGCGTACGGGCTTGCCGGTCTGCGCGACCTCCTCGGCCACCAGTGTGTCGGCACTGGCGGCCATCGCGGCCGCGAGTTTGGCGAGGACGCCCGCGCGATCGACGGGTGTCGACGACGCCCAGCCGGGCCCCGCGGCCCGGGCGGCCGCCACCGCGGAGTCCACGTCATCGGGGGTGGACAAGGCCAGTTCCGCGACGGTGGTACCGGTCGCGGGGTTGATCACGCGGTGGGTGTCTCCACGGGTTGCGACGGGTCGGCCGTTGATCCAGCTACTGGGGGCGCTCACCTCGCCCACGGTATCGAACATTGCGGACTACGGCCACGGATTCCATCGTCAAAGATCCGTTGATATTGTCAATTCGTCGTAAAACGTTGCAAAAATAGACGAAATCCGTGCACAATCAAGCTTGTGGCCAACACGACACGACGACTGCTGCGGGTCGCGGACCCGGGCAACGGATCCGCGGCATTCCAGCTCGACGACGTCTCCAAAGCGATCGTCGAGGAACTCCAGCAGGACGGGCGGCGGCCTTACGCGACCATCGGAAAGTCGATAGGGCTCTCCGAGGCCGCGGTGCGACAACGTGTGCAACGCATGATCGACGCGGGCGTCATGCAGATTGTCGCCGTCACCGATCCCATGCAGCTCGGATTCAAACGTCAGGCGATGATCGGCATCAAATGCTCCGGTGACACCACCGAGGTGGCTGATCGGCTGGCCGAGCTGGAAGCGGTCGATTACGTGGTGCTCACCGCGGGCACCTTCGACGCGATCGTCGAAGTGGTCTGCGAGGACGACGACGATCTGCTCGATCTGTTGAACAAGCAGATCCGCGCGGTGTCGGGAGTGACCTCAACGGAAACTCTGGTCTATCTGAAACTAGTGAAACAACAATATAATTGGGGAACACGGTGACAACCGTCCATGCAGCACAAGGCACTTACGGCGATCTGGACGCGAAGGCGTCGCGGCATCTGTGGGGGCACTTCGCCCGCCATGGTGCCGGTATCACGCCGCCGATCATCACCCGCGGTGAGGGAGTGCGGATCTGGGACGAGCACGGCCGCAGTTACCTGGACGGCCTGTCCGGACTCTTCGTCGTGCAGGCCGGGCACGGCCGCGCCGAACTGGCGCAGGCCGCGGCGCGCCAGGCCGAGAAGCTCGCCTACTTTCCGCTGTGGTCCTACGCCACGGAGCCGGCGATCGAGCTGGCCGAACGCCTTGCCGGGTACGCGCCGGGTGACTTGAACCGGGTCTTCTTCACCACCGGCGGTGGAGAAGCGGTGGAAAGTGCGTGGAAGCTGGCCAAGCAGTTCTTCAAGCTGACCGGCAAGCCCGGTAAGCACAAGGTGATTTCGCGGGCCATCGCCTACCACGGCACCCCGCAGGGTGCGCTGGCCATCACCGGCCTGCCCGCGTTCAAGGCGCCTTTCGAACCGCTGACTCCGGGCGGGTTCCGCGCGCCGAACACCAACTTCTATCGCGCGCCGGAGCCGTATGCCCACGACCCCAAGGCATTCGGCCGCTACTGCGCTGACCGCATTGCCGAGGCCATCGAATTCGAGGGGCCGGAGACGGTGTGCGCTGTTTTTCTTGAACCCGTGCAGAACGCGGGCGGCTGCTTCCCTCCGCCACCGGGATACTTCGAGCGGGTGCGCGAGATCTGTGACGAGTACGACGTGTTGTTGGTGTCGGACGAGGTGATCTGCGCGTTCGGTCGCATCGGATCGATGTTCGCCTGTGAGGATTTCGGCTATCAGCCCGATATCATCACCTGTGCCAAGGGCATGACTTCCGGCTACTCGCCCATCGGGGCCATGATCGCCACCGACCGGCTGTTCGAGCCGTTCGACGACGGCAAGACCACCTTCCCGCATGGGTATACCTTTGGCGGCCATCCCGTTTCGGCGGCGGTGGCATTGGCCAATCTCGATGTCTTCGAGCGTGAGGGGCTCAACGATCGGGTGCGTGAGAATGCCCCGGTGTTCCGCTCCACCCTGGAGAGACTGCACGATCTGCCGATCGTCGGCGACGTGCGCGGTGAGGGTTACTTCTACGGAATCGAGCTGGTCAAGGACAAGGTCACCAAGGAGACGTTCAGCGGCGAGGAGAGCGAGCGGCTGCTGCGTGGATTCCTGTCGGCCGCGCTCTGGGACGCGGGGCTGTATTGCCGCGCCGACGACCGTGGCGATCCGGTGATTCAGCTTGCGCCACCGCTGATCAGCGGCCCGCGCGAGTTCGAGGCGATCGAGCAGATCCTGCGCGGGGTGCTCACCGAGGCATGGGCGCGGTTATAGCCATGAGAGTCCTCATCGTGGGTGCCGGGGGAGTGGGCAGTGCCGCCGCGTTCATCGCGGCGCGACGGGAGTTCTTCGAAGCTCTGGTGATCGCGGACTACGACATCGCGCGGGCGCACAAGGTGGTCGATCGTCTCGGTGATCCACGGTTCACGGCGGCCCGCATCGACGCCTCGTCGGCGCAGGATGTGGCTGCCCTGTGCCGGGAACATCGCATCACCCACGCGCTCAACGCGGTCGATCCTCGATATGTCATGGGCGTCTTCGACGGATGCTACGCCGCGGGGGTGACCTACCTCGACATGGCGATGAGCCTGTCGCACCGTCACCCGGACAAGCCCTACGAGTTGCCCGGCGTGATGCTCGGTGATGAACAGTTCGCGGCCGCCGAAAAGTGGCAGACCGCAGGGTTGTTGGCGTTGGTGGGCATCGGGGTCGAGCCGGGCCTCAGCGATGTGTTCGCCCGGTACGCGGCCGATCACCTGTTCTCGGAGATCGACGAGTTGGGTACCCGCGACGGATCTAACCTGGAAGTGCAGGGGTATCGCTTTGCTCCGTCGTTCTCCATCTGGACGACCATCGAGGAATGCCTCAACCCGCCCCTGATCTGGGAGCGCGACAAGGGGTTCTTCACCACCGAGCCTTTCAGCGAGCCGGAGGTTTTCGACTTTCCGGGAGGCATCGGTCCCGTCGAATGCGTTAACGTCGAGCACGAGGAAGTGGTGCTTATGCCGCGCTGGGTCAACGCCCGGCGGGTCACCTTCAAATACGGCCTGGGTGCCGAGTTCATCAACGTGTTGCGCACCCTGCACCTGGTCGGGCTGGACAGCACCGACCCGGTCAGTGTGCACGCCAACGGCGGTGCCGCGGCGGTGAGTCCTCGCGATGTGGTGGCGGCCTGCCTGCCGGACCCTGCCGGGCTCGGACACCTGATGCGCGGTGCGACCTGTGCGGGCCTTTGGGTCACCGGTACGGGCAAGGACGGCCGGCCGCGTGAGGTCTATCTGCATCACGTCGTCGACAACGAATGGACGATGGCCCGCGATGGTGCGCAGTGCGTGGTGTGGCAGACCGCCGTCAATCCGGTCGTGGCCCTGGAGCTGCTCGCCGAGGGTGCCTGGAGTGGCAGCGGCGTGCTGGGGCCGGAGGCCTTCGACAGCCTGCCGTTCTTGGATCGGCTGAACACCTTCGGTGCGCCCTGGGGCATCCAGGAACGGGTCGCCGCTTAATCGCGGGTGACTCCCTTGTACGGGTTGGGCACGCGGCCATTGCTGGCCGCCGACAGGATCGGCAACGTCGAGAAGGTGACGGCCGGAAGCCGCAGCGACGTGCCGTCCACGAGCTGGGCATGGGCCCAGGCGTGCTTGTCGAATCCGAGGCCCTTGACCTCGGTCCAGGGAAGCGTCCGGACCGTCGTCAGTGTGCGCACCTGCACCGATTCGGTGTCGACCGCGGTCTGATACCGGTAAATCGCATACGAGATGACGACGGGGACGGCCAGCAGTGGCGCGAGAATCGGGAGATACAGGACGAACGCCAGGATGCCGAGCGCAAGAAACCCGGACATGAAATGCGCCATCGGAGATATCCGCACGATTGTCGACCTTCGCGTCGGCGGCTCATCCGGGGTTCGCTTCGTCTCTCCCATACACACAGTGTCCCTGATGGATCGGATTTGACTCGGACCTCCGGAAACGACTACCGTGCGCGATGTGAACAACCACACCTTGCTCGTAGTAATCGGTATGCGCGTCGACGCGTAGCCCGAGTCCAAGGCAACTCGCGCACACTCGACGCGCAACCCTCGTACAGCAGACCGCTGGCGGGGGTTTTTTGTTGCCATAGGTTTTCGGTACGGCCACAACAAGAGGACAGACCACCATGAGCGCTCCCGCAAAGCCCAAGCCGGCTTCTGCTTCTGGGCGGACCCCAGAAACAGCTCCGGAATCGAACACCGTCGCACCCCAGCGCGTCACCGGCGCGCAGTCGGTAGTGCGGTCGCTTGAGGAGCTCGGCGTCGAGGTCATCTTCGGCATTCCCGGCGGTGCGGTCCTACCTGTGTACGACCCGCTCTACGACTCGACCAAGGTCCGTCACGTCCTGGTGCGTCACGAGCAGGGCGCCGGGCACGCCGCCAGCGGCTACGCGCATGCCAACGGCAAGGTCGGCGTCATGATGGCCACCTCCGGCCCGGGTGCCACCAACCTGGTCACGCCGCTGGCCGACGCGCAGATGGACTCGATCCCGGTGGTCGCCATCACCGGGCAGGTGGGTCGGGGCCTCATCGGCACCGACGCCTTCCAGGAAGCCGACATCTCGGGCATCACCATGCCGATCACCAAGCACAACTTCCTGGTGAGCAACGCCGAGGACATCCCGAAGGTGATTGCCGAGGCCTTCTACATCGCGCAGAGCGGTCGCCCCGGCGCGGTGCTCGTCGACATCCCCAAGGACATCCTGCAGTCACAGACCACATTCAGCTGGCCGCCGCAGATCTATCTGCCCGGCTACAAGCCCGTCACCAAGCCGCACGGCAAGCAGGTTCGTGAGGCGGTCCGGTTGATCGCCGCCGCCAAGCGCCCGGTGCTGTACGTCGGTGGCGGTGTCATCCGTGCGGACGCTTCCCCGGAACTCAAGCAATTGGCCGAACTGACCGGCATCCCCGTCGTCACCACCCTTATGGCGCGCGGAGCATTCCCCGACAGCCACGAGCTGCATATGGGTATGCCCGGGATGCACGGCACGGTCGGTGCCGTGGCCGCACTGCAGCGCAGCGATCTGCTGATCACGCTGGGTGCGCGGTTCGACGACCGGGTGACCGGGCAGCTGGACTCGTTCGCGCCGGATGCCAAGGTCATCCACGCCGACATCGACCCCGCCGAGATTGGCAAGAACCGCCACGCCGATGTGCCGATCGTCGGTGACGTGAAGAACGTCATCGCCGAGCTGACCGAGGCCATCCGGGCAGACCGAGCTGCTGGCACAGTGGCGGATCCTCTTTCCGAGTGGTGGGAGTACCTCTCGGATATCCGCAAGACGTACCCGTTGGGATACGACGCCCAGCATGACGGCAGCCTGGGCCCGGAGTTCGTCATCGAAACGCTGGGCAAGATCGCCGGACCCGACGCGGTGTACGTGGCCGGTGTCGGGCAGCACCAGATGTGGGCCGCGCAGTTCATCAAGTACGAGAACCCGCGCACCTGGCTCAACTCGGGTGGCCTGGGCACCATGGGATTTGCGGTGCCCGCGGCCATGGGTGCCAAGATGGCGCGGCCCGAGGCCGAGGTGTGGGCCATCGACGGTGACGGCTGCTTCCAGATGACCAACCAGGAGCTGGCCACCTGTGCGATCGAGGGTGTGCCCATCAAGGTGGCGCTGATCAACAACGGCAACCTGGGCATGGTGCGGCAGTGGCAGACCCTGTTCTATGACCAGCGTTACTCGCAGACCGACCTGGCCACGCACTCGCGTCGCATCCCCGATTTCGTGAAGCTGGCCGAGGCACTCGGCTGCGTCGGATTGCGTTGCGAGCGTGAACAGGACGTGGCCAGGGTGATCGAAGAGGCGCGCGCCATCAACGATCGCCCGGTGGTCATCGACTTCATCGTCGGCGCCGACGCCCAGGTGTGGCCGATGGTCGCCGCAGGCACCAGTAATGACGAGATCCAGGCGGCCCGGGGCATCCGGCCGCTGTTCGACGACGATGATTTGGTGGCAGACGAATGACAAGTACCCACACCCTGAGCGTTCTGGTCGAGGACCGTCCCGGTGTGCTCGCCCGCGTCGCCGCACTGTTTTCCCGCCGTGGCTTCAACATCGCCTCGCTGGCGGTGGGCCCGACGGAGCTCAAAGGTATTTCGCGCATGACAATCGTCGTCACCGTCGACGATTTTCCGCTCGAACAGGTCACCAAACAGCTCAACAAGCTCATCAACGTGATCAAGATCGTCGAACAGGACGAGGAGAATTCGGTGGCGCGCGAGCTCATGCTCGTCAAGGTGCGCGCCGATGCGACGGTGCGCGCACAGGTGATCGAAGTGGTGAACCTGTTCCGCGCCAAGGTCGTCGATGTGTCACCGGAGTCGGTGACCATCGAGGCGACGGGCACCCAGTCCAAGCTGGATGCACTGCTGCGGATGCTCGACCCGTACGGTATTCGGGAGATCGTGCAATCGGGCGTCGTCGCGCTGTCGCGTGGCCCGCGGTCCATCGCCGCCGCCAAGTAAAAGTCATAAAGACGTTAAGAGAAGAAGTAAGAAGGGAAAAGCACTGTGGCAGTTGAGATGTTCTACGACGATGATGCGGATCTGACCCTGATTCAGGGCCGCAAGGTCGGCGTTATCGGGTACGGCAGCCAGGGACACGCGCACTCGCTGAGCCTGCGTGACTCCGGCGTGCAGGTGAAGGTCGGTCTGCGTGAGGGCTCCAAGTCCCGCGAGAAGGTCACCGAGCAGGGCCTTGAGGTCGACACCCCCGAAGCGGTCGCCCAGTGGGCCGACGTGATCATGGTTCTGGCGCCCGACACCGCACAGGCCGAGATCTTCACGAAAGAGATTGAGCCGCACCTCAAGGACGGCGACGCGCTGTTCTTCGGCCACGGCCTGAACATCCACTTCGGTCTGATCAAGCCGCCGGCCAACGTCACCGTTGCCATGGTCGCTCCGAAGGGCCCCGGCCACCTGGTGCGTCGTCAGTTCGTCGACGGCAAGGGTGTGCCCGCGCTCATCGCCGTGCACCAGGACCCCAAGGGCGAGGGCCAGGCCCTGGCGCTGTCCTATGCCAAGGGAATCGGTGGTACCCGCGCAGGCGTCATCAAGACCGACTTCAAGGAAGAGACCGAGACCGACCTGTTCGGTGAGCAGGCCGTGCTCTGCGGTGGCACCGAGGAACTGGTCAAGACCGGATTCGACGTCATGGTGGAGGCCGGATACGCCCCCGAGATGGCCTACTTCGAGGTGCTGCACGAGCTCAAGCTGATCGTCGACCTGATGTACGAGGGCGGCATCGCCCGTATGAACTACTCGGTGTCCGACACCGCCGAGTTCGGTGGGTACCTGTCGGGCCCGCGTGTCATCGACGCCGGCACCAAGCAGCGGATGAAGGACATCCTCACGGACATCCAGGACGGCACCTTCGTCAAGCGCCTCGTCGCCAACGTCGAGGGCGGCAATAAGGAGCTCGAGGGTCTGCGCAAGCAGAACGCCGAGCACCCGATCGAGGTCACCGGCAAGAAGCTGCGCGACCTGATGAGCTGGGTCGACCGGCCCATCACCGAGACCGCTTAGTCTCTGTTTATCTGAACGCAAGGCCCCCGCGCTCTTCGGAGTGACGGGGGCTTTTGCGTGCATCGAACACTATCGCGCTTGGCCTCCGCCATGCATGTCTGGATCAGTTTCGAGGACGCTAGATCGACTGCTCGTCGATGGTGCTCAGTAGCGGCCTAGAGGGTGTCGTTTTGGTTCACGTTAGGGGTGGGCGCTTTGGCGTTTTCAGACGGACTTGCGAGCCTGGCGAAGAAGATTCGTGACACCAGGGACTCGGTTCAGACCGAGGAAGCAACTAAGAATGCTTTCATCATGCCGTTGATCTCGAATGTGCTCGGGTATGAGCGTGTTCATCACCGAGATGGGAAGTCGTACTTCGCAATACTGCTGGACAACAACAATCGAAAGCCGATCATCCGATTGCACCTGAATGGTAAGAGCGTGAAGTTCGTGACCACGTTTGAGGGTGGTAAGGATGGCGTTCGGAGGGATATCCAATCCGTGGTCGATATCTACACAGTAGCTGCGGAGCACATCAGGAAAACGATCCGCCAATACGAAAGTGGAGGCGCGTTGGCAGCCCCGCCACTTGGGGACGAGGAAGGCGGGTTGACCCCGGCTGTTGAGTAGGCCGGCTTTGGTCTCCCAATGTAAGCACTCGTCTTTGTTGCGGTTGTGACAGCAATCCGACCTAGGGCGATACTGGAATCAATGACCACCTTCCACCCGACCCCCCTGTCCCGACTTGTTGCCCCCGCCGCCGTGGGTGCGGCGGCAGTGGCGGGTTGTGCGGCGATCTGGCTCGGTGACCCGACGACGCCCGGGGGAGTGCTCCCGGTGTGCCCGTTCAAGGCCCTCACCGGCCTTGACTGTCCCGCGTGCGGTGGTCTGCGGATGGTCTACTCGCTGCTGCACGGTGACGTGCTGGCAGCACTGCGCTACAACGCGGTTGCGTTGGTGGCCGTCGCGTTTCTGACGGTCTGTTTTGTCGCGTGGACGCGTAGCCGCTGGCGAGGTGAGGCCGTTTGGGACCCGCCGTGGCTGCATGGCTGGGTGCCTGCGATCACCCTGACGGTATTCGCGGCGTGGTTCGTGATCAGGCTGATCCCCATCGCGCCGTTCACCGCGCTGCGGGTGTAACTAGGGCCCTGCGGGGCTCTGGTTGGACGATTGGCGGGTCTATTGCCGACGATGCCGCGCCGGAGAGGAACGCCGGTTCGCCTCGCCCGGCCACCAGAACGTGTCGCCCAATGTGTGTGCCAGCGCCGGCACTAGCAGCGTGCGCACCACCAAAGTATCCAGGAGCACACCGACGCAGACGATGACGCCTATTTGGGCCAGCGCCACCACTGGTAGCACTCCCAGCACCACGAATACCGCGGCCAGCAGGACGCCGGCGCTGGTGATCACTGCGCCGGTGTGCGTCAGCGCGTAGCGCATCGCCTCGCGCGCGTCTCGCCGACGTAGTTCTTCGCGTGCCCGAGTTGCCAAGAAAATGTTGTAGTCGACGCCTAACGCCACCAAGAACAGGAAAGCCAGCAGCAGCACCTGGGTGTCAAAGGCGGCGAACCCGAAAATATGGCGAAACAGCCAGTTAGCGGCGCCCAAGCTGGCTACGTAGGTGACTATCACTGTGGCCATCAAGCACAGAGGTGCGATCAGTGACCGGAGCAATATCACCAAAATGAGCGCCACTGCGGCCAGGATCAGCGGTATCACGGTTCGGCGGTCCTGTGCGGCAGCGTTGACCTGATCGAATGAGGCGGCATCTGGCCCTCCCACCAATGATTGGCTCAGCGGTGTACCACTGCGGGAAAAGGCGCCGCGCAGAGCGTCTACGGTGTGGTAGGCCGCCGTGCTTTGCGGGGCTTTGGCAGTGGATACCGCTATGCGGGTCCAGCCGTTGTGGTGGGCGTCCATCTGGGCGGCGCTCACACCCTCAACCCTCTGCGCCAACTGCACACAATCGGTGGCCGCGGCGTCGGGGGTCAGCACGGTGATCTGCGAACCTTGATCGTCGGGGAACGATTGGGTCAACAGTTGTTGTGCACGCACCGACTCGGGGTTTCCCAGGAACTGTTCGGTTCGGCTCAGGCCGATGCGCGCGCCCGCCAGGCCGGCGCTCAGCACGGCCAGCAGCGCTGTGGCCGCAACAATGGTGCGCCACGGGCGGCGGGCCACCGCCGCACCGATTCCTGCCCACATCCGGTGCCCGGAATCGGATCGCTGATGGGATTCCTCGTAGCGGGGGATGAATGGCCAAAACACTTTTCGTCCGCACAGGACGAGGGCCGCCGGCAGTAGACCTAACACCAATGTGACGGCCAGCGCTACGCCGACTGCGCAGGCAGCGCCCAACGCGCGATTGCCGTCAAGGCTTGCGAACAGAAGCATCAGCAGGCTGAGGGCCACTGTTGCCGCTGAGGCCAACACCGCAGGACCGGCGGCGACCACCGCGGTGCGCATCGCCGCGCGTGGATCGGCCTGCACATGAAGCTCCTCGCGGTAGCGGGCAATGAGCAAAAGTGCATAGTTGGTGCCCGCGCCAAACACCAACACGGACAGGATTCCCATGATGGAGGCGTCCACGGTTAAACCCCACACGGGGGCTAGCGCCGCGGCGACCGAGCGAGCCAGACCGTCGGCGACGCCGACGATGAGCAAAGGGACAATCCATAGCAGTGGACTGCGATAGGTGATGATGAGCAGCACCGCGACCACCGAGGCTGTGACGAGCAGAAGACGGACGTCGGCCCCCGTGAATGCCGTAGCGGTGTCGGCTTGAAAGCCCACCGGGCCGGTGAGCCAGCTCTCCAGTCCGGAAGGCAGGCCTTGGCGCGCCGCGCTGCGTACCTGCGCAGCCTGGTCGATGATTTTGTGCGCCTCTGACTGCGTCGTCACGGGCAGGCTGACAAGAGCAACGGCGCCATCGGGGCTGAATACGGGCCGAACCACCTCAGGCATAGTCGACAACGTCGCCAGTTGTTGTGCCTGCGTGGTGATTGCGGCACGTTCAGCTACGGTGAGCGCGCCGCGTCCGGCCGCCGCGAAGACGACGAGCGCTGCGCTTCGGTGAGCGTCAGGAAATTGCCGAAGCAGTGCTTCGGCCTGTGCCGATTCGGATGATTCCGGCCCGCCTTGCGGGGGCGCGGTGTCGGCGCCTAAGGCAGGCAGCGTCGCGAACACGGCGCCCACTATTGCCAGCCCTATGAGCAGCGACATCACTGCGCTGCGACGGCCAGTCGATATCCGTGCTAACCGCTCCACGTGGTGCCTCCTTTCTCAACAGGCGGACTGTTCGCCTACGCTCCTGGTGAGCGCGGGTATTCATTTTGCCCTCGGGCGTGGCGTACCACAGAATTGCGTGCTCGGGGCGGACCTCGCACCACAGCGATGGGTGTACCGCACTGTGATGTCCGCCGCTTACGGCTGCACACTAAGCTGTGACGACGTGAGCGAACGTCCAGTCGTGTTGATTGCCGACAAACTTGCCCAGTCGACCGTCGAAGCACTCGGAGATGGTGTGGAGGTGCGCTGGGTCGACGGCCCTGATCGCCCCGCGCTGCTGGCCGCGGTACCCGACGCTGACGCGCTGCTGGTGCGTTCGGCGACCACGGTGGACGCCGAGGTGTTGGCCGCCGGCACCAAGCTCAAGATCGTCGCGCGCGCAGGCGTCGGACTCGACAATGTCGATGTCAAAGCCGCGACCGCCCGCGGTGTCCTGGTGGTCAACGCGCCCACCTCGAACATCCACAGTGCTGCCGAGCACGCCGTCACGCTGCTGCTGTCCACCGCGCGGCAGATCCCGGCCGCCGACGCCTCGCTCAAGGCCCACACCTGGAAGCGCTCGTCGTTCAACGGCACTGAGATCTTCGGCAAGACCGTCGGCGTGGTGGGCCTGGGCCGCATCGGCCAGCTCTTCGCCCAGCGGCTCGCCGCATTCGGGACGCACATCGTCGCCTACGACCCCTACGTCTCGGCCGCCCGTGCCGCCCAGCTCGGCATCGAACTGCTGACCCTCGACGAACTTTTGGGTCGGGCAGATTTCATCTCGGTGCACCTGCCCAAGACCCCGGAGACCGCCGGCCTCATCGGCAAGGAAGCGCTGACCAAGACCAAGCCGGGCGTCATCATCGTCAACGCCGCGCGCGGTGGGCTCATCGACGAGGCGGCATTGGCCGACGCCATCCGCAGCGGCCACGTCCGCGGTGCCGGGCTCGACGTGTTCGCCACCGAGCCGTGCACCGACAGCCCGCTCTTCGAGCTCGACCAGGTAGTGGTGACCCCGCATCTGGGTGCTTCGACCAGCGAGGCGCAGGACCGCGCCGGTACCGATGTCGCCGCGAGCGTGAAGCTGGCTCTGGCAGGCGAATTCGTACCGGATGCCGTCAACGTGGGCGGGGGAGTCGTCAGCGAAGAGGTGGCGCCGTGGCTCGAGGTCGTGCGCAAGCTCGGTGTGCTCATCGGGGCTGTCTCCGAGCAGCTGCCCACCTCGTTGTCGGTTGACGTCCGCGGTGAGCTCGCTTCTGAAGACGTTGCCGTGCTCAAGCTTTCCGCGCTGCGCGGTCTCTTCTCGTCGGTGATCGAGGACCAGGTGACCTTCGTGAACGCTCCCTCGATCGCCGAAGAGCGCGGCGTGAGCGCGGAGATCACCACGGCGACCGAGAGCCCGAACCACCGCAGCGTCGTCGATGTGCGAGCCGTCTACGCGGACGGCTCGGTGATCAACGTGGCCGGGACGCTGTCGGGCCCGCAGCAGGTGCAGAAGATCGTTCAGATCAACGGCCGCAACTTCGACCTGCGTGCCGAGGGTCTGAACCTGGTCATCAACTACGCCGACGTACCCGGTGCCCTCGGCAAGATCGGCACTGTATTGGGTGGTGCCGAGGTCAACATCCAGGCCGCGCAGCTGAGCCAGGATGCCGCCGGTGAGGCCGCGACCATCATCCTGCGCCTGGATCGCACCGCGCCGGATGCGGTGCTGGGCGAAATCGGCACCGCCGTTGGTGCGACAACCCTTGAGTTGGTGGACCTTTCATGACCAAGCTCGCGATCATCGCCGGTGACGGCATCGGACCCGAGGTCATCGGCGAGGCCGTGAAGGTGCTTGACGCGGTACTACCCGGCGTCGAGAAGACCGAGTATGACTTGGGTGCGCGCCGCTATTTGGCCACCGGTGAGCTGATGCCCGATTCGGTGCTCGATGAGCTTCGCGGGCATGACGCCATTCTGCTTGGCGCCATTGGCGATCCGGCCGTCCCCAGCGGTGTGCTGGAGCGCGGTCTGCTGCTGAACACCCGCTTCGCGCTCGATCACCACATCAACCTGCGCCCCGCCAAGCTGTACCCGGGTGTCACCGGTCCACTGGCAGGGAACCCCGCCATCGACCTGGTTGTCGTGCGTGAGGGCACCGAGGGGCCGTACACCGGCAACGGTGGCGCCATTCGTGTCAACACCCCACACGAGGTGGCTACCGAGGTCAGCCTCAACACCCGGTTCGGCGTGGAGCGCGTGGTACGCAACGCCTTCGAGCGTGCCGAGGCCCGCAGCAAGAACCTGACCCTGGTGCACAAGAACAACGTGCTCAAGTATGCGGGCACGTTGTGGACGCGCACGGTCGACGAGGTCGCCGCCGAGCATCCCGATGTGCAGGTCTCTTACCAGCACATCGACGCCGCCACCATTCACATGGTGACCGATCCGGGCCGCTTCGACGTCATCGTCACCGACAACCTATTCGGTGACATCATCACAGACCTGACTGCCGCGGTTACCGGTGGAATCGGTTTGGCAGCAAGCGGAAACATCGATGGCTCGGGTAAGAACCCGTCGATGTTCGAGCCCGTGCACGGCAGCGCGCCGGATATCGCCGGCCAGGGCATCGCAGATCCGACAGCCGCCGTGGTGTCTGTCTCGCTGCTGCTGAATCACCTTGGCGAGACCGAGGCCGCAGCGCGCGTGGAGAAGGCTGTCGAGCAGCACCTGGCCAGCAGGGGTGAGGAGAAGCTGTCCACCTCGGCCACCGGTGATCGGATCGCCAGCTTCCTGTAGTCCTGACCGAGCGTGCGCCTGACGCGGAATCCACCGGAACCGCAGCAGGCTCGCATTCGGTGTTAGAGGGCAGGCCGCTCCAGTTTCACCGGCACCACACCGACTGCCACCAAGGGGAACACCGCGCACACCGCGAAGGCGGCCGTGAAACCGGCGGCACCGGCGATCGCCCCGAAGACGGGCGGTGCGACGGCGGCCGCCAGCAGCTGGCCGGTGTTCTGTGCGCCGAGAGCGCGCCCGCTCCAGAACGGGCCGGCGATTTCGGCGATGGAGGTGTACGCCAACCCGTTGTCGGACACGGTGATCACCGACGCGACCAGCATGACGACGACGCTGATCGACCAGTCGAGTTGATTGGTGATGGCCAACAGCGCCATGGCCGCCGAGGCCGCCAGCGCGATCACACGGATGGGTCGCATCCGTGAACCCCAACGGTCCGACCACATTCCGGCCGCGACCCGGCCCAGCGCGCCGACCAACTGCGCCACGGTCACCATGATGCTGGCCGCGCCGATGCTCCAACCCCTGTCGGTCACCAACCACACCAGGGTGAAGGTCCAGACCACCACCTGCGGAACGACCAGCAGCACCGACACCGAGTGAATGAGCCACAGCACCCGCGATCTGCGGTAGGGATTGGCCAGATGCTCTTCAGGGGCTTCTGAACGTGGCGGCCGGGGCGGGTCGATGATGCCCACCAGACAGACCACGGAGGACACGGCACACACAATCGCGGGGAACAGCAATGCTGTTGCCACACCATGGCTTTGAGCGATGCGCGGAATGACGAGCGCGCCCACGGCCACACCCAGGGGTTGGGCCATTTGGCGGATGCCCATGACGGTGCCGCGTTGGTGGGGTGGGAACCAGCCGACCACCACACGACCGCTGGCCGAATTGCACGCTGCCGCCGCAGTGCCGCCCAACAGTAGGAAACCGCCGGTCACGGTCAGCGACGGTGATTCGGCAGCCGCGAACGCGGCCACGGCGGTGAGCGCCAGACCGCTCACCAAGGCGAGGCGTTCACCGAACTTGTCGATGAGCGCACCCCACGCGATCAGCGTCAGCACCATGCCGAAGCTGGGCATGGCGGACAGTAGTCCTGCGTTAGCGAGGTCGAGCCCGCGCTCGGTGTGCAGGGCCGGAATAAGGAATGCCACACCGTTGATGAAGATATTCGCTCCGGCTGTGGACCCCAGGGCAATGGCCAGCATCGCCCAACGGCGCGCTGTGCCAACCTCATCGACGCGAACCATGGTCACCATGGTTCCACATCTATCCCAAATTGTTGAATGAGTATCTCATATTATGGGATACCTAGCTCGCCGTTGCGAGCTTGTCGTGACGGCGGTACGTGCGGTCGCCACCCGTCTGCGATATGCCCTGCGCGATGAATTTGCGTCGGGTGAAGTGCCCGATCTCCTCGCTGATGCGCGTCATCCCCGGCAGGATGTTGCGACGCTCGAAGAACCAGTTCGCTACCGAGGTGCCCACCACCGCGGCCTGCATCGGCCTGTTGTTCGGCAGGCCCAGGCTGTCGGCGTGTGCCTTTCCGAGGATGAGCCGGCTGTACGAGGACAGGTACACACGCGCCATCCTTACCGGCAACGGGTCATCGGGCATCGCCCCATGGAGTGCTTGGGTGAGGGCGTAGGAATCGCCATCGGGCAGGAATTCGGTGGCGGCCTCCAGCCAGAACAGTCGCCAGGTGTCTTCCTCGTTGGTGGGGACCAGCTCGGGATGAATTCCCATGAGCAGTCCCACATATCTCCAGAAGTGGAACACGGCCTCGCGTTCGGTATCCGAGAAGCTCATGCCCATGGCCTGGCATCCGGCGAGGTTGGCCAGCGAGAACAACATGAGCGTGCCCGCGAGTTGGATCTGATTGACGGGCGCGTCCCACGCCTCGTAGTCCCAGTCGTCGCGCCGATTCATGGCGCCGCGAACCAGCGCGTGCATCAAGCGGACTCGCAGAATTCCCTTGAATCCTGCCGAGAATCGGTCCAGTCCGCCGGGGGAGGTGACGTCGACGAGCCACTGTGCGGTCTCCAGGAGCCTGCGTGGTGCCATCGCCTGGAGATTGAGGTTGCCCGTGCCGACGAGGGGTTTGTCGGCCCGGGACGCGAGGTACCCGCCGGTCAGCGCGAGGCCGGGCAGTGCCAGGCCCAGGCCCAACAGGCCGGTGCGCATGCTGACCCGGGCGGCCACGCCGAGCTTCTTGTCGTCGAGCCAGTAGGGTCGGTCGTCGATCTGCTCGAAGAATGCAATCAGTTCCTCGGGCGGGTTCTCGACCGCGTCGATGCCTTCTTCGATGGCGATGTCGAACATGCGCCGCCCTTGACTGACGGGGAAGCGGGCGAACATCGCCACGACAGCGTCGGCGAGCGGATCGCCCACGTGCGCGAAGCGTCGGAATGACTCGTGCTGTTCGGCGGTCGCCCGAATATCCCGCCCGGGGAGGAAGCGGGTGAACACGTTGAACGGGAACTCGCGAAGTTGCGGCGGGTTAGGCAGCTTCTGCCAGGTCGAAGCCATCTTCGACTCCATCAAGACGTCCTTTCGTCGTTGAAAGCGGCCATCTGGTGACGCGGCTCATCATCTGGTGAGAATCATCACCAGAAAATGCCGTGGGGTCAAGGGGCAAAGTGCGACAATCGGCTCATGCCATCCCGGACCTATGGCGGAGCCACATCCGGTGAACGACGCGCGCGACGGCGCGCGGCGCTGCTGGATACCGCGCTGGACTTGGTCGCGAGCAATGGCGTCAAGGGCCTCACGGTGCGCGGTGTGTGCGCGGAGGCTCGGCTCAACGATCGGTACTTCTACGAGAGTTTCCGCAGCACCGACGAATTGGTGCTGGCGATGCTGGACGAACAAATGCTCGCGGGATCGGCCGCCATCATCGAGGCCATCGCCAAGAGTTCGGCATCCACCGACCCGGTGGTGCGCGCCCGTGCGGCCGTGGGCAGGGGCTTGAGATTCCTCACGGCCGACCCTCGCCGGGGCAGGCTGTTGGTCGAATCGCAGGCCACCGAGGGCTTGGCTGCGCGCCGACGTGACCTGGTCAAGACCCTGGCGCAGGTGATGGCCGATCAGGGACGCATGCTGCTGCCCGCCGACGATGCGCTGGACCCCGACTTGGACCTGGCCACCTTCACGCTGGTTTCCGGGGGACTGGACTTGGTGACCACCTGGTTTCGCGGCGAACTCGACATCACGCACGGCCGGTTGGAGGATTTCCTCGTCGCGTTGGTCACTCGGGCCAACATTCGCGAGGGCCAACGTGAGGACAGCGAGGAAGCCGCAAAGCCCGGCAACTAGGCTCATGTAAATGCGCCTAGGACGTATTGCCAGCCCGGACGGTGTCGCCTTCGTCAGTATCGAAGGAGAAGACGGCAGGGAAGAATCAGCGACCGCTCGTGAGATCGCCGAGCATCCCTTCGGGACCCCCACCTTCACCGGGCGGCAGTGGCCGCTCGCCGATGTCAGGCTGCTGGCACCGATCCTGGCCAGCAAGGTGGTGGCCATGGGTAAGAACTACGCGGCCCATGCCGCCGAAATGGGTGGCCCGCCACCGGAGTCGCCGGTGATCTTCATCAAGCCCAACACCTCGATCATCGGACCCGGCCTGCCGATCCAATTGCCGCTCAGCGCATCCGAGGTGCACCATGAAGGTGAGTTGGCCATCGTGATCGGTCGGCCGTGCAAGGACGTTCCCGCGGCCCGGGCGGCCGAGAACATCCTGGGCTACACGATCGGCAATGACGTCTCGGCGCGCGATCATCAGCGCACCGATGGTCAGTGGACCCGAGCGAAGGGGCACGACACGTTCTGCCCGCTGGGGCCGTGGATCGTCACCGACCTGGATCCCTCGGACCTGGCCATCCGCACCGAGGTCAACGGCGAGGTCAGGCAGCTCAGCCGCACCTCGTTGCTGTTGCACGATGTGGGGGCGATCGTGGAATGGGTCTCCACGGTCATGACCTTGCTGCCTGGCGACGTGATCCTCACCGGAACGCCCGAGGGCGTCGGGCCCATCGTCGACGGCGACACCGTGAGCGTCACCATCGAAGGCATCGGAACTCTGTCCAATCCTGTTGTGCGGAAGGCGAAGTAAGAGTGAGTGATACTAAAGTCCGGGTACGTTTCTGTCCGTCGCCGACGGGTACCCCGCACGTCGGTCTAATCCGGACCGCGCTGTTCAACTGGGCGTACGCGCGACACTGCGGAGGCGACTTCGTGTTCCGTATCGAGGACACCGACGCCGGGCGCGATAGTGAAGAGAGCTATCTGGCGATCCTGGACGCCTTGCGGTGGTTGGGCCTGGACTGGGACGAGGGCCCCGAGGTCGGTGGCCCCTACGCGCCGTATCGGCAGTCGCAGCGTAAGGAACTACACCTCGATGTGGTGCGCAAGCTGCTGGAGGCGGGGGATGCCTATGAGGCATTCTCCACGCCGGAAGAGGTGGAGGCTCGCCACCTCGCGGCGGGGCGCAATCCCAAACTGGGGTACGACAATTACGATCGCGATCTCACCGATGAGCAGCGTGCGGCCTTCCGGGCAGAGGGCCGCAACCCCGTCGTGCGGCTACGCATGCCTGATCACGACATCACCTGGAATGACTTGGTGCGCGGGGCGACCACCTTCGCCGCCGGCGTGGTGCCCGACTTCGCGCTGACCCGCGGCAATGGAGATCCGTTGTACACCTTGGTGAACCCGGTCGACGACGCCCTGATGAAGATCACCCACGTGTTGCGTGGTGAGGACCTGCTGCCATCGACCCCCCGACAGATCGCCTTGTATGAGGCGATGATCCGGGTGGGGGTGGCCGATTCGATTCCGACGTTCGCGCACCTGCCCTCGGTGCTGGGCGAGGGCACCAAGAAGCTGTCCAAGCGTGATCCGCAGTCCAACCTATTTCTGCACCGCGATCGGGGTTTCATCCCCGAGGGGCTGCTAAATTACCTTGCACTGCTGGGCTGGTCGATCGCCGACGATCACGACATTTTCAGCCTGCAAGAGATGGTCGCCGCTTTCGACGTCACCGATGTCAATTCGAATCCGGCACGGTTCGACCAGAAGAAGGCCGACGCCATCAATGCCGAGCATATCCGGTTGTTGGCCCCGGCGGAGTTCGTGGCACGGCTGCGGACCTTCTTGTCCGGCCATGGGTACGAGCTGGGACTCGATGAGAGCGCCTTCGCGGTGGCGGCCGACCTGGTGCAGACGCGCATCGTGGTGATGGGAGATGCCTGGGGTCTGCTGAAGTTCCTCAACGATGATGTGTACGCCATCGACCCCAGCTCGGCACGCAAGGAATTGGGGGAGGCCTCTGTACCTGTCCTGGACGCCGCGATCGGCGCGCTGGAGTCGCTTGATGCGTGGACCACTCCGGCCATCGAGGATGCGCTCAAGAGCGCGCTCGTCGAGGGGCTCGAACTCAAACCCCGGAAGGCATTCGGGCCGCTGCGCGTCGCGGTGACCGGTGCGACGGTGAGCCCTCCGCTGTTCGAATCGATGGAACTACTGGGCTCCGCGCGCACCCTGCAGCGGCTGCAAAACGCCCGGAACTGGGAAAATGGGGTGGAGGGCCAAACCGATTCGGGTTAATCGCCCTTGGTTTGGTACTCTGCTCGTCGGCTCCAAAGTCCGCTGTCGGCACGCTGACCTGCGGTTCTGGGAAGCCATTGGGGTATGGTGTAATTGGCAACACAGCGGTTTCTGGTACCGCCATTCTAGGTTCGAGTCCTGGTACCCCAGCGCAAATCATTTGCACGGCAAGTGATTTGGTGGATGTGCGCCGGTGAGCTAGACTGTCAAGTCTGCGCGCCACGCGCAGTGCACGAAATGTTCTAGCCCCCGTCGTCTAGCGGCCTAGGACGCCGCCCTCTCACGGCGGTAGCGTGGGTTCGAATCCCATCGGGGGTACAAGTATCACCGCTGTTCAAGGCGATTTCAAGGGTCTATTTTGGGCTCTCTGGGCACATTTTGGGCACATCTGACTTTTGTCCGTGCCGTGTGTGGAGCTGCTCGGCGATGGCGTCCAAGTCTGAATCGAACAAGTCGGAATAGACCCTGAGCGTCACTGAAGGATCCTTGTGGCCAAGCATCCTCGCCAACACCAGCACGTTGCCCCTGCTGAAATGGTGAGACTCGCACAGGTATGACGCAAAGAGTGCGGGGTCGTTGTGGAGTCGATTCCCGAACGGGCCACCGCGCCAGTGAACCACCCATTTCGATTGGTCTGGTATCGCCGAATCTCTCCGTCTTGACCGGGGAATACCAAGTCCTCGGTCTGCTTGCCCTTGCATTGCTCGGACAACTTGTTCAGCACGAACTCGGGGACGGGAACGCTGCGGGACTCTTTGCCTTTCGTTTCACCGATGACGCATTCAGTGCCAACCCAGACGGCGTTGCGATGAACAGAGATGCGGCGGCGCAGGAACTCGATGTCTTTGACCCGCAGCGCGATGAGTTCGCCCCACCGCAGACCGCAAAATGCAAGAACGTAGACGATGGTCTGGTTGTCGGTGGTGTTGCACGCATCGGCCAGCGCATCCACGTCCTCGGAGGTCAGGTAGACGTGCTTCTTGCCCCGTTTCCTCGGGAGGTTGTCGATGTGTCTCGCCGGGTTCGACGCCAAGCGGCGGGCCTTCACAGCGTCGTCCAGGATTCCAGCCAGTATCCCGTGAGCGCGGAGAACATGCGTCGCGGACTTTCCGCGCGACAGCTCGGCAATCCAGGTCTCGACTTGGAGAGGGTCGATGTCGCTGAGTTTGGTTGCACCCCAACGAGGCTCGACATGCACGCGCCAATCGATGTCCAGGGTGTGTGCCCGGGATGCGGACACCAAAGCTGTCTTCTTCTCCAACCAGTCGGGGCCGAGTTCGCCGACAGTGATCAGGCCCAGTGACGGTGCCACGTACGCCCCGGTGAGCTTGTCCACTTCGACGGTGGCGGCGAATGCCTCGGCGGAGCGCTTGGTGCTGAACCCTCGCTTCTTGGTCTGCTTGCCGTTGGGGGCGCGGTAACGAACCATGTACCGCCGTCCATCGTTGACGGTGTAGGACTCGATGGTTGCCATGGTGCCGAGACTATCCGGGGAGGTTACGCGGAGTCGCGGGTCTGCACGGTGCCCGCGTCCAGCCAGGAGTCCAGGTCGGCGTGGGTGTATCTGATGAGCCGCCCGACACGGCGGAACCGTGGCCCCTCTTTGAGGTAGCGCAGGTCTGCGAGCTTCTGCTCGGTGACCTTGAGGTAGATGGCAGCATCCTCGGGGGTGAGCCACTGGCGAGGAGCTTGAGCGAGCAGTGGACGCAGGTTCTCGGTCACCTGTGCGGCTATGGCCTGTACCAGGGCAGTATCGACCACCGCGAGGTGCGAGGTCGATACGTTCCTGGACATTCATCTAGCGCACCACATTTTTCGATTTTCACCCCTCCAGATGACACGTTCTAGAGAAATTGGTCGAAAGAATCTTCTTGAATCCTGTTGGCTCCGAGTCGAACAGGGGGAGTGTTCGGCTCATGGTGACACCGCGCTACCTGGTCAACGATCAGCCCCAGAAGATGGGGTCTCCGCTGTGCTCTATGTGGTCGAGCAAGTCGTTTACGTTCGGCGAGGGTGACAGGCGTTTGTATTCGTGGAACCGCAGATGCCGGTCGCGCCAGTACAAGCTCCACAGTCCGCTGGCGGTGGTGTACCGCAGGCGAGCGATGGGGAACCGCGTCCACGGGGCATCCGAGTCATCCCATGGTGGACGGACTTCGACGATAGTGATGTGACGGTCTGCGATGTCACACTGCACTTGCAGTTCGTTCCAGAGATGTTCGGGCACCCGCTCGCGGCACCACCGTCCCACCCGCAGGGCATCCAGTTCAGGTATCGCCACAGAGTGAGTATCCCAGAACCCGCGCCGACCAGCGGGGGACGTGCACCCTTCCCAATTGTCCTTGTCGCCCAGGCCATCTAGCGTCGAGTCATGCCCGAAACACCAACCGTCCGAACCCATCTGATGGCTCTCGCCGCCCTGTTCGATGAACCGCAACACCTAGTAGGCCCCGACGCCGGACAGTGCTCGGCAGCCGAGCATCCCGAGGCGTGGATGGAACTGACGGTCGGGTGGTCTCGTGTTCTCGGGGCTGCCCGCACCCTCCAGTCCCGTCACCTCTCTGACTCACGAGACGACGTGTTGGTCATGTGTGCCGATGCCGCACGGGAGGCGGCGATATCCGAACTCCGTTGGTGCTGGGCGCGGTTGGTGAATAAGTTCGTGGAGGGGGTGGGGTCGGATGTCTGAGACTGAAGCCCCATTGACCCCCGACGAGCGACTGCTCCTGGCGCGCTTGTATCTCCGTCTCACATCTAAAGAAGTGTTACATCAACGACAACACCCCGAGGGCGGGATGAACACGCAGGTCGGACAGTCTCACATTTCAGTATCACATCCTCTGTCTCACAATCAGTCTCGCGGAGGTGCCGAATGAGCACGGCGGTGTACCTCCGAGTGAGCACAGGGCATCAGTCCATCGAGCAGCAGCGCGACCTTCTGCGGGCGGCGGGGGTTCGGGCTGACCGTGAGTTCGTGGATGTGGCGAGTGGACGTGCTGGCTCCGAGCGCCCTGGATGGGCCGAGTGCCTTGGATGGCTCAGAGAGGGTGACACGCTGGTCGTAACAGCGGTAGACGGAATCGGCCGCAGCGTTCGTGAAGTCGCCAGTGCTCTAGCCGATTTGACCGAGCGGGGGATCGCGCTGCGGAGCCTGCGGGAGGGTGTGGACACTTCGACGCCCACGGGACGGGCGGTTGTGCAGATTATGAGTTCGATAGCTGAGCTGGAGCTGGAGCTGGGTAAGGAGCGCCGCCAGGCGTCCCGTGAGGCGCGCACCGCTCGGGGATCGCCTGCCACTAGACCACCGAAACTCGATGGAGCACAGCAGGAACGGCATATTCGGCTGTATTCATCGGGAGAACCCGTGAGTGAGTTGTGTGGGATGTTCTCGGTGTCTCGTGCCACGGTGTTTCGGTATGTGAAGCACTCGGTCTGACCCGCATGCGCGCAGATCGGGACATTCAGCGCGAGGTGTGCGTCGGGGCGGAGCCTCGGCGTGCAGCGAGCAGAGCGGGGTGCTGGGGGAGTGCGGAGATGGGGAAAACCCGTTACATCGGGGGTCAAACAGAGGTGAATGTAGCGGGTTTTTGCTGGGTGCTGGGAATGCGCGGAGATGGGGAAAATCCGTCACAGGGTGTTCGGAAACCCGTCACGGGGAGGGGAGTTTCCGTACGTTTTCGAACGGAAACTGTGATGCATGGATGACGTGATTGCGCGGATTGACGGTGTGCTCGATGACGAGGACGCCGACGAGTCGCTGGATGACTGGGCGTATCCGTGGGGGGATTCTATGCGCTGGGCTCCCTCCGACACCGAGCTGCCCGAGGGTGCGTGGGAGGACGAGCCCGACAGGGAGCTGGACGGTGGATGGGACTATCACCACGACACCCAAGTTCACGTCATCCCCGCCCACCAGGTGGCCGAGTGGATGGCGTGCCTGGAGACCAGGCCCGTGGCCGAGCGCGAGGATGTGCAGTGGTCCGTCGTGTGCCATCGACACAAGCTCGCTGGTGAGCGCGAGGTGTCGTGCGGGTGCGGAAATCCCAGTGAGGGAACAATTTCCCGGTAGCATCCGCACCATGGCGAAGTCCCCTGTGCCGTACTTAGGCGGAAAGAGCTGGCTGGCCGAACGGCTGGCTGCGGTGTTACCCCCGCACAAACACTACGTCGAAGTGTGTGGTGGGAGTTTGGCTGTCCTACTGGCGAAGCGGCCCTCGCGCCAAGAGACCGTCAACGACCTGGATAACCATCTGATGACGTTTTGGCGGGTGTTACGTGACCGTCCCGACGACCTGGAGCGGGTGTGTTCCCTGACCCCGCACAGTCGGGCTGAAAGGACACTGGCGCAAGAGATTTCGAGCGAGTTGGACGAGCTGGAAGTCGCAAGGCGGGTGTTCGTGGCGTTAACACAGGGGAGGTCGGGGAGCCTCACTCGCACGGGTTGGCGGCATGACCTGCGGCCCGTGAGCACCGCGATGCCCGTCGTGTTGCAGCGATACGCGGGACAAATAGCTATGGCAGCCAAGAGGATTCAGCGCGTAAGCCTGGAGTGCAGGCCCGCTGTGGAGCTGATTTCGGCGTACGGAGGGGCGCGGGACACCTTGCTCTACGTGGACCCGCCCTACACCGTGGACAAGGGGATTCGGCGCGGCGGAGAGTACCGGGTGGAGATGCGGTCGGAGAAGGCGCACAGGGAGTCGGCGTCGGCGTGCGTGGCAGCGGACGCGGCGGTGGTGGTGTCGGGCTACAGCTCGGAGCTGTGGGACTCGGCGTTGGATGGGTGGTATCGGGTGGAGCTTCCGATGCTGACGAGCCAGGGGAGCGGGGACGGCCGGCGGGTCGAGATTGTGTGGTCGAATCGACCGTTGGAGGGGCTGGACGGCGAGGGGGAGTTTCCGTTACAGGAGGGGCCTGGTGTTACGGAAATGCTGCACCGTTGCCTGGGGTGCTCGGCGGTGTTGCGGCACCCGAAACGAGGCCGTCGGCGGCGCTGGTGCAGTGAGGCCTGCCGGGTCGCCGGCTGGCGTGCACGGCGTGACGACGAGGTGGTCGCGGATGGCGACGTTGTGGGCTGATCTACTGGAGGGGTGATGGATTAGGGGCCGCTGTGACCAGGTATCGGACGTTCGTGGCTGACCCGCCCTGGCGGTACCAGAACACCAGCTCGCGTGGTGCCGCTGAGAACCATTACGACACCATGAGCATCGACGACATTCGTGCGCTCACGGTGGTGACGGATAACGCCGAAGAGGACGCTCATCTCTATCTGTGGTCTACCTCGCCGCACCTTCCTGAAGCGTTCTCAGTGATGAAAGCGTGGGGGTTCGAGTACCGCACCCAACTCATGTGGATGAAACCCCAGATGGGCATGGGGAACTACTTCCGGGTGGGCACGGAAATCGTGTTATTCGGCACCCGAGGCGGTGCCGAGGTGCCTGTTGAGTTGGGCGACGAGCAGGAGGGCGCGGGGTTTATTTCGCCACGTCGTAAGCACTCGCAAAAACCGTCTGAGTTCCCCGAAATGGTGATGGACCTGAGCCCTGGTCCCTACATGGAGCTGTTCTCTCGATGCAATCGCACGCGGGACATTGACGCCGAGTGCAGCTGCACGAAATGCCGCTTCGGATGGGCCGTGTGGGGAAATCAGTCCTAGAGAGGGCTCGGCGGCGTGCGGGTCTGCGGCGGGTCAGTGACGTGTGGGTGCCGGGTTTGCGGCGTGTAGTCTGCGGCTACTAGACGGGACATCTAAAAGGGGAGGTGGAATGCCTAATCCGAATCAGCCGTTGCGTGTGAATCCAGATGATTTGCGCATGTCTGCGAACTTCATGGATATGCACGGCGCGGACATTCAGAGTTCCCATGCGGCGGCGGACGCCAGCATCGAGGCGCATCTGAGCGGGTGGGTAGGTGCCTCGGCGCTCGCACTGCAAGCGAAACTCCTCGAATGGCAGGGTGTTACCACGCACGCCACGGGCGAGTGCACGTATCACAATGGGGCATTCAAGAAGGTGGCGACGGATTTCGAGTCCATGGACGAGGACAAGGCTGTCGAGCTGATGCGTACCCGGAACCAGATCCCCACCTGACATGCCGCCGTTAGCTTGGGGCGGTGTGATGCGGTGGGATGCCGAGTCCATTCGTGGTGTCAAAGCGGCCCTGACCAAGCGTGGTGCCACCGCTCAAGAGGTGTCCGACGCGCTCGGGAAGTTGCCGCTGTTCTCCTCTTGGGAGGGGCAGTCGGGCACCGCAGCCAAGGAGTCCTTGGACAAGCTGGCGAAGTACATGGTCGAGCATGCCGACGAGATGACCGCCTTGGCCAATGCGCTCGGCCCCGCAGCGGACGCGGTGCAGAAGGTCAAGGATGAGCTTCGCAAGGTGCAGGTGAAGGCAGACAACTGGCACATCGAGATCGACCCTGTTACGGGCAGCGTTACTCCGACCTCCGCTGCGTTGAACGGCTCTAGTCCGACCGAGCTGCTTTTCCGCGTGGCGGAAATCCAGAACGATGTGAAGCGCGTACTCGCCATGGCGGAAATAGTTGACCAAGGGCTCGCCGACGCCATCACGAAAGGCTCGGGCACCGAGCATCTACCAGGTAGTTTGGCGTTCACACTCGAAGCCCTCGTGCCCCACCCTTTGCCGCCGGACGCGCACCCGACACCCTCAGAGCAGGACTTCACCAAGGTTGAGAAGTTCATGTACGACGAGATGATGAAGAACCTGAAATCCGATGAGGTCAACAGGATTCACGAGCTGATGCGTCCGCCGAGCCTGTGGGAGTTCTGGAAAACCGACGACGCGATGGTGGGACAGATGGAGTTCGCGCGGATGGTTCAGACGAACGGGCCGTGGGATCACAAACCCCAGATTCAAGACCTCCTTGGTATCCACGATGGCAGCGGTCTGTTCCTTCAGCAGCCAGGCACCGATAAGCAGGTCTACTACGACATGTGGTCAAACCTACACTTCGGGTACATCGGAAAGGCAGCAGGGCTTGATGAGGCGTCGCTGATTGCGGTGCCGAACATCCCGACCCCGCGGACTGGCGGCAATGACATCACCGACGACATGTACGTGCGCGCGGGCATTGACATGTTCAACAAGTACGGTCCCAACATGACCTTCGAGCAGTTCCACCAGGGCGTCGGCCAACTCATCACTCAGATGGACATCGCGCAGAAGTCAGGTGCGGAAATCGACCAGCTCAGACACGGATACAAGTGATGACTAAGCGCCAAGCAGGGTTTGTCGTTGTCCCATTGGTGTCCTTGGTGGCGTTCGTCGCCTGGTGGACGATTCTGGGGAAGATGCTGACGGACTGCAAGATTGGCTCAGGAGCATCCAACGGAGCCTCGATTATCTTCACCGCACCCCTGGTGCTAGTTGCCATCGTGGCGGGCGTCTGGTTGTCCTACGCGGTAGTGGCCCGCCTACCGCAGGACTGGTCGCCCTACGCGGCAATTGGCGCAGCGGTGCTGGCTGCACTCATCGTGGTGGTCGTCGCTGTTGCGCTGAGCTTCGACCCTGGCCGCTACGACATCAGTCAGACATGCCCCAGCGGTGCACCCGCATGGTGGCCGTTTCCCGCCTGACCCGTCAGGCCGTGGAGTTGATGCGTTCGGCGACCATGCGAGCTACGGCCACCGCGTTGTCCGTGCCGATAGGGTCGCCCGTGTGCCACGAGGTGTCACCGACCTCTACGTCGATGACATACCGTCCCGCCGACGTAAGCGCCCGCTGACTTGGTGAGGGGCGGTCGCCGAACGCCGACTCCATCACCATGGCGGTCAGCATCCCGGTGGTGTCGCTAACGCGGGTGATCTGGCTAGTCAGGTCTTTACCGGAACCGCCGAAATTGTGCTGCACGACGGTTCGTCCCTGGCATCCCGTCCATCGTGTCACCAGGGCCGTATAGTGGCTCTGTGCGTGCTCGGGGGTGTCCAGCTCCACGACGCCGAGAGTCACATCGAAATCAGGCACGGGAAACAGCGTGGCGTCGGTGCTGGTCTTCCAGGTGCTCTCGCTGGCCGTGCGGACGGGAGTGCCCTCGAAGCCCTGCCTCATCGCCGCTGTACGGACTATGACGCACTCGGCGGGCGACGCGCCGCCCGTGCCGTCGGGGAGAGTGGACAGCCCACCTAGCGGGCGCGGATAGGGGCTCTTCATCGGCGAACCCAGCGCCTCGGACATCGCGGGCTCATCGGGCAACACCTGGGCGAGGTTTCGCGCACTGGCCGCGACCGCCGATGTGTTGGGTTTGACTGCCTGGCCTTCGACCGTCCCCGAGCACCCCGTGAGCACAGCCACCAGCAGAGCGGCGGCGGGAAGGACGCGGTTCACAGATTGATGGTAGGTGGGGGACACCAATTCGAGCCGGCGATGTCGGAGGGCGGGGATACGCTGCGGCTACGTTGGAGGAGGAAGTAGTGGCAAAGAACCAGCAACTGCGTTCGATTTGCATGTTTTGCGGCAGTGCGGACCCGATGACACGCGAGCATATATTTCGCTCTTCGTGGAAAAAGAAAATAAAAACGAACGAGCATCTATTGAAATTGCCTGGTGTAGACCGCAAATTTCAGCAGTTTGGCGAGGACGGCTCAGTGGTGCGATCTAAGTCGGAAGACCTTTTTTCGGTCATCGTGAAACGTGTATGCGATACATGCAATAACGAGTGGATGAATGACCTTGATTCGATTGTCGAACGATGGGTGTTGAACCCAGACGATGATGACAACTGTTGTGACCCACGGGAGTTTCGGCGTTGGGCCATCAAAGTAGCGTTGCTTCGCGAGTCCTACGACAATCAGTTTCTAGTTGACTCCGCTGACCCGCCCAAGATCTACCGGGGTGAAGACATGCCACAATGGCACGTGTTCATCGGTCACACAGCTGTGCCCGAGCATCGGCATTCGCTGTGCGGCGTCGGGCCCGTATCGTACGGACCGCCAGGTGGGAAGCCGTTCGGAATCACGCAGGTGTCGTGGACGCTCGGGCGCAGTTTGGTCACAACTCTACGTGTCCATGGGACGGATGAAATATCGAAGAACTGCTTCTTAAATTTCCGACAATATAACGGGGTTCGAAGAGGGGTAGTTCGTGAAGTCAAGTTAGCGGACACCGAAATGCCCACCGTGCGCCTGGTAAAAGCCCTGCACGAGAATGAGATTCAAGAACTCGTATGGCTCTATACTCCACATCCGGTCTCTCCGTTCGCAGACGAGGTGCGCAAAGCGAACGAAATGACTCGGGAACTCGCCAATCGACTTGGAATCGAGTGGCGTGGTCTCGCAACATAGCCACGAATCTTGGGACTAGATAATCCCTGGATGGGCCAGGGTGGCGACACCAATTCGAGCCGGCGATGTCGGGTCATCAGAACATCGGTGACAGGTCACGCCAAACGACGTAGCCGATGAGGGCTGCTGTTGTCAGTGTCGGAACTAGCAGCTCGGAGAAGACCTTGGGTTTCTGTGCGAAGTTCCAGATCAGGTGCCGTACCCAGCGTGGTGGGCGCAGAAAGCGCAGGAATCGGTTGGTGTGTGGGCAGGCGTCGGACCATTTTTGCAGGAAGTCTCGGGACGCAACCATTCGTTCGGTTGGGCTCATCTTGTCCAGGTCTCGCTGAATCCTGAGCGCCATGAACAGCCCGACGAAGAACATCAATCCGAGGAAGATGCTTTCGAGCAGGAGCATGACCATATGCAGCAGTCCGGTCGCTTCGGGGGCGTTGGTGACTGAGAGTCCCACTATCGCGCCGAGGAGCACTGAGGCGAACATGAGACCAAAACCCTTGGGTACCACTAGGAACTGCCTGAGTCTGTGTGTGGCGGTGCTGGGCTGCCCCTCGTAAGCGGTCGTTCGTAGCAACACCCAGATCATCACCAGGCGCGGGATTGCCCGCAGCAATGCCAGTACAAGCCACAGTCCCAGCAGCGCAAACGTGCCAAGGACGACGTAGGGCACGAAATGATCCATCGTTGGCTGCGGTCGTGGATGCTCCAGCTTCTCCTGTGTCCATTGCAGTCCGGGATTGATGAGATAGTTCAGTCCCGCCGCTAGAGCCAGGAGCAGCCCATACGGCACGGCCAGTAGCAGCACCGTCAGCAAGCCCAGAAGGCTGGTGGCCAGCCAGTCCCGGACCCGCCTCTTGAGTGTTAGATGAGGCGTAGCACCGGTGACGATCTCCCGCTGCCGCTCCGTGGCCGGATGCGACCGTTTGAACAGCTTGATCTGTCTGGGCTTGTCCACGCCCCACCAGAGGTTCCAGGGGCGTTCTTCTCCCGCCATGTCAAGTGACGTTAGCGAGCATGTCCGACATCTATCTCCGAGGACTGGGGCTCGACGCGCCGAAAGCGATGACGCACACCTGGGGTGTTCGCATCGGTAGCGTCCTGTGGAGGCGGGGACGTGACGGGTTCCCTCGAATTCGGGAGTGAGGGGATCGAGATGTCGTGCTCCCCAGTGGCCCAGGCAGTGGTGTTTCTGGCCGGCATCGGCCCGCAAGTGGATAGAGGATTGTCTGATATTCGTGTGTTCTGCGTGATCGTCACGGTGGCGGTTGTCGCGGTAGTGGGGGGCTTCGCAGGCGCAAAGGCGCGGAGGGGCAGCGATTTTTTAGCCGCTGCTGTTTTCGGGGCACTGAGCTTGGGGTTGTTCTGGTTTACCGCAGGGTGGGCGTTTCACGGTGAGGGGCTGCACCAGTTGGGTCGCATCGGATTACGGGGGCTGCTGTTGCTGCTGGCGTTGGGATTCTCCGCAGCGGTATGGAGAGCGATGCGGGAGAAGAACGTGGGCACGCTGTTAGGTATCGCGGTGAGCGTGTGGGCGCTCTTGCTGGTGGCACTCAAGGTGTCGTAACGGTTAGGGACTCGACAATCGCAGTTCAACGGCCTCTTTGCGTTCCAGTGTTGTTGCCATCGAAACACTTCCGCTGGTTCGGGCACAGGGGGACTGTTCGACCGCTAGCGTCTCGTGGAGGTGGGGGACGTGACAGGGTTCCTCAGATTGTTCGGGAGTGAGGGGATCTGGATGTCGGACGACGGTGGGTGGGAGATGCAAGCGATTCCGGTGGCACCGGGGATCCTTATCGACGGTGATCCTGTGCTCGCGGTCGAGTACGACCGTGACACGTGGAAAGCGCTGGTGCTCGACCAGTTCGGGCAAGTGGTTCCGGCGGTCATCAATGACAACGCTGACGACCAGTACCGCACGCTCTTAGGGGTCTGGAAGGGGCCGTAAGGCGCATCCAAGACGGCGGGCCGGCATTCTTCGGATGCGCTGTAGTTTCTCCCCTTATGCTGGCGGGCCGTCAAGCCATAGCCCGCCAGCGGGGAGTGCCCTCTATGTGGGGCGGTGTTTCTCGGCACGACCGCGAACGGTCCAGTCGAGCTATCCCCGCTGAGGCGGGGTGGCGGTGTTTTACTTGGACCGACCGCCTACGGTCCAGTCTGTACAAAACGTAGCACTTGGTACTACAGTAGATGGCGGTAGCGGTCCTCTTCGCAGGGCGATGCGCCACTTCCGGAGGCCCGCCTTGTGCGGGCCTTCCGCGTATCGCGGTTCTTGTCTTGCCCGAGGTCTAGTCTGACCAGACGATGTTGATTGCGTATCTTGATGAGTTCGGGCACGTCGGACCCTATATCGGTACCGAGCACCGGAAGTACAACACTCACCCGGTGTTCGGCTATGCGGGGTTTGTCATGCCGAGCCAGAATGTGCGGGGGTTTGGTGGGTTCTTTGAGCACATCAAGGAGACGCTGCTCGACTTTGAAATCAAACGTGACGGTGCTCACCCGCGACGGTGGGAGAAGAAGGGCTCGTCACTACTGACCACGCAGAATGTCGAAAGATACCCCGAACTCACGAATGCCATACATCGGCTGCTGAACCGTCTCAGGAGTCTCGATGGGCGAGTCATCTACTACGGGCAGGTGAAGCCTACGGGCAGCGAGAAGGAGACGGGTGAGTCGTCATCCGACCGGAACGCCCATCATCTACGTCAGGTCCTCATGAGGCTGAGCAAGTATGCCCACAGTCGTGATTCTGATGTCATGGTGGTGCTGGATGCCACAGACGAGAAGCCTCGACTGGATGCGGTCGCCGCGATGTCGAGCTTTATCTATGCCACCTCGTCTCCACCGGAAATGAAGCGCATCGTGGAGGTCCCAATGCAGGTTGAGAGCCACCTGTACGGGACAATCCAGTTCGCCGACTGGATGTGTGCATTGCTTGGGCGCATGAGTCACTGTCAGTTCGTCGAGGAATCTCAATTCTCCTGGGCTCCTGAGAGGTTCGGCAGGGAGCTGCTCGGTGTTTGTGCAGCGGACCACTCGAAAATCCACGTTCCGGGCACAGGACGCGACAGCTACCCGAAGTATCTGTGCACTGCTCACAAGACCCGCCAAACTGATGCGCTTATCACCAAACGGGCTGTTAGAACTCCGCGAGCCATATCGAACAACATCGGTGACGTGTGTCCAGCGTTGGGAAAATTCAAGGATTCCCTCTCCTGACGACCCAGGGGACTCGATAACCCCAGTTCAGCTAGCTTTTTCATCCAATGAGCGCGCTTTTGCGGTGGCAAGTAGGGTGGCAACTTGTATTGAACTTGCCACCGCTCTCCATCGTCGCAGGTCAGAGCTGGTAGCAGAGTGACAAGTTGGGTGGCAGATTCTCGCCCCCGTGCCCGCCGATCCGCCGTTTGACCTCATGCCAAGGGGACCACACCCAACTGTGACTCACATCTCGCTGACCCTTCTGCGGGGTTGGGGTGTTACGGCTGGGTAAAGCGAAATCCCTTGTGGCTGTTATGTTTAGCGAAACACGCTGTCTTGCAACAGGTTTGCGCATCATCGCAGGTGGCGGAGGGTGTGAGCGTCCATTGGGGTACCTGCCCTGTGTCTACATGAACTCCACTTGGCAAACATTATCCTGATGATTCTGTATCGAACGGGGGGAGTGTTCGTGCACTTCAAATGGGTATTTGTGCTGAATTTCGGTGGTCATATGTGATGCCTGGAGCTATTGTCGATAGTGAAAGAAGGGAGTTGACATGGAAGGCCGAGTGATGCTAGTGCCAGTTCGTCGTCCCCAGCTCGGTGACAGGAGCGTCGAAATGAGCATCGTCGTCACTGATGAACTCCTCCGGGAAACGCTGCAAGCCAATCCATTTTTGACGATGGACGGCCTGTTTGACCCGAACGCTCCCGACTTCCCGGAGTGCCGAGCACGGCTCGAATCGGTTTCCGCCGAGCGCATTCAGGCGGTCATGGACTCCTTGCCCACGGTATCGTCGGCGGGGTTGCGACGGGGGCACGCGGAACTGTTGGAGGGCGCGCTCGCGGAGACTCGGCGGACACTGACGGAACTGGGGAGAGTGGCTTCCGCGGGCGCTGGGGGTGCGGGAGCGCTCGGTGATCAGGACTCCGAGAACGCTCGTCGGTTCGGGGGCTGGGATGCGCCCGAGTTGCAGGTGAAGGGTGCTCCCCAGGAGATTCGGGTGGTTTAGCGCCGTCAGTTTGCGTTGCCTCTGCGAGGATTCTGCGATGATTTCCGCAATCATCGCTGCCAGCGTGGCTCTTGTCGTTGCCGTCCTTACTCCAGCCATTACGTCGCTACGCGCACGGCGACAGGTAATTGCTGATTTGTTTGATTGTGCCATCGTGGCGCTGCTATTGGCACAAACCAGTCGCCATTACCCTTCCAGCAATTTGCCCTCATCTGCGACCTCCGCCTGGAGTAAGGACGAGACACGGAGATTCACCGTTCAGATGGCGCAGTCAGGGGTCGGACGGTGGATACAGATGCAGGAGGACTGTCGGTTGGCTTTGGCCAGACTTGAGCCGTTCATCCCCGAGATACGAGAAGAGATTACTCAGGGGTGGGAGATTCGCGAGGGTCAAGAGACGACGCTTCGAGGAATGATTGAAGCACGAAGGAACGCAGCAATTAAGAGTGAGCGACTTTTTCGGATGCGTCGCCTACCCAGGTAGAGCCGAGAAGACAACGAGCTGCTCAGGGAGTGCCGTCCGAGATTCGGGTGGTCTGAGCCCGTGTGGGCAATGCTGGACGGGCTGGGGATGACCTACGCGTATCGAGCGGTGACAGTGGGATTCTGTGGGCACATTTTGGGCACAAACGTGCCCGATTGAAACCGAACCCATCCGATGCTGCGGGGCATCTGACCTGCTAAATAGCTCTTTTCGGGTCCCTGACCAGCGCCCGAAAAAGGGTTCGAATCCCATCGGGGGTACCAGTTCTCTTGCGAGACCTATCGCCAGCTCTCGGCGCGGTAATCACCCAACACCCGCAGCGCTTCCTCGGTCAATTCCGGGTGGCGGCCACGCAGGGTCCAGATCACGAACTTGCGGGCCTGATGCGCGCCTGCCTTCTCCACGTCCACGTCGATGTCGAGGGTCTCGGCACATAGTTCACGGATCCGGTCATCGTGTGGTCCGGCCGGCTCGCCGGTGTCGAGGTGATGGACCAGCGCGTCGCTCAATGGCCGTTTGACCTTCTTATGCCGCAGACCCTCGCGGAAAGAGTCGAACGCATCGCGTGCGAGCTGGCCCACCTCCGGTGCCTACTGCTGCGGCGCCGTCGAGCCGCCGAGCGGCATCGCGGGCAGGCCGAGCTTGCGGTGATCCCAGGACCGGATGCGGGTCGGGCGCACTCGGACCGCGATGCGCTTGTTGAGCATCGCCTCGACGAACGGTTTCATCTCTTCGGTGTACGGCGCGGTGTAGCGCTCGAAGACGCTGATACCCACCTGGAACAGTGCGTCGGGATCCTCGACGATCTCGGCCTGACCTTCGATGGATACCCCGCGCAGGGTGTCATAGGTCAGCCCGTCCTCGATGAGGCAAGTGATGGTGGGGTTGCGCTTGAGGTTGACCACCTTCTGCGACTTGGCCTTGGTCTCGAACCACAGCTCGCCGTCGAGTACCGCGTACCACATGGCGATCAGGTGCGGCTGCCCATTGGCGCCGATGGTGGCCATGGTCGTGGTGCGTGAGTTGTTGATGAACTCGGTGATCTCGTCGTCGGACATGACGATCTGCGAGCGTTGATTGCTTCCCATATTCGGAGCTTAAAGCCGGGCGGTTATCGCCTCGGAGGCGGCAACGAGATCGGCCGCCCAGCGCGCCCCAGGTTGTCGGCCCATCCGGTCGATCGGGCCGGAAACCGATATCGCGGCAATGACATTGCCGTGCCGATCACGGACGGGGGCGGAGACGCTGGCCACGCCGGCCTCACGTTCAGCCGCGCTCTGCGCCCAGCCTCGCTTGCGTACATCGGCCAGCGCGCGTTCGGTAAATGTGGCGCCGGGCAGTACAGCCGCCTGGCTGGCCGAATCACTGTGGGCAAGTAGTACTTTGGCGCCCGATCCCGCAGACATCGGCAGGCGCGAACCGACCGGCACGGTATCGCGAAGCCCTGCCGGGGGTTCGAGCGCCGCCACGCAGATGCGCACGGTGCCTTCCTGTCGGTAGAGCTGCACGCTCTCTCCGGTGATCTCGCGCAGCTTCGGTAGTACCTGAGCGCTGGCGCTCAGCAGCGGATCGTTGACGTGCGCGGCGAGTTCGGTCAGCCCTGCCCCGAGCTGCCACTGTCCGTCTCCGTCACGTGACAGTAGTCGGTGGACCTCCAGCCCCGCCGCCAGCCGGTGTGCGGTGGCGCGCGGGAGCCCTGTGCGCTCGCACAATTCCGAGAGCCCGCAGGGCGAGTCGCCTATGGCCGTCAGGACCTGCACCGCTTTGTCGAGGACGCCGATGCCGCTATCCTGTCTCACAGGACGATACTAACGTTCCAAATATTGAGATGCAATGAGCACGGAGCCAATGATGACAGTGTCTAATCCTGTGGCCCAAGGCCCCCGGACCCTGGCAGAGAAGGTCTGGGACTCCCACGTAGTGGTACGCGGGACCGGTGAGGGTGCGGCGCGTGAGCCCGACCTCATCTATATCGATCTACATCTGGTCCACGAGGTGACCAGTCCGCAGGCGTTCGACGGCCTGCGGTTGGCCGGGCGCCCCGTGCGCCGGCCGGATCTGACGATCGCGACCGAAGACCACAATGTGCCGACGATCGACATCGACAAGCCGATCGCCGATCCGGTGTCGCGCACTCAGGTGGAGACGCTCCGACGCAACTGCGAGGAATTCGGCATCCGCCTGCACCCGATGGGAGACGCCGAACAGGGCATCGTGCATGTGGTCGGTCCGCAGCTGGGTTTGACCCAACCGGGCACCACGGTAGTCTGCGGGGACAGCCATACCTCCACGCACGGCGCTTTTGGAGCGCTGGCGATGGGCATCGGAACCTCCGAGGTCGAGCACGTCATGGCCACGCAGACCTTGCCGCTGAAACCATTTCGGACCATGGCCATCAACATCGACGGCAGCTTACCGAAGGGCGTTACCAGCAAGGACGTCATTCTGGCGGTCATCGCCAAGATCGGTACCGGTGGCGGCCAAGGGTACGTCCTGGAGTATCGCGGACGGGCCGTCGAGGAGATGTCGATGGAGGCCCGAATGACTATGTGCAATATGTCTATTGAGGCCGGTGCCCGAGCCGGGATGGTAGCCCCCGACGCGACCACCTACGCCTACCTCAAGGACCGCCCCCATGCGCCCAAGGGTGAGCTGTGGGATGCCGCTGTGGTCGAATGGGACTCGCTGCGCACCGACGAGGGCGCCCAATTCGACGCGGAAGTGCACATCGATGCCAGTACTTTGACACCCTTCGTCACCTGGGGCACCAACCCGGGGCAGGGGGTCCCCCTGGGAGCCGACGTGCCCGATCCGGAGCAGATGGTCGACGAAGAGGAGCGGCTGGCTGCCGAGAAGGCGCTGGCCTATATGGATCTCACACCGGGCACTCCCATGCGTGAGATCCCGGTGGACACCGTCTTTGTCGGATCGTGCACCAATGGGCGGATCGAAGACCTACGGGCGGTAGCCGACGTGCTGCGGGACCGGAAGGTTGCCGAGGGTGTCACCATGCTGATCGTTCCCGGTTCGATGCGGGTGCGTGCGCAGGCCGAATCCGAAGGGCTGGGCGAGATTTTCACCGTCGCGGGCGCTCAGTGGCGTCAGGCGGGCTGTTCGATGTGCCTGGGAATGAATCCCGATCAGTTGTCTCCGGGGCAGCGGTGTGCGTCGACGTCGAACCGAAATTTCGAGGGGCGCCAAGGCAAGGGCGGCCGGACACACCTGGTCTCGCCGGCTGTCGCCGCCGCGACCGCGGTGAGGGGAAAGCTCTCATCGCCAGCTGATTTGGCAAAATTCGTAAAATAGGCGCCTGCCAAAAGGCACAGGAGGAAATAGTGGAGGCATTCGACACCCACGCCGGAATTGGTGTGCCGCTGCGTCGTTCCAACGTGGATACCGACCAGATCATCCCGGCGGTGTACCTCAAGCGTGTCACCCGAACGGGTTTCGAGGACGGGCTCTTCGCCGGCTGGCGGACCGATCCCTCGTTCATTCTCAATCTGGAACCGTTCAACCGGGGCAGCGTTCTGGTCGCCGGGCCCGAATTCGGCACCGGATCATCCCGTGAGCATGCGGTCTGGGCCTTGATGGACTACGGATTTCGAGTAGTACTTTCGTCCCGTTTCGGAGATATCTTCCGGGGTAACGCCGGTAAGGCCGGTCTGCTGGCGGGACTGGTCAGTCAGTCCGACATCGAGCTGCTGTGGAAGCTCATCGAGCAGAATCCGGGTTTGGAACTCACTGTGAATCTTGAGGATCGGACGGTGACCGCCGGAACGGCGGTGGTGCCGTTTGAGATTGACGACTACACGCGGTGGCGGCTGCTCGAAGGATTGGACGATATAGGCCTTACGCTGCGAAAAGTCGATGAAATTGCGGTTTTTGAGGTCGCTCGGCCGGAGTTCAAACCCCGTACTTTGGAGCCTTCTGAGTAGCTGATTGGGCACCCTTGGGGGGCAAGGGCATTCCTTTTGGTCGGCATATGGCCCGTTAAGAAGCTCAGAGAATTTTGCCGAAATTACGCGTGGCACTTGGAAATCACGTGCAGTTGGGTTTACCGTGTTCGAAGTCGGTTCAAAGTGGACCACTGGCTTCGGAGGGTTTTACATGAACAAAGCAGAGCTCATCGACGTTCTGACACAGAAGTTGGGCTCGGATCGCCGGCAAGCCACCGCTGCGGTGGAGCACGTCGTCGACACCATCGTTCGCACCGTGCACAAGGGTGAGAGCGTGACAATCACCGGATTTGGCGTTTTCGAGCAGCGCCGTCGCGCCGCTCGTGTCGCCCGCAACCCGCGCACCGGTGAGACCGTCAAGGTGAAGCCGACGTCGGTTCCGACGTTCCGTCCTGGTGCACAGTTCAAGGCGGTTGTCTCTGGCTCGCAGAAGCTTCCGGCCGACGGCCCCGCTGTGAAGCGTGGTTCTACCGCCGCCCCGGCCAAGCGTGCCGCCGCCAAGAAGGCCGCCCCGGCCAAGAAGGCTCCCGCCAAGAAGGCTGCGCCTGTGAAGAAGGCAGTCGCCAAGAAGGCTGCTCCCGCCAAGAAGGCGCCGGTCAAGAAGGCCGTGGTCAAGAAGGCTCCGGTCAAGAAGGCAGTCGTCAAGAAGGCAGTCGTCAAGAAGGCAGTCGTCAAGAAGGCTCCGGTCAAGAAGGCGGTGACCAAGGCTCCCGCCAAGAAGGCCGCGACCAAGGCTCCCGCCAAGAAGGCCCCGGCCAAGAAGGCTCCCGCCAAGAAGGGCCGCAAGTAGTTTCAAGCTAACATCGGGCCCCACCTTCGGGTGGGGCCCGATGTTGCTTTTCGGGTGGCGCCGAGTACATCTAGCCGCCAGCCGGAAGTGGGCTGTCTAGATGGTCGGCGGCCAGCAGTTTCTGGCCGCGCATCGACAGCACCCACATGCTGCCCTTGCGGTTACGCGATTTATCGGGGCGGACACCGTCGCGATCCGCCCACCACTTGATCAGGTCCGGGATGACCCGACCTTGTGTGCATACCACCCGGATACCGTCCAATCCGGCGATTTCCAGAATCCGGTGATGTGCACGCTTGCGGTCGGCCCAGTAGGCCTCTTCACTGAGCGCGGGCTCGCTGTAGATCACCGTGTTCAGTTCCTCGGCAAGCGGTTCCACGGTCTGGCGGCAGCGCAGTCGATCTGCGGCATGAATCGCGCTGGCGCCAAATGCAAGTAATTGTCCGGTAAGAGCCTCGGCTTGAGCGCGGCCTTTCTTGTCCAGTGGCCGCAGTGTGTCGTCGCCCGAATACCGTTCCTTTCGCCCTGCCTTTGCGTGGCGCACAATGATCAATGTCCGAGTATCGATTTCGTGCTTTGCGAAATTTCGCAGTACTTTCCGGTCAACGGCATAGCTGACCGTCTTGATCGCCCGCGTTACCGGTAGCCACTGAATCTCGTCGACTTCATGGTTGGCTTCAAACTTGCCGTCCAAAACTTGTGCGGCCCAATATCTGACGCGCTTGGTTCCCTGGGCCACCGGATAACTCACCGACGGCAACCGCCTGCCGAGCCGCGCGGTGAATCCGGTCTCCTCGGCGATCTCGCGGACCACGGCGATGGCGGCCGTCTCACCGGGGTCGAGTTTACCTTTGGGTAGTGACCAATCGTCGTATCGTGGTCGGTGCACCAGCGCTACTTCGATGGCGCCGGCAGCGTCGTCCTGGCCAGGTTTTTCCTGGTACCGCCAGAGTGCGGCTCCGGCGGCGAGGACCGCTGCACCGGTCCGGGTGGTCGGATCGGGCACGAAAGCTCCTTCGGGGGAGAGTTGTCAGCCGGGGAACCTGGGCTGGTTCACGTCTGCGAGCGGTGCCGTTTCATCATTTCGACCTGGTGGTCGCGCACCTCCTCGCCGTCCGCAGGCGAGGCCAACCACTGGCCGTCGGGCTGCAGCTCCCAGCAGCGGGTCCGGGAGTCCAACGCGGAGGTGAACATATCGTCGAGCTGGGCGGTGAGCTTAGGGTCGGTGACGCGGGCAAGGACCTCGACCCGCCGGTCCAGATTGCGATGCATCATGTCGGCGCTGCCGATCCAGAATTCATCGATGGCGTTGAAGTGAACGATGCGCGAATGTTCAAGGAATCGGCCGAGAATGGATCGTACGGTGATGGTTCCGGAGTATTCGGGAACACCAGGCCGCAGTGCGCAGATGCCGCGCACCACCACCTCGACGGGAACCCCGGCCTGGGAGGCGCGGTACAGCGCGTCGATCACCTGCTCGTCGACCAGGGCGTTCATCTTCAACCGGATCCGGGCGTCTTGCCCGGCGCGGTGCGCGGCGATCTCACGGTCGATGCGGTCCACGATCCCGGCACGTATTCCGTGCGGTGCTACTAACAGGTTGCGGTAGGAGACCTTTCGTGAGTACCCGGTGAGGGAGTTGAATAAGTCGGTGAGGTCGGCGCCGATTTCCGGCGCGCTGGTCAGCAGGCCGACATCTTCGTAGAGCCGGGCGGTCTTCGGGTTGTAGTTCCCGGTGCCGATGTGGCAGTACCGACGGATGGCAGAGCCTTCCCGGCGCACCACCAGGGCGGTCTTGCAGTGCGTTTTCAGGCCGATCAAGCCGTAGACCACATGCACGCCTGCGTCTTCTAGGGCGCGGGCCCACTTGATATTGGCCTGCTCGTCGAAGCGTGCCTTGATCTCCACTAGAGCGACCACTTGCTTACCGGCCTCGGCGGCATCGATGAGCGAGTTCACGATGGGGGAGTCGCCGGAGGTGCGGTACAGCGTCTGCTTGATGGCAAGCACCTGCGGATCGGCGGCAGCCTGCTCGATAAACCTTTGCACACTGGTGGAGAACGAGTCGTACGGGTGATGAACCAGCACATCGCCGTCGCGCAACGTGGAGAAGATGCTCTTGGGGGTCTCGCCCTGCCCGAACGCGGGATGAGTCGCCGGCACAAACGTCGGATCCTTGAGCACGGGACGATCCACGCCATAGACCTGCCACAAGCACGAGAGATCCAGCAGCCCGGGAACCTGAACCACATCACCGGGATCCACATCCAGCTCACGTAGCAGCAGTTCCAGCATGTGCTCGGTCATGTCGTCGGCGACCTCAAGGCGCACCGGGGAGCCGAAGCGTCGGCGGGCCAATTCCCGCTCAAGTGCCTGCAGCAGATCTTCGTCCCGGTCTTCTTCGACCTCGAAATCGGCATTGCGCGTGATGCGGAACGCGTGATGCTCGACGATCTCCAGGCCCGGGAACAGGGCCGATAGGTGCGCGGCGATGAGTTCTTCCATGGGCAGGAAACGCGCGGTCTGAGTGGTTCCGGTTCCGTCGGGGCTGCGCAGCCGGACAAAGCGATCCACGTTGTCAGGCACCTTGATTCGGGCGAAATGCTGACCGCCCGTTTCGGGGACCTGGACCGTGATCGCCAGATTGAGGCTCAGTCCGGATATATAAGGGAAGGGATGCGCCGGGTCGACGGCCAAGGGGGTGAGAACCGGGAAGACTTGGTCGGTGAAATATGAGGACAGATAGCTCCGCTCGTCCTCGGACAGGTCGGCCCAGGTGACGACGAAGATGCCGTTCTCGGCGAGCTCGGGGCGCACAGAATCACTGAACACCCGGGCGTGCTGGACCGAGATCTCCTGTGTGCGCTCACCGATCAGTTTCAGCTGCTCGCGCGGTGACAGGCCGTCGGCCGAACGCACCGACAACCCGGTCTCGTCACGGCGCTTTAAGCCGGCGACGCGGACCATGTAGAACTCGTCCAGGTTGGACGCGAAGATCGCCAGGAATTTGGCGCGTTCCAGGATGGGCAGGGATTCGTCCGCGGCAAGGGCGAGCACCCGCGCGTTGAAGTCCAGCCACGAGAGCTCCCGGTTGAGGTACCGATCTTCGGGCAGCTCCTCACCCGAGGTGATCGTGGTTGCGGCCGGTGGAACGCTCGGTGTGGTCACCCTTGCGATCATAGAGTTATCGGACCGGCTCAGAGCGGTAGTGCGGCCCCCAGCGCGCGGGCCACGGCCAGATCGTCCGGGGTATCCACGTCGCAGCGCAGGCCGGGCCAATCTCCGGTCAGCGGGATGGCTCCCGAATCTCGGTGTCGCCGTGCCGAATCTATCCCGAACAACGGGTTCAGGTCACCATCGGTGCTGAACAGCGCCGCGGTGCCGGTGCCGTGCCTATCAGCGACAAAACTGCGTGAATGAGCCCGTGCGGCCTGCATGGCCTCGGTGAACTCCTCGGCCGTCACCGCGGGAAGGTCGGCCTGCAACACAACAAGATTCGGTGATGACACGCGAAGCTGCGCGGCCGCACCGCGCAGCGCGTTGTTCAGTGGATCGGGATGGCCCTGCGGGGTGTCATCGAAGATGAACCGGGCTCCGGCTTCTCCTGCTGCCGCTTTCGCGGCGGGATCGGGGCTGATCACCGCCACGGTCCCGGCGGTGATGAATGCGACGGAGATGGCGTGCGTGAGCATTCCCAGCACCAGACGCTCCCGCTCAGGTGTGGGTAGCGACGGCGCCAGACGACTTTTCGCGGTCGCCAGGTTCTTGACCGCGATGATCACGCCGAAGTCTGCGTCAGCCTGTCTGCCCACGTACTCCATGGTGCCAGCCCCCGCTAGGGTGTCTGCCATGGCCACGGCTGCAGTGATGGGTGCTGGTTCCTGGGGGACCGCGTTGGGCAAGGTGCTTGCCGACGCCGGTCACGATGTCCGTTTGTGGGCACGCCGATCCGAATTGGCCGATGAGATCAACGCGACGCACCGAAACTCGGTGTACCTCAGCGATGTGGATCTGCCCGCCTCGATCGTGGCCACTGGGGTGGCCGAAGAGGCACTCCAGGGCGCCGAGCTGGTGCTGTTGGCGGTGCCGTCACAGTCCCTGCGCGCCAATCTGACGCCCTGGGCCGACCTCATCGAGCCCCGGTCTTCGGTGGTGAGTCTGGCCAAGGGCATCGAGGTGGGCACGCTCATGCGGATGAGTCAGGTGGTCACGCAGGTACTGGGTACCGATCCGAGCCGGGTCGCGGTGCTGACCGGTCCGAACCTGGCCAGCGAAATCGCCGCGGGCCAGCCCGCTGCCACCGTCATCGGGTGTACCGACTCGACCAGGGCCGTCGCTCTGCAGCGCGCGTTTTCCACGCGCTACTTCCGTCCGTACACCAACTCCGATGTCGTGGGCTGCGAGGTGGGCGGCGCGTGCAAGAACGTGATCGCCCTCAGCTGTGGCATGGCTGCGGGAGTTGGCTTGGGAGAGAACACGATAGCCACCATCATCACTCGCGGCCTGGCCGAGATCACGCGACTGGGGCTGGCGCTGGGCGCCAGCCACACCACGCTGGCGGGCCTGGCGGGCGTCGGCGACCTGGTGGCCACCTGCACCTCGGCGCATTCGCGGAACCGGACCTTCGGCATGAGGCTGGGGAGCGGGGAGACGCTGCAGGAAGCGCGTAATGCCGGCGGCGGTAGGGTCGCAGAGGGAGTGACCTCGTGTGAGTCCATCCTGGCGCTGGCCTCGAGCTATGACGTCGAGATGCCGCTCACCGAGGCTGTTCATGGCGTCTGTCATCGGGGACTGAGCGTCACCGATGCCGTCGCCCAACTGTTGGGGCGCAGTACCAAACCGGAGTAAGCACATGCCAGAGCCAGGGATATCGACCCGGGCCGTAGTGGCCGCCACCGCCGAACCCGTTGCCGGGCAGCCTTTTCTCGCGGGGCCGGTATTCGCCTCTGCCTATCATCTGCCGGTGCCCGAGGATGATTCCCTGGATACGTATGGGCGCGCCTCCAATCCCAGCTGGCGACAATGGGAATCGGGTCTGGCGACGCTCGAACGAGCCGACAGCGCATTGGTTTTCAGCTCCGGGATGGGCGCGATCACCTCGACATTGCGTGCGTTGATCCGTCCCGGGCAGACTCTGGTGGTCCCGGAGGACGGGTACTACCAGACTCGGCGTTATGCCACGGAAAACCTTGCCGCGCTGGGAATCAACGTGATCGCGGTCACGGCGGATCGGATCGTGGGCGCGGCCGCGCAGGCCGATGTGGTGGTGGCGGAGACGCCGTCGAACCCGCGGCTCGACGTCGTTGACCTGGCATTGCTGGCGCGTGAGACGCATGAGCACGGCGGCGTGCTGGTGGTCGACAACACCACGGCCACCCCGATGGGGCAGCTACCTCTGGAGCTGGGTGCCGATCTGGTGGTGGCCAGCGCGACGAAGGCACTCTCGGGTCACAGTGATCTGATCGCGGGATATGTCGCAGGATCGCGCGAGGACCTGGTGGCGGCCGTCGCGCAGGAGCGGTCTCGGGCCGGCGCGATCCTGGGGCCGTTCGAGGCCTGGCTGGGGGCGCGCAGCCTCGCGACCGCCGGGTTGCGATTCGAACGTCAATGCCAGAACGCGCTGGCGCTGGCGACGATGCTGCGCGAGCATCCCGCGGTGGCGTCGGTGCGTTACCCGGGACTGGCCGGTGATCCATCCCATCCCGTGGCGGCGGCCCAGATGAGCCGATTCGGATCACTGGTGTCGATCGAGCTGGCCAGCGCCGATGCCGTGCACGCGCTGGTTCGGCGCAGCGAGCTGTTGGCAGCCTCGACGAGTTTCGGCGGTGTACACACCTCGGTGGATCGTCGCGCGCGCTGGGGAGACGCGGTTCCGGAGGGATTCGCGCGGATCTCGCTGGGCATCGAGGACACCGACGATCTGCTGGTCGACATCGAGGCCGCGCTCGCAGCCGGTACGGTCTGACACTGTGAATGCATCCCGGATCAAGGTCGCGCTCGTTTTCGGCGGGCGCAGTAGTGAGCACGCGATTTCCTGCGTGTCCGCGGGCAGCATTCTGCGCAACCTCGACCAGGACGCCTACGAGGTGGTCGCGGTAGGGGTCACCCCCGAAGGCGGCTGGGTGCTGACCGATGGCGATCCGGCACAGCTGGCGATCAGTGACCGCACGTTGCCGCAGGTCACCGACGCATCCGGTCCCGAGCTGGTGCTCACCACCGATCCGCGTCGTGCGGGTCAATTGGTGAATGTCGACTCGAGTGCCGCCGGCCAGGTATTGGCCGCGGTGGATGTGGTGTTCCCCGTCCTACATGGTCCTTACGGCGAGGACGGCACCATTCAAGGGCTGCTGGAGCTGGCCGGGGTGCCCTATGTCGGTGCGGGCGTGCTCGCGAGTGCGGCCGGTATGGACAAGGAGTTCACCAAGAAGCTGCTGGCCGCCGAGGGCCTTCCGATCGGCAAGTACGCGGTGATCAGGCCGGGTGCGACCACCTTGACGCCGGAACAGCGGGAAGACCTGGGACTTCCGGTGTTCGTGAAGCCCGCCCGCGCGGGTTCGTCATTCGGAGTCTCACGGGTGGTCGCATGGGAGGATCTGCCGGCCGCGATTGCGCATGCGCGCCAGTTCGATCCCAAGGTGATCATCGAGGCAGCCATCATCGGGCGGGAGCTGGAGTGCGGCGTGCTGGAGTTCCCCGATGGGGACATCCGGGGCAGTGTGCTCGGTGAGATTCGGGTCGAGGGTGTACGTGGTCGTGAGGACGGTTTCTATGACTTCGAGACCAAATACCTGGACGACACCGCCGAATTGGACGTGCCCGCCAAGGTCGACGACGACGTGAGCGATCAGATCCGCGAGCTGGCGATGGCGGCGTTCCGGGCGATCGATTGCCAGGGTCTGGCCCGGGTGGACTTCTTCCTCACCGAGGACGGCCCGCTGATCAATGAGATCAACACCATGCCCGGATTCACCACGATTTCGATGTACCCCCGGATGTGGGCTGCCACGGGTGTTGACTACCCGGCGCTGCTGGACGCGATGGTGCGCACCGCGCTGGCGCGCGGAACGGGCTTGCGATGAGCCGCATGCGCGAAGAGCGTCGAACGAGGTAGTTCAGCGAGGCAGCGGTACCGGATCGGGCTTAACGGCGGGTAGCGCCTTGGCGATTGCATCGGACATCTCCGTCAGCGGTTCCGAACCCGCCCCGTCGGGCATCGTCAATGCGATGTAGACACCGCGGTCCACGACGTACCAGGTGCTCACCCCGATTGCGGCATCGGTGATGCGAAACCACTGCACCCCGTTGATCTGCTCGACAGAGGTGCCGACCGCGAACTCGGCAGGCCGGTCGACACCGCAGCGTGCGACCACCGAGTCCTTGCCACGGCGCCACGCCGCCGCGGCCGGTGGTGTGGGCTCCACGATCTCTACTCGCTTCCAGTCGCCCGCCATGCCGACCGGGTAAGCCTTGGCCATGTCCAGGCAGAGTTGCAAATTAGCTTGTGGTGCAAGGATATTAGTGACCGCCATGGGCTTCTTGTCGTCCTGGAACTGCGCGAACTCGAGGACGCCGAAGAGCACGGCGAGGGCTGCCACCGCACCGAAAACCGCGATACCGATGAGGAGCTTGCGGGGAGGGCCGTCTTCGGATTGCACAGGCCTACACTAACCGAGTGCCAAATCTGGGCGATACCGGCGAGTTCGGCGTGATCGGCCGGCTCACAGCGGGACGTGATCTCGGGGACGACGTGTTGCTCGGTCCGGGGGATGACGCCGCGGTGGTCGCCGCTGCCGACAATCGCGTGATGGTCTCCACGGATATGTTGGTGCAGGACAGACATTTTCGGTTGGACTGGTCGTCACCGTCGGACATCGGCCGAAAAGCGGTGGCACAGAACGCCGCGGATATCGAGGCAATGGGCGGACGGGTCACCGCGTTTGTGGTCGCAGTGGGTGCGCCCGCGGACACCGATGTCGAGTTCCTCGATCAGCTCAACGAGGGAGTGTGGGCGGAGGCGACACGGGTGCGGGCGTCGATCGTGGGCGGAGATCTGGTGTCCGCACCTGAACTGGTGATCTCGGTGACTGTGCTCGGCGACCTCCAGGGCCGAGCGCCGGTGACCCGTGGTGGCGCCGCGGTGGGGGACACCGTCGCGGTGTGCGGTGCGCTGGGCACGTCATCGGCGGGATTCCGGTTGTGGCAGGAAGAGATTGACGAATTTCCCGAGCTGCGGCAGGTGCATCTGGTGCCACAGCCGCCCTACGGGCAGGGGCCGGTCGCCGCATTGGCGGGAGCGACGGCGATGACCGACGTCTCGGACGGGCTCTTGGCCGACCTAGGGCACATCGCGGAGTCGAGCGCGGTCCACATCGACCTGAGCTCGCCCAGCCTGGAGCCCTACCTGGCTCCGCTGGCCTCCGCCGCGGGCCTCCTCGATGTCGATCCCTGGGAATGGATCCTGACCGGTGGAGAGGATCATGCGCTGGTCGCGACCTTTCCCGGTGAGGTCCCGGTGGGCTGGATTCGTATCGGGCAGGTGACGGCGGGGCAAACGGGTGTGACGATTGACGGCGCACCCTGGACTCGGGCAACCGGGTGGGATTCTTTTCGGCTAAGTTGACTCTTCGTGACTGCCCGACCTCTCGCCGAGCTGGTTGATCCCGGCTGGGCCGATGCGCTGGGTCCCGTTGCCGATCAGGTGGCCAAGATGGGCGAGTTCCTTCGCGAGGAGAACTCCTCGGGCCGGGGGTACCTGCCCGCCGGGGCAAACGTGCTGCGCGCCTTCACCTATCCGCTGGCCGATGTTCGGGTGCTCATCGTCGGACAGGATCCCTACCCGACACCCGGGCACGCCATCGGACTGAGCTTTTCGGTGGCCGCCGATGTGCGGCCGCTGCCACGCAGTCTGGCCAACATCTTCGAGGAGTATCAGAGCGATCTCGGCCTGCCCAAGCCCGCCAACGGTGATCTGACGCCGTGGTCGCAGCAGGGGGTGATGCTCCTGAACAGAGTGCTGACCGTGCGGCCGAGCAATCCGGCCTCGCATCGGGGCAAGGGCTGGGAGATCGTGACCGAATGCGCGATCAAGGCGCTTGTCGCGCGAGGTACCCCGCTAGTCGCCATTCTGTGGGGACGTGACGCGTCGACCCTCAAGCCGATGCTGGGACCCGGTGTGCCGACCATCGAATCGGTGCATCCGTCGCCCTTGTCTGCCTCGCGTGGATTTTTCGGCTCCAAGCCCTTCAGTCGCGCCAACGAGTTGCTCGCCGAGCTGGGTGCCCAGCCGATCGACTGGCGGCTGCCGTAATGCGTTGGTCGACGGGCGCGTTGGCGGCCCTGGGTGGTGTCACGGCCGCTGTGGCGACGGGCGGTACCGCCCTGCGCACACCGGCCGTGGTGGACCGGCTCAACGAATGGGCTGCCCGTCGGCTCTCGGCGGAGCAGCGGGCAGACCCGTACTCGGCCATCTTGCCGACTCCGATCACCGGTGACCACTTCTACAGCGATCCAGGCGATCTGAGCTTGCTGGCGCCTGGGGAAGTGGTCCGGGCCGATCGGGTGTCGCCCAGGCTGCCGCTGCGTAGGGCGACCATGCAGCGGATCATGGTGCGCTCCACCGATACCGCGGGCAATGCCGTCCCGGTGACGGCGGCGTTGATCGAGCCGGAGCGTCCGTGGCATGGGCCCGGCTCACGCCCGGTGGTGGTGCGCAACCAGGCCATCAACTCTCTGGGACTGAAGTTCACGCCGTCCTATCGCTTGTCCCACCTGTGGTACCGGGACAATCCGCCGATGTTTCCGTTCCTGTCCGCACAGAACTATGCCGTGCTGTTTCCGGATCACGAAGGCCCGCGGATGTCGTATGCGGCCGGAAAGATGGCAGGGCACGCGGTGCTGGACTCGGTGCGCGGAATGCTCTCCGAGCGGCCCGATCTCGCCGACTCACCGATCGTCATGCACGGCTACAGCGGTGGAGCCATCGCCACCGTGTGGGCGGCCCAGTTGCAGCCGACGTACGCACCCGAGCTGCGTATCGCGGCTGCGGCAGCAGGAGGAACGCCCACGGACTACGCCCTGCTGTACGGCAGCATGAACCGCGGTCTGGGCGCGGGTCTGTTCGCGGCCGCCACCATTGGCCAGGCCCGCGAGTTCCCGGAACTGGTGCAGATATTCGGCGACTTCGCGCTCTACTGCGCGATCCGGGCCAAGGACATGCCGCAGCCCCCGCTGGCCGCGGCCGGGCTGCTGCGATTCGACCTGGACTTGCTCTCGGCGATCGAGCGGCCCTTCGAATCGGAGCTGGGACGCCACGTGATCTCCGCCAACCGGCCGGGCGCGCTCACACCGACCATGCCGGTGTTGCTGTACCACGGTTCGCGCAGCAAGGCGGTTGGCGATCTGTTTATCCCCGAAGAGGGAGCGATTGCGCTGCGCGACGCATGGCGCGCCAACGGCGCCGAGGTCGACTACTGGCCTCTGCCCGGGGAGCATGTCACCGCGGACATGATGGCGATCCCGTGGGTTGTGAACTGGATTCGAAAGAAGCTGCTCGGTCAAGCCAGCTGTTCGTTTTTGCCGAGTGCGGCGAATCGATGTGCTGAATAGGTAAGTTTCGGTGCGTTCGGAGTCAGGTACAGATGTATGAATGTCGTGCTCGGGTCAAGGAAGCTTCGGTGCCAAGTTCGCTGCGCGTCTCCGGAAATTCTATGTAGGTTTGTATGTATCTGTAGACCGCTGTGGGATCGATGTCGAATTTCCGGCAATCAATTTCGATCATCGGTACTGGTGGAAGTCGATCTATCCGCCAAATTCGCGTGGTATATCGGCGATCCCAACGTGAGTTGGCATAGCCGAATATCAGGATTACTGGATGACCGTTGAACGCCGATTTTATGCCCGCGACACTAGGCCATTCTAAGGATGATTGAAAGCTCCACCCGCGTTGCGCGATGCCTTGATCGGAGAGCACTACTCCGCCGCGGCGGATGCGCCTGAAGGCCACTGACGCTCCGAATGACGCGAACCCGAGACCGAGCATGCCCGGCAGAACCGCACCGCCCGGGAATCCCTCATGCTGGCGGGCGAACATCTCGGCGGCAGCCACGGCACAAAAGATCGTTGAACACATGGCCACTGCAACGAGAATCATAAACTGCCAGGTTGAATGGCGGATTTCCGTCCCTGAAATGCCGCCTCGCTCTACTGTCCGAATCTCGGTCGAAAGTTCCACGCGCCGGAATCGACCGACTACGCCATATGCAATCACGAAGATGATCAGCAGGGCGAACAGCAGACAGTATCTGAACACCGCATCGTTGCCTGCTTGTGTGGCTGCAATACCCGCCAGGATCGAGACCGTCGCGAGGGCGATCAATACTGCCATCGCGAGATAGAACCTCACACTGTCCCGTAGGACGGGATGTTCAAAAGACTGCATCCCATGCGCCTTTAGCCAGCCCGCCGATGGCTTTTCCTGTGTCCGCGACTGCGTCGGCTCCGTCGCCGATTGCGTCGCCGATTCCGACGATGCCGTTCTGGTACAGCGAATCGACCGCGCCGGATGTAAATATTCCGACGACTGCTCCGCCCACAGCGCCGGCGGCTGTTCCCACGATTGGCACTGGAATTGCGGTACCGATCGCTGCCCCCGCTAGCACGGAAGCGCCGAAGCCGACCCCGCCCGAAACGATAGCCTGTTCAACGTCTTTGCCATGGGCGATGTCGTACACGACGCCGCCCACCGCTAGTGCTCCGCCAGCCTTCATGCCGATGCGATCCGCGCGTACTTCCACGCTCGTTCCCGCCCTCGCGATGTCGTCGGCGGCTAAGGCTCTAGACATGTAGACATCTTGATACATCGTTGCGGCAGCGGTGCCCGGAGGTGCATTCCTCGCTAAGTCCAGAAATCTTGCCGATTCATCGGCAAGGAACTGCGAGTGTCTCAATAGTGTGGAGGAATAGGCGGCGGCGAGTGTGCCGGCTGCACCATTGATCAGGTCGCCTACGACGAAGAACCACTTGCTTGTGATATCCGCCCACACATTGTTCAAGGTATCGGTGGCCAGTTTTTCGATCTTGCGAGCGAACTCGGCATTCGTCATCGCGGTGTTGTAGGCTTCCACAAGTTTGGCGTGACGATCTGATGCAGCGACTGCGTCGCTGTATGCGCAGACAGCCTGGGGTGTCGCCGCCTCTCCCGATGGCGGTGAGCCCGGGGCAGGCGGGGCTGGTCCAGGCTCTTGAATGAAAAAGTCGTTCAGGGTCAATCCCGCAGCGGTCGCGTCGTCACGAACTCGTTGCATGTCGGATTGCGCTTGCTGTATCTCGGCGGCGTAATTGTCGAATGCTCGTGCGCTATCTCTGGCGGCGGTTTCCAGTCCGTCGGCCTTGGCTGACCCGCTTGCCATTCTTGCGGCGAAGGCATCGCCGCTATCGCCCTGCCAGCCCGCACGTGCCGCATTCCGGGCGTTGACGATCTGATCCACTGCATTCGAGATATGCCCGCCCAGTGTGTCGCGGAGCCACACCGCGGCGGTGCGGACTTCCTCTGGGCTGCCTTCGATTTTCGTGTCGATGGGCATGTGATCATCCCTGCCAGTTGATTTGATTCAGTGGCTCTGCTGCGGCCTCGTCGAGAGTGCGGTAGTTGGAGTTGGCTGCGGCAACCGCAGCGCCAGCCGCCGTGACTGCGACGACAAGCTGACCGGCGTTGTCGACGATTCTTCCGAGAATTCCGAGAATGGCAGGTGCACCGAGCCCACCGTCAACCGAATCCGGTGAGGACCCGCTTACGCTGTCGAGGTCCTTGCCGGCGTCGGACAGGGAATTAGAAATCATGTCCAACGAGTCGTGGTCGACGTGGAGTGTCATCAATGTCCCCTTCGAAGTTCGTTGGGAATGGAAACATCGAGCATCAGAAGGTGAAAGGGGTGGGCGTCTTGCAGCTGGGATAGATCGGCAGTCGCTATGGAGATCCATGCTTGGTCATCCCCACAACAATGGCGCAACCGGTCGATATCCGAATACACGAGCAATGCCGTCCGGCCGTCTCGAGTCTGACGCATATCAACTCGGGCGCACGCCGGGTCGTTTACCTTTTCCGCACAAGGCAAGTAGACCACCGGCGGAAGGTCGACGTGGAAAACAGTCGGAGCTGCGTCGACAACCCCATGGGCGAGGTCATCGCTATTCAGGGCGCCTACCTTCGCTGCGTGACGCTCCTCGGCTTGTGAATACCCCAAATCCCGCCCCTCCACCCGCGATTTGCCCAATAAACGCCACGAAGCTATCACACGTCCGGTTGCGTCCGTCGCGGCTCAGTCTGCGCCGCGTTAGTTCAGGGCCAGACGGGCTTGCGCTTGCCTACGAAGGCGTCGACACCCTCGATACCGGTCGGGCTGACCGACGCCTCGGCGATACTGGCCTGCTCCAAGTCCAGTTGTGCGTTGAGGGTGTTGTCAGTGCTCAGGCGCAGCAGGCGACTAATGCGGTTCTGGGCCTCGCGCGGACCGGCGGCCAGTTTCTCGGCGATGGACACCGCGGTCACCTGTACCTCAGCGTCGGCAACCACGCGACTCAGTAGTCCGATGGATAGTGCCTCGGGGGCCTCGACTACGCGATCTGTTAGCAGAATGTCGGCGGCGCGGGCCTTGCCGACGACGCGGGGCAGCGCCCAGGACATGCCGCCGTCCGAGGAGTACCCGATACCGGGGTACGCGGCACGCAGCTTGGTCGACTCGCCACCGATCGCGATATCGGCCAGCAGCACCAGGCTCAGTCCGCCGCCGGCGGCCCAACCGTGCACGGAGGCCACTACCGGGCGATCGGCGGCGCTGACCGCACGCACGAAATCATGCAGGCGACCGGCGAGATCGTCGAGCTTGGCCGCCCGGTCCTCGGCACCGGCGAAGTCGCGCACATTGCCACCGGCGCAGAAGTTGGCTCCGCTGCTGGTCAGCAAGATCGCACCGACCTCGGCAGGCAGAGCGCGCAGTACCGGCACGGCGGCGTCGAGGCCGGCGAAGTCCAGTGAGGTACCGGCCGCCGCAGTGGCGATGGTGACGTGCAGAACGCCGTTGTGAACGGCGACGTAATCAGAAGTCACGGCAGGTCACGGACGCTATCAGGCGCCGCGGACGACCTTGCCGGCTTTGATGCAGGAGGTGCAGGCGTTGACGCGCTGCTTGTTGCCACCGGGGGAGGTGACGGCGTGGACCGTCTGGATGTTCGGGTTCCAGCGACGGTTGGTACGCCGGTGCGAGTGCGAAACCGACTTGCCGAAGCCGGGTCCCTTGCCGCACACGTCGCAGACGGCAGCCATAGTGAAACTCCTCAAACTCGCGATTCCGGCCAACGACCTGTTCAGGGTGGCCCACAACCCTGCAAGGATAGCTTGACCGGCCTGTGAACACCAAAATGGGCTGTGTCGGCTTCGGTAGATAGGCTTTCCCGCATGCAGCTCTCGGTATTGGACAGCGCTGCGCTGCTCGATTGGGCGCACGCCTCCGTCGAGGGGCTGATCGCTCGCAGCGACGAGATCAACCGGCTGAACGTTTTCCCGGTGGCCGACGCCGATACCGGCACCAACATGCTGTTCACCATGCGTTCGGCGGTCAATGCCGCCGAGGCCCTGGGTGAGGGTGCCACGGTCGCGCAGGTCGCCGCGGCTTTGGCGCGTGGGGCGGTGCACGGCGCCCGGGGGAACTCGGGGGTGATCCTGTCTCAGATCGTGCGCGGCATCGCCGACGCGGCCGATGACCAGGACACCATCGGCGCCGAGGTGGTGTGCCGCGCGTTGCGACAGGCATCGCAGTTCGTCATCGCCTCGATGAGCACTCCGGTCGAGGGCACCATCGTCTCGGTACTCGCCGCGGCCGCCGAGGCGGCCGACCGCGTCGTCGACGGTGCGCAGGCCGACAATCTGCCGGTACTCGTCATCACCGCTGCCGATGCCGCCGTGGCCGCCCTGGAGAAGACGCCCAAGCAGCTCGACGTGCTCGCCGACAACGGTGTGGTCGATGCCGGAGCGCGCGGTCTCGTCGTCATCCTCGACGCCTTGGTGTCGGTGGTGTCCGGAGAGCAGCCCAGTCGGCGTGAGTACAGCCCGTCGCCGCCGAAGCACGCGCCCTCACAGGTGTGGGTGGCCGGGCCGGGGCGTGGTTCGGGCGGACTGAACCTGGATCCACCCCGCGAGCTCTCGCCGGAGTTCGAGGTCATGTACCTGTTGCACGGGTGTGACGAGCTGCAAATCGCCGATCTGCGCACCCAACTCGATGCGATGGGCGACTCCATCGCGATCGCCGGGGACGGTTCGATGGGGTACTCGGTACACGCACACGTCAACGATGCCGGGGCGGCCATCGAGGCAGGGATGAAGTTCGGCGTCCCGCAGTCGATCCAGATCTCTTCGCTGCGCGGTGATGTGGGTGGGGTACATCACGACGGACGGCACCGGCATCGCCGGGTGCTGGCACTGGCAGAGGGTGACGGCGCGGCCACACTGTTCTCCAGCGAGGGCGCCCAGGTGCTGCGCGTCGATGAACCACCCGCGAGTGCGAAACGCCTACTGGATGCGGTGGTAGACAGCGGCGCGCACCAGATCATGGTGCTGCCCAACGGATTGATGGTGGCCGAGGAGCTGGTGGCAGTCTGCGCAGCCGCCCGCGGTTGGGGGATCACGGTGATCCCGCTGCCCTCGGTCTCCATGGCGCAGGGCCTGGCGGCCCTGGCAGTGCACGATCCGGAGCGCATGGCGGTCGACGACAGTTACACCATGGCGCGGGCGGCGGGTGCCACCCGATTCGGGTTGGTGCGGGTGGCCACAGAGCGGGCCCTCACCTGGTCGGGCACCTGTGAGCCAGGGGACGCGATGGGCATCATCGGCGACGAGGTGCTGGTGCTCAGCCATGACGTCGCCAATGCCACCAAGGCTTTGGTGAGCATCATGTTGTCCTCCGGTGGCGAGCTGGTAACGGTGCTGCTGTCGGACAAGGTGGACGAGTCTCTTGCCGAGGCGTTGGTCGAGCACACGCGGTCGCACCACGGCGGCGTCGAGGTGATGATCTATCGCACCGGGCAGCACACCGACGTCGTTCATGTCGGCGTGGAGTGACGGAACACAGTGGCTGAACTATCCGACCGCCTGGATCATGTATTGGGTCACAAGGCATCCGATGTTCTGGACGCCGAATTCGGTCTACTGACGGTCGAGGACCTCCTGCACCACTACCCGCGCCGGTACAGCACCGACTTCAGCCTGCGCGACGAGCAGGACGGGGAACGCGCCAAGCCGGGCGAACACACCACCCTGGTGGGGTTCATCACCTCCGCTGAACTCAAGAGCATGCGCAACCGCAAGGGCCAGTTTCTCTCTGTCACCTTGGGCAGCGCCCCACATGCCGTGCAGGCCACCTTCTTTCACCCGCACAAGGTGAAACGCGATTTGGAGGTGGGCAATCGGGTCATGCTTTCGGGAGCGGTCGGAGAATTCCGCGGTAAGCCCCAGCTGACGCATCCGGACTACCTGGTGCTGGAAACGGCGCTCGGCGAGAGCACGACAACCCGGGGGAGCACCGCATTGCGCGGTATCGCCGGAGCGGCACGTGACGCTTGCACGGCCATTTCGGCATTCCAGCGCAATGTTTTTCCGATCTACCCCGCCACCAAGAACCTGGAGAGCTGGGACATCTACCGGTGCATCGATCAGGTGCTCACCCAGTTGGACCCGGTGCCCGAGGCGCTGCCGGAGGCCGTGCTGGACGAGTACAACCTGATGCCCCTCGACGAAGCGTTGCGCAAGATTCACATGTCGGAGGATGCCTCCGAACAGAAACAGGCGCGCAGGCGTTTAGCGTTCGACGAGGCGCTGGGTCTGCAGCTCGCACTGGCCATGCGGCGCGGTAGCGATGTCGGATCAGCGGGTCCGCCGATGCCGCTCACCGAGGGCAAGCTGCGTACGGATCTGTTGAGTCAGTTGCCTTTCGGGCTCACCGAGGGGCAGCAGCAGGTGGTCGCCGAGATCAGCGCTGATCTCGGCGGTGTCAAGCCGATGAACCGGCTGCTGCAGGGTGAGGTGGGTTCCGGTAAGACGGTCGTCGCGCTGCTGGCGATGATGCAGGCGATCGACGCCGGATATCAGTGTGCCCTGCTGGCCCCCACCGAGGTATTGGCCGTCCAACACGCCCGTTCGCTGCGCGCGATGCTCGGATCTCTCTCCACTGCAGGGGAATTGGGTGCTCCGGACGACGTGACCAGCATCGCGCTGCTCACCGGATCGATGTCACCGGCGGTCAAGAAACAGATCAAGGCCGACGTGGCAACCGGGCTCGCGGGCATCGTGATCGGAACCCACGCCCTGTTACAGGACTCGGTGGATTTTTATAATCTCGGTCTCGTGGTGGTCGACGAGCAGCACCGGTTCGGCGTCGAGCAGCGAGATCGACTGCGCGCCAAGGCTCCCGAGGGGATCGTTCCGCACCTACTGGTCATGACAGCCACCCCTATCCCGCGCACGGTGGCTCTGACAGTGTTCGGCGACCTGGAGACCTCGACGCTGCGGGAGCTTCCGCGAGGCCGCCAGCCCATCACCACGACGGCGGTGTTCACCCGCGAGAAACCGGGCTGGCTCGCACGCGGCTGGGAGCGGATCGCCGAGGAGGTGGCCGCCGGCAGACAGGCCTATGTGGTGGCCTCCCGAATCGATGCTGACGACAAGGACTCCGGGCCCGAGGACTCGGAGGAGAAGCGTCCGCAGCCGGTGCCCGTCATCGAGTTGTACGAGACCATTCGCGGTTCGCTGCTCCCGGGGTTGCGCATCGGGCTGCTGCATGGCCGGCTGCCGTCGGAGCAGAAGGATGCGGTCATGACCGCGTTCAACGCGGGCGATATTGACGTTCTGGTGTGTACCACCGTGATCGAAGTCGGGGTCGATGTCCCCAATGCGACGGTGATGCTGATCATGGATGCCGACAGGTTTGGCATCAGTCAGCTGCACCAGTTGCGCGGCCGCGTGGGGCGTGGGGGCAACAAGGGCTTGTGCCTATTGGTAAGCCCCTGCAGCCCAGGAGGTTCGGCCGGAAGAAGGCTACGCGCGGTGCAGGACACTATCGATGGATTCGCCTTGGCGGAGTTGGATCTGAAGGAGCGGCGCGAGGGCGATGTCCTGGGACGTGACCAATCCGGTCGTGCGGTGAACCTGCGGCTGCTTTCCCTTATTGATCATCGCGACATGATCGAGACCGCAAGGGATATGGCGATGCGGGCCTGTGCCGACGACCCTGCGTTGACGCAGCGACCCGCCCTGGCAGCCATGGCGCGACGTTTCCTGATTACCGATCAGATCGAGTATCTGGACAAATCGTGAGGAATCGCACCATCCTCATCCTCGCTATTGCCGTGGCGATCGCGGTGGTGGTGGCATACCAGGCGACGAGTCGATATTGGTTGCAACGTGCCAATGTCCTTGCCGGACAAGCAAACATTCCCACTCTTGCTCCTGGGCAAGACCCGCTGGCCGGAGTGACCGTGGTGCCTAAGCGGACACGGAGCAGCGACTATCAGCGCAGTGAGTTCGGTGATGCCTGGTCCGATGACACGGATGCGCCCAGCGGTCACAACGGCTGCGACACACGTAACGACATCCTGAATCGCGATTTGATCGACAAGACCTTTGTGTATACGCGCAGATGTCCGAATGCGGTTGGTGCCGGCCTCCTTCACGATCCCTACACCGGTGCACAGATTGCGTTTGTTCGTGGACCGAAAAGCGGGGATTTGGTTCAGGTCGACCACATCGTGCCTTTGGCCTACGCGTGGGACATGGGTGCGCGCGAATGGCAGCCGGCGATGCGCTGGCGCTTTGCCAACGATCCCGCCAACCTGATCGCGGTGCAAGGGAGAGCGAACAAAGACAAAGGGGACCAGGCGCCTTCCGGCTGGATGCCTCCAAACAGGGCGTTTTGGTGCCAATACTCCATGCAGTTCACGGAAGTTGTTCGTGGATATCACCTTTCGATCGACGAGCAATCGCTCAAGGTGATCAAGGATGCAGCCCGGACTTGCCCTGGGTAACTCATCCTGTGATACACAGGATGGGAAGCCCTGGAAGTAATATGGAGGTTCTTGATGGCGAAAGTTCTGCCGGGTTGGCTATTTGCTTCGGTCACCGTTATTGCAGCAGTAGGTTCGCCGGTGGGTGTTCCCTATGCGATAGCTGGATCGGCATGTCCTGATGTCGAAGTTGTTTTCGCGCGGGGCACCGCTGAGCCGGTAGGCATCGGAAGAACCGGAGAGGCGTTCGTCGACGCGTTGCGTGCACGCACTGACGGCAAGTCCGTTGAGGTTTACCCCGTGGCGTATCCGGCGTCAGTTGAGGTAGAGACGATGGCAGACGGAGTTGTCGATGCCAGCAATCGCATCAACGAATTGTCTGTGCGTTGCCCTGAGACCAAGGTCGTGTTGGGTGGTTTCTCCCAGGGGGCGGCCGTTATCGCGTACACCACAAGCAGGAAAATACCTGCTGATAAGTCCGACAATGTCGTGGCTGTGGCGTTGTTCGGCAAGCCGTCCAGTCGCGTCGTGCAGAAGATCGGTGTCGATGTTCCGCCCATTACCGTCGACCATCGCTACGCAGGCAGAACCGTTGAAATGTGTGTCCCTCAAGACCCGATCTGCTCGCCGGACGGCAGTGACAGCGATGCGCACAACTCGTACCCCGATATTGGGATGACCGACCAGGCGGCAGATTTCGCGGCGCGGGCGATTAATTGTTCGGTCAAGTCGCTTCACGCGTCGTGACCGGGGCCGTCATCGCTGGCCGTCGATATCCACCGGTGCTGCCTGCCCGGTGACCCAGTGCTATCGGACGTGCTTGTATAACAGAGATATTTGCGGATTTCCGGACCCTCTCGGCGACCGTTGCCGCCTTCGTGAGTGTCACCGACGTGTCCTGGTTGTGACATGAGATGTGCTCGCCAGAAGAAACCGTGGAGAACGGACCCTTGTAGGCACCGCGCGCCAGGAGATCGTCTAGTCGCGGTTGTCGCGGCGACACGTGAAAGGAAGGGGGATGCCGGTATCTATACCGGCGCCGAGGAGTTCTCGCTACGGTGAGGTGGTGATCGCTTTCCGTGACCTTGTCCTGCGTGCCAGCACCGCCGTGACACCGCATATTCCCATCGCAGTGCGACGGGCCTTGGCCGGTCGTCAGGTGATCATCGACGGCAACATTCTTGACCCGTCGACCCAGCTGCTGTTGCGCGGTATGGAGTTGCTGGGCGAAGGGGAGATCACGAGGGGCGACGACGTTGAGGCTAGTCGCGCCAACATCAGCAAGCAGTCGGCGCTGTTGTCGTTCAGCACCCCGGTTGCGCAGGTGCGCAACTTCTCCATTCCCGGGCCTGCCGGCCCGATCCCGGTTCGGCATTACCGGCCGGTCGTCCAGGACACGGGTGCGGTCCTGGTGTTCTTCCACGGCGGAGGCTGGGTAATCGGCGATCTGGAAACACACGATCAGGCGTGTCGGCAGACCAGCCGCGACGCCGGTGTTTCAGTGCTGGCGGTGGACTATCGGCTGGCCCCGGAACACAAGGCGCCCGCGGCGGCCGAGGACTGCCTGGCCGCGTACCTGTGGGTTGTCGAGCATGCTGCCGAATTCGGTGCCGCGCCCGACCGGGTCGCCGTCGGTGGCGACAGCGCGGGTGGCAACCTGGCCGCAGTCGTCTCGCAGCAGGCAAGGGATACCGGAGCTCAGCTGCCACTGCTGCAATTCCTGATCTATCCGGCCGTCGACTTCACCGTGCGCAGGCCATCGCGCGATTTCTTCGCCGAGGGCTTCTTCCTCACCAAGGCGGCCATGGACATGTTCGAAGGTCACTATCTGGATGGGTCCAGCGTCGACAAGGCGGACCCCCAAGTGTCACCAATTTTGGCCGCAGACCTATCGGGGTTGCCCCCCGCGCTGATCACGACGGCTGGATTCGACCCGTTGCGCGACGAGGGCAACGAGTACGCCGAGAAGCTGCGCGCCGCCGGAGTGCCGGTGGACCTGCGCGTACAGGGCTCGCTGATTCACGGCTTCTACAACATGGCCCGGCTGCGTGGTGCCCCGGCGGCCGCGGTGCACGAGCTCACGTCGGCGCTGCGCGCACACCTGTCTCGCTCATTCTGCCCGGTAGGCTGTTCGCGTGGCCAAACCGAAGCAACCTCCTAGCTACGACCTCAAGAAGGCGGAGCAGCGCCGAAGCCAACTGATCCAAATTGCGTTGACGGCGGTCGTCGTGCTGTTCGCCGCGGGGCTGGTCGGTTTCATCGTCGTCAAGAACAAGAAGGACCCCGGGCCGCCCGCACCGCCCGCGGGCGAGGTCAAGGCGATCGAGGTGGTCACCCCCGGCCCGGCCAATCTGATCACCAAAGAGGGAACTACCGAGCCCAAGGTGGTCCTGACGTTGATCGAGGATCCGATCTGCCCGGCCTGCGCCATGTTCGAGCAGGAATTCGGGCCCACCGTCAAGAAGCTCATCGACACCGGCGCGGTGCGCGCCGACTACGACATGGTCGGCATTTTGGACGTGCCCAGGCTCAAACGCGACTACTCGTCCCGCGCATCGGCGGCGGCCTACTGCGTGGCCGACCAGTCCACCGACCTGTTCCTCAAGTTCCACGCGGTGCTCTACGACCCGAGCAAACAGCCCGATGAGGTCAACTCCAAGACCTGGCACGACGACACGTGGCTGATCGAGCAGGCCAAGGGCGTGGGCGCCTCCGATGCGGTGTCCAAGTGCATCAAAGACAAGAAGTACATCAACATGGTCAAGGAGCTCGGTCCGAAGCTCAACATCCAGGCCACACCCACGATCCGGATCAACGGCAAGGACTGGGAGCTCGGGAAGAACACCGGCCCGGCTGACTTGGTCAAGGCCGTCACGGATATCACCGGACCGGTTCCGGGCCTGCAATGATGCTTCGCCGCTCGACCGCCTGGTATGTGCTCGCCGCGGGGGTGGCCGGACTTGCCGCCGCGCTGGCCCTGACCATCGAGAAGATCGAGATCCTGATCGATCCCACGTATGTGCCGTCGTGCAGCCTGAACCCGATCATCTCCTGCGGTTCAGTGATGACGACCGCGCAGGCCTCGGCTTTCGGATTCCCCAATTCGCTCATCGGCATCCTGGCTTTCACGGTGGTCTTGGTGACGGGCGTGCTGTCGGTCGCCAAGGTGGAGCTGCCGCGCTGGTACTGGAGTGCTCTGGCCGTCGGCAGCCTATTGGGTGTGCTCTTCGTCCACTGGTTGATCTTCCAGAGCCTGTACCGGATCGGTGCGTTGTGCCCGTATTGCATGGTGGTCTGGTCGGTGACGATTCCGCTGTTTGTCGTCAGTGCTTCGATTGCCCTGCGGCCATTGGGATCTCGGCGCTGGACCCGAATTCTGTACCAGTGGCGATGGTCGCTGGTGGCGTTCTGGTTCGCCGGGGTGATCCTGGCGATCGTCGAGCGATTCTGGGATTACTGGATCACAATCGTCTGAACCGATTTGTGAAGTTCAGCGGACGCGCGTTCGCTGAATCCTCACGGTACGGTCAGTGACTATGTTCTCGAAGGTTCTTGTCGCCAACCGCGGTGAGATTGCGATCCGGGCATTTCGCGCCGCCTACGAACTAGGTGCCGAAACCGTCGCTGTCTACCCATATGAAGACCGCAACTCGGGTCATCGGCTGAAGGCCGATGAGGCCTATCAGATCGGGGAGAAGGGCCATCCGGTCCGCGCCTATCTGTCGGTTTCCGAGGTCGTCAACGCGGCCAAGAACGCCGGTGTCGATGCGATCTACCCGGGTTATGGATTCCTGTCCGAGAATCCCGACCTGGCCGCGGCATGCGCCACGGCCGGTATCACCTTTGTCGGACCGCCTGCCGATGTCCTGGAGCTGACCGGCAACAAGGCCCGCGCTATCGCCGCCGCGCGTGAGGCGGGCCTGCCGGTGTTGGCATCGTCGGAGCCCTCGGCTTCTGTCGATGACCTGCTGACCGCCTCCGAGTCCATGCAGTTCCCGGTATTCGTCAAGGCAGTGGCCGGTGGCGGCGGTCGCGGCATGCGCCGCGTCGCCGAGCGCGAGCAGCTGCGTGAGTCGATCGAGGCGGCCAGCCGCGAGGCCGAGTCGGCGTTCGGTGACCCGACGGTCTTTCTGGAGCAGGCCGTCATCAACCCCCGGCATATCGAGGTGCAGATCCTCGCGGACACCGCCGGAAACGTCATCCACCTCTACGAGCGCGACTGTAGTGTGCAGCGGCGGCACCAGAAGGTCATCGAGCTGGCCCCTGCGCCCAACCTTCCCGCCGAGCTGCGCGAGAAGATCTGTTCGGATGCTGTCGCTTTCGCCCGTCATATCGGCTACAGCTGCGCGGGCACCGTCGAGTTCCTGCTCGACGAGCGCGGTCACCACGTCTTCATCGAGATGAATCCGCGAATCCAGGTGGAGCACACCGTCACCGAGGAGATCACCGATGTGGACCTGGTGGCGAGCCAGCTGCGCATCGCCTCCGGTGAAACACTCGACGATCTTGGCTTGAAACAGGATTCGATTACACCGCGCGGTGCGGCCCTGCAATGCCGGATCACCACCGAGGATCCCGCCAACGGCTTCCGTCCCGACACCGGTCGCATCACCGCGTACCGCAGCCCCGGTGGTGCAGGTATCCGCCTCGACGGTGGTACCACCCTCGGCGCCGAGGTAGGCGCGCACTTCGACTCGATGCTGGTGAAGTTGACCTGTCGTGGGCGGGACTTCCAGACCGCGGTGGCGCGTGCCCGTCGCGCGGTCGCCGAGTTCCGCATCCGCGGCGTCGCCACCAATATCCCTTTCCTACAGGCGGTTCTGGACGACCCGGATTTCCGTGCTGGGCACGTCACCACCTCATTCATCGAGGAACGTCCGCAGCTACTGACGGCGCGATCCTCGGCGGACCGTGGCACGAAGATCCTGAACTACCTGGCCGATGTCACCGTCAACAAGCCGCACGGTGCCAAGCCCTCCACGGTGTACCCGCACGACAAGCTGCCCGCGATCGATCTGTCGGTACCGCCCCCGAACGGGTCGCGTCAGCGGTTGTTGGAACTCGGGCCGGAGGGTTTCGCCAAGGCGCTGCGCGAACAGAAGGCGGTCGGTCTGACCGACACCACGTTCCGTGATGCCCATCAGTCGCTGCTGGCCACCCGGCTGCGCACCACCGGTCTGCTGGCGGTCGCGCCGTACGTGGCGCGGTTGACGCCGGAGCTACTCTCGATCGAAGCCTGGGGCGGTGCGACATACGATGTGGCACTTCGCTTCCTGAAGGAAGATCCGTGGGAGCGACTGGCCGACCTGCGTGAGGCCGTCCCGAATATCTGCCTGCAGATGCTGCTGCGCGGACGGAACACAGTGGGGTACACGCCGTATCCGGAAACGGTGACCAAGGCTTTCGTTCGCGAGGCCACCGCCACCGGTGTGGACATCTACCGAATCTTCGATGCACTCAACAACATCGAGGCCATGCGTCCGGCGATCGATGCGGTGCGTGAGGTCGGCACATCGGTGGCCGAGGTGGCGATGTGTTACACCGGCGATCTGTCCAACCCCGGTGAGAACCTCTACACGCTCGACTACTACCTGAAGCTCGCCGAGCAGATCGTCGACGCGGGTGCGCACGTGCTGGCCATCAAGGACATGGCGGGTCTACTGCGCCCGCCCGCCGCGGCAACTCTGGTAACGGCGCTGCGCTCTCAATTCGATCTGCCAGTGCACGTGCATACGCATGACACCGCGGGTGGACAGTTGGCCACCTACCTGGCGGCCTGGCAGGCCGGCGCCGACGCGGTGGACGGTGCCGCGGCACCGATGGCCGGTACCACCAGCCAGCCCTCGCTGTCGGCGATTGTGGCCGCGGCCGCACATAGCGAATACGACACGGGTGTGTCGCGGACTGCCGTGTGCGACCTAGAGCCATATTGGGAGGCACTGCGAAAGGTGTACGCCCCCTTCGAATCCGGGCTTCCGTCGCCGACCGGGCGCGTGTACACGCATGAGATCCCTGGTGGCCAGCTCTCGAACCTGCGCCAGCAGGCCATCGCGCTGGGCCTGGGAGATCAGTTCGAGGAGATCGAGGGACGTTACGCCGCCGCGGACCGGATGCTTGGCCGCTTGGTCAAGGTAACGCCGTCGTCGAAGGTGGTGGGCGATCTCGCGCTGGCATTGGTGGGAACCGGTGTGAGCGCCGACGAATTCGCTTCGGAACCAGGACGTTTCGATATTCCGGAGTCGGTGATCGGATTCCTGCGCGGCGAACTCGGTGATCCGCCGGGTGGCTGGCCCGAGCCGTTCCGGACTCGTGCGCTCGAAGGACGTGGGCCGGCTCGTGCGGAGGTTGCACTCACCGCCGAAGACCAAGCTCAGCTCGACGGCGACAGCACGACCCGGCGGGCAGCGCTGAACCGACTGTTGTTCCCCGGGCCCACCAAGGAATTCCTCGCGCACCGTGAGCAATATGGCGACACGTCACGCCTTTCGGCTAACCAGTTCTTCTACGGTCTGCGGTACGGCGAGGAGCATCGCGTCAAGTTGGAGAAGGGTGTCGAGCTGCTCATTGGTCTGGAAGCTATCTCCGATGCCGACGAGCACGGGATGCGCACGGTGATGTGCATCCTCAACGGACAGCTGCGTCCGGTGCAGGTACGCGACAGAAGCATCGAGAGCGCGGTGGCCAGTGCGGAGAAGGCCGACCGGACGAACGCCGATCATGTGCCCGCACCCTTCGCCGGCGTGGTGACCCTGAACGTGGTTTCCGGCCAGGAGGTTTCGGCGGGGGAGACCATCGGAACGATCGAGGCCATGAAGATGGAAGCCTCTATCACGGCGCCCAAGGCGGGCACCATCGCACGGGTGGCGCTGACCGAGACCGCTCAGGTTGAGGGCGGAGATTTGCTGGTGGTGATCAGCTGACCCGGATCATCGCCGGTGCTGCGGGAGGGCGCCGCATCGCGGTGCCGCCGAAGGGAACCCGTCCCACGACGGATCGGGTGCGCGAGGCGTTGTTCAGCATGCTGGAGGCGCGCCTGGACTTCGAGGGGATCGTAGTGCTCGATCTGTTCGCCGGTTCCGGTGCGCTGGGGCTGGAGGCGCTCTCGCGCGGCGCCGAGCATGTGACGTTCGTCGAGTCGAACGCCGCCGCGTCGAAGGTAATCTCGTCCAATATCGCGGCGGTAGGGCTGCCAGGTGCCGAGCTGCGGCAGTTTCCGGTGTCGACGTTCCTGTCGACATCACCCAATCGCGCCTACGACCTTGTGCTGGCCGATCCGCCGTATTCGGTTTCTGCCGAAGAGGTTTCGGCTCTGCTGTCGCGGCTGACGGACCGTTGGGTCAATGATGACGCGGTGGTGGTGCTTGAGCGCGATGCGTCGGGCCCCGAGGCGGTATGGCCGGATGGCTGGGAGGTGTCTTCCCGGAAGTACGGTGGCACCCGGCTGGAGCTGGGATCCCTGTAACCGTCCAGGTAATCCACAGCCACCGTTTGCCTATCGGCCGCACGCTGCTCGACATGACCCCGACCGAAGCGCTCTCATCGGATGACGAGCGCCCCGTCGATGTGTCTGTTGCGCCCATCACGCTGCAGCAGCACACCTAGCAGCCGCAGCGGTTGCTCCCCGTGACCGGCGGTCACCCGCAGCGGGGCTCGCTGCTGATTCTGGTACCCACCACGCGTCCGGCCGACGCCCTCAACTCCCGGAGCTGGACCCACGGGGTGAACTACGACATTTCGGAGGCCGAGCTGTCGTCGGTTCTTCGGTCCTGGGAAGACCGCTTTGGCGCGGTGCTGACGTCGGCGGATTTCGATGCCATCGAAGTGGAACTGACGCGTCCGCCGGGGGCCGATCTTTCGGTGGCCGTCGGCTACGAGCACTACGGGTTCTGTCCCGACAACATCGACCAGGGCGCGGGCACGCTGAGCGCATATGCCCGTCAGATCAGCGATACCCGAACATGGAGTTTCTGGTGGAACTAGCGTGGCGGCCTAATTGGTCTGAACCGGATAAGTGGATGGCGTAAAGGGGGAGCGTGAACATGTGGTGTGGCGATGTCCCGGCGGCTGGCCCGCGGGTTGTTGTCAACGGCATCGTGCGCCCTGACTCGAATCGGGTCGAGTGTGTGACCGCCGTCGAGATGCCCCTGGGTATCATCAACGGCCTGCCTAAACACGCCCGTCACCTTCGAACTTGAGTTCATCTGCCCGGTCGAGAGATAACAGAACCATGTTGAGCGCGTAACGCACTGTGCCCATTGCGGCCGATAAGTCAGCATCCGCGTTCCCGAGGAAATACCCTTGGTGCCATGACTACAAGTGTCGGGCAGGACCTCGTCAAGCATCTCTGGAAGACCGCTCTGGTGTCAGGAGTGCTGGCAGTAATCGTTGGCGCCGTGGTTTTGATATGGCCTCAAATCACCGTGCTCGTCGCCGCATACGCTTTCGGCGCTTATCTGCTGATCTCCGGTGTGGCTCAGGTCGTTTTCGCCTTCACCCTGCCGGTGTCATCGGCAGGAATGCGTGTGCTGTTGTTCCTCACCGGTGCGATTTCGTTCATCCTCGGCGTGCTGTGCTTCAAGGACGAGCTGAATTCGATTCTGCTGCTGGCCATCTGGATCGGCATCGGCTGGATCGCGCAGGGCATTGCGGGCACCATCACAGCAGTAGGCGACAAGGAGTTGCCTGGTCGGGGCTGGCAGATCTTCAGTGGGATCGTTTCCACGATCGCGGGCATCGTGCTCATCGTGTATCCGATCAGCTCGATCTTCACCTTGGCCGTCGTCGTCGGCATCTGGCTTATCGTGATCGGCGTGATGCAAATCGGTAGCGGTATCGGCATTCGCTCGGCCACCAAATCGGCCGTATGACGGGAGCTGTGTGCCCCGGCTCGTTCGATCCGGTGACCCTCGGGCACCTGGATGTGTTCGAACGAGCCGCGGCACAGTTCGACGAGGTTGTCGTCGCCGTTCTGATCAACCCGAACAAAGCGGGCATGTTCACCATCGACGAGCGCATCGAGATGATCCGTGAGTCCACCGCCGATCTGCCCAACCTGCGTGTCGAATCGGGGCAGGGCCTGCTTGTGGACTTCGTGCGGCAGCGCGGGCTGGGGGCGATCGTCAAGGGGCTGCGTACCGGCACCGACTTCGAATACGAACTCCAGATGGCGCAGATGAACAAACACATCGCCGGGGTCGACACGTTTTTCGTCGCTACGGCACCCGCATACTCGTTCGTCTCGTCGTCGCTTGCCAAGGAGGTGGCGACCTACGGGGGAGATGTCTCGGCGTTGCTACCTCCTTCTGTTCACCAACGACTTCTCGGGAAACTGCGTGGCCAGGCACAATAGAAAACGGGCCGCGCAGAAATAGCCGACACACCGGTCAGCTAGCACGGTCACAGCAGTCACACCAGGCACACTGGTAACAGTGGAAACTCGCGTGAAGGGTGTAGCCGTGTACCGAGTATTTGAAGCGCTCGACGAACTGGGCGCCATTGTGGAGGAAGCGCGCGGCGTTCCGATGACCGCCGGTTGCGTGGTGCCTCGCGGCGATGTCCTCGAGTTGATCGACGACATCAAGGACGCCATCCCCGGAGAGCTCGATGACGCCCAGGACGTCCTCGACGCCCGCGATTCGCTGCTGCGTGAGGCCAAGGAGCATCACGAGACGGTGATCGGGCAGTCGAACGCCGATGCCGAGCAGACGCTGACGCATGCCCGCAACGAAGCCGACCGGCTGCTGGCCGACGCCAAGTCGCAGGCAGATCGCATGGTGGCCGAGGCTCGTAACCATGCCGAACAGACCGTTGGCGAGGCACGGGAAGAGGCTGCTCGCACGATCGCCAATGCCAAGCGTGAGCAAGAAAGCACCGTCGCTCGCGCCAAGGCCGAAGCGGAGCGCCTGGTCGATTCCGGCAACGCCTCCTACGACAAGGCCGTGCAGGAAGGCATCAAGGAGCAGCAGCGTCTGGTGGCCCAGACCGAGGTTGTCCAGGCTGCCAATGCCGAGTCAACCCGGCTGATCGACGCGGCACATGCCGAGGCCGATCGACTGCGCGGTGAGTGCGACATCTACGTGGACAACAAGCTGGCCGAGTTCGAGGACTACCTCAACGGCACGCTGCGTTCGGTGGGCCGTGGGCGCCACCAGCTGCGGACCGGTGCCGGTACCCACGACTACGTGCAGCGTTAACATTAGGTCTATGCCGGGACCTTTTGTTCTTGATGTCCTGGCCCTCGGGCTCGGGCGACGTCCCGGGTCGATGCAGGAGATCGAGCGCACCATCGCGAGTCCGGTGCGCATCGGCAACGACCTGATCGCGATTCCCGAGGGCGCGGACGTGGATATGGATCTGCGGGTGGAATCGGTTTCGGAGGGCGTTCTCATCACCGGAACGATCGCCGGCGATCTCGCCGGAGAATGCTCGCGCTGCCTGGCGCCTGTGACGGGTCATGCGGATGCATACCTCACCGAGCTCTTCGCGTACCCGAACAGTGAGACCGAGGCCACCACCGAGGAAGACGAGGTGCACCGGGTCGTCGACGGTCTCGTCGACCTCGAACAGACCATCGTCGACGCCATTGTTCCGGATCTGGAGCTGGCTCCGCTGTGCCGCCCCGATTGCCCTGGGCTCTGCCCCGACTGCGGAATTGCCTTGGCCACAGCCGAACCCGATCATCACCACGACAAGATCGACCCACGCTGGGCCAAACTCGCCAACTTCGGTGACGATCAGTGAGTCCCGCCCCGCAGAATCGGTACGACGACCTGCGTGCCGCGGTGGGAGTGGGCATCGGTGACGACCTGCTTACCCTGGCGCTCACACATCGCAGCTATGCCTACGAGAACGGCGGCCTGCCCACTAACGAAAGGCTTGAGTTCCTCGGGGATGCCGTTCTCGGACTGACGATTACCGAGACGCTGTACCACAGCCATCCGGACCGCTCCGAGGGTGATTTGGCGAAGCTGCGTGCCAGCATCGTCAACACTCAGGCCCTGGCCGGTGTGGCCCGAGGGCTGACCGCTGACGGTCTGGGCGCACATCTGCTGCTCGGCAAGGGCGAGGAGAACACCGGCGGCCGCGACAAATCCAGCATTCTCGCCGACGGCATGGAGTCGATTCTCGGCGCCATCTACCTGGAGCACGGCCTGGAGACCGCCCGTGTGGCGGTGCTCAGGTTGTTCGGTGAACTCCTGGAGACGGCGCCCAAGCTCGGCGCCGGCCTGGACTGGAAGACCAGCCTGCAGGAGCTGACGGCGGAAAAAGGCTGGGGCGCACCGTCCTACGTGGTCACTTCGACCGGTCCCGATCATGACAAGGAGTTCACCGCCACGGTGATGGTGAATGACACGGCGCACGGTGTCGGTGTCGGTCGGTCGAAGAAGGAGGCCGAACAAAGGGCCGCCTCGGAGGCATGGAACGGCATCACCAGTGCTGAGCCGCCGGCGCAAAGAACCTCAGGCTCGGTGGGTGCCTGAGCTTCCCGAGGTGGAGGTGGTCCGCCGCGGACTGCACCATCACCTCGTCGGCAAGACCATCGCGGCGGCGGCCGTGCACCATGAGCGCGCCGTGCGCAGGCAGGCTGGCGGCGCCATCGAGCTGACGGGATTGCTGGCCGGACAGCAGATTAGCGGTACCGGTCGCCGGGGTAAGTATCTGTGGCTCACCCTGGGTGACGGTCAGGCATTGGTGGTGCACCTCGGGATGAGTGGCCAGATGCTCATCGGACCGATCTCCAGACCGCAACATCTACGTATCGCCGCGACGCTCGACGACGGATCGGTGCTGAGCTTCGTCGACCAGCGCACATTCGGCGGCTGGATGGTGACCGACCTGGTCACCGTGGACGGAAGCGAGCTTCCCGAACCGGTTGCGCATATCGCCCGCGACCCGCTCGATGAGCGATTCGACGTGTCGGCGGTGGTTACCCGACTACGTGGCAAGCACACCGAGATCAAGCGCGCGCTGCTGGATCAGACCGTGGTGTCCGGTGTCGGGAACATCTACGCCGACGAGGCGCTCTGGCAGGCGAAGGTGCACGGCCGTCGCCTCACCGATGGCATGAGCCGCGCCAAGCTCACCGAGGTCCTCGACAGCGCCGCAGGCGTCATGCGCTTGGCACTCGCCCAGGGTGGCACCTCGTTCGACGATTTATATGTCAACGTGAACGGCGAATCCGGCTACTTCGAGCGCTCTTTGGAGGCATACGGGCGTGAGGGCGAGCCGTGCCGGCGATGCGGACGCACCATGCGCCGGGAGGCCTTCATGAACCGCTCGTCGTACTTCTGCCCGGCCTGTCAACGGATGGTTGAAGCCCGTCAATAGCGCGTCAAGAGGCCCGATACGGGCGTCAAGGGGTCGTAAAGAACGCAGGTAGGGCCCTTGGCGGGGATCATGATCCCTGGCGTGGTTGATTTCTGGTACCTGGTCCTGACGGTCGTGGGCTTCGCCTTGTGCGTCGCCGTCGTACGCGGAGTGCAGGCGCGATGACCGTCGGCGTCATCACCAGCATCGTGCTGATCGTTCTGTCGGCCGCTCTGGTCGTGTATCTGGTGGTCGCGCTGCTCGACCCGGAGAGGTTCTAACGGTGAATTCCGCCCTGGCGGCCGGTCTTCAGATCGGCTTCGTCATATTGGTGCTCGCCATCGCATACGTTCCCCTGGGGGAGTACATGGCGCGCATCTTCACGGGTCCGCATTCTCTTCGTGCGAGCGGCTCATCGACCATCAAGCACTCGTTCGTCGAGCGCCTCATCTATCGCGCCGGCCGGGTGGACCCGGATACCGAGCAGACGTGGGTGGGTTACGCCCTGTCGCTACTGGGGTTCTCCTTCGCCAGTGTGCTCTTTCTCTATCTCGTGCAGCGGATCCAGGGTGTGCTGCCGCTCTCGGGCGGTCTCGGCGGAGTAAGCCCCGCGGTGGCGTTCAACACCGCGGTGTCCTTTGTCACGAACACCAACTGGCAGTCGTACACGCCGGAAACCACCATGAGCAATCTGACGCAGATGGTCGGCCTGGCCGTGCAGAACTTCGTCTCCGCCGCGGTGGGCCTTGCCGTCGCGGTCGCACTGATCCGTGGCATCGTGCGGACGACAACCGGAGGTGAGCTCGGCAACTTCTGGGTCGACCTGGTGCGGGGGAGCCTACGGATTCTCCTGCCCCTATCCTTTGTGGTCGCCCTCATCCTGTTGTCTCAGGGCACCATTCAGTCGCTGTACACGCACTTCAATGCGACAGCACTCGACGGCACGGCGCAGCACATCGCCCTGGCCCCGGTTGCCTCGCAAGAGGCCATCAAGGAAGTCGGCACCAACGGTGGCGGCATCCTGGGGGCCAACTCCGCGCATCCCTTCGAGAACCCCACCCCGTTGAGCAATGTGGTGGAGATCCTTGCCATCCTCACCATCCCGGTCTGTTTGACCCGCACCTATTCGACGATGGTCGGGGACAAGCGTCAGGGTCTGACCGTGCTGTCGGTGATGGCCACGCTGTTCGGAGGCATGCTGGCCTTCGTGACCTGGGCTGAGTCCAGCCCGCGCGGTATGGCCGCACAGGCGCCGGGCGCCATGATGGAAGGCAAGGAGGTCAGGCTCGGCATCCCTGCGACGGCTCTCTTCGCGGTGTCTACCACGGGAACCTCCACGGGCGCAGTCGATGCCGCCCACGACAGCTTCACGGCGGCCGGAGGCGGGGCGCTGATTCTGAACATGCTGCTGGGTGAGATCGCACCGGGCGGTGTCGGCACCGGCCTGTACGGCATCCTGGTGCTGGCCATCATCGCGGTGTTCGTGGGCGGTCTGTTGGTCGGCCGCACGCCGGAATTCCTCGGCAAGAAGATCGGCCGTCGTCAGATCACCATGGCCGCTCTGTCCGTGCTCGTGATGCCGGCCCTTGTGCTCATCGGCGCGGGTATCTCGGTGGCGCTGCCGACGACGACGGGATATCAAGGCAACAGCGGTGATCCGGGCACACCTCAGTCGATTCACGGCTTCTCCGAAGTGCTGTACGCCTACGCCTCGGCCGCCAACAACAACGGCAGCGCCTTCGGCGGTCTCACGGTGACCAGCCACTGGTTCCAGGCCTCGCTCGGCGTGGCGATGTTGTTGGGCCGGTTCCTGCCCATCATCTTCACCTTGGCATTGGCTGGATCCTTGGCCACTCAGCAGAAGACGCCGGTATCGGCCGGAACCCTGCATACACACGGCCCCATGTTCGCCGGACTACACACCGGCACAGTGCTATTGGTGACCGCACTCACCTTCTTCCCGGCGCTGGCGCTGGGACCGATCGCCGAGGCAGTCCTGTGAGCAAGCCCAACAAGACACCCGTCAGCGCCGGAGTCTTCGACCCGACGCAGTTGGTCAAGGCGCTTCCCCTCGCGGTGCGCAAACTGGACCCCCGCCACATGTCCCGCAACCCGGTGATGTTCGTGGTCACGGTGGGATCGGTGTCCACCACTGTGCTTGCGGTGTTGCATCCGTCGATCTTCGCGTGGGTCATCACCGCGTGGCTTTGGTTCACGGTGGTCTTCGCGAACCTGGCCGAGGCTGTCGCCGAGGGGCGCGGCAAGGCCCAGGCGGCGAGCTTGCGAGAGGTCAAGCGCGACAACGTTGCCCGCAAGCTGGTGGGGCTGCCGGGTAGTGGCGCCGAAGATACAGTGACCGAGGAGGAAGTTCCAGGGAGTGCATTGCGCCCCGGAGATCGTGTGGTCGTGGAGGCGGGACAGGTCATCCCCGGTGACGGCGACGTGATGGAAGGAATTGCCACCGTTGACGAGTCGGCCATCACGGGAGAGTCAGCTCCCGTGGTCCGCGAATCCGGTGGTGACCGGTGTGCGGTGACCGGCGGCACCACCGTGCTGTCGGATCGGATCGTCGTGCAGATCACGGCGGCGCCCGGCGAGTCCTTCGTCGACAGGATGATCGCTCTCGTCGAGGGCGCTGCGCGGCAGAAGACCCCGAACGAGATCGCGCTCAACATCTTGTTGGCCTCGTTGACCATCATCTTCCTGCTGGTGGTTGTCGCACTGGGTCCCATGGGCAACTACGGCGGTGAGCAACAGGATCCGGTCAAGCTCATCGCGCTGCTGGTCTGTCTGATCCCCACCACGATCGGTGCCCTGATGTCGGCCATCGGTATCGCGGGCATGGACCGGCTCGTGCAGCACAACGTGCTGGCCAAGTCCGGACGCGCCGTCGAGGCCGCCGGCGACATCGACACCGTGCTGATGGACAAGACCGGCACCATAACGTTCGGCAATCGTCAGGCTACGGAATTTCTGGTGGCACCGGGTATCTCGCATGAGATCCTGGCCGCGGCGGCGCGAGACTCCAGCCTTGCCGATGAGACCCCAGAGGGCCGCAGCATCGTGCAGCTGGCCGCCGGGGCGAGCGACGCGACGGGGCACGGCAGTGGGGCAGGCGCGCACGAGGGTGTGTTCGTGGCCTTCACCGCGGCCACTCGCATAAGCGGTTTGGACACCGATGATGGCAGGCAGATCCGCAAGGGCGCCTCCGATGCGGTGTTCACTTGGGTGGCAAGCCTTTCCGGCGTGCAAGAGGACGACCTGGCAGTGGCCGCCGTCCGAAAGATCGCCGACCAGGTAGCCAGTGAGGGCGGTACCCCGCTGGTGGTGGCCGATCACGACGACACCGTAGCCCGGCTGCTGGGTGTGATTCGACTCTCCGACGTGGTGAAACCCGGTATGGCCGAACGCTTCGCCCAGATGCGGGCCATGGGCATCCGCACCGTCATGGTGACCGGTGACAACCCGCTGACCGCCAAGCAGATCGCTTCGGAGGCAGGTGTCGACGACTTTGTCGCGGAAGCGACTCCGGAGGACAAGCTGGAGCTGCTTCGCAAGGAGCAGCAGGCCGGTCGGCTCGTCGCGATGACCGGTGACGGAACCAATGACGCCCCGGCGCTGGCGCAGGCGGATGTGGGTGTGGCGATGAACACCGGCACCTCGGCCGCCAAGGAGGCCGGGAACATGGTGGACCTGGATTCCGATCCCACCAAGCTGATCGACGTGGTGGCCATCGGCAAGCAACTGCTGATCACCCGCGGCGCGTTGACCACGTTCTCGCTGGCCAACGATCTGGCGAAGTACTTCGCGATCCTGCCCGCGCTCTTCAGCGGCATCTATCCGCAGCTGGGTGATCTCAACATCATGCGGCTGGCCACTCCGCAGTCGGCGATCCTTTCCGCGGTCATCTTCAACGCGCTCGTGATCATTGCGCTGATTCCACTGGCGCTCGAGGGTGTTCGTTACCGGCCTGTGGGTGCCGGGGAGCTGTTGCGGCGAAACTTGTTGATCTACGGGCTCGGTGGCGTGATCGTTCCCTTCGTGGGGATCTGGCTGATCGATCTGGTTGTGCGTTTCATACCGGGAATTGGGTGAGTTGGGAATGACGAAGATCTCTCTCGCGTGGCTGCGTCAGTGCGTGGCGGGCCTGGTGGTGCTGCTGGCGCTGACGGTGGTGCTCGGCATCGCCTACCCGGCCGCGGTCTGGCTCTTCGGTCGCATCGACTCCGGCTCGGCCGAGGGCTCCGCGCTGAAGGATCGCAATGGATGTGTCGTCGGGTCCGCGCTCATCGGGGTGGATCCGCAGGCCTCCGGCGCTGACCCCTACTTCCATACGCGGGCCAGCGGTGATCCGGCTGCCGGTGCGCCGTCGAACCAGGGGCCCAACAGTGAGAAGTTGAAGGCTGACATCGAAACGCGCCGCGCCACCGTTGCCCAGCGTGAGAGCGTCGATCCCGCACGCATTCCCGCCGACGCGGTGACCGGTTCCGGTTCGAGCCTCGATCCCGACATCACCCCCGAATATGCCGCGCTACAGATACCACGTGTCGCGGCGGCGACGGGTCTGAGTCAGACCAGGGTGAAAGAGCTCGTGGATGCACACACGTCCTCCCGGCAATGGGGCATCCTGGGAGAGCCGCGTGTCAACGTCCCCACACTGAACGTGGCACTGGGCCTGACCGGTCCACCCTGCCGATGAAGGAGAAACGGTGCCTGATGGTCTTCGCGCACGCGGGACTCTACGGATCTACCTGGGAGCCGCACCCGGAGTAGGTAAGACCTACGCCATGCTCAACGAGGCACATCGGCGGGCGGGTCGCGGCACGGACGTGGTGGCCGCGACCGTGGAGACCCATGGGCGCACCAAGACCGCCGAACTCCTCGACGGGCTGGAGCTCATTCCGCCTAAGGAGACGACCTACCGTGGGACCCTCATGCACGAGCTGGACGTGGATGCGGTGCTGGCGCGCAAGCCGGCGCTGGTGCTGATCGACGAGATGGCGCATACCAACGCGCCGGGCAGCCGCAATCCCAAGCGCTGGCAGGATATCGACGAGATCCTGGACGCCGGGATCGATGTGCTGACCACCATCAATGTGCAGCACCTGGAAAGTCTGAACGACGTTGTCGAGCAGATCACCGGGATCGTGCAGCGCGAGACCGTGCCCGACGCCGTGGTGCGCCGCGCCGAGCAAGTCGAACTGGTGGACATCACGCCGGAGGCTTTGCGGCGCAGGATGGTTCACGGCAACGTCTATGCACCCGAGAGGGTGGGCCCGGCGCTCAGTAACTACTTTCGAACAGGCAACCTGACAGCGCTGCGCGAGATGGCGCTGTTGTGGCTCGCGGACCAGGTGGATGCCGCGCTCGCCAAATACCGGTCCGACAACAGGATTACCAAGACCTGGGAAGCGCGCGAGCGCGTGGTGGTCGCGGTGACCGGTGGAGCCGAATCGGAGACCTTGGTGCGTCGGGCGAGCCGGATCGCCGCCAAGTCGAGCGCCGAACTCCTGGTGGTGCATGTCGTGCGTGGTGACGGTCTGGTCGGGGCATCGACGGCGGTCATGGCACGGGTCCGGAGGCTGGCCAACGACATTGGCGCCTCGGTGCAGACTGTCACCGGGGACGATGTCCCACAGACGCTGCTCGACTTCGCCCGGGGCGTCAACGCCACCCAGTTGGTGATGGGCACCTCCCGGCGCTCGCGGTGGGCCAGGATCTTCGACGAGGGTGTGGCGGCGGCAGTCATCCGGGATTCGGGCGCCATAGACGTACACATGGTCACCCACGGGCATTCGGGGCCCGTCCGGTTGCGCGGCGGGGTGGTCCCCCCAGATGGACGCAAGCGGCTGGTCATCAACTGGTTGGCGGCGATCCTGGTGCCCCCGGTAACCGCCTTGTTCATCCACTTCTTCGACTCGGCGCTGGGGGTGGGCAGTAAGAGTGCGCTGTTTCTCATCGCGGTGCTGGCGGTTTCGCTGCTCGGTGGTGTGTCGACGGCGCTGGTTTCGGCCATCATCTCCGGGCTGCTGCTCAACTATCTGTTCGTCTCTCCGCGATACAGCTTCACCATCGGCGAGACCGACAACGCATTGACCATCTTGATGATCATGGTGACCGCCGTCGCGGTCGCGGCCCTGGTTGATGCGGCCGCCACCCGGGCGCGGCAAGCGCGGCGCGCTTCTCGTGAGGCGGAACTGTTGGCGCTCTTCGCCGGCGGAGTCTTGGTGAATTCGGATCTTTCCGCCCTACTCGAACGGGTGCGCACCACCTACAACCAGACCGCGGTGAGTCTGCTGTGCGCCGAAGGACCGGCCATCGCCAGTGTGGGGGAGAACCCGCCCACCCGCGAATCGGAGGCTGACTCGGTGTTTCGCGTCGACGACGGCGCATACGCGTTGGCGCTCAACGGGCCACCGGTGCCCTCCACCGACGCACGGGTGCTTCAGGTGGTCGCCGGCACGGCAGTGGGCCTGGTTCGTTCGGCACGCCTGGCGGAGGAGGCATCGCAGGCTTCGGCCCTTTCCGAGGCAGACCGGTTGCGACGGGCATTGCTCTCGGCCGTCAGTCATGACCTGCGTACACCGCTGGCCGCCGTCAAGGCCGCCGTCTCCAGCCTGCGTAGTCCCGATATCGAATTCTCGCCGGAGGACACTGCGGAACTACTTGCCACGGTGGAGGAATCGACCGATCAGCTGACCGCGCTGGTGGGCAATTTGCTGGACTCGTCGCGGTTGGCGGCCGGGGTGGTCAAACCCCGCGCGGTCCCGGTGTACGTCGAAGAGATTGCGCAGCGTGCCTTGCTGGGTGCCACCGAGAACGATCGCAAGCGAGTCCACCTGGATCTGGGCGGCGCGGTGCTCTGGGCCGACCCGGGCTTACTGGAACGCGTATTGGCCAACCTTGTCGACAATGCGCTGCGATACTCACAGGCAGATGTGCGTGTCAGCTACGAGGGGGTGGAGGACCGCACCCTGGTGATCGTCGCCGATCACGGGAAGGGGCTGGAGGCATCCAAACGCGGTGCGGCCTTCGACGCCTTCCAGAGACTCGGCGATCGCGACAACACTGTCGGTGTGGGGCTTGGTCTTTCGGTGGTGAAGGGTTTTGTGGAAGCAATGGAGGGCACGGTGAACGCGACCGACACCGCTGGCGGCGGTCTGACCATGATCGTCGAACTACCCAGTGCCAGGCTAATTAGGTGACGCGGGTGCTGGTGGTCGACGATGAGCCACAGATCCTGCGTGCCATGCGGATCAACCTGTCGGCACGCGGCTATGAGGTGGTGACGGCTTCCTCGGGAGCGGGCGCCCTGCGCGCGGCGGCAGAGACGCAGCCCGAGGTGGTGATCCTGGACCTCGGACTGCCCGATATGGACGGCACCGAGGTATTGGCCGGGCTACGTGGCTGGACGGACGTGCCGGTCATCGTGCTCTCGGCGCGCACCGATTCGGCGGACAAGGTGGAGGCGCTCGACGCCGGTGCTGACGACTACGTGACCAAGCCCTTTGGCATGGACGAGTTCCTGGCCCGGCTGCGGGCCGCGGTGCGCCGAGGCACACCCGATAGCGCCGAACCGGTGGTTCGTACCGAGACCTTCGACGTGGATCTTTCCTCGCACAAGGTCATCCGCGGCGGCAGAGAGGTGCACCTAACGCCCACCGAGTGGTCGATGTTGGCGGTGTTGGTGCGCAATCGCGGAAAACTGGTGGGGCAGAAAGAGCTATTGCACGAGGTATGGGGCCCGGCCTACAGCTCCGAAACCCATTATTTGCGTGTGTATCTCGCGCAGCTACGCCGCAAACTGGAAATCGATCCGGCTCATCCCAAGCATCTGCTCACCGAGGCGGGGATGGGATACCGTTTCCAGGAGTGACCGCTTAGAACGGCGGGCGACCGAGGTCTATCTGCTGCACATCCGGGTCACAACCCGGGCGATACTTGGGCACCAACTGCCCGTAGGTAGCCCGGAAGTTGTCGGCGCCGACCTTTTCGACGGTCTCCGGGGACGCGAGAAGAAGATAGATCCCCATCGGAGTGATCCGCTTGGTGAAGCAGGTATCCACCACGGTGTAGGTCTGTCGCATGGCCGACGTCGGCACGATCTTGGGATCGCCCGGCGGGATGTAGACCAGCTCTTCGATGTGAGGACCCCACGAACCGGACAACAACTGCGCCCGCACCTCGCTGTACGGACGCAGCAAGAGTGACTCCAGCCTCACTATCGGCTCCGCCGCGGCACTTGGCGCCCACAAAAATGACGTGCAGAAAATCGCCGCGGCTGTGATCGCGGCGATTACATAGCATTGCAGGCGTGACGTCATTATGGGTAGAGCGTACGGGCAATCGGCGCTACACGGGACACAGCTCCCGAGGCGCGGAGGTGCTGATCGGATCCGAGACCGTCGACGGGGTCTTCACCCCCGGAGAGCTGCTCAAGATCGCGCTCGCGGCCTGCAGCGGAATGTCCAGCGACCAGCCCCTGGCACGCCGCCTCGGCCAGGACTACCAGGTGCGTATCGAGGTCAGCGGCCCCGCCGATCGGGAGCAGGAGCGCTACCCGGTGCTGGACGAGAAGATGATCATCGATCTGAGCGGGCTCACCCCCGAGGAGCGTGAGCGGGTGTTGACCGTCGTGGAACGCGCCGTCGACCAGGTCTGCACCGTGGGCCGCACGCTGAAGGCCGGAGCCGAGGTGAACTTCACGGTGGATGAGCGCTTGCGCGAAGACCGGTAGCAGATGTCGGAGGTCCGCCTATCTGCGTGGGTGCACGGGCACGTCCAGGGGGTCGGGTTCCGTTGGTGGGTGCGATCCCGCGCCCTTGAGCTCGGCTTGACCGGATATGCCGCCAACGCGCGCGACGGCCGGGTGCACGTGGTCGCGCAGGGTGACAAGGCCTTGTGTGAACAGCTGCTTGCCAAGTTGAACAGCGGTGAAACGCCAGGTCGCGTAGACCTTGTGGTGGATAGCTGGCAGGAGCCCGGCGAGCCCATCTCCGGGTTTAGCGAGCGATAGCCCCCCTCGGGTCGTTTCTCGTCGCCCGAGGGGATCATCGGCAGGTATTCTGGCCCGCTGTGCACCTCAAGAGTCTGACGCTGAAGGGCTTCAAGTCCTTTGCTTCGCCGACGACTCTGCGTCTGGAACCCGGTATCACCTGCGTGGTCGGCCCCAATGGTTCGGGGAAGTCCAACGTCGTGGACGCCCTGTCCTGGGTGATGGGTGAGCAGGGCGCCAAGGCGCTACGCGGCGGCAAGATGGAAGACGTCATCTTCGCGGGTACCTCCAGCCGTGCCCCGTTGGGGCGTGCCGAGGTCACCCTGACGATCGACAACTCCGATCACGCGTTGCCGATCGAGTACTCCGAGGTTTCGATCACCCGGCGCATGTTCCGGGACGGCGCCGGCGAGTACGAGATCAATGGCCAGGCCTGCCGCCTGATGGATGTCCAGGAACTGCTGTCCGATTCGGGCATTGGCCGGGAGATGCACGTCATTGTCGGACAGGGACGCCTGTCGCAGATCCTGGAGTCTCGTCCGGAGGACCGCCGCGCGTTCGTCGAAGAAGCGGCCGGGGTGCTCAAGCACCGCAAGCGCAAAGAAAAAGCGGTCCGCAAGCTGGAGTCGATGGCCGCGAACCTGGCCCGACTCACCGACCTCACCACCGAGCTGCGCCGTCAGCTCAAACCCCTTGGACGCCAGGCGGAAGTCGCGCGCCGCGCCGCCACCGTGCAGGCAGACCTGCGAGACGCACGACTACGCCTTGCCGCCGATGACCTCGTGTCCCGCCGTGCAGATTTCGACGGAACCAACGACGCCGAGACGGCGCTGCGCAAGGAACACGCGGAGATCACCGAGAAGCTCGATGTGGCGACTGCGTTGCTGACCGAGCACGAGACGGCGTTAAACGAGCTGATACCACAGGCCGAGTTGGCCCAACAGACCTGGTTCCGGCTCTCGGCACTAGCCGAGCGCGTCAGCGCCACCGTCCGGATCGCCGGGGAGCGAGCCAGCCACCTCGATGAGGTGGTGGCCGCGCCGACCGGACCCGATCCGGAAGAGCTGGAGGCACAGGCCGAACGCGTCGCCGAGCAGGAACGCCTGCTGATCGCACAGCTGGAAACGGTGACCGAGCAGCTGGCCACGGCCAAGGCCGAGCTGTCCGCCCGGGAGGCGGCGGTCGCCCAGGCGCAGCGCCAACATCTGGCCGCGGTTGCCGCCGAGGCAGATCGTCGCGAAGGTTTGGCCCGGCTGACCGGCCAGGTCGACACCATGCGCACTCGGCTGGAATCCATTGAGGGCCAGGCGCAGCGGCTCACCGAGGCGATCGGGGAGGCAACGGTGCGCGGCGAGGCCGCGCAGACCGAATTCGACACCGTCAAAGCGCGCGTGGCCGAGCTGGACCAGGGCGAGGTGGGGCTGGACGAGCATCACGAGCGGTCGGTCTCCGCGTTGTCGATCGCCAATGAGCGCGTCGCGGAGTTGCAGTCGGCCGAACGTCAGGCGGAGCGCCAGATCGCCTCGCTGAAGGCGCGTATCGACGCCTTGGCCATTGGTCTGGAACGCAAAGACGGATCTGCGTGGCTGTTTGAGAACCGAAGCGGTGCTGGAATTTTCGGTTCGGTCGCACAGCTGGTCAAGGTGCGCCCGGGCTACCAGGGCGCCATCGCGACCGCGATGGGCCCGGCTGCCGACGCGGTGGCCGCGGAGAACCCGGCTGCCGCGCATGCCGCTGTCGCCGCACTGAAGGCTTCCGATGGCGGGCGCGCCGCGATCGTGTTCGGCGATTGGCCCGCGCACGCGCACGCACGCCCCGCTGTCAGCCTGCCGTCCGGCGCGCATTGGGCGACAGATCTAGTGGAGGCACCCGAGCGGCTGGCCGCTGCCGTGGCCGCGATGCTGGCCTCGGTGGTGGTCGTCGACGAACTCGGCGCCGCCATCGAGGTAGTGCTGGAAAACCCGCTGCTGCGGGCCGTGACGATCGACGGTGACCGGGTGGGTGCCGGCTGGGTCGCCGGTGGCTCGGACAAGAAGCAGAGCACGCTAGAGGTCCAGGCCGCCATCGAGGCCGCGGGAGAAGAGCTGCGGGCCACCGAGACTCAGGTGGGCGAGATCTCCGCCGCGCTGGCCGGTGCGCTCGCGGAGCAGACCGCGCGGCAAGATACGGCTGAGCAGGCGCTGGCCGCGCTCAACGAATCCGACGCCGCTATCTCGGCGGTGTACGAACAACTGGGCCGCGTTGGACAGGATGCGCGTAGCGCCGACAACGAAGTGAAAAAGCTGACGCAGCAACGTGATCAGCTGGAAGTTAACCGCGCCAAGATTGTGGAGGAGCTGGCCCAGGTCGAGTCTCGGCTGCGCAATGCCGAAGAAGCGCCCAATCTGTTCGACGACGAGCCCATCGACCGCGACGACATGGCCATTGAGCTCGAGGAAGCGCGTTCCGTCGAGATCGAGGCGCGCCTGGCGGTGCGCACCTCCGAGGAGCGGGTGAACTCGGTACGCGGCAAGGCTGATTCGTTGCGCCGGGCGGCAATGGCCGAGCGCGAGGCGCGAGCTAGGGCGGAGCGGGCCGCCGCCGCGCGGATGCGGGCCGCCGCCGTGGCCGCTGCGGTCGCCGAATCGGGACGATCGGTCGCCGCCCGTCTCGAGCGTGCGGTGGCCGCTGCGTCCGCGCGCCGCGACCAACTCGGTGCGACCCGTGCCCAGCACACCTCAGCACTGGGTGCCGTGCGCGACCAAGTTCGTGAACTCGCTGCGGCCCAGGGACGCCTGACCGATGCACTGCATCGCGACGAGGTCGCCAAGGCCCAGGCGGCCCTGCGCATCGAGCAGCTCTCCGAGCAGGTGCTCGAACAGTTCGGTATGGCCGCCGACGACCTCATCGCCGAATACGGTCCGCATGTCGAGCTGCCGCCGACCCAGCAGGAGATCGACGAGTACGAGCAGGCTCGCGAGCGCGGAGAGCAAGTGAACGCGCCCCAGCCCATGCCGTTCGACCGGGACACCCAGGAACGCCGCGCCAAGCGCGCGGAGAAGGATCTGCGGGAGCTGGGCAAGGTGAATCCCCTTGCCCTGGAAGAGTTTGCTGCCCTGGAGGAGCGTTACAACTTCCTGTCCACGCAGCTCGAGGACGTCAAGGCCGCCCGCAAGGACCTGCTCGATGTGGTGGCCGACGTCGATGAGCGAATCCTGCAGGTGTTCACCGAGGCGTATGCCGATGTGGAGCGCGAGTTCAAAGGCGTGTTCTCGTCGCTGTTCCCCGGCGGCGAGGGCCGGCTGGTGCTTACCGATCCCAACGACATGCTCACCACCGGCATCGAGGTGGAAGCGCGTCCACCGGGCAAGAAGGTCAAGCGCCTCTCGCTGCTGTCCGGTGGCGAGAAGTCGCTGACCGCCGTCGCGATGTTGGTGGCCATCTTCCGGGCTCGTCCGTCACCGTTCTACGTGATGGACGAGGTCGAAGCCGCGCTCGACGATGTCAACCTGCAGCGCCTGATCGGGCTGTTCGAGCAGCTCCGCGAAAAGTCGCAGCTGATCGTCATCACCCACCAGAAGCCGACGATGGAGGTCGCCGACGCGCTCTACGGCGTCAGCATGCGTGATGACGGCATCACGCAGGTGGTCTCGCAGCGGATGCGCGGTCTAGAGACCCAACTCGCGAGCCAAAACACCTAGCGTGTGCGCACGTTCGGCTGGATCGCCCAGCACCTTGATGGCGACTTGGGTGGCACCGGCATCTCGACGTTCCTGTAGCCGGGCCGCGATCTGTTTCGGAGTTCCTTACGCGACAAGGAAATCGACCAGCCCAGGCTGGGCCGCTTCGATGCGCTGCCATGATTGGCCAGCCTCCCGTGCGGGCGCCGACCAGATGTTCACGATCGCGGTCACGATCCTGGTCCGTTCGGGGGCGAGCCGCCCAGCAACGCGGTATCAAATCCAAGGTTCTCGACGGCACACAGTTACTCGGCGTACACCGCCGAATAGGGAGTGAAGAATCCGTATGGGGCGAACTCGGGTGCGGTCACCTCACGGCGAACGCATACGCCCGTCCCCGGTATTCTCTACGGCTACTTGTCGCTGCCGCAGCTACAGCTGGATCCGCACTGACAGTCGGTGCAGGTGCAGTTGGGGTTGTCGCAGGACCCAGTCTTTTCGGATCCCATGGTCTCATTGCTAGTCATGCATACGATGCTACGCCCAGCGGGCTAATCCTTCGCGATATTGCGCCACCAGATGGCCGCGCCGACGGCCACCAAACCGAGGATGAACAACCACGGCCACGCACCGTGCAAGTACACCCAGCCCGAGATGGTGCGCTGAATCTTCCCGGCCGCGTTGATGATCGGATCATCGGGATTGCCGTTGGCGTGGAACAGCCTGACCTCGTAGCTGCCGTAATAACCGACGTAGGCGCCGACGACGAGCAGGATGGTGCCGCTGATTCGGTTCAGGTACGGCAGCGCGCGGCGCATGCCGTTCAACAGCACCGTGCTGGCCAGCGCGGTGGATACCGCCAGCGTTCCCACCACCAGGGCGATGCCGGAGGCATAGGCCAGATAGGCCATCACGCCGTCGAACAGGGAGCCACTCTCGAAGGTGGTACTGGTCACGGCGAGAAACGGGCCGATGGTGCAGGACAGCGACGCCACTGCGTATCCCACGCCATAGCCGAACATCGAGCCGAGTCGCGTCGTGGGTGCGTTCGCGTCCAACACCTTGGGCATGAGCGCGATGATGTCGCGGCCGGACAGTAACCACAGGCCGAGGATCACCAGAGCAATTCCGAAAACCACGGTCACAAAAGGCAAATAACGTTGCACAGCTGAGGCCACCGAAACCGTCAACAGTCCGAAGACAGTGAACACCGCCACGAATCCGGCCGCCATCACCACGGTGGCGATGACGGCCCGGGCCAGCGCCCGCGACTTCCCGATCTGTGCCCCGGGGCCGCGCACCACGAGCGCGAGATAGACCGGTAGCAATGCAAAACCGCACGGGTTGAGCGCTGCGATCAGCCCGGCTGCGAAGGCCAGTGACGTCAGGTCAATGCCTTCACCCGGTCACTGAGCTCTTGCTCGGACATCGACGACGTCGGGTTGTTCACAAAATCCGAGGTGCCGTTGGAGTTGATGAACAAATACGCTGGCTGCCAGGGCACACCGAACTGCCGCCACAACGAACCGTCTGCGTCGTTGAGGTTGGTGAAGTTGAGGTTGTAGCGCGAGATGAATCTCTCCATTTCCCCGACGGATCCGCGGCCCGAAATACCCACGAAGGTGACGCGTGGATTGGCTGCCGATACCGCACTCACGTGTGGCCCTTCGCCATTGCAGAACGGGCAGTAGGCCGCCCAGAACCACAGAACCACCGGCTTGCCCTTGAGGCTGGCGCCGTTGAAGGGTGCACCCGAGACAGTGGTACCGGTGAAATTGAGTAGATCGTCGGCGCGTGCGCTGGGTGCGCGGACGAGACCGGCCGACACCAACAGCGCTGCGACGGCGACCGCAAGGGTTCGCGTCGCACCCCGAAACTTCCAACGTCCCCCGAATTGGATATTCATACCAAGAACCTCCTGGGACGAGATGTGACTCCCGCAGTGTATGACAGGTTTCTCCTGTTTAGCGGGGGCTTGAACGGGGACGCAGAGAAATTCGCCGCAGACCCGCGATGGTGTTGATGTCGGCGCAGTGCATGGCGATGCGTAGCTCGTCGAGGAATTGTTCAAGCCAGGCGATCACCGCCTGCGGCGATTGCACCGCCGGTGCCAGGAGTGGCAGCGCCACCGACACCACGCTGGCACCCAGCGCGATCGCCTTGGCGGCGTCCATGCCGGTGCGAATGCCTCCCGAACCGATGAGGGGCATATGCGGTAGCTCGGCGCGCACCTCGACGAGGGCCTCGGCCGTGGGAATGCCCCATTCGGCAAGCTCTGGTGACGTGATCGCGCCGAAGCGCACGAACTGCTCGACGCGGGCCCACGAGGTGCCGCCCGCGCCCGCGACATCGATGGCGGCAAGTCGGCACCCACCGAGGCGGCGGGCCGCGGCGCCGCTGATGCCGTGGCCGACCTCCTTGAGTAGCACCGGGAATTCGACCGCGTGGGTGAGTTCGGCGAGGCGATACACCCCTCCGGTGAAGTCGGTGTCGCCGCCGGGCTGCACGGCCTCCTGCAGTGGATTGGTGTGCACCGCCAGCGCGTCCGCGCCTACTCGTTGCACCAGGGTGTTGAGCTGTGCGGCGGGTGCGATGTTGCCGAGCTGTGCGAGTCCGATGTTGCCGACCAGCAGGATGTCGGGGGCCACCTCGCGTACCGCGAAGGTCTCGGCGCTGTCCGGGTCGACCAGCATCACCCGCTGCGAGCCGAGCATCATGCCGATGCCAAGCTCTTGGGCCGCCGCCGCCAGGTTGCGGTTGATGGTGGCGGAAAGTTTCGCCCCGCCGGTCATCGCCCCGATCAGGATGGGGGCCGCCAACCGCTTGCCGAGGAACTCGGTTGACAGGTCGACACCAGCGAGGCTGGAGTTGGGCAGCGCCATATAGGGCAGGTCGAGTCGTTCCAGACCAGTGGTCCGAGTGACGTACTGCACTGGATCGCTCAGGCAGGCGTCAATGTGGCGCTTCTTGCGTTCCTGTAACAATGCCCTGGTGCCTTTTGAAGTGTGGATCGCCATTGCGATCGTCGCCGTCGTGGTTGTTGCCGCATTGGTCTTCGGACTGGTGCGTTACCGCTCCCGTCGCATCAGCCTGACACGATCTCCTGAGATCACCGAGGGCGCCACACCGACTGACCGTTCTGGCGGTTACACCGCCGGCTCCACCATCACCTTTAGCGAGGGTGGTGCGCAAGCGATCCCTGTGCCCAGCGTCGGTGATGACGCCGAAGTACCGCGTGACGCGCCCCGGCGCACCATCTCCAACGTCCAGTTGCCCAAGCTCACCCCGGAGCCGGAACCCATTCCGGAACCCGAGCCTGTCGCGGCGTCCGAACCCGCGGCTGTGCCCGAACCTGCGACTGAACCCGAATCTGAGCCGGAACCCGCACCATCGCCGGTGCTCGACGAGATCGCGCCGGTGGCGGGACGGCTCGACCGATTGCGGGGAAGGCTTGCCAGCTCGCAGAACGCCGTGGGCCGTGGCTTGCTGGGGCTGCTGGGGGCGGGAGACCTCGACGAGGAATCGTGGGAGGAGGTCGAGGATACCCTGCTGATCGCCGATCTCGGCACTGCTGTGACCACCTCGATCGTCGACAGGCTGCGTAGCGAGATGGCGGCCCGCGGTGTGCGCACGGAGGCGCAGGCACGTGTGTTGCTGCGCGAGGTCCTTATCGACGAGCTGCAGCCCGACCTCGACCGGTCGATCAAGGCGCTGCCGCACAACGACAAACCCTCGGTGCTGCTCGTCGTCGGGGTGAACGGCACGGGCAAGACCACCACCGTAGGCAAGCTGGCTCGTGTGCTGGTCGCCGATGGCCGTCGGGTGGTGCTCGGGGCGGCCGATACCTTCCGCGCCGCCGCGGCCGATCAGCTGCAGGCCTGGGGGCAGCGGGTGGGCGCCCAGGTGGTGCGGGGCGCCGAAGGCGCCGATCCCGCGTCGGTGGCCTTCGACGCCGTCGACGCAGGCATCCGTGAGGGTGCCGATGTGGTGGTTGTCGACACTGCCGGACGACTGCACACGAAGACCGGCCTCATGGATGAGCTCGGCAAGATCAAACGTGTCGTGGAACGGCGCGCCGATGTCGACGAGGTGCTCCTGGTATTGGATTCGACCATCGGACAAAACGGTTTGGCGCAGGCGCGCGTGTTCGCTGACGTGGTGGACATCACCGGGGTGGCGCTTACTAAGCTGGACGGAACCGCTAAGGGCGGCATCGTTTTTCATGTCCAACGCGAACTCGGTGTGCCGGTGAAGCTGGTTGGCTTGGGGGAGGGGCCAGATGATCTGGCCCCTTTCGAACCGCCCGCCTTCGTCGACGCGCTTTTGGGCTAGATCGCCGTTCATCCCGGCGCGCTCCGCTCCTGCCCGCCGAAACCGGTAACAGACGCGAAACATTCGCGCGCCCTCTAGGAAACATCTGCTGCGCATTGTTCTCAGCGCAACCTGCTGAGATTCCTGAGAGGACTGCCGCTAGTGGATGGTTTCCCGACAATGGGTGTCCCGAATACCGGGGACACCGCGTGGATGCTGGCCAGCGCCGCGTTAGTGCTGTTGATGACGCCCGGCCTGGCCTTCTTCTATGGCGGCATGGTCCGCGCGAAGAATGTGCTCAACATGATCATGATGAGCATCAGTGCGATGGGCCTGGTGACGGTGCTGTGGGTGCTCTACGGGTACTCGATGGCGTTCGGAAACGATGTCTCGGGCCTGTTCGGCAACCCGGCGCAGTTCTTCGGACTCAAGGGACTCCTCGGTGGAAACGCCGCCGAGGCCGTGGTGGCTGACCCGGCCAACGGCATCGAGGCCGCCGAGGTGATCAACATCCCCTTGGTCGGGACACTCCCGGCGACGGTTTTCGTGGCGTTCCAGTTGATGTTCGCGATCATCACCGTCGCCCTCATCTCGGGTGCGGTGGCCGACCGCCTGAAGTTCGGATCCTGGTTGCTGTTCGCGGGCTTGTGGGTCACCGTCGTCTACTTCCCGGTCGCGCACTGGGTGTTCGCGTTCGATGGTGCCGCTGCGGAGAAGGGTGGCTGGATTGCCAACCACCTCAAGGCAATCGACTTCGCGGGTGGTACCGCGGTGCATATCAACGCCGGCACCGCGGGCCTGGTGTTGGCGCTGATCCTCGGCAAGCGCAAGGGCTGGCCCGGAATGCCGATGCGACCGCACAATCTGCCGTTCGTCATGCTCGGTGCGGGTCTGCTGTGGTTCGGTTGGTACGGGTTCAACGCCGGATCGGCCACCAGCTCCAACGGTTTGGCGGGTTCTACCTTCGTGACCACTACGGTGGCCACCGCCGCCGCCATGCTCGGATGGCTGCTTACCGAGCGAATCCGTGACGGGCACGCCACTTCGCTGGGAGCCGCCTCGGGCATCGTGGCCGGCCTGGTTGCCATCACACCGGCCTGCTCGTCTGTGAATGTGCTTGGTGCCCTTGCCATTGGCGCCATCGCGGGCATCCTTTGTGCGCTTGCGGTCGGGCTCAAGTACAAGCTGGGATTCGACGACTCCTTGGACGTGGTCGGTGTGCACCTGGTCGGTGGAATCGTCGGCACATTGCTCATCGGTCTGTTCGCCGCGCCCGAGACGGGAGCGGCTGTGGCGGGACTGTTCTACGGCGGTGGAGTGGAACAGCTGTGGCGCCAGGCCGTTGGAGCCGGGGCGGTTCTGCTCTATTCGGCAATAGGCACCGCTATCGTTGCTGTCATCGTGAAGTACACCATTGGCCTGCGCATCAGCGACGAGGGAGAGGCGGCCGGAGCCGACGAATCCCAACACGCTGAAGGTGCATACGACTTTGTCGCACTGGGAAGTGGTTCGGTTATCGGCCGCCACTCCAGCGGCAGGGAGGAATGAGGGACATGAAGCTGGTCACCGCGATCGTAAAACCGTTCACACTGGAAGATGTCAAGACTGGTCTGGAGCAGGCCGGCATCCTCGGCATGACGGTCAGCGAGGTGCAGGGCTACGGCCGGCAGAAGGGTCACACCGAGGTGTACCGCGGAGCTGAGTACTCGGTGGACTTCGTGCCGAAGGTTCGCGTCGAGGTTGTCGTGGACGACAGCGCCGTCGACAAGGTGGTGGAGGTCATCGTGACCGCCGCCCGCACCGGCAAGATCGGCGACGGCAAGGTATGGGTGAGCCCCGTTGACTCGGTGGTGCGCGTGCGCACCGGCGAGCGGGGCTCCGATGCCCTCTAACTGCATAGGACGGTAATCATATGGGCGCCGCAACGGACCTCTTGGCCGCCAGGGCGCAGCTGCTCAGCGACAGCAGCCGGCTCAATGCCGGTGCGATTCGCGAGGCGATGACCGACCTCAATGAGCTGTGGCTGACGACAAAGGCCGCCGAGGTCGGCATCACCGACTCGAGTGGATTCGCCATCGTGGCACTCGGTGGGTTGGGTAGACGTGAAATGCTGCCGCACTCGGATCTGGACCTGGTGCTGCTGCACGACGAGAACATCGCGCCGGAGACGCTCAGCGAGGTTGCGGACGGTCTGTGGTACCCGTTGTGGGACGCGAACATTCGGCTCGATCACAGCGTCCGCACGGTCACCGACACCTTGCACGTTGCCGGCCAGGAGATGTCGGCGGCGCTGGCGCTGCTCGATGCCAGGCATATCGCCGGGGATGCGAAGCTCTCCAGCCTGATGATCGGCGGGGTACGTCAGCAATGGCGGTCGCACATCCGGACCCGACTCGATGAGTTGATCGAGTACACCCAGGCCCGGTGGCGGCGCAGTGGTGAGATCGCACACCGCGCCGAACCCGACCTGAAGTCCGGCCGTGGTGGTCTGCGTGATGTTCAGTTGTTGCGCGCGTTGGCCATTGCCCAGCTGACCGACAGTGGGTTGGCAAAGTCCTTCGACGGCGCGCATACGGTCATCTTGGATGTCCGCACCGAGCTGCATCGCGTCGCCGGGCGGGAACGTGATCAGCTGCTTGCTCAGTTCGCCGATGAGATCGGTTCGGCGCTGCGCATCGGAGACCGGTTTGATCTGGCCCGGATGCTGTCCGATGCGGCCCGCACCATCAGCTATTCGGTCGATGTGGGTTTGCGTACTGCCGCCAATTCGATTCCGCGTCGCGGTATTTCGGCACTGCGTCGTACGGTGCGACGTCCGATCGACGAGGGCGTGGTGGAGCATGCGGGCGAGGTGGTGCTGGCCCGCGATGCTCGTCCCGAGCGCGACCCTTCGCTGGTCCTGCGCGTGGCGGCGGCCTCGGCGACCACCGGACTTCCGATCTCGGCGTCCACGTTGGGCCGGCTGGCCGAATCGGCGCCCGAGCTCCGTGCGCCCTGGCCGCGCGAAGCCCTCAAGGATCTGCTGGTGCTGCTGGAAGCTGGTCGTCCTGCGGTGGCCACCATCGAGGCATTGGATCGAACCGGGCTGTGGGGCAGGCTGTTTCCGGAATGGGGCCCCGTGCGGGACCTGCCGCCGCGTGACATCGTGCACATCTGGACCGTCGATCGGCATCTGGTCGAGACTGTCGCCCAGGCCAGCGCCTTCACCACCAGGGTTTCTCGGCCAGACCTGCTTGTTCTCGGTGCGCTGGTGCACGACATCGGCAAGGGCCGCGGCGGTGACCACAGCGTCGTCGGCGCGGAACTGGCCGTCCAGATCGGCACCCGGCTGGGACTGTGGCCCTCCGATGTGGAACTGCTATCCAAGATCGTGCGCTACCACCTGCTGTTGCCCAACACCGCGACGCGGCGCGATCTCGCCGACCCGGAAACCATTGACACCGTGGTCAATACGCTCGGCGGGGACGTGCTGCTGCTGGAACTGTTGCAGCAGCTGGCCGAGGCAGACTCGCTGGCCACCGGTCCCGGGGTGTGGGGGGACTGGAAGGCGTCGCTGATCGGGGAGCTGGTGCGCAAATGCCGGATGGTGATGCGCGGCGAGCAGCTGCCCGAACCCGATCCCATTGATCCGGAACTGCTTTCGCTGGCCGCTGAGGGGGGAGTCCAGGTGCGGTTGGTACCCGCGGGTTCACCACACATGTACACGGTGAGCATGATCGCGCCCGATCAGCGCGGTCTGCTCTTCAAGGCCGCCGGGGTGCTGTCGCTGAACTCATTGCGGGTATTCTCGGCTTCGGTGGCCAGTCACGCCGGTTCGGCCATCAACACCTTCGAGGTATCGCCGCGGTTCGGTTCACCGCCGGCGGCCGGACTGCTGCGCCAGCAGCTGATCTCCTCGCTCGACGGGGACACCGACATCATCGCGGCGCTGGACGAGCGCGAGCGCGAGTCGGCGCAATTCGGAACCGGCCTCGTCGGTGATGTAACACCTGCAGTCCCCACGAATTATGCGCCCGCCCCGCCGCGTATCCGTTGGTTCGAGCCTGCGGGGAACGTAGACCAGCAGATCGTGGAAATCCGTACCTCCGATGCGCCGGGGCTGTTGGCGCGCATCACCGCGACGTTGGAGCGCCATGGTGTGGATATCGCCTGGGCCAGGGTCAACACCCTCGGCTCTTCGGTCGTCGACACCTTCTGCCTCAGCACCGGGCCGGAGCAAGCCGTCCTGGAGGCGGCCATCGCCTCGGTGCTGCCGGCCGCGGCGCCCGAGCCCAAACAGGCCGCCAGCTAGGCCCCTGTGTCGACACGCCGACTCGTGGCGGACGTGTGCGATACGAACCCGCCGCGATGCGGCGTGTCGGCGTGAAGAGGACTGCCAGCTAGGCTGGTCGGCGTGTTTGAATCGCTGTCTGACCGGTTGACCGACGCCCTTGCCGGCCTACGGGGCAAGGGACGTCTGTCCGACGCCGATATCGACGCGACTTGCCGGACCATCCGGCTGGCGCTGCTCGAAGCCGATGTGGCCCTGCCTGTCGTGCGCACCTTCATCACCCGCATAAAGGAGCGCGCCAAGGGCGCCGAGGTGTCCGGTGCGCTGAACCCGGCGCAGCAGGTCGTCAAGATCGTCAACGAGGAGCTGATCGGCATCCTCGGTGGGGAAACCCGCCAGCTCGCCTTCGCCAAGACCCCGCCGACCGTTGTCATGCTCGCCGGTCTGCAGGGTGCCGGTAAGACGACCCTGGCCGGCAAGCTCGCCAAATGGCTTAAGGGACAAGGGCATACCCCGCTTCTGGTGGCATGCGACCTGCAGCGCCCCGGTGCCGTGAACCAGCTGCAGGTGGTCGGTGAGCGTGCCGGGGTATCCGTCTTCGCGCCGCACCCGGGTACTGCGGACGGCGGCCTGGAGGTCGGCTCGCTGGTCGGCGACCCCGTTGCGGTGGCTCGCGACGGCCTGGCGCATGCGAAGGCCCAGCACTTCGACGTGGTGCTCGTCGACACCGCCGGCCGCCTCGGTATCGACGCCGAACTGATGGACCAAGCGGCGCGCATCCGCGACGCCGTCGACCCCGACGAAGTGCTGTTCGTCCTCGACGCCATGATCGGCCAGGACGCGGTGAGCACCGCCGAGGCCTTCCGCGCGGGCGTCGGATTCACCGGCGTCGTCCTGACCAAGCTCGACGGCGATGCCCGCGGTGGTGCCGCACTCTCGGTGCGCGAGATCACCGGCACCCCGATCCTGTTCGCGTCAACCGGCGAGAAGCTGGAGGACTTCGACGTCTTCCATCCCGACCGGATGGCCAGCCGCATCCTGGGCATGGGCGACCTGCTGTCCCTCATCGAGCAGGCCGAACAGCATTTCGATGCCGAACAGTCATTGGCCGCCGCCGAGAAGATCACCTCGGGGGAGCTCACGCTCGAGGACTTCCTGGAGCAGATGCTCGCGATCCGCAAGATGGGGCCTATCGGCAACCTGTTGGGCATGCTGCCGGGTGCCGGCCAGATGAAGGATGCGCTGGCCGCCGTCGACGACAGGCAGCTTGACCGCGTGCAGGCCATCATCCGTGGCATGACCCCCGCCGAGCGGGCCGACCCGAAGATCATCAACGCCTCCCGGCGGCTGCGCATAGCCAACGGCTCCGGGGTCGCGGTCTCAGAGGTCAACCAGCTCGTGGACCGTTTCTTTGAGGCGCGCAAGATGATGTCCTCGATGGCGGGCCGCATGGGTATGGGCGCCATCAACCGGAAGAGCAACCGCAAGGGCGGCAAGAACAACAAGAAGGGCAAGAAGGGCTCACGCGGTCCCACCCAGCCGAAGATTCGGGGCGGATTCCCCGGCATGCCCCCGGGTATGCCGGCCGGGTTCCCCGATTTGTCCGGGATGCCCGAGGGCCTCGGTGAATTGCCGCCGGGTCTGGCCGATATCGACATCTCGAAGCTGAAGTTCCCCAAGAACTAATGGCCTCGTGCGCCCGGCTGCACGCCAGGGGGCGAACACTTCCCTCCGAAGAGCCGATCGATCTGTGGGTGCATGACGGCCTCATCAGCCTGGAACCGATCGCAGGCGCCGAGACGATCTTCGACGGCGGGTGGCTGCTGCCCGGACTCGTTGACGCGCACTGCCACGTCGGCGTCGGACCGCATGGGCCGACCTCGCTCGAGGAGGCGCTCGCGCAGGCCGGGGCTGAGCGTGACGTGGGTGCGTTGCTGTTGCGCGACGCCGGATCGCCAGTGGACACTCGTGGTTTCGACGAGCGGGAGGATCTGCCGCGGATCATCCGCGCGGGCAGACATCTGGCCAAACCTAGGCGGTACATCCCCGGATTGCCCATCGACATCGAGGACGAATCGCAGCTTCCGGAAGCCGTTGCTCTCCAAGCGCGTTGGGGCGATGGTTGGGTGAAATTGGTGGGGGACTGGATCGATCGTTCCATCGGCGACCTGGCCCCACTGTGGTCTGATGAAATCCTGGAACAAGCCATCGACGCCGCACATGCCAACGGCGCACGGGTCACTGCGCATGTCTTCGGTGAGGACGCCTTGTCGGGCCTGATACGGGCCGGGATCGACTGCATCGAGCACGGCACCGGACTTACCGATGCCACCATCGCCCAGATGGTCGAGCACGGCACCGCGCTCGTCCCGACCGTCATCAACATCGAGAACTTCCCCGGAATCGCCGACTCCGCAAGCAAATACCCGATTTATGCCCAACACATGCGTGACCTGCACGCGGGCCTGCACAGGACGTTCGGGAACGCCTGTGACGCCGGAATCCCGATCTATGCGGGCACCGACGCCGGCGGAGGGATCGCGCACGGTCGCATCTCCGATGAGGTCGCCGCACTCACGCGTATCGGCATGAGCCCCACCGACGCTCTGGGCGCTGCCTCGTGGCGTGCCCGCGAGTGGCTGGGGCGGCCGGGTCTGGAACATGGCGCACCCGCCGACTTGATCGGATACCGCGAGGACCCCCGCAGCGGGTCGCACGTGTTGTCCAGACCGGACCTCATCGTGCTACGTGGTCAGGTTCGATAGAGTCGCCGCCATGCGTTTTGCCCTAGCGGTGATGATGAGCCTGGGCCTGGCGGTTGCGGCGTCGGCGGCGGCCTACGCCGACACGCTGTGCCGGGACTTCAACACCATGGACGGCGCTGGAAAGCTGGCAGCGATTCAGGAGGCGGCCGCCGGCGGCAATGCGGTGGCACAGATCTCGCCCAAGGACGCCGTCTCGCTTGCCGATGCCGTGTGTCGGGTCCGAGTCAACGAGACCGTGCTTCAGGTACTCAACTCCAAGGTCTAAAGCGAACCGACGGTGACCTGACCGTCGTTGGCGAAGCCCCAGTCGAAAAGGCTCGCAGCCTGATCCCAATACGTCGGGCCGCCCTCGTGCACCAGGCCGTACATCATCGACACCACCAGGCGCTTGCCGTCGCGCTCGGCGGCCACCACGTAGGTCTTGCGTGCCATGTCTGTGAAGCCGGTCTTGCCGCCGATCACTCCCGGGTAGCGGTACATCAGCTCGTTCTGGTTACGCAGCCCACGTCCCGGGAAGGGTGCTCCCGGTTGGGTGGTGATCGCGGCGAAGGCCGGATTGGCCAGTGCCGCACGGAAAATGACGGCCAGATCGTGAGGGCTGGATCGCATGTCCATGCCGGGTGCGTCCAGACCCGACGGCGAGTCGGTGTGGGTTGACGTCGCACCCAGGGCCGCTGCCTTGGCGTTCATCTTGTCGACGGTGGCCTGGCGTCCGCCGAGCAGGTGCGCCAGGGTGTTGGCCGCGTCGTTACCGGACTCCAGCAGCGCCGCGTCGAGCAGCTCGCGCGCGGTGTAGGTCTGGCCCGCCTTGATACCCACACAGTTGCATTCGGCTGTGGCATCCGCGGCATCGGCCACCACGGTGCCATTCAGTGGCACCTCATCCAGAGTCACCAGGGCCAGCAGCACCTTGATGGTGCTCGCGGGGGGATGCACGGCATAGGGGTCGCGTGCGGCAAGGATCTGACCGGAGTCCAGATCCGCCACCAACCATGCCTGCGCCGGCCCCTCGGGCGGCGGAGCCGCCGTGTCGGCGCGGGCGCCACCGGGCATCGCGAGGGTGAGGAACAGGGCGCTGAGCACCGCGAATACGCGGAAGCGGCGAGGCCGCGGCAGGGAGGACATCGGCTCCGACACTAGCGCGGCAGATATCGGGCCCATAACCGGACTGCGGTTCGTTTATGGGTTCATGACCAATCAAGTGCAGTTTGGTTTGGACACCTTTGCCGATCTCGATCAGGACGATTCCCAGATGCTGACACAAACGGCGAGTTCGGGACGAATTGCGTGATGATTTCGGTCCGAGTGGGCATGCTCACAAGCTATGACATCTCCTTGGACCCTCGGCGAAGTTTCCGACCGCCTGCAGATCCAACAGCTCTTGGTCGACTACGCAACGGCCATCGACACCCGCCAGTTCGACGATCTGGACGAGGTGTTCACGAACGACGCGTACATCGACTATCGCGCTATGGGCGGTGTCCACGGGGAGTATCCGGACGTCAAGGCGTGGCTGGCGCAGGTGCTTCCGGCGTTCCCGATGTACGCGCACATGCTGGGAAACGTCTCGATCCACTTCGATGACGACGAGCGCAGCGCGGCTACCGTGCGCAGTCTGTGCTTCAACCCGATAGTGCCCTGTGGTGACACCGAACAGGTCCTTTTCCTGGGACTTTGGTACGACGACTCGGTGGTGCGGACCCGGCACGGCTGGCGCCTGACCCGTCGGGTCGAGACGAAATGCTTCAACCGGCTGGTGTAGCCCTTGTTCGTCGACACGCCGTCTTACGGCGCACATGTGCGATACGAACCCGCCGGGATGCGGCGTGTCGGCGGGATTTGGGCTGGTAGGCCAGGCTCTGGCAGAATGACAAACCGTCCGTTGTGCTGGCTACGGCCAGCGGCGGTCAGACCCACGCGAGGCAAAACCGGATCGTGCATGTCCGCACGTATCGCCGAATTGCCGCGTGATACCTCAAGGAGAAGTTGTAGTCATGGCTGTCAAGATCAAGCTCACCCGCCTCGGGAAGATCCGTAACCCGCAGTACCGCATCCAGGTCGCCGATGCGCGCACCCGCCGCGAAGGCCGTGCCATCGAGGTGATCGGCAGGTACCACCCGAAGGAAGAGCCCAGCCTGATCGAGATCGATTCCGAGCGCGCGCAGTACTGGCTGTCTGTTGGCGCGCAGCCGACCGATCCTGTGCTGGCCCTGCTGAAGATCACCGGTGACTGGCAGAAGTTCAAGGGTCTGCCCGGCGCTGAGGGCACCCTGAAGGTCAAGGAGCCCAAGCCGAGCAAGCTGGACCTGTTCAACGCCGCCCTGGCCGAGGCCGACGGCGCTCCTACCGGTGAGGCCATTCAGCAGAAAAAGAAGAAGGCGCCCAAGAAGGACGAGAAGGTCGAGGCCGCCGATGCCGAGGCTCCGGCCGAAGAGCCGGCCGCCGAGTCTGCTGACGTCGCAAGCGAATAGGACTTCAGATGAGTTCTGTTGTGGTCGACGCCGTCGAGCACTTGGTACGAGGAATCGTCGACAACCCCGATGATGTCCGCGTTGACCTAGTGACGAACCGTCGCGGCCGCACCGTGGAGGTTCACGTCCACCCCGACGATCTCGGAAAGGTGATCGGTCGGGGCGGGCGCACCGCCACCGCTCTGCGCACTCTTGTTGCAAGTGTGGGCGGCCGTGGTATCCGGGTCGACGTGGTGGACACCGACCGGTAGCTCCATGGAGCTAGTGGTCGGGCGTATCGCCAAGGCGCACGGCGTCACCGGCGAGCTGTCGGTGGAGATCCGCACCGACGATCCCGATGAGCGCTTTGCCATCGGTTCGGTGCTGACGGGCCGACTGCCTCGTGGTGCCGGCAATCGCGAGTTCACCGTCGAATCGGTGCGTGAGCACAGTGGGCGGTTGCTGGTCAGGTTCGTCGGCGTATCTGATCGCGATGCGGCAGATGCGTTGCGGGGCACCCTCTTCACGGTCGACGCCGCGGATCTTCCGCCCATCGACGACCCCGACGAGTTCTACGATCATCAGCTCGAGGGGCTGGCGGTGCGGACCGTGGACGGGACGGTCGTCGGAACTGTTGCCGAGGTACTGCACACCCCCGGTGGAGAACTCCTTTCGGTGCGTGGTGCCGAACGCCGGGAGATTCTGGTGCCATTCGTTTCCGCGATCGTCACATCGATCTCGTTGGTGGACAAGGTGGTCGAGATCGATCCGCCCGAGGGACTCTTGGATCTGTCGTGAGAGTTCCGGCATGAAGATAGACGTCGTCACGATCTTCCCCGAGTACTTGCAGCCCGTGCGGCAGTCACTGCCGGGCAAGGCGATCGACGCCGGGCTGGTCGACGTCGCGGTGCACGATTTGCGGCGCTGGACGCACGATGTGCACAAGTCGGTCGACGATTCGCCCTATGGGGGTGGGCCCGGCATGGTGATGAAGCCGACGGTCTGGGGCGATGCGCTGGACGAGATCTGCACGCCGGAGACACTCCTGATAGTGCCAACTCCTGCCGGGTACCCGTTCACCCAGGAGGCGGCACATCAGTGGTCCACCGAAGATCATCTGGTGATCGCCTGCGGCCGATACGAGGGAATCGATCAGCGCGTCGCCGATGACGCCGCGACACGAATGCGGGTGCGCGAGGTGTCGATCGGTGACTACGTGCTCAACGGCGGTGAGGCCGCAGCCTTAGTGATCATCGAAGCCGTGCTGCGGCTGGTTCCCGGAGTGCTGGGCAATGCGCTTTCTGCGCAAGAAGATTCACACTCCGACGGGATGCTTGAGGGGCCGTCGTACACCCGGCCGTCCAGTTGGCGGGGGATCGATGTACCGCCGGTGCTGCTCTCGGGCGATCATGCCAAGATCGCGGCATGGCGATCCGAACAGTCGCGGCAGCGCACGGCGCAGCGGCGTCCCGACCTACTCGGTTTCGATTCGTCCGCCGGGGAACATGGCGGCGACAGCCTGAGTTAGCGTGTTGCGCGCCGTCACGTCGTTGGCGGTCTGCAGTGATGACACCACCACGATGAACCGCCGGTCGGGGCCCACGACACCGGTCGACAGATGCATCCACGCCGACCCCACGCAGCACATCCAGCCCTGTTTCACCGCGACGGGTTCACCGGGGATGCCGTCCGGGATCCCGAACCGCTGCGGATAGCCGTCGATGCCATTGGGTGTCGAGCGGGCCAGGTCGTCGACGATGATGTTCGCGCGCTCCGGAGGCAGCCCGCCCGTGCCGGAGAGCAGCATGTCGTAGTACTGCACCAGGTCGTTCGCGGTGCTGATGGTGTTCCACCACATCCCATCGGAGGGCACATTGGTCGAGGCAAGGCCATACCGCGCGGCGACGCGGGTGATGATCGAATTGCCGCCTCCGCGCTGCCAGAAGATCTCGGCCGCGCTGTCATCGGAGGACTGCAGCATCCGATCGAAGGAGATGCGGTCCGAGGGAGTCAAGGTGACCTCACCGGTGGATTCCCGCATCAGCAGGTCGTCGGCGATGAACAGCTTCGCCACCGAGGCGATGGCGATGGTGCTGTTGTTGCCGTTGGACACCACGGCCCCGGAGGAGCGGTCCTTGATCACCGCGGTGAGGGTGGCGCCGGCGCTCTTCGCCTGGGCGGTCGCCGCAATGGTGCGCTCGGGCAGGGTCTCGAAGGACGTGGGGCTCTCCACCTCGAAGACGGGAGGCGTCTCCGCGGGAGCACTCACGACCGCCAGCACCGGGGTAGCTGGATCACTGCGTACCGACGCTACACATCCAGAGGTCAGCGCGGTGACCGCGGTGAGCGTCAAGCCCACGAACAGGTACTGGCCGCGCATAACGTAGACCCCCTCTACGGTCAGACTTTGGTTTTGTTACTCATGTGGCAGGTGTTCCGGTCACGGTAGCTTACTAGTACCGTCTGGATAGCCGCTGCCCAAGGGGGTGCTCTGGTGGTCGATTTCACTGGAAGGGCCTCTGTCTGGCACAATTGGCTAGCTGTCTGCTGCTGTTTCGGCGAAACCAGACAGAACTAAGCAACTAATGATCGGCTGAGGTGCATTTCCGCATGCCACCCGGCCGCGCGACCGCGAGGATGTATCACCGATGAACACGCTGGACTTTGTCGACCAGGCGTCGCTGCGCGAGGACGTGCCTGACTTCCGTCCCGGCGACACCATCAATGTTTACGTCAAGGTGATCGAGGGCTCCAAGGAGCGCATCCAGGTCTTCAAGGGCGTGGTGCTGCGTCGTTCCGGTGGTGGCGTGAGCGCGACCTTCACCGTTCGCAAGGAGAGCTACGGCGTCGGCGTCGAGCGCACCTTCCCGGTGCACTCGCCCAACATCGACCACATCGAGATCCTCACCCGCGGTGCGGTCCGTCGCGCCAAGCTGTACTACCTGCGCGAGTTGCGCGGTAAGAAGGCCAAGATCAAGGAGAAGCGCTGACCGAGTCGGCGCTTTCGTGACAGCACCGGTGTCAGGATCGTCGGAAGCGTCCGAGCAGGACTCTAAGGACGCTCCCGAAGTCGAGCCAGCCGCTGAGGCGCCCTGCGAAGCCTCGTCGCACAAGGATGAGAACAGCCGATCGGGAATGCTCAAAGAGGGCGGCGTTCTGCTGCTGATCGCTCTGGCGCTCTACTGCATCACGCAGAACTTCATCGCCCGGCCCTATCTGATTCCGTCGGAATCGATGGAACCCACTCTGCATGGGTGCCGTGGATGCACCGGCGACCGGATCATGGTCGACAAGATGGTGTTCCGCTTTTCCGATCCTGAGCCCGGTGACGTGGTGGTGTTCAAGGGTCCGCCCGAGTGGAACGGCAACTACCGTTCGATCCGCTCGTCGAACACCGCCATCCGGTACGTACAGAACGCCCTCTCCTTTATCGGAGTGGTGCCGCCGGACGAGAACGACCTGGTGAAGCGGGTCATCGCCACCGGCGGGCAGACCGTCGAATGTCGTCCGAATACCGGGCTCACCGTCAACGGCAAGAAGCTCAACGAGCCGTATCTGGATCCGGAGACCATCGGACCGAATACCGATGGCTGCTGGGGCTTCCCCTTCGGTCCGGTCAAGGTGCCCGAGGGCAAGCTTTGGATGATGGGGGACAACCGCACGCACAGCGGTGACTCCCGCGCGCACTGCCAGAGCCGGGATCGTGATGCCGGCCTCGACGTCGATATCGAGAACAAGATCTATTGCACCGGTGATCCGAATATCGGCACCGTGCCGGTGGGTAACGTCATCGGCAAGGCGCGATTCATCGCCTGGCCGCCCGGACGCTGGGGCGGCGTCACCTCGGTGAACCCCCAGACATAGGTTTCTGGGCCGAGGCACGAGCATGACTACCAGCTGGCCGCCACGAACGGTGATTCGCAAGGCATCGGGATTGCGAACTCTGGAATTAACGCTGGACCGGGTGGGCTTGGGTCCTGTCGCCGGCGTCGATGAGGCCGGGCGCGGAGCCTGCGCGGGTCCGTTGGTGATCGCCGCCTGCGTGCTCGGCTCCAATCAACGCAAAAGGCTTGCCGCGCTCAATGACTCGAAGAAGCTGACCGAGAAGATGCGGGAGATGCTGTTTCCTCTGATCTGCCGGTACGCGGAGGCCTATCACGTGGTGTCGGTTCCGGCCGACGAAGTGGACCGCATCGGTGTACACGTGGCCAATATCGAAGGCATGCGCCGGGCTGTGGCCGGTCTCGGCGTCAAGCCGGGATACGTACTGACCGACGGGTTCCGGGTGCCTGGGTTGCCGGTGCCCTCCTTACCGGTGATCGGCGGTGACGCCTCGGCGGCGTGTATCGCGGCCGCCAGCGTGCTGGCCAAGGTGAGCCGCGACCGGGTCATGGTGGACATGGATGCCGATCACCCCGGGTATGGATTTGCGGTGCACAAGGGATACAGCACGGCCGTCCATACCGAGGCATTGCAGCGTCTGGGACCATCGACTCAACATCGACAGTCTTTCGTGAACGTGCGCAATGCAGCGCTGGGAAGTTCATTGATGAGCCGCTTGCGCGAAGAGAATCCGATACAGGGGGGATAATGGAAGGCCTATGAGCGCTGAAGACCTCGAAAAGTACGAAACCGAGATGGAACTCTCGCTATATCGCGAGTACAAGGACATCGTCGGGCAGTTCAGCTATGTGGTGGAGACCGAGCGACGGTTCTACCTGGCCAATAGCGTCGAGGTGATTCCGCGGAACACGGATTCCGAGGTGTACTTCGAGCTCCGGCTCTCCGATGCCTGGGTCTGGGATCTGTTCCGTCCGGCACGGTTCGTCAAACACGTGCGCGTGATCACGTTCAAGGACGTCAACATCGAAGAGGTCGACAAGCCAGAACTGCGCCTGCCGGAGTAGACCTCCGACAGATGCAGCTCTGCTGGGTGCGATTTGTGGGACGCTGACGCAACCCACGGTGTCGACGTATCCGTTGCCACCGCCTGGGCCGCCGCCGACGCCTGGGATGTGGCCTCCGCCGCCCTCGGGCGCGCCGCTGGGTGCGGGGGTTGTGGTCGCACGAGCGGCTGCCGGTAGCCCAGAGGGGCGCCGGCCGCGATCCTTGACTCGCACCGAGATCCTCGACACCGCGATCGCGCTGGTGGACCAGGAGGGGTTGGATCAGTTGACGATGCGCAGGCTTGGTTCGGCCTGCGGTGTGGAGGCGATGGCCCTATACCGCCACGTGCACGGTCGTCAGGACTTGCTCGGCGGAATTGTCGACCATTTGGTGGAGAAACTACGACGACCAGCTCGCGGCCCGGAGGCAAGAGGATGGCTGGCAGGACTATCTCGTCCGGCTGGCGCACGGCGTACGGGCAATAGCTATCGATCATTCGCATCTGTTTCCGACATTGGCTACTCGGCCGCCGGAGGCTTCGACGACCGCACCGCGGTATCCGCGTACCGTGCGTACACTACGTTCCTGCTCGGGCAGTTGCTGTTGGAGGTATCCGCGCGGGGAGCCTCGCTCAGCCCGGTGGAAGACGAGTTGCCGGGGAGGACGCTGCGGAGCCTGTCGAACTATCAAACCTGCAGCGGATGTAGCAAGAGCTCAGCGAGGATCACAGCGCGACCGAATTCGAAGAGGCGCTCGAGTCACTGCTCGATCGCTTGGTGGGCAACGCATTGCGCTAGCGCAGCCCGATGAGATCAGGCAGATTCTGGTTGTCTGTGATGGGAATTACTGCTTAGCGAGACAGCGTTCGAGTTGCGGATCTGGTGAGTGCGGCCCATTCTCTGCCGTTGGATACTTTGCCGATGAGGGCGCTGATTATCACCGCGCCGGTGATTGCGGTAGCCCTGCCACTGGACTCGCCGGGTGCCGTCGTCTCGGCGACCCCAGTGCACTGTGCTCCGACGAAGGCGAGCAAGGATGTGTGCTCGGCCCCGGACAACGTCGAGATCAAATCGGCTCCGAACTCCAGGGATCTGCCCGCGCCCGCGTCGGGCGCGATGGGCAAGGTTGCGCCGGTGGTTCACACGGTGAAGATGTCGAACTAGTGCAGGCTTGTTCTAGCTGTGGATGAATTCAGGTTTGTGGATAAGGGTCGTTCGGCATAGCGCCGTGGTGCGCTGATGTCAGGGCCCCTCGGCATGGTGTTGGCATGAAGACCACCACGCGTGCACAGATCGGTACCCGCGGAGAGGATCTCGCCGCGGGATACCTCAGCGGACACGGGTTCACCATCCTTGCTCGAAATTGGCGATGCCGATATGGGGAGATCGACATCGTCGCAGCCGATGGCGAGATGCTGATTTTCGTCGAGGTGAAGACTCGGACGGGCCAGGCGTTCGGAAGTCCTGCGGAGGCCGTGACATACGCCAAACTGCGGAGATTGCGAAAGCTCGCGGGCATCTGGCTGGCCTCCCAGAATGGATCGTGGTCATCGGTCCGCATCGATGTCATCGCGATCCGTTTGAGTGGAACGGCCCCGGCGATCACGCACATTCATGGAGTGAGCTGAGATGGCGCTGGGCAGGGCGTATTCCGTTGCGGTGAAGGCAGTGACCGGGCAGACGGTGGAGATCGAGGCCGATATCAGCGCCGGGCTCCCCGGCGTGCATCTGGTCGGGCTGCCCGACGCCGCGCTGCAAGAGTCGCGCGACCGTGTCCGCGCGGCGATTACCAACTGTGGCTTCACGTGGCCGTCATCGCGACTCACCCTGGCCCTATCGCCCGCGACGCTGCCGAAGATGGGATCGGTGTACGACCTGTCATTACGTTGATTAGAACTGTGTCAATGCCACAGTTCAGCTGAGGTGACACGCCGGACGGCCCAAACCTATTGACGTTCGCTCGTGTGTTCGATAGGTTCTGCGTGTTCGACAAGAGGCCTACAGCTAGTCACCAACGAAGTAACCCCGTTCCCAAGGTCTGGGGGCGTCCACCTCTCGGGGGTGGGGGCGTCGGGGCACCCGTGTCTTGGTCCGGGTGGACGTGCGTTTCGCCGTCAAGTCATGGCTAGTACCGAATATAGTTTGTTTACAGCAGGGCTGATCATGAATCCGGGGAAACCTGGGCACTTGTGACGTTTATACCGAGTGGGTGTGCGTTTCGCCGCCGAATCGGCCTGGTACCGAATATTGGAAATGTAGTGGGGCTCACGGGATACGTGTGCCCTTTTTTCGTTCCCTTTGGGGGCTTAATTCTTGAGCCGCTTATTTAAGCGTGTATCTGGGGAGGGTCTTAGCTGGTCGTGCCGTAGGGCTTAGGGCCGTTTTAAGTGTTGACCTGCATTAAGTGTGTAGGTCGTAGTTTTGGTCTAGGTGGTTCCGCTGGTGGAGGCGGGACTAGATCTATTGACGTTTGTTACGGGGTTTTGATGGTTTATCGGTATGCGGATTTGGTGGCGAAGTCGGTTGCGCAAGCACCGCCTTTGTCAGATGGTCAGTTGAACAGGCTGACTGTTCTATTTACCGCCTCCGGTCCTGGTGTTGCCGCTGTTTCTCATGCTGGCGATAAGCAGCTTATGGGTGCGGCTAGTTAGTGATCTACGAATTCTAAATTACTAAAGGGGAGATACTTTGATGGAAACAAATAGTGTGGCAGACGCTGATGTCGCCAAGTTCAACATTTTAGATTGGGAGACCGAATTCAACCGGGTGCCCCAAGAGCCTGACTGGCTGGTGCCGGGGGTGTTGATACGGGGCGCAAACGCCTCGCTGGTGGCCGCTGCCGGTCAGGGAAAATCGCTGCTGGCCTTGGATATTGCGGCGGCGTTGGCCTCGGGTCGGCCCGTACTCGGCCAGCCAGTGCACACAACTATTGAGGTGCTGTATCTGGACATGGAAAATTCCGCAGAAGACGTGATCACCCGCCTACACGATATGGGCTATACGCCTAACGAATTGCTGTATTTGCAATACAGCTCATTTCCCGACATCGGCACCTTAGATGAGTCCGAAGGTGCCGAACGGCTGCGCGCACTGGTGGAATCGTCTAACGCCGAGTTCGTCGTGATCGACACCGCCTGCCGGTTCGTGGACGGCGAAGAGAACAGCAACGACACCTGGCAGGACCTGTACCGATACACGCTGGCCCCGCTGAAACGGCGGCACTGCACCGTGTTGCGGCTGGACCACTGCGGAGTGGACTCGACTAAGGCGCGTGGCGGCACCGCTAAACGTGATGACGTGGACGTGGAATGGCGATTAGATGTCACGGGCGGTAAAGCCTCCGGGGAGCACGCCGTGACGCTGCGATGCGCCAAACAACGCCAACCCCACTATCCGGGACACGTAAGCCTCATCCGCACGACATCGCCGCTCGCGCACACACTGACCGCTACGGCGATTGACGGAACGGCCAAGGACATCGACCAGGTAGCGGCCTGCGTGGACAAGCTCGATGCACTCGGCGTTCCGGCGACGGCAGGGCGCGAACGGGCCCGCGAGGCTCTACGCGGTGTCGGATGGCGCGGCAGTAATGACACGCTCGGCGAAGCGCTCAAACTCCGCAAAGAACCTGTCCGGACATGAGCGGACAGCTTGATCAAAACCGCTGGTCGGGGCTGTCCTACCACCAGCGTCCCCTTTAGGGGACGGGTGGGGACAGGCACCCGGACGGACAAAAGCACTTCTGCCAAAACATTCGATTTGAAATTGAAAGTGGTGGACTGTTTCGGGCCGGGGAGAGAGGGGCTGATTTGCATGAAGTGTCAGGGTGCGGGCTGCAAAGGGGGTATCCCCCAGGCAAACCAGGGGGTCGGGTGGCGGCCCTTTAATGCTGGGGGTGTGGGCGAGCGGGGGCAAAGCGTGGATGCGGTTGCGGTCCGGGGTAAGGGTCGTCGGAAACAGGTTCTCGATACCGCCGTTGACTTGCTGGCCTCTGGCGGCGAGCGGGCGATGACGTTTCACGGGGTGGATGATGCGGCGGGTGTACCGAGGGGCAGCACGTCCAACCATTTCCGCACGCGGGATGCTCTGCGGGTCGGAGTGTGCGCCGAGGTCCTAACGCGGCGAGCCGGGGTATTCATTGCTTCGGCATGGCCCAACGGGACGGGCAATCCCCACACAGTCAGAGAGTTGACCGCGTCGCTGTCAGGTTATGTGCTCGATGCCACCGACGCGTCGATGACCGCTACGGGTGCGGTGGCGCGTGCACATCTGTCACTGGTCGTGCTGGCGCAAGTCCATCCCGAGTTACGCCAGATGCTCGCGGCCAGCGATCTACGTCTACAGCACGTACTGCACACGGCCCGATGCGTCATCAACCCGGCTGCCCTCGCGTGGCATACCGAGATGATCACCGACTACCTAACCGGGGTCATCACCACCCAGATCAGCGCACCGCGTGAGAAGTTCAACCCCCGCCCCGGAATCGCGGTCCAGCTCGCCGCCACGTGCTGACCGGGCGTGGGGCACGGACGTACGCAAGCACCGGCACACCATGCCGCCCCTCGCACGGATCAAAAGGGGGCTCACAGTATGAGCACCCTGCCAGCGCTCTCCGTGCTTGTCGCCGTGTCTCAATTCTTTAGAAACGGACACTCGCGCCAGTGGGGAACCGGGAACGTTCGACGGTTCCAAACATGCTGGTCGTTTTTCTCAAAAGTCGTATCAGAATCAAAGTCTCGTATTGACACAGTTTTGCGACTTATGAGACGCTGTCGGTATGGCGACGAACACCACCGCGACAGACACCCTGACTCCTTCTGTGGAGCCGACGACGGGAACGGGTTGGTTGTTCGGATACGCCCGCGTCTCCACCGGGCATCAGTCGTTGGATCAGCAAGAGGACGCGCTGGCCGCTGCCGGGGTTGATCCGGCGCGTGTCTACAGCGATAAGCAATCCGGCATGTCCACAAGGGAACAACGCCCCGGCCTGGCGTCCCTGTTGGATAAGGCGCGGGCGGGGGATGTGATCGTGGTTGTCGGCATTGACCGGCTCGGACGCAACGCCTCGGAAGTCATGTCCACCATTAGGGAACTAGGCCAGCACGGCATCGTGCTCCGCTCGTTGCGCGAGGGCATCGACACCGGCAACGCCACCGGACGCATGATCGCCGGAGTGCTCGCGAGCCTGGCCGAACTAGAGCTAGAGCTAGGCAAAGAACGCCGCACAGCGGCCCGTGAGGCCCGTAAAGCGCGCGGTCTACATGTGGGGCGACCTAAGGCCCTTAGCGCCGAACAGGCAGCCTTAGCGGCCCGCATGCACGACAACGGCGAATCAGCCACCACCATTGCCAAGGCAGTAGGCGTGTCCCGCGCAACGGTCTACCGGGTACTGGCCGAACAGGCGGGGTGATCTCTAGCGCGCTGTCGGTTCAGGGCTAGTGGCGACAGCGCACAATGGCCGGTCATGGATGCATGCCCGGTTTGGGGACAGTGGGGTGATTTGTCCCGCGACCAGATACGGGTACAGGTGGGGCCGGGACTGGATGACAAGTTTCGGCTGTATTCGGGGTATTTGCGTTTTTCGGAGGCGTTGGGCGATGGGCCGCCCGCGTCGGCGACCTCTAAGTCTCGGCATGTTTTTCCGGAGATTCGGGCGTCGCGTCAATTGCAACGTGCGGTGATGAGGATCTCCGCTGACACCCAAAAGGCGCTACAGGTGGGGTTTCATCAGCAACTCGACATTGTGATCGCTGCGTGGGAGCGGTGGTGTCAGGGCGGGCCATGGGACTTGAATTTTGCACCCGTGCAGCCGTACCCATGGTCAGAGTTTGAGGCGCGGACCTTCCAGTTTGAGCCCGCCCGGCCATTGGCATTCAATGAAACCGTGATGCCGCTTGATCGCATCCGCAGATCACAGCAGATGCTCGCGGAGTCGATGCGTGGCTATGCCGACAAGGCCATGGTCGCCGCTGACATCGCCGCCAACCAGGCCGGAGATGGCGACATATTCGACGCGTTGCGCCTCATCGTCTATGACTATGTGGCCGCGTCGGCATCGGTGGCACGGTATTGCGCCGCCATGACGGACTGGGTAACTGCCATCGTGGCCTTCACGGTCACCCAATACGAGACGACGCGTTTGTGGGCGGAACCCATATTCGCCTACCGGGACTGCTCCAAAGGCAACTATTGGACACCCCAATAATCCTGCGCAGTAACACAGTTCGCGCGAACTACACCGACTGTTCCTCGTCCGGGTAGGGCCAGACAGCGGCGTTGGCTTCTTTAGCGTAGGTGACGATTTCGTGCATGAGCGACGTGAACGGGGAATCCGGCAGTGCCAGACAGGAATTAAATGTTTCGGTCAGATCGTGGCCTCCGCGTGCGCATTCCAGAATCGCCCACGGCATACCCGGCACGTCAGCGCCGATACGCTCCCGAATGGTCGCCACAGTGGAGGCCTGTAGATCGGCCTCCTGGCCGTGGATCTGCATCAAGCGGTGCTCATGGCGGGCACGGCGGACGCGAGTCTCATCGTCAGCACTTGTGCCTTCATCCACGCTTACTGATCCGTCGGGGTTGATGACGAATCCATCCGCGATGGCCTCAGCTTCGGCCTCGGTACGTGCGCGCTCCACCGCCCGCATGCCGTCGATGCACGCCATACCGGCCTCCGACACCGCAAGCCACCGCTGCGACAGCTCTAACCGGCGCGGCTCGGCCTCGTCGGCGGCATCACGGGCAGCCAACGCCGCTGCAATGGCGTCCCTCATCACCGCCGACCCATCATGGGATTTCGCGAACAGTTTGAACCCGCCACAGTTCGCCGGGTCGGTCACGTCCGCTAGCCGAGACATCGAATCCAGCAGCTCTTGCGAAGACGCCCGATCATGCAACGGATTCAACGCCGAACGCGCAAACCGCCGTGCCGCCGCCTCGTAATCAGCTTGGGTACTGCTCGCGCTGTTGGCTTCGTGATCGTCCACGGCCACATCATGCCTCCTAGCTGCACCGACACGCCACCGGACATCCCCTGGGGGGTGACCCCTTTTCGCTGGTCACACGCGCCTCACTCGGCCAGCGCCCGCTCTCTCTCTCTCTCTCTACGAAATCAGGCTTTCTGGTGAGGTCTCGACCCGATGACAACTCCTGGCCTACGATGAGCAGCAACATCGCCCGCCGCAAGGGCCGGACCTGGAGGGGAACCGTGGGTATCGAAGATCTGATCAATAACGCGAAGTCCGGCCAACTGGTGCTGCACATGGATGATGAGGCGTTTAGCAAGCTCATCACAGCCTGTGATGTCTACATTGACGACCTTAAGGACCTTTATCGCAAGGCGATGGCGCTTGCGGACAAGCCTCTCGGATTCTCTGAGGATCATCTCGATTCGGGTGCCCAGCTTGCCAGGAAACTCCAAGAGAAGGCAGGCGCGCCGGAAAACAGTGCGGCGGCAACATTTATGTCGCATATCGAACGCGTTGAGGACATGAAGACGTTGTTTCTGGCGACCCGAAGTGGATTCCGCGAAATGGAGACGAACAACGCCCGCAGCTTCAAACCGGGCGATGGACACTAGTTGGTTTACGCGGCCTGCCGTAACCGCGTTATCGGCTGTGCTGCTCGTCTCATGTAGCCACACTGGCATTCAGGCCAAGCCCGACAACACGGCTACCGCAACGACATCAGCGGTCCCTACGAACGCAGCCGGTAGACCCACGATCACCTACGAGCCGTGCACGCAGATACCGGCGACCGTGATCGCTCAGCAGAAACTTGACCGCCGTCCCCCCGAACCTGACCGCTCCAGCGACGGCGACATCGAAAACAACAGGTGCGGCTACATGGCGCAAGCGCGTTACGGGGTAACGGTCACCGCGTCTAACTACACCCTGGAGATGGACAAGAAAATTGACTATCACTGGGATTTCAAGGAATTCGACATCAACGGACGGCGCGCGCTGAGCTATTACGTGATGAAAGGCAAGTCTGACTCCTGCACCATTGACGTCGAAGCCACCACCGGCACCTACGGGGTCATGGTCACCAACCCGCAAAACACCTTCGGTGAGTACCCCGATTGCCCAACAGCAGCACGCGCCCACCTCAACGCGTTTCTGCCCTATTTCCCGGTCTAGCAATGCTGCATCCCTAGCGCGGCGCGATGGCTGCCGGTTATAGTCCGGGCGTATCCGCAAATAAGGGGGCACTATGGTCGCTGAGCCGCTAAGCGTTCATCCCGAAATACTGAACCGGCAGGCGAACGATCTTCTCGACGCCATGGACGCCTCGGCCAAGGACCATGCGCGCCACCACGACGCTATTGCAGAATCGGCGTCGGGCTGGGTCGGTGAATCTGCCCGCGCCCTGGAAAACCTGCGCGTCACGTGGGAGGACCAGCGCAACGTCCTGCACAAAGAGCTGGGCGCTCAAGGTATCCACATGCAGGAGGTTGCAGGCGGAATCGCCGATATGGACGGCACCAACGGCGCGCGTATCGACAAGAGCGGCCAGTAATGGACACCGACGACCTGGAAAAGTGGGACGCCGACAAGCTACTCACGGTGATTGGTGCTGCCGAGTCTGCGCACAAATCGTTGGAAAAGCTCGGTGAAAGCTACGACGGCACCAAACGCAGCTTGGAAGACTGGGGCGGGCAGACCGCCGAGGCATGGCGCGCCCAGCACGGCAAAGTGCGCACCGACATCACAGAGCAAGGCTGGCAGGCAGCCCAAGTGGTACGGGCACTGCGACCGCTCTACAACGAAGTCCGCGCGGTCAAAACCGAATACGAGGAAATAAAGGGCATCGTCCAACGCAACCAGTGGGCAATGGCCAAAGACGGCAGCATCACCGCGCCCAACTCGCCCAAAGGCGAGGACTACCAGAACACCATGAACCGTCAGATGCTTGAGGCACGCGCCAAGGCCCTCCTCAAGAAAGCCGAAGGCGTCGATCTCGACATCGCCGCAGCACTCCGCGCGATCACCTCCGGCGGCATACCAACAACCGGACACACCGGCCAACCCGCACCAGCTCCCAAACCGGAACCCGCACCCGCGCCTAAGCCTGATAAGGACCCATCAGTGCTTGCTTCCGGCCCCGTCGCAGGCCCAGACGGCAATCCGCCCTACAAGAACGGGGCAACGCCAACCATGATTCAGGGTGCCAAGTCAATTCCCTTGGGAGATAACCCGCCTGGTTACGACCAGCTTGGCCCCGGTGCCCAAAGAGACCAAAACTGGAAGGAATACCTAAGCGGCAAAGAAGCCAACGGCGCTCAACGCGCTTCCGGGATGATGCCCACAATGCTGCCTAAGCCCGAAGCCGTGGAAGACAAAGGGCTTCGCTCTATCGGTGCGGCAGGACGCCAACAGGGTGTCTCCTACGCGTGGGGAGCCAACCAGTCTCCCGAAGGCCCAACGCACGGAACACTTAAATGGGACACCGACGGCGGAGCACACCAGTACGGCGATGACAAGCGCGTCGGATACGACTGCGGCGGCTTGGTCCGTTTCTCGATATTCCAAGGCAGCGGCGTAGATCTCGGCATGGGTTCCAACGCCATCGACACCAACGACAACCTTGCCCCGATTAAGGGCGGGATACCTTCCGCTTCAATCGGCCAGTACGCACAAGTGGGCGACGTTCTCGTGTTCGGCGGCAATCATTCCGGGCCATTCAGCGGGGACGCGACCACACACACCGGCATCTACGTTGGAAACGGATTAATGATCAACGCTCCGCAATCCGGTTCGCCGATCCGCCTCGACAACGCTTTCAACGACACCCGGATCACCGACGTTCTTAGGTTAAAGCCGTGAGGAAAGCCTTATTCCCGGTCCTCGTTGTGCTCCTGGCTGGGTGCGGGACACCGCAATCGCCAACACCAACACTAGTCAGCACTTCTGCCGCTGTGCCATCCGATGTACGGGCAGCGGTCCTTAACCGTCTGTCCGCTGAAATTTGGCCGGCAATCGCCGGTTGCACCGACTCGTGCAAAGACAACCAACCCGGCCCGCAACGCGAAAAACTTGACGCCGTAACCGAACCCAACATACCCGGCAAAGGCGCTAGCCAACTGCTGCAATCAGTACAAAGTCTCCAAGCGGACCGCGCCTACCGTATTGCCGAGGTAACCGGCATCGAAAGCTCCGGTCACACCCCGATAGCAGACGTAGCAGTGTGCTACGGGACCACATACGAGACAACCGTCAAACTATCCAACGGCAGCGGCACCGCATCGGCCAACCCCGGAGACTGGTACCTCCGCGCCATCACCAACGATCACCCCGTACAAGCCTGCCAATCGGAGAAGGTTTGAGCCCAAGCGCATCCCATTCGATCGGGTTTCCTGTCTGGGCGCCAGCTCTTCGGGAGGGATCCGAACACCCCAGCGGATATGTCGTGATGCTAGCTAGGGCTGCTGAAACCGGCGACGTATCGGCGCTGTCCCGAACCTGGTAGGGCGTGGAGTCGGCTCACTGCCTCCAGCACCCGCAACATGTGAATCAATGGCGCTCTGCTGGTAGGAGCGGGATGGATCTTGAACCGCCAGGCAGTGGCGTGTACTGGGTGAACATTCTTTGCCGCCGTGACTCGCGCCACCTGAATGCCTGGCATATGCTGGCTTGATTATCGTGCCGCAACACATTATGTGGTTGCGGGTGTCAGGAAGGTGAACTGCCGGTGAGCGCTGTGGGCCGTGATGCGAGCGAGGCGACAACAGTCCTAACGTGCCGTGACCTGACCCATTCCAGCGAACCACAGACCGCGCCCGCTGCTGCCGGGTCGGTGCTGTCGGGCGCTGATGGGGGTCGCCGGATCGCCGCTGTAGCTGGCGGGGCACTGCTGGTGGTGGCGGCGGTCGCCGGGCTGCATGGCTTGTATCGGGCCGGGAGCGATGCCGCAGCCTGGGGTGAGTGGAGCGCGGCGCTCCTGGCGGGCATGACGGCGCTCGGGGGCGGAATCAAGCTCGCTATGTGGGGTTTTAGGCCGGTGATCGCTGCCGGGTTCGGGGCAGCTAAAGCTAAAGTGTCTGAGCCGGTGGCGGCGGTGGCCGCGTCAGGGGCGGTCATCGCCGGGGCCGTGGGCATGTGGTGGACCTTTCGGGGCGGCTACAGCACCTGGTGGCAACACCTGTCCGGAGAACCCGGCTGGACCCTGCTGCTCGGTATCGGGCAGATGCTGGTGGCCGTGCTCGCGGGAGCGGCTCTGTTCACGGGCGGTAAATATCTGACTGGCCTGACCACAGAAGTCTTGACCGATGCCGGGATGCTCGGTGCCCGCGACCGCGCGTCTGGTGCCGAAGGCGCTGGCGCACACCGCCACACAGCGGCCAACGCTTCTGGTACAGACGAGAAGCTGTGGCACCCAGGGCTACTCGCGGCGTTGATCGCGGGCGGGGCCGGATTGGTGCTCTTGGCCGCTGGGATCACCCCGAAGTTGTATGTGTGGATCACCGGCCCCGACGTGCTTCCCGCCGTCGCAGCGATTACGGGCACGCTGGCGTGGGCGATCGGGTCGAATCTGGGTTGGTGGAAAGGCCTTGGCGGTCTGTATACGTGGGCTACGGATGCCTCGCAGAAGGCTGGCGCTGTCGCGGGCGTGGCTGCGGTGCTGATGTTTTCGGCAAGCGGTCTGGGCTTGGGCTGGTTCACCCCGGACACGGTGCCGCAGGCGCATGCGGCGTGCCCACCGGATTGCGGCGGCGGTGGTGGTTTGGATGGCCCACCTGGGGGCGGACAAATGTTTCAGCCACCGAGCCAGGGTGGGCAGCAGATGCCCGACTATCAGGGCGGTATTAATCAGCCGCCGATGGATCAAAACGGCTCGGTGTCCATCTACAACACTCAGGCACCCTCGGTCAGTAATAACGGGGCTCAGGGGTCCAATGCACAGCAGGGGCCTCAGCAAGGCTGGGATCAGCCCGCACACGGCACCCAGATTCCGGATTATCAGAACGCCACCCCGTATACGCAAGGACCGGGCAGGCCGAACCCTGATTTCAACCCAGGATCACAAGGCGCACAAACCAATCCAGGCTCCAATGCGGGATCGCAAGGTGGGCAAGCCAACCAAGGCGCGCAGCAGCCACCCCAAAACCAGCCGCCACAGAACAACACCGGGCAGCAGCCGCCTCAACAGAACACTGAGCAACCGCAGCAGTCTGACCAGCAGCGTCTTGACGAACTGACCCGCCAGCTACAAGACCAACAGCAGCAGTCCACCCAGGATCGCCAGCGTATCGATGATCTGACCAAACAACTCCAGCAGCAAGGGCAGCAGAAACAGAACGGCAACCAGAAACTCCCGAAGGCTCCGTCTAAGGACAAGAAGCAGGACGACAAAGACCAACAGCAGGATCAGGACGACCAATCGGGCACAACCGATCTGGCGTCGCTTCTGCTCGGTGCGGGTTCGACGCGTCGCCGTAAGGAAGACGAGCAACAACAGCCTGAACAGGCCCAGCAGCAAGGCCCGGACACCCAGGCGCTCGCGCAGGATGGGGCGCAGCTGGGCCAATCCCTGCCGGGGGACATCGCCAACACTGTCTCTGACAGTGTGAATCTCGGACAGTCGGCGGGATCGGCGGCACAGAACTTCGGATCTGCTGCCCAAGCGGGAGCGTCGCTGGCATCGTCTGCTCAGTCGGGTGCGGTCAACCCGATGGACGCTGTCGCGGTGGTGCAAGGGGTGTCTGGGGGTATCAGCGACACAGCCGACGCTGTGGGCTCTGGTGCGTCGATTGCCTCCACCTGGTTGAACAACGCCGGTCAGGGCGCGCAACTCGCCGCCGACGCCAACCCCCAGTTGCAGCCGCAAGCCCAGCAGGTACAGCAGCTCACCGGAGCCGGTGGCCAAGTCGCTGACCTCACCGGCAAGGTCGCTGGCGGTGTCTCCCAGGTATCCGGAATGGTCAACACCGCTTCAAGCCTCGGCACATCCGGCATGCCCGACACCTCAGGGACCACCGACGCACTCTCGGGTATCGCGACCGCTGTTAACGGGCCTGGCGATGTTCCGAAACCACCCACACCACCGGCTTCGCCGTCCAGTTCGACGCGGATCGCAACCGCCACCGATGCAACCAAGCCCGCGCCTCTGCCCGGTGATCCGGGCTTCATCGGCCCTGTCGCCGTGCCGGATTCGGCTTCGCAGCCTTCCATCTCTGCGTCGCAACGCGAGTTGTTCCGCAGGGAGCTCTTAAACACCGGAGTACCAGCTGACCAAGTCGATAAACAGCTCGACAATCTCATCGACCGGACATCCAAAATGCCGGTCCCGCAGCTTGAGAACTACCAGCCCAGCGCTCCAGGTCCTGCCGACGACATATCGCCCCAGAAGTTCTTCGAAGGAATGGTGGGGCGGGGTGTTGACGAATTCAAATCCAATTGGCAGTTCATGAAAACTGCCGATCCAACGGTTTCGAGCATTCGGGGCATTATCGACCCCCAAGGCCTAGCCCAGGACCGAACCAACATGGCGCAAGGTCTAGCACCACTAGTTGGTGCTGGTGGTGACAACGCACCCGGTGTCGGCGAGTCTTGGACGAATGTAGGCAAAGATGCCATCTCGTATGACGAGTGGAAAGACGGCAATCCTGTCAAAGCTGGTGGACAGAACGCATTCGATGCCCTCAGCGTCATAATCGGCGGCAGAGGCATCAACAACGCGGCCCGCGCCCCCGAACGCGCCATCACCCAAGGTGCCGAAGCAGCCACACCGGTCAAGGCACCCGAAGCTGTAGTTCCTCCCGTTCCCAAACCCGTTGGAGAGTGGGGTCCATCCAAAGAGGCATTCGGAGGCTTCTCAAAGGCCTACCAGGAAGCTATTACAGGGCGTCCCATCAGCGATGCGTACATAGTCGATGGTGTGAAGTTCGACGGATACCCGAACGGCGTTCTGACCGAGGTGAAGGGCCAGTACGCGCAGTTCGTCAATAACGGGACTGGTCAATTCCAGACATGGTGGAAAGGTAGCGACGGTATCGTCTCACAAGCTAGAAGGCAATTAGATGCCGCTAAGGGAAGCCCTGTACAGTGGATCGTTGCTGAACCCCAGGCCGCGGCGGCGTTTCAGGAGTTGTTCAAAGCCAACGGCATTTCAGGTATCATCATCAAAGTCGTTCCGATGCCAGGGCTAGGGAAGTGATGACGCGAATGACACAGTCACACATAAGTGCTTTTTGGGGCCCTCGTGCCCAATCGGCAGATGAAAGTGCAGAAGTTGTTTCTACTTTTTTAAGTAGCCTTGCCGCTATTGACGCTTCGCTTGATAACTGGCGGGAGCGTGCCTCAACAAAAATTGAGGCTACGAAACAACCGCTGATTAATGATCCCGCTCGACTCTCTGACCTGCTCAGTTCTGGTCAAAACCGGCGTGATACTAATGGGAAAGTCATTACAGAACTCGGATATACAGTCGGACTCTGGAATGGCGATACAACCAGTGATGCAAGTGTAAACATTCATATTGGTGCGACATCACAATGGGTTCCGAATAGTGTCTCGATTGCTCTGCCTGACCCGGCGATACGGCCAGATCCCTACAAATATGACTCTGCTCGGACCATTCTGGCATTGATAATAAATGCTTTTCATCCTGATCGGGCGGTTTGGACTAATTCTGTTTTGACTAAGCAGCAAACCGAGCCGGATAGCTTAACGGACGATGGCGGATATATTCTGGGGCAGCTCGTGGGCCATCCAGCCGGGTGGGGCACTTTCTTGGCAGACGATAGCAATGTTGTGTTTGACCAGGCTCTACTACCTCAATCCGCAAGGATTGAACGAGTTAACTCCGGTACGCTTGTCATTGTGGGTGACGAACCTGGTAATCCGTCTATCGAAGATGTGCTTCAAATCAGAAAGGCGATGGGGTACGAAATTCTTTAATCCGAAACCATATGAGCGGGTCCACTCATATGGTTTCGAGGCTATGCGAGTGTCAGTGTTTACCTGCCTTGTGGTGCGGGACAGGGTTGCGGTTGTTCGGCCCGCCGCGTCCACGTAGCTGGGTACCCGTTTCGGTGAGCGCGTCATGGACGTACCCGTAAGAGTGGGCACCAGCGGCAGCCAGGGCCCGGATGCTTGCGCCAGCATCCCAGGCAGCTTTCAGCGCCGCGCGTTCCTCGGCACGTTCCGCCCCGCGTGTTTTCATCCCATTCCCCGTCCCCGCAACTACTAGCTGCCAGTTTGCGCAGTCTTCCATACGATCTCGATCTTCGTCGGATCGAAATAGCTACCGTTAGGCTGCCGTCCGCGTGTGGTAGGCAAGACCGTGACTGTCATCAACGTGTCAATCACCTTGCCCCGCACGTCAGGTGGTGCCGCCTTCCACGCCGCGCGTACGTCATCCTCTGCAAGGATCGCGGCTAATGCCGAGGATGAACGCGCCGAGGCAAGCTCAGCGTCCACACGGGCGAGCTTGGTTTGCAAGCCCGCTGTTCCGTGCCGGAGCTGCTCGCCATCAATGCTGCCTTCGGTGAACATGTCGCTGAGTTGGTTCAGGCGTACACGTAGGCCCTCGCGTTGGGCGTGAAGGGCTGTCACGTCTGCTCCCGCGCCCAAGATGACCTCACGGGCATCGGGAGCCGTTAGACGTCCTATGACGTGTTCGCTTACATATTCATCGACGTACTCGGCTACTCGTCCGAGGTGCTTGGCTTGGCTGCATGTGTAGACCTTGCGCCAGTCCGCAGCGCGCTTGGAGCCCACTTGTGATGCGCTGCGCATCGGTGCACCGCACTTGCCGCACAGATACACCCCGGATCCTTGGTACTTACGGATATAGCTGATGTGGTTGGACCGAGTGGGGTCACGCAACAGCGCTTCAATTGCGGCGAATGTCTCGGTGTCGATGATCGCGTCCCATTGGCCTTGCCCGACACGCTGGCCCTCATGCAGGACGATTCCGGCATTGCGGGGACGCAACAAGATCGTGCGCACCTCACGCGAAGTGAACTCGTTGTTGCCGTAAGCCGTGCGCAACCCGGCAGCGTTCCAGTCCCGCGCGATCTGCCGCAGCGACACCCCGCTAAGTACCCGCTGAGTACCCGTGCGGATGGCTACTGCCTCCGGTTCACGTAGTCGCAGTCCGTCTGTTTCGTACCCAAAAGAGCGCCGACCGCCACGGAACTTACCATCAAGTGCGGCTTGCTTTTTCGCGCTTTTAGCGCGCTCGATCATGTGCTCAACCTCATGGCGAGCCGCAGCGCCCAACATGCGGGCAACCATCTTTCCTGAGGCCGTCGAGAGGTCAACTGAACCCGCCTGCACAGTCCGTACTTCGACGCGCTTGTATTCGCAGAGGTCAATGAAGCTTTCAAGCTCAATCGGTCGGCGGTGCAGCCGGTCCGTGTGCCAGGCGATCACCGCTTGCGCCCGGTCGGACTCCAAGGCTGCCAGCATCGCCTCATAGCCTGGCCGCGCTTTACCGGAGTATGCGGAAATATCGTTGTCGGTGAATATTTCGACTACCGTCCACCCCAACCTGTCGGCCAACTGCTGGCAGTCCTCGCGTTGACGGTCCACCCCGAGCCCGGCGCCCTCGCGGTCCTTGCTAATGCGCACATAGATCACAGCCAGCATGTTGAGTACGGGTTTCGTGTCAACGCCGACGCGCCGGGTCCATTGCTGCGCAAGGAGTTCCGTCCTTCTCAGGCGGTCATGGAACCGCTGCGCAATGCCATGGAGCGCGGTCTCATCAGTGTTCGGGCACTCGACCGGTGTCTGCGTGTCGCGTGGACTTTGTCCGATCTCGACGGGCGTGAGCTGCCGAGCGCCGAAGATGTCAAGCTCGCGTTGACTTTCCGTGACAAGCGATGAGCGGGGAGTTGGCCGACTGGGCCTATCTTTCCCGCGTCACCGAGGCGCCCAGTGCGGAACTCGCGGCCATGGTGTCGGTGTTCGGGGCGCAGGAAACGGCCGAGCGAGTTCGGCGATTGGACGTGCCCGACAGGGTGCGGACCATCGTGCGTGCCCGGCACGATGTCGATCGCGGCCGCGAGGATTTGGAGATCCTGTCGAGGCTGGGCGGGCGTCTGGTGACACCGGAGGACGCGGAGTGGCCCCAGTGGCAGTTCCAGGCTTTCGCATCGGTCGATACGACCAGGATGCCAACTGGGCGGTTACCGCTCGTACTTTGGGTGGTTGGGGAGCACTCGCTATTGGAGGTCGCCTCGCGTGCCGCGGCACTCGTCGGGACCCGAGCATGCACCGGATACGGCGAGCACGTCGCCGCTGAACTCGCCACCGGACTTGTTACTCGAGACGTGGCGGTGATCTCCGGTGCCGCGTTCGGAATTGACGGCGTAGCGCATCGGGCCGCGCTGGCCTGCGACGGAATGACAGTCGCGGTGCTGGCCGGAGGAGTGGACGTGCCCTATCCAAGGGGCCATTCCGGTCTGCTCTACCGAATCGCTCGGCACGGATTGATCATCAGCGAGTACCCGCCCGGCGTGCGCCCTGCTCGATACCGATTTCTGACTAGAAATCGTTTGGTGGCAGCACTTTCCGGAGCCACCGTTGTGGTGGAGGCAGGTGTGCGCAGTGGGGCGGCCAACACAGCCGCTTGGGCACGGGCACTTGGGCGACCGGTCGGTGCTGTGCCTGGACCGATCACCTCTCTGGCGTCCGCGGGCACACATGTCGAGATCGCTGAGCGGGGAGCCCAACTCGTCGTTTGTGCCCAGGATGTGGTCGAGCTGGCTGGTCGATTGGGTGAGTTCGCCCCCGCTGCGGAACGATCCGCCAATGTCGTCGATGGACTGGGCGAGGATGAGAAACGGGTCTATGAGGCACTGCCTGGGCGGGGCAGCGCGTCCGTGCGTGAGTTGGTACATGAGTCGGGGTTGAGCCCAGGGCGAGTGAGGGGTGCACTGGCGATTCTGGAACTTGAGCAACTGGTGGTCGATCTCGCGGGAGATTGGAAGATCAGGCGCACCAGCCTTGTTCGGTGAGGTCATGGCTCCCAAATGGTGAATTCGCGCAGCCGGTAGCACATGTCGCGAGTCTGATCGGTCTGGGCGGCCACGCGTGTCTTCATCTAATTCAGGCGGCAACTAAATGAGTTCCTGCTGGCACCCGGCCGTTTTGGACACCCTGGACAATATCTTCTGATCGCGTGAATTTCCACACGTGGAGAGCGCCTTTCGGGAAAGTTGGCTGTGCGCCTCATTGGCCGAGATTTCTTTTGCAGCCGTTGATGATTCCTGAGATGTCGCTGATAGTTGTTGCACCAATTGCGGATGCCAGGCATATTGGCTTTGGCTGCTTTCAATGGCAGCGACGCCCACCGGCGCGATTGCCATGGTCGACACTGTCGGCTACTACGTCACAGAAATACCAATCTGCTTCTGGCAGAGCGTATCTGGATGAACTGTGGGGAGGGTTTCAGCGGTGTGTCCAGGTATTCAACCTAGGGTTGATATGACTAGGTCCGACTGTCCTGGCTGCTTTCGGGGCTGGCAGGAATGGTTGGGGCTGTCGCATTCCTGCACAGCGCAGGCTATTTCGTGACATTCATGACCGGAAACACCGAGCGTGCGGGGCTGAACTAATTCGAAGTCACCGATAAGCAGCAGGTGGCCGGTGCGGGCCCGATGGCCGCTATCCCGATGATCGGGGCTGGGGGTCATCGTGGCGTCCTACTGCCGGCGCAACTTTTGGAAGAACCACCCATACGGCGCGACAGTGCTGACCACGTTCGGTCTGCTCGCCGCCGCTGCGGTCGACTTTTGTCAGGACCGGAGTTTCACGGCGAACATCGATGTGCATGTCACGCTGATCCTGTTGTTGGCCTTCTCGATCGGCGCTCTGATACCTCCTTCGTGAAGGAGGGGTGAGACTGCCATCCTGTTGAGTTATGTGACGGGGACGGTCGTCAAGTTGGGGCGGCGCATCGAGCGGCATCTATTCGGTCGGGGCTCGGTCATTGAATGGCTGGGGTGATCGCCTCGGGGTACAGCGGGTCAAAGGTGATTCTCACCGTCGGATTAATGTGCGGTGCAACAACACTGGCCACGTTCTTCCGCTCAGGCCGCAAGACCGTTCTCGGCTGAGTGGCACAGCGAACAGTTTTCAACCAATCAACGAAGGGATACACGCCATGGAGCCTGGATTTCAGATTTACGAGCCCCACAAGGCGCAGGCGGAAAGCCCGATCACGCGAATTTCACGCGGGCCGCTCCAGCGCTGCACGTTGCTCAGCCATGGGTGAGTGCGCAAGTTCGGCGACTGGAACCAGAGCTCGGCAGCGAGCTGTTCGATCGTTCCAACAGGGTGCTCAGGTTGACCGAGTTCGGCAAGACCCTGCTGCCATTGGCGGGGACAGTGCTTCGCACGGTGGGCGAGATACGGTCGACTGCCGCGGTCATGACCGGCCTGCTCTGCGGGCAGCTGGCGATAGGAACGGTGCCGTACCCGGTGCCCCTGCGCGCGGATGCGTTGGCGGCATTCCATAGGGCGCACCCGATGGTGACGGTCACGCTGATCGAGGCGAGGTCGGATCAGCTCACCGAGGACGTCCTCGAACGTTGGCTGGATATGGTGGTGACGGGTTGGGTCACGCTTCCGCCGCCTCAGCCATGCGAGCAGATCTTGGCCAGGGAAAGCATCGTTGCGGTGATTCATCGTGACGACCCCCTGGCCGGGCGCACGTCGATTGCCTTGGCAGACCTGCGAAATCGTGCGCTCATCAGCTACTCGCAGGGCAGCGGGATCCGAACGACTCTCGACCAAGCCGGCCTGGCAACAGGATTCGCGCCGCGCATCGTGTTCGACACGAGTTCGGCCGATATGATGCGGCATCTCGTTGTCCGGGACCTGGGCGTCGCGGTGACACCCAAGCTGGCAAACGACCGGATGGGCAGGCTTCGTTAGGTGGACTTCTCCGACGCGGCGATGAGCGGACGACTGTCCCTGGTGTGGCGAGCAGATAACGCCGCAGTCGTCGCCTTCGCGGCACACGTGCGTGAGTTGTGCAGGGATGCCAATCTTGTGTCGTGAGAGTGCCTCGGCCACCGTGACCGGAGCTGATGGTCAGCCGTACCACTCGAATGCTACGAACACCGCGAGCACGATCAGAACCACGTTGACGGGGGCAAGCTTCCACTCATTACGCCGGACGTGGACGCCGAAGGCACCCGCCTGCAGTATCGCCAGTCCGGCGGCGGCCAGCGGGCCCAGGACCGGGGCGATACCCGTGGCATACGGCACCACCACGCCGATCCCGCCGAGCACCTCTAATCCGCCGATTGCCTTGACGATGTCGGGCGTGAAATCGCTGGCCCACGCAAGGTTGGGATTGGCCGCGATCTTCTCGTAGGGGGTGAGAAGCTTGAACAAACCTGCACCGAGATGTACGACGGCGAGTACCCCGGCACAGATCCACAGCCAGGTATCCATCGCGTCAGTATGCCCGCTCGTAACGGTGGTGTTGGGCGAACCCGATAAAGATCATGACCACTGTGCGGACGTCCTGAACGCGATTGCCAGCAAGTGGGGGGATGATGGCGGGAGAGGAAGGATGTGACGGATCTCGTGACGCAAGCGGGTGAACTGGCACGGCGCCCTCGTGGCAGGCCGCGCAAGGGTGGGGAAGGGGTGTCGACTGATGCGATCTTCACCGCCGCGCTGAGGGCATTTGCCACCCATGGATATCAGGGCATGTCCATGCGCACGCTCAATCGCGAACTGGGGGTCAGCCACAACCTGCTGCATCAACGGTTTTCGTCCAAGGAACAGCTCTGGTACGCGGCCGTGGACTGGGGATTTCAGGCGATCATCGACAAGGTTCTGGCTGACGACGACGAGAGCCTGGGCCCCTCCGCGCGCATCAAGCGGTTCATCAAGATTTTTGTGATGTTCGCCGCCAAGCATCCAGATCTGATCAGGATCATGGATATCGAAGCGGGCCAGGACAGCGAGCGACTGCAGCACATCTGTCAGGCATACGTCCTGCCCATGCAGGAACGTCTGGGACCGGTCTACGAAGAGGCCGTCGCCGCGGGTGAATTGCGTGAAGTACCACTGCAGACGAGCTTCTTCCTGATCACCTCCGGTACCGCCGCGCTGTTCAGTAGCGCGGCCATGGCACGCACGGTCTTTGGTGAGGATGTGCTCGAGCCCGATCAGGTCAAGGCCCACGCCGAGGCCGCTGCCGAGCTGATCGTGCGGGGATTGCTGCCCTGACGGAGGCCCCCATCGGCGTCCATTTCTCCGTATAGTCAAGGCAATTGACATAGAGGATTCAACGCAGGAGTCGATATGGCACGCCCGCTCCACGAGTTGCAAGTCGTTCGAACCGAGTCGCTGACTCCGCACATCACCCGGGTGGTGCTCGGCGGTAACGGATTCGATGGCTTCGAGGCCAGCTCATTTACCGACAGCTACGCCAAGTTGATATTCCTGCCGGAAGATCACCAGGGGCCGGTTCCGCGGGATATCGACGAGGCGCGCGATATGCAGGCTACGGTGCGCACGTACACCATCCGCTCCGTCGATGCGGACCGTCACGAGATTGTCATCGACTTCGTGGTGCACGGTGACACCGGTGTCGCCGGCCCGTGGGCATCTCGGGCCAAGCCCGGAGACCGGCTGTACGTCACCGACTCGCACGGCGCGTACTCACCCGACCCGGCCGCCGACTGGCATCTGCTCGCCGGCGACGAGGCGGCCATCCCGGCGATCAGCGTCGCGCTGCAGGCACTGCCGGAGCAGACCCGTGCCAAGGTCTTCATCGAGGTGGCCGGTCCGCAAGACGAGATCGACTTCGAGACGCGCGGCGATGTCGAGGTTGTCTGGGTTCACCGCGGCGCCGGTGCCGACGAGGTCGGCGAGGAACTGGCGGGGGACAACGCGCCGCTGATCGGGGCTGTGCGCTCGGCGGAATGGCTGCCCGGACAGGTGCAGGTGTTCATCCACGGTGAGGCGCAGACCGTCATGCACAATCTGCGGCCGTACATCCGTAAGGAGCGCGGGGTGGCGCCGAAGTGGGCCGCCTCGATTTCCGGATACTGGCGCCGTGGCCGCACGGAGGAGTCTTTCCGCGTGTGGAAACAGGAGCTGGCGGCCGCCGAAGCTACCGTGAAGGGGTGACACCGCAGCTGGCCGCGATTCTCGACGAGTTTGCCGAGCATTTAGCGCTGGAGCGTGGGCGGTCGGCGCATACCCAGCGTGCCTATCGCGGGGACCTCACCTTGTTGTTCGATCATCTGACAACTTCCCGCCCCGATGCCACCCTGGCCGACCTGTCGCTACCGGTGTTGCGGTCATGGCTTGGGGCGCAGGCCAGGCAGGGCGCGGCGCGTTCCACTGTCGCCCGGCGTACGTCGGCGGTGAAGATTTTCACCGCGTGGGCCACTCGTCGTGGCTTGATGGCGACGGACCCCGCGATACGCCTGCAGCAGCCTAAATCTCGCCGGACGCTGCCTGCGGTGCTACGACAAGATCAGGCTGTCGCGGCGATGGAAGCAGCGCATTCAGGTGCGGAACAAGACGATCCGATGGCATTGCGGGATCGGTTGATCGTCGAGATGCTCTACGCCACCGGGATTCGGGTCAGCGAATTGTGTGGACTGGATGTCGCCGACATCGACCGATCGCGAAAAGTTTTGCGCGTCTTGGGCAAGGGCGACAAGGAGCGCACCGTGCCGTTCGGTGGGCCCGCCGGCGACGCGCTGACCGACTGGCTGGATCGGGGCCGGCCGCATCTAGCCGCCTCGGTCTCGGGGGCGGCGCTGCTTCTCGGTGCGCGGGGCCGGCGCATCGACCCGCGCCAGGTCCGCACGGTGGTGCATCAAACCATGTCCGCGGTTCCCGGCGCTCCCGATATCGGGCCCCATGGCTTACGGCATAGCGCCGCAACGCATCTGCTGGAGGGGGGTGCGGACTTGCGTGTTGTTCAGGAGTTGCTCGGGCACTCCACGCTGGCCACGACTCAGCTGTACACCCATGTCACCGTGGCGCGCCTGCGCGCTGTTCATGATCAGGCCCATCCACGGGCCTGACGGTGTCAGGGTCTGGTCCTCCACACGCGAGTGGCCCAGCCTGGTAGTCGATGACGTCGGACGTGGGCGGCCATGTCCGCCTTCTCCTGCCGTGATTGCTGGCGCATCATGCGGTTCACCTCGTGCTGGTAGTAGCTCATCGAGTTGTTGCCGCCGGTCGCCCACAGTGCTACCACCACCAACAGGAGCAGCACCGCGGATACTCCAACTACCGTGGGCACGGCGCTCACCCGCGATTCGAGGTGTGGGATGTGACGATGCGAATCCGCAGAGAGCCCAGGTTCAGCTCACAGCTACGGCTCTCCAGATCTCCGGTGCCGAAGCGCATCTTGAGCGAAGCCTGCCTCACCGCGGCGCCTCGATGAGCTGTGCATGCGCGGGTACACCCACGGGCGCAACGCTGCTCGGGACGGCGTCACGCGCGGCGGCCCGGTCGTGTACCACCACCGGCCACCAGAACCAGCGACCCAACAGGGTGGCGATGGACGGCACGACGAACGACCGCACGATCAGGGTGTCCATCAGCAGGCCGAGGCCGACGGCGGTACCGAGCTGGGCGATGTTGCGCGCGGGAGCGACGATCATCGCGAACATGGTGAACCCGAACACCAGGCCCGCGGTCGTCACCACGCCACCGGTATTGGCCATCGAACGGATGATGCCCGTCTTGATGCCGGCATGTAGTTCCTCTCGGAACCTGGCCACCAGCAACATATTGTAGTCGGCCCCGACGGCGACCAAGAACACGAAGGACAGTGGTGCCACAGACCAATGCAGCGGTATGCCGATGAGTTCTTGCCAGACGAACACCGTCACGCCCAGTGCCGAGACATAGGACAGTGCGACGGTCCCGATCACTACGATCGCCGCCACCAGACTGCGCAGGAGGATAAGTATCACGCAGAACACGAAGGCGAACGCGGCCACGGCGCTGGTGATGAAGTCCTCGCGCGTGAATGCTTCGATGTTCAGCAGCGTGCCACCCGGTCCGCCGATACTGACTGTGCTGCCCGCCAACGACGTGCCCTTGATGGCCTGTAGCGCCGTCGGGATGATCTTGGAACTCAGCTCCATGGCCTCCTGGCTGAATCCCTCTTGTTCTGGGGTGATGACCATCCGCGTGACCTTGCCGTCGCCTGAGAAGAAGTACGGCATAGCGCTTTCGAAGAGCGGGTTCTCAAATGCCTGCGTGGGTATGAAGAACGAGTTGTTCGGGTCGCCGTCGGTGAAGCTCTTGCTCAGATCATCGGTGAATTGTGTGATCTCGGTGACCTGTGGCAGCAACACCTGCAGGGTGCTCTGCAGCGGTGTGATGACCGCGTTGACCTGGCTGATGAAGTCCTTCAGGCCCGGCAACTGCGCACCGAGCGCAGGCAGGGTCTGTGCGAGCGTTCCGGTGCCGTTCACCAGATTGCCGACGAGTCCGTCGAAACGGTGCAGGTCGTCGAAGAGAGAGAAGCCGGTCAGAGCCGCTTGGCAGTAGTCGTTGTCGCGGCAGTTCGGGATCCCGCCGATGAAGTCCTCGGCGGGTTTGGCAGTACCGCGCAACGAATCGACTTTCTGGACCACGGCCGCCAGACTTGTGCGCAATTCGGCTGCACCCGAATGTATCTGGGTGGCCCCCGCGGTTCCGGTCCGTACGGCCTGCTCAAGGCCGCGTACCGTCAGTGACAGCTGGCCCACGCGGCCACTGAGGGCAGTGAGGTCCTCGATGCGCTGTTTGAGCAGGTTGGTCATCTGAGTTAGCCGTCCACCGACATAACCCGCCTGTGCGGGCAGTGTCCCCAGTTCCAGGGGAGCAGCCAGCGGTCGGGTGATGCCCTGCACATTGCTGATTCCGGGGATGTTCAATATGGCGCTGCTCATTTTCGCGAGGGCGATCATGTCGCCTGAGTTGCGCATATCGTGGTCCGACTCCACGATGAACACGCTGGGGGACATGATATTCGGAGGCAAGTGCCGGTCCGAGGCGGCAAAGCCTACGTTGGCGGGAGAGTCGCTGGGCTGGGCCTGTCGTTCGTTGTAACTGGGCTGGAACCCGGGTACCGCCAGAAATGCGATCGCCAGCACGGCCATGCTGCCCGCCAGCGCCGGTCCTGGCCAACGCACCACATAGGTGGCGATGCGCCGCCAGCGGCGCTGGGACTTATCCTCGCGTGGTTCGAAGAACCCGAATCGGCTGCCGGCAGCCAGCGCGGCGGGCGCCAGGGTCAGCGCCGCGCCAAGGGTAACCACGACTGCGACGGTGCAGGGCAGCCCGGACGTGCTGAAGATGGCCAAGCGCGTGAACACCATGCATGCCGTGGCCCCGGCGACGGTGAGGCCCGAGGCGATGATGATGTGCTGCACCCCGGCCAGTGCCGTGTAGTACGCGGTCACCGGATCTTCACCCGCCCGGCGTGCCTCTTGATATCTGCCTAAAAGGAATATGCCGTAATCGATTCCGGCTCCCAGCACGATCACCGCCAGCAGCGCCGAGGCGAAAATCGAGACACCGATGACCTGGTGCTGGCCGAGGAATGCCACGATCGGCCGCCCGACACCTAGGCCCGCTCCCGCGACCAGTAGCGGCAAGGCGATGGTGATCGGTGAGCGATACACCACCAGCAAGATCACGCCCACAAGGCCCGCGCACGCGACCAACAAGATCAGGATCGAGTCGTTGATCGAGACCAGCTCGTCGTTCACCACGGCGGACGGGCCCGTCAGGTGCGCGGTGATGCCCTTGGGGGGTGGGTACTGGGCGATGAGCTCGCGGATCTGCGCGGTGGACTCCATGGCCAGCGCGGTGCCCATATTGCCCTTGAGGTTGATCAGGACGTAGGCGGCCTTGCCGTCGGCGCTCTCGTTGGCCGGTGCGAACTGCGGGTCGGACCACAGGTCCATGGACGAGTTGACGTGCTTCTTGTCCTGGTTGATGCGGTCCAGGATCGACGAATAATACTGGTGCGCTTCGGCGCCGAGAGGTGACTCACCTTCCAGAAGTAGGTAGACGAAGTTGTTGGTCCCGTCGCCACCGAAGTAGTCGCCCATCTTCGAGATGGCCTGGACGGACGCGGCGTCATCGGGCAGGAAGGAGCGGGCATGCTGCTTGATCACTGTTTCTAGCTGGGGCACAGCGATATTGAGGAGACCGGCCGCGCCGAGCCACAGCACAAGAATGGGTATCGAGAATCGGCAGAGGACCCGGGCCAGCAGCGGGCGCCCAGGCGCGGGTGCTATGTCCGCGGGCCGTGCCCACAACTTGTCCAGTATCTGCGTGCGAAGTTTGTTCATCAGGTTCACGCCACCGTCACCTGGCAAGAGACGGCCGACGCATTGGCCGCGCTTTGGTCGCGGGTAAGTCCGTTGATCGTGATGCTGCACGACATCTGTTCCGAACTGGACTGGGCGACAAGGCCGACAGGGACGACAAGTTGCTTCGCGTGCAGGGTGGTCTGCCAGGGCAGGGTGCCCGACACCTCGCGCACCGCGCCGTCGACGTCCAGATAGGACGCCTTGACCGTGCTCCCCGCCGGTCCGTCAAGCCGATACTCGACGACCTTGTCGCGCGGCTTGCCGATCACCGGCGGCTTGGACGAATGACCGATCGCAGGGTCTGCGATATCGCTCAGGCGCAGATGGGCGATGTAGGCCCCGGCGATACAGAGCGTCGCTATCGACACCAAATATACCCACGCACCACGCATTTCAGAGCTCCTCGTTGATCCCGGTTTGGTGAGCGTTGACGTTAACTGGCCGATCGTTAATTTAACAGTCGGTCAAATCGAAATCACACCGATCGGTCTACTGTGATGCGCGCCACACCGATACGCGATGAGTACGGACCACGAACTGGTACAAGGAACTCATGACAAGGGCGGGCACCAAGGGCATGCCCCGCGCGGAGCGGGAGCAGCAGATCCTCGATGCCGCATGCCAGGAGTTTGGGCGCAGCGGATATGCGGGGATGTCGCTGGCCGACGTGGCATCGGCCGTGGGGGTGTCCAAGCCCATGGTGTTGGCGTACTTCGGCACCAAGGAGCAGCTCTACATCGCGTGTGTGCAGCGTGCCGGTGCGATCGTCGGCGATCACATCGAGGCCGCGATGGAAGAAGCCCCGCCCACGCTGGCTTTGCCGCGTGCGGTGCTGCAGGCGGTCTTCCAGGCACTGGCTCCGCGCCCCTCGGACTGGTTGGTGATCTGGGACCAGACGCTCCCGCCGGGCAGTGAGGCGCTGGCCGAGGCGCGGGTGGCCAGGACGCGGCTCGCGGCGCTGGCGGGGCAGGGTGTCTCTACCGTCGGCGGAGCCGTCGCACAACTGCGCGATCAAAAGGACATCGGCGTGTTCGCGCAAGGCTGGATGGGAATGGTCGGTGCCATGATCACGTGGTGGATCCGGCATCCGGATCAGAGTGCGGAGGACATGACCGAACGTGCCGGCCGTGTCCTCGCAGTGGTGGCAAGCGCCGGTGTAGCGGAGGCCCCGGAAGAAGTCCGGGATTCCGCCCGGTCTGTGGCGCCACGGCCCGGAACACCCGTACGAGGATCCGATTCCGGACAGCCGCTCAACGCGGCGTTCGATCTCTTCGGTCGGCGCTGGGCGATCCTCGTTGTTTGGGAACTGCGTTCGGGTGCAAAGACTTTCGCGGAACTGAGGGATGATATCGGTGATGCGTCCGCCAGCGTATTGACCACCCGCCTCAAGGAGCTGACCCTCGCCCATATCGTGCGCAATCAGGAGGGTTTGTACTCGCTGACGACGGTGGGCAAGGGTCTGCTGGTCGCGCTGGCGCCCCTGCACCTGTGGGCTAAAGCCTGGTCGGCGTCGGTCCGATGACTAGAGTGCCAAGCATGCGCGCCGGAACTTCTGCCATGACCGTCGCCGCCACCGCGTTGGCCCTGAGCCTCGGAATCATGACCCCGGGAACGGCGCTCGCCGATGTGTACCCGCCGTGGTGGGTGTGCATGGCCAACGGCGGTGAGATGCGCGCGTTCTACCAGGTGGTGACCGAGCAGGACGCACTCGACCGTTTCCACGTCGCGGTTGGCCGACTCGCGCTGGCCACGGGTAAACCGGCATACGTCGACGTCTGCCAGCCCGCCTAGAGGGGTTTGAGCCGCAGCGGCGTGGACGCCAGCAGTCCGATCGGGTCCAGATAGTTCGCCCTGGACGCCGCCCCGCGCAGGGCGCCCCAGTGCAGGCACGCCGTTGCGGAGCAGCCGGGGTGCCCCGGCAGCAGTGTGCCGACGGACGATCCTCCCGTCACCCGCTGGCCCGGCTTCACCAGTGCGGCGACCGGTTCGTAGGTGGTGCGCAAGCCGCCGTCGTGCTCGATCGATACCAGCGGCCTGCCCGCGAGTGATCCCGCGAACACCACGATTCCCGGTCCCGCAGCGACCACCCGCTGATCGGAGACGCCGGCCAGGTCAACTCCGCGATGTCCCCGATTCCAGCGTTCCTGCGGCTTCTCGAAATTCCGAGTAACCGCAGGTCGGGGATGTAGTGGCCAGATGAAACGGTCTCCCGACTCCCCAGGAGCGGTGGCAGCCATAGGGGAGGCGGCCACCGCCAGAGTGAGAGTCAGCAGGGGACAGCCGAGCCCTCGGAACCGCACGACGTCATAGTGGCCGGAAGATGACCACGCGAGGAAGCGCCATTCCGACTCCTGTGGATAACCCTCGGCCGCGCGGGCGCGTGGCGAAAAGCACTCGTCGCGGCATGTAAACTCAGGACCGCAACTCGCCTAGCGGGTTGACTTCGCGCGTCTGTACACGAACTCGTGAACGGCATGTCGAGCGGTCCCGTCCAGGGTTTCCTTACGGATTCCGAGGCTGGGTTCCGGCACGCAGCAGGCGCTAGGGCCCAGGATCACCCGATCCGGGGCGACAACCGACAAAGTAAGGAATGGCCGAAATGGCTGTCGTGACCATGAAGCAGCTGCTTGACAGCGGCGCGCACTTCGGGCACCAGACCCGACGTTGGAACCCCAAGATGAAGCGGTTCATTTTCACCGACCGCAACGGCATCTACATCATCGACTTGCAGCAGACGCTGACCTACATCGACAAGGCGTACGAGTTTGTCAAGGAGACCGTCGCCCACGGTGGTTCGGTCATGTTCGTCGGCACCAAGAAGCAGGCCCAGGAGCCCATCGCCGAAGAGGCGACCCGCGTCGGCATGCCCTATGTGAACCAGCGCTGGTTGGGCGGCATGCTCACCAACTTCTCCACCGTGCACAAGCGTTTGCAGCGTCTCAAGGAGCTGGAGTCGATGGAGCAGACCGGTGGCTTCGAGGGGCGCACCAAGAAGGAAATCCTCATGCTCACGCGTGAGAAGAACAAGCTCGAGCGCAGCCTCGGCGGTATTCGCGACATGCAGAAGGTGCCTTCGGCGATCTTCGTGGTCGACACCAACAAGGAGCACCTGGCTGTCGCCGAGGCCCGCAAGCTGAACATCCCGATCATCGCGATCCTGGACACCAACTGCGATCCCGACGTCGTGGATTACCCGATCCCGGGTAACGACGACGCGATCCGCAGCGCCGCGCTGCTCACCAAGGTCGTCGCTTCCGCGATCGCCGAGGGCCTGCAGGCGCGCTCCGGCCTGGCCGGCGGCGACGAGAAGCCTGAGGCCGGTGAGCCGCTGGCCGAGTGGGAGCAGGAACTGCTCGCCTCCGCTGTAGCGACCACCGACGAGGCTGCAGCGCCGTCCGCTGCAGCCGCCGAAACCACAACCGAGGAAGGCTAAATGGCGAATTTCACTGCCGCCGATGTGAAGCGGCTCCGGGAACTGACCGGTGCCGGAATGCTCGACTGCAAGAACGCCCTGGCCGAGTCCGATGGTGATTTCGACAAGGCCGTCGAGGTGCTGCGTATCAAGGGCGCCAAGGACGTTGGCAAGCGCGCCGAGCGCGCCACCGCCGAAGGCCTCGTCGTCGCGCGTGACGGCGCGCTTGTCGAGTTGAACTCGGAGACCGACTTCGTCGCCAAGAATGCCGAGTTCCAGGGTCTGGCCGACGCCATCGTCGGTGCGGCTGCGGCCGGCAAGATCGGCGAGGTCGACGCTCTGCTGGCCGCCAAGGTCGAGGATGGCCGGACCGTCCAGCAGGCGATCGCCGACCTGGCCGCCAAGATCGGTGAGAAGTTGGAGCTGCGCCGGGTGGCGTACTTCGATGGAACCGTCGAGGCCTACCTGCACAAGCGCGCCGCGGACCTGCCGCCGGCCGTGGGCGTGCTGGTCGAGTACACCGGTTCGGACGAGGGTGCCGCGCACGCTGTGGCCCTGCAGATCGCGGCGCTCAAGGCCAAGTACCTGACGCGCGAAGACGTTCCGGCAGATGTGGTCGAGAACGAGCGTCGCATCGCCGAGGAGACCGCGAAGGCCGAGGGCAAGCCCGAGGCCGCGCTGCCCAAGATCGTCGAGGGCCGCGTCACCGGTTACTACAAGGATGTCGTGCTGCTGGATCAGCCGTCGGTGTCCGACAACAAGAAGTCCGTCAAGGCTCTGCTTGACGAGGCCGGTGTCACCGTGACCCGCTTTGCCCGGTTCGAGGTCGGCCAGGCCTAGTTCGTCTAAAAGCAGTTCGGCCCCGCCAGGATTCGTTCCTGTGCGGGGCCGAACTGGTTGTGCGCTAGCCTCGGGCAATGCCAGCTGTCGGTAGCGATGCCAACCGTTACGCCAAAGGCGTGGCCAAGCGTCAGGAGATTCTGGCCGCGGCGTTGAGGGTGCTGGAGCGCGAGGGGGAAGCCGGCGCCTCGATGCGTGTCATCGCCAAGGAAGCCAACATCAGTCTGGCCGGGCTCATGCATTACTTCCCGACACGGGATGTGATCCTCACCGAGATCCAGCGCGATGCTGACGCCAGATTTAAAGAGTGGTACGGCAATTCGGATGTCGAGATCGATCCCGGTGAGGTGCTCGCGCAAGCGATGCTCGACAAGGCGAGTAAGCCCGGCTCCGGGACGGTCTATCTCTCATTGGCCGCCGCTGCCGCCGTCGATCCGGACCACCCTGCCGGTGCGTACCTGCGGGAGCGGTACGTGAGGATGCGCACGCTGATCGCCGAGTACGTACGAGGGCGCCAAGCCGTGGGCGCGGTCCCTGAGCATGTCGATGCCGAATTCGCGGCGGCCGCGCTGATCGCGGCGGCGGACGGCATTCAGATTCAGTGGATGTCGGATCCGTCCATCGATATGGGCGCCCATATGCGTCGGGTGTGGGAGCGACTCCTGACCTAGAAAACCGTACAGTGTATGGTTTTCATATGAAGTGGATCAGTGCCGCCATGGCATCGGCAGTCGTATTGGCATTGGGGTTGACCGCCTGCAGCCTGCGGCAGGAGAGTTCCAAGGACGACTCCGCCTGGGATCGCGGGTTCTATTGGGGTACCGCCACAGCGGGCTACCAGGTGGAAGGCAGCGCTCCTGACAGCAATTGGCGACGCTATGTCGACCGCACCGCGGGCAAGCCGGTGGAGCCCGGATCTGATCGATGGGGGGCGGACCCGGTCGAGCCGTATAAGCAGGCCGATGATTTCCGGCATCGATACCCCGAAGACATCGCCAATGCGCATGCCATGGGCGTCAATACGTTTCGTTTCGGCCTGGAGTGGTCACGGGTGATGCCGGAGCCGGGGAAGTGGGACGAGAAGGAGTTGGCGTATTACGACTCCATCGTCGCGACACTGCGCGAGAACGACATGACGCCGATGATCACCCTGATGCACTGGGTGTACCCGGGTTGGGTCGCCGACAGTGGGGGGTTCATGAACAACGTCCCCGCATTCGAGGAATTCGCTAAAGTGATCACCAAACGTTATGCCGGACAAGGGGTGTTGTGGGTCAGCGTCAACGAGCCGCTGGTTTTCGGGGCGATGGAGGTGCGCACTGGCGCGATCAAACCCGACCAGTTCGAAGGGTTCCTGGATCGGGTGGCCGCGGCGCACCGCGCGGCGTACCGCGCGGCCCACGAGGCCGACCCGAAGGCGAAGGTGACGACCAACGAGGCCTATATCCCTCCGGATGTGTTGGCGCAGTTTGCAGGTTTCGGCGTGAAGGGTATCGAGGGGTCGTTCTTCGATCGGGTCAAAGACAGCCTGGACTACCTGGGGTTCGACTACTACACCGGCACGGCCGCGGACAATCCGGTCTCGGCGCAGAGCATGGCCGCACGCTGGAACATCAAACTGCAGCCCGAAGACATCTACCACGTGTCGCGGTACTACGCGCAGCGATATCCCGGCCTGCCGATCTACATCGTCGAGAACGGGATGGTCACCGACAACGGTATGCCGAGGGCTGACGGCGTGACCCGCTCGCAGTACTTGGGCGACACCGTCTTCTGGTTGCAGCGGGCCAAGTCGGACGGTATCCCGATCATCGGATACAACTACTGGTCACTGGTCGACAACTACGAATGGGGAAGCTACCGGCCACGTTTCGGGCTGTACACCGTCGATGCTCTGGGGGATCCGGCGCTGAAGCGGGTACCCACCGATGCCGTGGCGACCTACGCCCAGATCACCCGCGACGGTGGCACCGCGGCCGGCTACCGGCCGGTGATTCCGGCGGCGAAATGCTCCTCGACGGTAGGGCAGGACAGCTGTGCGCCACTAGATCCCATGGGGCCGACGGTTCCGCTGCGTTAGCCGAGCCAGAAGTAGCGTTCGGGATCGTCCGGGGCCACCGCGGGGTCGCCGTCGACGACGAGGTCGGCGCGCTCTACGGTGGGATCCCGGCGGAAGTGTTCTTCCTCGGCATCGATCCACAATCGCCAGAACTCGCGCAACTGTTCGCCGTCACGCGATTCTGCGCGTTGTCGACGGGTTGGCTGATCGGTCTGTACCCAGATCAGCGAGCTCAATCGGTGCGCCGCGGCCGAGCGGCCCGAGCCGACACCCTCCAAAATCAGCACCGATGGCGGTGCGCACCGCTCCCACGGACCGAACGTGCGGGTCTGCCAGTCATAGCGCCGATACCGGGCCTGCTCGCCACGCGTCCACGGGGCAAACACCTGCTCTTCCAGTCGGGTCCACCACCCGAAGAATGTCTCCCAGGACGCGAAGTCGTCAGTGTGCAGGACCACGGTCGACCGCGCTGTCGCCGACAGCGCGGTGTGCAACCTCGCAGCAAAGGTGCTCTTACCGGCGGCGCCCCGGCCGTCGACGGCGACCACGCGCACATCGCCGCACTGCGGCGCGCTCGCGTTGATGAGCCCGGCCAGCCACGCGAAGCTGCACTGCCGGTCCGATGCTGCCATGGCGCGAGCTTACTGCTGCTCGGATAGCCTGATGCCGTGGACGCCACAGAGCTAATCGGCAGCCTGGCCGGTGTGTTGTTCGTCATCCTTGCTGTCCGCCAGAATATTTGGACCTTTCCGGTGGCGATCGTCAGCTCGTTGTTCTACATCGTGGTCTTCGGCAGGCAGACCCTGTACGCCGACGCTGCCCTGCAAATCATGTTCATCGCGCTGGCCGTGCAAGGTTGGTATCTGTGGCTGCGCGGGAGTCCGGACCGGCACGGGGTTGTGGTGCGGCGCACCCCGCGCTGGGCGTGGATGCCGTTGGCATTGGCCCTGACCGCCCTGGTGGCCGGTCTCTACGCTTTCCTGGTTCTTTTCACTGATTCCAATGTCCCGCAGCTTGATTCGGCCATCACCGGGCTCAGTGTGGTGTCCCAGTTCATGATGAACAGAAAATGGATCGAAAATTGGGTCTTGTGGATCGTGACCGATGCGTTCTCCGTCGGCGTCTACCTCTACAAGGGCCTCAACCTCACGGCGGGTTTCTATGCGTTTCTGACGGTGATGGCCGGCGTCGGCCTGTGGAGCTGGCGAAAAGAGGTACGTACCGTGGTGGCCGCCCAATTGGTATGAGCACCCCGCTCCTTTCGATATATAACGCGTAGGGGGGCTTTCGGCAAGGCTCCGGTCATGCCGCACAATCGCTGAGCTGAACGTCAAATGCCATGGACTAGAAGGAAAATGGGGACTATCCGGTTGACGACACATGAAGAGGAACTGCAGTCCGAACGGGAGTACATCGCGGGACTGTACGAGCGGCTCGACGCCGAACGCACGCGCGTGAAGGGTCGATACCGTACGGCCCTGCGCGGACCCGTCGACCAGCAGAACGGTGCTGCCATGGTCGAGCGCGACGACGAGGTACGCGCACTGGCCAGCCAGGCACAGCGGTTGGACGTCGCCGATGACGGGCTGTGCTTCGGCAGGCTGGACGCCATCACGGGGGAGCGTTCCTACGTCGGACGCATCGGCCTTCTTGACGAGAAGAACGACTACGAACCGCTGCTGATCGATTGGCGGGCACCCGCGGCGGAGGCGTTCTACATCGCGACCGGCGCTCATCCGGAGAACACGCGCCGGCGGCGCCAATTCCGGACTCGGGGGCGCCACGTCGACGACTTCACCGACGAAATCCTTGTGGTCGGTTCGGACGGCCGCGCGGATGGCGACGAGCACGACGGGGAACGCGGCAGCATGAGCGATGCCGCACTGCTCGCGGCCGTCAACGCACCGCGCGGCAACGGGATGCGCGACATCGTGGCGACCATCCAAGCCGAACAGGACCGGATCATCCGGCTCGATCATCCGGGCGTCCTGGTGATTGAGGGTGGCCCCGGCACTGGCAAGACCGTGGTGGCGCTGCACCGCGTCGCCTACCTGCTGTACACCCAGCGCAAGCGGACGGAACGCCACGGTGTGCTGGTTGTCGGCCCGAATGCGGCTTTTCTCAGCCATATCTCGCGGGTTTTGCCGTCGCTGGGCGAGACCAACGTGGTGTTCACCACGGCAGGCGATCTGATGCCGGGGCTCACGGTCACCGCGGAGGACGACGCGGATGCTGCACGGCTCAAAGGCTCACTGCAGATCCTCGACGTGCTGGCGGCGGCCGTGGCGGATCGGCAGCGGGTCCCTGATACCCCGCTGCCCATTCAGCTTGCCGATGTCGCGGTGCGCATCGACGCCGACATTGCCCAGTGGGCCGTCGAGGAGGCGCGTGCGAGCAAGCTGCCCCACAACGCGGCCCGAGCCGTTTTCGCCGACGTGCTCACCTGGGCGCTCACCGAGCGGGCGATCCCGCGCATCGGCAAGGGGTGGCTGACCCGGGAGGACCGGAAGGCCTGGGAGCACCTGCGTGCGGAACTGCTCGACGAACTGGGCGATCACGAGGGATTTGCGGCCGCACTCGATGAGTTGTGGCCGACCCTGAAGCCGGAGGCACTGCTATCGGAGCTGTACACCTCGCCGGAGCGGTTACGGGCCGCCGGCGCGGATTCGGCACTGGCACGTGCGGTCGGCGACGCCTGGACGGTCTCAGACGTTCCGTTGCTCGACGAGTTGGTTGACTTGGTGGGCCGCGACAAGGCGGCGGAAGAGGCCGCCGAGCGCGAACGTCGGGCCGAGGCCGAGTACGCCGCCGGGGTTCTGGACCTGATGACCGGTCGTGAGGACATGATGGACGACGAGGACCACCTCTTCGCCACCGATCTGCTGGGTGCCGAGGATCTTGCGGAACGTTTCACCGAACGGGACACCCGCGACCTGGTCGAACGTGCCTCGGCGGACCGGGACTGGACCTACGGACACATCGTGATCGACGAGGCCCAGGAGTTGTCCGAGATGGATTGGCGAGTGTTGATGCGCCGCTGTCCGAGTCGGTCGTTCACCGTGGTCGGCGACTTGGCCCAGCGCCGGTCGGTAGCCGGCGCCACCTCCTGGGACGCGATATTGCAGCCATACGTGCCCGGACGCTGGCTGTACCGGCCGTTGTCGGTGAATTACCGCACGCCGGCCGAGATCATGGCCGTCGCCTCGGCGGTGCTGGCCGAGTTCGCTCCCGACACCCGGCCTCCGGAGTCGGTTCGCTCCTGTGGAGTCCTACCGTGGTCCAGGCGCCTGGCTGAGAGCGAGTTGTCGAAGGCCATAGAAGATTTCACGCGCGATGAGCAAGGCCGAGAGGGCACGAGCGTGGTGATCGGGCCGGCGGGTGTTCCGGGCGCGGTGCCCGCGTCGGAGACCAAGGGACTGGAGTTCGACGCCGTGCTGGTAGTGGAGCCGGAACGGATTCTGGCCGAGGGACCGCGTGGCGCCGCCGAGCTCTATGTGGCGCTTACGCGTGCCACCCAGCGTCTCGGCGTACTGCATGTCGGGCCGTTGCCTGAGCCCCTCGTGGGCGTCACCGAAAGTACAACCGACCCCGACTCGGTTCGCCGGGTCGTGCCAACGAGCGCCGGCCAATAGGGCAGGATGGACACCGCCGTCGCGGCCTTCCGATGCGCCGCTTGCGCGAAGAGCGAAGCAGCGGGCCCGATGGCTGTGTTTTGCGCACCGGCTTTGTCGACCCCGTACCGAGGAGGCGTGATGACTCGCGATGTGAGCCGCACCGGATATAAGCGGGTGCTGCTCAAGCTCGGCGGCGAAATGTTCGGTGGGGGAGCCGTCGGTTTGGACCCGGATGTGGTTCACCGGGTAGCCAGCCAGATCGCTGAGGTGGTCCGTACCGGCGCCGAGGTTGCGGTCGTGATCGGCGGCGGCAACTTCTTCCGCGGCGCGCAGTTGCAGCAGCGTGGCATGGAGCGCACCCGCTCGGATTACATGGGCATGCTGGGCACCGTGATGAACAGCCTTGCGCTGCAGGACTTCCTGGAGAAGGAAGGCATCGTGACGCGGGTGCAGACCGCCATCACCATGGGGCAGGTCGCCGAGCCGTACATCCCGCTGCGGGCCAGAAGGCATTTGGAAAAGGGGCGAGTCGTGATCTTCGGCGCAGGCATGGGGCTGCCGTACTTCTCCACCGACACCACTGCCGCTCAGCGCGCGCTGGAAATCGGTGCCGAGGTGGTGCTTATGGCCAAGGCGGTCGACGGCATCTTCACCGATGACCCGCGCGCCAACCCCGATGCCGAATTTCTGCCGGAGATCACGCACCGCGAGGTCATTGACCGCGGCCTGCAGGTCGCCGACGCCACCGCGTTCAGCCTCTGTATGGACAACCGGATGCCGATCCTGGTGTTCAACCTGCTTACCGAAGGAAATATCGCCAGAGCGGTCGCAGGTGAGAAGATCGGAACGCTGGTAACACCGTGATGGGAGTGCGATCGTGATTGACGAGGTTCTTCTCGATGCCGAGGAGAAGATGGAAAAGGCCGTGACGGTCGCCCGTGACGACTTCGCGACCATTCGCACCGGGCGTGCCAATCCGGGCATGTTCCAGCGCGTTGTCATCGACTACTACGGCACTCCTACCCCGATCACGCAGGTGGCCGGTATCAACGTGCCCGAGGCACGCATGGTGGTTATCAAGCCCTACGAGTCCAATCAGCTCAAGGCCATCGAGGATGCGATTCGCAACTCGGACCTGGGCCTGAACCCGAGCAATGACGGCAGCATCATCCGTGTCGCCATCCCGCAGCTTACCGAGGAGCGCCGCCGTGAGCTGGTCAAGCAGGCCAAGGGCAAGGGCGAGGACGCCAAGGTGACCCTGCGCAACATCCGGCGCAAGGCCAATGACGAGCTCAACCGGATCAAGAAGGACGGCGAGGCCGGCGAGGACGAGGTGGGTCGCGCGGAAAAAGATCTGGACAAGACCACTGCCCAGTACGTGAGCCAGATCGACGAGCTGGTGAAACACAAAGAAGGCGAGCTACTGGAGGTCTAGGGCCGCCGGTAATGACGACCATGGGAGACACCGACGCGGCTCCGGCCCCCGGCAGCAGCCCGCCCCCTTCGGGAGCGAAGTCCCGAGCCGGACGCAACCTTCCGGCCGCCATCGGCGTCGGGGCAGCACTGGCGGCCCTGATCATCTTCTCGTTGCTGTACCAAAAGGAGATCTGGGTCGGCATCATCTCGGTCTTCCTTGGCATCGCGATGTGGGAGGTGACCAAGCGGCTGCGTCAGGCCGATATCTCGGTTCCGTTCATCCCACTGTTCTTTGGCGGGCAGGCCGTGATCTGGCTGACCTGGCCCTGGGGGACTGCCGGATCGGTCGGAGCCTTCGCCGCGACGGTCGTGGTGTGCATGATCTGGCGACTGCTGAGTCAGGGGCTGGGCAGCCAACCGGTGAACTACCTGCGTGATGTCGCGATCACGGTGTTCGTCGCCGCCTGGATTCCGCTGTTCGCGTCCTTTGGCGCCCTGCTGGTCTATCCGGACAACGGTGCCGAGCAGGTGTTCTGCCTGATGCTCGGCGTCACGTTCTCCGACATCGGTGGATATGCCGCGGGCGTGCTGTTCGGCAAACATCCGATGGCGCCCGCCATCAGCCCGAAGAAGTCCTGGGAGGGTTTGGCAGGCTCACTGGTGGTGGGAACCACGGCGTCGACCCTCGCGGTGACGTTCCTGCTCGGGCATCACCCGTTCGTGGGTATTGCCCTGGGCGTCATGCTCGTCATCACCGGAACGCTGGGCGACCTGGTGGAGTCGCAGGTCAAGCGCGATCTGGGTATCAAAGACATGGGTACGTTGCTGCCCGGCCACGGCGGCATCATGGATCGTCTGGACTCCCTGCTGCCGTCGGCCGTCGCCACCTGGATTGTGCTGACGCTCTTTATCTAATCCGGGCGTGTGGTGACGAGATCTCGGTACAGCACCGTTTGGTAGACGAGGATGAGTGCCAACGCGTAAACGGCCGCGGGCAGCAGACATATCAGAGCCAGAATGCTGAGGAGCAGCATCAGGCCGGTGGATTCCGGCTTCAGTATGAGTAGGCCGAGGCCCACGGACATGAGTATGACCGAGGTCACCGTCAGAAGTGCTGACCCGAGTAGACAGCGTGCCCAGTTGTGTCGAAAGTGGTCTAGTGCGTTGGCGATTCCTACGATGCCGCCAACGTTTTCCAGCGTGATCGTAGGCAGCACCAATAGGGTGACGGAGAGCCATAGGCCCCCTGCCAGCGTGCCGACCACCCAGCCGTCGATCGAGTTCAACGCGTACGTCGCGATGGCGGTGGCGAGCACCCAGGGTGCGAGTTGTCGCCGTCTGGTGGCCACTGTCGAGAACCCGTTGTGAATGGACGGATCGACGCCGTCGAGCGCTCCGTTCACTTGCGTGATCAGTGCTGCGTCATTCACGGTGGCGATGTAGACGGCGAATAGGAAGCCGATGCCCAGTGTGGGCGCGCTGGCCCACCATGGGCCGTCTGGCACCGCCCACTTGGCAATGACGTAGGCCAGCACAACGATGCCAGTGCTCCACAGGACTGACCTGGATGCGAATCCAAGCAGCACAGGCCACACGCCCAACGCATGAACAGAAGCCCGCAATGTGTGCCAGGACTCGGTAAGAGCGTTCACGCCTATCGCGTTTTGAGCGCCTGGCGCAGGTCCACTCCGGCGAATGGCCCGGGCACCTGGCCGTCGACCGTGAACCGGTACAGCGCCGTCTGGAAGATCCCGGTGAGCGCGGCACCGATGATGGATGCCACCAGGATCCAGAGCCCGCCGAGGGCGGCGAAGCCGGCCGTCACCGCGGCCATGTTCGTTGCCATTCCCAGATAGATCAGGCCGATTCCGGGTAGCGAGAGCATCGCGGTGAAAAAGTTCAGGCCCACCACGCCGACGACGTTCTGGCCCCAGGCGTTCTTGAGTGTTTCCTTGGTCTTCTTGACGGCATCGATCGCACCGAGGTTCTCCAGCACGATGGTGGGCAGGACCTGGAAAGAGACCACACGCCATGCGACTTCGAGGAACCGGCCGATGAACGGCACCCGGTCCTCGATCGCGCTGATGATCCAGGAGACCACGCCGGTGATGAGAACCCAGGGCAGCAGGCGGCCGCCGCGCTGGGCGGCGGCCGAGATGCCGGAGGCGACGCTCGGATCGCCGCCTTCGAGTGCGATGTTCGCCTGGGAGATGAGCGCGGCCTGCCAGAAGGTCACGACGTAGGTCAATACGAAGTAGCCGACGGCGAAGACGGGGTAGAAGAGCGGCGGCACGGAATCGCCGGTGGTGGCGGGCAGTAGCACGACTCCGAGAGCCACCATCCCGATCAGCACGAGCAATGAGCTGACTCCGGACAGGATGGGAAAAACCGCGAGCTCCTTGCGCGATCCCAGCACCCTCGCGGATGTTTTGAATATTTGCCACGACGTCGACAGCGTGTTGGCAAAGGCCATCAGATTCCCCTGGTCATTGACGGATCAGCGACGCCCAACATACCAGTGTGGTAGCTGTCGGGCCGGGTGGCTGGTTTGATGGAAACATGTCTCGCCGCGATGTCCACATCTCCACGGCCGACGGGCAATGCCCGGCAACTCTGCACGTGCCAGATGAGCCGGGACCGGGTGTGATCCTCTATCCGGACGCGGGCGGCGCGCGCGAGGTCATGCGTGAGATGGGGGATCGGCTCGCGGCGTTGGGATACGTGGCGCTAGTGCCCGATGTCTACTACCGCGAAGGTGATTGGAAGCCGTTCCACTTGGCGACCGCGTTTGGCGACCCGGAAGAACGTGGCCGTCTGTTCGCGACGATGGGCACGCTCACTCCCGACCGGGTCGACGCGGACGCCGGGGCCTTTCTGGACTTCCTCACGCAGCAGCCCGAGGTCACAGGTGAGACGGTGGGCCTGACCGGCTACTGCATGGGTGGTCGAATTTCGTTGCGGGTGGCGGCAACTCATTCGACTCGAGTCGGCGCCGTGGCATCTTTTCACGGCGGAAACCTCGCCAATGCCGACGACCCGAACAGCCCGCACCGTCTTGCCGATCAGATCACCGGCGTGGTGCTGGTGGTAGCCGCCGAAGAGGATGCCTCGTTTCCGCCCGCACAGGAGCAACTGCTGGCGCAGGTGCTGACCGATGCCGGGGTACGGCACACCATCGAGACGTATCCGGCCAAGCATGGGTTCGCCGTCACCGACAACGCCACCTACGACAAACCGGCCGCCGAGCGACACTGGAAAGCCCTCGAAGAGCTCTACGGCGCACATCTGGGGATCTAATGCTGCTCGAGCCGAGGCTGCGGGCCGGAATACACGGCGGCACCGTCTCGGTGGCCTGCCGGCGCGGGAAGCGCCCGCAGGTGAAGGTGGGCGGTCGCTACCGCGTCGGCTCGGACCGTATCCGGTCCACGACGGGTTTCGACCTCATCGAGGTCCACACCGACGCACTGTTGGCCGGGTACCCCTCGGCCGCCGCAGCACGAGCCGATGTCGGTGCGACGGGGTCCGATCCGCTGTACCGCTTGGCATTCCGCAAGATCGACATGGCCGATCCGCGCGCCGAGCTCGCTTCCTCGGCGAAACTTTCGGCCGCGTACATCGCCGACATCGATGCGCGGCTGGGTCTTACACTGAGCCTGCCGGTGGGCTACCGGCTTTCACCCCGCGGTGCGCAGTACCTGGCTCGCTCGTCGAATTAGCAGCTGAACTCGCGGCCGCTGCCCCCGGTGGGGGTGACCTCCTTGAGGCACCCGAAGGGCTCGATTCCGGCATCGCTGATCCGGATGGCCGACTTGGCTGTGGTGTTCTCGCAGAACAGCCCGGAAGTCTCACTGCGGCAGCCGAAGTCTCCGAATGTCAGACGGCCGCCGTAGTCCAGTGGATTCCCGTCACCGCTCTGAAACGGCCCCGGGTCCCCGTGTAGGCCGCCCACGGTGACTTGCTGGCCGTTGAAATCGGTCCATCCACCGACCCAATTGCCCTCGGCATCGGCGGGCCGTTTCGGTGGATTCGTTAGGTTGACCAGGCAGGACAGCGTGTTCGGCTCGATGTTGCTGGTCATGCATCGTGTTTTGCCCGACGGGGTCTTGAACGCCACGTTCTCACCGAGGTCGGTCTTCTGTCCATCGTGGCTGGTGGCCGAGTGGAAGTTGGCGGCATCCACCGGGGCTCCCTTGGAAATCCACTGGGCCACAGCGTCATACGGTGTACCGGCGACAGGCTCTGGTAACTCGACGGGAGTCTGGGAGGTGGTCGTTGCGGGGGCCTTGCTGGGCGTGCTGCTGGACGGTGGCGTACTCGACGGGGGAGTTGTCGGAGAGACCGATGCCCCTTTCGAGCATCCGGCGACCGGGAGCAGTGCTCCCAGCAGGATCAGACCACCGAGTAACAGGGCACGCATGCAGCCAGGCTAGCTGGCCACCACGTGCTGACGGGTAGGCGCGGCGGGCGCCATGTCGATTGCGGGCTTCTGCTGGGCTCGGGCCGGCCGACTCGCTCGTGCATTGAGCCAGCTTGCGAGCGCTCCGATCGGCAGGCCGATCCCCATGCCCACATCGAGGCGCTGGCCCAGCAGCACCCACGACAACACGCCGGCGACGGCCGGGATGACACAGAAGAGCATGGCCACCGCGGCCGCCCCGAATCTGCTCACCGACCGCACATATAGCGAGGTACACAGCGTGGCGTTGAACAGCACCACCGCCGCGACTGCGTAGGCCGCCTTCCGGGGATCGTGGACCACGCTGGGGGTCAGCACGGCTAGTGCGCCGGCGGGTAGCAGTCCGGCAAGGTTCTGTAGCGCGCTGTTGACGCGAAAGTCGACGTCGGCGCAGAAGCGCTGTTGGTACACCCCGCCCGCAGCCAATCCCGACAATGCGACCAGGAGCAGCACCAGGGCACCGTGACGACCCCCAGTGCCAGGGCGACAAGCCGCCAGCCGTGGAGGCGCTCGCCGAGGAAAAGGACGGCAAGCACCGCGGTGACGACGGGATTCATCGAGATGACGACCGCACCCAATACCGCGGGTGCGGTTCGATCGCAACGTCTACCTCGTCGAGTCCGTGGACCGGGGCAGCATGGACCTGGCGGTCATACTCGACGGGTCGGGCCTGGACCGCGCGAATGCGGTGGGCACCGTTCGTCTGCAGTGGGTGGCGGCGCGCGGCTACAAGGTGAGTTCCGCTGAGCCCCTGCAGGCCATGACCTTCACCGAACCGTGCACGCTGCGTGCACCGATGTTCAGCGCGTTGCACACGTTGGGGCGTCAGTATCGGATCGTCGGCGAATCACAGGATTTTATCGGTTCTCTATGCGGGCCTGCGGTCGGGTGTGGGCATGGCGCTGCTGCCCGTCATCGGCTGGTTGCCCGACGGCATCGCGCCCGTGGAGGCCATGCCCGCGGCGAACCTGGCGACCCTGTCGGTCGTCGGCCGCCGCGGGCTGGACGCCGACGTGTTCACCGCCGTGCAAGAGGCTGTACGCGAGGCGCTCTCGGCGCAAGCCGCCGCCATCGCCTAGGCGGTTCCCTCCGAGGGCTTGCGCTCGGCGCGCAGCACGGCATCGGCGATATCGAACTCCTCGCCGTCCCGTGTGAATGTCCGGTTTCGTGATTCGGCCACGAGGACGTTCCATCGGTCGGGATCGAGGGTGTCGGCGACGTCTTCGGCGGTGAAGTACCAGTCGGGCAGATCCGGCCGTCCGATCGCGGCCTGTATGTCCGACGGATGGTGCCCGACGATCAGCAGCGTGCCTCCCGGAGCCACCGCAGCGGCCAGTGCCGCGAACACCGGCTCACGCAGCTTTGTCGGCAGGTGCATGAAATGCGATGTCACCAAATCGAATCGACGACTCGGCTGCCATGTGGTCAGGTCGGCCTGCGCCCAGGTGATCCGCTTGGCGAGCTCGGGATCGGCCTTCGTGGCGTTGTCGGCAGCGCGGCGCAGCGCGGTTTCCGCGAAATCCATGCCGGTGACCTGCCAGCCCCGCTGGGCGAGCCAGATCGCGTCGCCGCCCTCACCGCAGCCCGCGTCGAGCGCGTCGCGCGGCGGTAGCGTCGAAACCTCTTTCACCAGTTGTGGGTTTGCATTCCCGCTCCACAGTGCGTTGTGCGATTGGTAGAACTCGTCCCACGATTTCTCGTCGTACGGCGGGTTGTTGTGATCATGCATGCTGCAACTCCTGGGCGTCGGCGACCGCACGGTCGGCATTGATGACAGCGGCGACCTCGGTTCCCGCCGCTGCGGATGTGATGACCTATGTCTTGATATCGGTGACGCTTCCGGCGCCATAGATGCCGGGAACTGCGCTGGCGCCCCTGGTGACTGGCAGGAACGTACCCAGCAGGTGGTCTCCCAGCCGCATCTCCTGGGCCGTCAGGCCTACGGGGGTCGGCATGTCGATGCGCGCCGAGACCACCGTCGTGACCACCAGCGCATCGCACGCAACCGTGGTGCCGGTCTGCAGTTGTACCCCGGTCAGCACGTCATCGGCGATGTGCAACCGTGTCACCGGCCCGTCGGACTACACCGATGTCGCGACGGGCCAACTGCGCTGCTTCGCCGTGCATGCACCGTGGACTCATCGTCGAGCGAGACATCGAAATGGTTGTCTGCGTGGGATACCGAGGCAACGCGCCCATCGCGCAAGGATCGTCGATCACGAGGACCGACCGTCGCGACCGGGCGAGGGTGATGGCCGCCGACAGCTCGGTGGCACCTCCGCCGATGATGGCTACGTCCCAGAGCTTCTTCATGGCAAAACTATTGGTGGGGATATGCGAAATTCGCAAGTATTCTTGCCAGAGTGGCAACCTCCACGCCAATATGGACTCGATGGACGACCAAAGTCAGCGCATGGAGGCTGTGCTCGATGCCCTGGGGCCGAGACTGCGGGCGCTGCGTCTGCATCGTCAGGTCACCCTGGCGCAGTTGTCCGAGACCACGGGCATCTCTGAGAGCACGTTGTCGCGTCTGGAATCTGGTCAGCGCCGCCCGACCCTCGAGCTTTTACTGTTGCTTGCCGAAGCGCACCAGGTGCCGCTCGACGAGTTGGTGAACGCCCCCGCCACCGGAGACCCGCGCATTCACCCCAAGCCGTTCACACGGCACGGCTCGATCTACCTGCCGCTGTCGCGCCGGCCGGGCGGTGTCCAGTGCTACAAACAGATCATCTCACCGCATGCGCCGAAGGGTGAGCCGAACCTGAAGGTGCATGAGGGCTACGAGTGGATGTATGTGCTCTCGGGCAAGGTGCGGCTGTTGCTCGGTGAGCTCGATCTCATCCTGCCTGCGGGGGAGGCGGCCGAGTTCGATACCCATATCCCGCACTGGTTCGGTAATCCGACGGATAAGCCGGTAGAGGTGTTGCATATTTTCGGCCCCCAAGGGGAGCGGATGCACGTGCGTGCACGTTCGAGTTCTGGGAAATAGCCCGACCTGGGATACTGAACGGGTTATGTCTACCGACAACAAATCCCTGCCGTTGGTTTTCGACGCGCCGCGTCGGGCCATGCCGCCGCGTCATCTGGCGGATATGACCCCTGAGCAGAGCAGCCAGGCTGTGACCGCATTGGGGCTTCCGGCCTTTCGCGCCAAGCAGATCGCCAACCAATACTACGGACGGCTGGTAGGCGATCCGGCATCGATGACGGACCTGCCGGTAGGGGCCCGTGAGGGCGTGGGTGAGGCACTGTTTCCCCGGCTGCTCGACCCGGTGCGTCAGGTGGCCTGTGACTCCGGAGATACCCGAAAGACCTTGTGGCGGTTACACGATGGCAGCACCGTTGAATCTGTGCTCATGCGCTATTCGGATCGCAACACGCTGTGCGTCTCCTCGCAGGCGGGGTGTGGCATGGCCTGTCCGTTCTGCGCCACCGGTCAGGGCGGACTGACGCGCAACTTGTCGGCCGCCGAGATTCTGGAGCAGGTCCGCGACGCCGCAGCGTCATTGCGCGACGGCGAGCTGCCCGGCGGGCCGGGCCGGTTGTCGAACATCGTCTTCATGGGCATGGGGGAACCTCTGGCCAACTACAACCGGGTGCTCACGGTGCTGCGCAAGATCACCGCGCCGCCCCCTGACGGTTTCGGCATATCGCAGCGCAGTGTCACGGTTTCCACGGTAGGACTGGCACCGGCCATCCGCAGGCTCGCCGACGAGGGGTTGGGTGTCACCCTCGCGGTCTCGTTGCACTGCCCGGACGACGAATTGCGCGACACCCTGGTGCCGGTCAACACCCGGTGGGCGATCGGCGAGGTACTGGACGCCGCGCGCTACCACGCCGATATCACCGGGCGGCGGGTATCGATCGAATACGCCCTCATTCGGGACGTGAACGATCAGCCCTGGCGCGCCGACATGCTCGGCAAGAAGTTACGAAAAGCCTTGGGGCAGCTGGTTCACGTGAACCTGATTCCGCTCAACCCGACGCCGGGCAGCCAGTGGGATGCCAGTCCGAAACCTGTGGAGAGCGAATTCGTACGACGCGTACGTGAACAGGGAGTCTCCTGCACCGTGCGTGATACCCGAGGCCGCGAGATCGCGGCCGCGTGCGGCCAACTGGCCGCTTCCGAACGCTAGTTAGCGGATGCGGCCCGAGCGGCGGCCGAAGTAGTCGTTCGCGGTGAACGCCAGCACCAGCGCGGCGAAACCGACGAGGAAGATGTCCTCGACCAGCCCGACGTGATTGCCCTTGAGCATCAGCAACAGGAACGCTGCGATGGCCATGCCGAGGATGTGGAAGATGCGGGGGTTTTGGCCGGAAAGCCCACGTCCGAACGCTGCGGACGGCACGTCCTCGACATCGACTCCGTCGTACTTGACAACCTCGGTCGTGGCCACCGCCAGCCCTCCAAATCTCAGACGTCTACTACAGCCCATAGTGTGCCACGCCCGCTCGTCCCCGGGTGACGGAGGCACCCCGCGCCAGCCGAAATCGTGGCCGGCGATGAGTGCGTGACGCCGGGTAGGGACGGCCGCGCAGCCGGGGCAGAATAAGCGGGTGACACTGACTTCAGAGGTCTGCCGCGTCCTTATCCTCGGCAGCACCGGGTCCATCGGCACCCAGGCACTCGAGGTCATCGCCGCCAACCCCGATCGTTTCGAAGTCGTCGGCCTGGCCGCTGGCGGTGGCAACGTCGACCTGCTGCGCCGACAGCTCGCCGAAACCGGGGTCACCAATGTCGCGGTGGCGAACGAGACAGCCGCTGCCCAGCTCGATGGGCCCGTTCGGAGCGGGTCAGGTGCGGTCACCGAGCTGGTGGAGAACATCGAGGCCGATGTCGTGCTCAACGCGCTTGTCGGAGCCCTGGGATTGCGTCCCACCTTGGCCGCGCTGAAGACGGGAGCACGTCTGGCCCTGGCCAACAAGGAGTCCCTGGTGGCAGGCGGGCCACTGGTCACCAAGGCGGCCGCCCCGGGCCAGATCGTCCCGGTGGACTCCGAGCACTCCGCGCTGGCGCAATGTCTGCGTGGTGGAACCCGCGGCGAGGTCGCCCAGCTGATCCTGACCGCTTCGGGCGGCCCGTTTCGGGGTTGGACCGCTGAGCAGCTCACGGACGTCACCCCGGAGCAGGCCGGCGCACACCCCACCTGGTCGATGGGGCCGATGAACACGCTCAACTCGGCCTCCCTGGTCAACAAGGGGCTCGAGCTCATCGAGACGCATCTGCTCTTCGGCGTGCCGTATCGCCAGATCGGTGTGGTGGTACACCCGCAATCGATCGTGCACTCGATGGTGACGTTCACCGACGGCTCGACGCTGGCGCAGGCCAGCCCACCCGACATGAAATTGCCCATCGCCCTGGCGCTGGGATGGCCGGATCGAGTACCCGGCGCGGCGACCGCCTGCGACTTCAGCACCGCCTCTACCTGGGAATTCGAGCCGCTGAACGCGGAGGTTTTCCCCGCCGTCGACCTGGCCCGGAGCGCCGGAGAGGCGGGCGGATGCATGACTGCCGTCTACAACGCCGCCAACGAAGCCGCGGCAGCTGCGTTCCTGGACGGACGTATCGGATTCAGGTCCATCGTGCGAACAATTGCCGATGTGCTCGACGCCGCGGGCCAGTGGGCCGCAGAACCCGCTACCGTTGACGATGTACTCGACGCGCAGCAGTGGGCTGACCAGCAGGCTGCGCAATTGATCTTGGCGGAGGAAAATCGAACCTGATGGCTGCGTACGCGATCGGAATTGCGTTGTTCGCGCTGGCGATCTTGGTATCGGTGGCGCTGCACGAGTGTGGGCACATGTGGGTGGCTCAGGCCACCGGTATGAAGGTGCGCCGCTACTTCGTCGGCTTCGGGCCGACCCTGTGGTCTACCAAGCGCAAGAGCAATCGCGGGGCCAACGACATCATCGAGTACGGCGTGAAGGCCATCCCGTTGGGTGGTTTCTGCGATATCGCGGGCATGACCTCGGTGGAGGATCTCACTCCCGAGGAATCCGACCGCGCGATGTACAGGCAGAAGGTGTGGAAGCGTGTCGCGGTGCTGTTCGCCGGGCCGGCCATGAACTTCCTCATCGGCATCGTGGTGTTCTACGGCGTCGTCCTGTTCTGGGGCCTGCCGGACAACAACGCGCCCACGCATCCCGAGATCAAGCAGACAAGCTGTGTGGCGGCGCAAAAGAGCGCGGATCCCGAGGACATGGCGACGTGTACCGGGGATGGGCCGGCGGCCCTCGGCGGGCTGCGCGAGGGAGATCAGGTGCTCGCGGTCGCGGGCAAGCAGCTCAGCACGTCGAGCGATATGGTCACGGCCATTCGGGAGTTGCGCGGGCCGCAAGTCTTCGAGGTGATGCGTGATGGCAAGCAGCAATCGCTCATCGTGAACGTCACTGAGACGCAGCGGTGGGACGAGCAGGCGGGCAAGCTCATCTCCGTGGGTGCCGTGGGCGCCTCGCTGGGCACCTATGTGCCGCAGAAGCATTACAACCCGGTGACGGCCATCCCCGCGACCGGGAGTCTTATCGGGACCGTCGCCGTGGAAACCGTCAAGGCGATCGGAAAGATCCCCACCAAGGTCGGTGCTCTCTGGGATTCCATCACGGGTAGCGAGCGGGCGATGGACACCCCGATGAGCATCGTCGGCGCAAGCCGCATGGGCGGCGAGACCGCGGAACACGGCCTATGGGAGCTCTTCTGGATACTGTTGGCGCAGCTCAACTTTGCCCTCGGTGCCATCAACTTGCTGCCCCTGCTGCCCTTCGACGGCGGACACATCGCGGTGGCCACTTACGAGAAGATTCGCAACATGATCCGGTCGGCCCGCGGTCTGGCGGCGGGCGCTCCGGTCAACTACATGAAGCTGATGCCGGCGACCTATCTGGTGCTCGTAGTGGTGGTCGGGTACATGCTGCTGACCATCACCGCCGACATCGTCAACCCGATTAGACTTTTCCAGTAGGAGATAATGATGACCGGTCTTGGCATGCCCAGTCTTCCAGGCGCACCGCCGCCGACATTGGCGCCGCGGCGCAAGACCCGTCAGCTCATGGTCGGAAACCTCGGCGTGGGTAGCGATTCGCTGGTGTCAGTGCAGTCGATGTGCACCACCAAGACTCATGACGTGAACTCCACGCTGCAGCAGATCGCCGAGCTGACCGCGTCGGGCTGCGACATCGTGCGTGTGGCGTGTCCGCGGCAGGAGGACGCAGACGCGCTCGCCGAGATCGCGCGCAAGAGCAAGATCCCGGTGATCGCCGACATCCATTTCCAGCCCAAGTACATCTTCGCGGCGATCGATGCCGGCTGTGCGGCGGTGCGCGTGAACCCGGGAAACATCAAGGAGTTCGACGGGCGCGTCAAAGAGGTCGCCAAAGCGGCCGGGGACGCCGGGATTCCGATCCGCATCGGCGTGAACGCGGGCTCGCTCGATCCGCGCATCCTGGGCAAGTACGGCAAGGCCACCCCGGAGGCGCTCGTGGAGTCGGCGCTGTGGGAAGCAGGTCTGTTCGAGGAGCACGGCTTTGGCGACATCAAGATCAGTGTCAAGCACAACGACCCGGTGATCATGGTTGCCGCCTACGAACTGCTTGCGTCGCAATGCGATTACCCGCTGCATCTGGGTGTCACCGAGGCCGGTCCGGCGTTTCAGGGCACTATCAAGTCGGCTGTTGCGTTCGGCGCGCTGTTGTCCAAGGGGATCGGCGACACCATCCGGGTGTCCCTCTCGGCGCCGCCCGCCGAGGAGGTCAAGGTCGGCAACCAGATCCTGGAGTCGCTCAACCTGCGCCCCCGGTCGCTGGAGATCGTGTCCTGCCCGTCCTGCGGACGCGCGCAGGTGGATGTCTACACGCTCGCCAACGCGGTCAGTGCCGGCCTGGAAGGGCTCGAGGTGCCGCTGCGGGTCGCAGTCATGGGTTGCGTGGTCAACGGGCCGGGAGAGGCCCGCGAGGCCGACCTGGGCGTGGCGTCCGGCAACGGTAAGGGGCAGATCTTCGTCAAGGGCGAGGTCATCAAGACCGTGCCGGAGGCGCTGATCGTCGAGACATTGATCGACGAGGCCATGCGCTTGGCCGAAGAGATGGGCACCGAAATCGGAACCGACGGAACTCCGACAGGCCAGCCCGTCGTCACCGTAAGCTGAACAAAGCTCGGCGCAAGTAGACGAACAGATGGGCGCTCGCGCGAAGAGGCTTGAGCACGGGAGCGATTGCCGATGACGACAACACTGCCGGCGCCTGGAGCGCCCGGGGCGTCATCCTCTGATGCCGTTCGTGTGCTCGGGTTATCGGATACCGAAGCGGTCCGTGCCGTCCTGGATATCGACCCGGTTGTCTCCTGCATGCTCGCGGCCCGCGTGGAGGCCCGCGGCGCCGACCCCACGGCGATCGGCGGCGAAATCTGGTCGACCGGTGTGCTGGCAGAGTCGCTGTGCTTCGTCGGGACCACGATCATTCCGCTGGCGGGAGGGCCGGAAGCCTCCCGGCTGTTCGCGGAACGTGCGATCGAACAGCACCGGATTTGCCCGTCCCTGGTCGGTCCGGCCGATGTGGTTCTCAACATGTGGTGCTACCTGGATCCGGTCTGGGGCCCGGCGCGCGAGGTTCGCGCCTGTCAGCCCCTGCTGGCGATGCTCGACGCGCCGACATGTGCCGTTGATCCCGCGGTACGTCAGGTACGCGCCGAGGAGTTGGACGAGTACTTGAAGGCGTCGGTACAAATGTTTATCGGTGAGATGGGCGTCGACCCACGCAATGGCGACGGGGGACGGGGGTACCGGCGGCGGGTGGCCGGTCTCATCGACGCGGGCAGGGCCTGGGCACGTTTCGAGGACGGACGGGTTATCTTCAAGGCCGAGATCGGATCGCAATCGCGCAGCGTAAGCCAGATTCAGGGTGTGTGGGTCGATCCTGATTTCCGGGGCCGTGGGCTCGGCACAGCGGGTGTGGCTGCCGTCGCGGTAGCGGTCCACCGCAGCGGGCGGATCCCCAGCCTGTACGTGAACAGTTTCAACGAGGTGGCCCGAGCCTCCTATGCCCGGGCGGGATTCACGCGGATCGGAACGTTTGCGACGGTCCTCGTTAGCTGATCCTGCTGAGCCAGTATGCGCTACGTCCGTGCGCCTGCGGGGTTTCGGAGGCTCGCGGTCTTAGCATCGACCCCGATGTCCAGACGTGTTTGGTCCCTGCCGTTGTTCGGCACCGTGCTGCTGGTGGCCGGTGCGGTTGCGTGCACCCCACGCCCCGATGGGCCGGGCCCGGTGGCGGAGAGGTTTTTCGAGGCATTGGCCGGCGGTGACACCGCGGCGGCCGCCAAGCTGACCGACGATCCTGGCGACGCGAAAGTGGGTCTGGATCAAGCATTTTCGGGGCTGCAGGCGACCTCGTTCAAGGCCGCCGTGAATGGGTCGCAATATACCCAGGACACCGGCAGTGTGGACGCGACCTATGTCTGGCAATTGCCGAGGAAACGCACCTGGACCTACAACGGGCGCCTGGAAATGATGCGGACGGCCGGTAGCTGGCAGGTGCGCTGGGCGCCGAGTGACCTGCACCCCAAACTCGGTGAACGCCAATCGCTCTCGCTGCGGACCGATCCAGCCAAACGGGCGACAGTCAACGAGTCGGGCGGTACGACCGTGCTGGCACCGGCAAATCTGTACAAGATCTCATTCGACGCCTCGCAGGCCGGCAAGTCGCTGATGAGCACCGCTACCGCGCTGGCCGACGCGATCAGGCCCTACGACGATCAAATCAATGCCGCGTCCCTCGCCGAGCAGGCGAGCGCGCAGACCACACCGATGAACCTCATCACCCTGCGCAAGGACGACTGGGACAAGGTGTCCATCGTGCTGGAAACCCGGCCGGGAGCATTGCGCCCCGGTGTGGTGATGACGCCGATCGCCGACCTGCTGCCCACCGATGACGCCTTCGCGCCGGATATCCTCGCGCAGGTCAAGAAGGCCGTCCTCGACGAACTGGACGGTGAAGCCGGCTGGCGCGTGGTGAGCGTCAACCAGAACGGTGTCGATACCGCCGTGCTCAACGAGGTGAAACCCACGCCAGCACCGTCCAAGACGATCAGTCTGGACCGTGCCGTGCAGAACGCCGCGCAGAACGCCGTCAACATGCGCGGGCAGAAGGCCATGATGGTGGTCATCAAGCCGTCCACGGGCGAGATTCTGGCGGTCGCGCAGAACGCCGCGGCCAACGCGGACGGACCGCTGGCCACCACAGGGCTGTTCCCGCCAGGGTCGACGTTCAAGATCATCACCGCGGGCGCCGCGATCGAGCGCGGTATGGCTACCCCGGACACCATGGTGGGCTGTCCGAAGCGGATCACCATCGGTGACCGCAGCATCCCCAACTACAACGAGTTCGACCTGGGCACGGTGCCGATGTGGCGCGCGTTCGCCGACTCGTGCAACACCACGTTCGCCAAGCTTGCCAGCGAGATGCCATTGGACGGTTTGACCGTCGCGGCTTCGCAATTCGGCATCGGGCCCGATTACGACGTCGCCGGTATCCCCACCATTTCTGGTGACGTGCCGCCCACCGTCAACCTTGCCGAACGCACCGAAGACGGATTCGGCCAGGGCAAGGTGCTGGTCACGCCGTTCGGTATGGCGCTGGCGGCGGCGACGGTTGCCCATGGCAAAACACCTGTACCGCAGCTGATTTCGGGTCAGATCACCGGAATCACAGGTGAGCGCCCGCCGGTTACCCCGACAGTGGTCGACGGTCTGCGCGGGATGATGCGCGAGACGGTGCTCAGTGGTAGCGCGAAGGACATCAAGAGCGAGGGGGATGTGCACGGCAAGACCGGTGAAGCCGAGTTCCCGGGCGGATCTCATGCCTGGTTCGCTGGATACCGCGGCGACATGGCCTTCGCCACCTTGATCGTCGGTGGCGGCGGTTCGGAGGCGGCGGTGCGCGCCACCAAGGTCATGTTCGAGTCGCTACCGCCGGACTACCTGGCCTGATCCTCCCGCGACGCCAGCACACAGAACTCGTTGCCTTCGGGATCGGCCAGCACCACCCACGGTGAATCTCCCTGACCGATATCGATTCTGGTAGCGACGTAGGCCAGAAACCTGTTCATCAGAGCGAGCTGATCGTCGTCTCGAAGGTCGAGGTGGAGGCGGTTCTTGGCGATCTTCAGCTCGGGGACATTTGTGAAGAACAACAGGGGCGGATGACTGTCGGGCTGGAAGACGCTGACGAACCCGTCGTCATCGATCGCGTAGGGCCATTCCAGCACCTCAGCCCACCATTGGCCCAGCGTGGACGCATCACGGCTATCGACCACGATCGCCTCTAAGGTGAGTCCGGCGGACAGGCCCATGACTTCGATTGTGCGCGCTGTCGCTAACGTTCCGCGAGGCGTTTACGAACTACGATGTAGAAAACAGCATCCAGGGAGGATCGAGAGCTTGCGCAGAGCATTTCGGAGTGTGCTTGTGGTGACCGGGCTCGTCAGCCTCCTGATGAACGTGGCGATCAGCGCACCGGCGACCCTCGGCCACGCCTTGGCCGCGAGCCCCAGCGGGGTGGCTTCGGTATCGCCCACACCGGGGCAGACAGTTGGCGTGGCTATGCCCGTGACGATTCGTTTCGCGGCCCCGGTCTCTGACCGGCGTGCTGCCGAGCGATCCATCGTGTTCTCCGCATCAAAGGTCCCGGCCGGAGCCTTCAGTTGGGTCGACGCTGCAACTGTTCGCTTCACCCCCACCGAGTACTGGCCTGCGCACTCCTCGATCTCCGTGTCGGTCGATGGCGTGAGCGGCATGAAGTACAAATTCCAGACCGGCTCCGAGGTGCTCGGCATCGGCAGCATCAGCGGCCACACCTTCACGGTGCAGATCGACGGCACGGTCATGCGAACGATGCCCGCGTCGATGGGAAAGCCCAAGCACCCCACCCCGGTCGGCTCCTTCACCGCTCTGGAGAAGCAGAGTCCCGTGGTCATGGATTCCCGGACCATCGGCATTCCGCTGAATGACCCGGAGGGCTACAAGCTGACCGTCTACTACGCGGTTCGGGTCACCTGGGGTGGCGTCTACGTGCACAGTGCCCCCTGGTCGACGGGGGCGCAGGGTAATTCGAACGTCAGTCACGGCTGCATCAACCTGAGCCCCGACAATGCCTCCTGGTACTACAACACCGTGAGCATCGGCGACCCCATAGTCATCAACGCGTAGCGAACCCGGCGGGCCCGGCTACGCTGCTGTCATGACTGTTCGTGCTCCACTGCGCCCGGGGGAGCTGTCCCCTGAGCGCCAGGTTCCCGTGTCGATCGACCGCCCCGAGTACGTGGGCAAGTCCAAGGTCGCCGAGGCCATCGGGGAGCCGTACGTTCAGACACCCGAGGTCATCGAGAAGATGCGCGTCGCAGGCAGGATCGCGGCGCAAGCGCTGGCGCTGGCCGGTGAGGCCGTTGCCCCCGGCGTCACCACCGACGAGTTGGACCGAATCGCGCACGACTACATGGTGTCTCAGGGCGCGTACCCCTCGACGCTGGGGTACAAGGGATTTCCGAAGTCGTGCTGCACGTCGCTCAACGAGATCATCTGCCACGGTATACCGGACTCGACCGTGATCGAGGACGGTGACATCGTCAACATCGATGTCACCGCCTACATCGACGGTGTGCACGGCGACACCAACGCCACTTTCCTGGCCGGGGACGTCTCCGAGGAGCATCGTCTCCTGGTCGAGCGGACCCAGGAAGCCACCATGCGGGCCATCAACGCCGTCAAGCCGGGCCGGGCGCTCAGTGTTGTGGGCCGGGTCATCGAGGCCTACGCAAAGCGGTTCGGGTACAACGTGGTTCGCGCCTTCACCGGGCACGGTGTGGGCCCGACGTTTCACAACGGGCTCATCGTGCCGCATTACGACGATCCCCAGCTGGACATCGTCATCGAGCCGGGAATGACCTTCACCATCGAACCGATGATCAACCTGGGATCACTGGACTACGAGATCTGGAATGACACCTGGACCGTGGCGACCGTCGACAAGCTATGGACCGCGCAGTTCGAGCACACCATGGTGGTCACCGAGGACGGGGTCGAGATCCTGACAGTGCCATGACGGGTGCCGTGTCCGGCGCGCTGCTGGTCGGGGGCGTCAGCTCCGACGCCGGCAAGAGCCTGGTGGTGACCGGCCTGTGTCGGCTGCTGTCTCGTAGGGGAATTCGGGTCGCGCCGTTCAAGGCGCAGAACATGTCGAACAACTCCGTGGTGACCATCGACGGGGGAGAGATAGGCCGGGCGCAGGCGCTGCAGGCACGCGCCTGCGGTCTGGAGCCGTCGGCACGGTTCAACCCGGTGCTGCTCAAGCCGGGCAGTGACCGCACCTCGCAGTTGGTGGTGCGCGGACACGCGACGGGAAATGTCAGCGCCCGTTCCTACGTCGAGCATCGCGAGGAATTGCGGCAGGTGGTCGCCGAGGAGTTGTGCTCGCTGCGTGAGGAATACGACGTGGTGATCTGCGAGGGCGCTGGATCGGTGGCCGAGATCAACCTGCGGTCAACCGATATCGCCAACATGGGGTTGGCGCAGGCCGCGGATCTACCGGTGGTACTGGTCGGAGACATCGACCGAGGCGGTGTGCTGGCGCATCTGTTCGGCTCCGTGGCGGTGCTGGAGCCCGCGGATCAGCGGCTCGTCGCCGGTTTCATCGTCAACAAGTTCCGCGGTGACCCCGCGCTGCTGCGGCCCGGCCTGGAACAGCTGGCCGCACTCACCGGACGAACCACCTATGGTGTGCTGCCCTACGATGACCAACTCTGGCTCGACGCAGAGGATTCGGTGTCTGTGGTGGCGTCGGCTCAGTTGGGTCGCCCCGCTGCCCCGATGGGGCGAGAGTGGCTGCGGGTGGCGGCGGTGCGACTGCCGCGCATCTCCAACTCCACCGATCTCGAGGCCATCGCGTGCGAGCCGGGAGTGATCGTGCGGTGGGCGGCGCATCCGGCGGATATCGCCGATGCCGATGTCGTCGTGCTCCCGGGTACCAAGGCCACCGTCGCCGATCTGGGCTGGATGCGTAGTAGCGGGATCGCCGATGCAGTTGTCGCACATGCCCGTTCGGGTGGTCCGGTGCTGGGCATCTGCGGCGGGTTTCAGATGCTCGCCACCACGATCGACGATGGTGTCGAGTCCGGTGTCGGAATTGTCGAGGGGCTGGGTCTGCTCGATATCGACATCGCCTTCGCGCCGGTCAAGACCTTGCGCCGCTGGGTGTCTCCGGGCCTGACCGGTTACGAGATCCACCACGGCACGGTCACCCGCTCGGCGGTGCCACCCTGGTTGACCGATCATGGCGAGGGAGCTGTCGAGGGCGCGGTCTGGGGCACTCATTGGCACGGAGTCTTGGACAACGACGATTTCCGCCGCGCGTGGCTCACCGAGGCGGCGGCCGCGGCAGGCCGCTCCGGTTTCATCGTCGCCGCCGATACGAATGTCGGTGATCGCCGCGCGGCTCAGCTGGACAGGTTGGCCGATCTCATCGAAACCCACATCGACGTCGATGCCCTGCACGCCGTGTGGGACCAATCCGGACAGGGCGGGCGTGCGGCGCGGCGTCCGGTAATCACGGCACAGCCGGTAATTGCGGCACGTGTCGAATAGCCTGTGCGGGTGCACCGGGGACTAGTAGCTGTCGCAGCATCCGCACTCGTACTTGTGGGCTGCACCCACACAGTGTCCGGAACCGCCACGTGGCCGGGCGCGCGTATCGCGCAGGCGCTGCTGACCGCCGACGAGTTGCCCGCGGGCACCAAGTACGACCGGGTGGTCGCGGACCCGGGCCCGGTAACCGTTAACAACCAGCAGGTTGTCGGCGCGATGCCGTCGAACCCGCCGGGCTGTGCGGACGGCCTGTCGCCCCGGTTGGCCAACGCCGGACGAGCCGGACCGGAGAACACCGCGCGGTACATCGCGCGGTTCAACGGTGCCAACATCATCGTCAGCCTGCTGCGCGACTCGATAGACCTGACCAATGTCAAGACCGTGGCGACCCGATGCGCCCAGTACGAGGTCTTCTTCGACAAGAGTTCGCCGGGTACGCCCATGATCACCGAACCGGTGCAGGGTGGGCCCGTCGGCGTCCTGGTTTACAAGCAAACAATGATCATGCCCAGGGGTACGACCTCTCGATACATGGCATTCGCGAATGTCGACGGGGTGGCGATGGTCGCGACGTCCTTCGACCTGCGCGATCCGTCGGTCACGGCCACCGCGACCATGCCCCGGACTTTCCTGGATATCGTGGCGAAACAGGCTGACAAGATCGAACGGACCTGACAGAGCCCAGGCAGAGCCGGGTGAAAGCTTCCTGATAGGGCTGGTCAAAAGCCCAACCGGATAGGTCGTACTCAGGTAGCGTGCGCCCATGCCCAAGGTCTTCGCGCAGGCGGCTCATCCATGAGCCCACCGCCTGAGCTTCGGCGCCCGCGCCCTGGTTCCCCGCCTGCACGCGACGGTGAGCTACACCAGGTCGTCACGATCGACGGCCGAACGGTGCAGGTCAATGTGTCGGGACCGGATAAGGGCACCACCGTCGTGATGCTGGCCGCGGTCGGACGTTTCGCGCTTAGTTATCGCTCGGTGTGCGAGCGGTTGCACACCGCCGGGTTGCGTACCGCGGTGATTGGTCATGACCCGCACCTTCACGCCAAGGCGATCACCGGGGTGCTGGACGATATCGGTGTCAAGGTGGCGCTCTTGGTGGGAGATCGTGCCGGCGGGGAGCTGGCGTGGGATCTGGCCGCCAGCAAGCTCGACCGGTTCATCGGACTGGTGGCTATCGATCGCGGACATCCGCGGGTCGCCGACCGGGCCGGCCTGATTCGCGATAAGCATTGCCCTCCGGTGGAGATCAACACCACGGTGCTGGTCACTTCGGACGCCACCCGGGCCATCGCCCGCTCCAGCCAGCGCTTTGTCTACGGCGACTACCGGATCGTCGAACTGATCGGACGGCGGTCGGCCACACGCGACCTCACCCCGGAGCTGGCAGCCGAGGTGGTGCTGCGCAGCAGCTCCTGGTGAGCTAGTCGCGCGCCTCGTACCAGTTCAGCCAGGAGTTCAGCTCTCGATAAGCCCGGGTGCGTGAGTCCGCCACCGACAGGAACACGTCGTGTTTGGCGTCGGGGATCGGCACCACCCGCTGATCGTTGCCGATGCAGCCCGCCCAGCGTGCGATCTGTTGAACGTCCAGGACCGCGTCGCCGTGCAGCGCCGCCGCCGGGTCCACATCCCCAGGCAGGCTGCGATCCGAGCGCAAGATCAGGTTGGGCACCCCGACGTCCAAGCCGCGGTGCAGCTCGGCATGCCCACGTCGGATGGCGCTGATCCAGCCGAACCGCACCGGGAACCCGCCGACGGGTTTCCACTCCAGATTGTAGTCGAACTCGCCGTGGAAGTCCTTGTGCAGGCTTGCGCCGTACGCACCCTCGTGGGGGAGCGGGATCGCTTGTTTGGCACGGAATCTCGAAATCGCCTTGACCGCTGCCGTGGTGCCGCCGCTGCGAAGAAAAGGGCGGCCCTGTAAGTCCAACCACGGGCTGTTGAGGATGAGACCCGCGATGTCGTCCAGGCGATCGGTGAGCCGAAGCCGGTTAAGCCACAGCGAGACGATGAGACCACCCGCGGAGTGCCCGTATACCAGCAGCGGTGCGCTGCCGGATTCATTGTTGATGATGCTTACCGCAGCATCGAGTTCGGCGTCGTAGAGCGGTAGATCACTGATGTAGTGCGGGGTTTGGTGTTCATGGCGAGAGCGCCCGCATTTGCGCAAGTCGAGTGCAAAGAAGCGATAACCGCGAGCCAGGAAATGTTCGGCAAGTTCGGTGTGGAAGAAGTAGTCGGTATATCCGTGGACCATGAGCACGGCTCGTCCGGTGTCCGGCTGAATTTCCGGTCGCACCAGTGTGGCGGTAATTACACCTTCGCCGTCAGGGTCGACTCCCAGGTCAATGGTTTGCCGCAGGTAGCCATCGAGGACATCGGATTCCCATGTCACGGGCATAGCCTAGTTGAAGCAATGACGGATATACGCGCGCGATAACCTGTGTGTACTCGCGGGTAGTGGCGAAGCGTGCCCACTCCATCAGATTCGAAAAGGACAGTGAACCGGTGTCAAAAGCGCAGGTGGAGCAGACAGACGTTGCCCTGATTGGGTCAGGGATCATGAGCGCGACGCTCAGCGCCCTGCTGCGGTTGGTCGAACCGGACCTGGCGATCACCGTGATCGAGCGCCTCGATGCGGCGGCCAGCGAAAGCAGCGACCCCTGGAATAACGCCGGTACCGGCCACTCTGCGCTCTGCGAGCTGAACTACACCCCGCAGAAGGCGGACGGCTCGATCGACATCACCAAGGCCGTCACGGTCAACGAACAGTTCCAGGTGTCCCGCCAGTTCTGGGCGTACGCCGTGGAGAACGGTGTGCTCCCGGACGTACGCGGGTTCCTGAACCCGATCCCGCATGTGAGCTACGTGCACGGTGCCGACAAGGTCGAGTATCTGCGTAAGCGTCACGACGCTCTGGCGGGTAACCCGTTGTTCGCGAAGATGGAGTTCATCGACGACGACGACGAATTCGCGCGCAGGCTGCCGCTGATGGCCGCCGGACGTGATTTCTCGGACCCGGTGGGGCTGAACTGGAGCCAGGACGGTACCGACGTCGACTTCGGTGAGCTGTCAAAGCAGTTGGTGGGCTTCGGAGTTCGCAGCGGAACCAGCGCGATCTTCGGTACCGAGGTGCGCAACATCAGCCGCGACAGCGACGGCGGGTGGATACTCAAGCTCGTCAACGGACGTACCGGTGAGAAGCGCAAGCTCAAGGCCAAGTTTGTATTCGTCGGCGCCGGTGGTGGTGCGCTGGGTCTGCTGCAGAAGGCCGGAATTCCGGAAGCTAAGGGCTTCGGCGGATTCCCGGTGAGCGGTGCGTTTCTGCGCACCAACAACACCGACCTGACCGAGGGGCACAAGGCCAAGGTGTACGGCTTCCCGCCGCTTGGCGCACCGCCGATGTCGGCGCCGCACCTGGACACCCGTATGATCAACGGAAAGGAATGGCTGCTGTTCGGTCCGTTCGCCGGATGGTCGCCGAAGTTCCTCAAGATGGGCAAGGTCACCGACCTGCCCGCCTCGGTGAAGCCCAACAACCTCGCCTCGATGGTGGGCGTCGGACTTACCGAGTTCAAGCTCGCCACCTTCTTGCTGAGCCAGTTGCGCCTGACCCCGGATGACCGCATCGACATGCTGCGCGAATTCGCGCCTAAGGCACAGCGTTCCGATTGGGAACTGATCACCGCGGGCCAGCGTGTGCAGGTCATCCGGCCGGCCAAGGGCAAGGGTGGGGCGCTCGAATTCGGCACCATGGTGCTCAATTCCGCTGACGGCAGCATCGCCGGCCTGCTCGGTGCATCGCCGGGAGCCTCCACCGCGGTGCCCGCGATGCTCGATGTCATGCAGCGGTGCTTCCCCGACCGCTACGCGAACTGGATGCCCAAGCTCAAGGAGATGATTCCCTCGCTGGGGATCAGTCTTTCGGATGAGCCATCATTGTTCGGTGAGGTTTGGGACTGGGGTACACGGGTTCTCGGCCTAGAACAGTGACCGCGCCGGCCCCGGTGGCCGTGTCCTGGTCGGCAGATCTGGACGCCACAACCATGTACGGCTTGTTGAGGCTGCGGGCAGAGGCGTTCATCGTCGGACAGAACTGTGCCTACCAGGATCTGGACGGACGCGATCTAGAGCCCGGCACCCGGCACTTTTGGATAGCCGATGGCAACGGTAACGTGGTGAGCGGTCTACGGCTGCTGGAAGATCCGGCAGGCGAAGGCTTCTGGATAGGACGGGTCTGCACCGCGGAATCGGAGCGCGGTAAGGGACATGCCGCGCGCCTGGTCCGCGCCGTACTGACCGAGATCGGCGACGCGCGCTGTCGGCTGAATGCGCAGGCCCACCTGAAGGACATGTATGGCAAGCTGGGATTCGTGGTCTCCGGCGACGAATTCCTCGAGGATGAGATACCCCACGTCCCGATGAGCTGGGTCGGTGGAAATGACTAGCACCGCAGGCGGTCCTGGATATCCGCTGAGCGCGATCGTCGGGCACGATCAGCTGCGGCTGGCGCTTGTGCTCTCGGCGGTCCGGCCGGACATCGGCGGTGTGCTCATCCGAGGCGAGAAAGGCACAGCCAAGTCGACCGCGGTGCGTGCCTTGGCATCGGTGTTGCGGTCGGTCGACGGTGCCCGTCTGGTGGAGCTTCCGATCGGTGCGACCGAGGACCGGGTGGTGGGATCGCTCGACCTGCAGAAGGTGCTGCGAGATGGCGAACACGCTTTCTCCCCAGGGATTCTGGCGCGTGCCGATGACGGCGTGCTGTATGTGGACGAGGTCAATTTGCTGCACGACCATCTGGTCGATGTGATCCTCGATGCGGCGGCGATGGGTCGCGTGCATGTGGAACGTGACGGTGTATCCCATTCCTACAGTGCGCGATTCGTGCTGATCGGCACGATGAATCCCGAAGAGGGGGAGCTGCGTCCGCAGTTGCTCGACCGCTTCGGGTTCGCGGTGGATATACACGCCTCGCGCGAGGTCGCGGTGCGGGCCGAGGTCATTCGACGGCGGCTTGCCTACGAGGCAGACCCAGAGGGTTTCGTCTCGCGCTACGAGTCGCAGGAAGCCGACCTGGCGGCCAGGGTCGCCGATGCCCGCGGGCTGTTGCCGCGGGTAGTCCTGCCCGATGCGGAACTGCAGCGCATCGCAGCCCTGTGCGCGGCCTTCGACGTGGACGGAATGCGCGCGGACCTGGTGGTGGCCCGTGCGGCCGTCGCCCACGCCGCGTGGCGCGGCGCCGAGGTGGTCGGCGAGCCCGATATCCGGGTGGCCGCCGAACTGGCGCTGCCACACCGGCGCCGACGCGACCCGTTTGACGAACCGGGTCTGGATCCGGACCAGTTGGATCAGGCGATGCGCGACAGCGCCCCGCCGCAGGATCATGGTCCCGACCAGGACGATCCCGACCCGGGCGGACCAGGTGGTGGTGCACCGGAGTCGGCGTCGAGCCCCGCCAAAGCGGACGAATCACAGCAGGATTCGACTTCCACGCCTGCACCCTCTCGGCCCAGTCCGGCACCGTCGGCGACCTTTCGCGCCAAGACACTGCGGGTACCCGGCGTGGGCATGGGAGCGCCGGGGCGGCGTTCGCCCGCACGTAATCGCGCGGGCAAGGTGATCGCCCCGAGCTCGGACGAGGGTTTCGGGGTGCATGTGATCGGAACGTTGATGTCCGCGGCGGGTCGTGTGACCGAACCCGGCAGGCTGCCCAGGCCGGTGCTCGCCGATGTGCAGTGGGCTATCAGGGAAGGGCGCGAGGGCAATCTGGTGATCTTCGTGGTCGACGCTTCCGGTTCCATGGCCGCCCGCCAGAAAATGTCGGCGGTCAGCGGAGCCACCCTGTCGCTCTTGCGCGATGCGTATCAACGCCGCGACAAGGTCGCGGTCATCACCTTCCGTGGACAGGACGCGGCGACACTGTTGGCGCCGACAAGCTCCACGCATATCGCGGGGCGCAAGCTGCAACAGTTCGATACCGGCGGAAAGACGCCATTGGCGCAGGGACTCCTGGCGGCACGCGACCTCGTGGCGCGCGAGCGCGGCCGCGATCCGCACCGTCGCGCGCTGGTGGTGGTGCTCACCGACGGTCGCGCGACCGGCGGCCCCGATCCGCTGGGGCGGACTCGTCGAGCTGCGGGAATGTTGCGTGCCGAGCAGGTCGCCTCTGTGGTAATCGATTGTGAAACATCCTTCGTGAGAATGAATTTGGCGGTTACGCTGGCTCAGCAGCTCGATGCGCCGTTGGTACAGCTGGACCATGTGAATGCCGACCGGCTTGCCGGTGTGGTGCGCGGCGTCACCGCCGCGTGAGCTAGCGCAGGAGGTTCGAATGCCACAGGGACAACCGCGGGTGGTGCCGGAGGATGGGCTCACCACCAAGGCGCGCCGCAATGCGCCGATTCTCGCGGTGCACACCGGCGCGGGAAAGGGCAAGTCCACCGCCGCCTTTGGCATGGCGCTACGGGCTTGGCATCACGGCGCGGATGTCGCGGTGTTTCAGTTCGTCAAGAGCGTCAAGTGGCGAGTGGGCGAGGAGTCGGTCTTCGGTGAGCTTGCCAAGCTGCACGACGAGCACGGGATCGGCGGCTCGGTGCAGTGGCACAAGATGGGATCGGGGTGGTCTTGGTCGCGTAAGGCGGGAACCGAGACCGACCACGCCGCGGACGCTGCGGCCGGCTGGACCGAAATCGCACGGCGGCTCGCGGCCGAGCAACACGGCTTCTACGTGCTGGATGAGTTCACCTATCCACTCACATGGGGATGGGTGGATGTGGACGAGGTCGTCGAGGTGCTCCGTTCCCGCCCTGGCACGCAGCATGTGGTCATCACCGGCCGCGATGCACCCCAACAGCTCCTGGATGCTGCCGATCTGGTGACCGAGATGGCCAAGGTCAAGCATCCGATGGACCAGGGCCGCAAGGGCCAACGCGGTATCGAGTGGTGACCACGCCCGCGATCGTGATTGCTGCGCCTGCCTCGGGGAGCGGCAAAACCACGGTGGCAACGGGTTTGATGGGTGCGCTGCGGCGTGCGGGGCATCGGGTGGCGCCGTTCAAGGTGGGGCCGGACTACATCGATCCCGGGTATCACACGCTGGCAACCGGAAGGCCGGGCCGCAATCTTGACAGCGTGCTCGTGGGTGACGACCTGATCGGACCGTTGTTCGGTCATGGCACCAGGGGTGCCGATATCGCCGTGGTCGAGGGCGTGATGGGGCTATTCGACGGACGGGTAGGCGACGCAAAAGGTTCGAGCGCCGAGATCGCGGCACTACTCGGGGCGCCGGTGGTGTTGGTGATCGACGCACAGGGGTACAGCCAGAGCCTGGCCGCGCTCTTGCATGGTTTCGCGGTGCACGCCGCGGAAGCGGGAATCAGGATCGCCGGGGTAATTCTGAATCGGGTCGGTTCGCCGCGGCACCGAGAGATCCTCACTGCGGCAGCCGATCGTGCCGGACTCGGCATCTTCGGAGCGTTGCCCCGCGCCGAGGAGTTGTCCGTTCCGTCAAGGCATTTGGGGCTTGTGACGGCGATCGAGCACGGCCAAGCGGCACGTGATGCGATTGACGCGATGACCCGGTTGGTCACCGATCACGTGGACGTGCCGGCGATTGTCGCGGCTGCCCGTAGCACGGTGACGGCTTCCGCGTGGGATCCGGAGATGTTCGTCGGCACTCCGGCGGTCGGTGAACCCGTGGTGGCGTTGGCGGCGGGTCAGGCATTCACCTTTGGATACGCTGAGCACCGCGAATTGCTGGCCGCGGCGGGGGCGGTGGTCGCCGAATTCGATCCGCGGCGAGATAAGCTGCCTGCTGAGACGGCGGCCCTGGTGCTACCCGGGGGATTTCCGGAGCAGTTCGCCACCGACCTGTCTTCCAATGAAACACTGCGCCAACAGGTTCGCGAGCTGACCGGACCGATCCATGCCGAGTGCGCCGGGCTTACCTATTTGTGTAAGGATCTCGATGGCGCGCCGATGTGTGGTGTGCTCGACGCCCGTGCGCGCTTTACGGAGTCGTTGACCCTCGGATATCGGGATGCGGTGGCCATCACCGGATCCGTGTTGTTCGATGCGGGACATCGGTTGAGCGGGCATGAATTTCACCGCACCACAGTCGACTACCGTGATGACGCGGGGCAGCGGGCGTGGGCCTGGAGTGCTGCCGGTGGCGTCCGGCGTGAGGGCTCGGTGGCAGGGGAGGGCCGTATTCATGCTTCGTATCTGCATACCCATCCGGCGGCACATCCCGGTGCCGTGGCACGATTCGTTGCTCGGGCTGCCGCCTAGTGGACGATCCGCCAGGTACGGTTTGCAGGGCTCGGGGAGCTGAAACTCAGGTGGGGTGGTAGGGAAACGCGTTCACGCCGCTTACCCGTTCTCAAAAGCTGTTACGCGACAATGCAGGTCATTTCGTGTGAGTCAGACTCCCGTGCACAGGAGCCTAGGATGTGGAGGCCGCGCCTGGTTGGGGGAATTGGCTTGCCAGGAACGCGTCCCACATTCGGTTGCTCATCATCCGGTTTGTGCGGATCATCACCGACGCTGACGCCGTCACCCGCATCCTCGGTTTCGGCCTTCTGGCGTTGATCGCTTTTTCTATTGCCTTGGCCACCGTGTCGGGCTCGCCGCCAAGCTTGGCAAGCATTCCGTTGTGGTAGACCGCTTCGGTGGTCTGGGCGATCGAGGCGTTAAAATGTGTGTACGGCTACAGCCAAGCCTTCTCATCGACAATCAGCTCCGCTTGATGATCCAGAAAACTGTGAACAAGGCGATTTCAGTTCCAACGTCAGTGCAGCAGGAGTACGAGCACGAACATACCGGTGAGGACTGCGGTTGCGAGAGCGTCGCGCCATCCCGGATAGACGGGATGCGCGGAGATGCGGCCCGTGCCACCCCGTGCGGTGATGGCGTCTCCCATCTCGGTGGCGCGGCGCAGCGAGACGACCATTGCGGCCGTGCACAGATCGACGACTTCCGCACGCCGCGAGGGCTTCTCCGGTTGCGGTGGCTGCAGCTTGCGGGCGGCCGTCAGCAAACGGAACTCTTCGGACAACATCGGAAACATCCGGAATGCCAGGGAGATGGTGACCGCCCAGTCGTCGATAGGTACACGCAATAGGCGCAGCGGCCGACACAAAAGTGCCACTGCGGGAGCGATATCCGCAACCTGGGTGGTCCACGAGATCACCGCACCGAGACCGATCAGAACCAGGCCGAGCGAGGTGACACGCAGGAAGTCCAGGAAACCGCCCACGCCGACGGTGGCTGGTCCGAGCTTCAATTCGGGAGCTCCGCCGTTGACGATGGTGAACAGACTGCCCGCCACCGCAAGCATCCCGACCCACCGTGGAACGGATGGGATGCATCCGGCGGAGATCCCGGCGAGGGCGGCCGTCACGAGGATGAGCAGCGCAACAAGTCCGATCGCGGTCCATGACGGCATGATGGTCAACAGCACTGATATCGCCAGCACGGCCAGGAGTTTCGTGCCGGCCCACAGGTCGTGGATGGGTGACGGTCCGGGAACCGGCCGCATCAGCATCAACGGGCGTCGCCGGCTCATCGGGCGCTCACCAACTCGCCCCGTTCGAGACGGATGGTGCGTGGGCACAGCGGAGACAGGCTGTCGGTGTCATGGGAGATCACGATGACTGCCTGACCGTCATTGCGGATGCGTACCAAGAGATCGATGAGATCGGCCTGGGCGTCGACGTCCAGGCCGGCTAGCGGTTCATCGAGAATCAGCAGGCGCGGCGAGCGGGCCAGCAGCCCGGCCAGGGCGACTCGGCGTAACTGCCCGCCGCTGAGTCGATCGATTAGTACCCCACCAATTTTCGGATCTAGGCTGACCGAGGCCAGGGCGCGATCGATGCTGTCGGTATCGGAGGTCGAGTATCCGGCCAGCGCCGCAACTGCGGCACCAGCGTGTCCACGCAGCAGCTGCAACCGCGCGGCCTGGAAACACAAGGCCGCCGCGCCAACCTGTTCCGCGGCAGGGCGCTCATCGAGCAGACAGTGACCGGCAGACGGTTCCAGAAGACCTGCCATGATCCATGCCAGGGTCGACTTGCCTGAGCCGTTGCCGCCGCACAGCAGTATCCCGTCGCCGGAGTGGACCTGAAAGGAGACATTCCGCAGCACGGGTTGCGACCAGGGCGTTCCGGCCGCGTAGTCGAACGAAACTCCTTGCACGTCGAGAATCGTTTCCCCGCCGGCAGATTCGACAGGGGATGGGCGTTCCGCGTCCGCGCGTGCCTCGATACCGCCGAGTGCCACCACGCGATCGGCGGCGTTGGCCTCCTGCGGGTAGTGGGTGATGTGCAGCAGCCCCAGACGGTGATGGGCAGTGAGCCCGTCGAGCACGTTGATGAGCGTCTGTCGCCCGTCGTGGTCGACCATGGTGGTGACCTCGTCGGCGATCAGCAGCGCGGGTGCCCGGGCGAGGGCCGAGGCGACCGCGAGCCGTTGCAGCTCGCCACCGGAGAGTCCGGCGGTGTCGCGATCGCTCATTCCGCTCAGGCCCACCTCGCCGAGCAGACTCTCGATGTCGATGGTGCGGTCGGGCGGCAGACCCCACACGATGTCGTCGCCCACGCGCAATCCCAGGACCTGACTTTCGGGGTGTTGCATGACCAACGCGGTTCCGCCCACGTGGCCCAGGCCCACTGCCGCGGGCCGCTCGATGGTTCCGGTGGTGGGCGTGACGCCCGCCAGGATGCGCATGAGGGTGGACTTGCCGGAGCCATTGGCCCCGGTCACCGCGATGTGTTCGCCGACATCGACCCGCATGGTCACCGGCGCCAAGGCATCGCGGTCGGTCCCGGCATATCGATAGCCGACATCGGTGAGAACCGTCGGCAGCGGGCCGGGTGGGGTGCTTTCGTGCACCGCGGGCAGCATGCCGACCGAGGCCAGGTCGGTCACTTCTTCAAGGCGCCGCAACACGGGCGTCAACACCCGCCATCCGAACGATGTGCCGAAGATGACGATGAGCCACACCGAGACCCCGAAGAACCACGGCCAGTGCACAATCCAGCCCGCGGCGGCACGATCGAGTCCCGCGGCGGCGTCACCCAGAAGCGGCACCCCGCTCGACAGCGTCGCGAATCCACCGACATTGGCCGCGACGGCACCCAGGACGACCTCGCGCAGATTGCGCAGGGCCGCGAACACTCCCACGCAGAAGGTGGACACCAGGACGCCCCACACTGCCGCGACCGCCAACATGGTTGCGGCACCACGATTGCGGCGTCTTACCTGACCGGAAATGGCGCCCATGTACGCACATGTCAACGCCGACACCAGGCCACCGAATCCGGCGATCAGGAAGCTGATGAGGCCTGCGGCGACGCATGCGGCCAAGGCCACCCGGATGCGGTGGCGGTAACACAGCACGCCCATAGGTACGGCGCCCAGCCAGGCGAACACCACGGCGCCGGGCAGCACGATAGAGACCACGGCGATCGCGCCCATGAGGGCAGCGGTCATCGCGGCCTGGGCCAACTCCGCTGGTTGCATGCGATGGGATTGCACTGGGACCGATTAGAGCATGGCTAACCCGGCCCCGTGATCCGCGTCCACGTAAACTCGCGCGGTGACTCATGACGCCTACCTCGTCGGCCTCCGCCTCGCCGGACGCAAGGTCGTGGTCGTCGGCGCCGGATCCGTCGCGCAGCGGCGTCTTGGCCTGCTGATCGCCAGCGGTGCCGACGTGCACGTGATCGCCCCCAGCGCGACTCCGGCTGTCGAAAGCATGGCCTTGATCACCCTGAACCTCAGGCCGTATCAGGACGGTGACCTTGAGGGCGCCTGGTACGCCATCGCCTGCACCGACGATCCGGCAGTCAATGCCGCGGTTGTGGACGAGGCCGAGCGGCGCCACGTCTTCTGTGTTCGGGCCGATTCTGCCCGGGAGGGCACGGCCGTCACGCCCGCATCGTTCAACCACGACGGCATTGCTGTCGGTGTTTTGAGCGGTGGACAGCACAAGCGCTCGGCGGCGCTGCGTTCTGCCATCCACGAGGCGCTGCAACGGGGGCTTATCACCGAAATCGCCGATGTAAAGCCGGAAGGCGTCGCGCTCGTGGGCGGGGGACCGGGTGATCCTGATCTCATTACCGTTCGTGGACGCCGCCTCCTCGCGCAGGCCGATGTGGTTGTTGCCGACCGGCTGGCTCCCGCCGAGCTGCTCGCCGATCTAGGGCCTCATGTCGAGGTCATCGACGCCGCGAAGATCCCGTACGGGCGTGCGATGGCACAGCAGGAGATCAACCGGGTGCTCATCGAACGGGCCCAGCAGGGCAAGTTCGTCGTCCGTCTCAAGGGCGGTGACCCCTTCGTCTTTGCGCGCGGCTACGAAGAAGTTCTGGCCTGCACCGAGGCCGGTGTGCCGGTGACCGTTGTACCGGGCGTGACCAGCGCGATCTCCGTGCCTGCGGCGGCTGGCGTGCCCGTCACCCATCGCGCGGTGAACCACGAGTTCGTGGTGGTCAGCGGACACGTCGCACCGGGGCATCCGGAATCGTTAGTCAATTGGGACGCGCTTGCTGCCTTGCAGGGGACCATCGTGCTGTTGATGGCCGTCGAGCGCATCGAGCAATTCGCGAAGGTCCTCATCGACGGCGGTCGACCTGCGGATACCCCGGTGCTGGTGGTGCAACATGGCACCACCGACGAGCAACGCGTACTGCGCGCGGACCTGGCCACCGCATCGGAACGCATTCGCTCGCAGGGCGTCAGGCCGCCGGCGATCATCGTGATTGGTCCCGTGGCCGCTTACGGTACATAAGCGAACGTTAAGAGGCCGGTAAGGTGTCCTGCATGTCTGGCCTCAGCGTCGAGCAGCTCACTCAAAAGGCGCGCGAACTTCTGCCATCCCGGCACTACCTGTATGCCGTCATCGCGATCGCCGGTATGCAGTTCCTGGCCACCATGGACGGCACCATCGCGGTTGTCACGCTGCCCAAGATTCAGGCCGAGTTACACCTCAACGACGCCACCCGAAGCTGGGTCATCACCGCGTACATGCTGTCCTTCGGCGGACTGATGCTGCTGGGTGGTCGTCTCGGCGACACTTTCGGACGCAAGCGGGTCTTCATCGGCGGCATCGCGTTGTTTACCCTGGCTTCGATCGGAGTGGGCCTGGCGCAAGAGGACATCGGTCTGGCCGTTTTCCGTCTGATCCAGGGTGTGGGTGCGGCCGTCGCGTCGCCCACCGCGTTGGCATTGATTGCGACGACCTTTCCCAAGGGGCCGCTGCGCACCGCCGCCGTCGCGGTGTTCGGCGCCATGACGGGAGTGGGTTCCATCGCCGGGCTGATCGTCGGCGGTGCGCTGGCCGAGGTGTCCTGGCGTCTTGCCTTCTTGATCAACGTGCCGGCCGGTGCACTGATGATCTACCTGGCCGTGCGGTCGCTGACCGAGACCGAACGCGAACCGATGAAGCTGGACGTGGCGGGTTCCGTTCTGGCCACGCTGGGCTGTACCGCGGCGGTGTTCGGCTTCACCCAGGGCCCCGACCGCGGTTGGGATTCGCCGTACACGATCGTGTCGCTGATCGCGGCCGCGGCGCTGCTGATCGCGTTCCTTCTGGTCGAACGCACCGCGGAGAACCCGGTGGTGCCGTTCAGCCTGTTCGCGGACCGCAACCGGGTCGCGACGTTCGCGGCGATCTTCCTGGCCGGAGGTGTGCTCTTCACCCTGACCATCACCATCGGTCTGTACATGCAGGATCTGATGAAGTACAGCCCGCTGCGGACCGGCGTCTCGGCGATTCCGTTCGTCGTCGGCATGGGGATCGGCCTGGGGCTGTCCTCGCAACTTGTCACGCGCATGGCGCCGCGGGTGCTGATCCTGTGTGGTGGTGTGGTCGTGTTCGGCGCGATGCTCTACGGCTCCACGGTCGACCGGACCATCGCGTACTTCCCGGACTTCGCGACGCTCATCTTCGTCGGGGGACTCGGTATCGGGACCATCGTGGTGCCGGTGGTCTTGTCGGCCATCACCGGAGTGGATGTCGACCGCATCGGGCCGCTGTCCGCCATTTCCCTCATGCTGCAAAACCTGGGTGGGCCAATCGTTCTGGTGATCATCCAGGCGATCATTACCTCGCGCACGCTGTACCTCGGCGGTGCGACGGGCCCGGTGCAGAACATGAACAAAGCACAGCTGCATGCCCTGGACCACGGCTACACGTACGGCCTGCTGTGGATTGCCGGCACCGCGGTGCTCGTGGGGGTGGCGGCATTGTTCATCACCTACAGCGCCGCCGATGTCGCGCACGCACAGAAGGCGCAGGCCGCGCATGACCAGGGCCTGGACGAGGACGAGGACGAGGACGAGCAGGCCTAGCAGTCGTACGGGGTGTAGTCCCCCGCGCGGAACAGCAGTCCGTTGGTGACGGAGATGCCATCGTTCACGGTGATGCGGCAGGACATGCGGAAGACGCTGGGTGCACCCGCTGCGGTGACTCGCAGCATGGGCGGCCCGTCGAGTTTGACCGTGCGCTCCCAGTAGTACCCGGCGAAGGTGTGCCCGGACTCCTCACGGAGCTGACCGCCGTCCTGGTACTGGACGGTGAAGTCGGCGTTCCCGATTCCGATGGCCGACAGCGAGTATTCGACAATGGCCGGGGCCGCATCGGCCGGCGCCGCGAATCCCATACCGAGTACCGCCACCGCCGGAATGACCGCCCACGTACGCATGCGATTGATGCTAGCCGGGAGCCTCGGCAGCGCGCCGATATGCTGTGCAACCGTAACTGACGGTCTTCGCCCGAGAGGCTCAACGAAAACATGGTCTTCGCCCGAGAGGCTCAACGAAACATGGTCTTCGCCCGAGAGGCTCATCAATGATCACCCGGCTCTCCGAGCTTTTCGTACGCACGCTGCGCGACGACCCGGCGGACGCCGAGGTTCCCAGCCACAAGCTGCTGATCCGCGCGGGGTACGTGCGCCCCATCGCGCCGGGCGTGTACAGCTGGCTACCGCTCGGGCTGCGGGTTCTGCGCAAGATCGAGAACATCGTCCGTGAAGAGATGAACGCCATTGGCGGCCAGGAGATCCTACTGCCCGCCCTGCTGCCGCGCGCACCGTACGAGACCACGAACCGATGGACCGAGTACGGCGACTCGCTGTTCCGACTCAAGGACCGCCGCGACAACGACATGATGTTGGGCCCCACCCATGAGGAGCTGTTCGCGCTCACCGTGAAGGGGGAGTACAGCTCCTACAAGGATTTCCCCGTCATCCTCTACCAGGTCCAGACCAAGTACCGGGACGAGGCGCGTCCCCGGGCGGGCATCCTGCGCGGGCGGGAATTCGTCATGAAGGACTCCTACTCTTTCGACACCTCCGACGACGGACTTAAGGCGGCTTACCACGCCCACCGCGAGGCATACCAACGGATCTTCGGTCGACTGGGCCTGGACTACGTGATCGTGGCGGCCACCTCAGGGGCCATGGGCGGCAGCGCTTCTGAAGAGTTCCTTGCTGAAAGCCCCACCGGAGAAGACACTTTCGTACGCTGCGTGGAATCGGGATACGCGGCCAATGTCGAGGCGGTCATCACTCCCGCACCGCCGGCGCGGCCCATCGAGGGGTTGCCCGAGGCCGTCGTGCACGAGACCGGTGAGACCCCGACCATCGCGACTCTGGTCGACTGGGCCAATTCTGCGGGTCTCGGCCGAGCTGTCACCGCGGCCGACACCCTCAAGAACATTCTGTTGAAGGTGCGTCAGCCCGGCGGCGACTGGGAACTGTTGGCCGTCGGCGTGCCCGGTGACCGCGAGGTCGACGACAAACGTCTCGGCGCCGCGCTGGAGCCCGCCGAATACGAGATGCTGGGCGATGCGGATTTCGCCAAGCATTCGTTCCTGGTGCGGGGATACATCGGGCCGAAGGCGCTGATCGCCAACGGTGTTCGTTACCTCGTGGATCCGCGGGTCGTCGAGGGCTCTAGCTGGATCACCGGCGCCGATGAGCCCGGCAAGCATGTGGTGGATCTCGTCGTAGGCCGCGACTTCACCCCGGACGGCACCATCGAGGCTGCCGAAGTGTGCGACGGTGACCCCTCGCCCGACGGCGCCGGGCAGCTGGTGTCGGCCCGCGGTATCGAGATCGGCCACATCTTCCAGCTGGGTCGCAAGTACACCGATGCGTTCACCGTTGATGTGCTCGGCGAGAGCGGCAAGCCGGTACGGCTGACCCAGGGCTCCTACGGCATCGGCGTTTCACGGCTAGTGGCCGTCGTCGCCGAGCAGCAGCACGACGAGCTGGGGTTGCGCTGGCCCTCGGCGGTGTCGCCGTTCGACGTGCACGTGGTGATCGCCAACAAGGACGAGGCGGCACGGGCCGGGGCCGAGGAACTCGCCGCCGAGCTGGACCGCCTGGGCCACGAGGTGCTGCTCGACGATCGGACCGCCTCCCCGGGCGTGAAGTTCAAGGACGCCGAGTTGCTCGGTGTGCCCTGGATTGTGGTGATCGGCCGCGGCTGGGCCGACGGGACCGTCGAACTACGCAACCGGTTCACCGGGGAGACGCAGCCCATTGCGGTGGCCGACGCCGTGGCGTCCGTCACACAGGCGATAGGGTAATGGGCATGCCGTCCTTTAAGCTCGAACCGCTGGTCGAAAGCGATTTCAGCACAAGCGATTTCGTGTACACATTCTCCACACCGCTGCCCAAGGATGCGGCAACGGTGTGGGCCGAACTCAATGGGGAAAGCCCCCTGCACTGGTGCAAGGCCATCAACAAGATCGGTTGGACGTCTCCGGAGCCTCGCGGCGTGGGCTCCACGCGTACCGCCAAGCTCGCTCTGCCCGGTGCGGCCGTCAACGAGCGGTTCATCGTGTGGGAGGAGAGTCCGGAGCGGTATCGCAATGCGTTCACCGTCGAGACGGCGACCTTCCCGGGCACCAAACGCTTCGGTGAGCTCTATGAGGTGGTGGGCACGGCGACGGGTTCCTTGTTCACCTGGAGCTTCTTCATCGAGCCCTCGCTCGGGTTCACCCGCCATCTCAAGCCGGTGATCCGCCGCGGGCTGTCCGGGTTGATCAGCGACACTCAGAAGCACTTCGCCTGACTGAGGTCTCTGCCGTGTCGTGGCCAGAAGGGTCAGATCTTCTCGGGTCCGCCTGGGAACGCGACACTTGCCGGCGCGATATCGGCGGCCACCCGCCAGCGTGCCGCGCGGATCGCGCTCTCGGCCAACATGCGCACCGCGAACCCGCGATCGTCGGCGTTATCGGCCTGCTCGGCGACGGCGCGCCAGCACGTGGCAGTGTCGGTCTCCACCTGCAGCGCCAGCTTCCTGGCATCGGCGGGCGTGCTCACCGGGAACGGGATTTTGTAGCCGGCGGCGGCCACCGGTGCGGAGACAGAACGGCCGCGCAGCTTGGCAATGCACTCTTCCCGGCACTGCCGGTGCTCGATGAGGCATTCGGTTACCAGCCAGTTGGTGTCGGGCACCGAATGCGCTGATACCAGGCCATAGGCGTAGATCGCGGCGTGCTCGTTGGAGAGGGCATTGGCCAACGCGGTGGCATCGCCCCCAGCGGCCGGCTGCGGGGTGGGCTCGGTTGTCGTCATGGCAGATCCACCTCCGCGGTCGAGGCGCATGCGGCACTGATCGAGGCCAGCAGCCCGGCGCGGTATCCGTCCTGTGTGGTTGCCAGGTCCATCGCGGAGCGCGCCGAATCCTTGAGGCGAGCCTTGATCTGCTCGACCCGTAGAGGCGCTGGCGGTGCGGTGGTTGTGGCGCTGGCGCTGGAGCGGACAGTCGCGTCGGCGCCGGGTATGCGCTTCAGTTCCTTGGTGAGTGCCGCTGCGTGGGCGCTCCTGATACCGGCTATCGAGTTCAGTGTGGGGGCCTGCTCGGCGTTGGTGCCGGCCGCTGCGGTCGCGGCGGCCGCGTCCCGGACCGCCAAATCGATCTGCGCTTGCAGGGCGTCCACCTCGGGTTTGGTGTCGGGTGTCTGCTGGCACGCGGCCGCCACGACGGTGACACCGAGCGCGGCGCCCCCGATCAACAGGTCGCGGCGCGACAGGCTTCTGGACATTCGCCCATCCTGCCAGTCTGTGCGGTTAGCGCATGACAGCCCTCGCCGGGCGTAAGGTGGAGTGCTGGTCAGGACGAGAGTCCGACTAGTGTGTGCAAGCCGAACGCCCGACAACTCAAGATGAGGAGCCACAAACGCCATGCCGGATCCTCTTCACCCGAGTGACTCGTCGGACGGGCTGCCATCCGACGACCAGGTGATCGAGTTGCTCAGCCCGGAGTTCTCCCTATCCGGCGTCGAGATCGAAAGTGTGGTCGTTGTCGATGGCGCCGGACAGGGCAGGCCGTCGCGCATCACGGTGGTGATCGATTCGGCTGCGCCGGTCGACCTGGACGTGGTAGCCGTGCTGAGCCGCACGGCGTCGGCGCTGCTGGACGAGGCAGATACCGGGTGGGATGCGTACGAGCTGGAGGTCACCACACCGGGTGTTGACCGGCCGCTCACCACGCCCACCCATTTCCGGCGGGCACACAAGCGACTTGCGCAGATTCGCCTGACCGACGGCGAAGATCTGCTGGGTCGCATCGGCATCACGAACGACGACGGGGTGCAGGTGGTGCTGCGCAAACCCGTCAAGGGCACGGGCTGGACGGTGCGTGATCTGGCGTTCTCGGACATCGAGAGCGCGGTCGTGCAGGTGGAGTTCACCACACCCAACCCGCAGGAACTCAATCTGGCTGGGGCAGCCGAAACCGGAGGTGGCGCATGAACATCGATCCCGCAGCGGTAAACCTGATGGCCGCCGACAAGGGCATCACGGTTGATGAAGCGATTGACATCATCAAGTCGGCGCTGCTGACCGCCTACCGGCATACCGACGGGCATGAGCCCAACGCGCGTATCGAGATCGATCGCAAGACGGGCGTGGTCCGAGTGATGGCCCGCGAGACCGACGACGACGGAAATCTCATCACCGAATGGGACGCCACACCGGAGGGATTCGGCCGTATCGCGGCCACCACCGCGCGACAGGTATTCCAGCAGGGTGTGCGTGACGCGGAGAACGAGCACAAGTTCGGCGAGTTCTCCACGCGCGAGGGCGAGATTGTCGGTGGCGTGATTCAACGCGACGCTCGAGCCAATGCGCGGGGGCTGGTCGTGGTTCGCATGGGTAGCGAGACCAAGGGATCCGAAGGAGTCATCCCGTCGGCCGAGCAGGTGCCGGGCGAGGAGTACCACCACGGAGACCGGTTGCGGTGCTACGTGGTTGGCGTATCGCGCGGTGCGCGCGAGCCGTTGATCACCCTCTCGCGCACCCATCCGAATCTCGTCCGCAAGTTGTTCTCGCTGGAGGTTCCGGAAATCGGCGACGGCTCGGTGGAGATCGTCGCGGTCGCTCGTGAAGCGGGCCATCGGTCCAAGATCGCGGTGTCCTCGAAGGTCGCCGGCCTGAACGCCAAGGGAGCCTGCATCGGTCCCATGGGGCAGCGCGTGCGCAACGTAATGAGCGAACTATCCGGCGAGAAGATCGACATCATCGATTACGACCCCGATCCCGCGCGATTCGTCGCCAACGCACTCTCACCCGCCAAGGTGGTGTCGGTATCGGTCATCGACGAGGTGGGCAAGGCTGCCCGCGTCATCGTTCCCGATTTCCAACTGTCGCTGGCGATCGGCAAGGAGGGGCAGAACGCCCGTCTCGCCGCGCGGCTCACCGGATGGCGCATCGACATCAGAAGCGACGCGGACCCCGCGGAATAGCGCGGGTCGCCCACAGGTACTGACCAAAGTCCCTATCGGCACATAACTTGCATCTCATATACAAGTTATGTGCAACTGACACGATTCACCGACCTGGGCCTGCGCATCGTCATGCGACTGGCCGTCGAAGGGCCGGATGCTCAGCTGCACACCGGTGACCTTGCCGACCAATTGTGCGTTTCCTACGCGCATGCTACGAAAGTTGTTGCCCGGCTTTCGGAAATGGGTGTGATCGCCTCGACCCGTGGGCGGCACGGGGGAGTGCGCATCACCCGCGACGGGCTCGATCGTCGCGTGGGCTCGCTGGCCCGAAGGTTGGAGCCCAGCGGCGAGGTCATCGATTGTGAGGGGGCCAACCCCTGCCCGCTCCGGCGCAGCTGTCGCCTGCGCGATGCGCTGCGGTCGGCGCAGGAGGCATTCTTCGCGGACCTCGATCAGTGGACTGTGGCTGAAATCGCCCGTCCAACAATGGAAAGGAAGTAGTCAAGTGCTATCAGCAGAGTCGCTGGCAGTCATCCGTCAATCCCTGCCCGCTGTGGCAGGTGCGATCGGCGAGATCACGCCGTTGTTCTACTCCAAGATGTTCGCGGCACGCCCCGAGCTGCTTCGCGATCTGTTCAACCGAGGCAACCAGGCAGCGGGCGAGCAGCCGAAGGCGCTCGCCGCATCGATCGCGGCCTTCGCCGGGCTGATGATGGAAGGCGATGGTGCTCAATATGATTCGGTGCTCGATAGGATCGCTCATAAACACGCCTCGTTGGGCATCGTCGCCGCGCAGTACCCGATCGTGTACGAGCATCTTTTCGCCGCGATCGTGGAGGTGTTGGGGGATGCGGTGACCGACGAGGTCGCGAAGGCGTGGACCGAGTTCTACTGGCTGATGGCCGACGAATTGATCGCACGTGAGAAGGCGCTCTATGACGCCGCGGGAGTGGCTCCGGGTGATGTGTGGCTGCAAGCCACCGTGGTGCACCGTCAGCTGGAGTCTGCCGACGTCGCCGGTTTCGATCTGCGCGGGACATCCGACGAATTGCCGGGTTTCCTTCCGGGTCAGTACATATCGGTACAGGTCACGTTGCCGGATGGAGCCAGGCAGATACGCCAGTACAGTCTGTCGCGTGGCACCCGGGAAGGGGACTGGCGCATTGCGGTCAAGAGGCTGAATGGCGGCGTCGCGCCGGCGGGCGAGGTGTCCAACTTCATCTACGACAATGTGTTCGAGGGCCAGCAGTTACGGGTCTCCGTGCCGATGGGCGAGTTCACCCTTGACGATTCGGCAGACCCGTTGGTCCTGGTGTCGGCAGGCATCGGCTGCACCCCGATCATGGGCATGCTCCAAGAGCTCGTCGCCACGCAGTCGCCGCGTGAGGTCGTGGTCCTCCATGCCGATCAGTCGGCGGCGGCGCACGCCTACCGGCGCGAGCTGGCCGATCTGGTGAGCCGGCTTCCCTCGGGCCGTTTGCACACCTGGTACGAACGGGCACATGTCGAGCATCCGGCCGATGGAATTGGACGTATGAGTCTGAACCGGTTGCCACTCAACCTGACCTCAACGGTGTTCGTTTGTGGTCCCCGGCCGTTCATGTCGGCGATCAATGACGACTTGGTATCGCTCGGTATCCCGCAGGAGCAGATCAACCACGAGCTGTTCGGTCCGTTGGCTTCGGCCGTGGCATGACACGCGTGGACGTGCTGGCGGTAGCGCTGGCCGCGTTCTGGTTGGGCCTGGTGGTGGCGATCTCGTTCCTGGAAGCGCCTCTGAAGTTCCGGGCGCCGGGAGTGACGATTCAGGTGGGGCTCGCGATAGGTCGCCTGGTGTTCCGTGCTCTCAACGCCGTCGAGTGCGTGCTGGCGGTGATCATGGTGTTGCTGGCAGTGGTGGGCGACCTGCCCGCGGGTGCGATCGGCGCGGCAGCCGCCGCCTGCCTCTGCCTGGTGGTCCAGCTGCTGGCGGTGCGGCCAGCCATGATGAGGCGGACCGATGCGATCCGAGAGGGAGCCGAATATGCCGGGCGCAGCCGTCTGCATCTGGCATATGTGGCGGCCGAATGCCTCAAGGCGGTGGCGTTGATCGGTGTGATGGCGGCCGTGATGGCGATCAGCTGAGCCGGGCTTACTCGCCGCCCGGCGTGGCGCGGAATGTCCAGTTATCGCTTGTGGCGGGATCGGTGACCATCAGTACGTTATCGAGCACGCGATAGTCCCGATCACCGCTGAACACGCGGGCGAACTGCTGTTCGGCGGTGGGCGGTGGGCAGAACATCCTGGTGGACGCGACGCCTCCGAAAGAGAGCCGGTTCGTGCCTGGCTGTGGTGTGACGGTCGCCATCACGTTGTTGCAGCCGTCCTTACCGCTCAGCGTAAGTACGGTCTCGGCCTCTGGGCCGTCGGCGGCCCCGTCGTGAAGTTCGACGAAAGCCTCGGCGCCGGTGTACGGCGTGGTTATGCCGTCGACGGTCTCCGCAGCCAGGATCCAGCGCGTGTCGGTCAGACCGGGATGGGGATCGGCGGTTGCCTGCGATTGGGTCGCAACCACCAATAAGAACGTGACACCGACCAATGCGGCCAGGAACGTGAACGTGCGTAGGAAGGTTCTTTCAGCGAATTTCATGCCCTGCCTTCGGTGTGGCCTCGAGATATCGGGGACGATGATTGACGTATCGATTTCCCGGATCGGGCTGTTACATCCGGTGACTGTGGGGCGATTCATAAATTAGGTGTCGCGGACGGTAGACTAAGTTGTGATCCAGCGCGAGACTTCGGCGTTCGAACATGCCCAGACCGGTAAACCGGTGCGGACATGTGTGGGGTGCCGGAGGCGAGAGTTGGCTGCAGATCTGCTTCGTGTGGTTGCTGCGGATGATGGACACGTAGTGGTCGATCTCCGTCATAGGCTGCCAGGCCGGGGTGCATGGTTGCACCGGTCGGCGCAGTGTTACCAGTTGGCAGTAAAGCGGCGAGCGTTCGCGCGAGCGCTCCGGATCACCGGAAACCCGGATACCACCGCGGTCTTCGAACATGTTGAGCAATACCAGGAGATTGGCAACAACAAACAATGAGCACACCGTGAAGCGTCGATGATGATCGTCCATCACAGCTAACACGAGGCACGGCGCCTGAAGTCGCTGCCTCGCAGACAGGAGAGCAGTGGCAGGCAAGGCCCGGGTACACGAGTTAGCAAAAGAGCTCGGTGTGACCAGTAAGGAAGTTCTCGCCCGACTGAGCGATCAGGGCGAGTTCGTGAAGTCCGCGTCATCGACGGTGGAAGCCCCCGTCGCGCGGCGTCTTCGTGAGTCATTCGGTGGCGGCGATAAGCCCGCTGCCGCCTCGTCCAACGGTGCGGCGGCAGACACCGCGGCTGCTCCCAAGAAGGCCGGCCCCAAGCCCGGTGCGCCCAAGCCCGCGCCGAAGAAGGTTGCGGAGCCGGTGGTCGAGGCGCCTCCGGCGCCGGAGCCTCCCGCCGCACCTTCGGCTCCTGCTCCGAAACCGGCCGCTGCGGCGCGCCCGGCCGAGGAAGCACCTGCTCCGGCCGCCCCGGCCCCGCGTCCGGGCGCGACGCCTGGTCCCAAGCCCGGTGCTGCGCGCGTGCCACGGGTCGGCAACAACCCCTTCTCCTCAGCGCAGCCGGCTGAGCGCCCCGCGCCACGTCCGCAGGCTCCACGTCCCGGAGCTCCGCGCCCCGGTGGTGCCTCCCCGAGCAATATGCCTCCGCGTCCGTCGCCCGGGTCCATGGGCCCGCGCCCGCCGCGTCCCGGTGGCGGTCCCCGCCCCGGCGGAGCCGGTCGCCCCGGTGGCGGCGGCGGTAACTACCGTGGCGGTGGCGGCGCCGGTGCCGGCGCTCCTGCGGGTGGTCCTCCCGGTGCTGGTGGCGGTGGCTTCCGCGGTCGCCCCGGTGGTGGTGGCGGTGGCCGTCCCGGTCAGCGCGGTGGCGCGGCCGGTGCGTTCGGCCGTCCCGGCGGTGCCCCGAAGCGCGGTCGCAAGTCGAAGCGGGCGAAACGCGCCGAGTACGAGAACATGCAGGCGCCGGTTGTCGGTGGCGTCCGGTTGCCGCACGGCAACGGCGAGGTCATCCGGCTCGCGCGCGGTGCGTCGCTCTCCGATTTCGCAGAAAAGATCGATGCCAACCCGGCGACGCTGGTACAGGCGCTGTTCAACCTCGGCGAGATGGTGACCGCCACGCAGTCGGTGGGTGACGAGACCCTGGAGCTGCTGGGCGGCGAGATGAACTACGTCGTCCAGGTGGTCAGCCCCGAGGACGAGGACCGCGAGCTGCTGGAGTCGTTCGACCTGACCTACGGCGAGGACGAGGGCGGCGAAGAGGACCTGCGGACGCGTCCTCCGGTGGTGACCGTCATGGGTCACGTCGACCACGGTAAGACCCGACTGCTGGACACCATCCGTAAGGCCAATGTCCGCGAGGGCGAGGCCGGCGGCATCACTCAGCACATCGGTGCCTACCAGGTCGCCGTGGAGCACGACGGCAACGAGCGCCCGATCACCTTCATCGACACCCCCGGTCACGAGGCGTTCACCGCCATGCGTGCCCGCGGTGCGAAGGCCACCGATATCGCGATCCTGGTGGTGGCCGCGGACGACGGCGTCATGCCGCAGACCGTGGAGGCTATCAACCACGCCCAGGCGGCCGACGTGCCGATTGTGGTGGCGGTCAACAAGATCGATAAGGAAGGCGCCGATCCGGCCAGGATTCGGGCTCAGCTCACCGAGTACAACCTGGTGGCCGAGGACTTCGGTGGCGACACGATGTTCGTCGACATCTCGGCCAGACAGGGCACCAATATCGAGCAGCTGCTCGAAGCGGTGCTGCTGACCGCGGATGCCGCTCTGGACCTGCGAGCCAACCCGGACATGGAAGCCCAGGGTGTTGCCATCGAGGCCCATCTGGACCGCGGTCGCGGTCCGGTGGCCACGGTGCTCATCCAGCGTGGAACGCTTCGGGTCGGCGACTCGATCGTCGCCGGCGACGCATACGGTCGCGTGCGGCGCATGGTCGACGAGCACGGCGAGGATGTCGAAGAGGCATTGCCGTCGCGTCCGGTTCAGGTCATCGGCTTCACGTCGGTGCCCGGCGCGGGCGACAACTTGCTCGTCGTCGACGAGGACCGCATCGCCCGGCAGATCGCCGACCGGCGCAGCGCGCGTAAGCGCAATGCGTTGGCAGCACGTAGCCGCAAGCGGATCAGCCTGGACGATCTGGATGCCGCGCTGAAGGAAACCAGCCAGCTGAACTTGATCCTCAAGGGCGACAACGCCGGTACCGTCGAGGCGCTAGAAGAGGCGCTGCTCGGTATCGCGATCGACGACGAAGTGCAGCTGCGCGTCATCGACCGTGGTGTCGGTGGTGTGACCGAGACCAACGTCAACCTGGCCTCGGCGTCGGACGCCATCATCATCGGCTTCAATGTGCGAGCCGAGGGCAAGGCGACCGAGCTGGCCAACCGCGAGGGTGTCGACATTCGCTACTACTCGGTGATCTACCAGGCCATCGACGAGATCGAGAGCGCGCTCAAGGGCATGCTCAAGCCGGTCTACGAAGAGGTCGAGCTGGGTCGCGCCGAGATCCGTGCGATGTTCCGGTCGTCCAAGGTCGGCAACATCGCCGGCTGCCTGGTCACCTCGGGCATCATCCGGCGCAACGCCAAGGCCCGACTGTTGCGCGACAACATCGTGGTCGCCGAGACGGTCACCATCTCGTCGCTGCGGCGTGAGAAGGACGATGTGGTCGAGGTCCGTGACGGTTACGAGTGCGGTCTGACGCTGACCTACAACGACATCAAGGAAGGCGACGTCATCGAGGCGTACGAGCTTCGTGAGAAGGAACGCGTCTAGATGAGCACAGCGAAGACAACGGGGCAGGTGTAGCTAGTGGCTGATCCCGCCCGCGCACGCAGGCTGGCCAAGAGGATCGGAGCCATCGTCGCCTCGGCGATCGAGTACGAGATCAAGGACCCGAGGCTGACGATGGTCACGGTCACCGATACACGGGTGACCAACGATCTTCACGATGCGACCGTGTACTACACCGTGATAGGGCAGACTCTTTCCGACGAGCCGGATTTCACCGGCGCGGCGGCTGCGCTGGAAAAGGCAAAGGGTGTGCTTCGGACCAAGGTGGGTGCTGGGACAGGGGTGCGGTTCACGCCCACCCTGACCTTCGTGCTCGACACCATGGCCGATTCGGCCCGGCACATGGAGGAACTGCTGGACCGGACGCGCGCGGCCGACGCCGCGCTCGCCGAGGTTCGACAGGGGGCCGTGCATGCCGGTGATGCCGATCCGTACAAGGCATCTCCGGCCGAGGACCCGGCCCCAGACGAGGACGATGAGCGCCGTCCCGATTGAGACGGGTGCCCTGGGGGCACGCGTAGACGAAATGGGCGCCTTGGCCTTGCTGAACAAGGCCAGCAAGGTGGTGATCATCTGCCATGTGCACCCCGACGCCGACACCGTGGGCAGTGGGTTAGCACTCGGACAGGCGTTGGTGGCCAAGGGTGTTGACGTCCAGGTCAGCTTTGGGGCCCCAGCCGCCCCGCCGGAGTCGGTGGGCACCCTGCCGGGCGTCGAGCTGTTGGTTCGACCGCAGGAGATGCGCCGGGATCCGGATCTGGTGGTCACGGTCGACAGTCCCAGTGTGCGGCGACTCGGTCAGCTGGCCGAGCTGCTCGACGGCCCAGTTCCGGTGCTGGTCATCGATCACCACGTATCCAATGAGCTCTTCGGCACCGCGAACTACATTGATATCGAGGCCGATTCGACGACCATGATGGTGGCTCGGCTGCTCGATGCATGGGGAGTGGACATCACTGCCGAGATGGCGCATTGCCTGTACGCGGGTCTGGTCACCGACAGCGGTTCGTTTCGCTGGGCCACCCCACGGGGACACCGGCTGGCCGCCCGGCTATTGGACTTGGGCGCCGACGGTGTGAACATCACCCGCACGTTCATGGATTCGCACCCTTTCGTGTGGCTGCCGATCTTGTCGCGTGTGCTGGGTACCGCGGAGCTGATTCCTGACGCGGTCGGTGGTGCGGGAATGGTGTATGCCGTTGTCACCCATGATGTCTGGTCTAGCGCGCGCACCGAGGAAGTCGAGTCCATTGTCGACATCGTGCGCACCACCACCGAGGCCGAGGTTGCGGTGGTGTTCAAAGAGATCGAGCCCAAGCATTGGTCGATATCGATGCGAGCCCGTTCGGCGGTCGATCTTTCCGCGGTAGCGGCCACCTTCGGTGGGGGTGGCCATCGGCTGGCTGCCGGGTTCTCCGCGACGGGTCCGGTCGGCGAAGTGGTGGCGGCGCTGGTTCGCGCCCTTGACTGACGCCACCGGCACGGCCGGGATGTCCGGCCTGGCTCGCCGAATCATCGCCCTGGCGTTACCCGCGTTGGGTGTGTTGGCTGCCGAACCGCTGTACCTGCTGTTCGATATCGCCATGGTGGGCCGCTTGGGCGCCGTGCCCCTGGCCGGATTGGCCGTTGGGGGACTCGTCCTTTCGCTCGTCGGGACACAGCTGACATTCCTGTCTTACGGCACCACCGCGCGTGCGGCACGGCGGTTCGGCTCTGGTGATCGCTCCGGCGCCGTCCACGAAGGTGTGCAGGCAACCTGGTTGGCACTGCTTATCGGCGCCGCTGTGGTGCTCGTGGTGAATGCGGTGGCGGGGCCAGCGGTCCGGGCCATCGCGGCGGCGCCCGATGTGGCTGCGCAGGGTCTGACCTGGGTGCGCACTGCGATCTTTGCGGCCCCCGCCATTTTGGTGTCGCTGGCAGGCAACGGGTGGATGCGCGGGGTGCAGGACACCATCCGGCCGCTGCGCTATGTGATTGTCGGCTTTGCGGTCTCGGCGGTGCTGTGCCCGGTGCTGACATACGGACTGCTCGGTGCCCTCCGAATGGGGTTGGCCGGGTCGGCGGTGGCGAACCTGGTGGGGCAGTGGTTGGCCGCGGTCCTCTTTTTGCGAACCCTGCACGCCGAACATGCGCGGCTTCGGCTGGATCCTCCGGTGCTGCGCGCGCAGCTGGTCTTGGCGCGGGACCTGCTGGTGCGCAGTCTGGCCTTTCAAGCCTGTTTCATCAGTGCCGCGGCGGTGGCAGCTCGGTTCGGCGCGGCGGCGTTGGCGGCGCATCAGGTGGTCCTGCAGATGTGGAGCTTCCTTGCCCTGGTTCTCGATTCACTCGCGATTGCGGCGCAGACCCTCGTCGGCGCCGCGTTGGGAGCGAACCTGGTGCCCGAGGCGAAGTCGGTGGCTCGGCGCGTGACGATCTTCTCGCTGGGGTTCGCGGTGCTGCTGGCGGTACTGCTGGCGCTGGGAGCTCCGGTACTACCAGGGCTGTTCACCTCCGATACCGCGGTGTTGCATCAGATGCGGGTGCCGTGGTGGTTCCTGGTGTGCCAGTTGCCGATTTCCGGTCTGGTCTTCGCGCTCGACGGGGTGTTGCTGGGCGCCGCCGACGCCCGGTTCATGCGCAACGCCACTATCATCAGTGCGTTGTGCGGATTCCTGCCGCTGGTGTGGTTGTCGCTGGCTCTCGGATGGGGGCTCGCCGGAATCTGGTCTGGCCTGAGCCTCTTCCTGGTCCTGCGGCTGGTGTTGGTCGGCTGGCGCGCCATGTCGGGGCGCTGGGCCGTGCCGGGCACCGGATCGTGATCAGTACGCCTGCGGGTATCCGGCCGGCGGGCACCCCGCGGGTAGGTGGTTCCGGTAGCCCGGAGGCAGCGCGGCCAATCGCCGAATCTGCTTGATCTGAACCATGTTTCCGAAGATGGCGACCCAGTTCATGACGAGGATGCACAGGAAGCTGCACCATCCGGCTGCCAGGTTGTGGGTCTGCGCGTCGCGGTAGGGGTTGGCCCAAACCTCGGTTATGTGATCCATGTCACTTGTGGAGTACTCTGGAGAGACTCTGGATGAGGAGGTGTTTCTACATGAACCTAGATCGATTTGCCGTGTGGACCGGCTACTTCCTTGGCCTGGTATCGGTCACGATCACCGCGTTGGGACTGGCCGCGTTGGCCTCTGGGCATCACGGCTGGGGGATGGTCGCGGCCATCGTGTTACTGGTAACTGCGGGGCTCGGGTTCGCGATAGTCGGGGGCACGGTGCACCACGATCACAAGGGTCACAAGGAGACGCCGCACCTGATGTAGGGGTTGACGGGACACCTTGTAGTGGGGCTTCGTAATATTCAAGGAAGCTACTTGATTGAACGGAGCTCTCTGGTCGATGAACACACCCACCGGCTATCGCATCGGTCGTGAACTCACCGACGTGTCCGGCGAGGTTGTCGATGCCGGGCCTCCACCGCTGCCGACCTTCGACGGTAGCCGCTATGGGTTGCGCAGAGTAGACCCTGAGGGAGCAGACCCAGAGATGCTCAGCGAATGGTTCGCCAGACCGCATCTGCTGGAGACCTGGGAGCAACCATGGTCGGCTGCGCGTTGGCGGGAGGACTCCACGTACCGGCTGGCCGGACACTACTCGCTGCCCTGCATCCTCTCGGTGGACGCTACCGAGGTGGGATACGTCGAGTTTTATCGGCCCGCACGCGATGAGATTTCGACAATCTACGACGCTCACCCACACGATGTCGGAGCCCATATCGCGACAGCGAGCCTCGACCATGTTCATCGTGGCGTCATGTCCGAATGGATTCGTCTCTTACCGATCGCAGTATTTGCCGCCGATCCTGACTGCCTCCGATTAATGGGTGATCCCTCAGCCGATAACATGCCGATCCACAAGGTCCTTACTCGTCTCGAGTGGACCGCTCTGGGCGAGTTCGATATACGGCCGGATCGCCGAATCGCCCTGTACTGCTTCGAGCGCTAGGCGTTCTGGCTGCGGCCCCGCTCCATGATGGCCGCGCGCCGCTCCTCCACGCCCTCGGCGATGGAGTTCTGGTCGATCCACCGGTGAGCATCGTCGAGGGCGACCTGCAGTCCGCTGCCGATCAGCTCGGACTCGATGCGGCGATAGGAGGCCAGCAGCTCGCGCACCGCGGGCTGGTTGTTCCCGGTGATCGTGGCGGCGAGGCGCTTGGCGGCGGGCAGCAGTTCCTCGTGGGCCACTACCTCGGTCACCAGGCCTGCCCGCAGCGCGTCCTCAGCGGACAGGTAGTCGCCGGTCAAGCTCATGCGACGCGCCAGGCCACGCCCCACCGAGAGCGGCAGCAAGGTGGTCAGCCCCCAGGTGGGCAGAATGCCGACGCGCGCGTGGGTGTCGGCAAAACGCGCCTTTTCCGAGGCGATCAGGATGTCACAGGCCAGCGCCAGCTCCAGGCCGCCGGTCACGGCGGCGCCGTTGATGGCGCCGATGACCGGCTTGGACAGCTCGGGCCACCACGGGTCGAGTGATTCGGCGCGGTCGCCGCTGCCGAGCTCCTTAAGGTCGACGCCCGCGCAGAACACCGGGTCGGCGGCGGTCAGGATCATCACGTCGATGTTGTCGTCGGCGTCGGCCGCGGTGACGGCCTCGACGATCTCTTCGCCGAGCGCGGTGCTCAACGCGTTGCGTGCCTGCGGCCGGTTCAGGGTGATGGTGCAGATACGGTCTTCGTTCTGCGTCAACAGAATTGGTTCGGTCATGCGTCGATTACCTCCTTGGCGATACGTTCGGCGTGTACGGCGCGCCCCCCGAAGAGGGCCGAATTGCTTACGGCGCGCTTGTAATACAGGTGGGCCGGGTGCTCCCAGGTGAAACCGATGCCGCCGTGGCTCTGGATGGCTTTGGCGGTTACCTCGACGGCACCGGCGGAAGCCACTTGCTGGGCGATGCTGGTGGCCAGCGCAGGATCGTCGAGGCTCGGATCGTCGTGGGACCACGCCGCGTGATAGGCGGCGCCGCGCACATTCCCCGTCGCCGCGGCCATATCGGCCAGGCGGTGTTTGACGGCCTGGAATGACCCGATGATCCGTCCGAACTGAATCCGGGACTTCGCGTATTCGGTGGTCACATCCAGCATGTGGGCGGCTATGCCGGCCTGCTCGGCCGCCAGCACGGTGGCCGCGACATCGAGTGCGGTGGCCACGGCATCCGCGCCGCGGCCCGGCTGGCCGATCAAGCGCGCGGGGGCGGAATCGAAGTGGATGTTGGCCTGCCCGCGGGTCAGGTCCAGCGTGGCCAACGCGTGCCTGTCGACACCGGGCGCATTGCCATCCAGTGCGAAAAGGCTTGGGCCCGAATCGGTGTCGGCCAGAACGAGGATCAGATCGGCAGTAGCGCCGTCCGGAACGTGCTCGGTGTCGCCGGTGAGTTTCCATCCGTCGGCGTCGGATTCGGCCGACACCGTAATAGCGTCGGACAGCCGGGTGCGGCCGCCGGCCAAGGTGATGGTCTTGTCGCCGGAGGCCAGCGCGGGTACCCACTGCGACAGGACGTCGGTGTCGCCGCTGGCCACCAGGGCGGTAGCGCCCAAGGCGGCACTGGAGATCCACGGCAGACCCGCCAATGCGCGTCCCAGTTCTTCGGCCACAATGGACAATTCGATCACGCCGAGGCCGCCGCCGCCGTGTTCCTCGGGCAGGCTCAGGCCTACCACGCCCAGTTCTGAGCCGAGCGCACGCCAGGCGTCCACGTCAATGGTCCCGGTGTCAAGGACCTCGCGTACATGCTCGGGTGTCCAGACGCGCTCGCACCAACTGCGCACCAATGACCGCAGGTCTTCGTGTTCTTCGGTGAACTCGAGCTCAGTCGTCCAGGTCCGATTGTCTTCGCTGGCGCTCATCCGGGTTTGATTGTCTTCGCTGGCGCTCATCCGGGTTTGATTGTCTTCGCTGGCGCTCATCCGCGGGGCACGTCCTTCCAGGCTTTGTCGGTATCGACCCGGATATCGCCGGGCAATCCGAGAACGCGTTCTCCGATGATGTTGCGCATCACGTCGGAGGTTCCGCCTTCGATGGTGTTGGCCTTGGAGCGAAGGAAGGCCCACATGGTGTCGGTACGACGATCGTCCTCGACGACGCGCCGCATGTCGTACGAGGCGTACAGGGTGGCCTCGATGCCCAGCAGTTCGACGCAGAAGTCGTAGATCTGTTGGTTGAGCTCGGCGCCCATCAGCTTGCCGATCGATCCCTCCGGGCCCATCGGCGCATCACCCTGGGCGGCGATTCGCATCTGGGTGCCGTAGCGGTTGCCTTCCGAGCGCACGAACAGATTCGTCAGTTTGGCGCGCAGTTCGGGGGTGTGCAGATCGGGGCGCTGCTTCCAGAGGTTCAAGGCATTGCCGATGGAGCCGCCCCCGCGGCCGTGATCGAAGGCGCCGCCCAATGCGCTGCGCTCGTTCATCAGCGTGGTCATCGACACCCGCCAGCCATCGCCCTCGCTGCCCAGGCGTTGTGCGTCCGGGATGCGGACGTCGGTGAGGTAGACCTCGTTGAACTCGGCGTCACCGGTCATCTGCCGCAGTGGGCGGACCTCGACGCCGGGATCGGTCATGTCGACGACGAAGTACGTCAGGCCGCGGTGCTTGGCCACGTCCGGATTGCTCCGCGCCACCAGCAGTGCCCAGCGGGCCTGATGGGCGCCCGAGGTCCACACCTTCTGGCCGTTGATCACCCAGTCATCGCCATCGCGCACCGCGCGGGTGGCTAGTCCGGCCAGATCGGAACCGGCACCTGGCTCACTGAACAGCTGGCACCAGAGTTCCTCGCCGGTGAACAGCGGACGCAGAATGCGCTCGGTCAGTTCGGGTTGTCCGTGTGCGAGCACTGTCGGTGCCGCCATGCCGTAGCCAATCACGTTGACGAACAAGGGGTCTGGCATACCCGCCGCACGCAAGATGGTGTCCGAGACGGCCTGCAGTGCGGGTGGGGCGTCCATGCCGCCCAGACCGGCCGGGAAGTGGACCCAGGCCAAGCCCGCGTCGTAGACCGCTCCCAGCAGTTCGGTGACCGGCGTCGTGGCAGGGGGGTGTTTGGCGAGAACCTTGTGCGCGGCGGCGGCGATGCGTTCGCGTAGCGCGCTAGACGGCTCCGATGACGTCACTGGCATGACTTACGTATACACGCGCACACGAACTAACCGGTGGGTGGGGCATGGCGTCGCGAGGATTGTCTTTCTACTGTCGTAGGTATGTGCAGGAACATCACTGAACTACGCGGCTTGGAACCTGCGGCGACCGACCAGGAGATCGAGGCGGCGGCGCGGCAGTACGTCCGTAAGGTCAGCGGACTTCAGAAGACCTCCGACGCCAACCGAGAAGCGTTCGAACATGCGGTGGCGGAGGTGACGGACACGACGATGCGGCTGTTGGCCTCGCTGCCGCAGCGCCGTCAGCCGCCCAGGACTGTGCCACCGTTGCGGCGCCCGGAGGTGCAGGCGCGCATCGCGGCGCGGGGCTAGAAGCGGTAACTCGGCGCGAGAATGTTTGCGACCCGGCGGTTTTCCATGAGGCAGCCGGGGCCGTCGGGGGAGTATTTCTGCGACGCGTAATACAGCGACTGCTGGACCACGCCATAGCTGGTCTTGAACGTGATCATGCAGGACACCCACCACTGGTTGTTCCAGTCGGTCGGCTTCATGATGTTGTACTCGGCCGCACGATGTCCCTGGATGGTGGTCTCGACGCCATCGGCAGGGAGGGAAGCTTCGTAGGTGCGCCATACAACTGCTTCGACGGCCAGCTGGTAGTTGTTGCGCGAGTCGTACCGGCAGCGCAGTCCCTCTTCGGGAGCCGGCGGGGTTTGATCGAGGCCCGCCGCAGCGATCACCGACCCGGGTATGTCGTAGCAAGGATCGAAGGGGCGGGGGTCGGTGACCGGGACGACCGGCCATTTGATCGTGGTGGTGGCTCCCGCGGTCATGGGGGCAGTGGAGAACCGAAGCTGAACCGGTGCGCTGGTGGCGTGCTCTGTAGGCGCGGTGCGCCAGACAACGGGGCCGCTCAGGGCCAGCGCCATCATGACCATGAGAAGTCCAGCCCTTCGGGCCATGCCAATTCACCTCATTCTGATCGGGCGCGGTGCGCCGAAGTCTAGCTGCGTACTTCGTTGTCTTCATGCGGAACACTGAAAACACTAGAACACGTTCTAGTCCGGGAGTATCGTGACGCCATGGCACGAATTGGGAATTATGCGGACGACGATGTGGCCGGCTGGTTGATGGGCTCACCCGAGATGGCGCCCGGGTTCGCCGGATTCTCCGATGCGGTGTACAACCGCAGCAGGCTTCCGATCGGCGTGCGGGAGCTCGCGCGCATGGCGGTGGCCTTCGCGAATGAATGTTCGGTATGTCAGAACACTCGCTTCGTTCAGAGCGGGGAGTTGGACGGGGATTTCTACGCCGAAGCCGACCAGTGGCGCACCTCGCCGCGATACAGCGCTGCCGAGCGGACCGCTGCCGAGTTCGCGCATCGCTTCGCCACCGACCACGTCGGGTTGCGTGAGGACGATGAGTTCTGGGAGCGGGCACGCGAACACTTCGACGATGGGCTGCTGACCGATTTGGCACTGTCCTGCGCTTTCTGGGTGGGAAGTGGACGTGCGCTGCGGGTTCTCGACGTGGGTCAGAGTTGCAAGATAAGCCTGTAGGTACATTGGCCGGATGACGCAGGAACGGGAGCCCAGGCTCTGGGCTATCAGCGACCTGCATGTCGGGCAGTCGGCCAACAAGTCCGTTCTCGAGGAACTGCATCCGGCCTCATCTGACGACTGGCTGATCGTCGCCGGTGACGTGGCCGAACGCAGTGACGACATCCGGGCGGCGCTGGATCTGTTGCGGCGCAGGTTCGCCAAGGTGATCTGGGTACCGGGGAACCATGAGCTATGGACTACGGCGCGCGATCCCATGCAGATCTTCGGGCAGTCGCGTTACGACTATCTGGTCAACATGTGCGATGAGATGGGTGTGATCACGCCCGAGCATCCGTATCCAGTGTGGGTGGAGCAGGGCGGTCCGGCGACCATCGTGCCGATGTTTGTCTTGTACGACTACACATTTCTGCCGGAGGGAGCCAACACCAAGGCCGAGGGGCTGAAGATCGCCCGCGACCGCAACGTGGTGGCGACCGATGAGTTCCTGCTCTCCAGTGAGCCATTCGCGACACGTGATGCCTGGTGCCGGGACCGGTTGCGGTACACCAGGAAGCGGCTGGAAGACCTGGACTGGATGATGCCGACGGTCCTGGTGAACCATTTTCCGTTGGTGCGCGAACCTTGCGACGCCTTGTTCTATCCCGAGTTCTCGCTGTGGTGTGGGACCACCGAGACCGCGGACTGGCATACCCGGTACAACGCGGTGTGCTCGGTCTATGGCCATCTGCACATCCCGCGGACCGCCTGGTATGACGATGTCCGGTTCGAGGAGGTGTCGGTTGGTTACCCCCGGGAATGGGCGCAGCGCAAGCCATATTCGTGGCTTCGGCAGATACTCCCCGCCCCGCACTATCCGCCCGGCTACCTCAATGAGTTCGGTGGTCATTTCGAGATCACCGAACAGATGAGGTTGGCGGCCAAGCGATTCCGTGAACGGCTTGCCAAGGAGCGTGCCAGTGACTGACCAGTTGATCGCCTCGGTGGTTCCCGATGTGCTGTCGTCGGCCGAACTGTACGAGGATCCTCCGGGTTTGGTGCCGCTGCCCGAAGAAGAGCCGCTGATCGCCAAGTCGGTGGCCAAGCGGCGCAACGAATTCATCACCGTGCGGTACTGCGCGCGCCAGGCACTGTCCGTCATCGGCGTTCCCGAAGTCCCGATCCTCAAGGGGGACAAGGGCCAGCCGCTGTGGCCCAAGGGGGTGGTGGGCAGCATGACACATACCGAGGGTTTCCGCGGCGCCGTGGTGGGGCGCGTGGGGGAGATGCGCTCGGTGGGTATCGACGCCGAACCGCACGACGTGCTGCCCAACGGTGTGCTCAAGTCGATCACCTTGCCGGTCGAGCGCGACGAGCTGGCCGCACTGCCCGAAGGTACGCACTGGGACCGACTGCTTTTCTGTGCCAAGGAGACTACGTACAAAGCGTGGTTCCCGCTGACCACCCGCTGGCTTGGCTTCGAGGACGCCCACATCACCTTGGACCCGGACGGTACGTTCACATCGCGAATCCTGGTCGACGGCAAGGCCAATGATGGCAGCGTGCTGTCGACCTTCGATGGGCGATGGATTATCGATAAGGGTCTGATCTTGACCGCGATCGTGGTGCCGTGACCGATCCGCTGAGCCGTGCGGGACTGGTGATCGTCGACAAGCCTGCAGGGATGACGAGTCATGACGTGGTATCACGTTGTCGCAGGCTGTTTTCCACCCGCAAGGTGGGGCATGCGGGGACACTCGATCCGATGGCCACCGGGGTGCTGGTGATCGGCATCGAGCGGGCCACCAAGATCATGGGACTGCTGACGTTGACCACCAAGTCGTACGCGGCGACCATCCGGTTGGGGCAGAGCACCAGCACCGATGACGCCGAAGGTGAGGTGCTGCAAACGATCTCGGCTTCCCACCTGACTGATGCCGATGTTGAGACGGCAGTGGCCGCGCTTCGCGGAGATATCGAGCAGGTGCCGTCCTCGGTGAGCGCGATCAAGGTGGACGGACAGCGTGCGTACAAGCTGGCTCGGGAAGGGCAATCGGTCGAGCTGGCCGCGCGGCCCGTGCGTATCTCGCGATTCGAGGTTTTGGCGGTGCGGCGTCTGGACGGTTTTGTCGATGTGGACGTGGAGGTGGACTGTTCGTCGGGGACGTACATCCGGGCGTTGGCGCGCGACGCGGGCGCCGCATTGGGCATCGGTGGTCATTTGACCGCTTTGCGGCGCACCAGGGTTGGCGATTTCGGGCTGGATAGGGCACGGACGCTTGATGAGCTGACCGATGATGCGACGCTCTCGCTTGATCTTGACACTGCGTGCCGGAAGGGATTTCCCCGACGGGATCTCGATGCGGCTGAGGTCGATTCAGTGCGCAATGGGCGGCCGTTGGCGGCGGCTGGTATCGATGGTACCTACGCGGCAGTGGATGCCGACGATCGCGTCATCGCGCTGTTGGCGGACAAGGGTCCTCGCACGACATCCGTCGTGGTGTTGCGCCCGGCGAATCTGTAACGATCACCCGAAAACATCTTTGTGCCGCCACCGGTCGGGCTCGCTGAACCACGAGCCGAACCTGGCAGCGTTTAGCACCCTGAGTTCTGTCATATCGATGTTGTAACGCACGTAGAGCGCGGCGAGTTCAGCTAGACGACGGGAACTTTGTCCAACCTTTCGAAGAAGGCGTCTTCGTCGAAACTCGAGTAGTAGCGGGCGCCGGTGGCCTTGACAATCACATGATCAGGAATCTCGATCACGCCTGCGTCCGCAGGCCAGACGTTCGTATGTGTGCCGACTGTCGGTTCGATGCTCCAGACGTGCTCACCCGAGAACAGTGGGCCCTTCCGGCGCTCCTCGGCTGGTGGTGGGCGGTCGAAAATTGCCTTATGCCAGAAGCTATCCGGTGAGCTGAACCAAGAACCCAGGCGATGGTCTGCGAAGACTTGCAATTCTGCCGGATCTACGTGATACCTGCGATAAAGGGCGATAAATTCAGATAGTGCGTTTTCATCAATAGCAGAACGGTTGAGCACTATCTTCGACCAGCTCACGTGCCGCGTCTATCCATTGTTGGTGCGCTTCGGAGTAGGCAGTGGAGGCGGCGCCTGTCCACTGTCCGCTCTGCACCAGCTTCTGCACACGAGTCTCCAGCTGATCCAGATTCTCGGTGACAAACTCCTTGAAGCCGCGTGCGCGCGCGGTGACCTGATCAATGTGATCGAGATCGAAGGAGAATTCCGACTAGGAATGAGCGGGCATTTCTCAGTCCCTCTGCGTCGAGTGGATGGACGACGCTGTCGAGATCTCCAGAGTGGAAGCGATATCGGTCAGTGCGTCCCTACCTTCGTTGCACCGTCCTGCATTTCGTCCCAGCCAGACCGGTATGCGTCCGCAGCGCTGCCCTTCCACACGCCGAACAACGCCTGAACCTCACGATCCAACGAAGCCGACCCCGCTCGCATCTGGTCCGCGAGGCCGGCGGCGAACTTACTGAGCGCACTGACTTCGTCGATTACCACCTGTAGTGGTGCATCACCGGCTGATGTCATTACCCCGTCCTCTCTAGATTCGATGCGGTTTTTTTCAAGATTAGACGCGGTTAGTCGCGATTCGGTTCCCATCTTTTTTCGGGATGTTCGGGCCGGGTAGCCCCCGTTCAGGCGCGGATCCATTGGCTGGGCGGGTGTAAGTCCCTGGGCATCCACATCAGCGGCTGCCGGTCAGCGAAATGCGGATCGAGCTCGGGATTCCCGGGGAAGCGGCCCTCGCCGTCCGGCCACAGGATCTGCAGGTACCGCACATTGTTGGTCCGGTTGAACCACAGCCCGAACCCGAATTCTTGGTGATACCAACTTGGATCGATGGGAGAGAGCTTGACCTGGTAGTCGTCCACCGCGGGCAGGGCGAGCACATCACCGAACGTCTCGCCGACCTGCAGAACCCGGCCCTCCTGGGCCTGCTTGGCAACGGCGTTGAGGGCGCGCTGCATCATCGTGATGTCGTTGACGCCATAGATCGCCAGCTCGGGCAGGCGCATGGTGTGCCATAGCCCCACGGTGTAGGCGAACGGCGGGCTCTCTTCCGAGGATGTCGGCCCGATTCCCAGCGCGCTCCAACCGTATTCGGTGACGCTGCCGATGATGTCGCGATCACTGTCGTTGTAGTCGGTGCGATCGCCGTAGTCGACGCACAGTAGGCACTCACACGCCGTGTGGTCGGCCATTTCAGTCCAGTACGATCCAAATCGATTGCGCCGCTGGATTTCCCAGTTCGAGCTTCTTCTCACCGCCGGTGTCGTCGATCGACACCGAGATGGTTCCGGCGAAGTCGCGCCGCTCGTCGACCGTCACACGCGCGTCCAGTGCCACGCCCACGGTGTCGAAGTAGCGCAGCATCTCCGGATCGGAATCCGAGATTCGGGCGACCACGCCGGTATCGCCGTTGGCGCAGTCCGACAGTTGGCGTGCCGGAGGAGTGGGGACCTGTCCGTCGGGGCCCGGAATGGGATCACCGTGCGGGTCGCGCTGGGGGTGGCCGAGCTTGGCGTCGATCTTGGACAACAGCAGATCCGAGACCGCGTGCTCAAGTACCTCGGCCTCGTCATGCACTTCGTCCCAGCCGTAGCCGAGCTCGTTGACCAGATAGGTCTCCAGCAGCCGGTGGCGGCGGACCATCAGTACGGCCGCCTTGCGGCCCTGGTCGGTCAACGTCACCGCGCCGTACTTCTCGTGATCTACCAGACCCTGGTCGGCCAGCTTGCGGATCGACTCGGAAGCGGTGCTCGCCGACACGCCCATGCGCTCCGCCAACATTTTGGTGCTTACCTTTTCGTGCGACCACTCCTGCGCGGTCCAGATGACCTTGAGGTAGTCCTGGGCGACCGTCGTCAGATCGGTGTCGGCGGATCCGGCGGGGCGGTCGGATCGAGTGGGGCTCACGAAGGTAAGCCTAGTCAGGGAGCGAAGTGTGAAAGCCAAGTCGGCCTTCTGCGGCCTTCCGAAGTAGGCTTTAGGCCGTGCAACGCTGGCGCGGGCAAGACGAAATCCCGTCCGACTGGGGTCGGTGCGTGCTGACGATTGGTGTGTTCGACGGTGTACACCGAGGTCACGCCGAACTCATCGGACGTGCCGTGAAGGCCGCACGCGAACTCAACCTCAAGAGCGTCCTGATGACGTTCGACCCCCATCCTATGGAAGTGGTGTTCCCCGGAACCCATCCGGCCCAGCTCACGACCCTGACCAGGCGTGCCGAGCTGGCCGAGGAGCTGGGTGTCGATGTCTTCCTGGTGGTGCCCTTCACTCCCGAGTTCATGAAGCTCTCGCCCGAGCGCTATGTGCACGAGCTGCTGGTCGAGCGCCTGCACGTAGCCGAGGTGGTGGTGGGGGAGAACTTCACCTTCGGCAAGAAGGCCGCGGGGAACGTCCACATGCTCAAGAAGGCCGGCGAGCGTTTTGGCTTCAAGGTCGACGCCGTCACCCTCGTCACCGAGCACACCGTCACGTTCTCCTCGACATACATCAGGTCCTGCGTCGATGCCGGCGACATGGTGGCGGCCACCGAGGCCCTCGGGCGTTCGCACCGGGTTGAAGGCGTAGTCGTGCGTGGTGATGGTCGCGGCCGGGAACTGGGCTTTCCGACCGCCAACGTGGCGCCCCCGATGTTCTCGGCCATCCCCGCCGATGGGGTGTACGCGGCCTGGTTCACACTGCTCGGACACGGTCCGACGATGGGTACCGTCGTTCCCGGTGAGCGATATCAGGCGGCGGTCTCGGTGGGGAGCAACCCGACGTTCTCGGGTAAGGCCCGGACCGTCGAGGCGTTCATCCTGGATACCACGGCGGATCTGTATGGTCAGCACGTTGCCGTCGATTTCGTCGCGCGGGTCCGCAGCATGGAGAAGTTCAACTCGATCGACGATTTGGTCGTCGAAATGGGAAAGGACGCCGAGAAGACCCGCACGATTTTGGCTCGCGGCTGACCCACAGCTAGACTGCCTCCTCGGCGTGAGCTGCAGTTCGCGGTGGCCCGCCAGAGATATTCGACGCGAACCCCAGTGATGGAGAAGCTTGCCGTGGCATTGACTACCGAGCAGAAGAAAGAAATCCTCGCCCAGTACGGGCTGCACGAGACCGACACCGGTTCCCCCGAGGCGCAGGTCGCGATGCTGACCAAGCGCATTGTCGATCTGACCGAGCACCTCAAGGCTCACAAGCACGACCACCACAGCCGTCGTGGTCTGCTGCTGCTGGTCGGCCGTCGTCGTCGGCTGCTTAAGTACGTCGCCAAGGTTGACGTCGAGCGCTACCGCTCGCTGATCGAGCGCCTGGGTCTGCGCCGCTGACTTTGGCTGCCCCTCGATCGGGTCACCCTGCACACTCAGCTGCGATATCCATCGTCCTTCTTGTTGTCGGTGGGGCGGCACTGTTGGCATGTTCGACAGCCACCGCCACCGATGACTTGGTCGTCGGCGACTGCGTGAATCTCAGTGGTACGGATCAGCAGGCCACGATGGTCAAGGAACCGTGCGGCAGCCCCACATCCAATTTCAAGATCTTCGCCAAGGCTGCGACGGACGCCGACTGTCCGCGCGATGCCGATTCGTCGTACTACGCCAAGCGTGGATTCGGGCGCAAGAGCCAGGCGCTGTGTCTGGACATCGACTGGGTCGTGGGTAGTTGCATGGACGTCCCGGGCAAGTGGGACGGCGATCCGGTACGGGTTGACTGCAACGACCGCAGTGCCCAGGACAAGAAGCGCGTTACCCAGGTGCTGCAGGACGTGTCGACCGTCGACGACTGTCTCACCGGACTTGGCTACCCCTACGTGGACCGCAACTTCACCGTGTGTGTGGAGGAACTGCCCTGATCACACTGCGTGGTCGCAAACGCCGCAGGTGGTAGGGTGTGTGCGTTGTCATGCTGGTCCCGCCGGGTAACGGGCGGTCTTCGGTAGTGGCTGCCGGGTTCGGCGCTTGCGCTCGTGGTGCAAGCGGTTCGTCGATTCCGGCCGCTTCGATCGAACGGCCGTGGCCGATCACCTTCCGGGTCCACTTCGCGCTGGTACGTCCGCGCGCTGACCGCCTGATGGCACACATGCCCAAATACAGCTACGTGCTGAAACAACTGAGAGGTATATCGGACACCTATGTCTGTTACAGAAATTGAAGAAGGCATCTTCGAGTCCACCGCCGTTCTCGACAACGGGAAATTCGGCACCCGCACCATCCGGTTCGAGACCGGGCGTTTGGCCCAGCAGGCTGCCGGTTCCGTCGTTGCCTACCTGGACGACGAGACAATGCTGCTGTCGGCGACCACCGCCAGCAAGACCCCCAAGGATCATTTCGACTTCTTCCCCCTGACCATCGACGTCGAGGAGCGGATGTATGCCGCGGGACGCATCCCCGGTTCGTTCTTCCGTCGCGAGGGACGTCCGTCCACTGACGCGATCCTGACCTGCCGCCTGATCGACCGGCCGCTGCGCCCGTCGTTCGTGAGCGGACTGCGCAACGAGATCCAGGTCGTGGTGACGGTGTTGAGCCTGAACCCGCAGGATCTCTACGACGTGCTGGCCATCAACGCTGCATCGGCGTCCACCCAGATCTCCGGGCTGCCATTCTCGGGCCCGGTTGGTGGCGTCCGGGTCGCGCTGATCGAGGGCCAGTGGGTCGCTTTCCCCACCGTCGAGCAGCTGGAGACGGCGGTCTTCGACATGGTGGTCGCGGGCCGCAAAGTAGGCACCGCCGGTGATTCCGATGTGGCTATCATGATGGTCGAGGCCGAGGCCACCGACAATGTCATCGCTCTTGTGGACGGTGGCGCGGGCGCCCCGACCGAAGCCGTTGTCGCCGAAGGCATTGAGGCCGCCAAGCCATTCATCGCGGCCCTGTGCACCGCGCAGGAGGAGCTGGCCGGCAGCGCCGCCAAGCCCACCGGTGAGTTCCCTCTGTTCCCCGACTACCAGGACGACGTTTACGCTGCCGTCGCATCCGTGGCCACCGAGCCGCTGTCGCAGGCTCTGTCCATCGCGGGCAAGGCCGAGCGTGACGAGAAGACCGACGAGATCAAGGTCGACGTGCTCGGGCGCCTGCAGGAGGGCTTCGACGGCCGCGAGAAGGAAATCGGTGCGGCGTTCCGCTCGCTCACCAAGAAGCTTGTGCGCCAGCGCATCCTGAAGGATCAGTTCCGCATCGACGGCCGCGGTGTCACCGACATTCGCGCCCTGTCGGCCGAGGTCGCCGTGATTCCGCGGGCCCACGGCAGCGCGCTGTTCGAGCGCGGCGAGACCCAGATCATGGGCGTGACCACCCTCGATATGATCAAGATGGCCCAGCAGGTCGACTCGCTGGGACCCGAGACCACCAAGCGCTACATGCACCACTACAACTTCCCGCCGTTCTCCACCGGTGAAACCGGCCGCGTCGGCTCGCCGAAGCGTCGCGAGATCGGCCACGGAGCGCTCGCCGAGCGCGCCCTGATGCCGGTGCTGCCGAGCGTCGAGGAGTTCCCCTACGCCATCCGTCAGGTTTCGGAGGCGCTGAGCTCCAACGGCTCCACCTCGATGGGTTCGGTGTGTGCCTCGACCCTGTCGCTGCTGAACGCCGGTGTGCCGCTCAAGGCTCCCGTCGCCGGTATCGCCATGGGCCTGGTGTCCGACGACATCGAACTCGCTGACGGCACCACCGAGCGTCGCTTCGTCGCGCTCACCGACATCCTCGGCGCCGAGGATGCCTTCGGCGACATGGACTTCAAAGTCGCCGGCACCAAGGACTTCGTCACCGCTTTGCAGCTGGACACCAAGCTCGACGGCATCCCGTCGCAGGTGCTGGCCGCCGCGCTGTCGCAGGCCAAGGACGCCCGCACCACCATCCTTGAGGTGATGGCCGAGGCCATCGACGCGCCGGACGAGATGAGCCCGTACGCGCCGCGCATCACCACCATCAAGGTGCCGGTCGACAAGATCGGTGAGGTGATCGGGCCCAAGGGCAAGATGATCAACTCGATCACCGAGGAGACCGGCGCCAACATATCCATCGAGGATGACGGCACCGTCTTCGTGGGCGCCTCCAACGGCGAGGCGGCGCAGGCTGCGATCGACAAGATCAACGCCATCGCCAACCCGCAGCTGCCCAAGATCGGTGAGCGGTTCCTCGGAACCGTCGTCAAGACAACCGATTTTGGCGCGTTCGTGTCGCTGCTTCCCGGCCGCGACGGACTGGTGCACATCAGCAAGCTCGGCAAGGGTAAGCGGATCGCCAAGGTCGAGGACGTGGTCAAGGTCGGCGACAAGATCCAGGTCGAGATCGCCGATATCGACAACCGCGGCAAGATCTCGCTGGTGCCCGTCGGCGATGACGAAGCTCCTGCTGCCGACGCGCCGGCGGAGGCCGTTTCGGCAGATGCCGCCGCGGAGTAGCTTTCCGAGCGCGGTACGCCGCACCGTACTTCCCGGCGGGCTCCGAGTGGTCACCGAGGCGATGCCCTCGGTGCGCTCGGCGTCCGTGGGGGTATGGGTCGATGTCGGATCGCGTGACGAGGGGCGCAGTGTTGCCGGTGCCGCGCACTTTCTTGAGCACCTGCTGTTCAAGTCCACGCCCACCCGGTCGGCGGCCGATATCGCACAGTCGATTGACGCTGTCGGCGGTGAGCTGAACGCCTTCACCGCCCGCGAGCAGACCTGCTACTACGCGCACGTCCTGGATTCGGATCTGGAGTTGGCCATCGACCTGGTGGCAGACGTGGTGCTGCGCGGGCGATGCGCCAGCGACGATGTAGAGGTCGAACGCGACGTCGTGCTCGAAGAAATCGCGATGCGCGACGACGATCCCGAGGATCTGTTGGGGGAGGCGTTCCTCGGGGCCCTGTTCGGCGATCATCCGATCGGCCGCAGCGTGCTGGGCAGCTCGGAATCGATCTCAGCGATGACGCGCTCACAGCTGCATTCGTTCCATGTGCGTCGGTACCGCCCCGAACGCATGGTGTTGGCGGTGGCCGGCAACGTCGAACACGATCGCGTAGTGCGGTTGGCGCGCAAGTACTTCAAGTCGCATCTGGACCCGTCGGTGCAGACAACTGCTCCGCGCAAGGGGAGCGGCCGGGTGGCGGCCCGGCCGGGGCTGGAATTGGTGTCGCGTGACGGTGAGCAGGTGCACCTGTCGCTAGGTGTGCGTACACCGGGACGCGGCTGGCAGCACCGCTGGGCGCTGTCGGTGCTCAACAGCGCCCTCGGAGGTGGGCTCAGTTCTCGTCTGTTCCAAGAGATTCGCGAGCAGCGTGGATTGGTGTATTCGGTCTACTCGACGGTGGACACCTTCTCCGATACCGGCGCGTTGTCGGTGTACGCGGGCTGCTCGCCGGAGCGTTTCGACGAGGTGTCCAAGGTGACATCGCGGGTACTGGGATCGGTGGTCGAGGACGGGTTCACCACGGCCGAGATCGATCGGGCCAAGGGAGCGCTTTCCGGTGGACTTGTTCTGGGGCTTGAAGATTCGGCATCGCGGATGAACCGGATGGGTCGCAGTGAGCTGAACAACGGGAAGCACCGGACGATTTCGGCCACGCTGGAAAAGATTGACGCCGTCACGGCTGACGAGGTCAACGGCATCACACGTCAGCTGCTCAGCGGGCCTGCCGGGGCGGCGGTGGTCGGACCGTACCGATCGAAGCGGACGTTGCCGCGTGCACTGCGAACGATGATCGAATCCGCGAGCTAGCTGAGTCCCGGGGAGATATCCTCTCAGTGATGGTCGCCAACGCGATCCAGCGCGTCCGAGAACTGACGGCTGGCATATACACCAGGATCGCGACCGCGATAATTCTGTTGTCGTGGTTGGGTTTCGCGCTGCTTCCGCAGCACGGGGGTAGCCATACCGAGGTGCCGGCCGCCGAGCATATGCAGGGCATGCATCACCCCGGCATGGCGCCGATGTCCACGCCCGTCGTGCATCAGCCGGTGCTGTGGATCGCGATCGTCTCGTGGATAGTCATGACCGTTGCGATGATGGGACCGGCCATCCTTCCTGTCATCGAGTACGTCGGTAAGCAGGGTAGGGGCGGGGCGGTGGCGGTCTACGCCGTTGTGTGGCTCGCGATATGGAGCGTGGTCGGCGTGTTCATATCGCTCGTACAGCCGCGGCTCAGTCACCTCGACAGGTGGTGGCTTTTCGCGGGCCTTTTGCTGGCCGCGGCGTTGTGGCAGTTCTCCTCGGTGAAGCGTCTCGCATTACGGGGCTGTCACTGCCCGAGGCAGTTTCCGATGCCCGTGCTCAAGGGGGCGTTGCGATTCGGTGCATTCAGCGGCGCAGCGTGCATCGGCTCCTGCTGGGCGATGATGTTGGCGATGGCACTGGCGCCGGCGGCACATCTGGTGTGGATGGTGCCGCTGACGGTCGCCGTGACCTATGAAAGATTCGCGCAACGCCCAGTGGTGGCAGTCCGGCTGGTCGGGGCGTTTCTTGCCGTTGCCGCGGCGGGTGCGGGCGTCTTCGCCGCGTTACAGTAGTGCCCGGCTATGGTGCCAGGCATGGATATCAGCGGCAGCGTGGCCATTGTCACGGGGGCAGGTTCGGGTATCGGCCAGGCGTTGGCATGGGGATTGGCCGATACCGGAGCCAAGGTTGTTGCCTCCGATGTCGATGCCGAGGCGGCTGCTCACACGGCCTCGCAACGGCTGGGCAAGATCGTGAGTCTTCGCGCCGACGCCAGCTCTGTCGCGGACATTGCCAGCTCGATCGCCCTGGCAGAGAATGAATTTGGCCCCGTCGATCTGTATGCCGCCAACGCCGGAATCGGCTGCGGCCTCGGGCTGGACATCGGTGAAGCAGCCTGGGACCTGGCCATCGACGTCAATCTGCGATCGCACGTCCGCGCGGCGACCATGCTGGTGCCGGGATGGGTGGAGCGTGGTCGCGGATACTTCCTGTCGGTCGCGTCGGCGGCCGGCCTGCTGACCCAGATCGGTTCGCCCGCCTATTCGGTGACCAAGCATGCCGCCGTCGGGTTTGCCGAATGGCTGTCGATCACCTATGGGGACAAGGGGATCGGTGTGAGTTGCCTGTGCCCGATGGGCGTCAAGACGGCGCTGCTGGATGGCCTCACCCAGTCCGATGACCCGGATGTGCGGGTGGCGGGGACATCGATCACCGCCGCGGGGGAGGTGCTCGAACCCGCAGCGGTGGCAGCGTTGGCACTCGCGGCGATCCGGGAGGAGAAATTCTTGATCCTGCCGCACCCGCAGGTACTCGACATGTACCGGCAGAAGGGTACCGACTATGGCCGGTGGATCGCCGGAATGCGTCGTTACCAGGGCATACTCGAGTGCCAGATCAAACAATAGACTGTGATACAAATCACCACCTGATCTATCGCGCGACTAAACCAGCCCTTGTCGTATCAGCCCTCTAGCCTGCTAACCTTGACGTAAGTTAGTCTTTCGTCAACGACGGTGAGGACGGTAACCGCGCACATGGCAGTCAATAACCCCGTGGACGTTGTGATCATCGGGGCCGGCATGGCCGGGTTGGGTATGGCCGCGCGGCTGCGCCAGGCCCGGGTGCACAGCATGCTCATCCTCGAGCAAGCCTCCGAAATTGGCGGCTATTGGTGGCGCAGCACATTCGCATCCACCGCCGGCGACGAGTTAGCCGTCCAGCAGTCCTACTCGTTCTCGCCCAGTGCGTCATCGCGCACCGTTTGGGCAACGCGCGAGGGCGTCCTGTCCTATCACCGCGATCTCGTGGCCCGCCATGACCTCGGGTCGGTGCTGCGGCTGCGGCACCGGGTTACCGGGCTGACCTTCGAGTCGACCAAGGCCTCGTGGCGGATAACCGTGGCGGGCAAGAAATCGGTGTTCGCACGACGGGTGATCGTCGCGGTAGGTGCTGGAACATTGCCGGTGCCACCGCATCTCGACGGAATAGAGAAATTTGAAGGTCCTGTGCTGAGCACCGCAAACTGGGACTCCGGCTTCGACTTCACCGGGCGCAATGTCGCGGTGATCGCTGCGGGCGCCAGCACCGTGCACCTGGTGCCCGAGTTGGTCAAGAAGGCCGCGCGGGTTCGGGTCTTTCAGCGTACCCCCGATTGGGTGCTGCCGCGCTGGGGTGGCGAGGCTTCGGGCGTGGTGGCACGCGTGCTGTCCCGGGCTTCGGAATCTATCGCGGGACGGATGGCCGGCCGCTCGCACGAAGCGCTGCGTCGTGGTCTGGTGTGGCGGGGAGTTGGTACCCGGATCGTCGAAGCGGTGGCCGAGAACCACCTCAATCGCAATGTGAAGGACGCCTGGCTGCGTCGCAATCTGCTGCCGGCGTACCGCGCGGGTAGCCGTCGAATCCTGTTCTCAAATGACTTCTATGCGGCGTTGCAGCAGGACAACTGCAAGTTGGTGCCATGGCCCGTCACCGGGGTGAGCGCCATCGGCGTGCGGTCAGCGGACGCCATGACGCATAAGGCCGACTGCCTGGTGTTCGCGCTTGACTCTCCCGAGGTTCTCCTGGATGCTCCATTCACCATCCGCGGCCTCGGCCAGGCCACCTTACATGAGGCGTGGGGTGCCCAACCCAAGGCATTCCACGGCGTGAATGTGCCCGGTTTTCCCAACCTGTTCTTGCTGGCAGGGCCGGGGTCGGGTTCCCACGCGTTGTCGGGACTGTCCCATATCGAGGCACAAATCGACTATGTGACAAAGTCTTTGGCGCTGGTGGATTCGTTCGCCCTCGTGTCGATGGAGGTTCGCCGCGAGGCTCTCGAACGCGAACAGGCCCGCGCCGAGCGTCGGCTCTCCCGAACCACATGGCGCGACGGGGCTTTTCGCTGGTATCAGCCGGACGATTCCGTGGCCAACGAGTTGTTCCCCGGCACGACAAGTGAATTCCGGCGCTCCTTGGCCGATATCGACACCGCCGACTACAAGATCCTGACTCAGCAGGAACTTGATTCCGTCTATTCGACAAAGTTAGGGGTAGCCCAATGACCGCCGTGCTCCCGGACGAATTGACCCGTGAAAACACCAGGGATACCTCGAAAAACGATGCTTTCTTCGAGAGTGTCCTCAGCAAGGTACAGGCCCGGCAATGGACGCTGGCGGATTTCGATTGGGATAAGCCGGGTGCCGAGACAATCGCCCCCGAACAGTACGACGACCTCAAACAGTTCATGTCCGATTTGGTGTGGATCGAACACATCGGCGGCCGAATGATGGGCACGTTGGGCATCACCGCTCCCAGTGACACCCTGCGTGAGATCTACAGTTACTTCCACGCCGAAGAGCAGCGGCACGCCAATGCCGAGATCGCATTGATGCGCCGGTGGGGCATGCTGAAAGAGGGTGAGATTCCGCCGCAGTCTGGGGATATCAAGGCCCTGCTGCAGGCATTGCATGGGTTCGACAGCCTCGGCGACCGGCGTCTCCCGTTCGTCTACATGGCCACCGCCATTCCGTTCTTCGAGGTAGGGCTCGACGGTGCGGTGCTCAAATTCCTGTCCGGTGAGATCGAAGATCCGCTGTTCCACGAGGTGTTCGCCAAAATCAACTCCGACGAATCACGGCACCTGGCAGTGGGTTTTGCGGTCATGGACATGCTGGGCACCCGCAGGTTCTCCAGGATGCTGGTGGAGGATGTGGCCCCGCTGCTCAAACCGGTAACCATTGTCCGCGCTTTCGGGATGGCCAATCCGCACGTGATCCGGTTCGCGGGATTCTTGACGCGGGTGGGTGATGCGATGCGGAACATGGGTATCGACACCATCCTGATTCAGCGCGCGTTCGACCGTTATGCGGATTCCGGCGGCAGGAAGAGCAGCAATGCGCGCCGGCTGCCGCTCTTTCGGGTGCTCAGCTATCCGATTGTCAACAGCACCTATTTCACAGACTTCGATCACCCGCTGCACAAGGTGGGGCGCGCCGTGAACAAGTTCAACGAAAAGGTGCCGTACCGCAAGAACATCAAGATGCCGACGTGGACCAACGACCTCACCACCGAGACGGCGGTATAGGCGGCGCCCGGCGCATGCTGGGCAGGAGGACACGTATCGGCGAACTTGCCGCGTACGGACATTCGTTGATAGCTACGCGAGAACCTCCGCGGGGTCGGTGAAGGGCAGCTCAAGGTCCTCGGCGACATGGGCATTCAGCAGCGCACCGTGGTGGGTGGACAGGCCCTTGGCCAGCGCGGCGTCCTCGCGGCAGGCCTGGAGCCAACCCTTGTCCGCCAGCGCCAGTACGTACGGCATGGTGGCATTGGTCAGGGCGAAGGTCGAGGTTCGGGGCACAGCGCCGGGCATGTTGGCCACACAGTAGAAGATGCTCTCGTGGACCGCATAGGTCGGATCGTCGTGGGTCGTGGGACGTGAATCGGCGAAGCAGCCGCCTTGATCGATGGCGATGTCCACCAATACCGAACCTGGCTTCATTTGGGCAACAAGTGAATTCGATACCAGCTTGGGGGCCTTGGCGCCCGGGATGAGTATTGCTCCGATCACCAGGTCTGCTCGTTTGACGGCCCCCTCCAGTTCCATGGTGGACGAGTAGCGGGTGCGTATGGTGCCGCCAAATTCTGCGTCCAATTCGCGCAGTTTGTTGAGGTTGACGTCGAAAACCGTGACGTGAGCGCCCATTCCGGCGGCGATCCGCGCGGAGTTGTATCCGGCGACACCGCCACCGATGACGACGACGTCGGCCTGGCCGACTCCGGGAACCCCGCCCATCACCACACCGCGGCCGCCCACCGAGGTCATCAGGTGGTAGGCGCCGACCTGTGCGGACAGCCGCCCGGCCACCTCGCTCATGGGGGCCAGCAGCGGCAGCGCGCCGTCGGCGGTCTGCACGGTCTCGTAAGCGATCGAGGTGGTTTCCGATTTCAGCAGTGCCTCAGTGCACGGCAGTGAGGCGGCCAAGTGCAGGTAGGTGAAGAGGGTCTGGCCCCGGCGCATGAAGGCGTACTCGGGCGCGATCGGCTCCTTGACCTTCAGCAGCAGGTCGGCCTCGGCCCAAATCTGCGCGGCGCCGTTGATGACCTGTGCGCCAGCGGCTTTGAAGTCCACATCGGAAATCGAGGAGCCTTCGCCCGCGCCCGATTGGATGATCACCTCGTGACCGCGGCGGGTCAGCTCGGCCACGCCGGCAGGGGTGGTCGCCACGCGGTACTCGTTGTTTTTGATCTCGGTCGGGATGCCTACACGCATTCTGTTTCTTCTCCTGTTCAGAACTAAGTCCCGTGTTCAAGTGTGAAGAAGCATCGATAAACACGCAATATCTATGTCGAAGATTCGATACATTACAAAAATGTCCGCAAAATCGCCGGAATCCCGGTTCGACATACCGCCCTCGCCGAATGATGTTCGGCGCGTGGATCTCGATGATGTCGATCGCCGCATCCTGATGGAACTGCACGACGACGCACGTATACCCAACAGTGCACTGGCTGAAGCCGTGGGTATCGCGGCGTCGACATGTCATGGACGTGTCCGGCGTCTCCAAGAATCCGGCGTGATCCGTGGATTCTTCGCCGATGTCGATCCGGCAGCCATCGGCCGACCGCTACAAGCGATGATCTCGGTCAGCCTGCAGGCCAACGCGCGCGGCAAGATCCGGACGTTCATCCAGGACATCCGACAGCTGCCGCAGGTTATCGACGTGTACTTCCTGGCGGGTGCCGACGACTACATCCTGCACGTCGCGGCCCGCGACACCGAGGACCTACGGTCCTTTGTGGTTGAGAAGCTCAACGCACAACCCGATGTCGCGGGCACCCAGACGTCGTTGATCTTCGAGCATCTACGCGGGGGAGCACCCCTGTAGAAGCCCGGGATCATTTGGTGGCAGGTGCGGGATCTTGCACAACGCTGTTGGGGTTGCCGTTCTGTGCGATGATTCCGTTTTCGTCTATCTCGTAGACGTGTGCTTCGGCGATGTTGAAGAACGTGCCGACCACGCGTACTTGCTCGGCGATGACGGCTGCGGCCAGGA
>JACHLF010000002.1 GCA_014204435.1 Mycobacteroides chelonae
TCGGCGTGACCTTCCAAGTATCTGCCGTTGCCGTCGAACTCGTGGTGCGCTGCGTCCCCGGACAGGCCCTTCCATCCGTCGCCCATGATCGGCAGGCGCTCGATACCGCGTTTCATGTCCCGGTTCGCCGCTGCCATACCGTCGAGGCCATCGGCAACGTCGCGGAACGTTTGGACCTTGGCGCGTTTGATCTCGGCCAGCGACAACGACATGGCGGTCAGGCCTTGGCCTGCGGACGGTTGTTCAGGATGTTGATCGCCGTTTGTTCTTCCATCCCGGCGAATCCGTACCCGATCTGATCCAAAGTGTCGCGGTAATGGGTGGTCTCGTTTTCGACGTGCTTGGAGTGACCCTGCAACTCAGTGAACTCTGATTCCAGCGCCGAGGCGGCCCCGCCGACCCACCCGGACATCGCCGCACTGATCAGACCGTGGGCCTTAGTATGTGCCGCACGATGCGCGGCTAACAGCCGGTCCATTTCGTTGGCTGAAAGGTGCAGCAGCTCAGGATTGACCTGCAACGACCCCATCGCACACCCCCTCGCAGCTAACAGTTACCGGCACGATAGCACCGCTAGTTTGCCCACAGGAGGTCAGACCGTGGGCGCGCCCTGGCTGACCAAGGGGGTAAAGACTTGACCACCTGGTCATCGGGGTTGTGGGGTGGTGGCCTCGACGCCGGTCGCACCGAAAAACTCCAGAGAAGCAGCTGCCGCCCGTTCTGTGCCCTGGTTGCACCGACCCGGTGGTGAATTTCGTTGGCGCCACCAAAATCACTGGTACAAAGCCCGCCGAGGATCCACTTTTTGCGCGCGCCCACAAAACTGGCCGGAGACAGACCCCCAAAGGGCGGCGCTCTTTTTGGCCTTAGATGCAGTTCATAGGCGGGTATGGCAGTTACGGCCATACCCTTGATGGTCAGTAGAACCAGGTGCCGCCTGCGGGTGGTTCGGGGGTTTCGGTGCCGAGGCTGTGGCCGATTTCGGTGAGGGCGATGGCGGTTTCGTCGGGGACGGAGGCTAGTACGTCAGCCATGGCGGGGTCTGCGCTGATGAGGTCGACCCAGTGCTTGCGTCGGCCGGCGGTGATCTTGCCTTTGGCGACCGCCGCAGTCACGGTGTCTTCGATTTTCTGGCGGGCGGCGGCGGCTTTGATCTGGCGGCCTTCGGCTGCTTCGGCGCGGAGCGCGGTCGCGGTGTCGGTGTCCAGGACCTCCAGGCCTGCTTTCTTAGCGGCTGCGGCGATTTGGGAGGGTGCCGCCGTTGCGGTGGGTGCTTGGGTGATGGCGTCTTTGACGGTGGCCAGGATCAGGGCGGTGTCGGTGGTGTCGGCGGGCAGCCCGAGGGTGTCGAGTAGGTCGGCGGCGGGCTGGTCATCGAGGGTCAGTGCCATGAGGGTCTCCAATGGTGTTGTGGGGTGGGGGTTATCCGGCGAGGTCGGTGAGTTTCTTGGCGGCAAAGGGTCGGTCGACTCCCATGGCGGGTACGACGTAGGCCTGTACCCACCAGGAGCGGGTGGCTTTGTCTTCCCAGGCATCGACGGTGAGCGGGAACTCGAAACCGATGGTGCCGACCTTGCCCTTCTCGATGGCCCAGCCGGTGCCCATGGTGATGCGCGGGTTGGCGAACAGGCCTACTCCGGCGCTGGTGAGCATGGCGCCGAGTTTGTCGCCGTAGGCCACGCGCAGGTTGTGGGCTTCGTTGGGATGCACAACGAGCAGATCGTGTGTGACGCCAAGCTCTTGGAGGTCAGCGGCCAGCTGGGCGGCCGACAGGTCGGCGGTGGGTAGTTCGTGGCCGGGCGTGAGTCCGTCGAGGGGGCCGACGGTGACCAGGTTGGACCAGTTGTGCCCGGGCACGGTGTTCGATCCGTCGATCGCGGCCTGCACCACAGCGATGGCGCGGGTGTCGAGCTTGCGGGCGATGGTGTTGGCCAGCTGCGTGGTCTGCTGATCGAGGTAGTTCACATCGTTACGGGTGATTTCCTCGATACCGACTTGGAACTTGCCGCCCCAGTCCTCGACCACGGCTAGCTGCGGGTCGGGGTCGACGCCCTCAACGATCTTGTATTCGGCTCGGGCGTTGCGTTTTTCGATATCGGAGGAGAAGAAGTCCGAGGCTTTGATCACCGAGTAGAGCATGCCGCCGCCCTCGATTTTGGCCCCGAGGGTGCGGAAGAACTTGGGCAACAAGATCTGTTCGTCGGCGAGCTTGGCGATCTGGGCGCGGATGGTGGTCGGCTGACGAAGAGCGGTATCGACGGTCAGGCGGCGGCCGGACAGCTCGGGAATCAATGCAGAAGTCATAGTGCGGGGTCCTTGTCTAGTAGAGGGAGATTTCGGCGTCGGTGTGGTTGGCGGCCCCGGTGACGGCGTAGCCGACGGCGATACCGGAGGCCTTGGCGATGGCCTTGCCGGCCGCGCCGACTTCGACTTCGGCTCCGGCTGTGATCGCGGCCCCGGCGGCGACTTTGACCACGCGCGAGGCCCCGCGTACCACTGTCACCAACTGGCCGGTGGCGCCGTCGTGGGCGGCGACTCCGAAGGAGCGGGCCCCGGCCGGTGCGGGCGCTACGGCGATGTTTCCGCCCGGTACCCGGTCCCCGGAGATCGCCACGAACCGGCGTGCGGTGACGGCGGCGGTCGCTTGGGCGGTGATGTCCGCTCCGGGTGCGTAGATGCTGGGATTGCCCAGAATGGTTGACATGCTTAACCTTTCGTTGATGTGAATCGTTTCGTGCGCTGACGGCGTGCGGCGGCCACCGCAACCGCGCGTGCCCGCTGAATCTGGTTGGTGGTGAGGGTGATCCGGGTGGCCGCGATGGGGACGCCGTACAGGTCGCCGACATCCTGCAAGGACCGGAGTGTCTCGACGGCTGGTTCGGCTTCCCCGAGCAGCGCCACGGCGGTCAGCACCAGCGGCCACACGTGGCCGTCCGGCCCCTGGTAGTCGATCAGCGCCTCAATGGAGCGATCCGGGTAGGCGTGCGGCACCAGCGCGGCCACACTGGTTGGCATGTTGATGAAATCACCGACCAGGGTGTGACCGCCGTCGGTCAGGCGCAGGTTGTCCACGTACCCGAGGGCGGGGCCGCCGTCGAACCGGGGATCGGTATGCCCGATCTTGATCACCGGCTTGCGCAAAACCCCGGCCTGATGCGCCCGCATGGCCTCCGCTAGATCGTGCGGGGTGGTGGTCCAACCTCCCTCGGGCGAGCCGGTGGCATCCCAGGTACCGGCCTTGATCAGCTCCACACCGGCGATGGTGGCCAGCTCAGCCATGATCAGCCTCGCTTGGCGGCCTGTCGCTCTGCGCGTTCGGCAACAGCCTGCGCCGGATAGACCCAGCCCCGGCCCGCGCGGTGCGCCGGTAGACGGCCCCGGCGTGCCAGATCACGCACGTTCTGCGGCGTGCAGCCCAAGATCCGGGCCGCTTCGACGGAATCGACAAGGTCATACATGCCACTGTGAGACGAACGCAGATGCCCGCCAACATCACTGACGCCGCCACTTGCGCTACATGTCGAATCACTTGCGCCCACAGCAGCTTTCCGAAGACGTGCCTCGGCATCCAACAATGTCGGGGAGGCGCGCAGACCGTGCTCGCCGAGCACCACCAGGAACCGCGCCAGCGCCTCGGCCACATACCGGGCATCGTTGCTGTCCAGTAGCACTACGCCCCGCAACCCAGTAATCACAGGCTCTCATCGCCTTCATCGGCGGCCCGCTGCGCCAGGTACGAGCGCAGGTTGATCACTGCACGCGCGCGGACAGCGGCCGGAATCGGCAGCTCGACCACCACCTGCATGGCTGCGGCCAGCAGTCTCAGCGCTTCCGTCGCACCCTTGCCCGGCGCGAACACATCGAAAACAACCTCCTGTAATCCCCACGAATCCCCCTGCAGCACATGAATTAACAGCTGCATCGCACGCTCCCGATCACTAGCCATCGACCCGCCCCTGCTCGGCGCTATCGGCAGCGGCGGCCAGCGTGCACGCCAACGCGCGGGCCTCGGCCGGGGTCGCGGTAAACCGCAGCCAGCCGAACTGCACGAATACCCCCGGATCTGGTGTGCGCACCGCCCAGGCCTTGGCCTCGATATCGCGGGGCCGATGCATCTTCACTGGTACCACTCCTTAACTGGAATGTTAGCTGTCCTTGTCGCCATGTTCGCCGGTTTTGCCGCTGCCGTCATCGCTCGCCGTGTTAAAAAAACCTGACGGGGTCCTCCGGGGGTCAGGGTGGGTACCCCGCATGGATATTTTCGGGGGTGGGGGTGTTGTCGCAGTTCAGAGGTGGTCTTGGTGTTCGTATCGGTGCTGGTCAGGGCGTTGTGGGTGTGGTTGGGGCTGTTCACCATGCCATTACCCCTTGCTGGGCTTTGCTGTTGGGGTTGCCGTGTTTGCTGGACTCGAGGTCTGGTCATGCTGATGTCTCCTGGTTGGCGGCGACGAAGGTCCAGATAGTTTTGCGTGCGTCGCCGCCGGGATCGGGGGTGGACTGCACGCGGCCACTGCCCAGGAACACCCGGCGTGCCGCTTCCCATGAGTACCCGGCCGACTCAGCCTCTACCGCGTGCCTGGCTTGTTCCTTATCGATCATCTCTGTACTTGCCGGGAGACCGTCGAGGTAGTCGTTTACCCACTGGGACAGTGGCTTGTACCCGGTGGTTTGGCCGGTCAGTGAGTAGACCTTGCTGGGACCGGACTGGCCGATGATGGTCAAGTCGGTGTGTCCGGTGATCGCGTTACCGATCGAGGCGGGCGAGTACCCCTGCGCCTTCCCTTCGGCGTACACAGCTAACGACGAGACAGCGGTTTCTCCCTTCGTCACGAGGTCCGCGATGTAGTCGGAGAGCCATTGTGGGCACAGCCGCTTTGGACGCTCAGAGTCCGGCGACCTGCGAGAATCCAACTCTGTAACCGTAGCGGCGGGTACACCGTGTACTTGTGGGACACGGTCATTGAACTGCGCATTTGGGGGGTGTACCTCGGGGACCCGTGTACTTTCGGGAGTGAGCGCGTAACTCTCGCCGTTGGTGACTTCTTCTACATGAATCTGGCCCTCGGCGATCAGCTCAGCTAACGCAGGATCGAAATGCTCCCTCAGGTCAGCTTTGAGCCTGCGCCGAAGGTTGTGGCGGGCCATCGCGCCGTCGCGCTCCAGCCAACGCAGCACCGCCTTCTTGGCCCGGTCGAGCTTGTGATCGGAGATGAACTGCTCTCCGACCGCACGTGACATCGCCCGGTCCCGTACCTTTGCCCGCTGTGCCTTCTTGGCTTCGCTGGTGATCCAGTCGCGGGTGGCATCCGAGACCGCCATGACAGCCTCGGAGAGCCCCCAATCGAGTTCGGAGACCACCGAGCGGTGGTGCAGGATCGCCAGCAGCGCGGCCACCTTGCAGCGGGTCAACAGCGCGTGCCCGTCCAGGGCATTACCTTGGCCGCGTTGGCGAGCCAGATGCGCGGCGATGATGGTCTGGCTGATCTGCTCGGGCCCGTAGGCGATTTCGACCACCCCGTCGTGGTTCGGAACGTAGATGGGGATATCGGTGTTCAGTGGGGCTGGGTCCTGCGCGGTTTCGGCTGGCATCGAGGGGTCGGTGGTGGGGAACCACAGGAACCGTTGCGGGGTGCCGCCGGTGGCGTCGTTGAAGATCACCGAGGTATGCAGCGGTTGGGCGCCCACCGACAGGCAGCAGCGGTATGTGTGAGCCTCTACGACGCGTGTGGTGGATTTCGAGGCGTTCTGCTGGCCGATCTGTTCACCCATCGCCATCGACTTGAGCTGTGCCAGCAGGATCGAACCCTGCCGCGACGCGATACCAGCCAAGGTATCGACCTCGGGCACATTGAAGATCGCCGCCGTGATCGCCTCATCGTTCGCGTCCTCCTTATCCGGTCTCTTGAACGTGGCCGCGATGCCCTCACCCGAGCCGATAGGCAGCTCCAGAATCGGCTTGGGCCACGCCAAGCGCGCCACCTTATCGCTGATGCCCTTACCGCCACCGGAAGCGGACACGAACGCACACAGCAGATTCAGGGACGCACGCCCACCAATCAGACCCGGCAACTGCACATGCGGGCCGACGCTGGCCGACACCCGCAACAACACCGCCCCGAACACCGCCCACGGCGCCGCATACCGCGCCCGCGCCCACCGATAGATGGTCTGTAGTTCTGGAGTAGCGCTGAAAAACTCGTCGACCGTCAAGATGCCCTCTCTCGGGGAATGTAATTCGGGCCGCGACCGGCACGGGTTGCACGTGAGATGCGACCCCAATCAGCAGAAGCGGCAATAGCTTTGGACGCCTCCGATGAGGCGTGTTGATCAAGCTCGACCCGAAGCACGTGATGCTCACCGGCCACGGCCAACGCCAGCAGCTTGGCGGGGTCACCATCAGCTAGCGCACACCATGCTGGAGAGCCAGCGGCAGGTAGATGAATGGCATGCGCCACAAGCGCTTCGAGGAACACGTGAGCGTGCCACCAGGACACCTCACGCGACTGGGGCGAGTACCCCGGCACGGTCGCCGGGGCCTCCACCTCCTTGTCGCTCACCACGGGGCCCTCAACGCTCGCTGTGTATTTCCGGACGGCTCCGCGAACACCCAGCGGCTCTCAAACTCGGTAACGACCAAGTCTTTTAACTCTGCGGCCTCGACATCTGTCATTTCCAGTGCTGCGGTAATCAGCCGGTATCCGTCCGGGTGTAGGCGACTATGCCCAGTTTCGATCTGGCCGACCCACGAAGAACTGAAGTTGGCACGAAACGCGAGGGCTCGTCGCGATAGACCAGCACGCATTCGAGCTGCATGGACGAACGCGCCAACTGCACGTCTCTCATCTGAGATTTTTGGTATGTTCATCGTTGAACTCCTTACTTATCGGTTGGGTGTTCAGATCGGCCCCGGCTCGGTGCGCTAACACCGGAATCAGCTGGGGCCGATCGCATTTCAGAAGTAGTACTTGATGCCAGCTGCACAACCGCGCGGTACTCGCGCTTGGTGCCATCAAAATCGGTCACACAGACCGTGACGACATCGCCGTCGTGATCCACATACACCACCGAATCACGCACCGCCCTGCCGTCAACATCACTGTGCAGCAACGGAAACAACTGCGAAGCCGACGCCAACCGGGCTGCAATCTGCTCGGCCTCCAACATCACGCGACACCCCGCGGGTCATCGGTGCGCTGGCAGGTATTGGCGTCCAAATACGCCTTCACGTCAGCCCAGCGGTAAATCACCTTGCGGGGCCCAACGCGCACGAATTTCGGCCCTTGGCCTCGGTAGCGGAGCTGCGCGAGACCCGCCTCGCTGGTGTGCAGATACGCCGCCACCTCCTTAGGCGTCGCGGTATCAGTAGTCATTGCCTCTCCTAAATTGCAGTAAGTTTGAATCAGATTTGATCTAGTGCAGTCACGATACTGAGTGCCGAGGGCCTCTATGTCAAGTCTGGTGGTGAATTACTTCAAAAATGAGTGCATACTGACCCCATGGAAGAGCCAAAGAAGAAGACGGTGCCGTCAGCCCGCCTCGGACCCACGGGCAACACCGTTCGTCTCAATGTCCGTCGACTACGCGATGACCAAGGACTCTCGGCTGCCGAATTGTCCAAGAGGCTTGGCGGTTTGGGTCGCCAAATACCATTAGTTGGCATACAGCGGATCGAGGCGGGTACGCGCCGCGTCGACGCTGATGATCTACTGGCTTTGGCTGCTGCACTTGGGGTTACGCCGGTAACTCTTCTGATGCCGATTACCAACGATCCGAACGAGTCCGTCGCTGTAACCGGTGTTCGCGGGCTTGATTCGGCTAGCGGCACGTGGGATTGGCTAACTGGGCGCAAGCCGATACATCCGTTTGATGACCTGTTCACATTCTTCGGTCGCGCGCTACCGGCATGGGAGCGAGATGCGATGGTCAAGCAATGGGCCGACGCCACGCGGGAAGAAATGCTCAACGAAATCTTTAACCCAGACCGGACGCCCGATGGCAGCGATAAGTAAATACCAAACAGACTCGGGCACAACGCTTTACCGCGTGCGCTACCGCACCCCGGACCACCGTCAGACCGACAAACGCGGCTTCAAAACCAAACGTGACGCCGAAGCATTCGCGGCCACCGTCGAGGTTAAGAAGCTCACTGGCGAGTTCATCCCAGAGAAGGCCGGATGGGTCACCGTGGGCGAGTTGGCCCCCGGCTGGCTGGACCGCAAGAAGCAGGCCACTGCGCCGTCGAACTACCGAATGATCGAATCCGCGTGGCGTGTCCACGTATCGCCCTCGTGGTCACACCGTCGGGTCTCTGAGATAACGCTTGTCGATGTCGAATCGTGGATATCGCAGCTGTGCAAGGGATCTGGCGCTACTACTGTCCTTCGCTCACATGGCGTGCTATCAGGCATCCTGTCCGATGCTGTCAAAGCTCGCCGGCTGGCGGTCAACCCGGCTAAGGGCGTCGAGAATCTGCCTCGCAAGGTCTCCCGCCGTCACGTCTATCTGAGCGCCGACGACGTACACCGGCTTGCCGACGAGGCCGGGGAGCACGGCGCCCTGGTGCTCACGCTCGCATATTGCGGCCTCCGATGGGGTGAGGCCATCGCCCTACGGGTCCGCGATGTGCAGTTTCTGAGGCGTCGTCTAATCATCTCGGAGAACGCGGTACAGCTGGGCGTGGATCACGCCGTGGGGCTCACCAAGGGCAAGAAGACCCGCGATGTGCCGGTCCCGCAATTCGTGCTCGATGAGCTGTCCAAGCGGTGCAAGGACAAAGCCTCGGACGCGCTGGTTTTCGGTGGCCGCGACGGCTCTTATCTTCCCCGCCCTAAATCGCGTGACGGGTGGTTCGCGGGCGCGGTTAAGCGTGCGAAGGTGCAGCACATAACTCCGCACGATCTACGGCACACGTGCGCAAGTCTGGCGGTGTCCGCTGGCGTCAACGTCTTGGCGCTGCAAAGGATGCTCGGTCACAAGTCCGCGAAGGTCACCCTGGACACCTACAGCGACCTGTTCGACAGCGATCTAGATGCCGTCGCGGTCACCCTCCATGCACGGTACTCACGTGAAAATGTGGGCAAACCGTGGGCACGGGGTACCGAAACCGGCCCTTAGCAAACGTTAAAAAGCCCCTCACCTGCGTTAGCAAGTTCGGGGCTATGGCGGTGGCGGAGGGATTTGAACCCTCGGACGGGGGTTACCCGTCACACGCTTTCGAGGCGTGCTCCTTAGGCCGCTCGGACACGCCACCGCAGAGAAGACTACAGGCAGCACGCCTCTATCCCCCAATCGGTTGGCCCGGCGACCGGCGGCAACGCACGGCTTGCACATGCACGCATACGCATAGTCGACAGAAAACTCCCAGCTCGCTCTGCGAATTTAGCGGTGTGGCTCCCAGGAAGGTGGCTTTCGTCTTCCTTGTGCAGGTTCTCGTTGGCCTCGCAGCATCCGCTTCGTCGGGGCGGGCGGACTTGGGTTGGCGGCGACCGCCAACGCGGTGCCGACACTGCCCGCCCCGCCTACCACTGGTGCCTCGGCGAGTTCTGGAGCCCAATCTGAGGATTCAACTGGGAATTCGGCGCCACGACGACTGGCGCGGCGATGACGGCCGCTGGCGCAACAACGGCTCCGGCCCGGGTGACAACCGCGGACCTGATCGTGGGCCGGACCGCGGGCCCGGCAACGACTGGCACCGCTACCCGCCCCTGAATCGGCCCGTCCGGCGTGCGACCCCGACCCGCTCGCCTGCGCCGGGCGGGCCCCTTACCTTTTCGCTGCGAAGAATTCTTCGAGCAGCGCCGCGCACTCCTGCTCCAGCACGCCGCCGCGCACCTGCGGGCGGTGCGCCTGACGCCGGTCCCGCACCACATCCCACAGCGAGCCCACCGCACCGGTTTTGGGCTCCCAGGCCCCGAACACCACCCGGCCTACCCGCGCCAGAGCCAATGCCCCGGCGCACATGGTGCACGGCTCCACGGTCACCGCGAGCGTCGCGCCCTCCAGACGCCAGCCGTCGCCATGTTTCGCGGCGGCCTCTCGCAGCGCGAGAACCTCGGCATGCGCGGTCGGATCACCAAGGCGCTCACGCGCGTTGGCGGCGCGGGCCAGTTCGGTTCCGTCGGCGGCGATGATCACCGCGCCGATCGGCACATCGTCCACACCGGCATCCCGGGCAGCGTCCAGCGCCGCGCGAATCAGCGCCTCGTCGTCCGGGAAGCTCACCGATCCAGCTTGTCGAGCACCGCACCGAACTCGTCGGCGAAGCCCATCCGGGCCGCGATCATGCCGAGCTGCTCATCAGGGTAGAGGTCGGTCTCACTGAGGATCACACTGAGAACCGGCTCGGGCAGTCCGATGTCGGAGAGCAGACCCAGATCGCCTTCCTCCCACGGATCGACCTCGTCGAGCTCATCGGAATCGAGCTTCGGGACAGGGACATTCAGTCGGTCCAACACCTCGGCGGCGATGTCGTAGTCGATGGCCGCCGTCGCGTCGGAAATCAGCAGGTGCGTTCCCGAAGGCGCCGGCCGGATGATGATGAAGAATTCCTCGTCAACATCCAGCAGGCCGAAGACCGCACCGGCGCTCCGTAATTCACGCAGCTCCGTTTCGGCTGCGGCCAAATCGGTGAGCGCCGTTGCCTTCAGCGATGTCAACCGCCAGCGGCCTTCTTCGCGCACGACTGCCACACCGAAGCCCTCAAGGCTCTCGGCACTGGGCCCTACGGCCTTTGCGCGCTGTGCATCCATGGGCAATACGGTAATGCCACACCCCGTGTTGTGACCACAAAGAAGTTGGTCACGTGTGACAACCTGAACCTGTGAACGCCGTCGACCACGACCACCAACGTCCTCCGATCTGCGTACTTGGCCTCGGACTTATCGGCGGCTCCCTCGTTCGCGCGGCCAGCGCGGCGGGCCGACACGTCTGGGGATACAACCGCTCGGCCGACGGCGCGGACGCCGCCAGGGCTGCCGGTTTCGATGCCACCACCGATCTGGATCTGGCACTGCGGCGCGCCCGTAACGCGCAGGCACTCATCGTGCTGGCGGTGCCGGTGCCAGCCCTGCCCGCACTGCTCACCCGCATCGCGGAGCTGGCCCCGGAGTGCCCGCTTACCGACGTCACCAGCGTGAAATCCGCTGTCCTGCAGGAAGTATCCGAGCACGGCCTGGCCCAGCGATTCGTCGGCGGCCATCCCATGGCGGGTACTACGGAATCGGGCTGGGGCGCAGGAGACGCGAAGCTCTTCCGCGATGCGACCTGGGTGGTCAGCGTCGACGACGACGTCGACGCGCAGGTGTTCGCACAGGTGGCCCGGCTGGCGCTGGACTGCGGATCCGTCGTGGTTCCGGCGCGCTCGGATGAGCACGACGCGGCCGCAGCAGCCATCTCGCACCTGCCACATCTGCTGGCCGAGGCTCTCGCCGTGACCGCCGACGGAGTTCCGCTGGCCTACTCGCTGGCCGCCGGGTCGTTCCGGGACGGCACCCGAGTTGCCGCCACCGATCCCTCACTGGTGCGCGCGATGTGCGAATCGAACCCGCACGGGGTGCTGCCGGCCCTGGAAGAGGCCATGGCCCTGCTGGCGGCGACGTGGAACACCCTCAATGCCGAGAACTCGGTGGAGCTGCTGGTGGAGGCCGGTTACGCCGCGCGCCAGCGGTACGAGGCACACGAAAGGTTCGACATCACCGGCATCAGCCGCCAGGACGCCGATTGGCGGGAACAGCTGGCCGAGGCGGGCCGCCACGGCGGCGTACTGCGGACGGTGCCCTAGATCCGGATGGCCAGCCCGGGGTATTCCAGCAGGAACCCCTCGTCGTCAACGGTGACCGTGGTGTCGGCGACCGGCGAGACCACCTTGATGCCCTTGCCGTCATTGCGGTAGCTGATGGTGGCGGGGCTGACCACAAGATCCGGCAATGTTACGTAGACCACCGGCAGCACCGCGCTGCCTTCCTGCTGATACAAGCCGGTCCGGCGGATCGGCAGCGCATTGAAGAAGGGGCTGAAGACCACGTCGACGTCCAGCGCACCATCGAATGCGGAGCGCTTCGCGCCCTCGTGGTTCTGTACCGTCCACATGCCCTCTTCGTCGCGGGCGATCGACAGCTGCCGTTCCCGCTCGGCGACGGTGGCGGACAGCGACAACCGATTCGTGGAGCCGGTCTCGTCGGTCACCAGGTCGTAGGAGGCGCTGAACGCCGGGTGCGCATCGGAGGCGCCGGCCACAAAACGGCCGTGCGCACGGATGCGCCGACCCGATAGTTGGACCCGCGTCGACTCCATGCGCGAGGCGTCATGGGCGCGCCAGGTCAGCACGGCAGGTCCGGTCGCCGCGTCGGTCTGGCTGGGGGTACTCACCCGTCTACCGTAGGCGACCGCGCAAATGGAGCCCGCGTTAGCCCTGAAGGCCCCGATCCGTCCCGCGTGCGCGCCACGTAGAGCAGGTACTCGCACTCCATCACCCCATGTCGGTCGCCGCGATCGTGCCGTCGGTCCGTAGCAGGCCTTGAACACGTCGCGGGACTGCTCCGCGGTGGCGAATCGGCCCACCGTCAGCATCCGCTACTGCACGGTGGCTTCAAACGGGCCGTCAGGTTCGTGCGGCGGCGTGCCGAGCTGGTTCGACCCGCCCCTCTACGCCGGCGTCGCACGCCCCTGAATCGCCGACGAGATCTCGCGGCACCGGTCGCAGTCGTCCGGTACCCGGGGCCGATAGCCATACCGCCAGGGCCAGGACGGCGTCGAGCAGCAGGGCCAAGGCGGTCACCATGAGGGCACCGACCAGTGCCAGATGGAACTGCCGCACCTTAATGCCGTCGATGAGATACCGACCGAGCCCGCCCAGGCTGGCGTAGGCGGCGACGGTCGCGGTCGCGACGACTTGCAGGGTCGCCGTACGAAGTCCGGACAGGATGAGCGGCAGCGCGTTGGGCAGCTCGACACCGAGCAGCACTTGGCGCTGCGTCATCCCCATCGCGCGTGCGGCCTGCACCACGGTGCGGTCCACGTTCGCGATGCCCGAATAGGTTCCCGCCAACAGCGGCGGCACGCCCAGCAGCAGCAGCGCGACGGTGGGAGGCACCAGACCCAGGCCCCACAGCAGCACGCCCAACAGCAGTACACCCAGTGTCGGCAGCGCGCGAAGGGCGTTCACCGCACTGACCACCAGGAAGGTTCCGCGTCCGGTGTGCCCGATGAACAGACCAATCGGCACCGCGATGACGACCGCGGCCAGGACGGCGATCGCCGTGTACTGCAGATGTTCCCCGATCCGCATGCCCAGGCCGCTGCTGCCCGTCCAGTGGGATGCGGTGAAGATGTAGCCCAGCGCATCGGAGAGAAAGTTCACACGGCACCAACGGCTTTCGTCACCCTGGTCCACGGCGTGGCCACGCGGCCCAGGATAACCAGGAGCGAGTCCACGATCACGGCCAGCAGAAAGATCGCGACAATGCCGGCGACGATCTGACTGCTCTTGTTGGCCTGGTACCCCTCGGTGAACCAGGTGCCCAGTCCGCCGATGCCGATCACCGAACCCACCGACACCATCGAAATATTGGTGACCGCGACAACTCTCAGGCCCGCTACCAAGACCGGTATGGACAGCGGCAACTCGACTCGGACAAGACGGGCCAGCGAGCGGTATCCCACCGCCGTCGCGGCGTCGCGTACCTGCGGCGCGATGGCGTCGAGCGCCTCGGGCACCGCTCGGATCAGCAGCGCCGCGGTGTACAGCGTCAGCGCGACCATCACATTGGCCTCGTCGAGTACCCGGGTAGGGATGATCAGCGGCAACGCCACGAACAGAGCCAGCGAGGGGATGGTGAACACGATGCTGGCGATCACCGTCGTCACGCGCCGCACGGTTCGGCGCCGGTGAATCAGTGCACCGCAGGGGATCGCGATGGCCAGGCCGATGAGAATCGGTACCAGCGACAGCCGCAGGTGGATCAGTGTCAGCTCCCAGGCGTCGCCGAGGTGCGTGAACAGATAGCGCATGTCAGCGATGCCCGATACAGCGCTGGCGGTCCAGCGCGATCAGCACATCGCCGCCGCGAACGCCGCCGCGCACGCGGCCTTCCTCGTCGGTGGCCACACCCAGGCCCGACGGCGAGGACAGCGCGGCATCGAGTGCCTGCCGCAGAGTCCCGCCCGGGCCGAACAACGACCCACCCGCGATCACACTGTCGTACAACGATTTCCCGGACCGATAGACGTCCACACCGGCATCGTCCATCCACCCGAACGGTGTGCCGTCCGGGTTGCAGACAAGCACCCAGTCGCCCGGCGCGATGATCGCGGTGGGCACCTCGGTTTCGGTGATCTGCCTGATCGCGTGCAGCGGCACCTCTCCCGCCTCGCGAAACTGCAGCCCGCGATATCCGCGGTCGCGCCCGATGAATCCGGCAACGAAATCGCTTGCCGGATTGGATAACACACGCTCGGGCTCGTCGTACTGCTGCAGGACGCCACCGGGTCCAAAGACCGCGACCTTGTCCCCCAGTTTGACCGCCTCGTCGATATCGTGCGTGACGAAGACGATGGTCTTGTTGAGCTCGGCCTGTAGCCGTTGCATCTCGGCCTGGGGATCGTCGCGCACGTTGGGGTCGACGGCACTGAACGGTTCGTCCATCAACAGGATCGGCGGGTCGGCGGCCAGAGCCCATGCCACGCCGACACGTTGTTGTTGTCCTCCCGAGAGCTGCGCCGGATACCGGGTGGCCAACTTCGAATCGAGCCCCACCCGCTCCAATACCTCGAGGGCGGCCTTGCGTGCCGTGCGACGGGATTCACCGCGCAACACGGGAACCGTCGCCACGTTGTCGACGACCCGCTGGTGCGGCATAAGACCGGCGTTCTGGATGACGTATCCGATGCCCAAGCGCAGTTTCACCGGATTCACGGTCCGGACGTCCGCCCCGTCGACGGTCAGGACACCCGAGGTCGGGTCGGTCATCCTGTTGATCATCCGCATCGAGGTGGTCTTGCCGCAGCCGGAAGGCCCCACGAACACCGTGAACGATCCCTTGTCGACATGCATATTGAGGTCGTCGACCGCCGTGGTCCCATCGGGGTACCGCTTGGTGACATTCTCGAAGGTGATCACGCGATCAGTTCCCCATAGGTTTGTCGAAACCCTTGTCCGCCAGCCATTTCTGCGCCGCTTCCTTGGGGTCGACGCCGTTGTTGCCGGACACGGCGGTGTTGAGCCTGGTCAGATCGTCGGTGCTCAATCGCGCCGACAGTGCGTCGAGCACCGTCTTCAACTTCCCGGACTTCTTCTGCGCGTTGACTAACGGCACCAGATTGCCGGCCGGGAAGGTGAACGTGGGATCGTCCAGCACCACCAGATCGTGCTCGGCGATGGCCGGCGAGGTACTGAAGATGTTGGCCGCGGTGATGGTCCCATCCACCAACGCCCTGACCGTTGCCGGGCCACCGCCATCGCTGACGGCCACGAATCGCGACTCCGGGATATCCAGTCCGTAATTGGCCTTGAGCCCGGCCAGTCCGACACTGCGGTGCAGGAACTCCGAGGGCGCCCCGACCTTCACTTCCTCCGAGTGCGCGGCCAGGTCCGCGATGGAGCGCAGATTCCACCTGTTCGCAGTGGCTCTGGTGACACACAGCGTGTCGGCATCGGATGCCGGAGAGGGAGCCAGGATGTCCAGGTCGCCGTCCAGCTTGCGCAGCAGTGCCAGCTCGACATCGTCGGGCTGGGTAGCGGTGGCCTCCGGGTCGAAGTAACGCAACAGATTTCCGGTGTAATCGCCGATGAGGTCGATCGAATGGTCCTTGACCGCCGGGATGTAGGTCTCGCGGCTACCGATGCCCAGCTGTTTGTTGATCTCAAAGCCGTTGGTCTGCAATATCTGCGCGTACAGCTCGGCCACGATCTTCGATTCGGGGAAGTCGGCCGAGCCGACGATCAGCGTGTTGAGATCGCCCGAAAGCGGGCCTCCGCCCAGGGGATTGGCGCTTCCGCAGCCGCTGAAAAAGACCGCTGCCATGGCGGCAGCGAGCAGTCGTACGGCCCTGCGCATCCTCCGACAGTAACCGGGCAACCGCTTTGCCGCCCGGCTTTACCGTCAGGAAGATTCCGGTGGCTCACCAGATGAGTCGGTGGGCGTAGCGTTCGCACCCGGCTGCGCCAGCAGCTCTGGCAAATGTTTGATGACGGCCTCCGCCTGCTCGTCGGGCAGCAATTGGCGCGCGAGGACGTTCGCTCCAATGATCATCAGCATGGTGGCGTTGGCTCGATCCTGCGCCTCCCTCTGACCGACGTCCGGCCGCTGTGCGCGCATCACCTGCGACAGCAGATCGGAGCCGGTCGCCCCGAAGCTCGCCCACATGGCCTGCCCCAATTCCGGATCGGCCCGCATCTGGCCGAGCAGCGCAGGGGCCGCCGCGATGACATCCGGGCGCTCGAACAGTTCGGCTGTGTACGAGCAGGATTGGCGGACCCATTCGTCCACCCCGGCAGCCGCGCTCATCTCCGGCGTCGGGACGGTCCAGCCGAACACCGCCTCGAACACCAGGTGTGCACGGGACGGCCATCGCCGATACAGCGCGGGCTTGCCGACACCGGCACGCGCGGCGATCGCAACCATGGTGGCGGCCTCCCACCCCTGCTCCACCAAAAGCTCACGCGCAGCAGCAAGCGCCTTGATGTCGATATCGGAGCTGCGGCGGCGGCCCCGGAGCCGCGACGCCGGCGACATCGCACCCCTGCCCACAGGTAACCCGTCAGTAGTCATTGCAAATATCGTAACACTGTGTAACGTTGAGGTGTGGGTCACAGACAGAAAGGCGGCCGATGACAGGACTTCTTTCCGAAAAAACGGTGGTGATATCCGGGGTGGGCACCGGGTTGGGCCGCGAGGTCGCACTCAAGGCGCACCAGGATGGTGCGAACGTGGTGCTCGGCGCCCGCACCCGAGAAAACCTCGAGAAGCTTGCCGTCGAACTGGACGGCACGGGTGGCACTTCCGCCTGGGCAGTCACCGATATCAACGATGCGCAGGCCTGCCAGGGCCTGGTGGACACCGCCGTCGAGAAGTTCGGCGCCGTGGACGCGTTGGTGAATGTCGCGGCCAAGGAAGACGTGTTCGGCGGTATCGAAGGCGCGGATCTGACGCAGTGGCAGGCGATGCTCAACACGAACGTCGTCGGCACCCTGCAACTGGTCCAGGCTGCCGTCCCGGAACTGAAGAAGAACGGCGGATCAGTGGTCTTCATCGGCTCGCAGTCGGCCTTCCACCCGCAGCTGCCGCAATCGGCATACGCGACATCCAAGGGAGCGCTACAGAATGCGATGTACCAGCTGGCGAAGGAGCTAGGGCCACACAAGATTCGCCTCAACATGGTGGTGCCGACGTGGATGTACGGACCACCCATCCAGCTGTACATCGGCCTGGTCGCCCAGCAGCGCGGCATCACCGAGGACGAGGTGCTGGCAGAACTGACCGCCAAGTTCCCCTTGGGTGAGATGCCCGCCGACGAGGACGTCGCCGACGCGGTGGTGTTCTTCGCCTCCGACAGGGCCCGGATGGTGACCGGGCAGACCCTATTCGTCAATGGTGGCGAGTTCTTCCGATGAGCGCTTGCGCGGAGAGAATGGGCGGAGTATGAGTGACAAGTATCCCGTCATCGTTTGGGGCACTGGGGTTGTCGGCAAGCTAGTAATCCGCGAGCTGCTGGACCACCCGGTATTCGAGCTGGCTGCGGTGCTGGTACACGATCCCGCCAAGAACGGCGTGGACGTCGGCACCCTGGTCGACAGTCACCCGGTCGGGCTGGCGGCCACCACCGATATCGACGCTGCCTTGGGCACCGAAGGTACGGTCGCATACTTCGGGCCGACGGCGCAGTACGCGCTGGAGAACATCGACAACATGTCCCGAGCATTGCGCAGCGGACACAACATCGTCTCCACCGCGATGACGCCCTGGGTGTATCCGCAGGTATGCCCGCCCGAGATGCTGACCGACATCAAGCAGGCCTGTGAGGACGGTCAGACCTCCTGTTTCACCACCGGCATCGACCCCGGCTTCGCCAACGACCTGTTTCCGATGTCTCTGCTCGGCGTGGGTGGACGGGTGGATTCGGTTCTGGTGCAAGAGCTTCTGGATTATCAGTACTACAACGGCGATTTCTGCACGCCAATGGGACTGGGTGCGCCCATGGACCAACCCGCCGTGTTGGAGATTCCCGAGGTGCTGGTCCTGGCCTGGGGTCATACCATCCCCATGATCGCCGACGCGGTCGAGGTGAAACTGGACAAGATCGATACCGTCTACGAGAAGTGGGCCACCCCAACCGAGATCGCCTATGGCGCTGGGCCCAACACCGGCACCATCGAGGCAGGTCATTGCGCCGCCGTGCGCTTCGCGATTCGCGGTTGGGTGGGCGGCAAGCCCAAGATCGTCATCGAGCACGTCAACCGGATCACCAACGACGCCGCGCCGTATTGGCCCCGGGCGCAGTCCGTCGACAACGATGCTTACCGCATCGAAATCAAGGGCAGCCCGAACATCACGCAGGAGACCGTCTTCCGGGACGAGCGCTCCGGCGACGGCGCGATCGGCGGCTGCCTGGCTACCGGTATGCGGGCGATCAACGCGATACCGGCGGTCATCGACGCTAGGCCGGGATTCCTCACACCCCTGGATTTGCCGTTGATCGCAGGCAGGGGCACTATCCGCGCCTGACCTGGTCCAAGTGCCGACTTTTCGCGGCGTGTATTCGGCCTTTCCCGCGAAAAGTCGGCCTTCGGCGCTTGCAATCAGCGCCCATGTAGCAAATGATAAGTCCATGACCAGTGACCCCGGTACGACGCCGGACTCTCCGGTTGCCGACTCATCGACCGAAATCCCTGTCGGGGAGCAGGCTCCGCTACCCGCCAAGTCCGAGTCCGAGTCCGCCAAGCCCGTCAAGAAGGAAAATGCGGTCAAGCGGACCCGTGCGGCGGCGACCTGGACGGGCGTCATCCTTGGCCTGTTGATCCTGATTCTGCTGCTGGTGTTCATTCTGCAGAACCTGACGGACACGACCACCCACTTCCTCTCGTGGGAGATCCAGATGCCCCTGGGCATCACGGTGTTGTTCGCGGCCATCACCGGTGCCGCGCTCACCGCCCTGGTCGGTGGGGTGCGAATCATCCAGCTGCGGCGCGCGGCGAAGAAGAACCTCAAGGCCTGACCTGCACGACTACAGTCGGCGCATGATGGCGCTGACCTGGCGTGACCGGGTAATGGCGTTTGTCCGGAAAGCACTCAAGGACAAGCCCGTACCGCTGGCTGACGCGAAGAATTTCTCCGACGCCGAGGTCGTGACGATGCTGCGGCTGCTCGGCATCGCGATGCTCGAAGTCGGCCAGCCCACCAACCTGGTGCTCGCCAAATTGCACGACATCGCACCGCAATACACCGACAAGGAGCTACGCGCCGTCGTCTTGCCGACGGTGCTGATCATCCAGATCGACGGTGTCACCGGGCAGCTGGAAGTCGAGGAATCCACCCGCAGCACGGCGCAGCTGGACCAGGCCGGGCACATCGACAGCATTGCCGACATGGCCGCCGCCGGTGCCATCGCGCCGGCCGAAGCGATCGCGCGCATCCACCAGATCAGATGCCTCGAACCACGTTTCGGGAAAATCGTCACCGTCATCGGGCACACCGTCTTGACCCTCGGATTCGGGCTGGCGCTCGCTCCCACATCGTCAGCACTACCGGCCTACCTCGTCCTGGGATTGATCGTCGGTGTGCTCATGTTGGCAACCAATCCCATGCCGACCCTGGCCGCCACGATGCCCGCGGTGGCCGCCTTCGTGGTCACGGTCATCAGCACGTTCATCGTCGCGAACGTGCCCAGCGAGGGACTTGCGCGCGTGCTGGCACCGGCGCTGATCGCCGTGCTTCCCGGAGTGACCCTCACCATCGGGGCACTGGAACTGACCAGTACGCAGCTGATGGCCGGGTCCACTCGCATCGTGTACGGCATCGCCCAATTGATGCTGCTGGCGTTCGGCGTGGTGATCGGGGTGAAAGTGGCTGGGCCACTGGAGCCCTCGCCTCTGGGGCCGCCCCTGGGTAGTTGGACGATCGCACTGGCGGTGCCGGTGATCGCGGCGGGGTTCTACCTCTACAAGTCCGCGCCGCGCGGGTCACTGATCTGGCTCGTGCTGGCGATCGGCGTCGCCATGCTGGGGCAACGGCTGGGCAGCCTGTTCGTGGCACCGGCCATGACGGGCTTTGTCGGCGCGGTCGCCGTCGTTCCCTTCGCACTGTTCGCGGCGCGGTTCAAGGGCGCACCGTCGGCAATTGTGTTGCTACTGGCGGCCTTCTGGTGCCTGGTGCCCGGCGCGCTGAGCTTTGTGAACGTCAGCGAGGTCGCCGCCACCGGGCATGCCAACCTCACCGCGCTGATCGACACCGGCATGGCGATCTTCTCGATCGCGCTCGGGCTGCTGGTGGGAGCCAGCCTGCATCGTGGAATGCGCTACGCGCTCAACGTCACTCGCTAGTGTACTTCGCCAACTCGATTCGGGCCACCACACCTCGATGCACCTCGTCGGGGCCGTCGGCCAAGCGCAGCGCACGGGCGTTCACCCAGGCTGCCGCCAGCGGGAAATCGTTGGAAAGCCCTCCACCGCCATGGATTTGAATGGCCATGTCGATGACTTGCTGAGCCATGTTCGGGGCCGCCACCTTGATCTCGGACACCGCAGACAACGCACCCATGATGCCTACCGTGTCCAGCAGCCAGGCCGCGTACATGACCAATAGCCGGGTCTGGTTGATGGCAATGCGCGCGTCGGCGATGCGTTCGCGGTTTCCACCCAGATTCACCAACGGTTTGCCGAAGGCGGTGCGATCCAGCCCACGGCGGCACGCGTGCTCCAGCGCCACCTCGGCCAAACCGATCAGCCGCATCGCGTGGTGCACCCGGCCCGGGCCCAGCCTGCCCTGAGCAATCTCGAATCCCTTGCCCGGCCCTGCGATAAACGCGTCGACCGGAAGGCGCACGTTGTCGAAGGACACCACCCCGTGGCCGCCCGGCTCGTCGTAGAAGCCCATCGTCGGCAGCATCCGTTCGACTCTCACACCTGGGGTGTCCATCGGGACCAGCACCATCGAGTGGCGGGCATACCGATGCGCATCGGGGTCGGTCAACCCCATGAAGATGATCACCTTGCAGTCGGGGTGCCCCACACCGGTGCTCCACCACTTGCGTCCGTTGATCACCACCTCGTCACCGTCGACAACGGCGGTGGCGGCCATGTTGGTGGCATCCGAAGACGCGACATCGGGTTCGGTCATGCAGAACGCCGAGCGGATATCGCCCTCAAGCAACGGTTCGAGCCACATCTCTTTCTGCTCCTGGCTGCCGTACCGGTGCAGCACCTCCATATTCCCGGAATCGGGTGCGTTGCAATTGAATACGTTGGGCGCGAACAGTGATCGGCCCATCTGCTCGGCTAGTGGCGCGTATTCGGCGTTGGACAGCCCACCACCCAATTCTGGGTCAGGCAGAAAGAGGTTCCACAACCCGGCGGCGCGCGCCTTCGTCTTCAGCGTGTTCAACTCCGACGGAACTTTCCACAGCTCGGCCCTCGTGCCCATACGAGCTTCCAGCAGCTCATTATGGTGGGCCAGCACCGCGCGTTCCACCGGCATGATCTCCCCGTCGATGAACTCGCGGACGGCGGCGGTCAGTTCGGCGGCGCGGGCAGACGGGGCGAAGTCCATTTGTCCGATGCTAGAGGTGCGAGCGCGACACGTGACAGACTTCGCGGCATGAGCAAGAGCCGAGTGAGCCTGCTGACGCTCAGCGCGACAACCGTCTGGCGGGTGGTGGGCCTCATCGCCACCCTCATCCTCAATGTGTTCGTGCTCGACAAGTCCGACGCCTAGCGGAGTTCGAAGCCGAGAAGCGCCGAGTGCTCGGCGGCGACTAGTCGATACGATTCCCAATATGGGCGTCATCTACCTGGTCCGGCACGGTCAGGCTGCCAACTACTCGAGCAGCCCCGACAGCCCGCTCACCAGCACCGGACAGCGGCAGGCAGACACGGTGGCCGCCGAACTGTGCCGCCGCGGACTCGGCGGCACCCGAATACTGCACGGCGGGATGAAGCGTCAGCGGCAGACCGGCGAGGCTGTCGCGATAGCCCTGGGATCCGAGCCCCTGCAGGATGACCGCTGGGACGAGTACGACTACAAAGAGATCGTCGGCAACTCGCGCATGCGGCGGCTGGCATCCGTCAACACCGTGAAGAGCCTGGCCAAGGGCAATACCCAGGCGATCCTGGAGGACGGTTTGGCACAGTGGGCGAGCACCGACTCATCCGGTGAGTACGCCGAGAGCTACACCCGCTTTCGACAGCGCGTGCTGGCAGCCATGGCCGATGCCGCCAAGCTCGACGGTGACACCGTGGTAGCCACTTCTGCCGGCGTCATCGGCATGATCGTCGCAGACATGTGGGGCGGGAGCGTGTCGAATTGGCTCACCGCGCAACGCGTTGTCGTCAACTCATCGATCACATCGCTGGTGAACGGCAAGCGCGGCCTGAGCCTGCTGGCCTTCAACGACCACACCCACCTGATCAGTGATGGCGGTAACCGGGATCTGGTGACCTATCGCTAGTCCTCGTCGGCGCAAGGGGACGAAGAGGTGACCACGTATACGTGAATCCCGTTGCCGCGAAAATCTTCACGTGCGCTCACGATATAGCCGGCACCATCTCGATAGGTTCGGCTGTTGACCGGCTCGGGCTCTGGTCGCTTGCTTTCTTGGCGATGAAAACCCTTGCTGGACAGCGCTTCCAAGCGTTCTAATACGCCCGCGATCAACTCGGGGGTGGGGTTCGCGAAATCGCGCTGCAGCCGCAACCACCACGGTGGCCCCTCTGGCAGAGCCGAGTTGTAGCTGGTACGGCAGCCCATCCGCTCAACGTCGTTGACACCCGGCTCCACCTTCTCGGCGGTGACGAATGCCAGGTTCTCGGTCGTGACACGCAGCGCCTCGGACATCTTCACCGGCGTGGGTTCCATGGTCTTGTTGCCTCCTTGCTCACTGTCCGCACCGGGATTGCATGAAACCGCAACCAAAATCGCCAATCCCGCAATCACGATCGTCCATGCATGCCTCATCGGACCTGAACCTTGCGCCCGAGGCCGGGGTTGTCCGTGACGTGCGGATTGCCGTAGGGGTCTTCCCATTTGGCTTTGGTCGGTAGCGTGAACGGGCCGATCTTGGCGCCGGACAACCATTGAGCGCCATATGCCTTGGTGATGTCCTTCACCGATTCGCTCAGGCTGCTGTCGTCCCCGATATTGATGTCGACGTTGTTCGACTCGATGCCCCGTTCGACATAGGTGGTCACCTCGCCGCCTTTGATGACGTTCGCCATGTTCTGGAACGCATCGGACTTCGGGTCATCCCAGTAACTGCCGTGCCCGTTGGGCCCGAACACCACCTCGCCGGGATGATCCTTGTTGTCGTCACTGTAATAGCCGGTGTCGAGGCGCTTGACACCGGGAATCGAATCTGGATCTCCGCCAAGGGGATTACCTGCGTGCGGATTACCGATATCGCCGTCCGGCCCCCGCGGAATCACCGGCGGTAGGTGCAGATTGACCCCGGGGAAGGGCGAGAACCTGGTGGGGATGTCGGTGTCCCGTGGGGCAAGCTGTGCTGCGCCGATGAGGTCACCGGGCGCGGTCATGGAGAACCGCTGCACATTCGGATTGGGGTTGCGCCACTCGGTGTTGAGCATGCCCGTACCGGCGGAAGACGCGTACAGCACGCGGTCGGCACGCAGCCCCATCTGTTCGGCGGTGCCGACGACGGATCCACCGTACGAGTGCCCGATGTAGGTGGTCGGTGTGCCCGGCGCGTGGCGGGCGACCTCCGCGTCGAGTTCCTTGCCGAACAAGACGAGTTGCGGTGCCATCGCCAATCCATAGGACTTGTCCATCGCCTTGTCCAGCCCCTGCGGAAAGTCGTTCTCCATGTAGAGGAAAACCGGCGACCCGCTCTGCTTCGCCAGGTTGACGGCCGAGTCGTGGTTGTTCCTGCTGCCGTTGAGGTTGGTGTTGGTGCCCGGGACGTAGACCCCGACACCCGGAGCTCCCGGCTTGAGGTCGCCGATCTGCTCGATCATGCGCCCGTTGCCCTCGGTGGAGAACATGACGAACTTGCGATCGACCTTGAAGTCGGCGGGTGATCCTCCCGCCGGGATGGTTGCGAACGGATCCTCCATCGGCGCGAGCATCGCCCTGAGCTGATCGACGCGGGCCTGATCCGGTGACGGCCTCTGCAGCTCGTCGGTGAGAGCGTTCCGGATGTTGATCTCGTTGGCGTCGGCACGAACATCGAAGGGAACCCCGTTGTTGTTCCCCATGAACTCCGGGTCGGCGATGACCATCTGGTGCACTGTCTCCGGAGGCAGGCTCTCCAGGAACGACCTGCGGTCTTCCTCGGACATGCCGCGTACACGGTCGACGAGTGCATCGGGATCGATCTGCTCCCCCGACGGCAGCGTCACGTCCTGCTGCCCGTCGCGCATGGCCTCCAGGTCGTTGACAGCCTCCCGCAGCTTCCGCCCGTACATCTCGTCGAGGCGGGCCACCTCGTCAAGACCCGATTGGATCCTGCGCTGATGGTCGGCAGCGGCCTGTTCCTTCTTGGGGTCCGAGTGACTGACCTCGCCGGTATCGGTGAGCGTGAACCCGTCGGCAATAGCGGCGTCGACGTCCTGCAGCGTGTATTCCTTGGCGTGCTTGAGTGTTCGGCCCGCATCCTCGGCGTCGTCGGACAGCCGGTTCAGGACATTGCGGACCTCGCGGCCGTGGTCGAGTTCCTGGTCGACCTTGATCCTGGCCGCATCGTGCGTCTTACCGAACCAGCCCGACGCGTCGTTGAACACACGGTCGCACGAGTCCAGAGACGCATCCAGCGTCTGGGCGTTGTCACGTGCGGTGGCGGCGGCCTTGCTGAGCGCATCGAGATTCCAGCCGCGCAGCGCACTGATCGTCGGGCGCATCAGCGTGGCTGGAGCGCCTCGAAAGACGTGGCCGTCTTCTCGTCCTGCGCCGTCACATTGGTGGCGAAGGTGTCGACGAGCCCCGCCATATCGGAGAACCTGCGGGCGATCGAGGACATCGCCTTGATACCGGGGGAGACCGTATCGCGGATAGCGGCCAGCACCTCGCTTCCCGAGCCGGAAGCATCCTGAAAGGACATCCACGGCATGTCGTTGATGTCCGACGTCTCGCCCAGCCATGTCGTAGAAATGGCTGCGAGCTCCTCGATACGAACCCCGAACTCGTCGCTCATGGTTCCCTCCCCCAGCTCCTCATCGGTGACTCTATCCAGTCAGACGTTCGCAGACCCGGATCGGTTTCATGTTTGTGGAGAAAGAACCAAATCGGCCGCCTTCTCACCGAGCAGCACCGCCGGAGCGTGCGTGTGGCCCCGGATGAGGGTCGGTATCACCGAGGCATCGACCACTCGTAGGCCCTGCACACCGCGCACTGTCAGGTCCGGCGTCACCACGCTGGACTCGTCCGCACCCATCCGGCAGGTTCCGACGGGGTGATACAGCGTGTGTGAGTTGTTCTCCAGTGCGGCGACGAGCGTCTGCTCCAGGTTGTCGCCGGGGTTCCTGGGCCGCAGAATCTTGCCCAGCAATGCCCGCATCGAGGGCGTCTCGGCAATGCGCGCCGTGGTGTGCAAGCCGAACATCATGGCGGCGCGGTCCTGCCCGGCGGGGTCGCTCAGGTAGCGCGGATCAATGCGTGGCTTGGCCAGCGGATCGGGCGAGGTCAGAGTGATCTCGCCGCTGCTTTCCGGCTTGAGCAGGATGGGACCCATCACGATGGCGTGCTCGGTGGCCTCACCCAGCCCTTCGTCGAAGAAGGGTGCCGGAGCGAAGATCAGCTCAAGGTCAGGTAGCGCAAGATCGGCGCGGCTGCGCAGGAATCCATAGGCCTCACCGACATTGGAGGTGAGCATGCCGCGATGTCGCAGAAAGTAGTTGGCCAGCTGCAGCGGCTTCTCCGCCCCGTACAACGAGTCAGCCTCGACGGCGTAGCCCACCGGACAGCACAGGTGGTCGAGCAGGTTCTGCCCCACCTGCGGCGCGTCGTGCACGACGGGGATCCCCAACTCAACGAGACGCTTGGCATCGCCGATGCCCGAAAGCATCAGCAGCTGAGGGGAATTGATCGCCCCTCCACTCAGAATCACCTCGCGACGGGCGTGCACGGTGTGGGTGATGCCGTCGCGCACGTATTCGACACCGACGGCGCGGGTGCCGTCGAACAACACTCGGCGTACCTGGGCATCGGTAACCACGTTCAGGTTCCGGCGCCGCAGGCCGGGCTTGAGGTAGCCGTCCGCAGTGCTCCATCGTCGGCCGCCGTTCTGACACACCATGGTCTCCGAGAAGCCCTTGGGTTCAGGGGTGTTCGCCCGCTCGACATCGAAACCGGCTTCCTTCACTGCCTCCAACCACGCCGCGGTGCTAGAACGGGGGCTGCGCTGTTTGGAGATCTTCAACGCGCCGTCGATGCCCTCGTCGCTCTCCGTCGCACCCTCGACCGCCTCGATGCGCTTGAAATAGTGGGCGACATTCGCGAAGGACCACTGATCGCCCGCGACCGCGGCCCAGTCGTCGTAGTCGGCCGCGAAACCACGTACCCACATCATGGCGTTCATGGATGACGAGCCGCCCAGCGTTTTGCCTCGCGGCCAATAGATCTGGCGTTTGTTCAGCTGCGGTTGGGGTTCGGTGAGGTAGTCCCAGTCCACATCACTGCGGAACAATTTCGAGAAGGCGGCGGGAATGTGGATGCCCATGTCCTTGTCCTTGGGGCCCGCCTCCAGGACCAGCACCTGGTCGTTGGTCCGTTCGGAGAGCCGGGTGGCCAGCGGTGCTCCCGCCGATCCCGCGCCCACGATGACAAAGTCAGCAGCCAAGTCCTCAACCATGGGGTGGACGCTAGCGGACGGGACAGCGTGCCGGGAAGCTTCTGGTACGGGACGTCCCACTTGCGGAGTCAGGGGTACACCCGGTAGCAGTTGGTCCCGCCGATGCCGAGCACATATACGGTGTCGCAGCGCGTAAAGCTGCCGTCGGGGGCGTAGTCGGACTCGCAGACACCGCCACCGTTGCCCCACACCACGACCTTGCCGCACGGAGCCGCTGCAGCGGGTCTGGCCAGGGCGACGCCCCCGGCGGCCAGGGCGACGGCGATTCCCACGGTGGCCAGTATTTTCCGCATGTCATTGCCTCTTCTTGATGCTTCCGGCCTCTCCATGACGCCGGCCATACCGTTAGAACGCTTCCGTTTTTGGAAAAGTTTCGTAAATATGAAGGTTTGTTACGATGGCTACATGCCACCGCTCAGCGGCCTGCGCGAGCAGAAGAAGTCAGAGACCAAACTGGCGTTGAGCAGAGCCGCCCTGGAGCTGGCGCTGGACCGGGGAGACCTGGCGGCCGTCACCGTCGACGACATCGCCGACGCGGTGCGCGTCTCGTCCCGCACATTTCGCAACTACTTCACCAGCAAGGAAGACGCCGTCCTGTTCTCGCTGCGCGGGATTGAGGACAACGCCGTCCAACTGCTGCGTCGGCGCCCCGCCGACGAGCACGCAGTCGATTCGCTGGAGGCCGTCATGCTGGATTTGGCGACCTCGGAGGCGTTCAGCACCGCCGTCGCCGTCACCCGGATATCGGCACAGAATCCCGGCCTCGCCGCGCATGACGCCGCCCGATCCGACGACGTCGGAAACGTGGTGCTGGCGGAAGTCAGTCGACGCACGGGCCTGGATCCGAACGTCGACCTGTATCCGCGACTGATCTGCAATGCCGCATATGCGGTCCTCGGCACGGTGATCCAGATGGCGGTGTCCGATTCCGCGCTGCCGAGAGATCCCGGAGAACTTGTCGCCCAAGGATTTCAGCGCCTACGCGACGGACTCACATGACCCTGGTTCCAGCGTGCCCGGGCTCATGGCCGTTGCGATGCGAACCAACGCACCGAGTTAAGGCCGCGGCTGATCCAGCAGTTTGGCGATGCCGTGGAGTTCGGTGGCCTGAATCTCTTTGACAACCCTCAGCAGAATTCGCTCGTCGAGATCGTCGAGATTGACGCCTCTATTCGTCACCGTCAGCAGCGTGCCGCCCTCGTGCTCACGGAAGGCCAGATGACGCGTCCAGCGGGCCGCCTGGCCCGTGCTCGCGTGGGCGACAAGGCCCAGGGTCAAATGCTCGTACGGCTGAGCGTCGAGGAACTCGATCTCGAATACGCCGCTGAATCTGGTCCCCACCACCTGGACCGTGGTCATTGTGAAGGTGCTCCCGACGATGACCTCGGCCGGGGTGTCCGGCTTGCCCCACCAGGACGCCGGATCGATGAGAGCCGACCACACGTCTTGAGGTAGGTGGGGGAAATACCGCTGAACCTGTGTCATCGCTTCACACTCACTCGTGAAGAAGTCCTATGGTGCGCCCGAAGGGATTCGAACCCCTAACCTTCTGATCCGTAGTCAGATGCTCTATCCGTTGAGCTACGGGCGCTAGCTATTCAATTGTTGCAGGTCAACAGGTTTGGCCTGCAGACCGACGCGGAGGCGAGAGGATTTGAACCTCCGGTCCCCCGTAAAGGGGACAACTCATTAGCAGTGAGTCCCATTCGGCCGCTCTGGCACGCCTCCTGAACTTCCCGAGCGGTACTCCGAACCCAGGAAAATGGATCCCGAACCGCCGAGGGCATAGAGTACAGGCCCGCGAGCCCGGAAGGCAAAGCCGTTGGTCGCCATCCGGTCCAACATGCACCGATAGTCTATTTCGGTGCCCGCCCGACTTCGCCCCGAGCTGACCGAACTGCCGGCCTACACCCCAGGCCGCAGCGTGCCTGGGGCCATCAAGCTCGCCAGTAACGAAACCGTGCACGGGCCCCTGCCGAGCGTGCGTACGGCGATCGCCGACGCCACCGCACTGATCAACCGATACCCCGACAACGGGTACGCCGAGTTGCGCTCACACCTGGCCAAACACGTGGACATGGCACCCGAGCACATCGCCGTGGGCTGCGGATCGGTGAGCCTGTGTCAGCAGCTCGTCCAGATCACCGCGACGGTGGGCGACGAGGTGCTATTCGGCTGGCGGTCCTTCGAGACCTACCCGCTGGTGGTGCGGGTCGCCGGGGCAACCCCCGTTCAGGTACCGCTGATCGACCACACCTACGACCTCGACGCCATGGCGGCCGCGGTGACCGACGCCACCCGGCTGGTCTTCGTGTGCAACCCGAACAATCCGACCGGCACCGTGGTGCCCCCTGCCGATCTACGGCGGTTCGTCGAGACGGTGCCGTCGCACATCCTCATCGCGATCGACGAGGCCTACATCGAGTACGTGCGCGAGAACTTCAGTGACAGTCTGGCGCTGGTCCGTGAACACCCCAATGTGATTGTGCTGCGCACCTTCTCAAAGGCGTACGGCCTGGCCGGCCTGCGCGTAGGCTATGCGATCGGCGATCCCGACGTGATCACCACACTGGGCAAGGTGTACGTACCATTCAGCGCGTCCAGCCTCGCCCAGGCCGCCGCGATCGCCTCACTAGCCGCCGCCGAGGAACTCCTGGCGCGGACCAACGACGTTGTCGCCGAGCGCACCCGGGTGACCGCTGCGCTGCGCGAGGCGGGCTACGACGTGCCGGAATCACAGGCGAACTTCGTCTGGTTGCCGCTCGGTGAACGATCAACGGAGTTCGCACAGGCTTCCGCCGAGTCACGAATCATCGTGCGGCCCTTCGCAACCGATGGCGTCCGAGTCACCGTCGCCGCCCCGGAAGAAAACGATGCGTTCCTGAACTTCGCGCGGACCTGGCGCTAGCTCACCCGAGACAACTCAGTAGCCGCGGTCCGGCGCCTCGCAGAAAGCGGCAGCCCCAAGGCGTAAGGCTCAGTTCGTCGAGCGCATACCGCACGCAGGTGTTTCGTAGCAATAGCCTGCACCTGGTATGCACTCGACGAGCTTTGCCGGGTGAGTTCACCCCGAACGGCCTACCACCGTCAGCAGCACCGCCGAGTCCTCGATCGCCGTAAGGTCATGGCGCTCTTGCGGAATGATCACGTAGTCACCGGCACCAGCCGCCGTGGTGGCGCTCGCGGTCGCCAGCTCGACCCGCCCGCTCAGCACCAATAGCGTTGCTTCGCCGGGGTTTTCATGTTCGGCAAGCCGGTGGCCGGCGGCCAGCGCCAGCAGCACCTGCCGCAACGCATGGCCCGTGCCGCCGTGCACGGTGTGCGCCGCCCGGCCACTGCTCGCGTGCCGTGCCGTTTCGATGCGCTCCTCACCCAGGGCCGTCATCGAGAGGACATCCATGCCCTCGCCTCCTCTACTGGTGTTGGGATACCGGCTGCAACGCCAGGCTGACCGTGCAGTCCCCGTGCCCGGCATCGGGCGACACCGTGACCTGGAACTGCCCGCCGACCGCGTCGGCGTTGACGTCGAGCACCTCCTGAATGAGGCCTCGCTGAATCCCGCGCACCACCTCCGGGGCAGTCGTGGCGATCTCGGCGAGTGGGCACGAGCAGATCCGCACCGTGACGCTCCCGAACGACATCAGCGTGGACTGCACCGTAAACCCCAGTTCGCCAAGGGTTTCCACCACCAGGTCCACGGCAGGCAGCGGGGCACGGCGGCGTGCCACATTCACCCGATGCGCCAGATCGGCACCCACCAAGGCCGCCCGTGACTCACGCTCGGCGGACGTGCCACCGAGATGTACCGCGAACAGCGACACCACGTCGGAGTAATCCAGGCGCGGGGCGATCGCGTACATGAGGCTGGGTCTGCCCGCCCTCTGCTCGGCGTCCCCGCTGCGCCGCACGATATGCCCCTGCTCTTCCAAGGTCTTCAGGTGAAACCGCACCGTGGTGATGTGTATCCGCAAGCTGTCGGCGATGTGCTGCGCGCCGACCGGCACAGCCGCCTCGCGCACCAGCCCCAACACCCGCTCACGCTGCTCACCCGCCCTGCGGTTACCGGTCATTCGGGACGGACACCGACAAGTGCGACCGCAGTCAGCGCGCCCTTGTGCTGATTGAACGTGCGGCGCATGGCGAGCACACGTTTGCGCGCACCCCCGTGCAGGAGAACGTTTTTCACCAGACGAAAGGCGCCCAGAATGCCCTCGTCGGCGATGACGCGGCGCGGTTTCAGCAAGGCCATCGGAGCCCGGTCGGTGCTCACCACCTTAAATCCCGAGCCCCGCAGCAGCTCGCTCCACTCGGCCACCGTCAGCGGCCTGGCGTTGACCTTGATCGAGTGAGCAAGTGCGCGGCGAATATCGTCCGTGGTCTCGGTGCCGACGGAGTCTGGTGTCAGGCCGAGTTCGTGGATCGCGTACCGGCCGCCGGGGCGCAACAACCGGTAAGCCTCGTCGACGATCGCCCTCTTGGCCTTGTCGCTCTGCATTGTCAACATCGCCTCGCCCACGACTACGTCGGCGCTGGCATCGGGCAGGCCGGTGCTGGCCGCGTCCGCGATAATCACCCGTCCTCCACACGGCGCCACGACGTCACGCACCGACTGGGTGGCCGCCGCGGTGTCATCGACGCCGACGTAGGACCGGGGCCGCAGCGCCACGATGTCCCGCGCGGTCCGTCCAAGTCCCGGCCCGAGCTCCACCACATCGGCGTCGGTCACCCGTCCGGCGGCCAGCAGACGGGTGGTCAGTTCCAACCCGCCCGGGCGCAGAACGCGCTTGCCCAACCGCGCCAACAGCCAGTGCCCCGGAAGGTCCTCGTCCCGGCGACCAGCCAGAGGAAGTGTTTGTTTCTCGGCCATACCTCCAATTTAGAGGATAGATATCCTTTTAAATAGGCCTACATTGCCGGGAGTTGGATTCATCACGGAGACAACCCTCCCATCGCGCTGGCGATCCCACCAGCGTGAGTAAGTACCGCGTCCACGTCGAGGAGCCGCCGAGCCTGGGCGGGCAAACACGGCACCCGATCCCGTCAAGCCAGCGCCGAGGGTGACCTCGATGTGCGCGGCTTCTTCGGCCTGGACGACGCCGTGCGGCCGGGCTTTCAACAGATCTGGGTCACCGTGTCGGTCTCCGGTCCGGACACCAACGAGCGCTACCGCGAACTACAAGAGGCCGTCGACGCGCATTGCCCCGTGTTGGATCTGACCACCGGCACCACGCCGATGGTCGCCACACTGCACACCCGGCCGCAGTCGTAAATCTGTTGCCGGGCGCCCGGTCCGCCTGACAGCATCATCGGCGCCCGCCGGTACGTGCGGTCCGCTGCTCGCGCAGCCAGCGAGGGAGGCAGCCCGTTCAAGCCGGGCCGGGACCCAAGAGTTCGTAAACGTAACGGCGGTGGCGGAGGGATTTGAACCCCCGGACGGTGTTAGCCGTCTCTCGCTTTCAAGGCGAGTGCATTAGGCCGCTCTGCCACGCCACCGTCGGCAAGCCTAGCCGCTCCCCGCGACGGCCTACTCCCCGCCGCGTCCCTCGGCATCGTGCAGCGCCTCCTCGGCCCCCTCACCCACCCGCCGGAAGCTCTCGGCGATGGCCGCCTGCTGCGACCGCGTCAGGCGCATCAGATAGTGCTCACGCACACACTCGGAATAGGTGCGCATCGCCGCCTCGCCCAGGATGCGCCCCTGTTCCGTCAGCGCCGCCAACACCGCCCTGCGGTCCTGGGGCATCGATCCCCGCTTCACCAGGCCCTGCTCCTCAAGGCGACGCACCTGGTGGGTGATCCGGCTACGCGAAGCCAACAGACTGGTGGCGATATCCCCCATGCGGCAACTGCCATTGGCAGATCGCAACAACTGTTGCAGCACATGGAAATCGGTAAGCGAAATACTGTGCGATGCAACCATCTTTCGGTTCAGCAAGAAATTCAGCCGATTTGTTGCCACCCAAAAGTTTTGCCATGAACGAAATTCGGCGAGATCTAGTCCTGGGACTTCACTCTCCGAACGTGTACTCATTCGTACTCCCCCCTTCCCACCGACCACGCTATGGCCTAGACCGCGCCTCCATACGCTGTCCAGTGATCCGGCGACCGATAGCTCGGCATAGTCTGGATGATATGCACGCTATCACCGTTGACCATCCAGGCGGACCAGAAGCGCTGTGCTGGACCGAAGTTCCCGATCCAATTCCGGGCCCCGGCGAGATCTTGATCGACGTGGCCGCCGCCGCAGTCAATCGAGCGGATCTGCTGCAACGTCAGGGTTTGTACAGTCCACCACCCGGAGCAAGCTCCATTCTGGGTCTCGAATGCTCGGGATTCATCCGAGCACTCGGCCCGGAGGTCACGCAATGGTCTGTCGGACAACCCGTTTGCGCGCTGTTGTCCGGCGGCGCCTATGCCGAGCAGGTGATAGCACCTGCTAGCCAGCTGCTACCGGTACCCACCAGCGTCGAAGTCGATATCGCAGCCGCCCTTCCCGAGGTCGCGTGCACCGTGTGGTCGAACATGATGATGACGACGAAAATGACTGCAGGACAATCATTTCTGATACATGGCGGCGCAAGTGGTATCGGTACGCATGCCATCCAGCTCGCCAAGGCGCTCGGGGTGCGGGTCGCGGTCACCGCCGGTACGCCCGACAAGCTCGACGCATGCCGCGATCTTGGTGCCGACCTGACCATCAACTATCGGGATACTGACTTTGTACAGGCCATTGACAGTTTTACCGGCGGCGTGGGCGTCGATCGAATCCTGGACATCATGGGAGCGAAGTATCTGGACCGGAATGTGGACGCTCTCGGCAATGATGGACACCTCGTCATCATCGGCATGCAGGGTGGCGTGGTCGCCGAACTGAACATCGCCACATTGATCGCCAAACGCGGCTCGATCACCGCCACCACCCTGCGGGGCCGCCCCCTCGCCGGCCCCTCCGGCAAGGCCACGATCGTCGAGTCCGTCGTGCAGAACGTGTGGCCGCTCGTCGAAAAGGGCACGGTACGCCCGGTGGTGGGTGCCGAGGTGCCCATAAGCCAGGCCGCTGAAGCGCATCGCCTGCTGGAGAACGGCGACGTGGTGGGAAAGGTACTGCTGAGGCTCTAGTCAACCCAGCGAAAGTCAGCCCAGCGAGGCAACCGCGCGCACCAACTGGTCGACCTCGGCTGCCGTCGAATAGTGGCCCAAACCAACCGTTATCGCGCCGCCGATCTCGTTGACGCCGATGGCGTCGAGCACCCGCGAACTGGTGTTGGCGATCGCACACACCCCGTTGTCGGCCAAGCGCTGCACCACCCGGTCCGCAGGAATCCCGATCACGGTGAAGCTGAGCGCCGGAATCCGGTCCTCCGGGACCCCGATGACCATGACGCGCGGCAGGGTCCGCAGCGCGCTCACCAGGTACCGGAACAGCCAGTCCAGATATGCGCCCGCAGAGTTCAGAGACGTCAGCAACCGCTCGCGCCGGGTGCCCGACGCGGACTCGTCCAAACCCGCCAGGTACTCCACGCTGGCGACCAGACCGGCCAGCATCGCGAACTGGTGTCCGCCCAGTTCCAGCCGCGCCGGGCCGCTTGCCAACGGATTGAGCGAAATCGAGCTGATGGAATCGAGCAGTGCCGGATCACGGAAGACCAACGCGCCCACCGGTGGTCCGCCCCATGCCGTGGCATTGAAGGCGATCACGTCGGCGTCCAGGTCTTCGATATCGAAGGCGCGATACGGCACCAGGCTTGAACAGTCCATCACCACCAGGCCACCCACCGCATGCGCAAGCTTGGTGGCCTGCTGCAAATCCGGCACCGTACCCAGCGTCGACGACGCCGCCGTCACCGCCACCAGACGAGTCGGCTTGGTAATCAACGACTCCCACTGCCAGGACGGCAAATCACCGGACTCGATGTCCACCTCGGCCCATTTGACCTTGGCGCCGTACCGATTGGCCGAACGCAGCCACGGCTGCACATTGGCCTCTTCGTCGAGCCGGGACACCACCAGCTCGTAGCCCAACCCGGCCTTCGACGACGATCCCTCGGCCAGTGAGTTCAGCAGAACCGCGCGGTCACTGCCCAGCACCACCCCGCGCGGATCGGCACCCACCAGATCGGCGGCGGCGTGTCGGGCGGCTTCCAGAACGGCCGCACTGCGCCGCGCACTGGGGTGCGGCCCCCGCGTGTCGGAGAAGGATCCACGGAAGGCTGTGGATACAGTCGTAGCAACCGCATCGGGGATCAACATCCCGGCCTGGGTATCGAAATGTACCCACCCGTCGCCGAGGCTCGGGTGCAAACCACGCACCCGGGCGACGTCATAAGCCATGCCAGACACCTTAGATGCTCACCACAGGTCACGGCGCTGAGCCCGTCGTTGCACCACGTCCCTACGCACAACGGTCAACGGCGCCGTCTCGTGTAGTCATACTAGAACAATGTCGTTCGCTTTCGGGGTGGCTGCGGCACTGCTGTTGCTGTTCATCCCAGGCTGGCTGATTGGCCGAGCCTGCGGGCTACCAACGCATTCGGCCGCCGCCACCGCACCTGCATTGACCTATGGGCTAGTTGGGCTCTGCATCGTCGCCTTCGGCTCAATCGGCATACCGTGGAACTCACTTTCCGCCGGGTTTGCGCTTCTCGGCGCGATCGTCCTCGCGCGGCTGCTGTGCCGCCGTCTGCAGACAAATGGGCACGCTGAACAATCCGCGTCCCAAAATCGCGCCGCACTGCTCGCCGTCACGTTCGGCATCGCGATCGGATCGGCGCTCATCTTCTACGCGTTTCTGCGCGGGCTGACCCACTGGCAATCGATCCCGAGCACCTGGGACTCGATGTGGCACGGCAACACCATCCGCTACATCCTGGACACCGGGCAAGCATCGTCGACCCGCATGGGCGACCTCCGCAACGTCGAGACGCACGCCACCCTGTACTACCCGTCCGCCTTCCACGGGCTAGCCGCTGTGCTCTGCCAGCTGACCGGAGCGGCCCCCACGACGAGCTACACGCTCTACTCGGTCGCCGGGTCGCTGCTGTTCCCCCTGGGCGCCGCGGCACTGACCTGGCAGATGCTGCGCGGACGCACCAGCCTCATCTTCCAGGCCGGCTCCGCCGCCACCGCCGCCGCGCTATCGGCCTCGTTCAGTGCGCTGCCATACGTCGAGTTCCACGTCTCGGCCATCCCGAACCTGGTGTCCTTCGCACTAGTGGGCTCGGCAGTGATCGCCATCACCGGCGTCGTCGCCGACCGCAGCCGCATACCGGTGGCGATTCTGGCGTTCGTCGGCGTCGCCTCCGTACACACCTCGGGCGCCATCGTGGTGGTGGTCTTCGTGGCGGCCTGGTGGATGCTCGCGCCGCTATCGCGGTACCGAGGTAAGGAGTCAAAACCCTTACACCGCTGGGGAAACGGATTGGTGCCGTTGGCCATCGCGGGTGTGGGCTCGCTGGTGCTGCTCTATCCCCAACTGCGCACGCTGGTGCAACTGTCCGAGATCATCGCCGGGCACCAGTTCGCCACACCCTGGGGTAAGAAGCGCGCGCTCCTGGATGCCCTCACCCAGCACACCCGCCACCTCGCCGACTACCCGGTACAGTCCGCACTGCTGTGGCTGGCACTGCTCGGCGCAGTCATGCTGATCGTCACGCGAGTGTACTGGCCCATCGCCGTATGGCTGCTGCTCATCGTCGCGATTGTCCACTCCTCCAGACCCTTTGGCGGTTTCGTCGGCCACGCGGTGGCCTTGTTCTCCGACGCCTTCTACAGCGACCCACGCAGGCTGTCGGCCATCGTGTGTCTGCTGCTGGCACCGGCCGCAGGCATCGGTCTGTTCACGCTGGCGTATGCCGTGCTGTCCCGGCTGCACGGCGAACGCATCCGCACGTGGGGCCTGGTGGCCACGGCAATCGTGTTGGCCGCCGGATGCGGATTCTCCGCACGGCACTACTTCCTGCCGCACAAGTACCTCGTCGGCGCCAAATATGACCAGGTAATGGTCGGCCCCCAGAAACTCGAGGCGTTCGCGTATCTGGCCACGCTGCCCGGCGCCAAGGACACCACCATCGGCGACGGGAACGTGGACGGCTCGGGCTGGATGTACGCGGTGGCAAGTCTGCATCCGCTGTGGACGCACTACGACTTCCCGCAACAGCAGGGCCCGGGCTATCACCGATACATCTTCTGGGCCTACGCCGACGACGCAGATACCGACAGGCGCGTGGCCGAAGCTGTGCATGCGCTGAACATTCGCTATGTCATGACCAGCACTCCCGTGGTCCAGGGGTTCAAGGTTCCCGACGGACTAAGGTCGTTGGACATATCCCGATCATGGAGAAAGCTCTACGACAACGGCGCCGCCCGGATCTACGAATGGGTTGGCGACCGGAAATCAGATGCGGAAGGTGACAGATGACCCAGCCAGGTCATGACGAGGACGATGACCAGGTGATCATCCTGGGCGCAGACGACTCCGATAAGGGTGCCGACGGCCTGGACGACGATCTGTCCGTCACCGATCTCGTCGAGCAACCCGCCAAGGTGATGCGCATCGGCACGATGATCAAGCAGCTCCTCGAGGAGGTGCGCGCGGCCCCCCTGGACGATGCCAGCCGCTCGCGCCTGCGCGAGATCCATGCCACCTCCATTCGCGAGTTGGAAGACGGACTGGCACCCGAGCTCCGCGAAGAGCTGGAGCGTCTGGCCCTGCCGTTCAACGAGGACAGCATCCCGTCCGATGCCGAGTTGCGCATCGCCCAGGCACAGCTGGTGGGATGGTTAGAGGGGCTGTTCCATGGCATCCAGACCGCCCTATTCGCGCAGCAGATGGCAGCCCGCGCACAGCTCCAGCAGATGCGTCAAGGGGCACTGCCACCGGGCCTTTCAGTGCCCGCGCAGGGCGGCGGCAGCGGCACCGGCCAGTATCTGTAGGCCCCCGGAAGCATGGTTAGTATCCAGACCCACGAGGCGTGGGTAGAGTTCCCGATATTCGATGCGAAATCACGCTCGCTGAAGAAGGCATTCCTCGGCAAGGCCGGCGGTGCCATCGGACGAAATGAATCGAACGTCGTGGTGATCGAGGCGCTTCGCGACATCACCCTGTCCCTCAAGGAGGGCGACCGAGTCGGGCTCGTCGGCCACAACGGCGCGGGTAAATCGACTCTGCTGCGGCTTCTTTCGGGAATCTACGAGCCCACCCGAGGCAGCTCCTACGTGCAGGGCCGGGTCGCGCCCGTGTTCGACCTAGGCGTGGGCATGGACCCGGAGATCTCCGGGTACGAGAACATCATCATCCGCGGCATGTTCCTGGGACAGACCCGCAAGCAGATGCAGGCCAAGGTCGACGAGATCGCCGACTTCACCGAACTGGGCGAGTACCTCTCCATGCCGCTGCGCACCTACTCCACCGGCATGCGCGTGCGCCTGGCCATGGGCGTGGTCACCAGCATCGACCCGGAGATCCTGCTGCTCGACGAGGGCATCGGCGCGGTCGATGCCGAGTTCATGAAGAAGGCACGAATCCGGTTGCAGCAGTTGGTGGAACGCTCCGGCATGCTGGTTTTCGCCAGCCACTCCAACGAGTTCCTGGCCCGCCTGTGCAACACCGCGATGTGGATCGACCACGGCACCATCCGGATGAGCGGCGGTATCGAAGACGTGGTCCGCGCCTACGAGGGCAATGAAGCCGCCGACCACGTGGCACAGATCCTGGCCGAAGACGACCGGCATGCCTGACAGCGTTGTCGCCGTCGTCGTCACCTATCGGCGTGTGGCGGAACTGGCCGAGTCGCTGCGGATCGTCGCGACACAGACCGTCACCCCAGACCACCTCGTGGTGGTGGACAACGACAACGACCCCGTCGTCAAGGCGCTGGTCGACGGTCAACCCGTCGCCACCACGTACCTGGGTTCGAGCCGAAACCTCGGGGGTGCAGGGGGGTTCGCGCTCGGCATGCTGCATGCGCTCAGTCTCGGCGCCGACTGGGTATGGCTTGCCGACGACGACGGCCGTCCGGGCGGCCCCGATGTGCTGGAGACCCTGCTGGTCTGTGCCCGCAAGCATCGTCTCGCCGAGGTATCGCCGATGGTGTGCGACATCGACGACCCGGGCCGGCTGGCGTTCCCCCTACGCCGCGGCCTGGTATGGCGGCGTAGGGTTGAAGAATTGCGCACCGATGATGCGGGCCTGGGGGTACCTCCCGCTTGCGGGGGACTGCTGCCCGGCATCGCCTCACTGTTCAACGGAGCGCTCTTTCGCGCCGAAACCCTGGAGGCTGTGGGCGTACCGGACTTGCGCCTCTTTGTGCGCGGCGACGAGGTGGATGTGCACCGTCGACTGGCGCGGTCGGGCCTGCCCTTCGGAACCTGCCTGGATGCGACGTATCTACACCCCAATGGCGCCGCCGAATTCAAACCGATTCTGGGCGGACGCATGCACACCCAGTACCCCGACGATGCCACCAAGCGGTACTTCACCTACCGCAACCGCGGCTATCTCATGTCCCAACCCGGCATGCGCAAGCTGCTGCTCCAGGAATGGGTGCGTTTCGGGTGGTACTTCCTGATCACCCGGCGTGATCCGTCCGGGTTCCGTGAGTGGATTGCGTTGCGACGCTTGGGCAGACGCGAGCAATTCGGCAGGCCCAGTAGCCCTGCACCGCAGGTCGAAGGAGAGTGACGTTGACGAACGAGATATTGGAATTGTCTTCGGACTCCCGGACCTTCAAACGTGCATGGCGTGATCTGTCCGAGGGTTTCGAGCATCGTCAGCTGTGGCTGCAGCTGGGCTGGCAGGACATCAAACAGCGCTACCGACGCTCGGTGCTGGGCCCGTTCTGGATCACCATCGCCACCGGGTCGACCGCCCTGGCGATGGGCATCTTGTACTCGCAGCTGTTCAAGCTCCCGCTTGCCGAGCATCTGCCCTACGTGACCATCGGTTTGATCGTCTGGAACCTGTTCAACGCCGCGATCTTGGAGGGCTCGGACGTCTTCGTCGCCAATGAAGGCCTAATCAAGCAACTACCAACGCCGCTGAGCGTGCATGTCTACCGGCTGGTGTGGCGGCAGCTGCTGTTGTTCGCGCACAACATCATCATCTTGCTGATCGTCGTCGCGGTATACCCGCCGCACTGGCACTACACCGATCTCAGTTTCATCCCCGCCTTGATACTCATCACGCTCAATTGCCTTTGGGTTTCCCTGGTTTTCGGCGTGCTCGCTACCCGCTATCGGGATATCTCTCCGTTGTTGGGCAGCCTGGTTCAGCTGTTGTTCTTCATGACCCCGATCATCTGGAACGAGAACATGCTGAGCGAGCGGGTCGGTGAGCTGTCCACCGTGGTGCAGCTCAACCCGTTCGTACATTTCCTCGCCATCATCCGTGATCCGCTGCTCGGACTTGACCAACAGCTCCACCACTGGATCATCGCGCTCGTCATCACCGTCGTCGGTTGGACCGTGGCGATCGTGGTGATGCGCCAATACCGGGCCAGAGTCCCGTACTGGGTGTAGGCATGCCGACAAGATCCGCGCGCGAGCGTGCGTTGCTGGTGTCCGCCTGCGCCGCCGTCGCCGTGTTCGCGCTGCTCTGGTTGGGGTATGCCCAGCGGTGGGATTGGTTGTCCCGGCTGGACGTCGCGGCGCTAACCCCGGCGCATGATTACGGAATCGCGCACCCGAGCTGGGTCACCGCCTGGGATGTGGTCGCCACCGTCTTCGGCCCCGGCGCCTTCCGCCTCGCTGTGGCCGCCCTCATCGTCGTGCTGCTGGTGCGGCGCCAGCGGCGCACGGCGGTGTTCCTGCTGATCACCGTGGAGCTGAGCGCGCTGGTGACCGAGTTGGCCAAACTCTTGGCTGGACGCCCACGCCCCGCGACCAGGTTGGTCGACGCGTACGGATCCTCGTTCCCCTCCGGGCACGCCCTGGGTATCATGGTCTGCGCACTGGCATTACTCACGGTGTTCACGCCGAAAGCGGTTGCGGCATTTAATCCCTGGCTCGCGGTCCTCGGCGGTGCACTGATTCTGACGATCGGCATTAGCCGAGTTCTACTCAACGTCCACAACCCCTCGGACGTGATGGCGGGATGGGCGTTGGGCTACGCGTACTTCGTTGCCTGCCTGTTGATCCTGCCACCGGTCACGGCAGCGGGCGAAAGACCGCCAGCGCTCGATGGTGAACTTTGAAGCTGACCTCCGAGACCTTGTCGCCTGCCTCACCGTCACGCGCGAGAGTGGTAGGGCCATCGATTGCGGTAAAGGAGAATTCGGGCACCTGCAGCTCGTGGTAGAGCGGGCTGCGCTGCAGCCCCCCAGCGCCAGCGCTGTCAGGATCCGTACATCGATCAGGCCATCATCGATGCGGGCAACGTGGGCACGCGCCTGCTCTGCGCCGCATCAGTGGCACCGAGAGGTGGTTTGGCCGCTCCCGCCGCCGCTTGGCCATCTGGTTCGTGGCGGCGCTCGTCAGTACCAGTGTCAGCAGCCCAGGCGTGGCACCGCGCTGCATGGCAGGCTTACCGCACATCGCCAGCCCGGCACCGATTCCGATCTACAGTTTGCAGTGATCTGCGGCGCGGGTGAGCCGGGGCGGCGGCTATCCGTCAGCAGTTGACGGCCGGCGGCTTTGCGCCGGCGCGGAACGACACGTGGACGTGATCCATGTGGTTGGCGGTCGGGCTGCCGCGATTTTCCATCATCGACCAGCCATTGCCGTCGTTATAGCGTTGTTGCCAGATCACGTAGGTCACGCCCAACCGATCACGGTTGGCCAGAACAAAATTCGCAAGGGCGGTACCCGTGGAGTTGGAACTCGTCATGAAGTCCAGGGCCAATCCACGACCATGATCACCACCGCCGCCGCGGCCGTTCGCACCGCCGATGTCACCGATGCCGAACATCCCCTTGAGAAAGTTTCCCGCCTGCGCCACCGCAGGCTGAGTGCCCGCCAAGACCGTCGAGCAGGGTTTGATGGCCCTGGCCCTGGCCCTGGCCTCCAACGCCAATGCCTCGGCCGAGACATAGCGTCGGTCGCGCTGCGCCCGCGGCAGGTCGGCAATGAGCGCGATCGCCTGCTGCTCGGGCTTGATCGAAAGCTGGACCTCGGGCTTGCCGACTTCGCTCACGACCCCCATGACGGCGGCACCGGCAACGAGTGACAGCGCCAGACCCGCGACGCGCGAAAGCGGGATCGCGGGTCTCTTCTTCCCGTCCTTCGCCCGCCATCTCGCCAAGAGCACCTGGTCAGATTACGAAACGATCACGCTTCTGTCACGCCGACGGCAAAGAATGTGGCAAATCTAGCCTCGGCGCGATGATGCGTTGCGGGTAGTGACAGCGATGCGATTCCAGGCGTTGATCGTCAGGATCATCCCGATGATCTGTCCCAGCTCGCGGTCGGTGAACACCTCCGCCGCACGCACATAGGTGGCGTCGGACACGTGCTCACCTGCGGAAAGAACGGTCGCCTCCTCAGTGAGGGCCAGCGCCGCCTTCTCCCGTTCCGTGTAGATGTCGCCGGCCTCGGCCCAGACGTTCAACAAGTAGATGCGCTGTCGCGGCCCCTCAGCCACGACCTGCATCTCGATCTACGGCACACCCTCACCCCGGGAACCCGTGGAGTACGCGAACTGCTGATCTCCGCGCTGCGTGATGCCATCAGATCCGAGCACCTGATGGTCGGCTCGCTGCTGCCGCCGTCACGCACCCTGGCCTCAGATCTGGGACTGGCGCGCAACACCGTCGCCGAGGCCTACTCCGAACTCGCCGCCGAGGGTTGGCTCGAATCGCGGCAGGGCTCGGGAACCCGGGTGGTCCATCGCGGACAGAATCAACTGCCGCCGCGGCCGCACAACCTCATGGCCGGCTCCGGGGATGTCACCTCCTTGCCTCGCACCGCACTGGCTTGCTTCGGCCCGCCGCGCGCTGAGCAACGCACCTCACGAGTCCCTGCGCGCCGGGAACCCGCGCGGACGGCACACATTACGTTCCCGGGTATCCGAATACGTGGCGCGGGTGCGCGGCATGCGGACCACACCCGATTCGGTCGTCATCTGCGCGGGCACCCGCCATGCCGTGGAAATCCTGACGGTGGCACTGTCTGGCAGTGCCATGCCTCGTCGTGGCAGCAGGTCACGGCGAGAGTCGGGGCATGCCTACCCTGCAGTCCTCCGCCGGTCCCCTCTACTTTCGCGACAGCGGAGACGGTCCGCCGATCGTCTTCGTACACGGGCTCTTCGTCACCGGGACCATGTGGCGCAAGATCATCGAGCCGCTGAGCGAGCGCTTTCGTTGCATCGCCCCGGACCTTCCGCTCGGTGCACACAAGACCCCGATGCACCCCGGCGCCGCGCTCACTCCACGATCGGTCGCCGGACTGGTCCGCGAGCTTATCGAAAGCCTCGATCTCGGCGATGTGACCATCGTGGCCACCGACACCGGCGGAGCCATTACCCAACTGCTACTCGCCGGCGGGAGCGACCGAGTCGGCCGGGTGGTCCTCACGCCCTGCGATTCCTTCGACAACTTCTTGCCGATGTCGATTCGCGTTTTCCAATATTGGGCGCGCGTGCCGGGTACCGACTTCGTGCTGCGCCCCTTCAAGCTGCGGTGGGCACAGCGGGCACTGGGAAACACGCTCGCCAAGCACTCGATCCCCGACGAGGTGCTCGGCGAATGGGTGCGGCCCCTGCTCGCGGACAAGGCCGTGCGGCGCGACGTGCGGACCTTCCTGCGCGGTATCGACAACCGCGACACCCTAGCCGCCGCCGAGACTCTGCGTGGATTCGACAAGCCTGTGCTGCTGCTGTGGCCGCGCAAGCTGCCGTTCTTCCCCTTCGCACACGCCGAGCGCTGGGCAGCGCTGCTGCCCGACGCGAAACTCGTCGAGGTGCCCGACAGCTACACCTTTGTCAGCGAGGACCAGCCCGACCTGATGGTGCGAGAGATCGAGGCATTCGTCGCCCAACGCGTGTGAGCGGCGATCACCTGCCGGCCGCTGACCGGAGGCGCCCGCGATCTGCAGGGCATTCGGGGAGGTGAAGATCCGGCCGGGACAGGCGGCGGTCAGCATGCCGTAACCGGTGAAGCCCGCATGCACAGGCTCATGGCCGCAGCCACCACCCGAGACGATGGCCACCTGGCCCTGTCGCAGCGGCGAATCCCTGATCAGGTGGCCGTGTTCGCGATTCCCATCACGCGTCGATGTTCCAGCAATTCTTCGCGACCCTACCCGGGTGCGAAAGACCCCCGTCATCTTTGGATTACGTCCTTCACCAGACTATGCGAAGCTCTGCCGGTGCTTCCCAACGAACAATGGCTCTTCGACGAGTATCGGCAACAATGCGCAAGCCGGGGCAGGGTGCTGACCGCCCTGGACTTCGGCTGCGGCAACGGCAGACTGATCACGCACTCCCAACAGAGCGGTGACGCCGACTTCTGGGGCGCCGATACGTACTACGGCGAGGGCGAGATCTACGCCCACGACGGCACAGAGGTGATCCCCGAAATCACCCGTCAGCGGATCAAGCTGCTGGAGCCGGGCAAGGCGCTGCCTTTCGACGATCACACCTTCGATTTCGTGTGCTCCAACCAGGTACTCGAACACGTCGAACAGCTCGACGGCGTTGTCGACGAGCTGGCCCGCATCACTAAGCCCGGAGGTGTCCACATCCATCTGTTTCCCACCAAGGAATTGATCAGCGAGGCACACCTGGGCGTCCCCTACGTGCATCGGCTGCCACCGCGGTACCGCGAACGCTGGTCGCGCACGTTCTATCCCCGGGCCAGGTTCGCCGACACCACATCCTCGTTCGATGAATGGTGGACCAACATGGGCCCATTCTTGGAGCACAAGACCTTCTATCGCAGCCGCGGTGAGTACGACCGCGCGCTAGGCCGACGCTTCCACGTCGCCCATGTCGAACCGCGGAAGCTGAACTACCACCTGAGCCAATCGCGGCTGCGCCGGATGCGCGGGCTGACCGGCGTGCTGCCAGTGCACACCGAACTGATGCGCGTGGGTGCTGCGGTGCGTCTAGAGCTCCGCGACGCGCCCTGACATAGGCTCTGGCTCGTGTCAGATGCCCCAGCCGAGCCTGCGCCGCTGTCGCTGACCACCCAAGCGACCCGTTTCGTCATCACCGGCGGACTCTCGGCCATCGTCGACTTCGGGCTGTACGTGCTGTTGCTGCACTTGGGCCTGCAGGTCAACATCGCCAAATCCATCAGCTTTGTGGCGGGCACCACCACCGCGTATCTGATCAACCGGCGCTGGACCTTCCAAGCCGAGCCCAGCCGGGCCCGATTCATCGCGGTGATGGCCCTCTACGGCCTGACCTACGCCGTCCAGGTCGGTATCAACTACGTGTTCTACATGCAGTTTGAGGACAAGCCGTGGCGGGTGCCCGTCGCCTTTGTCATCGCCCAGGGGACGGCAACTGTCATCAACTTCATCGTCCAGCGCGCGGTGATCTTCCGGATTCACTGAGCCGCTACGCTCAATTACCGATGACAACTCCGAAGTCCGAGCTACCTCTCACTCCGCGCGCCCTCACCGGCTTCGGCGGAACCGCCCCCACCGTGGCGCACGTGCTCTCCACCCCCGATGTCGACGTCATTGCCGAGGCGGTCCGCAGGGTCGCCGACGCCAGCTCCAGCAGCCCCGACCACCTGCGCCGCGGCATCGTCGCACGCGGCCTGGGCCGCTCCTACGGCGATCACGCGTGCAACGGCGGCGGGATCGTCGTCGACATGACATCGCTGAACAAGGTGCATTCGATCAGCGCCGAGACTGCGGTCGCCGACGTGGACGCGGGCGTGAGCCTGGATCAGTTGATGAAGGCCGCGTTGCCCTTCGGCCTGTGGGTGCCGGTGCTGCCGGGGACCCGGCAGGTGACTGTGGGCGGTGCCATCGGATCGGATATCCACGGCAAGAACCACCACAGCGCGGGCAGCTTCGGCAACCACGTGCTGTCCCTGGACCTGCTGATGGCCGACGGTGAAGTGCACACCCTCACCCCCGACGGGTCCGACAGCGAGCTGTTCTGGGCCACCGTCGGCGGCAACGGGTTGACGGGCATCGTCGTGCGCGCGCGCATCGCCATGACCCGCACCGAGACCGCATATTTCATCGCCGACGGTGTCGCCACCCACGACCTGGACGAGACCATCGCGGTGCACCAGGACGGCACCGAGGACAACTACACGTACTCCAGCGCCTGGTTCGACCTGATCAATCCGCCCCCCAAGCTGGGTCGCGCGGCCGTGAGCCGCGGCAGCCTGGCCACATTGGACCAGCTGCCCGCAAAGCTGGCCAAGGACCCGCTGAAATTCAGCGCACCGCAGCTCCCCGGATTCCCGAACCTCTTCCCGGTCAACTTCATGATCAAGCCGTCGCTCATGGCGATCGGTGAGGCGTTCTACCGGATGAGCGGCAACTACCAGGGCAAGATCGTCAATCTGACGCAGTTCTATCACATGCTCGACATCACGACCGGATGGCAATATGCCTATGGTCCAAAGGGTTTCGCGCAGCATCAGTTCCTGGTGCCGCCCGACGCGCTCGATGAGTTCAAGGGCATCATCCGATGGATCCAGACCCAGGGCCACTACTCGGCACTGAACGTTTTCAAGCTCTTCGGTCCGGGAAACAAGGCGCCGCTGAGCTTCCCCATGAAGGGCTGGAACGTCGCCATGGACTTCCCGAACAAGCCAGGCGTCAATGAGTTCCTCAACGAGCTGGACAACCGCGCCATGGAGTTCGGCGGGCGGGTCTACACCGCCAAGGACTCACGGGTGAGCGCGGAGAAGTTCCACAAGATGTACCCGCGCATCGACGAGTGGATCGTCACCCGGCGCAAGGCCGACCCGCATGGCGTGTTCGCCTCCGATATGGCCCGCCGCCTCGAGCTGCTCTGAGAATTAGCAAGGAAGACAACATGATTGACGCCACAGGCAACCCCCAAACTATCCTGCTGCTGGGCGGCACCTCGGAGATCGGCCTGGCCATCGTCGAGCGTTACCTCAAGAACGCCAAGGCGCGGGTCATCCTGGCCGACCTGCAGAACGCACCCAAGCGCGAGGCGGCCATCGAGCAGATCAAGGCCGCGGGCGCCAAGTCGGTCGAATACCTGGACTTCGACGCTGTCGACACCACAAGCCACCCCGGACTCATCGAATCCGCTTGGGCGCAGGGCGATGTGGATGTCGCCATCGTCGCCTTCGGAGTTCTCGGCGATGCCGAGGAACTCTGGCAGAACCAGGCCAAGGCGGTGCTGAGCGCGCAGGTCAACTACACCGCCGCCGTCTCCGTCGGTGTTCTGATCGGCCAGAGGATGAAGGCGCAGGGCTTCGGTCAGGTCATCGCGATGTCCTCGGTGGCCGGCGAACGGGTGCGCCGCTCCAACTTCGTCTACGGCTCGACCAAGGCCGGTCTCGACGGGTTCTACCTCGGCCTCGGAGAGGCCTTGCGCGAGTTCGGCGTCCACGTGCTGGTGGTTCGGCCGGGCCAGGTGCGTACCACCACGACCATCGAGCATTGGAAGGCCACCGGCGCCAAGGAGGCGCCCTTCACGGTCGACAAGGAAGAGATCGCCGAGCTGGTGGTGGCCTCGGCCGCCGCGGGTAAGGAGCTGATCTGGGCCCCGGGCCAGTGGCGACTTGTGATGTCGGTGCTGCGCCACGTTCCGCGTCCCATTTTCCGCAAGCTCCCCGTCTAGGCGCACGATGACGGCCCAGACAGCAGAGTCGGCACGTCGGCACGTACTGGACACCACCAAGGACCTGACGCTCGCCGTCGTCACGGCCGCCGCCGCCAGCGTTGTCGCGCTCACCGCCATCGCACGGGTGGAGTGGCCGGCCTTCGGCTCGTCAAACCAGCTGCACGCGCTGACCACGGTCGGCCAGTTCGGCACCATCGCCGGGTTGGTGCTAGCCGGGGTTCTCTGGCGCCGGGGCCGCCACACCGTCGCGAAAGTGCTTTCCCTGCTGTTTCTCTCGGCATTCACCGTGGTGACCATCGGCATGCCCCTGGGCGCCACCAAGCTCTACCTGTTCGGGATCTCGGTGGACCAACAGTTCCGTACCGAGTACCTGACGCGTTTCACCGACTCGCCCGCGCTGCACGACATGACCTATCCGGACATGCCGCCGTTCTATCCGGCGGGCTGGTTCTGGATCGGCGGGCGGCTGGCGGCACTCACCGGAACCGCCGGCTGGGAGATGTACAAGCCCTGGGCCATCGCCTCGCTGGCGATCGGGGTATGTGCGGCATTCGTCTTGTGGAACAAGATGATCCGTTTCGAGTACGCCCTCATCGTGACCACCGCGACCGCCGCCGTCACCCTGTACTCCACCGCGGCCGAACCCTACGGCGCGATCATCACCGTGCTGCTGCCACCGGTGCTGGTTCTGGGTTACAGCGCGCTCCGGGCGCCCGTAGGCAGCGGCTGGGGCGCCGTCATCGGGACCGGTGTGTTCCTGGGGTTCGCGGCGCTGTTCTACACACTGCTCACCGCGTACGGCGCTCTGGCCATCACTGTCGCGGCCACGGTGGTGGCGATCGGCCGGATCCGGCGTGACGGCTGGTGGCCCGCCGTCAAAGAGCCCCTGCTGCGCTGGCTCGCCATCGCAGGCATCGCCATCGCACTAGCCCTGGTGTTCTGGGGTCCCTACTTGATCGCGGTCTCGCGGGCCTCGTTGGAGAAGGCCGCATCGGCACAGCATTACCTGCCCAATGACGGCGCCGAGCTGTCCTTCCCCATGCTCCAACCCACCATGCTCGGCGGGCTGTGCCTGCTCGGCACGGTGTGGCTGGTGGTGCGGGTTCGCAGCTCGGTGCGTGCCGGGGCGCTCGCGATCGGCGTGGCATCCGTATATCTGTGGTCGCTGTTGTCCATGGTGGCCACCCTCGCCCAAACCACCCTGCTCTCGTTCCGCTTGGTGCCCACCCTCACCGTGCTACTCGCCGCGGCGGGCGCGTTCGCCTTCATCGAGGTGGCCGCCTGGGCCGCCCAGCGCGCCAAGTCCGCCACGCTCGTGGCCACCGTCGTCGGCCTTGCCGGTGCACTGGCATTCAGCCAGGACATCCCCGATTTCCTGCGCTCCGACATCGTCATCGCCTACGCCGATACCGACGGCACCGGACAACGCGCCGACCGCCGACCGCCCGGCCCGGAAAGCCATTACGGTGCCATCGACAAGGCGATCACCGAACTCACCGGCAAACCGCGCGATGAGGTCGTGGTGCTCACCGCCGACTACAGCTTCCTGGCGTTCTACCCGTACTACGGCTTCCAGGGACTGACGCCGCACTACGCAAACCCGCTGGCGCAGTTCGACAAGCGTGCGGCCGCGATCAAGAGCTGGGAACACCTGCACACCGCCGACGAGATGATTCGTGCGCTGGACACCCTGCCCTGGCGTGCCCCGACTGTCCTACTGATGCGGCAGTCCGGGGACAACTACTCTTTGCGGCTCGCCAAGGACGTCTACCCTAACCAGCCGAACGTCAAGCGGTACACCGTGACGCTGAACAAGCAGCTGTTCGCTGATCCCCGGTTCACCGTGCGCACCATAGGACCCTTCGTCCTGGTCGTTCGGGTACCACCCCAGTAGCCAACTAACATCTTCCTCCGTGACGGTTCAGGGGAACGCGACGGAGAAGGTCGCCAGCGACGGCGACGGCGAATACCGCAGGGCCCGGCTGATCGCAATCGTCACCGGCTTCCTCGGAGCACTGCTGGCCATCGCCACGCCACTACTGCCGGTCCGGCAGGACACCGCGCAGCTCGACTGGCCGCAGAACGGCACCCTGGCCAGCGTCGATGCTCCCCTCATCGGATACGTCCCCACCGACCTCACCATCACCGTGCCGTGCGCGACGGCCAAGGGCCTCGACGTTCGAGGCAACGTACTGCTGTCCACCGTGCCTAAGCAGGCCCCCAATGCGGTGGACCGCGGCATGCTGATCCAGCGCATCGGCGGCGACCTCGTGGTGATCGTGCGCAATGTGCCGGTGGTCTCGGCTCCGCTCTCCGAAGTCCTGGGCCCCAACTGCCAGCGACTCGAAGTGACGGCGCATTCGGACAAGGTGACCGGAAAGTTCGTCGGCCTCATTCAAGGGCCCACGGATGCCAAGCCCGGGCAGCCGCGCGCCGGTGAACGTGGCGGGTACGACTTTCGGCCGCAGATCGTTGGTATTTTCACCGACCTGTCCGGGCCCGCACCCGAGGGCCTCAAGCTCTCCGCCACCGTCGATACCCGCTACAGCAGCTCCCCCACCGCCCTCAAGTTCATCGCGATGGTCCTGGGCATCGCGCTGACCGCGATCTCTCTGGTCGCCCTGCACACCCTCGACGCGGCCGACGGGCGTCGGCACAAGCGCTTCATGCCCGAGGGCTGGTGGAAGCCGCGACCACTGGACGCGCTCGTCGGGGCGGTGCTGGTCTGGTGGCATTTCGTCGGCGCCAACACCTCCGATGACGGCTACATCCTCACCATGGCCCGCGTCGCGGAGCGCTCGGGATATATGGCTAACTACTACCGCTGGTTCGGAACTCCCGAATCGCCCTTCGGCTGGTACTACGACCTGCTGACCATCTGGGCGCACGTCAGCACCGCCAGCGTCTGGATGCGACTGCCCACCCTGGCGATGGGCCTGCTGTGCTGGGCGGTGATCAGTCGTGAGGTAATTCCCCGGCTGGGGCATGCCGCACGCAACAACCCGGTGGTGCCGTGGACCGCGGCTGCGACGTTCCTGGCGTTCTGGCTGCCGTTCAACAACGGACTGCGGCCCGAGCCCATCATCGCTCTCGGCATCCTGCTGACGTGGTGCTCGGTCGAGCGTTCCATTGCCACCAATCGGCTGCTGCCTGCGGCGGTCGCGTGCATCATCGGCGCGCTCACCCTGTTCTCCGGACCCACGGGCATTGCCTCCGTCGGCGCGCTACTGGTCGCGATCGGGCCGCTGCGCACCATCGTGGCCAAGCGCGCCAAGCGATTCGGCTACGGTGCGCTATTGGCGCCGATCCTGGCGGCCGGGCTGGTGACGCTCATCATCATCTTCCGCGATCAAACCCTCCTCGGGGAGATGCAGGCCAACGCGCTCAAATCCGCGGTCGGTCCGTCGCTGAACTGGTTCGACGAGCACGTCCGGTACGAGCGCTTGTTCCTGCCGACCACCGACGGCGCCATCTCGCGCCGATTCCCGGTACTGGCCCTGCTCATCGCACTCGGCGTGGCAGTGGCGATGACCTTACGTAAGAACAAGATTCCCGGCACCGCGAGTGGTCCCAGCCGACGGATCATCGGCATCACCCTGATCTCGTTCGTGGCGATCATGTTCACGCCCACCAAGTGGACCCACCACTTCGGCGTGTTCGCTGGCCTCGCCGGATCGCTCGGTGCACTGGCCGCGGTGGCCGTGACTGCGGCGGCCATGCGCTCTCCGCGTAACCGCACGCTGTACGCCGCGATCGTGCTGTTCGTGCTCTCGCTGTCCTTCTCCAGCGTGAACGGCTGGTGGTATGTCTCCAACTTCGGCGTGCCGTGGTCGAATTCCTTCCCGCAGTGGCACTTCGGTATCAGCACCGTGTTCTTCGGGTTGTCGGTGCTCGCCATCTTGATAGCAGCCTGGATGCATTTCACCGGCCGTGACCATCCCGGCCGCACGCCCGTGCATCCGGTGCTCGCGCGCATCGCCGAATCCCCACTGGCCGTCGGCACCTGGATCGTGGTGATCTGGTCGGTCTTCTCGTTGACCGCGGGCATGATCAACCAGTACCCCGCCTGGTCGGTCGGACGGTCCAACCTCGACGCGCTGCGCGGAAACGGCTGTGGGCTGGCCAACGACGTGTTGGTCGAGGAAGACCCCAATGCCGGGATGCTGCAGCCGATCGACGCCCCGGTCGGTCAGGCGCTGGCCGCCGATACCAACATCATGTTCGATCCCAACGGCATTCCGTCGGACGTGTCGGCCGACGAGGAAAACAACCCGCAAGGCTCCGACAGCTTCGTCGAACGCGACAAGAGCGGCAGTGCCAACGGCAGCCAGGACACCGAGGGCGGCACCACCGTCGCGGCCGGCGTCAACGGCTCCCGCGCCCGCCTGCCCTTTGACCTCAAGCCAGAGACCACACCCGTGATGGGCAGCTACCAGGTAGGCAGTCAGCGGCCGGCCCGGTTGCAGTCGGCGTGGTATCGACTGCCTACCAAGGACGCCACCAAGCCATTGGTCGTGCTGGCGGCCGCCGGTCGATTCGATCCTGTCGAACTGCAAGTCCAGTTCGCCGGCGAGGACGGAAAGGTCTTGGGCGCCATCTCCTTTGCCGACCTGGGCCCATCCCCCGCCTGGCGGAACCTGCGACTGTCCCGCGATGCGATCCCGACAAATGCGACCCGGATCCGGCTACTGGTCACCGATGACGACTTGGCACCGCAGCACTGGATTGCGATCACCCCGCCTCGAGTTCCCTCGCTACGCTCGCTGCAGTCGGTCGTGGGATCCGATCCCGTTTTCCTGGACTGGCTTGTCGGACTTGCTTTCCCCTGCCAGCGACCGTTCGACCACAAAAACGGTGTCATCGAGATTCCGAAGTGGCGCATCCTGCCCGACCGCTTCGGCGCGGAGGCCAACTCGCCGGTGATGGACTACCTCGGCGGCGGCCCGCTGGGCATCACCGAGCTTCTGCTGAAGGCCACCCCGGTGCCGACCTACCTACAGAACGACTGGTTCCGCGATTGGGGTGCGCTGCAACGGTTCACGCCGTACTACCGAAACGCCACCGAGGCACAGCTGCAGCTCGGCACCGCCGTGCATAGCGGACTCTGGACGCCCGGGCCGCTGCGCAAGAGCAGGTGAACGCCAGCCATTCGATTGGCTGATTTCCGATAGAAACTGGCAAGTTATCGGAAATCCGGTAAAGCATCCGCCAACTTCAATGGGGTTGTCAGTAAAGACATCCAGAGGAAGGCCGGCGGTGCTGCGACAAATCGCTTGGCAGTTGTTGGTGACCGCATCCCTGGCGGCGTACCTGGTGACGGTGTTCCCAAGCCACGGGAAACCGAAGGACGACAAACCCTGCCCGCACCACCCGGTGAAGGTCGATCCGAAATGCGAACGCTCGGGAGCAATCCGGGAGAAGTCGCCACACCACGACTGACCGAGCGCCGGGACTACCGTTTACGACGCGTTTCCCGGGTGCGCGACGCAGAACACGGCGTGGTGGTCAATCATCTTGTTCGCGAACGAATTTGGCGAAACCCGGTATGGTGAACTCCAGGAGCCCATGACCCGCGACGGCGATCAAGCCCTTGTCGATGAGGCCGGCACGAGCGGCGCTGATGGCCCGTGAATCGCGTCCCATGATGGCCGCGATGTCGGACCGCCCGGCCAACCGATCATCGGTGAGTGACTGCGCCATGGCCGATATGAACTGCTGCTGCACCGGGGTCGCGTTGTTCCAGCGCGCCCGAAAGAGCGCATCCATGTCCTCGGTGACCTGCCGGGCGGCATGCTCGACATCTGCCATCCGGATCCGGCCGCCGGGGTCCGGATATCCGGCACGCGTCCACGCAGCGTCTGCGTACAGTTGCAGCGTGTGCGGATATCCGTGCGTCTGCGCGACAACGGCATCGAGCGCATCCTCGGCCCAGTCGACTCCGACCGCGGCAGCGGGCTTGACGAGTGCCACCCTGGACGCCTCCGGACCGAGTCGATGCAGTGTGCGGTAGGCGAACCTTTCACTGAAAGTGGCGGCGGCACTAATGATCTCCGGTGTCTGCGGCAGGCCCGCGGCGAAAACCCCGGCGGGCAGGGTGCCGGCCTCGGCCTGTAGGTCCTGCCAGCTGACGGCCAGGGTGCGCAGACTCAGCCGGTCGGCGTCCTGGACCTCGTCGATCAACAGCACCAGACCGCGATGCCCCTCCTCGCGCACCGCGGTGGCGGTCTCGATGATCAATTCCTTGAACGACGGCTCGGCGGCGCCTTGCACGGGTTTGATGGTCGCGCCGACCTGAGCCACACCGGGCACGCCCGCGGTGACGCTCAGCTGATCGATGGCGCGCACCAGGCGCCCGCGCGACTTCTTTCTCCACCCCGTTGCCCGCGCACGGATCTGTGTCGCTACCGCCGCCACGAGCGGCTCGTCCCCTCCCGCGGTCACCCACACCGTCGCCACGCCCCGCGCTTCCGCCTCGCGCTGGACCTCGCGCAACAACGAGGTCTTTCCGACCCCGCGCGGTCCGGTATCGACACGGATGCGCCCGATCAACCGGCCGAGCTCGGCCATATACATCAGCCGCTCGCCGATCTCGGCAAGCTGTTCGGCACGGCCGACCACCTCGCGCGCCACCTGGCCTGGCGTGTACGGGCTGGGCTGCATGTGTCCTCACGTGATACTTCTCAGGTCTGTATCAATAAGTATCAGTCGAGTCCGACATCGCGGATACTTTTCGATACTTTTATCAAGGTATCAATCAGTGTCGGGCACAGAGGTCTCAATCCGGCCACCTGAGCGCGCTGCATTCCGGTGCGCGAAGCTTCGTCACATACCATCGCCCTCGTGCCTTCGCCGCTTTCACAGTCCGCGACAGCAGGTACAGCCCAACGGGCACGTCTGATTTCTTTGGCTGCGGCCACCATCGGTGTGCTGTTGTGCGTGCTCGTCCCCCTGCTGCCGGTCCGCCAGTCCACCGTCGACATCACCTGGCCCCAGGGAGTCCATGCCGACGGGAACATCACCAGCATCACGGCACCGTTGGTGTCCGGCGCACCGCTGTCTTTCGAGGCACACATCCCCTGCACCGCCATCGCGACCCTGCCCGCGGCCGGCGGCGTGGTGCTGTCCACCAGTCCCGACGGCGGCTTCGAGGCAAGCCGGCACGCCTTGTTCGTGCGGGCGACCACCGACCTGGTGGTCGTCGCCTTCCGTGACAACGTCGCGACGGTCGCTCCGCGCAAGGCGGTGGAATCCGGCGGCTGCACCTCACTGGACATCTGGGCCAACGCCGGCGGCGTCGGCGCCAACTTCGCCGGACTCCCGGGCACCGAGGGCACCCTGTCCATCGAGAACAAGCCTCAAGTCACCGGCCTGTTCACCGATCTGAAGGTGCCCGCGGCCGGCGGGCCGACGGCCCATGTGGTGGTCGACACCCGATTCATCACCACGCCCACCACCGTGAAACTGGCGGCCATGGTGCTCGGCATCGCCGCGGTGGCAATCGCCATCGGGGCACTGGCTGTGTTGGAACGCGGTGGGCGCAAGCTGCCCCGGAAATCTTTCCGCCTGCCGAGTCGCGCGAACCTGCTCACCAACGGCATCGCCGATATCGGAGTTGTTGGCACACTTCTTCTTTGGCATGTGATCGGCGCCATCACCTCCGACGACGGCAATGTCCTGGTCGAGGCACGGGTCGCTCACCAGGCCGGATACGTCACCGAGTACTACCGTTACTTCGGCGCCACCGCGTCCCCATTCGATTGGTACGCAACCCTTTTGAGCTGGCTCACACAGGTGAGCACTGCCGGTGTCTGGATGCGGGTGCCGGCCACCCTCGCCGGCATCGGCACCTGGTACATCCTGCGTAAGAAGATGCTGCCCCGATTGGGCGAACAGCTAGCGGCAAGCCGAACGGCCGTGTGGACCGGCGCCTTGGTCTTCCTGGCCGCCTGGCTGCCCTTCAACAACGGCCTGCGGCCCGAACCGATCATCGTGTTCGGCACGGTGCTCACCTGGATCCTGGTGGAACGCTCCATCGCGACCCGTCGCCTGTCCCCCGCCGCGCTGGCGATCGTCGTCGCGCTGCTCGCCGCGACCGTGGCCCCCCAAGGGCTGATCGCACTCGGGCCGCTGCTCGCCGGTGGGCGCGCCATTGCCCGTGTCGTGGCGGTGCGGCGCGTGCGGTACAGACGCTTCACCCCGATCGCGGTGCTGGCCGCGGCGGTCGCGGGCGTGTTCGCCTTCACCTTCCGGGATCAGACCCTGGCCACCGTCGCCGAATCCGCGCGCATCAAATACGTGGTCGGGCCGACGATCGCCTGGTACCAGGAGTTCCTGCGCTATTACTTCCTCACCGTCGAATCCAATGTCGACGGATCACTGACCCGTCGCATCGCGGTGTTCATCCTGCTGCTCTGCCTCTTCGGCACGCTCGCGGTGCTACTGCGACGCGGGGTACTGCCGGGCCTGGCCAGTGGGCCAGTGTGGCGCCTTATCGGCAGCACCGCCATCGGGCTGCTGCTACTCACCTTCACCCCCACCAAGTGGGCCATCCAGTTCGGGATCTTCGCCGGGCTGGCCGGTGCGCTCGGAGCGGTCGCCGCCTTCACCTTCGCGCGCGTCGGGCTGCATTCGCGACGGAACCTGGCGCTGTATGTCACCGCGCTGCTGTTCATCCTGGCGTGGGCGACCTCCGGCATCAACGGCTGGTTCTATGTGGGCAACTACGGCGTGCCCTGGTTCGACAAGCAGCCGGTCATCGCCAGCCACCCGGTCACCACGATGTTCCTGGTCCTGTCAATCATCACCGCGTTGATCGCCGGGTGGCTGCACTTCCGTCTGGACTACGCCGGACACACCGAAGTCGAGAACACCCGTAGCAACCGTCTGCTGGCCTCCACTCCACTGATGATCGTGGCCGCCATCATGGTGATCCTCGAGGTCACCTCGCTGGCCAAGGGCGTCTATGCGCGCAGCGACACCTACACCACCGGCAAGGCCAACCTGCTGGCCCTGACCGGTAGCGATCCATGCGCCATGGCCCGCGACGTGTTGGTCGAACCGGACGCCAACGAGGGCCTGCTGCAACCGGTTCCGGGACAGCAGTCCGGTAAGTACGGCCCCCTCGGCGGCATGGATCCCGTCGGCTTCATCCCCGATGGTGTGGGTGTCGGCATGACATCCCTGCCCGTCATCGGCAAGCCGGGCCTGGTGAACTCCGACGCCTCGCCGAACGCGCCGATCATGGAGGTGAGCGACGCGGCCGGAACCACCGGCGGTGTCGGCCCCACCGGGATCAACGGATCCCGTGCGCTGCTGCCGTTCGGGCTGGACCCCGCCCGTACCCCGGTGATGGGCAGCTACGGCGAGAATACGATTGCCGCACATCTCAAGTCGTCATGGTACGAACTCCCGCCGCCCAGCCCCGACCGTCCGCTGGTAGTGATCTCGGCCGCGGGCGCTATTTGGTCGTTCCAGCAGGACGGCACCTTCAACCCCGAGATCAACTACGGCCAGCCGCTCAAGCTGGAATGGGGCGTTCGTGATCAGCAGAGCCCGGGCGGTGTCAAGGCTCTTCGCCAGGACTACCCCATTGACATTGGGCCGCAAACAGTCTGGCGCAACCTGCGGTTCCCGACCAAGACCGCGCCGCCTGGCGCCAATGTGGTTCGGATCGTCGCCGACGACCCGAACCTGTCCAGCGACCAGTGGTTGGCGTTCACCCCGCCGCGGGTACCGACCCTCAAGACCGCGCAGGACCTGCTGGGCTCCGAGACGCCGATACTCCTGGATATGGCTGTCGCACAGAACTTCCCGTGCCAGCGGCCATTCGGCGAGCACCTCGGGGTGGCCGAGCTGCCCAAGTATCGCGTAATTCCCGAGCATAAGCAGGTCGCCACGTCCTCGAATATGTGGATGTCTGCCGAGGACGGTGGGCCGTTCATGTTCACCACGGCACTGCTGCGCACCTCGTCGGTTCCCACCTACCTGCGTAACGATTGGTACCGCGACTGGGGCTCGATCGAGAAGTACGAGCCCATCGTGGCGCCGGCAATGGCACCCGATGCACAACTCAGCGAGGGCTCCGTCGTCGTGAACGGCTGGACCCGCAAAGGACCGATTCGAGCCCTGCCATGACAGAGAGATCCGTGACAGCCGTCTCCCCTGAGGCCCGCAAACTGAACATCGCACGTTGGACCGCAACCGTTTTCGGTCTGCTCGGGTTCGTGCTGAGCGTCTCCATCCCGCTGCTGCCAGTCACCGTGTCCACCGCGACCCTCAACTGGCCACAGCAGGGGCAACTGAACAACGTCACCGCGCCACTGATCACCCAGACACCCATGGACATGACGGTGACCGTGCCGTGCGCTGTCGTCGCCTCCGCTCCCGCGGACGGCGCGGTCATCGTGGGCACCGCACCACCGGAAGGCAAAGAGGCCGCGCTCCAAAGCCTTTTCGTCCGGGTCACCAAGGAGCGCGTCGACGTCACCGATCGCAATGTGGTGATCGCCAGCGTGCCCCGCACCAAGGTCGCCTCTCCCGACTGCCGACAGATCGTCATCACCTCGTCCGACAAGGGCACGTTCGCAACCTTCGAGGGTCTACGAGACGAGAAGACCGGCAAGGACCTGAGAACCGGGTTCCCCGATCCCAACCTGCGCCCACAGATCGTCGGGGTCTTCACCCAGCTCAGCGGCCCCGCTCCCGCAGGACTGAGCATCACCGCCCACATCGACACCCGGTTCTCTTCGAGCCCAACCCTTCTCAAGCTGGCCGCGATGGTGGGTGCGGTGATCTCCACCATCATCGCGCTGATGGCGCTGTGGCGGATCGACCAGACCGACGGCCATCGCATGCAGCGAATCATCCCGACCCGTTGGCGCCGTTTTGACTTCACCGACACCGTGATCACGGGCTCCCTGGTGCTGTGGTACGTGATCGGCGCGGGATCGTCGGACGACGGCTATCAGATGGGCATGGCACGCACGGCCGAGCATGCCGGGTACATGGCCAACTACTTCCGCTGGTTCGGTAGCCCGGAAGACCCGTTCGGCTGGTACTACAACCTGCTGGCCATCATGACGAAGGTCAGCGACATCAGCCTGTGGATCCGGCTGCCCGACCTGGTGGCCTCACTGGTCTGCTGGCTGTTGATCAGCCGGGAAGTGCTGCCCCGCTTGGGCCCTGCCGTTGCACGCAGCAAGCCTGCCGCGTGGGCCGCCGGCTTCGTGCTGTTGGCGTCCTGGTTCCCGTTCAACAACGGTCTGCGACCCGAGGGACAGATCGCCGTCGGGTCGTTGATCACCTGGGTGCTCATCGAGCGCGCCATCACCTCACGCCGACTGACACCCGCCGCGCTGGCCACCATCACCGCGGCCTTCACCCTGGGCATCCAACCGACGGGTCTGATCGCCGTCGCCGCGCTGCTCGCCGGTGGCCGGCCCATTCTGCGGATCATCGTGACCAAGCATCGCCAGGTGGGCACCTGGCCGCTGGTGGCGCCGATGCTGGCAGCCGGAACCGTCATCCTGCCTGTGGTGTTCTCCGATCAGACCCTGGCAACCGTGTTCGAGGCCACCAGGGTTCGCACGGCCATCGGTCCATCGCAGGCGTGGTACACCGACAACCTGCGGTACTACTACATGTTCCTACCGACCGTCGACGGCTCGGTATCGCGGCGCTTCGGGTTCCTGCTGATCGCGGCGTGCCTGTTCATCTCGATGTTCATCCTGTTGCGCCGCAAGCGCGTTGCCGGGGTGGCTCGCGGACCCGCCTGGCGCGTGCTGGGCGTCGTCTTCGGCACCATCTTCTTCTTGATGTTCGCGCCCACCAAGTGGGTGCACCACTTCGGACTCTTCGCCGCCCTGGGCGCGGCCGTCGCGGCGTTGGCCACGGTGCTGGTATCGCCGCCGGTATTGCGCTGGAGTCGCAATCGGATGGCCGTGGTGGCAACGGTGCTCTTCGTGCTGGCCCTGAGCTGGGCCAGTGCCGCAGGCTGGTGGTACGTCTCGAGCTTCGGCATCCCGTTCAACAGCAGCATGCCCAAGATCGCCGGAATAAGCGTCAGCACAATATTTTTCGCGCTGTTCGTGCTCGCCGTGGCGTATGCCGCATGGCTGCATTTCTCGCCGCGACATGAGGACAACCGCATCACGCGGTCCATCACCTGCGCGCCAGTCGCCTGGGCCGCCGGATTCATGGTGCTTACCTCCATCTGCCAGCTGGCGATGGGCGTCGTACGGCAATACCCGTCGTACTCCAACGGCTGGGCCAACATCCGCGAGCTCGCGGGCGGATGCGGACTGGCCGACGACGTTCTCGTCGAGTCCGACGCGAACAACGGTTTCCTGTCGGCCGTCGGCGCGCCCGGCGGCCGGCTGGGCCCGCTCGGTGGCACCGATCCCTCCGGATTCACCGCAGACGGCGTGCCGGACAAGATCGTCGCCGAGTCCATCCGGATGACCGACTCTCGGCCAGGAACCGACTACGACTGGGACTCCAAGGACCGCAACAAGACTCCGGGCATCAACGGCTCCACCGTGCGCCTGCCCTACGGCTTGGATCCGGCGCGGGTGCCTATCGTCGGCTCCTACCGCGTGGGCCCCCAGCAGCAGGCGAAGGTAACCTCCGACTGGTATCGGCTGCCCGCACGCGATGCCGCCCACCCTCTGATCGTGGTGACGGCGGCCGGGACCATCGCGGCCAAGAACGTCAAGGGTCCAGTATCCGGTCAGACACTGCAATTGGAGTACGGCACCACCGGCCCGGACGGTGCGTTCACCCCGGCCGGGCGCCTCACGCCCTACGACCTGGGGCCCGCGCCGTCCTGGCGCAACCTGCGCTTCGCCCGTTCGGATATCCCCGATACCGCGACCGCCGTGCGGATCGTGGCGATCGACGGATCGCTGACACCCGGCGACTGGCTCGCCTTCGCCCCGCCGCGGGTCCCGGAGCTGAAGTCGTTGCAGGAGTATGTGGGTAGCAAGCGGCCCGTCCTTCTGGACTGGACCGTGGGACTGGTCTTCCCCTGCCAACAGCCGATGCTGCACCGGTACGGGATCACCGACGTCCCCGAATTCCGCATCACGCCGGACTACGACCAGAAACGCAAGGACACCGACACCTGGCAGGACGGCGAGAACGGTGGCCTACTCGGCATTACCGACCTGCTATTACGAGCGCACGTGATGCCGACCTACCTGTCGAAGGACTGGGGCAGGGACTGGGGCTCGCTGCGCAAGCTCGACACCATCGTCGATGCCCAACCCGCACAGATCGAGTACGGCTCCCAGGTGCACAGCGGACTGTGGAAGCCGAACCAGATTCGGATCAAGCCCTAGCTAGTGGTGTCCGCGGCGGCGATAGCCGTGGCCACCACCACCGAGCAGTCCGCCCATGATGCCGCGGTAGTCCTGTGGGGCAGCCGGGGGCGGCGGATATGAGTACGGCTGCGCGGCCGGCGGCTGGTCGATATGCGCCGACGGGCCGAAGCGCGCGGCGCCGTCCACGAACTGCTGCAGGCTGTCCTGCTCCAGCAGTAGGGCGGCGCATCCCGTGCATTGGAATGTGCGCACACCGAACCATTTCGTCGACAGCATCTGCGACTCACACTTCGGGCATGTCAGGGGCTGAACGTTTGTCATGACACATGCTAGCATGCATATGTTTGCATGAATAATTCAGAAGGGGCGGACATGGCTGCGGACACACACGAGCACGGGTCCGGGCACTGACCCTCATCTATCCGAGCTCCACCCATACGGTGCTGAGCGCGATCGGCGCCGCCATGGTGTGGGCGCAGGCAGGCAGCCGCGCCCTGGTCCTGCCGCAACTGGCCCCAAGCGCGAGCAGAGACCCGGTCTAGATGGGCGTCAGACCGTGCTTGCGCTGCATCTTGCCGAAATTCTGCTTGTCCCGCAACAACTTCAGGGACTTGCGAATCAGCAAACGGGTCTCGTGTGGCTCGATGACGCCGTCGATGTAGCCGCGCTCGGCGGCAATCCACGGTGTGGCCAGGTTCTTGTTGTAACCCTCGATGAAGTCGGCCCGGATCTTCTGCACCTCCGGCGCGGTCGGGTCGGGGAACCGCTTCACCAGCAGCTGCGCGGCACCCTCGGCACCGATCACCGCGATACGCGCGGTCGGCCAGACGTAGTTCAGATCGGCCGAGAGCTGCTTGGAGCCCATCACCGCGTACCCACCGCCATAGGCCTTGCGGGTAATGATCGTCACCTTGGGTACGTCGGCCTCCACGACGGCGTTGAAGAACCGGCCGCCCTTCTTGATGATGCCGTTCTTCTCCTCCGCCACACCGGGCAGGGCGCCGGGGGTGTCGACCACGAAAACCAGCGGCAAGTTGTACGAGTCGCAGAACCGGATGAAGCTCGCTGCCTTGTCGGAGGCCTCGGTATCGACCGCACCCGCCATCTGCAGCGGCTGGTTGGCGACTACTCCCACCGGGTGCCCGTCAACCCGTGCGAACGCGGTGATCATGGCCGGGCCGCGCTGATCGGAGATCTCGAAAATGTCGCCGTCGTCGAAGATCCGCAGCAGGACCTCCATCATGTCGTAGCCCTGGTTGTCGCTATCCGGGATGATGGTGTCCAGATAGAGGTCGTCTTCGGTGATTTCGGGTTCCAGGCCCGGATTCACGATCGGCGGGTAGTCGAAGGTGTTGGAGGGCAAGAAGCTCAGGTAGTCGCGCACGTACTGGAATGCGGCCGCCTCATCCTCGACAACCTTGTGGATGTTGCCGCGCTGCGCCTGGACATCTGCGCCACCGAGTTCATCGAAGCTGACATCCTCTCCGGTGACGTCCTTGATGACGTCCGGGCCGGTGATGAACATGTAGCCCTGATCGCGCACCGCCACCAGCAGATCGGTCTGAATCGGTGAGTAGACGGCACCGCCGGCACACTTGCCGAGGATGATCGAAATCTCGGGAACGTTGCCGCGCAGCAGCTCGTGGCGGCGCCCCAGCTCGGCGTACCAAGCCAGCGAGGTGGCGGTGTCCTGGATGCGGGCACCCGCCGAGTCGTTGATACCGATCACCGGGCAGCCGTTTGTGGCGGCCCACTCCATGAGCTTGGCGACCTTGCGGCCGAACATCTCCCCGACCGAGCCCTGGAAAACCGTCTGGTCGTGGGAGAACACCGCGACGGGGCGACCGTCGATGCGACCGAGCCCCGTCACCACACCATCGGTGTAGGGCGCATTCGGATCACCCGGCGTCCGGGCGAACCCGTCGAGCTCCAGAAAGCTGCCCTTATCGAGCAGCGCGTCGATACGGGCCCGGGCGCTCGGGATGCCCTTGGCGTCACGTTTGGCGACGGCCTTGGGGTCACCGGGCTCTTGCGTGAGCGTCATCCGCTCACGCAGGTCGGCGAGCTTCTCGGCGGTTGTGTGTGGTGGCACGTCTAGCCTTCCTGGTTCTTGGCATTGATGGTCCGCAGCGCCTGACTCATATGAGCACCGACCTTAGCGATGATCGGTTCATCGATGACCTGGATGTGCTCCCCACCGACGGGAACCACCTCCAGATCGGAGACGAACTCACCCCAGCCGCCATCGGGCTGACGGGTCGCGTACGCGGGCTCGAAGGTGATCGCGTCGTCGTGGTAACGGTCGGCCATGTACAGCGTCATGTGCCCGTCGAACTGCACCGGGATCGAGGTGTCGATGGCCCGCTGGTCCAGGTAGGACGTGCGCTGATGCTCGATGATCCCGCCCGGTATCTGCACACCGCTGGCCTTGACGGCCTCCAACACGAAGGTCACCTGTCCGGCGTCGTCGAGCTCTTCGAGCTGCTCATACGGGATGGCCGGGATCTCGACGTTGAACGTCTTCCGCGCGAAGGCCGCGTACCGGTCCCAGCGCTTGCGGGTCTCTTCCTTGGTCTGCAGGATCGGCGTCCCGGGGCGCACCCCGTCGATGTTGCCGACCCACGCGACCTCGGCACCGGCCTCCTTCAGGCCCACCGCACAGGCGTACGCCAGTACCGCACCGAGTGACCACCCGGCGAGGATGAACGGACCTTTGTGCAGCTCCATTAGCTTGGGCACGTACTTGGCTGCCCGCTCCTCGATGGTGCCCTCGACACGCTCGAAGCCGAACATCGCAGTGTCCTCCGGCAGACGCTTCAGCAGTGGCTCGTAGACGACCGTCGACCCACCCGCCGGATGGAACACGAAAACCGGAACCGCCGTGGATCCCTCCTGACGCGGGGCCAGGGTGCGCACGAAGCCGTCGATCTTGCCCGCTTCGAGTCGGCTGCGAACCACCTCGCCGAGTGCCTCGATGGTCGGCGCGAGCTTGACTTCCTCCGCAGGAATCTCGCCATCGGCACGCTGCGACAGACGCTCGGCCAGTTTCTGTGCTGTCGCGTCGTCGATCTTGGGCAGCGCATTAAAGATGCTGCCCGGCGATTCACCGGTAACGATGGCCCACGTCGCGAACGCGACACGTTCGGCCGCATCACGCGGCGGCACATCGGCATTGAGCGCCTCGGCGATGGCCTCCTGATTCATCACGGCGGCGGCCTTCGCCAACTCGGATGTTTCCTCCGAGATGGCCGGTGTCTCCGCGGGCGAGATGACATCTGCGCCGGTGGATTCCGGCGTTTGGCTCGCATCAGTGCCATCTCGCGAACCGGCCTCGGCCGCACCGGCACTCAGCGCCTGCTCGATATCGGCCTTGGACAGCATGCCGCCGGTAGGCGCAGCGTCCTTGAACTCGTCGGTCTGCTGGTAGTCGTGCAGCTCGTGCACCGCATCGGGGTTCTCCAACGCGTAGACGACCAGACGCTCGACATCCAGCAGGTTGGCATCGCGCACGGCCTGCAGCTGAATGGGCGGTAGGTCGAAGTCGAACTCGACGCGGTTCTTGATGCGCACGGCCATCAGCGAATCCAGGCCCAGCTCGATGAGCGGCACCTCGCGCGGCACGTCCTCGGGCTCATAGCCCATGGCCATCGACACGATGGTGGCCAGACGCTCGATGACCGGCTCTCCGGACTCCTTGCTCCACTTCTTGAAGTCCGCTCCGGCACCCGCCCCGGAGAGCAGGTTGTCGTGAATCTCTTCGGGCACTTCCTCTTCCGCGATAGCGATCGCGGTGCCCGCCGCGGGCACACCGGTCACCACGGCGCTGCCGTTGGTGGCGACACCAGCGGCAGTGGCGAACGGCAACGCGCCGCCCTGCCCGGCCCGACTCACCACCGCGTCGTAGACCAGCGTGAACGATTCACCGATGCGGGCGTGCACCTGCACGGTGGCCCCGCCCGGGTGCCGCGACAACGTGGTCACCAGCGTCGAGCCCTCGCCCGCGATGGCACGCTGCTCGGACGCGGTGAGCTGAGCATCCGGAAGAACCGACACCGCAGCGGCTTTCACCAGCTCGGGGAAATTGATCTGCGCAGCGCCAGGCTGCCATTCCCACACATGCTTGCCGTCGGGCAGCGAGACATGCGTGCCCGGGATCCGGGTCACCCCGTCGACGCTGAAATGCGCCGGGAGCCAATGCTCTTTGCGCTTGAACTCGGTCGACGGAATCGGCGCGTAATCCGACGGCTTGGCCGCCTTGCCGAACAACGTCCGCGGATCCAGGGCGTGGCCGTGCACGTACAGCTGCGCCATGGACTTGATCATCGACTCGACCTCGTCCTCCTTGCGGGCGAGGGTCGCGATCAGCTGTGCGTCGGGCAGCCCCGACGACATGGTGGTCAACCCAACCTGCATGAGCGCCACCGGGTTCGGGGCCAACTCCAGGAAGGTGGTGTGGCCGGCGTCGACGGCGTTGCGGGTGCCGTGGGTGAAGTAGACGCTGTGCCGCATCCCCTTCTTCCAGTACTCGACGTCGTGGACGGGTTCCCCGCCCGGCCGAATGTAGGTTCCCTCGTGCACGGTCGAGAAGATTCCGACAGACGGGCTCGTCGGCGTGATGCCCTGCAACTCCGCCGCGAACTCGCCGAGGAGCGGATCCATCTGCGAGGTGTGCCCGGCGCCCTTGGTCTGCAGCTTGCGCGCGAACCGGCCCTCGGCCTCGCAGCGCTCGACGATGGCGTCGATCTGTGCGGGCGGGCCGCCGATCACCGTCTGGGACGGCGCGGCGTAGACGCACACCTCCAGATCCGGGAAGTCCCCGAACACCGTCTTGAGCTCCTCGGCGGAGTATTCGACCAACGCCATCAGGCGGATGTACTCGCCAAACAACATGGCCTCGCCCTCACCCATCAGATGAGCACGCGAGCAGATGACACGGGTGGCGTCCTGCAGCGAAAGCCCACCGGCGAAGTACGCCGACGCCGGCTCACCCAGCGATTGGCCGATCACCGCGGACGGCCGGGCACCGTGTGCCTTGAGTACCTCGCCCAGGGCGATCTGGATCGCGAAGATGACGATGTTCGATGTCTCGATGCCGTACTCGTGGGAGTCGTCGAGAATCAGCTCGACGACCGAGCAACCGCGCTCGTCCTGGACGTACGCGTCGACCTTGTTGATCCACTCTTCGAAGATCGGATCTCTCAGGTACAGCGTCTTGCCCATCTTGCGGTGCTGGGCGCCGAAACCGGCCATGACCCACACCGGGCCGCTGGTGACCGGCCCGTCGGTGGAGTACACGTACGGCTTCTGCTTGCCCTCGGCGACGGCGCGCAGGCCCTTGATGGCCTCGTCGAAGTCATGTGCCAGCACCACGGCACGCGAGCGCCCGTGATTGCGGCGCGACAGCGCGCGTCCGATGGACTCCAACGAGTAGGACTGGCCCTCCTCGGTCTCCATCCAGTCGGCCAGCGCGGCCGCTGCCGCCTTCTTGCGCGAGGACAGGAATCCTGAAACGAACAGCGGGACAACGGGAGTCACCGGTTCTGCCTCAGCCAGGGCCGCAAGCGCTTCTTCCCTGAGACGCTTGGCCTCGTCGGTGAGCCCGGGCAGCTCGTAGGGCTCGTCGGAGTACCCGCCGACGAACTCGCCGTACTCGTCGAAACGAGACGCACCGAAATCGGCGCCGTCTTCGGTATCTGCTTCTGCCGCAGCGTGTTTGCCGTCAGCATCGGAATCTTCGGATTCCGGCGCCGTGCTGTCACTGGGCTCCACCAAGTCGATGGGCAGCACCTCGCGCACCACGATGTGGGCGTTTGCACCACCGAAGCCGAACCCGGAAACACCGGCGATGGCGTGCCCGCTGTAGCGCGGCCATTCGGAGACCTGATCGACCACCTTGAGGTGGATGGCGTCGAAGTCGATGTACGGGTTGGGGCCGGTGTAGTTGATCGACGGCGGCACCTTGTTGTTCTGCAGCGCCAGCACGATCTTCGACAGGCTCGCGGCACCCGCCGCCGACTCCAGGTGGCCGAAGTTCGATTTGGCCGAGCCCAGCAGCGCGGGCTTCTCGGCGTCGCGGCCGCGACCGACCACCCGACCCAGGCCGTCGGCCTCGATGGGGTCGCCGAGAATGGTTCCGGTGCCGTGCGCCTCGATGACGTCGACGTTGCGGGGGTTGATCCCGGCGTCCTTGTACGCCTTACGCAGCACCTCCGCCTGAGCGTCCGGGTTGGGCGCCAGCAGGCCATTGGACCGGCCATCGTGGTTGACCGCGGAGCCGGCGATGATCGCCATAATCGGGTCACCGTCGCGGCGCGCGTCCGAAAGACGCTTGAGCACCAGCATGCCGCCGCCCTCGGAGCGGCTGTATCCATTGGCATCCTGCGAGAAGGACTTGATGCGCCCGTCCGGCGCCAACACACCACCGACCTCGTCGAAACCGACGGTCACCAGCGGGGTGATCAGGGCGTTGACGCCGCCGGCCACCACCACGTCGGCCTCACCGGAACGCAGGGCCTTGACACCCTGATGCACCGCGACCAGGGAGGAGGAACATGCCGTGTCGACGGCGACGCTCGGGCCCCGAAAATCAAAGAAGTAGGACACCCTATTGGCGATAATCGAACTCGCGTTACCGGTGATGGCATAGGGGTGCATGACGGTGGGGTCGGCCACCGAGAGATATCCGTAGTCGTTGTTGGAGCTACCGATGTATACGCCGACACTGTCGCCCTTCAGGCTCGACGCCGGGATGCGCGCGTTCTCCAGCGCCTCCCAGGTGAGCTCCAGGGCCATCCGCTGCTGCGGATCGATGTTGTCGGCTTCCATCTTCGACAGCGTGAAGAACTCGGCGTCGAATCCCTTGATGTCCTTGAGGTATCCGCCGCGTGTGCTGGCCTGCGCGACGCGCTCGGCGATGCGGGGCTCGCTGGTGAACTCCTCCCAACGACCGTCCGGCAGATCGGTGATGGCGTCGCGACCCTCCAGCAGCGCCTCCCACAGCTGCCCCGGGGTGTTGACGTCACCAGGCAGGCGCACCGACAAACCGATCACGGCGATATCGAATTCGCCTGCGGCAGCCTTGGGGTCGCGCGACCAATCCTCTTCCCCGAGGTCCGGCACCTCGGGCTCACCCTCGATGATGCGGGTGGCCAAGGATTCGATGGTGGGGTGCTGGAAGGCGACGGTTGCCGTCAACGTGACTCCGGTGAGGTCCTCGATATCGGCGGCCATGGCCACGGCATCGCGCGAAGACAGACCCATCTCGACCATCGGAGCCGAGTCGTCAATGCGGTCGGGGCTCACCCCAGTAGCCTTAGCGATCCAGTTGCGCAGCCATTCGCGCATCTCGGGCACGGTCAGCTCGGCGCCACCCGTCGGCGCCGCTGCCTCCGGAGCCTTGGTCTCTGATGTCGAATCCTGTTGCGTGTCAGTCATGTTCGAGGCCTATCTCCGGAGTATCGGATGGCGACGGCGATACGTGATCGCCTACTGCCGGTCGTCGGGGAATGCGGTCTGCTGGTAGCCGCCGCGCAGGCTGCCGTCCAGATAGCTGGTTTTGGCGGCTCGCCGGGCGATCTTGCCGCTGGAGGTCCGTGCGATCGAGCCGGCCGGAACCAGCAGCACGTCGCGCACGGTCACGCCGTGGCGCACCGCCACGGCGGCGCGCACATCGTCTCCCACCACCTGGTTGTCGGACTTGTGGCCACCGACGCTGCGCTCGCCGACGACGACCAGCTGCTCGGAGGAATCCTCCGGGTCGTACTTCAAACCGGCGTGCGGGTTGTCAAAGACCTCTTGCGGCAGCTGGTTGGCCGGCACCGAGAAGGCCGCGACGTAACCCGGCCGCAGGGCCTTGTTGGCCTCCTGCGCGGTGTACTCCACATCCTGCGGATAGTGGTTGCGACCGTCGACGATGATGAGGTCCTTGACGCGGCCGGTGATGTACAGCTCGCCGTCCACCCAGACCCCCAGGTCACCGGTGTTGAGCCAGTTGGCGTCGTCGGTCACACCTTCGGCGTGCGATTCAGAGATCCGGGACTTCAAAATATTGTGGAAGGTCTCGCGGGTCTCCTCCGGACGGCCCCAGTAGCCCGAACCAATATTGTTGCCGTGCAACCAGATCTCGCCGATCTGCCCGTCCGGCACCTCGGAGGCTGTTGCGCCGTCGACGATCACTGCCCATTCGTCGCGGGCCATCTTGCCGCTGGACACCTGGGTCACCGAGTTCTCAGAGCCTGGCTCCACCTGCACGATGCGCCCGGCGTTGAGCTCGGCGCGGTCCACGTGCAGCACGCGCGCCGTCTCCGTGTTCCAGATGGTCGAGGAGACGAACAGCGTGGCCTCGGCCATGCCGTAGGACGGATGAATCGCCTTGGGGTCAAAGCCGTAGGGCTCGAACGCATCACAGAACTTCTTAAGCGAAGCGGTGGACACCGGCTCGGACCCGTTGATGATCGAGTACACGTTCGACAGATCCAGGGGCGGCTCGCCCTCCTTGGGCACACCACGCAGCGCACAGTGCTCGAAGGCGAAGTTCGGCAGCGCCGAGAAAGTTCCGCTGTGATCGTCGCCCTTGACAGCCATTTCCCGCAGCCAGCGCAGGGGGCGCCGAATAAACGCCGCCGGGCTCATCACCGTCATGTACCGGCCGATCATCGACGGCACCATGACCGTGATCAGGCCCATGTCGTGGAAGAAAGGTAGCCAGGTAGTGCCGCGATGACTACCGTCGCCCTCCTTTGCCGACAACGCGTCGACCAATTGCAACAGATTGGTGGCGAGCGACAGGTGGGTGATCTGTACACCGGCGGGCGCGCGAGTCGAGCCCGAGGTGTACTGCAGGTACGCGATGGTGTCCTTAGTCGCCACCGGCTCAATCCAGGTGGAGCCCACATCGTTGGGAATCGCGTCGACGGCGATAACCCGAGGACGCTCCTTGGGCGGGCGATTCCGGAAAAACTTGCGGACACCTTCGGCGCACTCGGTCGTGGTCAGCACCGCGGAGGGCTGGCAGTCGTCAAGAACGGCGTGGAGACGGCCCGCGTGGCCGGCCTCGCTGGGATCGAACAGCGGTACCGCGATGGCACCGGCGTACAACGCGCCGTAATGCGCTACCAGATAATCCAGACTCTGCGGAGCCAGGATGGCGACACGGTCGCCGGGCTTGGTCACCTGCTGTAGACGCGCAGCCACGGCACGGTTACGTGCACTGAACTCCGACCAGGTGATGTCGATATAGGCGCCGTCGCGCTCGGTGGAGAAGTCGAGGAATCGGTAGGCCAAGCTGTCGGCTTCCGATTCTGCCCAGCCCTCGACGTGACGAACGATGCTCCCGTCCTCGGGGAACTTGATATGGCCCGCCGAGTCGAGGAACGGATTGTCGAACGCCATGTGTGTTTCTCTCCTCTACCGGCGCATTGTGCGCGTTTCGCGGGCCTGACCAGTCGGTGCACGCGGCTCATTACACCGGGGCGAACGTCAAATCCTCGATGATCGTACCGAGAGGCAATCGCGTACTACGGCAGCTCAGGCGGCCATTCGCGACGAGATTATCGGTCGGCGGCGGCCAGCCAAAATCACTCGACCCCGCGAACGGCTTACAGTCTTATCTTTCTCTTAATCTTAGGCGAGCGTACCGTGCCCGCCAAATATCTCGGCGCCCCGTTGTGAAAGTGACATCAACGCTCACAAACGGCTCATCCGAATGCCTGATCTTCACGCAGGCGGCTCATCCGTGCTTCGGGTGCGGTGCGTTCTCGATCAGCCCCTCGGCCCAGTTGGTGGTCCACACCGTCGCCGGCTGGCCGTCGATCTGCCAGAACTCCGGCGTGGCGTACAGCGCGTGTACCGGGGCACCTGCGCCCCCAGACAGAATGTCCAGCGTCTTGCCCAGGTTGGAGATGTTGAAGGCGTCCGGCGGCGCCGCGCAGATGAGGTCCCCGGTTCCACAGATCTGGTTGGTGCGATCGTTGAGCTCACCGAAGCCGCCGGGGCGCGGGCCCGACATCTTTAGACCGAAGGAATCCAGCACCCCCAGATCGCCCAGGGTGACTTCGGCACCCTGTCCGGGCGGGTTGGGCCCTGGCGACAGCCCGACCCCGTCCTGGCGGCGGCCGTCTGCGATCAATGTCACGCCGAGCACCAAGTCCTGATCGACGGGTCCCTCGCCGTTTCCGATCTGGTTGGCGATGTCACCGGCGATCACCGCACCCTGCGAGAAACCAACCAGAACATAGCTGGTGAGCGGGCAGCGGTCGTACATCTCGGAGAGCTGTTTGACCGCCCGGTCGGTGCCTTCCTTGCGGCTGTCGTTGTATGACATCTGATTGTCATTGGCGAACGGGTTGTGGAACTGGGCCGTGTACGGCACCGTCCAGGTCTCCAGCCGGGCCTTGTCGAACTTCTCGGTGATCGGCCGGGACACATTCAGCAGCAGTGACCGTGGGAACTCTGTCGGGTTGAGTGGGTCGTCGGTGCGCGACGACTCCCAGGTACCCGGGATGATGAGCGCCTGCACATCGGGGCAGTCGGCGCTCTGGAAAGCCGGCCGGGGCTTTTGGCCGGGACGCGCCAGCGGGGGTGTCGTCGTCACCTGCCCCGCGGGGGGCGTGACGTCGTCGGGCCTGCGGACGATGACCACGACGATCGCGATCACCAGGATGACGACGACGGCAACGGCCAGCGCCGCGGCCAAACCGAGAATCCGGTGCCGTTTACTACTCGAGGTCTTGGGCATGTGTCTCCTGGCCGTTCGTGACGTGCGGTCTCGCAGCTTGCTCCACGGTACCGGGAGCCCCGAGCGAGGCTACCGAACCGATGCCACCCGCACCTGCGCAAATGATCGTCACAGCACAGAATTCGTTACTCGATTGTGGCCGTCGGCGATCCCTGAAACGACAAAAGCGGCGACCACCGAAGTGGCCGCCGCTTTTGCGATTGTCAGTGATGACTAGTGGCTACCGAGGTAGCTCACCATGTCGGACTTCATGGCACGGAGCTGGTTGCCCCAGTAGGTCCAGTTGTGCAGACCACCCGGAGGGAACTCCACGTGGGCGTTCTTGCCGCCAGCGGCGGTGTAGGCATCGATGTACTTCTTGTTGATGCCTATGGCCATGCCCTCGAGGAAGCCACCGGTGAAGTTCTCGAAACCGTTACGCGTGGCATCCAGGTCGGTCGCGTCACCGCTACCGCAGTAGATCCACAACCGGGTGCCGTTGGCCACCGTCTTGTCGATGTTGAGGAACGGGTCGTTGCGGACCCACGCCGGGTCGCTGTCCGGGCCCCACATGTCCTGGGCGCTAAAGCCACCGGCGTCACCCATGGCCATACCGACCTGCCCCTTCATGTCCGAGGGGTTCAGGAAGCCCGAGAGCGCACCGGCGTAGATGAACTGCTGCGGGTGGTAGTTGGCCAGTGTGATGGCGGACGCGCCACCCATCGACAGACCGACGACCGCGTTACCGGTCCTGGACACACCGTTGTTGGCGGCCAGGTACGCGGGCAGCTCCTGGGTCAGGAAGGTCTCCCACTTGTAGGTGAAGGTGCCGTCCTTGCCCTTGGCTGGCTGGTACCAGTCGGTGTACCAGCTGGACTGCCCACCGACCGGCATGACCATAGAGAGGCCGGACTGGTAGTAGTCCTCGAACGCCGTGGTCTCGATGTCCCAGCCGTTGAAGTCATCGCGCGCGCGCAGACCGTCGAGCAGGTAGACAGCCTTGGCGCCGCCGCCCTGGAACTGGATCTTGATGTCGCGGCCCATGGAGGCCGACGGAACATGCAGATCCACAACCGGGAGACCCGGCCGCGAGAACGCGTTCGCGACAGCCGAACCACCGGTAACACCGATAAGTCCCGGCAGAACAGCAGCTGCCGCAGCGGCGACAGCAAGTCGACGCGCGGTCACACCGCGCAAGTTTGAAAAGAGCTTCATTACCTCAGTATCCCGTCTGCTTCTATCGGCGTTACACATGTCAGGCCGATGGACATCCCGATGGACGTCCCTGGGGTTCCCGAGGTAGTCAACCACATCAGGTGGCCTGTCAACACATCCCGTCGGCGTTGTCCGGCGGTTGTTGGCGCACCGCAACCACACCGATGTTTTCTCGAGACCCCACTCGGCGAAGAAGTAAAAGAGCGGTGGCCACCCACCGCATAACGGGAGACCACCGCTCTTTTTACTGCTTATGCCTAGTGGCTCTGCAGGTAGGCAACCATGTCAGACTTCATGGCGCGCAACTGCTGACCCCAATAGGTCCAGTTGTGGATACCGCCCGGAGGAAACTCGATGTGGGCGTTCTTACCACCGGCCGCGGTGTAGGCCTCGATGAACTTCTTGTTCGAGCCGATGGCCATGCCCTCGAGGAAACCGCCGGTGAAGTTCTCGAAGCCATTGCGGGTCGAGTCCAGATCCGTGGAGTCACCGGTACCGCAGTACAGCCACAGCCGGGTGCCGTTGTCGATGATCTTCTGGATGTTCAGGAACGGGTCATTGCGCCGCCAGGCCGGATCGCTGTCCGGGCCCCACATGTCGGAGGCGCTGAAGCCGCCGGCGTCACCCATGGCGAGGCCGATCTGGAACTTCATGTCCGACGGGTTCAGGAAGCCCGAGAGCGCACCCGCGTAGATGAACAGCTGCGGGTGGTAGATCGACAGGGTCAGCGCGGCCGAGGCACCCATCGACAGACCAACGACTGCGTTTCCGGTCTGCGAAATGCCCTTGTTGGCGGCCAGGTAGGCCGGGAGCTCCTGAGTGGTGAAGGTTTCCCACTTGTAGGTCCACACGCCGTCCTTTCCCTTGGCCGGGTTGTACCAGTCCGCGTAGAAGCTGGACTGTCCGCCGACGGGCATGACCATGGAGATGCCGGACTGGTAGTAGTCCTCGAACGCCGTGGTCTCGATGTCCCAGCCGCTGAAGTCATCGCGCGCACGCAGACCGTCAAGCAGGTAGACGGCCTTGGCGCCACCGGGCTGAAACTGAACCTTGATCTCGCGGCCCATCGACGCCGACGGCACCTGCAAGTACTCGACCGGAAGCCCGGGACGCGAGAAGGCGCCCGCAACCGCCGAACCACCGACAACACCGACCAGACCCGGCAGCACGGCCGCGGCCGTCGCCACTACAGCCAGTCGACGCGCGGTGGCACCACGCATCTTCGAAAAGAGCTTCATTTACCTCGTTTTCCCATCTTTTTCAATCGATTTCCCACGCGCAGGCCAAGGGATTTGATGGACGCCCGTCGCACGCTCGCGCGGTAGTCAACCACATCTAAAGGACCTGCAGCACCATCACCATGTGCGCCTGCGGGCCTTTTCAAGGTGCCCGGGACCCTAGCCATTGATCGTGGCAATCAGATCACCCTTGAGGGCCTGCAGTTGCTGTCCCCAATACGGCCAGGAGTGATTCCCGGACGAGGGGAAGACAAATGTGGCATTGCTGCCGCCGGCCGCGGCATACGCCTGTTGGAACCTCTTGTTGCCGCTGACGGCCAACGACTCCAAGCTGCTCGCGCTCAGCGCGACACCCGCATCGGCGTTCTCGTCGATCGGTGTCGAGCCACCGGGAGCGCAATAGACATAGAGGCGAGTGCCTGCTGCGACCAACGCCTGGACCTGCACGGTGGGGTCATTGCGCCGCCACGCCGGATCCCATGGCGGACCCCACATGTTGTCGACGCTGTAGCTGCCGGCATCGAGCATCGCCACCCGGATCGCGTTGGTCATGAAGATCGTCGACGGGTTCAAGAACCCGGAGAGCGAGCCGGCGAATCTGAACTGTGCCGGGTGGTAGGCGGCCAGGATCAGCGCGGCGCCACCACTCATGGACAGCCCAACCACTCCGTTGCCGGTGGCCGACACCTGCTTGTTGGTGGCGAGATAGGCCGGCAGCTCCTGGGTAAGGAATGTTTCCCACTTGTACGTGTACGGCTGTTTGTTCAGCGCCGACGGCGAATACCAGTCGGTGTAGAAACTCGACTGCCCACCAACGGGCATGACCACCGAAATCCCCGATTGGTAGAACCATTCGAACGCCGCGGTGTTGATGTCCCAGCCGTTGAAGTCATCCTGGGCGCGCAGCCCGTCCAGCAGGTACACCGCCTTCGGTCCGCCGCCCTGGAATTCGACGCGGATGTTGCGTCCCATCGAGTTGGAGTAGACGTCCAAGTACTCGACCGGCAGTCCCTCCCGCGAGAAGGCGTGCGCGGTGGCCGGGTTGATCGTCACCGCCGCAGCCATCGACACGGGCATCACAAACGCCGCTAACAGGGCCGACAGCACGCGGCAGGCTCTCACACGCACGCTCATCTGGGGTCCATCCGTTTCATTCGGTGAAGTCACAACAGTCACTCCTGTCACGCAACGTTGCGCCTGAAGTGTCTGACAAGGTCGTCTTCGTATCGCCATGACGGGGCCGCGGCGTTACCCAATTGGGATCTCACATCGGATACAGAACGGCCGCTTCGAGGGTCTGGACGAGAACGGTCTAGGGACCTGTTGCCGGAAGTCCAGTGTACTGGGGGGTGTCCAGCTTGGGCATCGGCAGACCGCATCGGGCTAGTTCAAAGCGCGGCACACGGTCGATTCGGTACGTGGTGAACTCGTAGGAATGCAACAGGTTCGACGCGAAAAGACGAAGTGACAGCGGTTTGCGCACCGCGTTCAACATCGCATCGGTCTGCGGACATGTGAGCGCCTCGACAGCCTCGGCCACCCAGTCCTGGTCGATGTACCGGGGGATGTATGGATACCGCTTGAGCCAGGGGCCGTCGGCGATCATCCAGTCCGGGAAGAGGTTCTTGTCGTGACCGATACGCCCATCGGTGATGCGCGCGGTGTGCGCAGCCAGCGGGTTGGCCAGACCGATCTGATCTACGATCCGCACATCCAGACCAAGGTTCATCCCGAGCATGCCCAGGTTGGTGAACAGCACCGCGTGCGGGCCGCGGTAACCGTGTGGAATCGGTGGCGGTGGCGGGATGGCCGGCACGACATCCCACTGGTCGTAGTTCCCCGAGGGGAGCAGCAGGGCGCCATCCGGGGTGTTGTCGATCGCGACCAGTACCGCCCGCATCCTCGGGTAGTTCAAGTAGTCCGCAGCGGTCAGCGGATGGGCCACGCCCGTCGCCTGCGCGTAGAAGCGCCGCTCATCGACGATCCCGCTGTAGGTGACCTTGGTGCCGTCACCGCCCATTCCCGGTGAATTCGCCACCCACACAGCCCAACCCACGATCCCGGCGAATAGTCCGATAGAGGCCGTGGTGAGCAGGCGCGCCTTCTTGGGGGTGATGGCAGCACTGTCCGGTGCGGCCAACGGCACCACCGAGATAGGGAGAAGCAGACAGAAGACCGGGGTCAACAACACGCGCGCGTGCATGAAGTCCCCGCCCTGGCGAATCCAGTACACACCCTGGATGAATCCACTCGCGAGCATGAAAACGACCACCGCCGTGGGATTTTGCACCAGGCGCGCCAACCAGCCGTAGCCGGGCGCCGCCACCTGACGCACCCACCACTGGCCGCGGCGGGCCTGGTAGGCCCCCACCCCGAGGGCGATGAGCAGAACAGCGGGTATCCAGATCAGATAGGGCGAATTCATGTTCTGCAGGTAGACAAATCCCTGGCCCCACTTAGAGCCCGAAGCGTCCTTGGCGATCGCGGTGCTGGGCACGAGCAGGCCGTAGTAGCCCATGCGGAAGATCTGATACAGCATCGGCAATGCGCCACCGGCCACCACAATCCACACGCGACTGGTGAATCCACGGGCGGCGATGAGCATCATCACCAGGAAGCCGCCACCGATGAGCGCGAGTTCCGGCCGGATCAGCACGCTCAATCCCGCCAGGAAGGCCAGGCTGATCGTGAACCGCCTGCTGAGAACGTCCTTCTGGTCTTTCTGGCCGGGATGGACGATCCGCGGGTCCACCGGCTGATGCGGGCCGCCGCGCCGATCGAGGGTGACCGGCGTGCGCACCGCCTGCGCCCAGATCACCATCATGAGCCACAGCCCGCCCAGATACGCCAGCACCAAACCGTTTTCGAGCCCGGAAGTCGCGAAGTCGCGCGCCGGCGGAATGGCGATATACACCAGCATTCCGGCGGGAACCATGACTGCCGCGCGCCCGGCGAGCAGCGGCGCGTACAGCCGGGCAGTACCGAGGATGGCCAGGGCGACGCCGGCCAGGCTGAGCACCAACGACAAGGTCAGCGCCACGTATTCCAGGCGCAAGCCTCCCCCCGCCCAGCCGCCCAGGTAGGTCAGGTAGGTCCACACCATGGAGGTGTTGGCCTCAACCCGTTCGCCCTTGTTGAACACGGGCCCATTGCCCGCCAGCAGATTTCGCACGGTGCGCAACACGATGAGCCCGTCATCGGCAATCCAGCGCCGCTGCCAGGCTCCCCAACCGAACAACACGGTCACGGTCAGGACGCTGACCCACACCGTGAAGCGGGTCAGCCCGTTCGTGCCCGGACCGGGTTGGGTTTTAGGAGAAGTAGAAGGCCGCACCGAGGGATCCGATCCATGCGACGAAGAGGAACTGCAAGACCCTGTCACCCAGCGCGATCTCCTCGGGCTCGCCGGCCTCGCCCCCGTCGACATCCACCGCGTAGCGCAATACCGCGATGGTGAACGGGATCATCGATGCCACGAACCAGGATCCGGCGCGGTGGTCACGTTCAAAAGCCCACAGCCCGTAACAGACCACCACCGCCGTTGCCGCCAGGGTCCATACGAAACGCAAGTAGCTGGCGGTGTAGCCCTCAAGCGATTTGCGGATCTTGGCACCGGTCTTTTCCACGATCTGCAATTCGGCATACCTCTTGCCTGCGGTCATCATGAGCGACCCGAAGGCCATGATGAGCAAGAACCACTGCGACAGATACACACCGGCAGCCACACCACCGGCGATCGCACGAATGAGATAGGCCGAGGACACGATGCAGATGTCGATGACCGGCTGGTGTTTCAGGCCGAAGCAGTATCCCAACTGGATCGCGATGTAGATCGCGATGACGACGACGAGATTCGAATTGACCTGTGACGCGATGGCCAAGGATCCGGCGGCCAACACCACCGAAAGCCCATAGGCGGCCGGCACAGGCAGTATCCCGGCGGCAATCGGGCGGAATCGCTTGGTGGGGTGCTGCCGATCGGCCTCGACGTCACGCGCGTCGTTGATCAGGTAGATCGACGAGGCCGCCATGCTGAACACCACGAAAGCGATCGCGACCTTGGTGAAGACCGCGCGGTAGTCATGCGGCGCGATGTCACCGAGTGCTGCCAGCGGCGCCGCGAAAACCAGTATGTTCTTCACCCACTGGCGCGGGCGCACCGCCTTCACGATCCCCGAAGCGAGACTCTTCGGCGGGCCCGTGGTCGGGGCCTGGGGGTCCTTCCCGCTCACAGGCGCTTCCTCACTCATCGCTGCTCCTCCTTGAGCACTGCCAGGCGAGTATCGGCCCGACGAACCGCTGCACCGATCAACGCACCCAGCGCGGCGCCGGCTGCCACATCTGTGGGGTAGTGCACGCCAAGAACCAACCGCGACAACGCCATCGGCGGAATCAGCAGGGCGGGCAACGGCAACCCGGTCAACGGCGCGAAGAGCACCGCCGCTGCCGCGGTCGAGGTGGCGTGCGACGACGGGAAACTCAGACGGCTCGGGGTACCGACGTTCACCCGAACCGCCTCGTGGCTCGGACGACGACGACGCACCAGGCGTTTGATGATCACCGAGGCTGCGTGCGCGCCAAAGGCTCCGGCGCCCGCCGCCAGCCAGCTGCGCCGACGGGGCTTGTCTCGCCTGTTGATGGCGGCGCCGATCAGCGCGGCGGCCACCCAGCCGATGCTGTGCTCACCGAAATGTGAGAGGCCGCGCGCGGTGCTGAGAACACCCGGGCGCCCGGCAAGGGCCGACTGCACGGCGACGAGAACCGCGGTCTCTCCCTGAGGTGCGGTGACCTCTCCCGGCAGCGGTCGATCCACCCCAAGCTGGGGCTCACTCCCGCGCGTGGGGGACTCATCCGCGGTCACGCACTCACCCCGGGAACCGCCGCCTGAACGTCCGTGTCGATCCCAAGGATGTTCTCCCACTGCTCTTTACTGGTCAGCGTCGGTAGTGCGTTGCGGTAGGTCTTGCGCATCTTGTTGAAATTACGCATCAGCTGCAGGTGGCGACGAGCGGACGCGCGCAGCAACTCGAACATCTTGGCGCGGTCACGCTGGCGGTACACCACACCCCGCCCATCGGCGGTGGTTACGGTCACGCCGTCGACACGACACAGCAGGAACCAACGGGCGTCTTGCGTCGCGACATTCAGCTCGGGACGCACGTGGTGCTCGGGATTCTCCTTCTTCAGCTGGTGAATCACGCCCCGCGAAAGGCGGAATCCGATGGCGGGCAAGGAGACCGGTGGCTTGTGCACCTTGCGCCGACCGGACGGGCTAGGCAGTGAGGTGGCGGTCGGGAGCACCACGGCATCCGGGTACGCCTGGCGCATCTTGCGCACGTCGGGCAGTGCCGACTCCAGGATCGAGGCGATGTGCTCGGGCCCTGCCAGGAAGTCGTCGATGGCCTGGTTCTGGATGGCGACCGTAGAGTACTCCAGGCACAGTAAATGCTTGAGGGTGGCCTTCACCGAGCTGGCCAGCAGACCGCGGATCGGGTTGTCCCAGTGCAATGCAGCCACTACCAGTCGGTTTCGCAGGTGGAAGTAGGCCTGCCAGTCGATGGCGTCGTCCTTGTCGCTCCAGGCCATGTGCCAGATCGCGGTGCCCGGCATGGATGCCGTGCCGTAGCCGTGTGCGTTCGCGCGGATCCCGTACTCGGCGTCATCCCACTTGATGAACAGGGGCAGCGGCTGGCCCAGCTCCTCGGCAACAGCGCGGGGGATCATGCACATCCACCAGCCGTTGTAGTCGACGTCGATGCGCCGATGCAGTTCCGGCGATTCCGACAACGGCTCCTCGGCGAAATCGTGGTCGTATTCGGCGAACGGCGCACTGGTCCACATGAAGTTGTCGCGGTTGACCATCTCACCCATCACATGCAGGTGCGAAGGCTCCTGCAGGTTGAGCATCTGGCCGCCGACCAGAATGGGGGACTTGGCAAATCGACTCAGCGCCAACGCCCGCAGAATCGAGTCCGGCTCGATGCGGATGTCGTCGTCCATATAGAGGATCTGCTCGCAGTCGGTGTTCTTGAGCGCCTCGTACATGACCCGGCTGTAGCCGCCCGAGCCGCCGAGATTCGGCTGGTCGAACACCCGGAGCCGGTCACCAAGGGGCTCAGCCGCGGCAGCCCACTCGGGATGGTCCTTGGCCTTCTTGGTGCCCTGGTCGGGAACGATGACAGCGGTGATCACCTTGTCCACCTGGGGATCCGAGGTGAGCGCCTTGAGGGCGTTCACACAGTCTCCGGGGCGGTTGAAGGTCGGGATCCCCACGGTGATGCTGGCCTGTCCGGGTGCGGCGGTCGGGGCGTACCAACCCGCATTGTGCACGGCGACCTCGGTGTCGGTGGTGATGTCGAACCAAATCCAGCCGCCGTCCTCGAAAGCGTCCAGCCCGATCTCAAACTCGATCACGGCGTTCGCACCGCTGAACTGAGTACCGCCCACCGTGATTCGCGCGCCGGTGGCCTTAGTCCGGTATACATCGACGCGGCCGGCGCCGGACAGCTCGATGTGAAGCACCACGTTCTCCAGCGTCGACCAGCGGCGCCAGTAACTCGCCGGGAAGGCGTTGAAGTAGGTCGCGAACGACACCTCGGATTCCGCGCCGATCTCCAGCGTGGTGCGGGTGGGTGCATGCGCACGCTTATCATTGGTGTCGGACTCGACGATGTAGAGCTTGCGTACGTCCAGCGGTTCACCCGGTCGGGGCAGGATCACCCGGGACAGCAGGCTCACCGCACGCGATTCGGTCGAATCAATGGGGCCGAATGGAATATCACTCATCGTCGTCACCTCCGGACAAAGGTGCACCGTCGGCCAGATGCGGCGCGAGCACGTTGTCATACATGTTCAGCGCACTGGCGATCGCCATGTGCATGTCGAGATATTGATAGGTACCCAGCCTGCCGCCGAACAGCACCTTCGCCGAAGCTGTTTCCTGCTTCGCGCGGGCACGGTAGGCGGCCAGGATAGAACGATCGGATTCTGTGTTGATCGGGTAGTACGGCTCGTCGTTCCCCTCGGCGAACCGCGAGAACTCCCGCATGATCACGGTCTTGTCGGTCGGATAGGCCCGCTCGGGATGGAAATGCCGGAACTCGTGGATCCGCGTGTATGGCACGTCGGCGTCGTTGTAGTTCATCACCGGGGTGCCCTGGAAGTCTCCGGTCTCCAACACCTCGACCTCGAAATCCAGTGTGCGCCAGCCCAATCGACCTTCAGCATAACCGAAGTAGCGATCCAGAGGTCCGGTGTACACGACCGGGGCTGATGGGTTCGCCCCGCGAAGATCGTCCCGGACCCCGAACCAATCGGTATCCAGACGCACCTCGATTCGGTCATCGGCGGCCATGTTCTGCAGCCACGCGGTATACCCGTCGACGGGCAGACCCTCGTAGGTGTCGTTGAAGTACCGGTTGTCGAAGGTGTAGCGCACCGGCAAGCGATTAATGACGGCAGCCGGTAAGTCCACGGGGTCGGTCTGCCACTGCTTGGCGGTGTAGGCCTTGACGAACGCTTCGTACAGGGGGCGCCCGATCAGGGAGATCGCCTTTTCCTCGAGGTTCGTGGCGTCAGCGGTGGTGATCTCGGCGGCCTGCTCGGCGATGAGCGCGCGGGCCTCGTCGGGGGTGAAGTACCGGCCGAAGAACTGCGACACCAAACCCAGGCCCAGCGGGAATTGGTAGGACTGCCCCTTGTGCATCGCGAACACGCGGTGCTGGTACCCGGTGAACTCGGTGAACTGCCGCACGTAGTCCCAAACCCTCTTATTGGAGGTGTGGAACAGGTGGGCACCGTACTTGTGCACCTCTATGCCCGTCTGGGGCTCCGGCTCCGAGTAAGCATTGCCGCCGATGTGGTGGCGGCGCTCGACGACCAGCACTCGCTTGTTCAGTTGAGTCGCGGCGCGCTCGGCGATAGTGAGCCCGAAAAACCCGGATCCGACGACGATCAGGTCGCACTGCTGGTTTTCTCCGGTCACGTGCAGTCAGGGTACTGGACCGGCACCGCAAGCCCCTGACAGCGACATCCGACCCGGAACGAACCAGTGCGCCGGTATTCGCAGATACGAATCCGGTCGCGATTAGCTCACGATTTGATTTCGCCCCATTAGTCACATCCGTAACTCTGGTTACCATCGAAGGCGTCGGTTCCGGTGCCGATCCGCCGATCCGACACCCGCGGGAAATTCCGTGGCAAGAACAGCAAGACCAGCAAAAACACAGAACACCATAAGTGATCGACCCGATATTGAGGAGACTTCCGTGCCTAATCGTCGCCGCCGCCGGCTTTCGACAGCCTTGAGCTCGGTCGCCGCGCTGGCCGTCGCAAGTCCGTTTGCCATCGCCCTCGCGACCAACATGACCCAGGCTGCCGCACCGGCGCCTTCACAGCAGGAATTCGTGCAGGCCGCGATCGTGTCGGACCTGCCCGGAGAGGTCATGGGCGCAGTTCAGCAGATGACGTCACAGTTCGGCGTGCAGATCCCCGGGCTGTCCGGTCTCAACATCCCCGGTTTGGGCGGTAGCGGGCTCGGCAGCCTCGGCGGCGCCAACCCGGCGCTCTCCCCCGGTGGCCTGACCACGCCGGGCGGTCTGACCAGCCCGTCGACGTCACTGACGAACCCCGCCCTGACCAACCCAGGCCTCACCAGCCCCGGCGGGTCCACCACACCGGGTCTCACCGATCCGGCGCTGACCAACCCTGGCCTGACCAATCCGGCCGCTCCCGCCAGCACTCCGGGCCTGACTCCTGCCGCGGGTACCGGTGCGACGGGCGTGAACCCGGCGCTGACCGATCCGGCCGCTGGGCTCACCTCCCCCGGCGGTGAAGTCCCGATCACGCCGAACCCCGCGCTGGGCACAGGCCTGACCAACCCGGCACTGGCCGATCCCTCGCTGGCGGGCCTCGGCTCGCCCAGCGCACTCGGCGGCGGCAGCGGACTGGGCGGCGGCAACAGCCTGATCAGCGACGCCATGGGTGCGATCAACCAGCTGGGCATCACCCAGGCGGTTGACCTGATCAAGGGCGCTATCCCGGCGGCCGCCTCCGCGGCGGCTCCGCCTCCGGCCGGCTAGTCCGACACACAAAGCTAGGTAGCGAAACGGCACCGCAGGGCACAGAGGCTCTGCGGTGCCGTTGCGCATGATCAACCCGCCAAACACCAAGATCAACATTGGCGCGTGTCGAATCACTAGTCACATTTGTCTCATACGTAACATTCCTGGCGGTCATGTCGCTCCGTGCGGCATGTCCGGTGTGATCCAGGAGAGACGACGTGTCCATACGAGTCAGCAAGATGCCGGTCAGACGGCAGCTTGCGCTGGCCGTTGCCGCGACCGCGACGGTGATGACCGTCAGCGTGGTCGATCACATCACGTCCGAGCAGGCCGAAGAAACTGCCATCACCTCGCAGTCACTACAGAATGCCGCGACCCATGACGTCCTGACCGCTGAGGTCGGGCTGCCCGGTCCGAACACTCCGGCCACCGTGCACGACATCCAGCAGGCCGACTCCTTTAGCCTCGTCGCCGTGCGCGGCGAGGACCTCGCGTCCGTCGACGTGTCCGTGCGGGCACAGCAGATCGATGGCAGCTGGGGGCGGTGGTACGAGCTCGACCCCGTCGAATCCGGCGATCCGACCGCCGAGCACAAAGGAATCCCCGCGGCGACCGAGCCGGTCTTCGTCGGCTCCGCCCACTCCGCACAGATCGCGGTGCAGCCGAAGTACGGCACCAACGTGAAGCCGCCCCAGGCCGAGGGTGGGCGAGCACCGGCCGACCCCGGTTTGGGTTATCGGCCCGCAAGCATCGAGCAGCCACTGACCACGGGACTCGACGCCATCCTGATCAGCCCCAAACTGGCACCGCCGGACGGGGCGCGATTCGAGGAACGCTGGTCGGCACCGGTGGCACTGCCTCAAGCAGGGCCGCGGATCATCACCCGCGCCCAGTGGGGTGCCAACGAATCAGACCGCTGCCCAGCGGTTTACAACAAAGATGTACGCGCGGGCGTGGTCCACCACACCGCCGGAAGCAACAACTACACCCCATACGACTCCGCCGCGATCATCCGGGCCATCTACGCGTACCACACCAAAACCCTCAAGTGGTGCGACATCGCCTACAACGTCCTGGTGGACAAATACGGGCAGATCTTCGAGGGGCGCTCCGGCGGTATCACCAACAATGTGCAAGGCGCACACACCGGCGGATTCAACGAACACAGCTGGGGCCTGGCACTGATCGGCGACTTCACCCGCGACGAACCCTCCCCCGCCATGCTGCAATCCGCCGGTCGCATGCTGGGCTGGCGCCTGCGGCTCGCCGGGGTGGATCCGCGCGGACAGGTGGACCTGGCTTCCGAGGGCGGGCCGTTCACCACCGTGCCCGGAGGGAAAGTCGTCACGCTCCCAACGATCTTCACCCACCGCGATGTCGGCAACACCGAATGCCCGGGTGAGGCCGCATACCGCCTGATGCCCCGGTTGCGCGATATCGCGGCCGGCGCGGCCAACGGCGATCCGCCCGATTTGGTGGACGCGATGCGCGGCGGCGCCATCTACGACACCTGGATGCGGCTCGGCGGCACCGACGGTTCCCTCGGCGCACCCACCTCGACCGAGCAACAGGCGCTCGGCGACTCCCGCTTCGCCACCTTCCGCAACGGCGCGATGTACTTCTCGCCCGGAGCCGGCACCCACCCCGTCGTCGGCGCGATCTATCACGCCTGGGCCGAAACAGATTTCGAACGTGGACCGCTAGGCCTGCCAGTGACCGACGAGGTCGGCGAACCCAACATCATCGTGCAGAACTTCCAGAACGGCTCGTTGATCTATGACCGGGCCAGCGGCCGGGTGTCGAGCGTGATCAACGGAGAGACCCGCGAGATCCTGGGGGTGGCGCCGGTGGCCCAGAACGCCTTGCCCGAGCAGTTCTCGGCCCCGGCGGCTCCCGCGGCACCTCCGCCACCGCCCCCGGTCGAACAGTTCGCGCCCGCAGGCTAGCGCTCCACGACAAGCAGCGTCTCAGCCCCACCAGCGTTCGAGAACCTTGGCCACGCCGTCATCGTTGTTGGTGGCAGTCACCTCATTGGCGGCGGCACGCGCATCCGGGTGCGCGTTGCCCATCGCCACCCCATGCCCCGCCCAGCGCAGCATGTCCACGTCGTTGGGCATGTCACCGAAGGCGATGATCGATTCGGGTTGCACACCAGCATGTTCCGCTACTACCGCGATTCCACTGGCCTTGCTGATTCCGGTCGGCATCACCTCGATGAGCCCGTTGTCCGTGGAATAGGTGATGGCCGCACCGGCCTCGCGCACCAGGGGCGCCAGGACCTTGGCCATCTCCGAACTGTGGGCTCCGGCCTTGCGCACCAACAGCTTCACCGCGGGAAAGCTCAGCAGATCCTCCAGGGAAACCTCGGTATTGTCCGGGTTCAGCCAGGCGTGTTCGTAGCCGGGTGAGCTGACGAACTGGGGTGTTGCCGCGTCGTGCGCGCTGCGGCCGACCCGCTCCACCGCAAGCCCGACCCCCGGAATGGCCGCCTGCGCCACCTCGGCGAGCACGGCCAGCTCCTGCGCCCCGAGCGTGGCTGCCGAGATGATCCGGTCGCTGTCGGCGTCGTACAGAACGGATCCATTGGCACACACCGAGATCGGCGCGAAACCGAGGGCGTCGACAACAGGGGTGATCCACCGGGGCGGACGGCCGGTGGCGAGGATGAACCCGGCGCCGGACTCGACCGCGGCGGTGATGACCGCACGGGTACGCGCGGACATGATCTCATCGGAATCGATCAGCGTCCCGTCCACATCGGAGGCGATCAGGGCGGGAGGGTTCATGCGCGCCCCGGATCTGTCTTCTTGTGGGCCTTCTTGCGGGCACGTTCGGCTAGTTCCACACGGTCCAGCACAGCGGCCTCCTCTGGTGTGGGAGCACTACCGCCCAAACGCCTCGGCAACCAGTGCGCACCCGGCTCACCGGGATAGTCCTGCTGCGCCTGGGTGAGCAGTTGCTCCATGGCGTCGTGTAATTCGGCCGTGGTGCGCTCGAAATCCGCGGAGCCGCGCAGCGGTGCGCCGACCACGACATTCACCGGGATCTTGTTGTGGCCCAAATCTTTTGGATGATCCTTTGTCCAGATACGTTGGGCACCCCAGACGATGAGCGGCACGATCGGTACTCCCGCCTCATGGGCCATCCGCGCTGCGCCGCTCTTGAACTCCTTGATCTCGAAGCTGCGGCTGATGGTCGCCTCCGGATACACCCCGACGATCTCGCCGCCACGCAGGCTCTCGACCGCGGCCTCGTAGGCGCCATGGCCCGCGCTGCGATCCACGGGAATCGCTTTGGCGTGTTTGATCAGGAAGTTCATGACGGGTACTTCCTGCATCTCTGCCTTGAGCATAAACCGCAACCTCCGTCCCGCGCGTACTGTCGCCAGACCTGCGGGGAGGAAGTCGACATAACTCGTGTGGTTGATCGCGATGACCGCTCCACCGCTGGATGGGACCTGCTCCAGACCTCGATATCTGATCGTCGTCCCCGTGAGGAAGACCGCCGTACGGGCTGTGATTTCGAGGAGTCGGTAAACCGGTTCCATCTAGTTTTCTTTCTGTGCCCCATCCTTTTGGGCCTGCTTTTCGGCCTCGCGTACGGCGCGCTGTGCCTTGCGCTCAGCAGCGTCCTGGGCATCCCACTGCGCGGCTTCGGCAAGTGTCGGCGCGGACCCACCCAGCCGATGCGGCACCCAGTACTCACCGGCCGGGTGCGGGCCGTAATCGTCCTGCACCTCCAGCAGCAGGTGCTGCATGCGGGCATGCAGCAGCGCGGTGAGCTCCGAGACGGGCAGCGTCGGCGGGATGGGTGCACCCACCGCGATCGAGATCGGTGTGTTGGTGCGCCCAAGGTTCTTGGAGTGCCCCTTGGTCCAGATGCGCTGAGCGCCCCAGATGATGTGCGGGACGATCGGCACGCCGGCCTCGATCGCCATCCGTGCGGCGCCGCTCTTGAACTCCTTGATCTCGAAGCTGCGGCTGATGGTCGCCTCCGGGTACACCCCGACGAGTTCACCCGCCTTGAGCTTCTGGACCGCCTCGCCATAGGAGGCAGAACCGTCGACGCGGTCCACCGAGATATGCCGGCAACCCCGCATGATGGGGCCGGTGATCTTGTTGTCGAAGGTTTCCTTCTTCGCCATGAACCGCACCTTGCGCCCCTTCTTCTGAAGGAACGCCGGCAGCCCGGCGAAGGTGAAATCCATGTAGCCGGTGTGGTTGATCGCCACCACCGCCCCGCCCTCAGTCGGCAGGTTCTCAACACCGGTAACGGTGAATTTCAGGCCCTGAATGGCCCAGACGGTGCGAGCAAGCCCGATCACCGTTCCATAGACAGGCTCCACATGACGAGCCTAGCGCTGAAGGTCCAGCTTGCACACTCGATACCCACCTAGCGCTGCACGCCACCACCACCGTCGGCGACGATCACCTGCCCGGTGATGAAAGAACCGGCGTCCGACAGCAGCAACAGCGCCGGGCCGATCATCTCGTCGGTGTGCGCCACACGGCCCATGAAGGACTGCGCGGCCATCGCGTCGATGATCTCCTGTGGGTTCTGCCGCAACATGTAGGTGTCGACGGTGCCGGGTGCCAGCGCATTCACCCGGATGCCGCGACCGGTGTACTCAGCGGCCATCGACCGGGTGAACGACATCAGCGTGGCCTTCATGGCCGCGTACATCGAGAGCATCGGCACGTACTGGAATGCCGCCACGGACACCACGTTGAGCACCGACGCGTGCTCGCTGGCGGTCAGATGCGGCAGCGCGGCCTGCACCAGGAACACCGGCCCGCGCACGTTGACGTCGAACGACTTGCCCAGCGCCTCCGGGGTGTAGCCCCCCATGGGCTGCGTGACCGGATTGGCTGCTGCGTTGACGACGATATCGACGCCCCCGAACTCGTCGACCGTGCTGTCCACCAAGGCATCGATATCACCGAGATCGCCCATATGAGCGGGCACACCGAGCGACCGATATCCCTTGTCCTGGAGTTCCTTCGCCGCGGCGGTGCAGGCGTCTGCCTTGCGGCTCGACACCACCACCGATGCCCCGCAGGCACCGAGGGCTTCGGCGATCGCATAGCCGATTCCCCGAGTACCGCCGGTGACGATGGCGGTACGGCCCGACAAGTCGTAGAGCGCTTGGAAGTCATTGAGGTTCACCTCCGGCACGCTACTCGCCGGCCCACGACCGGCAGACTGGACCGGTGACGATTCCGACAGGGCCGGTGAACATCCCCGAAATCGTGTCCCGTCTCGCCTCCGTCCGCCAGCACCAAGACCTGCGGCGCGGTGCTCGCCACCAGGTCGGCGATCTCGGGCACCAGGGTGAATGTCGATCGTTGCCCTGCTCCGTGTCCGCCTGCTTCTCCTCCTTGAGCGGCAATGACGACGGTACCCACCTCAACGGCCCGCAGTGCCTGCCGGACGGTGTGCACCTGGCAGATCATCGTGACACCGGCGGCGGGGTTTCGTTCCAGCGCGTGGTCCAGGGCCTGCTCGTTTCCCTTCAGCGTCCAGGTTATGAATCCGCATCCGACCGCAGCGGTCACCTGGTCGAATTAATGACGGATCCAGGTCTGGTCCGCGTAGCCGCCGCCGAGCAACCCGAGCCCACCCGCAGCGCTGACAGCGCTCGCAAGGCATGCATCGGCCACGTCGTCCATCGGTGCCAGAACCACCGGATGCTCGATGCCGAAGCGGTCGGTCAGCCGCGTCTTCAAGGTCATGCCTCAACCGTAGATCTCAAGAAACCGCAGGTCCAACGGTTTCTAACGAGAGAAGCGTTCTGTTTTCAGAAGGTTTGACGCGACATATCTCATCAGTAGAGAACGCGATATCTCGATACCATCGACGAGTGATCCTGCATCAGATCGCGATCAATCGTGAAAAACAGCCAGATGCTTGGTATGTGAAGATTCCCGCGATAGCCCACATCGCGACCGCGCCCGTGCGATTGACCACCGGTGTCACCGTGATCGTCGGGGAGAACGGCTCGGGCAAGTCGACCTTCCTAGAGGCGCTGGCATCCTCTTGGCGCTGGAAACTTCCTGCCGCCGTAAAGCATTGGGGCGCACGATCCAGCGACGAAGACACCGACCTGTACTGGACGTTCACCCTCGACGCCGAGCATCCACGACCCAGCGGAGGGTGCTTCCTGCGCGCCGAGGCGATGCATCAGCTGTTCACCACAGTCGACGGACACACCCCGGAACAGATCTTCGACGGCAGACTGAACGAGCGCTCGCATGGGGAGTCCTTCCTGGCATTCCTGGCCGAACGCGACATGGAACGCGGGCTGTTCATCCTCGATGAGCCCGAGGCCGCCCTGTCCTTCACCTCGTCGCTGCAGTTGATGGCCATGCTCGACAGTGTGGTGGCCACCGGTTCGCAGGTCATCATGGCCACCCACTCGCCGGTGCTGGCGGCATTCCCGGGCGCCACCATTCTTGAGTTCGGTGACGGCGGTGTGCAGCAACGGGAGTGGGCAGACTTGGAAATGGTCGGGCATTGGCAGCGCTTCCTGACCGATCCACGCGCCTATCTACGGCACCTATTCGAGGCCTAATGAACGGACTACGCTGCGCGGCAATTGGTTCGGTGCCGGTGATCGCCTTGAGTCCGATGGCCGCCGCTGCGGTGATCGCCGTGCTAGGCGGGCCTTCCCTCGCCGTGCTCAAGTACTTCATCGGTCATTGGTGATCGGCTGGACTGTGCCGCCATCCGCCGGGTAAGGCCCTCCAGAATCCGTGCCGCCTCGGCCAGGGTGCGCTGCTCGCCGGCAGGCAGCGTGCTCAGCCACGGATCCAGAACGCCCTGGCGCTCGGCACGCATGGCCGCCAGCGCCTCACGGCCCGCGACGGTCAGCGTGATACGTTGCGCCCGCTTGTCGGCCGGATCGACACGGCGCTCGACGTACTCGACGTCCTGCAACCGCTTCAACTGCACGGTCATGGTGGGCTGGCTGCAGTGGTCAGCCTGCGCCAGATCCGAGATCCGCGCGTCCTCCATCTCCCCGACAAGGGCGAGCAGTCGCGCCTGCCCGGTGGGCACCGGCAGTTCGGCGTGACTAGATACCCAGCGGTTGAGCCGCGCGATCACAGTCAGAACATCGGCGGTAAGGCCATCGGGGGTGGACACACTCCCAACTTTACGTAGGTTCCCTATACAAGGGGATTTCGGCGGAAAAACAGCGGACCTATGCGCCCGTCCGCGCTTTTGGCTACCGAAATCCCAGCTCGATAGGCTAGGAGCCATGCGAGTCATCAGTGTCGGCCATGCCGGATTCTTCATCGAGACCGCGGCGGGCAGCATCCTCTGCGACCCCTGGGTCAACCCCGCGTACTTCGCTTCGTGGTTCCCGTTCCCCGATAACAGCACCCTGGATTGGGACCGGTTCGGAAACTGTGACTACCTCTACGTCTCTCATCTGCACAAGGACCACTACGACCCGAAGAATCTGACCGAGCACGTCAACAAGGACGCGGTGGTGCTGCTGCCGGACTACCCGGTGCCCGATCTAGAGCGTGAGCTCCAGGGCCTGGGATTCCACACCTTCGTCGAGACCGAGGACTCGGTGAAGCATCGGGTAAGTGGCCCCAAGGGCGAGCTGGACATCATGATCATCGCAATGCGGGCCCCTGCCGACGGGCCCATCGGCGACTCCGGGCTGGTGGTGTCCGACGGCACCACCACCGTTTTCAACATGAACGATGCCCGCCCCGTCGACCTGGATGTACTGGCCCAAGAGTTCGGGCATGTCGATGTGCACATGCTGCAGTACTCGGGGGCCATCTGGTATCCGATGGTCTACGACATGCCCGCCCGCGCCAAGGAGGCCTTCGGCACCCAGAAGCGGCAACGCGGAATGGACAGGTGTCGTCAGTACATCGCGCAGGTGGCCGCCACCTGGGTGATCCCCTCCGCGGGGCCGCCGTGTTTCCTGGACGCAGAGTTGCGCGACCTCAACGACGACCATGACGATCCGGCGAACATCTTCCCGGACCAGCTGGTGTTCCTAGACCAGATGCGCCAGCACGGCCACGACAAGGGCCTGCTGATGATCCCCGGCACCGTCGCCGATTTCACGGGTTCCGAACTGAATTCGTTGACACACCCGGTTTCCGACGAGGAAGCCGAACACATCTTCGGCGCCGGCAAGGCCGCCTACATCGAGGAATACGCCCAACGGATGGCCCCCGTGCTGGCCGCCGAGAAGACCTCCTGGGCGCCCGCCGAGGGCGAACCACTATTGGGACCGCTGCGCGCCAAACTCGAGCCGATCATGGCGCAAACCGATCAGATCTGCGACGGCATCGGCTATCCCGTCGAGCTGCGCATGGGAGACGAGACGGTGGCACTCGATTTTCCGAAACGGATTGTCCGTGAACCGATTCCCAATGAGAAGTTCCGCTACGGATTCGGGATCGCACCCGAACTGGTGCGGACAGTATTGCGGGATGACGAGCCGGATTGGGTGAACACCATCTTCTTGTCCACCCGATTCAAAGCCTGGCGTGTCGGTGGCTACAACGAATACCTATACACCTTCTTCAAATGCCTTACCGACGAGCGCATCGCCTACGCCGATGGCTGGTTCGCCGAGGCTCACGACGACAGCGCCTCGATCGCGCTGGCTGGCTGGGAGATCCAGCGCCGGTGCCCGCATCTGAAAGCTGACCTGTCGAAATTCGGTGTGGTGGAAGGGAAAACCCTCACCTGCAACCTGCATGGTTGGGATTGGAACCTTGAGAACGGGCGTTGCCTGACCTCCAAGGGCCACGAGCTGCGGTCCAGGAAGCTGGACTAGCGCGCCACCAGCACCGGGAACATCTCGTCACGCTCGGTCGAATCCAGCTCGCGCACAACAGCATCGTAGGTTGACGCGCAGGTTGAACACCCGCGACGGCGGTCCCTCCTGCCCGCCGTTGGATCTCACGATGAAGGTGCGGCCCCCGTGTTCGAAACACCCCAGCGGCGTCAGCCGCTCGATTCCCGACTTGGCGCCGGTGATCGTCACAATGCGCCCCGCCTAGTGGACGGCGCGCACCCGTTGCCGCAGCTCGGACACCGCATCGAATTCGGTGCTGTACACACGAACCACGGCCTCGTCGCCAGCCTGCAAATAGGTGGATTCGCCCAACGGCGTGTACTTGGTCGCCCCGATGCCGATCAGCACGTGCTGGGGGTGCCCGGCCGCCACCATGAGCGCACCCACATCCTCCAACGGCGTATCCGGCGAGCCTTTTTGGTTGTCCAGCCGCTCGGTGATCCAGTCCAGCAGCACCTCGCCGTAATAGGAGTATCCGAGCAGCGGACTATCCACGCCGTACTCGTGCTCCTGACCGTCCGCGGTGTGCAGGTGACAGTTCAGCCGCAGGGTCGCGGTGGGCCCGTCCGGGGTGAGATCGCAGACCTCAAAGAACTGTCGCGCGACACCTTTGGACGCAGGACCCCAATTCTTCTTGTGACTGATCTTAGCGGCGTTGGGTCGTCGGATCGAGCAATCATTGAAGGCACCCAGCGCGAACGGCTCCAGCGAGGCCACGACATCGCCGCGCCAGTTCACTCGGCACGCCAACCCCACCTCGGGTTCGATCTGCAGGTTCAACGGGGTGTCACTCTCGGGCAGCAACGTCTCGTCCTGCGAGAGCGGAAACTGCCCCAGGAAGCCGTCGTCACGGGGTACATACCACGGGAAGATCCCCTTGGGCGCAATGCCGTTCGACGCGACGTTCACGAAGTCGGCAGACTCCCCCGCTTGTTCGAGATGGCCGGCGAAGTTCCCCGCCACCCCGAATCCGAACCAGGTACGCAGCTCATCAAGGTCGATGTCGAGCATCCTGCTCATGTGGGCTCCAACACTTCGGTTCCGACGAAGGGCACCAGCGCCGCGGGCACCCGCACGCTGCCATCGGGCAGCTGATGGTTCTCCAGAATCGCAACCAGCCAGCGGGTGGTGGCGAGGGTGCCGTTGAGGGTCGCGGCGGTCTGCGGCTTGCCGTTCTCGTCCCGGTAACGCACCGCCAGCCGTCGCGCCTGGAAGGTGGTGCAGTTGGAGGTAGAGGTGAGTTCGCGGTAAGCCTGCTGCGTGGGCACCCACGCCTCGCAGTCGAACTTACGCGCCGCCGATGAACCCAAATCGCCTGCGGCGACGTCGATCACTCGGTACGGCACGTCGATGTGGGCCAGCATCTGCCTCTCCCAGCCCAGGATCTTGTCGTGTTCGGTCTCGGCATCCTCGGGCTTGCAGTAGACGAAGGCCTCCACCTTGTCGAACTGGTGCACCCGAATGATGCCGCGCGTGTCCTTGCCGTAACTGCCCGCCTCGCGGCGGAAGCAACTGGACCATCCGGCATACCGAAGCGGCCCCTCGCTCAAGTCGAGAATCTCACCGGAGTGATACCCGGCGATCGGCACCTCCGAGGTGCCCACCAGGTACAGGTCATCCTCTTCGAGGTGGTACACCTCATCGGCGTGCGCGCCCAAAAATCCTGTGCCGCCCATGATTTCAGGTTTCACCAGAACCGGCGGGATCAGCAGGGTAAAGCCGTTGGATACCGCGGTCTGCACGGCCAACTGCAGCAGACCGAGCTGAAGCAGCGCCCCATACCCGGTGAGGAAGTAGAACCGCGCACCGGAAACCTTCGCGCCGCGCTCCATGTCGAACAGGCCCAGCGACTCACCCAATTCCACATGGTCTCGGGGGTTTTCGATGGCCGCGGGCTCACCGACCAGCTCGCGGAGCGCGAAGTCCTGCTCGCCACCGGCGGGGACTCCGCCGATCACCACATTGCTGATCGCCTTGTGCGCCTCGGTGAACGCGGCCTCGGTGACCACCTGCTCGGCCTCGGCGGCCTTGACCTGCGCCGCGAGTTCGGAAGCGGCCGCTAGCAGCGCCGGACGCTCCTCAGGCGTCGCCTGGCCGACCTTCTTACTGACGCCCTTCTGTTCGGCACGCAATGTGTCGGCCGTGGATATGGCAGCACGGCGGGCCGTGTCGGCGTCCAACAGCACGTCAACGAGTTCCGGATCCTCGCCCCGCAGGCGCTGGGAGGCACGCACCGCATCAGGATTCTCGCGCACGAATTTCAGGTCGATCACCAGCAGCACCCTACTGGGGTTTGTTGTCGCTCCCGCGATTCAGCCCAGTGCCGACCCCTCCGCCCGGACAATCGCCTCGACCTGGGCACGCAGCCCCGCCAGCTGCGCGCGTTGCGCATCGGTGTATTCGCGTGCCGCATCGTCGAGTACACATACCGTCCCGACGACGTCACCCGCCGCGTCGGGCACAGGGAGCCCCAGATAGTTTGGCGAGACCCAACTCGACCTCGTCCTCGTTGCCTCTGAACAGGGCGTCGGCACGCGAGTCCCGTACGAAGACCTCCTCATCGATGGCCACCACGCGCTCGCAGTACAAAGGCACTCTGCCCTGGTCATCTCCGGCCTTCTTGCCCACGACCCCAACCGGGTACTGCCCGGCGGCCGCTCCCGCCGTGGCCGCGACAGCCATCGCGCCGGGCTCCGAGCACATGAGCAGCACCGATCGAACCTTCAGCGGTCGCGTAACTGCCCGTCAGGCGGCCAGGGTTGCACTCACCGTGAACGCCGGCAGCTTCCGTCGGCGGCGAACAGGCTCAGGTACTCGCCCTTGCCGAACATCCGTGCCGCACCGAGTGCCGACGGCGTCCCGGCCGTGGGATCAGCGCCTGCCTTGACCAGGATCTCGACGATCTCGTCCGAGCCCTTGAACACCGCTCCCGCCAGTGGAGTCCGTCCTTTGCCGTTGGCGCGGTTGACATCGGCGCCGCGCGCGATCAGCGACCGCACCGTCGAGGCGTTCCCGTGATAGGCGGCCAGCATGACCAGGGTGTCGCCGGCCTCGTTCGTGAGGTCCACAGGCGCCCCCGCGTCCAGGTAGGCCGCCAGAGTGGACGCGTTGCCTTCCCTTGCCATGTCGAACAGCTGCGGGGCCAGCGCGGCGACCTGCTCGGCAACGCGGGCCTGATGCTCAGCTTCCCCCGCCTGGTTGTCCGGGATGTCACGGTCAGGTTCCATCGTTGTCACAGAGTTCAATCTAGCGGCGCATGCGAACAGCATCGCTGGGCTAACCCGCACCGCCACCTGTAACAATGACTGCAGTATGAGTGACGAAGCCGAACCCACGCCGAAGGTCGAGCCGGACGAGTCCACCCCGGACGAATCCACCGGTGACGCGCCGGGCACCGACACATCCGGAGATTCCACCGCCGCGTCGCCGGACTCTGCCACGCCATCCGCAGAATTGCAGGAGAGTGCCCCTGCCCCCGAGGCACCCGCTGAATCCGTCGAGTCCGCCGAGTCCGCCGAAGCGCCGCAGACGGAAATCCTGGACTACCCCCCGATCGGGGACAACGCTGCGGCATCCGTCGCAGAGTCCGGAAACGAAGCACCCGAAGCCGAGAAAACGCACTGGTGGACGGGATTGAAGGAGGGGCTCAAGGAACGCTCCACCCATCGCGCGTTGCTGCTCGTCACCTTCGGCGGCTTGTTCATCGCCGGTATCACCCAGGCGCTCCCAAATGGCTGGACCTCGGCCGACCGTCTGGTCAACAAGATCGACTCCAACCCGGTGCCGAGCACCGGCGCGCCCGGCAACAGCACGTTCAACTCGGCGAAGGCGGGCGAGTGCCTCAACTGGCCGACGCCGGCCTCCACTAACGACGTCAACGTGGTCGACTGCGCGAACGATCATCGCTTCGAGATCGCCGAGTCCATTGACCTGCGTACTTTCCCGGGCGCGGAGTACGGGCCGGATTCGAAGCCACCCACCATGGGCCGCATCCAGGAGATCAGCCAGGAGCAGTGTCAGGTTGCCATCAACCGCTACCTGGGCGATCGCTACGACCCGAACAGCCGATTCACCATGGGCATGTTGTGGCCGGGCGAAAAGGGCTGGACCGAGGCGGGCGAACGCCGCATCCTGTGCGGCCTCCAGCTACCCGGCGGAGACAACCAGCAACAGCTTTTCCGCGGCAAGGTGGCCGCGCAGGATCAGTCGAAGGTGTGGCCGGCGGGCACCTGCCTGGGCATCGACTCGACCACCAACCTGCCCACCGAGCTCCCCGTGGACTGCGACAAGGCTCATGCCATGGAAATCACCGGCACGGTGAGCCTGGCCGAGCAGTTCCCGGGTTCGGTTCCTCCCGAGCCCGATCAGGACGGGTTCATCAAGGACAACTGCACCCGGCTGACCAACGAATACATCGGTAATCCCGATGGGTTCCGCGCCACCACGCTAACGCTCTCGTACAACACGATCACGCTGCCCAGCTGGACGGCCGGTAGTCGCCAGGTCAGCTGCAATATCGGTTCCACCCTGGGCAATGGCGCCTGGTCGACCCTGGTCAACAGCGCAAAGAGCGGGCAGCTGCTGATCAACGGCCAACCGCCGGTGCCGCCGCCGGACATTCCCGCGGACCGGTTGAACATGCCGCCGATCCCGCTGTCGACCACTCCGGCTCCCACCCAGCAGCCGACGCAGCAACCCACCTACACGCAGCAGCCGACGTACACCCAGCAGCCGACACGGACTCAGCAACCGACCCAGCAGACAACTCAGCAGCCGACCCGCACCTCGGCGCCGCCGACCTCCTCGGCCACTCCGAACCCCAGCAATCCTCCGGGCAACACGATCGTGACCACTCTGCCTCCGGGTGCGGGTCCGCCACCGCCACCAGCGGGTCCGCCGATAGACGGCCCGCCCATGGAAGGTCCGCCGATGGAGGGACCGCCACCGGGACAGGCACCTGCAGGGGCCCCGCCACCCGGGCCTGCCTAGCTGTGCCCGTCCCCGACACCGTCGCCTGATGCCGGTCCAGATGAGCGAGCAACGGTTCGAAGAGCTCGTATCCGATGCTCTCGACGCCGTGCCGCCTCGACTTGCCGCCGCCATCGACAACGTGGTCGTCCTGGTCCAGGCCCGTCATCCGGATGATCCCGAGCTACTGGGGCTGTACGACGGGATCGCGCTCACTGAGCGCGACAGCTTCTACGCGGGGGCGCTTCCCGACACCATCACGATCTACCGCGAGCCGTTGCTGGACATGTGTTCCAGCGAACTTGAAGTGGTGGACGAGGTGACGATCACCGTGATTCATGAGATCGCCCACCATTTTGGTATCGACGACGAGCGCTTACACCAGCTAGGCTGGGGCTAAAGGGGCTGCCAAGGTTTGCTGGAAAAAAATCCAAAAATCTTGGAGAATGATGGAACCAAATAGAGGGATCCGCCGTCCATCTCTAGTGAAAGGGCAAAACTGCCCTTAGGACGACGCGAGACGAGTGGGGGAAAGGGGACAGAAGATGGCTGACGTACCGGCGCCCGCCCAGCGTGAGGAGATCCGCTGGGACCTGGCTAACCAGCCAGGAACTGTTCTGCAGGTCGATCCGGATGTGATGAAGGATGCCGCCGTCGAGTACGACGCGATGGCGCAGCGACTGCAGGAAGCTCTCGACAAGCAGCTCGAGACCGCGAAGTTCGGCTCGGCGGGCCGCGACGAGGTGTCCACCGCGGTGGCGAACGCCTCAGCCAGGACCAACGAGAGCTTCGAAAAGGTCGCCAAGGACGGCATCGAGCAGCTCAAGCGCATCGCCGAAGCATTCCGGCGTAACTCGCAGGCGTTCGTGGACCTAGAACGACATAACGCCGCCCGTATCAATGGTGTGGGGGAATAGATCATGACCGGATTCACTGGCGTCAACTGGGCGGCCCGCAAAGCCAAGAAGCTGGCCCTGGACCTCACCACCGGCGCAGGCCCCACACACGTCATCGACAGCGCATTGGCCTGGCAGGAGATCAGCGCCGCGTTCGCCGAGGTGCACGAGAACAGCCTGCAGGTCAGCGAGAAGCTGATGGAGGGGTACCGCGGCCCTCGCGCCGAGGAGGCGCTGACCAAGCTGATCCCGTTCACCGAATGGCTGGACAAGATGGCCGGGCTGACCCAGGAGGTCAGCGACACCGCGAACACGTACGCAGAATCCTACGGCACCGCGGTCCTGGATATGCCGCACATCAACGACCTGGCCCAGCTGGAGAAGGCCAAGGCCGAAGCACTGTCGGCAGGTGGAGCGCTGTTCGGGCTCCACGCCACCACCGAGGGCATGGAGCAGGGTCTGGATCTGCAGGCCGCCAAGGCCATGGAGACCTACGAGTCCGCCAGCGAGCCCGCAGCCAAGGTCGTAGAGTTCCCGGCCGCCCCCGAGGTCATCAAGTACCCGGAAGAGAAGTCCGAGGCCAACAGCGGCAACACCGGTGTCAGCGCTGCGGGCGTCGGCCTGTCGGCGATGGGCCCCAGCCCCTTGAGCCCCGACTCGGTGCCCGGCGTGCAGAGCGCCCGCGCGGCGGCCATCTCGATGACCGGCAACCCGGCCGCAGCCGGTGGCGGCGGTTACGGCATGGCCGGCATGGGCGCCCCGATGGCCGGCATGATGGCCGGCGGTGCCCTCGCCGCATCTGCCGGTAAGGGCATCAAGGTCGGCGGCAGCGTCAACAAGAAGGACGAGGACGAGGACGACAAGGATCTCACCGCCATTGGCGCCACCGGTGTCTTCATGGGCGACGAGAGCAAGCCCGTCGAGCTGCCCGACATTCTGACCAGCAAGTCCGGTAGCGACAAGGTTGCCGACTTCGAAAACGTCGACGCCTCATCACTGTTCGAGCGCGGCGGCTCCAAGGGCGCAGTAGCGCCTCCGGTCCTCGGCGCGAGCGCGGAGCTGTGACCGTCCGCCTGGACTTCGACGAACTGGAACTGACCCGCGAGATCACCGGCAACGACCTCCTGCCGGTAGTCCTGGCCACCGGTCCGCGCCACGAAGACGAAGCCGAGCATCGCGACGCCTTGGAGCGCGCCCGCTCCCGACTCAAGGAACGCAATCTGCTGAAGGGTGAAGACCTTCACCCCACGCTGCGCGACATGCTGGCCTCGGCCAGCAAGGCCACCGGGCAGGTGGCAGTCCGCCGCTGGGCGGGTTCGCAGATGCTACGTCTGTGCCTGGTCGAGCACGGTGAGACATACGTGCTGCTGGTCAACGATGGCGAGGGCGTGGCCATGCGATCGGTGACCGGCTCACTGGGCGCCGAGCTGTGGCGGTACCTGGGCGATGCCACCCCGCTGAAGTTTGGGTCGATCAACGCACCCGCCGAGCAACTGGCTCTGGCACTCAACTCCGAGCCTGCCGACATGGCGCGTCGGCTCATGGCACTCGGCGCCGCCAAGACCGACGCGGTCACCGTGACCAAGGCAATGGCTCGCCGCGGAGCGATGACCGAGATCACCGCGACTCGTCGGGTCGATGGCATCACCGATCGCGCACCCGGTGGAGTCGCGGTGTATGACACCGCCTTCGGGCGAATCATGGCCACCCCCAGCACATCCGCCGACGGTGCGCTGTGGGCCACGCTCACGCCTGCGACACCGCAGCGAATGACGCACGCGCTCAAGAGCCTCGGGCTGGAGTAGACCACGGCCGGTCGAGCCGGCCCGATCAGACCATCTTGGTGACCTCGCAGTACGCGATGATGCCCTCGGTTCCCGAGGTGGTGCTGGTGAGTACCGCATACGAGCGCAGGAACGACTGTCCGATGCATCCGTCGATCTTGATGTGGACGTCCTTGAGGGTGACGCGAGATTGCGTGCCCCTTGAACTTCTTCTTGGTGACGGTGCTGATCGGCCCCTGGGCCTACTCGCCCGGCTCGTATCTAGTCTTACTGGAATCGACTGTTGAACATGCTGTTCGGGCAATCAAGGAGACTCGACGGCGCGGTGACACCCGCTGCGAGGTACGTCGAGAACCGCATGACAAGTACTGGCAGCAGATGCTTTCGCGTGCCGCTAAGGGTCGTCTACCCACGCCGCTCTGCGCCGGCTCGAACACCTACTACATCAACTACCCGGGTGACGCCGCCGCGTACCGGCCATCCACCAACACCGAAATGCGCGTGCAGAAACGGTATTTCCCGTTCACCGACTGGAGTTCACGAGGGCCGACGCTCATCGAGCGAGCTCAGCCGACCTCGCCACGTCGAGTATTGATATTGCAGATTGCAATATCAATACAGAAAAAGGGCCCCTCACCCGTGCGGTAACGACGACTTGTCGGCATCCGGTGTTACAACACTTGTATGAAGAAAGCACCGGAGTGGCGGCGCGCCATCAGCTGCGGTGTGGCCTGCCGTGATTGCATCCGCGATATCGACCACTGTCACGGCACGCTGATCGTGCATTCCTCCCGGCATGCCGAGTGCACAGATCGCGACTGCGACGGCGCGCATCTACTGCGACACAGCCTGGTCATCGATTGCATTGCTGTGCAATGCAATCGCGAAGGCGATATCCGGCTGGCGGTCTAGCCCATCGGGTCGGCCGACTGCGCCAACTCCTCGGCGCTTGCGGCTTCCTGATGCGGGAAGGGCGCCGCCGCATCACCCCAATGCACACAGCTCCACCGTCCGTCGGTGATCGGTGCCAGCACAACGGCTTCTGCATTGCGCAGGTGGCGGTTGACCGCGAAGCCCGGATCCACACCGGCGAGTGTCGCCGCGACCAGGCGGATCGCCGCACCATGACTGACGACCACCACGTCGCCGGTCGACGCATCGTTTTCCAGATGCCGCAGCCTTAGATCGGCGACCACCGGCAGGTATCTGTCAAACACGTCCTGAGCGGATTCCCCGCCGGGTAACCGTGCCCCGAAATCACCGAAATGCCAACGCTCATAAGTGCGGTCGAAAATCTGGAACGAGTCCAAGCCGGTATGGTCTTCCAGCTCCCCGGCCTGCACCTCATGTAGACCGTCCAGCTGAAGTGCTTGCACTCCAAGGTGTTCCGCGATCTGCCCGGCCGTCTGCACAGCGCGCACCGCCACCGAATGCACCAGAACTGCCGGTGCATGTTCCTCATATTGTCTGGCGAATAGGCGGGCCTGCTGCAATCCGAGCTCGGTCAACGCCGCACCCGGCGGCTTGGTGTCCAGCCGGCGTTCGACGTTTCCGTAGGACTGGCCGTGCCGAACCAGGACAAGGCGCCCGCTCATCGCAGCTTCCCTTCCCGTGTCTCTGCGAGCCATCCCGACGCTTCGTCCAACACCGGCGGGTTGGCACCGGCAGGCGCCGTCGTTCCCCTCGGCCACGATCCCAGATACCGCACATCCTCACAACGACGATGCAAGCCCTTGAGTGCCTCACCGACGGCGATGTCGTCGATATGGCCGACGCAATCCAGGAAGAAGCGGTAGGTGCCCAAACCGGTACGGGTGGGCCGCGACTCGATACGTGTCAGGTCGATATCCCGGATCGCGAACTCGTTCATGGCCGCGGCAAGAGCTCCGGGCACGTTTCCCAATCCCAGCACCACCGAGGTGCGATCCGACGCGGTGGCGGGTGGGGGTGGCCCCGGCTGCCCCACCAGCACGAAACGTGTGTGCGCGTGAGCCTCATCCACTACGCCGCTGGCCAGGGCGTCCAACTCCAGCCGCTGCGCCGCCCATTGCGTGCACACCCCGGCGTCGGCCCGCTGCGCCTTCACATCCTCGGCCGCCGCGGCGTTGGAGTTGGCGGCGACCAGCTCGGCATTGGGCAGGTTGGCAGCCAGCCACTCCCGTACCTGTGCGGCCGCGATCGGGAACCCGGCAACGATCTTCACGTCTTGCGCAGAGGTCCCCGGTCGCACGGCGATGGTGAACGACACCGGCAGCACCGTCTCGGCGAAGATCTGCAGCGGAGCGCCGACCGCCAGAGTGTCCAGAGTCGGTACCACCGGGCCTTCCAGTGAGCTCTCGATGGGAACACAGGCGTAGGCGGCTTCGCCCTTCTGCACCTGCACCAATGCCTCGCGCGCACTGGCAACCGATACCGGTTCCACCTCCGGTGCGCCGGGAATGCGTCCTGCAGTCCAGAGCTGGATCAGCGCAGCCTCGGTGAACGTGCCTTCCGGCCCCAAATACGTGATGCGCTGCACACTTCAAACCTTAGGCGTTCGATCACCGGGCGAACCCACGACACAGGCGACAGCACACGTGTCCCTTGCAGTCTCCACCGTCCGTTGTTAACTTAGGCTTACCTCAGTTCGTAGAGTTCGTCAGGAAGAGGGTCGCCATGACCGCAGCACCACCCACCACCGCCGAGCGTCTCCGTTCGGCCTGCGCGCGGGCCGCGAGCTCGACCCTCGCGATCGCCGGAGCCGACGTCGTCGGAACCTCGCTGCATCACCTGTTCGACGACGGCACCTTCGCGGTAGCGGTCCCCGCACACAGCGCCATCGCGCCAACAGTGATGGCGGCCGGATCATCCGGCATGCCGGCCCTCCTTGAACTCACTGATCAGGCACCGCTTCCGCTGCGCGAACCGGTCAGATCTCTGGTCTGGGTGCGCGGCAACGTGGTGACCGCCCCCGACCGGGAGGCTCGCGGCATCGTCGATGTCATCGCCAGCCGCTTTCCCAACCCGGCACTGTTGGACATCCGCACCGATATGCGTCTGCGTACCGAACCGGGCTCGATACTGCTGTGCCTGACGGTCGAGTCCGTCGTCGTCGCCGACTCCACCGGAGCCGAATCGGTGGATGTCTCGGCTCTGCTCGGCGCGCAACCGGACCCCTTCTGCGCACTCGAAGCCGGGTGGCTGTCACACATCGACCAGCATCACCGCGATCTCGTCGAACGACTGGCCCGGCGCCTCCCACTGAGTCTGCAACACGGCGAGGTGCACCTGCTGGGCATCGACCGCTACGGCATCCAGCTGCGTGTGGAACGCCCCGAGGGCGACCACGACGTTCGGCTGCCGTTCAACGCGCCCGTCAACGACACCGCGGGGCTGAGCCAGGCGCTACGCATTCTTGCCGGCTGCCCGTTCCTCAACGGACTGCGCGCCCGCAAGATCTAACCCAGCAATAGCTCACGCAGCACCCGGGCGAACATCGCCGGTGCATCGCGATGCGCGAAATGATCCTGCCCCTCAAGCTCTTTGACTCGAACGCCGGCTATCCGCCGGGCCAGGTATCCGACCGGCTCGCGGAACTGTAGCGGCGAGTTGGCGCCCTCCAGTAACAGCATCGGGGTGGCGGACCGTACGTACTCGTCGAGAAGTCCCGCGCAGCGCTCCAACGCCTCAAACTCGCGCGACGCAGTCGCCGATCGTGCGCGAACCGCCCGGCTCCCTTCCCGATTCATCGCTGCGACGGCGTCCGACACCGGTAGCGGAGGCTCGTACAACACCACGGCTGCCACATCCAGTCCGCGCCTCAACGCCTCCAGCACCACAACCGCACCGAACGAATGACCGAGTATCACCGCATGCGGCCCCGCCTCGGCGGCCACCGCGATGAGGTCATCCGCCTCGCGTGCCAAGCTGTGCTCCGCGGTGTCGGTGCTGGCGCCGTGACCACGTCTGTCGACGAGAAAACAGGTGAAGTCTCGCCGCAGTTCGATGGCGACATCCGACCAGCTGGCCCCGGAGTCCATCGCGCCGTGCACCATGACCAGCGGCGGCCCTTCTCCAGACATCGTCAGGCTCAGCCGCACCCCATCGGGTGATGCCACATAGCGCAGAGCGCTCACCACATCGGACACTCTTCCACCAATACCAGCCACAATGAGCGCCGTGGCCGAATCGGAGATGTCCGCGCGCGCTATCCGCATCGAGATCGGGATCGTGCTCGCCATCAGCTTCGGGATGAGCGCCGTCAGTGCCATCCTGCAGTTCACGTCGGCGGCCCTGATGGGACTGTCCAACCAGACCGTCGCGCTCAATCCCCGCCGAGCCGAGCTCAGCCTGATCGATCTGGGGTTGAACCTGGTATCGATCACGCGCCTGGTGGCCTGGGGCGCGCTCGCGGTGTACCTGTTGTGGCGCAGCGGATTCAGCCTCGCCTCTCTGGGACTCGGGCGCTGGCGTTGGCGTGCCGACGGGCTGGAAGCGCTCGGCTTGGCGGCGCTCATCGGACTTCCGGGGCTGGCGCTGTACGCGGGTGCACGCTGGATGGGCCTGAGTGTTCAGGTCATCCCCGCTTCCCTCGACGACACCTGGTGGCGGATACCGGTGCTGGTGCTGACCGCCTTCGCGAACGGCTGGGCCGAAGAGGTGGTGGTCGTCGCTTACCTGCAGACCCGACTGCACCAGCTTGGCTACGGAACGGCGACCGCCATCGCATCCTCGGCACTCCTGCGCGGTTGCTACCACCTCTATCAGGGCGTCTCCGCAGGTATCGGAAACCTGGTGATGGGCCTGCTCTTCGGGTATGTCTGGCACCGCACCGGGCGGCTATGGCCGCTGGTAGTGGCCCATGGCGTGATCGACACCGTGGCCTTCGTCGGGTTCGCGTTGCTCCGGGAACAGCTGGGGTGGCTCCATTAGCCTCGTCTCATGGGACACCCGCGATGACCGAGCCCACCATCCCCTTCCGTGGTCGGCGCCCCGACCGACGGGAAGAGAACCAGGTCATCCGTCGGCGTTCACAACGGCCCCCTCCGGCGCTCGGCAATCCGCCGCGCCGTCAGAGTCCCCCGCCCTCAGGTCCCCAGCAGAAGCCACCCCGGCCCTCAACACGCGATGCGCGACCGCGCCGGCCCGCGGCTCCGCATAAGCCGCCGCCTTCTCCGTCATCGCGTCCCCCACGGAAAAGACACTGGGGCGCGTGGGTACGACGCGCCTTTCTTCTGGCGACAACCCTTGTCCTGCTCAGCTTCTGCACCATCGTCGGTACGGCGCTGTGGATCGATGGGCGGTTGCACCGCGTGGACGCACTCACCGAGTATCCGGAGCGTCCGTCACCCGGAAGCGGAACGAACTGGCTCTTGGTCGGTTCCGACAGCCGTCAGGCACTCAGCCCGGAACAGGAAGCCGAACTCGCCACCGGCGGAGACACCGGCGACGGCCGCACGGACACCATCCTGCTGGTACACATCCCCGCGTTCTACGACGGCGGGACCGCCACCATGCTGTCGCTGCCCCGCGACTCATACGTTCCGATTCCCGGATACGGCCACGACAAGATCAATGCCGCCTTCACGCTCGGGGGACCGGCACTACTCACCCAAACCGTCGAACAGGCGACCGGACTGCGGATCGACCACTATGCGGAGATCGGATTCGGCGGATTCGCCTCGGTGGTCGACGCCGTCGGCGGCGTCTCGATCTGTCTGGACGAGCCCATCGACGATCCACTGGCGGGGATCAATCTTCCGCCCGAGTGTCAAACACTCAACGGGCCCAGCGCACTTGGATACGTGCGCAGTCGGGCCACACCGCGCGCGGACCTGGACCGCATGACACATCAGCGGGCGTTCATGGCCGCACTGTTCCATCGGGTAAGCAGTCCTGCGATATGGGCCAATCCATTCCGGTGGTATCCGCTCGCCACGTCGACCGCGGACGCCATCACCATCGCCCAGGGCGACCACAGCTGGAACCTTGCCCAATTAGGCTGGTCCCTAGCGGGTTCCGTACAGAACCTGACGATGCCCATCGGTTCGTTCTCGTCGAACTGGGCGGGCGACGTCGTCACCTGGGACGAGGACGCCTCGGCGCGACTTTTCGACGCCTTACGCACCGACCAGCAGGTTCCCGTAGACCTCTTGCCGGACTCGGCCACACCAACCCCTTGACACACTAGGCTTTTCGGTGTGGCTACCACCGATCTCCATGCGCGCGCATCCTCACCGTTCCTAGAGCTCTTGCGCGATCAGATCCACAATGAGTTCACCGCGTCCCAGCAATACATCGCGATCGCGGTCTACTACGACGACGCGGATCTACCGCAGCTCGCCAAACGCTTCTACGCGCAGGCGGTCGAGGAGCGCAACCACGCGATGATGATCATCCGATATCTCATCGACAAGAACGTCGCGGTCAGCATCCCGGCCGTCGAGGCCGTCATCAACGAGTTCAGCGACGCCCGCGCACCCATCGCCCTCGCACTCGAGCAGGAGAAACGAGTCGCCGATCAGATCACCGAGCTCGCGCGCGCGGCCCGGTCGTCGGGCGACTACTACGGCGAGCAGTTCATGCAGTGGTTCCTCAAGGAGCAGGTCGAAGAGGTCGCCCTCATGGACACACTGCTCACCGTCGCCGACCGCGCCGATCACGATCTGTTCGACCTGGAGAACTTCGTGGCGCGCGAGCTCGCCCGCCCTGTCAACCCGGACGCGACGGCGCCCCCGGCTGCCGGTGGAGCCCTTTAAGCAATTGTTGTGCACGACGATTTCCCATTGCACGAACCGGCAGAAATTAACTTTGCCTAAGATAACAATCTGCCAATTAGCTTGCGCAATATCCGCCAATTACTTAGGTGACGGTATCCTCATTAAGGTTCACCTTGGGTGACAAGGCCTCTGACCTGGCCTATTGTCGAATTCATGACCGCGACCGACACTCCAAAAACGAAATTCAATGCGCTTCTCCATGACCAGATCGGCCACGAGTTCACCGCGTCGCAGCAATATATCGCCATTGCCACGTATTTCGATGACGCAGACCTCCCCCAACTCGCCTCGCATTTCTACAAGCAGGCGGTCGAGGAACGCAATCACGCCATGATGATCGTCCGGTACCTGATTGACCGCCGCGTATCCGTCGAGATCCCTCCGGTCGGCGCAGTGACCAACGGGTTCACGTCGCCCCGTGAGCCGCTGGCGCTGGCGCTGGCCCAGGAGCAGACGGTCACCGACCAGGTCACCGAGCTGGCGCGTACCGCCCGCGATGAGGGCGACTACATCGGCGAGCAGTTCATGCAGTGGTTCCTCAAGGAGCAGGTCGAAGAGGTCGCCCTCATGGACACGCTGCTCACTGTCGCGGAGCGCGCCGGTGACAACTACTTCGACCTCGAAGAGTTCGTGGCACGGGAAATCTCCGTCGTATCCAGCGACCCCACCGCACCACCGGCCGCCGGCGGCTCACTCTAAGCACTGCGACAAGACGTCCAAACATCTCGGCACATCGCCGGGGTGGGGGACATCTCCTATTTCCGACGGTGAACCCACACGTTTGCCGTGTTGCTTTCCGATAATCTTTCCTCGGATCTTGAGAACATCGCTCGGTGAAGGCGCAGCGAAAGGGTGTGCAAAAGGTTGTTCCGCGGTAGGCAAATTCAACTGACACTGACCGCGTCGCGTGCCGTCGAGTCCGACCGCACCGAGCCGCTGTTCAAGGACGTCTTCGCCGAGCGCTTGGTGCTCGCCTCCGAAGACCCCTATGCACTCGCACTGCTGGACACGCACCGCGCAGATTCTCCGACCGACACCGCGGCCCAGCGCGCCATCTTCATCGCCCGGTGTCGGGCCGTGATGACACGGCACTATGACGACTCCCTGCTCGCAGCGGCCCAATCCGGCGCCACCCAGGTGGTGCTCTTGGCCGGCGGACTGGACACCCGCGCCTACCGGCTGGACTGGCCGGAGGGCACCACCGTCTTCGAGATCGACTACCCGGAGCTGCTCGAATTCAAGAGCACGGTCCTGAAGACCGCCGGTGCGATACCGCGCACCACACGCCGACAGGTCGGCACGTTCCTCTGTGGGCCCTGGCAGTCCGATCTGACGGCGGCCGGCTTCGACCCCGACCTGCCGACCGCGTGGCTAGCCGAGGCACTCATCTCCCATCTGCCCGGGCCGAGCCATGACGCCCTGTTCGAGCGGATCATCGAAATGTCGGCACTGGGCAGCACGATCGCCACGGACACCGATGGGATCTCACCCTCGGGCCAATCCTGGGCGGACGTTCGGGACGCACTGGCCGCCGAGGCGTTCAATGCCACAGAACTCACGCGCGGTTACGCTGAGCGAACAAGATCCAGCGAGTGGCTATCGGGCCACGGTTGGCTGGCACAGACCACCACGGGCCGGGAACTCGCGGACCGGTACGGTTTGCAGTCGAACGGTGCATTGGGCCCCTACGTCGACGAATTCGATGCCCGCCGATTCCTTACCGCAACACTGCCGGTAAGCTATCTGCACTAAACCACTGTGACGAAAGCCGTTGTGGCGCTAGCGATTTGTCACCACAACGAAGAATCGGTCACAAGGTGGTGCCGGTCAGGCCCCGCTGTAACCAAGACTTCGTTCGTCCGGGATGGTTCGTGGCGATCCACGCGACACCGATGCTCCGGCAGAACTCGACATCCTCGTAATGGTCCACGGTCCAGCAGTACGTCGCCCGCCCTTGTGCAGCCGCCCTGTCGACCAGTTCCGGATGCTCCCGCAGGGTGGCGATGGAGGGCCCCACTGCGGTGGCGCCCACGGTGGTCGCCGCACTGCCCCCAAGGTATCGGGACGTTTCTCCCAACAGCACGGTCGGCAACATGGGAGCCGCCCGGCGGATGCGCCAGACCGCCGCGGCCGAGAACGACATGACAACCGCGCGCGACATGTCGGCCGAGGCGGGTGCCGCGATTCCGAATCGGTGCAGCAGTGCGAGCACCTTGTTCTCCACCAGGGATCCGTAGCGGACCGGGTGCTTGGTTTCGATGAACAGTTTCACCGGGCGATTCCAGTCCAGCACGAGCAAGACCAGTTCCTCCAGTGTCAGTAGCCCGGTTCCTGAGCCGGCCTCCGCGCCACCGGGATGCCATCCGCCGAAATCCAGCGCCCGCAGCTGGCTCAGGGTCATTTCGCTGACCAACCCGGTCCCGTTCGAGGTGCGGTCGATCCTCCGGTCGTGCACGCAAACCAGTTGTCCGTCTCGGGTCAGGCGGACATCGCATTCCACCCCGTCGGCACCCTCATTGAGAGCGAGCTCGTAGGCCGCCAGGGTGTGCTCGGGCCGGTCCGCCGACGCACCCCGATGCGCGACGACGAACGGATGGCGCTCGCCCCTGCCGTCTATATCGTCGGCTCCTTGGGCGGGCTGAGGGGCGTCATCACCAGGCTCCGACGACTCGGTCACGATCCAATGCTGCCGGTTCTTGGCCCACTGGTTCAACCGCAGCGCCAGAATTGTCGTCGCGTGTCGCCGACACATCCGGGCGATCTGCCTCAATCGGTACCGGCCCCTGCGAGGATTCCACCGCCAGCCAGCGCACCGACCGGTGGCGTCCTTCGGGCGAGGTGAAGCCGTCATACACCCTTCGGAGCGACCAGGCTGCGACCGCCGCGACCGCGTAGTCGATGGCGGTGAACAGTGCGTTGTCGGCTATGCCCTGGACCGTCGCCGAATCGCGCACGACCCAGGTCACCAGGACCAACAACCAGGTCACGCCCCAGAGGATCGACCACCACCGGATGTTTCGGTACTGCCGATACCAGCGGTTCTCTATCGTGGCGAGCTCCAGAAGCAGCAGCGGGATGCCCACGATGTTGATGATCGGCACCAGGCAGCCCACCCGGATCTCCCAACGCCCGCGCGGGTCGTCGAATCCCAGGTCACGGTACGTTTCGTCGCGTCGCGTGATCATCCAGTCGGTGAGGAACCATGCGGTGGCCACCAACACCGCAACGGCGAGCGCCACGCTGACGAGCACCAGCCCATTCGACGTGCTGGCGACAAATCTCGGAATCAGCGCTCCGCGGTTGTACACCATCAACGCATATCGAAGAAAATGTGCACACGAAACGATTGCCAGGGTGATGATTGTGGCCAGCAGGAGCCTTTCTAGCACCCGGCTGGGGACAGATCCCCCGGCTATTCCTTGGCGCGAGGATCCCGCCGGCTCGATGTGGTCGACCAGACCCCAGCGCGGGATGTGCCCATAGCGCGGTGTCGGCCCCAGCGGACGCTTTCGGCGGGTTGGCGTCGGGGGCGATCCCGGACGCACCGCAATCCATCGGTATCCCGCGGGAAGCCGCGTGAGACGGGCGGCAGGACGCCCCCCGGGCGTTGCCACAGAACCCTGTTGAGTGGACGGAACCCAGTACTTACCCGCGGACTGCGGGGCCCCGGCAGTCGGTCGCGGCATCGGCGCGGCCGGACGCGGCGGGGCCGTCATACCCGGCTCCAGCAGAGTGCCCCGGCACCGAGGACACCAGTATCGACGCTGCTCACGCACGTTCCACTGAGTACCGCAGCGGGAGCACACCTGGATCATTGGTCCAGGGTAACGGCCTATGGGCCCAACCTGCAGCGAGTAGTGCACGGGCGACAACGGACCCGGTTGGTCGCCGGACCCTCAGCTGACGGTGGGCTTGCCTGCCTGTACCCAGGCCAACATGCCGCCCGATACGTTGCTGACCTCGAAACCGTTGCGGTTCAGATACGCGGCGGCACGCTGTGAGCGCCCGCCCGCATGGCAGATCACCCACAGCGGCGCATCCGGATCGAGTTCGTCCATCCGGGAGGGCACATCGCCTAGCGGTATATGTTGCGCGCCGTCGATATGCCCGGCCGCCCACTCGTCGTCCTCACGAACATCAAGCAACGTGACACCAAGATCCAGCGCAGCCGCGATCTCGTCGACGCAGACCTGTGGAACCTCATCGCCCGAGGGGAAGCTCATCGTTCATTCCTATCGTTCGATTGGCGTGGCAGCTGCCCCGCCTGCAACTTTTCACAATGTGACCCACGCCACAGCAATGTCGGCTTATCCACAGTATCCACAGGTTGATCCACAAACCACAGGCTGCTCATTTGCATTTGCGCTGGCCAGGACTTCATGGAGGCACCCAGCGGCGCTCGCGACGGGGAACCGTAGCACTGCCTGTGCATAGTTAGCGAATTCACGACAGGCGCCGTGGGATAGCTCACGCCTGTGCTGGATCGCCGGGTGGCACATCCAGACCGATGGGGCAGGAGACCGAAGTGCCACCGAGTCCGCAGTATCCGTTCGGGTTCTTGGCCAGGTACTGCTGGTGATAGTCCTCGGCATAGAAGAAGCGCCGCGACCCATGCCCAAGAGGCCCGTCCAGCGGAGCGATCTCCGTGGTGACCGCCCCGTAGCCAGCGTCGGCCAGGGCGGAGGCATACCGCGCCGCGCTGTCCGCCGCCTGCGCGGCCTGCCCCTCACCGGTTGTGTAAATGGCCGAGCGGTACTGGGTCCCGCGATCGTTACCCTGCCGCATGCCCTGAGTTGGGTTGTGACTCTCCCAGAACTGCACCAGCAGCTGCTCGTAGGTCACGTCACGGGGGTCGAACGCCACCAAGACGACCTCGGCATGACCGGTCCGCCCGGAGCACACCTCTTCATACGTGGGATTGGGCGTGTAGCCCCCGGCGTACCCCACCGCGGTCGAATAGACCCCCGGCAGCTTCCAGAATCCGCGCTCGGCACCCCAGAAGCACCCTTCGCCGAAAACCGCGACCTCGAGCCCTTCGGGGAAGGGCGGCACGATAGTGCGGCCGTTGACGAAGTGCGTGCCGGAGATCCGAATCGGGGTGGCACGTCCGGGCAGGGCCGCACCCTCCTCGACGATCGCCGACTTTCCCGGCGTGAACCCGTCTTCGAGTCGTCCCAGGATCTGATCGCGAACGTTATCCACCCAAGAAGCCATGCCCGTGATGATACGCCGCCCAGCGCTCCGGATTTGCTGGTCTAGCTGCGGTTTCCGCGTGGCCGATAGGTGAATTTTCGCGCGCCGCGATTGGGAGCTATGATAACCGTCACACGAGAGATGCCGTGACTCATCTCACCGTGGAAAAACTTGCACAGGGCGGCAGGAGGTCGGCAATGACAGCACAGTCGGCAGGACATGAGTCGATGTCCACTTCCGGCTGGCAGCTCACGCCTCGCTGCTACAACACGTCGTACCGCGTCGCAGCATTCAGGGCACTCGTCATCGCCCTGATACTGGCCGCCGGACTGGCGTTTCTCATTCTTTTCTGACGAACTCCGGGCCGAGTGCCCCACTCCGCCGAACAATCGTTGACCAATCGGGGATGTCGACGTCCTTGCGACGCGTTGCGCAATAGAGCAGGGTTGAATCGGTAGGCCGGCACTCCGCTGGAACAGGTTTAGCCGTGTCTTCTATTGGATAGATCTGCACATACCGCAGATACGAGCGATTACGAAGCAAGCGAAAGGAATCTCGTGGCTGAGTACACACTGCCCGATTTGGACTACGACTATGGGGCGTTGGAGCCCAACATCTCGGGACAGATCAACGAGCTGCACCACAGTAAGCACCACGCGGCCTACGTGGCGGGCGTCAACTCCGCTGTGGCCAAGCTGGAAGAAGCTCGCGAGAAGGGCGACCACGCTGCGATCTTCCTCAACGAGAAGAACCTGGCGTTCCACCTCGGCGGCCACGTGAACCACTCGATCTGGTGGAAGAACCTGTCCCCCAACGGCGGCGACAAGCCCACCGGTGATCTGGCTGCTGCCATCGACGACCAATTCGGCTCGTTCGACAAGTTCCAGGCTCAGTTCACCGCCGCCGCCAACGGCCTGCAGGGATCGGGCTGGGCGGTGCTCGGCTACGACAGCCTCGGACAGAAGCTGCTGACCTTCCAGCTGTATGACCAGCAGGCCAATGTTCCACTGGGCATCATCCCGCTGCTTCAGGTGGATATGTGGGAGCACGCCTTCTACCTGCAGTACAAGAATGTCAAGGCGGACTATGTCAAGGCGTTCTGGAACGTGGTCAACTGGGCCGACGTGCAGGATCGCTACTCCGCGGCCACGACCAAAACCTCGGGTCTGATCTTCGGCTGATCTCGCTGTTTCGCGTGGGCCCCGGTTTCGCATGCGAATCCGGGGCCCACGTGTGTTTTCGGCGTGTCCGCTAGCAATTGCGGGGTGATTCCGCGCATGGTAATTCTGGAATCAGCAGCGTCGCGCAATTGTGGATTGTGATGTCGCGGAGGCAGATATGGCGACCAGTTCCGATCAGCCGATCGAGATCGCGCCCTTTCATGCGGGCGGATCACTACGAGGGTTCGTAGTGTGTGGCCGCTGGCCCGATTCCACCAAGGAATGGATGCAGCTGCTCATCGTTACGGTCCGCATCGCCACTCTGCCCGGATTGCTTTCCACCACAACAATTTTTGGCGCTCGCGAAGATCTGCCCGACGACCCCGCACCCGGCATGGTGGGCCTGGTCATCGCCGAAGGCACGGTGCTCGGCGAATCCGCCGTCACTCCTGGCCGTTTCGCCGAACATCAACCACCGGCGCTGTTGATACTCCATCCACCATCCGAGACCAATCCCACGCTGCCAGAATGCCTTGGCGCAGCATCGGGATGCCTACTGTTGCCCGGACTGCCGCATCTGGGTCTGGAGCACCGGGCCGCGTGGGTGCAGGCCGAGTCCGACGGCACGGTCACCTCGGTGGTGAGCCGCGTAGGCATCGATCCCATCAGCGATCCAGATACCGCGGTGTTGGCGATGCTGCTTGCCGCGTAATCGGTTCGGACAAGGGTCTGGCAACCGCCAGGCAGCTGCTCTCCGATAATCCGGCAATCACGTGACCCTGATAGCCATGGCGTATGACATACACCGCCGAGAGCGGCGGCCCACGCAGGCATTTCGATATCCGTAACCGGTGTTCATGGCCCCGTCCAGCGCCGTCACGCACCTCCCCGGTGCCGCCCCCTCCAGAACAAAGCAAACGACCTCGGCGAACCAGCGACCGCCCGCGCGAATCGTTTCATCTTCGTGGCGATCATTTCGTCACCCGCTCCGGGCGCGTTCGGGGGGGTGCCATCGGCCGACGCCGAACTCGCCAGCGATCCCCGACGAACGACGCGCGCCAGAACCCATCGACAAGCCCGGTGTGCGCTGACGCCGATGTGATCGCTGCGGGCACGCGGCCGGGCCGATCTCTTTCGTCGCATCCGTCACAGAACATCCCGGCGATATTCCCCGGGAATGACCCTCGACGGCGCCCCGGGGTCGCGTTGACCGTTCCCATATGCGCGTTAGTTGCTGTGATCTTACTCACAGTCCATCGGTGCCGATTTACCGCTGGTCAGAGGTGATGCCCTGCTGAGGGGCGCACTTGCGGTCGACGTTCCATTATTAAGACGTCACCTCTGCGCGGCGATTCCCGCCATAATCGCAAGCTGCCGTTATCGTCACGGGCGTGACATTGTGCCAGGTCAGCGAGGCGTGCCCGGAGAAGGCGCGGTGTTGGTGCCAGTAGCAACTCAGCAGGTTATACAGCCAGGCACCGAGCCCGGCCGACTTAGGAAACGAATGCGATCTCTCTCCACAGCTCGTGCCGACGCCTCCGAGCGATCGCGCTGGGGATTCATCAATCATTTGCCTGAGAACGAAGATTCCCAGATCGTCCCGAATATTGGACGCTGCACAGATGTGTCTGAGCTAGCAGGTTTGGATAACCGAACACTATTTCCACCGTAGCCAAACTTGACGGTTGCGCTTGGCTACAGGCAAAACTAAGGTTACGATGGGCAGCAAATACGTCCCCCGAATTAGCAACTTTATCTGTTTGTGGAGGTAAGGCTCGATGAGCACCACGTTTACCGCACGTCTGAATCGGTTGTTCGACACCGTGTATCCGCCCGGGCGCGGCCCCCACACCTCTGCCGAGGTGATTGCGGCTCTGCGCTCCGAGGGCATCACGATGTCTGCGCCGTACCTGTCGCAGCTGCGGTCGGGTAACCGGACCAACCCTTCGTCGGCGACCATGAAGGCGCTCGCGAACTTCTTCCGGATCAAGCCGGCGTACTTCACCGATGACGAGTACTACGAGAAGCTTGATCAGGAGCTGACCTGGCTGGCGAACATGCGTGACGAAGGCGTCCGCCGGATCGCGGCCCGCACCGTCGGCCTGTCCGTCGAGGCGCAGGATCGCATCACGCAGACCGTCGACGAATACCGTCGTAAAGAGGGTCTCGACAGCTAGTCGCCGCTTGTCTGGCCGGTCCGCTCGGGGAAGGGCCCGCCAGTTTGGCGTTCACCGCTCGTCGAGCCGGCGGGGTACGCACTGGGGGACATGGTTTTACAACTTGAGAACGGTGTCGGCACGCACCAGTCTGCGGTACTCAGAAGCGATCGCGAGAATCCACTCGCGATCGGAGTATCCGTTAGGCTGGTGTAGCCATTCCGGGCCGGGGAAGTTCTCCTTCGGATCACCGTCGGTGAGGACCCATTTCACTACCGCATGGGCCTGCGCGGCCGGCGGCACCTGAAGCTTCACCGGTTCCACATCGAGTTCGATATTGCCTTCACTCTCCGATTCGGGATCCAGGCCCTGGGCGTGCATCGCCTCCAGGAAGAGCGCGTCGGAGATGTAGGCCATACGGTCTGCCACCTGGAAGGCCAGCGGTCCACGGGGCCTCACTCCGATCGCCGCGTCGGGCTGACGCTCCTTGAGATCCTTGTACAGCGGAGCCAGCACGAACATCTCGCGACGGGCAACCAACCATGTCTCCAAGGTCGGCAACAGCGATCCCACCGCCACCATCGCCATCGCGCAGCCGATCAGCGTAGCCGCGGTGCCGATCGTGACGTATTCGGACTTGGCCACCGCGACACCGACGACTACCAAAACCGCGAGCACCAGCAGGCTGATCCCGACGGTAAACAGGAACAGTGCACGACCCCGACGGGTGCGGTTCGAGTAGGCCATTCCCGCCCATAGCACCACCGACAGGGCCACCGCGATGTACAGCATCGGGACCAGCCAGGCGGTGCCCGATGCGAACCCGCCCAGGTCCCGCTTGAGGAATTCGCGCGGGGTCATCTCGGGCTGCCGACCACGGGAGAAGAACACCGCCAGACTGGCACCGCCGATCACGGTCGCGGCCAGGTACTGCCAGCGCGCCCACCGCTTGTTGGCCACCGCCGTGCGGCTGGCGGACATGCTCGTGATCATCACGCAGCTGCCCGCCGCACAGGCTGTCAACGCGGCCTGACTCACCGCCACCGAGATGTTGGGCCAACCCAGCGAGCTGTCGACCAGAATCGTCAGCGGCTCCCAGTTCAACGCCGACACCAGCGCCAGACTGCCCAGCGCAACAATCATTCCGGTGCTCACCGGGGATTGTTTGTGGACGAGCACCCACCCGATGCGTAAACCCGTCGCCATACCCAGCAGCCCGGCAATCACCCAGGCGATCACCCAAAGGCCTCCCCGAGCCTCACCTGAACAATGGATGCACGATCAGACGGGAGGCGGCCAAGCCGGTACAGCAGCAGCGCCGCGAAGTCCTCTGCCTCTTGTTCTGCCTCCATCCCGGCGGCACCCAAGCAACCGGTGCGCTGGGAGAGCATGTACGCGATGAGGTCATCGCTGGCGAATTCGGCTTCGTCCCTGGCCATTTCGACCACCGAGATACCCTCGTGGCGCAGCACCACGTGGCCCAGTTCGTGGGCGAGAGTGCGATCCCAGGTGGGCAGGCCACGCTGGATGATGAAGATGTCTTCGTTCTCGTATTGACGCCATTGACCGCATACACCGGGCGGCAGATCCGCGGAGATGATCTCGATGGACCGGTCCCGATCGCGGCCGACAGCCTCGACGAGACCGGTCAACGTCACCTCACCCTTACGCGGGGCCAGGTCGAGGACGGCATTGACGGCATCGGTCACACGACGGCCTGCGCCCATGTGCCTCTCCCCTCACCGTGTGCCTTCCTGGACAGACCCCTCACGGGGTGCTGTACCTATTCTCCACTACTCCAGGAATCGAGCGGCAGCGGAGGCACGCACGCTGTGGCCGGCCTTGGCTTGCCGATATCCGAGCGCGCCGCCCACGAAAGTCATCATCGCGATGCCGACGGCGCCCGGAATGGCCACCGCGGCGATCTCGGACGTCTTCGTCAGTCGGAGATAGTCCGTGTACCCGGTGCGCGGCGCGATGGTTTCGGCCGCGACGAACTGCTGGATCGGCTTGGTGACGGCCTCGGGTTGCTTGGTGCCGCCCGCGGTGACCACCGCATCGCCGCCACGGCCGCCCTCGGCTTGCTTGATCGTGACTACCGGCGGGGCGGGAGGTACGACAGGTGCCAACGGCGCAAGGACCGGCGGTGTCGCGATCACGACGGCGGGCGTCTTGGGCGTGGCTACGGTCGGCGGAGCGATGGGTCCGGTGTGGATGCCGGGGTTTCCGCCCGGAGTGCGCGTTCCGGCCGCACCACCGGAGGGGGCATCCGGATTCGGGATGCCCCCGAGGTTGGGAAGCCCAGGCAGCGTGATCACGGGGGGGTGTTCGCCCTCGTGCTCGTGAGTGGTCTCGTGATCGTGCGCCATACCACCGCCGGTGCCGGGTGTGTGCGTCGAGGTACTCGGCTTCTGCTTCCAGATGATGATGGTGCGCCCGCCCATGTTGACGGTGACGCCCGGAACCTTGAGCTCTTCGGAAGCCGCTTCATGCTCCGTCTGAGTAGAACTGGCCGAGGGGGTGTCGGCGGTCGCACCCGGTGCCGTCGCGGTGTGCGGTGAGGTCGCGGTGTCGGCCTTGGGTGTGGTGGCGGTCTGAGCCTTGGGCGCCAGTGCACCGGCCACCGAGCCTAAAGCGCCCTTGAGGCTGGGATGCTCTTCGGCGTGAGTCGTTGTGCCACTTGAATTTTCAGCGGACTGGGGCTCGGCGTTCGGCGTGTGGACACCCGCGGCACCCCCGGAGTGCGGCAGGGTCGCCCCAAAACCATCACCGGTTCCCGCGCCGACGCTGCCCCCAGAGGTGCTAGAGGTGCCCGAGGTGTTGGTACCAGAACCGGAGACACTCCCGGCGTTGTCAGAGGAATTTCCGCTCGAGCCCGCGGACCCTGGCTTAGGGACGTTCGCCCCCGGGCCCTTAGCTTTGTCTTTGTCGCGCTTGGCGGAATCGCTGCCGCCCGCCTCACCTTCCGATCCAGAGGCGCCGTTCAGGCTCTTGCCGAAGCTCGGCGAGGAGGGAGCGTTGCGGGTGCCGCCGCTGCCCGGACCGCCGCCACCACCGACACCGCCACCCAACAAACCGCCGGTGATCTTGTGGATGGCACCACCTAGACCGTGGTCGTGGTCGTGGTCGTTATCGCCGCCGGATCCACCGCCCGGCTTTGCGTCCGCAACCGGTGTGGACACGGCGAAGACCCCGAATCCCCCCATCAGGGTTCCGCAGCTGAGCACCGTCACCACGGCCGCGCGCGCGGAGGCACGCTTCCGCTGCTGGCTTCGCCCGCTCGGTTTTGCTCGATGTCGCCCCACGGCGAACAGCATGCCGGGAATTTGCTCAGAGGTCAAATATCCAACACACTTTGTGGCCTCTTTCACCTCATGTTCCCCATACACCGCCAAATTGGTCGCCGTCAGGATTTCGCTGGAGGCCAACGGGAACCTTTGCAGTACACACCGCGACCACCTGAATACGAGGTCCTATCCGCACGGGGCCGACCAGGATCGGCGCGCTAGGGTTAGCGCCACACTCGCAACGCGATGAACGGAGGCCGCTGGGATGGGTTTTCTCACCAGCCGCAAGAGCCGATCGACAAAACGCGCTGAGGCGCGCGCTCTGAAGGCGAAGGCCAAGCTCGAGGCCCGATTGGCGGCACGCAACGACCGGCGCCGGTTACACATACAGGCGCGGTCTGAATCCGCTGCCCGCCGTGATGCGCGCAAGACCGAGCTGGCGACGTTGAAGGCCCAGCGTCTGATCGCCCAGGACCAGCTCAAGGCGGTGCGCGAGGGCAAGCTGCTCTCGCCCACTCGTATCAAGCGCACGTTGACGGTGGTGCGGCTCCTGGCCCCCGTGCTGCTCCCGCTGCTGTACAAAGCAGCGATCGCGGTCCGTGGGGTACTGGATCAGCGCCGCGCCGATCGTCTCGGCATACCGCTTGCCGAGCTCGGCCAGTACTCCGGATTCGGCGCGGAGCTCTCGGCCCGTATCGCCGGTGCCGAGCAGTCGATCCAGGCCGTGCTGGACAGGGCACCCAAGGACGCCGAGACCAAGAAGTTCGCCTCGACCGTCCGGGCCCGACTCCAGGAACTGGGCACTGCTGTCGGGGCCTCCGAACATATGCCGCCGACTCGTCGCCGCGCGGCCCATGCCGCCATCGCCCGCGAGCTCGACGGCATCGACGCGGATCTGCTCGCACGACTCGGAGTGAGGTAAGGGATGCACATGTTCGCCCGGCTGGTCGCGGCATCAACCGCATCGGCCGCTGCCCTGTTGGCCCTTGCCATTCCTGCCTTCGCCCATGTACGGGTGACCACGGACAACACCGCTCGCGGCGGCTACGCGACGCTGGAGTTCTCGGTCCCCAACGAGTCTGCGACCAAGGCGCTCACCACCGGGCTGACTGTTCAGCTTCCTGATGTCGGCTCGGCCAGCACCGAGCTGCTGCCCGGCTGGACCAGCATTATGGATCGGGACGCAGCCAAGGGCACGGTCAAGTCGGTGACGTGGAAGGCCGCTGCCGACAACGGAATCGGCCCCGACCAGTTCGCGCTGTTCCGGGTGCGCGTCAAGCTCCCCGATACCGAATCGGTGAGCTTCCCCGCGACCCAGACGTATGCCGACGGCCAGGTCGTCACGTGGGACCAGCAGGCACAGCCGGGTGGTGCAGAACCAGAGCACCCCGCTCCCGTACTGGACCTGACACGGCGCCAGGCAAACCACGATGGGCACTCGGCGCACGCACCCCAGGTGTCCGCTGCCCCTGAATCCGGAACGGGCGCGGCCCATGCGGACAAGACGGCTCGCTGGTTCGGCGGAATCGGATTGATCCTCGGCGCCGTCACCCTGGTCCTTGCCGTGACGAATCGCCGGAGGCAACAGTGATGACCGCTCTACGTACGTCGGTATCGATGCTCTTGTCGGCGTTCATCGCGCTGACCTTGGCCCTGGCGTTGCCGGGTGTGGCCTCGGCGCACGCGGTCAAGGTGTCGTCCGACCCTGCCGAGAACGCCGTATTGTCCGGCCCGCCCACCCAGGTCAGTGCGACCTTCAACGAGCCGCTGCAGAAGCGCTTCTCCGCGATGACGGTGATCGGCCCGGACGACAAGACCGATCAATGGCAGTCGGGCGAGCCGTTGGTCTCCGGTGCGGTGATTTCCGTCGGTATGAAGCCAGACGCCCCCGCCGGAAAGTACACAGTGAACTTTCGGGTGATCTCCGAGGACGGACACCCGGTCGACGGATCATGGCCCTTCACCATCACCGGCTCGGACGCACCGGCCTCCGCGGGCGCGCCCACGGTGTCTCAGCAGCCTTCGGGCACGAGTTCGTCGGCCCCGGTACCCTCGGCGAATCCCCCCGACGACGACCTGCCGATGTGGCCGTTTGTGGTGGCAGTGGTGGTCTCGGTAGGCGCGGCACTCATCTGGACTCAGCGCCGGCAGTCTTGATCCACTGGGCTAAGGACTGGCCTTTTTCCGCCGTGACGGCATGATGGACAACAGCGGGGCGGCAGAGATTCGGGTGTGAGCCGCCCATCGTGGCCACGAGTGCGCCACGAACACCCAGGACGACCGAAACTTGCGAAGGAGCAGGCGCATGGCGGACCAGGACAATTCGGCCAACGAGCCCAACTCAACACCGGAGAAACCCGCCAGCGGCGAGACTCCGAAGCCCGCGGCGCCGGCCCGGCCCGCCAAGGCCGCGAAGCGTCCGGCCGCCAAACGCGTCCCCGCCAAGCGGCCCGCCGGCGCATCGGCACCACCCAAGTCCGGGCCTAAGGCAGCACCCAGCGCAAGCAGTGAGCCGGGCCCGAAGCCTCCCGCCGCGTCCAAGCCCGCCGCCAAGCAAGCACCAGCACCCGAGGCTCCCCAGCCCACCGAAACCCCGAAGCCCACGCCACCGGCGCCCGCCCCCGCGGCGGACTCGGCGCCCGCGCCGGAGCAGCCGGATCTCGCGGCTGCGGCCAGGGAAACTGCTGCACAGGCGAAGTCCACAGTCGACTCCGCCCCACCGCCCCTTCCCGGCCCCGCTCCCGAACAGGGGCGCCAGTCCCCGAATCTGAAGATCGCCTTGGGAGCTGCGTTCGCGATCTTCGCGCTCCTGCTGCTCCGCCGACGCCGTCGCCGCGAGGACGCCGCCGAGTCGGACTGATCGGTTCCGCGCCGCCGGCGCGGAAAAAGGCTTGACCCTCACGCCACGGGAGGTCGCACAGTGGCGGATGTGAACACACACGCACGCGCACCAACCCTGGTGACGGGGTTGGACGGGTGTCTGCGATGACCGGTCTCTCGGTCCGGGCACTGCACCACTACAACGAGATCGGTCTGGTGGTCCCCAGCGCCCGCAAAAGCGGCATTCGGCTTTCCGTCGACGAGCAGATCGAGATCTTCGGCGACAGCCGATACGGTGACGCGTGCGCCACCGAAGCACACCAGCGCTGGGGTGATACCGAGGCCTGGAAACCGATCCAGGAGAGCGTGACCCGATACTCCAAGGAGGACTGGGCCAGGATCGGCGCGAGCCAACGCGCTGGCCCGGGCGCACCGACGATCGCTTTCGCGCCTACTACGACTCCGCCGAGCCCGATCTGGCGCAGTGGCTGCACGACGCCGTGGCCGCCTATGCGCCAGACCCAGCACCAGACCCAGCAGTAGGGGCCGACGCATAGGCTTGGGGCATGACGACCGCACCGATCACACCCCGACCGACCGCCGACCTGGGAGACGAGCTCGGCATCGACATGGCCAGTTGCGATCTTCAGCTCACCCAGTTCGGTGCACGGCCGGTTTTCGCCGGAGTGATCACCACGGTGCGCTGCCACCATGACAACGCGCTGCTGAAATCCATTCTGTCGGAGACTAGTTCGGGAGGCGTGCTGGTGATCGACGGCGGCGGATCGCTGCACTGCGCACTGGTCGGAGACATCATCGCGGGGATTGCGGTTGACAGCGGCTGGTCCGGCTTGATCATCAACGGCGTGGTTCGGGACAGCGCCGAACTGGCCGCCATGGATATCGGTATCAAGGCGCTGGGCACAAATCCCCGCAAGGGCACCAAGACCGGGGCCGGGGACCGCGATGTCGTCGTCAGCTTCGGCGGCATCGACTTCACGCCGGGCGCGATCTGCTACGCCGATCATGACGGCGTTGTCGTGGTTCCTGCCTGATGTCGGTGCGGCGGCTGGCGGAGGCGCTGCGGGGAGCACCCGTACCGCTGGCCGCAGTCGACATGGATGCGGCACGGTCCAACGCCGCGTCGCTGGTCGGTGCCGCATCCGGGTTACCGATCAGGGTGGCCAGCAAGTCGATCCGCAGCACCGCGTTGATCCGTAAGTTCCTGGAGATTCCGGGTTTTCGTGGAGTGCTTGCCTTTACCCCCGCGGAGGCCGTGCATCTTGCCGACGCCGGCGTCGATGATCTGTTGATCGCCTACCCCAGCGTCGACCGCGGGGCCTTGGCCGCGGCTGCCCGGCATCGCTCCGTCATCCGCCCCCTGGTCGACTCAGCCGATCATGTGCGTCTACTGGAGCAGATCGCGCACCAGACGAACGCACCCATCCCGGTGTGTCTCGACATCGACGCGGGGTGGCGCCCGCTGGGCGGTCCCGTGCATCTGGGGCCGAAACGATCGCCCGTGCGCACTCCCGAACAGGCTGCCGCCCTCACCGATCTGGTGTGCGCGACGCCCGGATTACGGCTAGCGGCGGTGATGGCCTATGACGGCCAGATCGCCGGCGTGGGCGACATCGCTCCAGGAAATCCTTGGTACCAGTTGGCAGTTCGCGGAATGCAAGCATCCTCACTACGCGAGCTCGGCGAGCGTCTACCCCGCGTTCTGAACGCGGTGACGGCCCGGCTGCGCGCGGCCGGGGCGCCGACGCTGGAGCTGGTGAACTCGGGGGGAACCGGCAGCCTCGCCCGGATCGCGGGGTTGGGCTTCGCCACCGAGCTGGCCGCCGGATCGGGCTTCTTCGCGCCCGCCCTCTTCGACCACTACCGCAGCCTGGATCTGGATCCGGCCGCGGCGTTCGCATTACCCGTGGTGCGCAAGCCGTCACCGGAGTTGGCCACGGTGCTGGGCGGTGGTTACATCGCCAGTGGCCCGGCCGGAGCAAGCCGGCTCCCGGTGCCGTCATGGCCCGTGGGGCTGTCGTTTGAAGCCTCCGAGGGCGCCGGTGAGGTACAGACCCCCTTACGCGGGGCACGGGCGCTGCGGATCGGCGATGTGGTGTGGTTCCGCCATGGCAAGGCCGGTGAGCTCTGTGAGCATTTCACCGAGCTACAGCTTGTCGAGGACGGTCAACATGCCGGATCGGTCGCGACGTATCGAGGCGAGGGAATGATGTTCCTGTGACCGAGTGGCACAACTGGAGTGGTCAAACCTCGTGCACCCCGTCCCTGGTGGCCCGCCCGCGGTCCGAGGAGGAGCTGGCGTTCGCACTCCGACGGTCGGCGGGGCGCACGGTTCGGCCGATCGGCTCCTCGCATTCCTTCACCCCGCTGTGCATGACCGACGACGTGCAGGTCGATATCTCCGAAATGCGACACCTGATCTCGGTGGACGAGCAGGACCGGGTTCGTGTGCAGGCCGGAATCACGCTGCATGATCTGAACCGCATATTGCTGCGGCGCGGCTTGGCCCTGCCCAACCTCGGCGACATCGACGCCCAGACTCTCGCGGGGGCCGCGGCGACCGGTACGCACGGAACGGGTCTGCGATTCGGCAACATCTCGCAGACCATCACGTCAATGCGAATCATGGCCGCCGACAGCACTGTTCACGAGATCAACGACGGAGACGAGCTTCGCGCCGCACGCATCTCGCTGGGCGCGCTGGGCGTGGTCACCGAGCTCACCCTGCAATGCGTGCCGGCCTTCCGGTTGCACCGCCGCCAGTCCGTACATGACCTGGACACCGTGCTGGCCGATCTCCCCACGCTCTTGGCCGATACCGATCATCTTGAGCTGTACTTGTTTCCGCACACGCGGCGAGCCCTACTGCTGCAGTCGACCCGTACCGACGAAGCCCCGTGGCCACGTCATCCGGTGAAGCACTGGGTGGAGCGCGACCTCGTCGAGAACGGCGCGCTCGGAGCATTGATGTGGACGGCCGGTCGGGTTCCTGCCGCCGCCCCGTACGTATCGAAATTCGTGGCAAAACTTGCCGGTTCCAATGAATCCCAGGACGAGAGCGCGGCAGTCTTCGCGAGCCCGCGCAAGGTGAAGTTCACCGAAATGGAGTACTCACTTCCACTGACCAATGCCCGCGAGGCGATCGAGACCGTGCTGGCCACGATCGAAAGCGGCCGCCACCGGGTGGCCTTCCCACTGGAGATCCGCTTCACTCAGGCCGACGATGCCCTGCTGGCCCCGGCCTACGGTCGCGAGAGCGTATATCTGGCTGTGCACCAGACGATTCATGGGCGGTGGGAGGCGTACTTCCGTGACCTTGAGCCCATCCTGGTCGGATTGGGCGGGCGTCCGCACTGGGGTAAGCGGCACACGCTGACCGCCGGGCAGCTCAGCGAGCGGTATCCGGAGTGGCAGACCTTCCAAGACGTTCGCGCCAGGTTCGACCCTCAGGGCGTGTTCAGCGGTGCATACCTAGACCGGCTTCTGGGTCAGGTCAGGCCCTGAACCAGGGCGGCGGCACAGGGAAGGAATCACCGTCGGCGGCCGCCACACGCGAGGCTCCCCCGTTGTCACTGTCCCATGCGAAGTCGCTAGTCCAGCTCTCATGAGACGGCTGCTTCTGTATGTCGTCCACGAGGGAGGGCAGACTATGTCGTCCCATACCGCTCTCCATCCCATGACCACCACGAATATCTGGTTACGAATAGTACCCAAATGCAGACGTGGTAGCCAGGCCCAGCGCTTCAATCGCCGTGAGGAGCTCGGCCAGCTAGCTGTTGACGGCTACCGACTCGGAAGGCGACGACGAGGTGGCGGCCCTCTTCCGGCCGAACCGCATGCCCTCGGTGACGCGGCTGCGCCGCATCATCCCGATGTCGTACGCGTAGTTCTGCTTCAACCGCCACGGGTGCTTGTCACCCTGCCTGGGCAGCTCGTCCAGCGCACGCAGCACATACCCCGGAGTGAAGTCCATGAACGGCTGCTTCTCGATGGTCTCGTCGGCAAGCTCGGGAACCGCTGTGACATAGCCGTTCTCGTCCATGTAGTTGAGTAGTCGTCCCACGTACTCGGATACCAAATCGGCCTTGAGTGTCCATGAGGCGTTGGTGTATCCGATGGTGAACGCCATGTTCGGGATGCCGGTGAGCATCGCGCCCTTGTAGACGGTCTGTGCGGGCAAATCCACCTGCACGCCATCGACCGTCGGGATGATGCCGCTGAAGAACTTCAGGTTCAGGCCCGTGGCGGTGATGATGATGTCCGCGTCGAGATGCTTGCCCGACTTGAGCGTGATACCCGTCTCGTCGAAGGTCTCGATGTGGTCGGTGACGATATCGGCCTTGCCCCTGCGGATGGTCTTGTACAGGTCGCCGTTGGGCACCACGCAGAGGCGCTCGTCCCAGGGGTTGTACTTGGGGCCAAAGTGGGTCTTGTAGTCGTAGCCCTTAGGCAGCTGAAGCTTGGCCTGCTGCATGATGATTCGCCGAGCGGCCCGGGGGAACTTCCGGCTCGCCTGGTAGCTGAAGATCAGCTGCCCGATGTTGATCCAGCGCGCGATCGGGTAAGCGACCTTGGGCGGCAGAATATTTCGCAAACCGTTGATGATCGGGTTCTCGTTGGGCAGCGAAAGGATGTAGGTGGGCGAGCGCTGCAGCATGGTGATGTGCCCGACATCGGAGGCCATCGCCGGGACCAGCGTGACCGCGGTGGCGCCGGAGCCGATGACCACGACCTTCTTGCCCTTGTAGTCGAGGTCCTCGGGCCAGTGCTGCGGGTGCACCACAGTGCCCTTGAAATCTTCCACACCGGGGAATTCCGGCGAGTAGCCCTGGTCGTAGTCGTAGTAACCGCTGCAGCAGAAGAGGAAGGAACAGGTGTACTCGATGGTCGTGCCGTCGTGCTCGATCTGGACGGTCCACTGCTGGGTTTCGGTGGACCAGGCCGCCCCGACAACCTTGTGTCGGTATCGGATGTGTCCGTCGATTCCGGCATTGGCGGCGGTCTTGTGCACGTAGTCGAGGATCGACGGGCCGTCGGCCAGAGTCCTGCTGTCATTCCACGGCGAGAACCGGAAACCGAGGGTGTACATGTCCGAATCGGAGCGAATGCCTGGGTACTTGAACAGGTTCCAGGTCCCGCCCATATCGTCGCGGGCCTCGAGCACCGCGTAGGTCTTGGACGGGCAGCGGTTTTGGATGTGCCAGGCCGCGCTGATGCCGGAGATGCCAGCGCCGACAATGAGCACGTCAAAGTGTTCGGACATGCCGCGATGCTACCGCTTACAGATCGGGGAGAAAAGTAAAGTTAGACCCTTGCCATGGCGCTCACACTGTGCAGCCGACGTCGCAGGTCAGGGCCGATCGGCCATGGCGTCACACCCGCTTCGTCGGCGGCCGCCGAAGGGCTGAACGTTGGATTCTGGATCGGACCAGGGCCTGCGCGACGGCCACGACGATCGGTTCGGGAACCTCACCGCGCGGGCCCGTCGTCTTCACGAGCTTCACCTTTGAACACTTCGCGCGAATGTGTTCAAAGTGTCCATAGGTGATCGGCGGCCCTACTTGTTCCTGGCCAGCAGCTGCTCGACCGGCCAGGTGTTGATCACCCGCTCTGGCGGAACGCCCGCCTCCAGCGCACGCTCGCAGCCGTAGCCGGAGAACTCCAGCTGCCCTGGGGCATGCGCGTCGGTGTCGACGGAGAAGTGGCAACCGATGTTCAGCGCGAGGTCGAGCAACCGGCGCGGTGGATCGCGGCGCTCCGGCCGTGAGTTGATCTCGACGGCGGTACCGGAGTCGCGGCAGGCCCGGAAAACCTCCGCGGCATCGAATTTCGACTCCGGCCGGATACCCCGCTCCCCTTCCACCAGTCGTCCGGTGCAATGGCCCAGCACGTCGACGCGCGGGTTGGTGACTGCGGCGATCATGCGCCGGGTCATCGCATCGGCGTCCATAGCGAGCTTGGAATGCACGCTTGCCACGACGATGTCGAGCTGGTCGAGAAGCTCCGGGTCCTGGTCCAGCGCACCGTCGTCGAGAATGTCGACCTCGATGCCGGTGAGAATTCGCATGGGCGCCATGTGATCTCGCAGCCCTTCGACGACCTTCAGCTGGGCGCGCAACCGTTCGGCCGACAAACCATTGGCGACACGCAGCCGCGGCGAGTGGTCGGTGAGCGCGCAATACTCATACCCGAGCGCCTTGGCGGTGCTCATCATCTCCTCGATCGGTACCGCGCCATCGGACCAGTTGGAGTGCAGATGCAGATCGCCCTTGAGCGCTTCCCGCATCGCGCCGCCCCCGGCGCTCTTCTTGGCGGCGCGTAGCTGTTCGAGTGTCGACGGGACCTTGCCCGCCCACGCCTCGGCCGCGACGATCGCCGTCTTGGGCCCCAGACCGGTCAGGCTTTTCCAGGTCTTGTTGGCACCATGTCGTTCTCGCTCTTCGGGGGTGAGCGCGGCGATGACGTCGGCGGGCTTGCGATACGCCATAACCCGGCGCGACTCTTCGCGGGCGAGTTCCTTGTGGTACGCGATCTCACGCAAGGCGACGACGGGGTCCATGTCTTGGACTCTAGGCGCGGACCGCCAACTCCTCGTCCAGAATTTCCGGGGGATAGTCCTCGATGTCCGTCGACGAGATCCCCAGCTCATCCTGATCGTCAGCATCCGGTGCGCTGCGCCGCAACCAGCTCGCGGCACCGATCAGGAGACACAGGAACACCAACGGATACCAGCCGCTCATCAGTTGACCCACCCAGAACGGCCGCAGGTCCAGGAAGTTCCAGTAGACCCCGCTGAAATAGATGGTGGTGTGTCCGCGCCCCGGACGGTGCAGCGTCCACATGAAGGTCATCGCGAACAGCCCGGCCGCGCGGTAGAGCCAGCCCCCTGCCCATAGGCCTTGCGCGGTCAAGGCTTTCGCGACAAGCCAGACTATCGCCGGCGCGAACCAGACCCAGTGCGCGGCCCAACTGAACGGCGACACTGCGCAACCCGTCAGGCCCACCACTACCACCGCCAGCACCCTTTCCCCCCTGCGGCGAGCCCACACCGCGACGGCCAGTCCAGCGGCAAGAACCAAGAGGCTCAACGCAATCCACAACCATTCCGGTCGCACGTGCGGGAAGAAGTAGCGGGCCAGGAAGCCGTTGACCGACTGGTTGGCCAGGTGATCGATGCGACTGATGTGTGCAGTGTCGCCCAGATGGCTCCAGAACCACGAGCTGTCGCGGGGCAGCACCGGCCAGGTGAGCGCGACGGTCGCGGCGAAGGTGCCGGCGGCGATCGCCGAGGCACGCCACTGCCGGGTGAGCAGAAGATACGGCAGGAAGATCAGTGGGGTCAGCTTGATACCCGCGGCAAGACCTAGCCCGATGCCCCGACCACGGGCGGTCACGGGACGCAGCAGGTCGAGCAGCACCATCGCCATCAGCAGGATGTTGACCTGCCCCCACCACACGGTGGCCTGCACCGGCTCGACGTCGATGAGAATGACCGCGAGCGCCGCACTCACCCCGGCGAGCCGGGCATCCGCACGAATGCCGGCCAGGCGCAGGATGCGCCACGCGATGAGCGCCAGCGCGGCGACGGAGAGGGTGAGCAGCACCCACTTGGCGACGCCGAACGAGGCCCACGCCAACGGCACGAGCACCAACGTCGCGAAAGGCGGATAGACGAACCAGGCCTTGTTGAGCGCGGGGGCCTCATAGAGCTGCTTGCCGTCCCAGAGGCCACGCACCGCCGCACGGTAGGTGTCCAGGTCGTAGCCGTTCTCGGTCAGACCGAAAAACGAGGTCGGAAAGGGGACGAGGCGGTTGTGTGCCACCATGGCCAGTACGGCCACGACCAGAGCGCCCCCGGCAACCGCGCCAGGCAGCCGCTTTTCCCCTCCCCAGCTGTACATCCGGCAGAGTTTACGGCGATAACGGCACTTAGGACGCGGCGCCGATCTTGGTCTCTTCCCGCCAGACCGCCGCGACGTCATTGAGGTCGAGACGCAAGGTTGCGGCCAGTTCAGCGACGGCTCCAAACGCGGGTGTGGGAAGCCGTCCGGTTTCGATCTTGCGCAGCGTCTCCGGCGAGATCCCCGAGGCACGGGCGATGTCGTCGAGCGGCCGGTCGGCACGGGCGGCGCGGAGCAGCGCCCCGAGGCGCTTGCCTGCAGCAAGTTGCGCGACGGTAAGCGGCTGACGGACCATGCCGCCGACTTTAGTCTTGGTATTTAAATACCGATAGCCCTAAGGTGGTATTTAAATACCGGCCAGGAGGTGCGTGTGATCGAGTTGAAGTCACCCACGGAGATCGCGCACATGGGTGTGACCGGCGAGTTCGTGGCATCGGTGCTATCCGAGCTCTCGACGTTGGCCGCCCCTGGCGTGAATCTGCTCGATCTGGAACGGCAGGCCCGCGAGATGGTGTCCGAGCGTGGCGCGGTGTCCTGCTACTGGGACTACTCCCCCTCGTTTGGGCGCGGACCGTTTCGCAATGTCATCTGCCTGTCAGTCAATGACGCTGTACTACATGGCCTTCCGCATGACTACAGGCTCGGCGACGGCGACCTGCTGAGCATGGACTTCGCAGTGAACATCGACGGCTGGGTGGCCGACTCGGCGGTCAGCGTCATCGTCGGGACCCCGGATCCCGAGGATGTGCGGCTGATCGACACCACGCGGGCGGCGCTGGATGCTGCCATCGCGGCGGCCCGGCCAGGCAATCGAATTGGCGATATTTCGGCAGCCGTCGCCGCGGTGGCCGAGGGGGCAGGCTATCGCATCAACACAGACTTCGGCGGCCACGGCCTGGGCCGAACCATGCACGAGGACCCGCATGTGCCGAACAAGGGCACGGCCGGGCGCGGCATGAGGTTGGAGCCCGGCCTCACCTTGGCGTTGGAGCCCTGGTTCGGACGGGGGACCAATCGACTGACCGTGGATCCGGACGGGTGGACCCTGCGGATGGCAGACGGTTCTCGTGGCGCCCATTCCGAGCACACCATCGCGATCACCGAGGACGGACCGCAGGTACTGACGTCAAAAGCGTAGGCAGACCGCCCACAAGACGCTATCCGCTACCGACTCCGTAAGCATTGGTTACAGATCGATAACGATCTGTAATACCAGGCGTGTGTGCATTTCGACGCGCCCTGCGACTGCCGAGAGCAACGCTCAATGACTAAAGCGCAGAAGCTCTTCGGGGGTGATGAGTCGCTCGTTCTTCGCAGGGAAACTATGACTCTTCATGGGATGACGGAGCAGTGACCAGGCAATTCGGCCAACCCATGTCTTCGTAACGGGTGTGTTGGGCACGAGAACATCTCCTGCGTCGGCAAGCTTTCGGAACCGGTCGGTAGCATAACGCAAATTCCGGCCGATCTCGCGTGTCACACCGACGTCAAGCAAACATGTCGGGTAACACCGAGTGAAATTGCCCGGAGCTACCGATCCGAGTGGCCCCGGCAACTACTCGCCGAGAAGTGTCAGCGCTGCGGTGCGGCGGTCGGCTTGATCGGCGCGGGTAGCACGGTCTCGCCGATGAGATACGCGTCCACCGCCGCTGCGGCGGAGCGTCCCTCGGCAATCGCCCACACGATCAGCGATTGTCCGCGGCCCATGTCGCCGGCCACGAACACGCCGTCCACGGAGGTCGCGTATGCGTCGTCGCGCGCCACGTTGCCGCGTTCGGTGAGCTCCACGCCCAGGCTCTCCAGCAGACCCGGCTTCTCCGGGCCGACGAATCCCATGGCCAGGAAGACGATGTCGGCCTTCAGCTCGAAATCCGAGCCCTCGACCTTCTCGAACTTACCGGCGTTGAAGACGACCTCGTGGGCACGCAGCCCGGTCAGCTTGCCGTCCTCGCCGAGGAAACGCTCGGTGTTGACCGCATAGATCCGCTCGCCGCCCTCTTCATGCGCGGAGGCCACCCGGAACAACGTCGGGTAGGTCGGCCACGGATCGCGCTCGGAACGGGTCTCCGACGGCCGGGGCATGATCTCGAATTGCTGGATGCTGGCCGCACCCTGCCGATGGGCGGTGCCCAGGCAGTCGGCACCGGTGTCGCCGCCACCAATGATGATGACGTGCTTGCCCTTTGCGGTGATGGGAGGCTGGCCGTCCTCACCCAAGACGTCATCGCCCAGCTGCACCTTGTTGGCCCAGGGCAGGTATTCCATGGCTTGGTAGATGCCTTCAAGCTCGCGGCCCGGAACCGGCAGATCACGCCAAGCGGTCGCGCCGCCGGCCAGCACCACCGCGTCGAAGTTTGAACGGAGGTGATCCGCTGTTATATCAACCCCAACGTTCACGCCCGCCTCGAACACCGTGCCCTCGGCCCGCATCTGATCCAGGCGGCGATCGATGTGATGCTTTTCCATCTTGAACTCAGGGATGCCGTAGCGCAGCAGACCACCGATGCGGTCGGCGCGCTCGTAGACGGTGACATCGTGCCCGGCACGGGTCAGCTGCTGTGCTGCGGCCAACCCCGCAGGTCCGGAGCCCACGACCGCAACCTTCTTGCCGGTCTTCACCTCGGACGGAATGGGTTTGACCCAGTCGTTGTCGAAGGCGTTGTCGATCAACTCGACCTCGACCTGCTTGATGGTCACGGGTTCTTGGTTGATGCCCAGCACGCACGAGGCCTCACACGGAGCCGGGCAGAGCCGGCCAGTGAACTCGGGAAAGTTGTTGGTGGCGTGCAGGCGCTCGATCGCCTCACGCCACTGCCCGCGGTACACCATGTCGTTCCACTCGGGAATCAGATTGCCCAGCGGGCAACCCTTGTGGCAGAACGGGATTCCACAGTCCATGCAACGCGATGCCTGCCTCTGCAGCGCCGAGTGCTCGAAGTCTTCGTAGACCTCTTTCCAGTCGAGCAGTCGCAACGGCACGGGGCGCCGCTTCGGCAGCTCACGGGTGGTGTGGGTCAAAAAGCCGCTTGGGTCACCCACGAGCAGCCGCCATGATCGCCTCGTTCACATCGCCTCCGGTCAGCTCCGCATCGGCGATGGCCTCGAGCACGCGACGGTAGTCGCGGGGCATCACCTTGACGAAGGAGTCGCTTTGGCCGCTCCAGTCGGCCAGAATGCGTTGTCCGACAGCAGAGTCGGTCGCCGCTACATGCTTCTCGATCAAGCTACGCAGCACCTGTTTGTCGTCGGGATCCAACGCCTCCAGGTCCACCATTTCATCGTTGAGATTGTCCATCAGCTGTTTGTCGGGGTCGTACACGTACGCCACGCCACCCGACATGCCCGCCGCGAAGTTACGGCCGGTCGGGCCGAGCACCACCACGGTGCCACCGGTCATGTACTCGCAGCCGTGGTCACCCACGCCCTCGACGACGGCGGTGGCACCGGAGTTGCGGACCGCGAACCGCTCCCCCACTAGACCGTTGAGGAATGCCTCACCGCTGGTGGCGCCGAACAGGATCACGTTGCCGCCGATGATGTTGTTCTCGGGGACAAAGCCTTCCGGCGCCTCACGAGAGGGACACACCGCGATGTGTCCACCGGAGAGGCCCTTACCCACGTAGTCGTTGGCGTCGCCGAAGAGGCGCAGCGTGATACCACGCGGCACAAAGGCACCGAAGCTGTTACCTGCTGAACCGGTGAAGGTGATGTCGATCGTGTCGTCCGGAAGGCCCTCGCCGCCATAGGCTTTGGTGACCTCGTGGCCGAGCATGGTGCCGACGGTCCGGTTGACGTTCGTGATCAGCGTCTCGAACTTCACCGGGGTACCGCGATCCAGCGCCTCGCGGCTCATCACGATGAGCTGCTGGTCCAGGGCCTTCTCCAGGCCGTGGTCCTGCGAACCGCTGCAGTACAGATCCTGGTTCATGAACGCCGACTCAGGCTCGGCCAGCACCGGTGTCAGGTCAATCTTGCTGGCCTTCCAGTGCGCCACCGCGCGTTCGATGTCCAGCGCGCCGACCTGGCCCACCGCCTCGTTGACGGTGCGGAAGCCGAGCTCGGCCATGAGCTCACGCACCTCTTCGGCGATGAACAGGAAGAAGTTCTCCACGAACTCCGGCTTGCCGTTGAACCGCTGCCGCAGCACCGGGTTCTGCGTGGCCACACCCACCGGGCAGGTGTCCAGGTGGCACACCCGCATCATGATGCAGCCGGACACCACCAGGGGAGCGGTCGCGAAACCGAACTCCTCGCCACCCAGCAGCATCGCGATCATCACGTCGCGGCCGGTCTTGAGCTGACCGTCGACCTGCACGACGATGCGGTCGCGCAGACCGTTGAGCAGCAGAGTCTGCTGCGTCTCGGCCAAGCCCAGCTCCCACGGCGCACCGGCGTGCTTCATGGAGGTCAGCGGCGTCGCACCGGTACCGCCGTCGTGTCCGGAGATGAGCACCACGTCGGCGTGCGCCTTGGAAACCCCCGTGGCCACCGTGCCGACACCGTTCTCCGACACCAGCTTCACGTGCACACGTGCCTGCGGGTTGGAGTTCTTGAGGTCGTGGATCAGCTGCGCCAAGTCCTCGATCGAGTAGATGTCGTGGTGCGGGGGAGGGGAGATGAGCCCCACGCCCGGCGTGGAGTGACGCACCTCGGCCACCCACGGGTACACCTTGTGCGCAGGAAGCTGGCCGCCCTCTCCGGGCTTGGCTCCCTGAGCCATCTTGATCTGGATATCGGTGCAGCTGCTCAGGTAGTGCGAGGTGACACCGAACCGGCCGGAGGCCACCTGCTTGATGGAGCTGCGGCGCCAGTCGCCGTTCTCATCCGGGGTGAATCGGCGCGGATCCTCGCCACCCTCACCGGAGTTCGAACGACCCCCCAAGCGGTTCATGGCGATGGCCAGCGTCTCGTGGGCCTCGGCGGAGATGGAGCCGAAGCTCATCGCACCGGTCGAGAAGCGCTTGACGATCTCGCTGGCAGGCTCCACCTCTTCCAGCGGTACCGGCGGGCGCACACCATCTTTGAACTTCAGCAGGCCACGTAGCGAGGCCATCCGCTCGCTCTGGTCATCGACCAGCGCGGTGTACTCCTTGAACACCGAGTACTGGCCGGTGCGAGTGGAGTGCTGCAGCTTGAAGACGGTGTCGGGGTTGAACAGGTGGTACTCACCCTCACGCCGCCATTGGTACTCGCCACCCACCTCCAGCTCGCGGTGCGCCCATTCCTCCGGGCGCTCCAGGAAGGCCAGGTGATGACGCGAGGCCACGTCCGCGGCGATCTCGTCCAGACCGATACCGCCAGTGGGGCATGCCAATCCGGCGAAGTACTCGTCGAGCAGCTCCTGCGAGAGGCCGATGGCCTGGAACAGCTGAGCGCCGGTGTAGGAGGCCAGCGTGGAGATGCCCATCTTGGACATCACCTTGAGCACACCCTTACCCGCGGCCTTGATGTAGTTGCGGATCGCCTTGTCACGCTCCACGCCGGTGATCATGCCGCGGTCGATGAGGTCCTCGATGGACTCGAAGGCCATGTAGGGGTTGACGGCGGCAGCGCCGAAGCCCACCAGCACCGCGATGTGGTGCACCTCGCGGGCGTCGCCCGCCTCGACCACCAGGCCGACCTTGGTGCGCGACCTATCACGCACCAGGTGATGGTGCACCGCGGAAACCGCCAAAAGTGAAGGGATGGGAGCCATCTGGTCATCCGACTCACGGTCGGACAGAATGAGCACCTGAGCACCGTCGGCAATGGCCGCGGACGCCTCGGCGCGCACCGATTCCAGCGCAGTCCGCAGACCCGCGCCGCTCTCCGCGACGGGGTACAGGCAACGGATCACCCGGCTGGAGAAGCCGTGCGAACGACCGTTGACCTCGTCACTGGGATCGAGGTGGATCAGCTTGTCCAACTCGTCGTTGTGCAGCACCGGCTGCGGCAGCAGGATCTGGTGGCACGACTCGGGAGTCGGGTTCAGCAGGTCGCCCTCCGGGCCGATCACGCCGCCCAGGCTGGTGACCACCTCTTCACGGATGGCGTCCAGCGGGGGATTGGTGACCTGAGCGAAAAGCTGCTGGAAGTAGTCGAACAACATCCGCGAACGGTTCGATAGCACCGCGATCGGGGTATCGGTGCCCATCGATCCGAGTGCCTCCGCACCCGTGCGCGCCATCGGTGCAACCAGGAGGTTCAGCTCCTCGTAGGTGTACCCGAAAGTCTGCTGGCGCAATACGATCCGGTTGTGCGGCATGTGCTGATGCGGGCGATCGGGCAGCTGCTCGAGGCGCACCAGGCCCTCGTCGAGCCACTGTTTGTACGGCTCGGCCGCGGCAAGCTCGGCCTTGACCTCTTCGTCGGAGACGATGCGGCCCTGCGTGGTGTCCACCAGAAACATGCGGCCGGGCTGCAAGCGGGTGCGCTGCACGACGGTGGACGGATCCAGGTCCAGGACGCCGGCCTCGGAGGCCATCACGACGAGTCCGTCGCTGGTCACCCAAACCCGGGACGGCCGTAGGCCGTTGCGGTCGAGTACCGCGCCGACGATGGTGCCGTCGGTGAAGCAGACCGACGCCGGTCCATCCCAGGGTTCCATGAGGGAGGCGTGGTACTCGTAAAAGGCGCGGCGCTGCGGGTCCATGGACTCGTGCCGTTCCCACGCCTCGGGAATCATCATCAGCACCGCGTGGTGCAGGGGGCGGCCGCCCAGATGCAGCAGTTCCAGTGCCTCGTCGAACCGCGCCGTGTCCGAGGCACCGCGCGTACAAATCGGGAAAATCTTGTCCAACTGGGCCGGATCGCCGAAGGCGTCGGTCTTGATGAGCGCCTCACGGGCCCGCATCCAGTTCTCATTGCCTGCGACGGTGTTGATCTCGCCGTTGTGCGCCACCCGGCGGTAGGGGTGTGCCAGCGGCCAGGACGGGAAGGTGTTGGTGGAGAAGCGCGAGTGCACGATGCCCAGTGCGCTCTCGACCCGCTCGTCCTGTAGATCCACGTAGAACGCCCGCAGCTGCGGCGTGGTCAGCATGCCCTTGTAGACGAAGGTGCGACCGGACAGGCTTGGGAAGTACACGGTCTCCTCGCCGAGGCTGCCCCGGCCGGATCCCTGACTTCCCAGCTCATGCTCGATGCGCTTGCGCACCACGTAGACGCGCCGCTCCAGGTCGATACCGGAGGCACCGGCGATGAACAGCTGACGGAAGGTGGGCATGGCGTCTCGGGCGAGGGCACCCAGCGAAGAGTCGTCGTGCGGAACCTCGCGCCAGCCCAGGACCGTCAAACCCTCTGCCTCGACGATCTTCTCGACGGCCTCGCACGCGGCCGCGGCGTCCTTGGATCCCTGCGGCAGGAACGCGATACCGGAGGCATAGCTGCCCTCGGCGGGCAGCTCGAAGCTTCCGTTTTCGGCCAGGACGGCACGGAAGAATTTGTCCGGGATCTGCAGCATGATTCCGGCGCCGTCGCCGCTATTCGGCTCGGCTCCCGCGGCACCACGGTGCTCCAGGTTCAGCAGTGCGGTGATGGCCTTGTCCACGATGTCGCGGCTGCGCCGGCCGTGCATATCCACGACCATGGCGACACCGCACGAATCGTGCTCGTAGGCCGGGTTGTAGAGCCCGGTCGCGGGGTGTGGCATGGCTGCTCGTCTCGTCTCCAGGGTTTCCCCAGGCGCATCGGCTGAATGCGCCCGTCAATACCCTCCTCGAAGGTGCCTCACAGACCGGCACGGGGTGGTGCTCAAACCCCGGGGCTGGCCCGTTGGCCCTTGTCCGTAGCGTCCTTCTCGGCCGTCTGCTGGGTGTGCTCGCGGTGACGATGAGGCACCCACCGGACACCGTTGACCAGCGGATCTCGTGCCCCGACGCGACAAGTAACCAAAACGATATGTCAGGAACCCCGGTGCACGCCAACTCGGGTGGTTAGATGACGCGACACCTCGTGGCGTCACGCTTTCCATGCGTTCTTCATAGCAAGGTCAACGCATGTTTCCTCGGCAAATCCCCGTGATACCCATAGAGAACGTCGCGTCTTTTTCTGCCTGCTCACGGTGATTTACAATTTCTTCCATCGCGTAAGCGCAGCAGTGCGCAGGATTCGGAGGATGCATGACATCCGGCAGTGCCCAGCGCAACAGCCTGGTGGTGGTGACCGGCGGCGGTAGCGGTATCGGCCGCGAGACCGCGCTGGCCTTCGCCCGCCAGGGAGCGCGTGTCGTCGTCGCCGACATCAACCTCGACACCGCCAACGAGACCGTCGGGCTCATCGACAAGCTCGGCGGATCCGCGCACCCCTATGCCCTGGATGTATCCGACGAATCCGCCGTGACCGCATTCGCCGAGACGGTGTGCGCCGACCACGGTGTGCCGGACGTCTTGATCAACAACGCCGGTATCGGCCAGGGCGGGCGATTCTTCGACACCCCCTCCGCCGACTTCCAGCGCGTGCTCAACATCAATTTAGGCGGAGTCGTCTACGGCTGCCGCGCCTTCGGGCCGCGCATGGCCGAGCGCAAGCGCGGCCACATCGTCAATATCTCCAGCGCCGCCGCGTACACACCCATTCCCGAGATGGGCGCCTACGCCACCAGCAAGGCGGCCGTATTCATGTTCTCCGACGTGCTGCGCGGCGAGCTGGCGCGCGACAAGGTCAAGGTGAGCACCATCTGCCCGGGCATTGTCAACACCAACATCATTCGCACCACTCAGTTTTCGGGTCTCTCACCGGAAGACGAGGCCAAACGGCAGCAACAGGGCGCCGGGCTCTACGCCAAGCGCGGATACGGTCCGGAAAAGGTAGCCAAGGAGATCGTCAACGCCGTGGCCAAGGGCAAGTCGATCGTCCCGGTGACCCCGGAAGCACACGTACAGTACCACTTCAGCCGCCTGGCCCCGGCGCTGAACCGGTTCTTCTGGGGTCTCAGCGACAAGATCAGTCGGTAGCGAGTAAGGAGACAGACATCATGGCGCGCAACACAACTGAGGCCACCGGCCTGCAGGTCGTACCCACCGAGCCGGGCGAGGTCGTGCTGCGGCCCCGCAATGTCCAGTTCGACACCAGCCACACGCCGCTGCACTGGATTCCCAACGAGCCCATCGTGTCGCACTTCATCTCGGCATTCAATCTCCTGCTGCCGGAGGGGGAGCGGGCCTTTGTCGACACCTTCACCCGCGCCCTGCCCTACGTGAAGGACGACAAGATTCGAGAGGCGATGATCGGCTTCATGGGTCAGGAGGCCGTGCACGCCGAGACCCACAACAAGGTCCTCGGGGACTTCCTGGAGAAGAACGGCCTCGACGTACGGCCCGCGCTGACCCAGATCGAATACGTCACCCACATGCTGGAGCGGACCAACGAATTGCGCAGCGAAAAGCTGCGCTACCGGGTGATGGTGGAAAAGCTGGCGCTCATCGCCGGCATCGAGCACTTCACCGCCGTACTCGGCGACTGGGTGCTGAACCACCCCTTCGAGAAGTTCAACGCCGACCCGGAGATGGTGGACCTGTTCCGCTGGCACGGCGCCGAAGAGGTCGAGCACCGCAGCGTCGCCTACGACGTGGCCCGCTACTTCCAGATTCGCCGCGGACACATGATGCTGACCTTCGTGCTGGCCACCGTGCTGCTGGTCGGCGTGATGCTGCGCTACACCAAGTTCCTGGTGCGGCAGGACCCGTCGCTGCCCAACTATGGGGTGTTCGGCGTGCTGCGCCAGATGAACAAGGCCATGAAGCGCGGCGCGTTCCTGAAGTGGCGTGAGCTGGCCAAGTCGGCACTGGAGTTCATGCGTCCGGGCTTCTCACCCGACCAGGTGGGCAGCACGGCACAGGCGGTGGCGTACCTGAGCACGTCACCCGCCGCCAAGGCCGCGGCCGGCTACTGATGTTCGATCGCTTTCGCCGCACGCCGCAGTCCACCCCCCAGCGCAAGCGGCCCTCGCTGCCGCCGACGCTGTACGGCACCCTGCCGGTGTCGCCCACGATCGCACTCGGCAGCGTGATGTTCCCGGTTGTGGTCCGGGCCATCGGCGCCCTGTTGATTCTCAAGAAGCCGCCGGAGAATCACGTCGACCGGACGCTGCAGTTGGTGGTCAAAGGCCGCTGGATCGAGGCCAAGGATCAGGACGTCGCCAGCCTGGTGCTGGCCGCTCCCGACGGACAACGCCTTCCGCCGTGGCATCCCGGCGCACACCTGGATCTGCTGCTGCCGTCGGGACGGATGCGGCAGTATTCACTGTGCGGCGATGTCTCCGACCCGTATCACTACCGCATCGCCGTGCGTCGAATCCCCGAGGGCGGCGGTGGCTCCATCGAGGTTCACGACGCGCTGCACATCGGTGCCACGGTATCGATCCTGGGGCCGCGCAACGCCTTCCCGCTCGCGATGACCCAGCCCGGACCGCGCAGACTGCACTTCGTGGCTGGCGGCATCGGCATCACACCGATCCTGTCCATGATCGCCTTCGCCGAGCAGCTGGGTAAGCCATGGACCATGGTGTACACCGGCAGGAACCGCGATTCACTCCCGTTCCTCAACGAGCTCAAGCGCTTTGGTGATCGGGTCATCATCCGGACCGACGATCAGTCCGGTCTGCCCACCGCCGACGACCTGCTGCCCGACGTCGGCGAGAATGACGCGGTGTACTGCTGCGGCCCCGCCCCGATGCTGGCGGTCCTGCAGCGGCGGCTCCTCGAAATGCCCTCCGTGGAACTCCATTTCGAGCGCTTTGCCGCTGCCCCGGTGGTGGACGGTCACCCCTTTGAAGTGCAGCTGGGTCCCGGCGGACCGGTGTTGGAGGTACCGGCCGATCGCACGGCGCTGGATGTCATCAAGGAGCGGCTGCCGCATGCGGCCTACTCGTGCCAGCAGGGTTTCTGTGGGACATGCAAGGTCAACGTGCTGGCGGGCACCGCCGACCATCGCGACCAGATTCTCACCGAGTCGCAACGCGAAGAGGGCCAGATCTTGACCTGTGTCTCGCGCGGCGAAGGGCGCCTGGTTCTGGACCTGTCCGCCGAGTAGCGATACCCGGCCGGAACCGCGGCTGTGGCCACTGAGCGCGAGACGTTCACGTCATGCTCCTGGTGTGGGTGCACCACGCGATGGTTCACCCGGTGTTCATCGGCTCCCCGTTAACTACCTCCATGCGCATCCCCCACGCAGCCGCCGCCCTCATATCAGCCCTCGTCGTGGCGCTAGCCCCGTCAGCCACCGCCGCGCCGCCCTCAGATTCCCCCGAGGTGCCCGCAGGTGAGATCGCCAAGACCGGCGGTGCCAACCGCATCAAGGGCGGGCGCGAGGGCGACAAAACGGCGGACCTGCGCAATTCGGTGCAGGGCCGCAACGCCAAAAACGTCATCCTGTTGATCGGTGACGGCATGGGCACCTCGGAGATCACCTCGGCGCGCAACTACCAGTACGGTGCCGCCGGAACACTCCCCGGCCTCGACGCGCTGCCCATCACCGGCGAGTACACCACCTTCGCTCTGACCAAGGATGGACCGGAGAAGGGCAAGCCGGACTACGTGACCGACTCCGCGGCCTCCGGTACTGGCTGGGCGACGGGGACAAAGACGTACAACGGTGCCATCTCGGTCGACCTCGACGGTAAGCCGCTGGACACGATCCTGGAGATCGTGCAGAAGCAGGGCTTCGCAACCGGCAATGTCACCACCGCGGAACTGCAGGACGCCACCCCCGCCGTGCTCACCGCGCATGTCACCGATCGGGACTGCAAAGGGCCCAAGGAAACCCTGGAGAAGTGCGCCGGAAACGCCGTCGACAACGGCGGCCAGGGCTCGATCTCCGAGCAGCTGGTGAACACCCGGGCCGACATCAGCCTCGGCGGGGGCGGCAAGTACTTCCAGGAAACCCTCACCGCGGGTGAGTACAAGGGCAAGACCTCCTTGGAGGTCGCCAAGGAGGTCGGCTACCAGCTCCCCACCACCGCAGGCGATCTGAACAGGGTGAACAACCTCGACAACCCTGTGTTGGGAGTGTTCGGCAAGGGCAACCTACCGGTGCAGTGGGACAAGGTGCCTGCAGCCGTTCCGGGTGGCGGCAAGCTGCCCGCGACCACCTGCCGGCAGAACCCGGACCTGCCCAAGGACCAGCCTCAGTTGTCCGCAATGACAACTAAAGCCATTGACCTGCTGGTGAATTCGAAGAAGGGCAAGGACAAGGGCTTCTTCCTGCAGGTCGAGTCGGCCTCGATCGACAAACAGGATCACGCGGCCGATATCTGCGGTCAGATCGGTGAGACGATCGCCTTGGACGAGGCCGTTGCCGCCGCCCTGGACTTCGCCCGCCAGGACGGCAACACCCTGGTGATCGTCACCGCCGATCACGGACATTCCTCGCTCATCGTTCCGGAGGACTTCGACAACCCCGCCGCGCTGTCGGTCGCGGTGAAGACTACCGACGGCGCCACCATGCGGATCATGTATCCCACTGCGCCGGAAGGGGAGTCGCAGACGCACACCGGCACTCAGGTGCGCATTGCTGCGTACGGCCCGGGAGCGGCCAACGTATCCGGCCTTACCGATCAGACCGACAACTTCAACACGATCGTCGGAGCGCTACTCGGAAACAAGAGCCCGGCCGCCTCGGACGGACCCTCCTGGTGGGTGGCTGGTGGGATCGCGGTGGTGGCCGCCATCCTGGGTGCGGCGGCCGCGTTCGTCCTGAGTCGGCAGCGAACGTAACTCCGCCACGCACCGACCACGGCCTGTCCCTGTAAACCTGTGTGGGGCGAGGAATCCCGAGAGCGGGTCGCATCGGCGTTAGGGGGTGTCGCCGGGCCAAGCGCCTGGGCCGGAGTGTGCCTACTGGTTGCCGCGATCGCCCTGGCGACTTACAGTCTCGGCGCCGCCGGTCATGCCGGGCAGGGGCCGCAGGTCTGGGTCGTCGAGCACCCCCTGTCGAGTGTGCGGAATCCGAGCGATATCCCCGGGCGGGCGCGGGCCTTCGCGATTGCGGCTCTGCCTACGGGGTTTCCTCCGAATACCCGCTTCACCACGTTGAAATCGCTGCTCATGACCCTTTCCTTCTTTCCGACAGTCCGGTGTAGTCAGCTGACTACACCTTGGCCATCCCCTACGGCACATACATGACTACATCGGAGGCAACGGGTGCTCGCCCCGTCGGCAAGGAGGAGGTCGTCGAGGCCGTTCTCAACGCCGCCGCCCAACTCTTCTCCGAGAAGGGGCCGGCCGCCAGGCCTCCGATGAGGCTCGGTACATCGCCTCGGTGAGTCTTCCCGTCGACGACGGCAACACGCAGCGGAGGCCCCGATCGGCGGTACCGTCTCGGTATGGACGTGCTGATCTCGGCCACCGCGCTCGCTGAATGCCTCTCCGATGTCCGGCTGTTGGATGTGCGCTGGAACGTCATGGCGCCCGACGGCCGTCCCGCCTATCTCGAAGGTCACCTCCCCGGCGCGGTATTCGTCGATCTCGACGCCGATCTGACCGATCACTGCGTCACCGGTCGCGGCCGCCATCCGCTGCCCACCTCAGAAGCACTGCAGGCCAGTGCGCGCCGCTGGGGCCTGCACGACGGCGACGCCGTCGTGGTCTACGACGACTGGAATGGGCAGGCGGCCTCGCGTGCCTGGTGGCTGCTGCGTGCCGCCGGGGTGTCCGACGTTCGGATTCTCGACGGCGGCTGGGCGGCCTGGCAGCGCCTCGGCGGACCCGTCGAGACGGGAGAGGTCGTCCCCGAGCCCGGCACGATCACCACCGCTTCCCTCGACGGTCTTGCCGCCGTCGACTCCGACGCGATTGCCTCTCAAGCCTCATCGCCGGATGCCCTGGTGCTGGACGCCCGCGCGTCGGCTCGCTATCGCGGGGACGAGGAACCCCTGGATCCGCGCGCCGGGCACATCCCCGGCGCCGTCTCCGCTCCGACCGCCGAGAATTTAACTCCGGACGGCACCTTCCGGCCCGCGACAGAACTGCGCGAACGATTCAGCGAGCTCGGTGCCGGTCAGACGCCCGTCACCGTGTATTGCGGTTCGGGTGTCACCGCTACCCACCAGATCGCGGCGCTGGCCATCGCCGGGTACGACGCCGCCCTGTACCCGGGCTCCTGGTCGCAGTGGTCGAGTGACCCACAGCGACCCGTCGCCACCGGAACGGATCCGGCCTAGAGAAGTTGCACCACCAGGGCGATAATCCCGAGAAGCGGTGGCACCAGCTGCTTCAGCGCCGCAGAAGCCTTGTCCGGCGAGGAGATCAGCAGCACCAGACCCGCGGCGACCATCGATCCGGCGCCCGTGAACACCAGCGTCGCCCCGACCGGGGTACACCCTCGTACCCACAGCACTGTGCCCAAGGCGACCGCGAGGGCAAGAAACAGGTTGTAAAAACCCTGGTTGAAGGCCAGCGGTTTGGTTATCTCGGCTTCCTCCGCGGTGCGCACACCGAACACCTTGCGGGTCTTCTCACTGGTCCACGCGATCGATTCCAAATAGAAGATGTAGACGTGGATAAGTGCCGCGATTCCGGTCAGCACCAGCCCTGCGATGATCATGCTGACAGAGCCTATCGGTCCGGCCGCTAACGCACCGCGAAGCACCGTCAGCATCATCGGCACCCCGAATCCCAGGTACGTCAGCCCGTAGAAGACGGCCGTGAGCCCGGCGATCCGGTCACCGGCCAGCGTCGGCGCTATGCGCGTCGGCAGCACCGCATATGCCACCGCCGCCGAGCCGAACACCCACGGCGCCAGGGGCATAACCACATACAGGAAACGCCGGCGCGGTCAGCGAGCTGTCGTGCTCGCGCTGTTCAGTCTGTTTGAGCTGCTCGGCCGGACCGCCACAACCGGCGAGAAGGACCGTCAGTACGGCAGAGTCCAGGCAGCTTCATGGTTCCCATCCCTATCACCTCTGCGCGCTGATTTAGACGCGTGCTTCGATAACACCATGCACCGGACCATCTACACCGAGGACCACGAAGCATTCCGCGAGTCCGTGAAGGCGTTTGTGCAACGTCACGTCGACCCGCGCGCCGAGACGTTCATCGAGCAGCGCTACATCGACCGCGAACTCTGGGAAGAGGCCGGCAAGCAGGGTTACCTGGGCCTGGACGTGCCCGAGGAGTTCGGCGGCAGCAGCGCCGGGGACTATCGCTACAACGCGGTTCTGCAGGAGGAGCTGGCCCGCTCCAGCGCGGCACTGGCCTCCTCGATGTCCATCCACTTCGACATCGTCGCCCCCTACCTAGTGGAGCTGACCACCGACGAGCAGAGGCAGCGTTGGCTGCCCAAGTTCTGCAGTGGCGAGATGATCACCGCCATCGGTATGACCGAGCCCTCGGGCGGCTCCGATCTGGCGGCCCTCAAGACAACCGCCGTCAAGGACGGTGACGACTGGGTCATCAACGGCTCCAAGACGTTCATCACCAACGGTGCCCGTGCCGATCTCGTGGTCGTCGCGGCGCGCACCGCTCCGGAGCTGAAGGCCAAGGGCATCACCCTGTTCGCGGTCGAGGAGGGCATGCCCGGCTTCGAACGCGGCCGCAAACTAGACAAAGTGGGCCAGCCCGAAGCCGATACCGCCGAGCTGTTCTTCACCGATGTGCGGGTGCCCGCGGAGAACGTCATCGGCGAGGTGAACCAAGGATTCATCTCGATGATGCAGCGTCTCCCTCAGGAACGGATGGGCTGCGCGGTGGCCAACATCGCGCATGCGGTGGCCGTGCTCGAAGAGACCATCGAATACGCCAAGGAACGCAAGGCGTTCGGTCAGCAGATCGGCAGCCTGCAGTACAACAAGTTCCTCATCGCCGAGTTGGTCACCAAGCTCGAAGCGGCGCAGGTGTACGTCGATCAGGCTGTGCTAGCACACAGCAAGGGCGAGCTCACCGCCATCGACGCCGCCAAGGCCAAGTGGTGGTCATCGCAGGTGCAGAACGAGGTCATCGACGCCTGCGTACAGCTGCACGGCGGGTACGGCTACATGAAGGAATACCGGGTCGCGCGCGCGTGGATGGACGCCCGAGTCACCAAGATCTGGGCCGGCTCTAACGAGATCATGAAGGAGCTCATTGGCCGCGACCTGGGCTTCTGAGGCCGCTGCACAGGGTCGGGTAGGAAGGAATTCATGACCGACGACGGGCGTATACGAGTTCCAGCCGATCTAGACTCGGTGACCGATATCGCCGATGAGGACCACTCCGACATCGATCCTGCTGCCGTCGAGAGAATCTGGCAGGCAGCCCGCCACTGGTATCAGGCGGGCATGCATCCGGCGATCCAGGTCTGTTTGCGACACAAGGGCAGGGTGATCCTCAACCGCGCCATCGGGCACGGTTGGGGTAACGCACCCACCGATCCCGCCGACGCCGAGAAGATCCCCGTCACCACCGATACACCGTTCTGCGTCTACTCGGCCGCCAAGGCCATCTCGACGACGGTGGTCCACCTGTTGATCGAACGAGGAGCGCTGTCGCTCGACGATCGCGTCTGCGAATACCTGCCCACCTTCACCAGCCGCGGCAAGGATCGCATCACCATCCGGCACGTGATGACGCACAGCGCCGGCATCCCGGTGCCCACCGGACCCCGCCCGGACATCACCCGGATGGATGACAGCGAGTACACCCGAGAACAGCTCGGCCAGCTGCGGCCGCTGTACCGGCCCGGCCTGGTGCACATGTACCACGCGCTCACCTGGGGGCCGCTGGTGCGCGAGATCGTTCTGGGCGCAACCGGCAAGAGCATTCGCGACATCCTCGCCACGGAAATCCTTGATCCCCTTGGGTTCCGGTGGACCAACTACGGTGTGGCGCCGCAGGACGTGCCGTTGGTGGCACCGAGCCATCCTACCGGTAAGCCGCTGCCCGCTCCCCTGCGCGCGGCCTTTCGTGCGGTGGTCGGCGGCACCATGCACGAGATCATCCCGATGTCGAACCAGCCGTTCTTCCTCACCGGCGTGGTGCCCTCCTCCAACACCGTCTCCAACGCCAACGAGCTCTCGCGATTCGCCGAGATCCTCTGCAGGGGAGGAGAACTCGACGGTGTGCGGATCATGTCCGCGGAGACCATCCGGGCCGCGGCGGCGCCCGCCCGCCGCCTGCGCCCCGATATGGCCACCGGCGGCATGCCGATGCGCTGGGGAACCGGATACATGTTGGGCTCCAAGCGGTTCGGGCCGTTCGGCCGCAACTCGCCGGCCGCGTTCGGACACACCGGCCTGGTGGATATCGCCGTGTGGGCCGACCCGGCACGGGCCCTGTCCGTGGGCGTGGTCAGCAGCGGTAAACCGGGCAACCACAAGGAGGCCAAGCGGTATCCGGCCTTGCTGGATCTCATCGCCAACGAGGTACCGCTCGTCTGACGGGCACGGTGTTTCAGCGCCTGTTTACGGGGTATACCCCGCTGGATCGGGAATCAGCACCGACTGACCGCAGCCTCGCTCACAGGACGGCCGGCGCCGTCGGTGCCCTTAGGGCCACCGCAACCGCCATCGTGTCGGCGCCTATGTCGTCTGCGGCGCCCGACTGCAGCCAAGAGCGGCTGCCTGAACACTAGAGCTCCAGGCCCAACAGCGCGTTCTCAATCAGCTCCGGCAGCGCCGGGTGTATCCAGTACTGTCCGCGCGCCATCTCGCGCGCCGGAATCGAGAAGCTCATGGCAGTGATCAACGACTGGATCAACGCCGCGGCCTGATAACCGATGATGTGCGCGCCGACCAGCAGCCCGGTCGAGCGATCGGCGATCAGCTTGCACAGACCCTCGGTGTCCTCCATCGCCCACCCGTAGGCGATGTCGCCGTAGGCCTGCACCTTGACCGCCACGTCGATCCCGCGTTGACGCGCCTGCTCCTCCGACAGTCCCACCGAGGCCACCTGCGGGCGGGTGAACACGGCACCCGGCACGAATCGGTGGTCGCTGGCGGTGGCGGGGGAGTCCCACCCGGAAAGCAGGTTCGCCTGCACCACCCGGGCCTCGTGGTTGGCCACGTGCTTGAGCAGATAGTGCGAACTCACATCGCCCAGCGCGTAGATACCTCGCACCGGCGTGCGCTGGTATTGGTCTACCGGGACACGTCCCTTGTCGTCGAGGGTCAGTCCTGCCGCCGAGACATCCAGCTGGTCGCCATTGGGGGTGCGGCCGGTAGCGACCAGCAGCACGTCTCCGGCCACCGTCGACCCGTCGGTGAGGTTCACTTCGACGCCTCCGTTTCCGATCTCGCGGGCGGCCACCACCTCTGCATTCAGCCGCACATCCCATCGGGCAGACACCACATCGGTGAAACGCCGCGCGATCGTCTCGTCCTGCGCGCGCAACAACAGCGGGCCGCGTGCAATCACCGTGACGGCCGATCCCATGCCACTGAACACGTGCGCAAATTCGGTGGCAATGAAACCGCTGCCCACGATCACGACCCGACCGGGTAGCTCCGGTAGCCGCATGATGTCGTCGTTGGTGTGGAAGGGCACGCCGCTCTCGGCGATCACCGGCGGGATCACCGGACGAGAACCCGCCGCGATCACCACCTGCCGTGTCTCCACGACGGTGCCGTCGGCCAGGCGGAGCCGATGCACCGGGTCATCGTCACCATCGGATCCCGGCTCGATGAACCGTGCTTCCTGCTGAAACACGGTGATGTTGGGGCAGTCCTGGACGCGATACCGCAGCCCGCCTGCCGCCAACGGATCGATCCGCCCGAACACACGCTCACGGATGTCCGCCCAGCGCGTTTCACCCACCGAGCTGTCGACTCCCAGCCGAGCGCCCTCGCGCGCCTCATCGGCGAGGTCCGCCGGGTAGACGAACATCTTCGTGGGGATACATCCGACGTTCAGGCAGGTACCGCCGTACGCGCCCCCATACACACCGCGATCGATGATCGCGATCTGCTGATCCGCAAAGCGCTCGTCGGGCAAGGAGTTGCCACTGCCGGAACCGATGATGACAAGGTCGTACACCTGCACTCCTTCTCTCGAGGGGCCGAGCCTCCCTCACGCTGCCATATCGGCCGGCACCGTGACGGACACCCGGGTCCCCGCGCCCGGTGCCGAGACGATGTCGACCTGGCCACCTGCGGCGTCGATCGAAACCGTCAACGAGGCCAGCCCGATGTGCCCGTCGGCAACTGAGGCGGCCAGGTCGCACGGATCGAAACCCCTACCGTCATCGGAGACGACGAGGGTGAGCAGATGCCCATCCCGCGCCAGTTCGACCCGAATGCTCTTGGCACGTCCATGCTTCACCGCGTTGGTCAACAATTCCTTGGCCGCGCGGTACACGAGCGGCTGCACCGAAGGACTGCCCACCTCCTGCAGTTCGGTCGTGACCTCCACGGTGCCCCGCGCCGCGTACTGCCGGCCGAGCTCGCGGATCGCCGCCATCAACCCCAGCTCGGCGAGCACCTGGGGATGCAGTGAGGACACCGCCCCACGCAGCTCGGCCGCCGTATCGCGCAACGAGGCATGCACGGCCTGCAGCATCGGATCGGGTTGGCGCTCAAGCACTTCCTCGATCTCCAGGCGAGCCGCCAGCAGGTTCTGCAGGGGCCCGTCGTGCAGACGTTCGGCGACCTCGCGGTTGTGGCGCTCATCGGCGCGCATCGCTTCCAGAACCAGCTGCTCCCGCGTGTGCAGCAGTTGCCCCACGTGCTCGGAGCGGCGTTTGAGCACAAAACACATGCCGGCTGTGGCTGCCGCCAACCACAGCAAGGTCGCCACCGTGACGTACTCATCGCCGGGAATGCCGTCGGTGTTGCCGCTCTCGGTGTAGAACACCAGCACGCCCAAATATCCTGCCGCGGTGATGGTTCCAAGTATCGCCGTCACCGCGGGCCGCTCTTGGAAGGCCACCGAAATCGGCAGCAGGAAGAACACCGGAAGCAACTCCGAGGTGCCGTAACCGGAGGCCACGCACAGGGCCACCACGGCGGCGATGTCCACGGCGGTGGCGGCGGGGGCCACCCACTGCGGGACGTGTCCACGAACCGCAATCGCGACCCACACGATCGCGGACACCGCATACACGCCGAGCACCCCGTAATACACCCCGTCATGCCACATTTCGATGTTCGGGTTCGAGCCCAGCAGCAGGATCAACACGATGAGCGGCAGACGCAGCCAGGCCGATACCCGCATGGGCTCTGCGGTGAAGTAGTCGGCCACCCGGCCCAAAGAGCGCACCACGCCTACTCAAGCAATCCGCGTCGCATGGCCTCGGCCACCGCGGCGGCCCGGTCACCGACGCCGAGTTTCTCGTACAGGCGCTGCACATGGGTTTTCACCGTGGACGGGGCCAGGAACAGCTCCTTGGCGATCGCCGGCACCGTCTGCCCGCCGGCGATCATCCTGAGCACCTCACGTTCTCGCGTACTGAGCGCTGGGCCCGCCGGTTGCGCGCGCTTGCGGATCTCCCCGGCCAGGCCGGCCGTCAGGCTGGCCGTCACCACGTCACGGCCGCGCGCGCAGTCGAGCACCGCGCTGACCAGTTCGGCGCGGGTGGACTCTTTCGAGAGGAATCCGGCGGCCCCCTCGGCCAACGCGTGATAGACGATCGCCGCGTCATCGTTCGCGGAAAGCAGCAGTACCCGGGTGGTCAGCTCGTCGCGGCGGACCGCGGCCGCCACCTGGGTGCCGTCCAGCTCGGGCATTCGATAGTCCACCAGTGCGACATCGGGCGCATGCTCCCTGATCGAGGCCAGGGCGTCGGCGCCGTTCTCGGCCTCCGCGACCACCGCGATCTGACCGCTCGCGGTCAGCGCCCGGACCACACCCTCACGAAACAGCGGGTGGTCATCGCCCACCACCACCCGCACAAGTTCGCCGCTCACCTGCACAAACGCAAGCTTGGCACGTCACATCGGCACGTGTCCCCCAATTGGTGGACAACAAGATCATCCCTCGCATCGGGTGATCGCCCGACATACGTTCCGCTCTCCACGCCGCATCGTTGAAGTATCACCAAGCAACCCGGTGATCCAACTCAAAGTTCAACTGGCACAGGAGAAATCATGAAGAAGTACATCATCGCCGGAACCGCCGCCGCCGCTCTCGCCCTGGCTCCTCTCGGCGTCGCCCTGGGCACCGCATCCGCCCAGGCCGACGGGTCCAACGCCCAGCAGACCGTCAGCGAGCTGCAGGCGCAAGGTTACAGCGTGATCGTCAGCAAGACCGGCTCCAAGGCCCTCAACCAGTGCACCGCCAGCAGCGTGCGTCCCGGACAGACCACTGTGCGGTCCGATTACGGTCTGCCAAGCAACAAGCGTCCCGGTGTCTTCACCAACACCACGACCACCAAGACCATGTACGTGGACGTGACCTGCTGATAGGGATCTGTCCCGGCGGATACCAAGTGCGCACCAACCTCGTCCCATTTGATGCCGATTCAGACACGGGTGGGTAACGACCCTCGCCAACCGCGCAACGCGCATATGAGACTTCGTATGCGACGGGTCCGATACTGCCCGCGTCGCAGAGCGAAACTGTCGGAGCGCTGGGGCCAAACGGTTTCTGGTGGAGGAGGAGATTGTCGTGAGTGCGCCCAACGATTCCGCGGCGGACGGCTCCGAGGACGAAATCCTCGACCGAACCGGACCCATCATCCCCATCAAGCTGGGCGCGCACGCCAAGCGGCTGCGCGCCGAGGCCGCGGCGCAACAACAGCCTCCTACGCAGGAACCTCTGCCCGCGCAGTTGCTACCCCGTGGCCCCCTGTCCATTGTCGACGCCGTGCCACCACACGATCCGCTTGTCGACCTCCCGCCCGCCATCGGCGACGCGCTGGGGGCTCAGCTTCGTTCGGAGATCCTGCCCCCACCGCGGCGCCCGGCATCCGTCGGTTGGCGTAAGTGGGTGTACCGCGGCAGTTTTGGCGCCATCAACCCCGGCGAATCCCATGAAGAGGCCGAACTTCGCGAGCTCACCGCCGTGGTACGTAGCCCCTGGCGCGGCATCCACTCCCTGGCGGTCCTCGGCGGCAACGGCGGCGTCGGCAAGACCATGATGACCGCGGCTCTCGGCTCGGTGCTGTCGGAGCTGCGCCGCAAGGACATGGTGCTGGCCACCGACGCCGATCCGGGTCAGTCGGCCAACTTGGCCTCGTGGATCGACCCGTCGGCGTCGTCGACTTTCGCCGACGTGCTGGCACAGAACGAACCCGAACGCAATTTCGATCTGCGCTTCTTCGTCGGCCAGAACCCCGAGACCGGCCTGGATGTGCTTGCCGCCAACGCACATTCGGTACGGCCCCGCGGCGAGCTCAACGCCGAGATCTACACACAGGCTCACAACCGGTTACAGCGGCTCTACAGCCTGCTGCTCACCGATACCGGAGTCGATTTCTGGCACCCGGTGATGCCCGGCGTGCTGCGCAGCGCCAACGGGGTAGTACTGGTCGCTGCCGCCACACCGGTCGGCGCCGAGGGCGCGGTGCGCGCCATCGAGTGGCTCATCTCCGAGGGCTATGAGTACCTGATCCCACGAATGGTCTTGGTGATCAACCATGTTCGCGGCTACGACAGTCGCGAGGACCGCCGGAACTCCGAGCGCCTGGTAGCGGCGATGGTCGCCCGGTTCCACCGCTGGATCTCGCCGAACCACATCGTGGCCGTGCCCTACGACCCGCACATCGCGACCGCGGGCCCACTGGATATCCAGCAGCTGCAGCCGGAAACCTGGCACGGACTGTTGACCGCGGCGGCCTCGGTGTCGGCCGGCCTGGCGAGCGCCTGGAGCGTTTAGCGCCGACTACCGCCCCGAACAGGGCATGCGAATCGCCCTGGTCCCGCACGACGGTGGTCCGCACCGCATCGTCGAATGCGATCCACTGGTGTACGTGCACGTCGACAACGCGTACGAGGATCATGGCGAACTGCACATCCTCGACGCGGCCGCCATCGAAGATCCCGCTCTGACCATCGCGGTTCTTCCGGGCCACCGCTTTCCAGGATTCCACGGCAGCGTCACCGACAGAATCTAGAGCCGGATGCCCGGGCGGCCGCCTTCGCCGCCTATCGTTGCCGGAGTGTCCGAATTGTCGGGGGTGTCCCGTGCCGCACTGCGTGCGCGCCTTGACGGTCTGACGATTCGCGATGCGTCCCGGCTGGGCCGTCGTCTCAAGAACGTGAGAAGTCCTGCGGACGTGACAAAACTCGCCGAACAGATCACCGCCGCCGAAGCACTGGTCGCCACCCGGTCCGGCGCCGTCCCGACCATCACGTACCCGGATCTGCCGGTCAGTGCGCACCGTGAGGAGCTCGCCCGGGCCATCTCCGCGCATCAGGTGGTGGTCGTCGCGGGCGCCACCGGATCGGGAAAGACCACCCAGCTGCCCAAGATCTGCCTGGAACTGGGCCGCGGAATCCGCGGCACCATCGGGCACACCCAGCCACGCCGGCTGGCGGCACGCACCGTCGCCGAACGCATCGCCGAAGAGCTGGGCACTCCGCTCGGCGAAACCGTAGGCTTCACCATCAGATTCACCGATCAGGCCAGCGATCGCACGCTGGTGAAACTGATGACCGACGGCATTCTGCTGGCGGAGATTCAGCGCGACCGACGGCTGCTGCGCTATGACACGCTCATCCTCGACGAGGCACACGAGCGCAGCCTCAACATCGACTTCCTCCTGGGATACCTGCGCGAACTGTTACCGAAGCGACCCGAACTCAAAGTCATCGTTACCTCGGCCACCATTGAACCGCAACGCTTTTCGGCTCATTTTGCCGACGCGCCCATCATCGAGGTATCCGGTAGGACCTACCCCGTCGAGATCCGTTACCGGCCACTGGAAGTCGCCGTATCCGGTGCCTCCGGTACGAAAGCCCCCGACGAACCTGACGATCCCGATCACGAGATCGTCAGGACCGAGATACGCGACCAGACCGAGGCCATCGCCGACGCGGTGCGCGAGCTGGAAGATGAACCACCCGGGGACGTGCTCGTGTTCCTGTCCGGCGAGCGCGAGATCAAAGACACCGCCGAGACCCTGCGCGGAGCGTTCCGGAACACGGAAGTACTGCCGCTATATGCGCGGTTGCCCGCGGCCGAGCAGCACAAGATCTTTCAGCCGCACACCGGCAGACGGGTGGTACTGGCCACCAACGTCGCCGAAACCTCGCTCACGGTGCCGGGCATCCGGTACGTCATAGACCCTGGCACGGCCCGCATCTCGCGTTACAGCCGACGCACCAAGGTGCAGCGTCTACCCATCGAGCCCATCTCGCAGGCTTCCGCCGCGCAGCGATCCGGCCGGTCGGGACGGACCGCGCCCGGCATTTGCATCAGGCTGTATTCGGAGCAGGATTTCCAGGCACGGCCCCGCTACACCGATCCGGAGATTCTCCGTACCAACCTCGCTGCCGTCATCCTGCAGATGGCTGCCCTGCAACTCGGCGACATCGAGAACTTTCCGTTCCTGGATCCGCCCGACAAGCGCAGCATCCGCGACGGCGTGCAGCTGCTACAGGAATTGGGCGCCTTCGACTCCGGCGGTGCCCTCACCGAACTGGGCCGCCGGCTGGCACGGTTACCGCTGGACCCGCGGATCGGCCGGATGATCCTGCAGGCCGACGCCGAGGGCTGCGTCGACGAGATCCTAGTGCTCGCGGCGGCACTGTCGATACCCGACCCGCGGGAGCGCCCCGTGGATCGGGAGGAAGCCGCCCGACAAAAGCACGCCCGGTTCGCCGACGACCACTCCGACTTCACCGCCTATCTGAACCTTTGGCGGTACCTGCAGGACCAACGAAGACAACTCTCCGGCAGCGCATTTCGCCGCATGTGCCGGGAGGAGTTCCTGCACTACCTACGCATTCGGGAATGGCAGGATCTGGTGGGCCAGCTGCGCAGCATCGCGCGCGACCTCGGTATCCGGGAATCTGGCGAAAGCGCCGAGCCGGCGTTGGTCCATGCCGCGTTGATCGCCGGTCTGCTCTCCCACATCGGGCTGCGCGAGGGTGATACCCGCGACTACTCCGGCGCCCGCAATACGAAATTCGTTCTGGCTCCCGGCTCGGTGCTGACCAAGAAGCCGCCGCGCTGGGTCGTCGTCGCCGACCTAGTGGAGACCAGCCGGCTATTCGGCCGGATCGCCGCGCGCATAGAGCCGCAATCGGTGGAACGGATCGCGGCAGACCTGGTGCAGCGCACCTACAGCGAGCCACACTGGGATGCCGAACGCGGCGCCGTGCTGGCCTTCGAGCGGGTCACCCTCTATGGGTTGCCGCTGGTACCGCGCCGTCGAGTCGCGTACTCCCACGTCGACCCCGAGCTGGCGCGTGAGTTGTTCATCCGGCACGCCCTCGTGGAGGGCGATTGGCAGAGCAAGCATCATTTCCTGCGCGACAACACCCGGCTGCTGCAGGAGCTGTCCGAGCTGGAGGACAAGGCGCGCCGCCGAGATCTGCTGGTGAGCGACGACGAAATCTACGCCCTCTACGCGGGCCGCATTCCGGCCGAGGCGGTGTCCGCGCGGCACTTCGACGCCTGGTGGCGCAAGCAACGACACAAGACACCCGACCTACTGACGTTCACCCGAGACGAACTATTGCGCACCGAAGACGCGGCCGCCGAGATGCCCGACACGTGGCGCTCCGGTGATGTGGCGCTGGCGGTGAGTTACCGATTCGAACCGGGCGCGGCCGACGACGGCGTCTCCGTACACATCCCGGTCGAGGTGCTCGCGCGCCTGGGTGGCGATGAATTCGGCTGGCATGTAACGGCATTGCGCGAGGATCTGGTCACGGCCCTCATCCGGTCACTGCCGAAAGAGTTGCGACGCAACTTTGTTCCCGCGCCTGACACCGCCCGCGCCGTGCTGGAGAACCTGAAGCCCGGGACCGAACCGCTGGTGTACGCCGTGGGCCGGGAGCTGCACCGGCTCACCGGCATCCACGTACCCACCGACGCATTCGACCTGGACAAGGTTCCCCCACACCTGCGCGTGACCTTCGTCGTGGAATCCGCCGACGGCACCGAGGTCGCGCGCGACAAAAACCTCGACGCCCTGCAACAGCGGCTGGCCGGGTCCACGCGCCAGGCGGTGGCCGCTGCGGTGGCCGGCCAGTGGGAGCGAAGCGGTCTGCGTGGCTGGCCGGATGATCTCGTCGAATTGCCGCGCACCGTGGACCAAGTCAGCGGCGGGCACACCGTGCGCGGTTATCCCGCCTTGGTGGACGCGGGCACGGCGGTGGATATCCACGTGTTCGCTACCGCCGCCGAACAACGGGCTGCCATGGCGGCCGGCACCCGCCGGCTGCTGCGGTTGTCGATTCCGTCACCCTTCAAAACCGTTGAACGGGGCCTTGATCCGCGCTCCAAGCTGCTGCTCTCGTCGAATCCCGACGGTTCCTTGGCGGCGCTACTCGACGACTGTGCCGATGCTGCCGCCGATCTTTTGGCTCCCTCGCCCGTCTGGACCCGGTCTGAATTCACCACGCTGCACGATCGCGCCGCCCGAGATCTAGCGGCCACAACGCTCGATATCGTGCGCCGCGCAGAGAAGGTGGTGGCGGCCTGGAGTGAGGTGCAGGTAGCGCTGCCTGCCAAAGTGCCTGCGGCACAATCCGAGGCGATCACCGACATGCGCGATCAGCTCGACAGGCTGCTCGAGCCGGGGTTTGTCGCGGCCGCCGGTGCGGTGCGCCTGACCGATCTGGCACGCTATGTCGCCGCGATCGGCAAGCGACTGGAGCGCCTCTCCCAGGGCGTGGAAGCGGATCGCGAGCGGATGCGACGGGTGCACGCCGTCGAAGACGCCTACGACGACCTGCTGCGCGATCTTCCCGCAGGCCGCGCCGACGACCCCGAGATCCGGGACATCGCGTGGTTCATCGAGGAGCTGCGCGTGAGCCTGTGGGCACAGCAGCTAGGCACCGCACGAGCAGTCAGCGAGCAGCGGATCCTCAAGGCCATCAACGCCGCTCGCTGATCAGCGCGTGGCGTTGCCTGCGACGCCTACAGTGGCGTCCATGGAGCTGCGCCATATCCGGTACCTGCTCGCGGTCGCCGACCACGCGAATTTCACCCCCGCGGCCGAGGCCTTGCACATCTCCGAACCGACGCTTTCGCAACAGATCAAACAACTCGAACGTTCGCTCGGGGTGGTGCTACTCGACCGCTCGGGCCGCACCGTTCGGCTGACCGACGCGGGCGAGGCCTATGCTCAGTACGCACGTCTGGCCCTGCGCGACCTCGAGACGGGCGAACGTACGGTCCACGATGTGCAGGACCTGTCGCGCGGTCATCTACGGATCGCCATGACACCGACCTTCACCACCTACTTCGTCGGCTCGCTGGTGCACCGGTTCCGCACCGCACACCCAGGGATCAGCCTTGCGAATCGGCTTCCGCATGCGCCGAAGTTAGCATCGCCTAATAGCCCTGCCGATAGTTCGCTTGAAGTTGATTCCTATGCCTTGAGCTTTTTCTAATCGACACTTATAGATTGCTGACACCAGCTTCCTTGCCTACTGGGCAACAGCCGCGTCAAGCGCGATCTGGGCTTATTGCGCCCGTCTCCAGAGAAGACGGCCTAGTGTGCCGACGGTATAGAAGGTGTAGGCCCGACCGCGACTGTAGCGCAGGTCACCGGCAATGCCGATCCGATCGCGGGCTACTACGGTCGAGTTTCGTCAACGGCGCGGTCCGACAGCGCCGTGAGGATTCTCCTTGCACGCCAGGCCATCTCACGCGCGTTCGCCCGCCTTGTCCTGGACGGGCTACGGCCGCTGGTGGATCGCCGCCTAACGGCGTCGCGTACACCCTTTACCGACAAGGACATCCTGCCTCCGCACGCCACCAGCGGGATGTGGCAGCCACCCACTACGGCATCCTCATTTCCGACCTGCCCTCATCGCACCGGTACCTCAACATCATGACCCTGATCGGCGCGATCGACGGCCTTGTCGATTCGCCCCTGCGGTACAGACGAGGGCCCGGCAGCCCACCGGCGCCTACAGCTATACCGTTGAATATCAAGGCAATCCGGTGGGCGGATCGGCCTATACGGAGTGGGTTGACACCCGACGATAGGTCGCGCGGCAGGACGTGCGGCCGGACTACAGAATTGCGGCGGCGATCACCAATCCGACCGCCAGATACGCCGCGGCGACGACGAGTGTGGCGGGCACGAACTTCGTATGCGCCAGTATGTCTCCGACGTCAACACCCATCACCCACTCGATCAGCCTGATGCAGATCGTCTGGGCCGCAATGCCGATAAGCCCAAAGACCAGTGTGCGCACCAGTCCCTCGACGATGTTCCCCGACGCCGTGTAGATGGCAAGCACGATCACGAATGCCTGCGACAACAGGCCCGACGCCGAAATCACCGACGCATTGGGCAGACCCGCCCGGACCATCTGCCGCAATGCCCCCGGCGTGGTCCAGTCCAGCACGAAGAACCCAATGACCATCAGCGCGAATCCCACTGCGGCGTATAGCCAGATGGCCGCTGCCCCGTGCGCGACGATCGACCAGTATCCCGCTGCGTTCATAGTTGTCATCCCGTCTGTCTGGTGCTCGGTGTCGTTATTGAAGTGGTATCCGGTGGGGAACGAAAGCGGCACCGTCGTCGGTGATCAGGCCTGCCGTCTCACGAATCCCCAAGCCCGCCGATTCATCGCCGACAATCCAGGCGCCCAGGACCGGCCTCATGCCGTCGAACTCGGGCAACGGATCCAGTAGCTGATAGACGTACCCCTCTTCACCGTAGACACCGCCCGTGGCCGTCTCGTAGCCCGATCCCACCACGGTGATGTTGGCACCTTCGCGACCGAGTTTCGGCTTACAGACGTACTCGGTCAATTCGTGCGGGCTGTCGATGTATGCCGGGAGCAGATTGGGGTGCCCTGGATACATCTCCCACAGAATCGCGAGGATTGCCTTATTGCTCAGTAGCGTCTTCCACAGCGGTTCGATCCACAAGGTCTCGGGAAGCAGATCCACTGCGTGCCGGCCGAAGTCGTCGTCGAGCATCCATTCCCACGGGTACAACTTGAAGATCGACTCGATCGGTGTTTCTTCCAAATCCACAAGGCGGTTGAGATCGTGATCCCAGCCGATTTCCTCGATGGGCAAGCCAACGGTGTTGAGCCCGGCCTCGGCGGCGCATTCCTGAAGATATGCCAACGTCACATGGTCCTCGCCGGTCTGGTCCGCCGAGGACCATGTGAAATGTATTTCCGCGCCAGGAAGTTGCCTGCTGATCTGCTTCCAACGCGCCACCAGCTGCTCATGCAGGGAGTTCCATTGGTCTTCCCCCGGAAACACCTCGGTCTTCCAATGCCATTGCAAGATGGACGCCTCCAACAAGGAGGTGGGCGTGTCCGCGTTGTACTCGAGCAGAACGGGTGGTCGCCGCCCGTCGTATCGCAGGTCAAAACGTCCGTACAGATGCGGATCTTTTCTACGCCAAGACTTCTCGATGTGCTCCCAGGCCCACTCCGGCAAGCCGAAATCTCGATAGCGACCCACCAGGATTACATGCTCAACGGCTTCCAGGCACATGGAGTGGAGCACTTCGACTGTTGCCTCGAGCGAGAGCACCTCATCCATATCGAAGACATAGTGAACCGACTCGTCCCAGTAAGGACGGTCGCTTCCGTCTGCCATCCGCGCCGGTGTGCCGTAACACATCCCTTGGGAGGCAACGGTCTGTTCCCAGCCGGAGCGGGGGAGCGCGTGCTCGCGACGCATCAGCTCCCCGAACTTCCCGAGCTGCTGGATCCGAAGCCGCCGCGCGAGACCGATGGAGAACGCGAAACACTGCCCGAACCATCGGATCTGGTGATCTTGGTGCCCGAGCCCGTCCTGGCCGTTGTGCCCTTCGGCAATTCCAGGGTGCCGCCGGTGGCGATGGTGCCGATGCCCTGGTTTCGGCCGCCGTAGTAGTACCGGTAGGGCGATCCGGCGTAGATGAATACGCCGCCCGAAGACGACTGGGTACCGCGCTCGCAGTAGTCGTCCGGGGTCACGACGTTGGAGCCATCTTGGATACACGTCGCCTCGATATCGTCATCGCGGTCGATCACCGCATAGCCGACGGCCACGACCGCCGCGATACCCGCTACCACAGCGGAGCCCATTAGGACGTTGTTGCGGGTCCGTCGCCGTTCCTCGGCCTTCTGAGCCTGTACCTCGGCCAGCCTGCTCTCGGCCTCGCGGGCGCGGTGCGCTTTGTCCCGGGCCCGCGCCTCGGCGACGGTTGGCGGGCGCGCTGTGGTGACACCCGGCTCCTGCCATCGCATGGCACCCCAGGTTTGCTGCGTCTCGCGCCGACCGGCCTCGTCGTCGCGTGAGTACGGATCGGGCATCTCTTCCCCCTTACTCTGCCCGAATCATAGAAGACACCCCGTGCATAAACCGTACAGCCATGCGGATTTCCCCAACAGGCGACGTAGCTGAGCTCGCGAGGTGCTAGAGGCAAAGAACCCGCAATCTGACATCCGGAGAAAGAAATAGAACGATAAAGGCCGGAAACCCCGCGGGGTTTCCGGCCTTTATCGTTGGGCTTCCCAGCCCACATGCTCGTGGGCGAAGGGGGACTTGAACCCCCACGTCCCGAAGGACACTGGCACCTGAAGCCAGCGCGTCTGCCATTCCGCCACTCGCCCCAACGACCGCGGCAGCCTATCACGATCCTGACCCCACCTCCGAACCGTGAAGGCCCGGCGACAGCCCACTCAACCCATGCTGATCGCCACAAACCATATGCATAGAACGACTGTTGGTGCCAAGACGATGTCGTCTCGTAATAGAGGACAGGGTGCCTCCGATCATCAAACCGATACCATCTACTCGAGATCCGCTCGTGGCGGCGCGCTGCGCCATGCGCGCAGAACCTGCCACGCGATCGCCGAAAGGAGGAAGGCATGGGAATTGTCCAGCGCTTCGAACGCAAGCTCGAAGACGTGGTCGGCGATGCCTTCGCCCGCGTATTCGGCGGCAGCATCGTCCCGCAGGAAGTACAGGCCTCTCTACGTCGTGAGGCCGCCGATGGCGTTAGGTCAGCAGGCCAGGGACGGCTGCTGGCTCCGAACGAGTTCTTTGTTCTCCTCAGCACCGGAGATCACGAGAAGGCGGCCGACGATCGCGATCTCGACGCAGACACGTTCGCCGAACACCTGCGCGAATATGTTCGCGATCAGGGGTGGCAAACGTATGGTGAGGTTGTTGTCCGATTCGAACAATCACCAAACTTGCACACCGGCCAGTTTCGCACGCGCGGTGTGGTCAATCCCGACACCACGCACGACCGTACGCACGGCACCGTGACGACTGCCCCTACGACCCCGGATCCACAACCAGGAGCATCCATGACTGACAACCCAGGTCCCCCGCAGGGACGCCCCGGCGAAGAGTACGGCCGAGAAGACGACCGGTATGGGCGTCCCGACCAGGATCCGCGCGGTCAGCAGCCGCAAGGTGGCCAGGGACACCCCGCGCGCCAGGGCGATTACGAGGGCGGCGGCTACGGACAGGGTCAGCAGTACGGCCAGGACTACGGTCGTCCTCCGGCCGGATACGAGCAGGGCGGCTACCAGCAGCGTCCTCCGCAGCAAGGTGGCTATGAGCAGGGCGGCTACGGCGGCGGCCAGGACTACGGCCGTCCCCCCGCCTACCCGCAGCAGGGTGGCGGATACGGAGCCCCTCCGCAGCAAGGCGGGTACGGCGAGCCCCCTCGCCCCAATTACGGCGAGTACGAGCAGGGCGGCGGATACGGTGCCCCGCCGCAAGGCGGCGGATACGGCGGCCAGCAGGGTCCCCCTCCGGGCCAGGACTACGGCCGTCCCCCCGCCTACCCGCAGCAGGGTGGCGGATACGGAGCCCCTCCGCAGCAGGGCGGTTACGGATCACCGCAGGGTGGCTACGGCGAGCCTGACTACGGCGACTACGAGCAGGGTGGCTACCAGAGCAGCCCCGATTACGGCGCCCCCGCGGGCGGCCCGGGTGCCGGCCGCACCACCGTCACCTTGCAGCTGGACGACGGCAGCGGCCGCACGTACCAGCTGCGTGAGGGCACCAATGTGATCGGTCGTGGCCAGGACGCGCAGTTCCGGCTGCCCGACACCGGCGTCTCGCGCCGTCACCTCGAGGTGCGCTTCGACGGACATGCCGCGCTGCTGTCCGATCTGAACTCGACCAACGGCACCACCGTCAACAACGCGCCGGTCACCGAGTGGCAGCTGGCAGACGGCGACATCATCCGGCTGGGCCACTCCGAGATCATCGTTCGAGTTCAGTAGGAGAACCGCGACCGCATCGGCAACACCGCGTTCGACACAGGCTGCACATATCGGGCCCCGGCGGGTGCGCCTGACAAGTATCGTTGCCCTGCCGAATATGTCCGGTCTGCCGGACACCCTCGCCGAGGCGCGACGGACCAGCGAGAGGAACGACAACCGGATGCAGGGACTGGTGCTCCAGCTCACCCGCGGTGGGTTCCTGCTGCTGCTGTGGGTGTTCATCTGGTCTGTGCTGCGCATCCTGCGCACCGATATCTACGCTCCGACCGGTCAGCTGATGGCCAATCGGGGTTTGAATCTGCGCTCCATCCGTCCCGCGAAGACGGGCCGTCGGCAGATGCAGTACTTGCTGGTGACCGAGGGCGCGCTAGCGGGCACCCGGATCACACTCGGTACACAGCCCATTTTGATCGGTCGCGCCGACGATTCCACACTGGTCCTCACCGACGATTACTCGTCGACGCGGCACGCGCGGCTATCGCCACGCGGGGCGGATTGGTACGTCGAGGATCTAGGATCGACCAACGGTACATATCTGGATAGGGAAAAGGTGACGACGGCGCTGCGGGTTCCCCAGGGGACGCCGGTACGGATCGGTAAGACAGTGATCGAGCTGCGCTCGTGACACTGGTACTCCGCTACGCCGCGCGTAGCGATCGCGGACTGGTGCGGTCAAACAACGAGGACTCGGTCTATGCCGGGGCCCGGCTGTTGGCGTTAGCCGACGGTATGGGCGGTCACGCCGCCGGTGAGGTGGCCTCGCAGCTGGTCATCGCGGCGTTGGCACCGCTGGACGACGACGAACCCGGTGGCGATCTGTTGGACACCCTTGCCGACGCCGTGTACGCCGGCAACGGCGCGATCGCCGATCATGTGCGCGCCGAACCCGAGCTGGACGGCATGGGCACCACCCTGACGGCCTTCCTATTCGCGGGGAAGCGTCTGGGCATGGTGCATATCGGTGACTCCCGTGCGTATCTGATGCGCGATGGCGAGCTGACCCAGATCTCCAAGGACGACACCTTCGTCCAGACCCTTGTCGACGAGGGCCGTATCACTCCGGAGCAGGCGCACAACCACCCGCAGCGCTCGCTCATCATGCGCGCACTCACCGGCGCCCCGGTCGAGCCCACACTCATCATGCGTGAGGCACACGCCGGGGATAGGTACCTGCTGTGTTCGGACGGTCTGTCCGATCCGGTCAGCCACGAAACCATCGCTGAGGCACTAGAAATCGCCGATGTCTCGGCCGCGGCCGACCGGCTTATCGAACTCGCGCTACGCAGCGGAGGGCCCGACAACGTCACGGTCGTCGTCGCCGATGTCGTGGAACTGGACTACGGACAGACTCGGCCGATCGTCGCGGGCGCGGTGTCCACCGACGCCGATACCGACACCCCGCCGCCCAATACGGCTGCCGGTCGGGCCGCCGCTATTCAGCGCGCCCTGAAGGAGCCCGAACCTGCCGAGGACGAATCCGATTCCGAGGCAAGTGAATCCGACACCGCCGAGCCCAAGAAGCGGCGACTGCGCTGGCTGATCGCTGCGGTGCTCGTGGTGCTCATCGCGTTGGCCGGCCTGGCGATCGCTCGTCGTGTGATGCTCAACAACTACTACGTGAGCGCCTACGAGGGGAACGTCTCGATCATGCAGGGTGTCCAGGGCTCGCTCCTGGGTTACCGGTTGCAGCGGCCGGACCTCATCGGCTGCCTCGACAGCCGGGGAGACATGTCACTGGTGAGCTACGGCGAACCTGCATCCAGCCTGTCCTGCAAGTACCTCAAGGTGTCCGACCTGCGGCCGTCCGAACGCCAGCAGGTCGAAACTGGGCTGCCCGGCGGCACTCTCGACCAGGCGATTGGTCAACTGCGCCAACTCACCAAAAACGCGCTGCCGCCGTGCCTGCCGCCGGCACCGAAGACCCCGCTGCCCTCATCCGCGCCCACCGCGTCCGGTCGCACGCCGTCCACCACGTCGGGCACCACCACGACCATGACCAAGCCGTCTCCGACGTCCCCGTCTACGACGACTCCCGGCGTCAGCACCACGGCGACCACCACGACCACTCCCGCGCCGACCCCGCTGCCGGCGCCACCACAAGAGCCGGGTGTTACCTGCCGGACCGTGTCATGACGACGGCGCCCCAAACCGCTGTCGTGCCCAATGTGCCACCCGCGCAGCCGACACGACGCGGCGCGGAGTTGGGGCTCCTCGGCTTCGCCGCCGCCATCACCACCGTCGCCCTGATCCTGGTCGAGGCCAACCTCGAACGCAGACTGTCGCTGGACCTGCTGAAGTACGGAATCGCCTACCTAGTCTTGTTTACGTTGGCGCACCTTGCGATTCGCCGCTATGCCCCCTATGCCGATCCGCTTCTGCTGCCCTGCGTCGCGCTGCTCAACGGACTCGGGCTGGTGATGATTCACCGTCTGGATCTGGCCAAAGCTGCCACCGGTGAAGGCCGCGACTCCCTGGAAGCCAACGCGCAGGTGCTGTGGACGCTGGTGGGTGTGGGTGCGCTCGTCGGGGTGCTGATGGCCGTCAAGGATCATCGGGTGCTCGCGCGGTACGGGTACACCTTCGGGATCGTCGGGATCGTCCTGCTGGCCATCCCGGCACTGTTGCCGTCCTCAGTCTCGGAACAGAACGGCGCCAAGATCTGGATTGAATTGCCGTTCCTGTCGATTCAGCCGGCCGAGGCCGCCAAGATCCTGCTGTTGATCTTCTTCGCCGCCTTCCTGATGACCAAGCGCGATCTGTTCCGCACCGCAGGCCGCAGCTACTGGGGCGTGGAATCACCGCGCGCCCGGGACCTTGGTCCCCTGCTGGCCGTGTGGGCAATTTCGGTGGGCGTCATGGTCTTTGAGAAGGACCTGGGCACCTCGCTGCTGCTCTACACCTCGTTCCTGACGGTGCTGTACATCGCGACGGCGCGGATCAGCTGGGTGCTGATAGGTCTGGGCCTATTCGTCGGTGGTGCCTTCCTGGCGTACTTCTTGTTTGCGCACGTGCGGGTGCGCGCCGAAACCTGGCTCGACCCCTTCGCGGACGCGGACGGCAACGGGTACCAGATGATGCAGTCGCTGTTCAGCTTCGCCACCGGCGGCATTTTCGGTACCGGCCTGGGCAACGGTCAGCCCGGCACCGTTCCGGCCGCCTCAACGGATTTCATCATCGCCGCCATCGGCGAGGAGCTCGGACTGGTGGGCCTGGCCGGGGTGCTGTTGGTGTTCACCATCCTCATCGTCCGGGGCTTCCGCACGGCGCTGGCGGTGCGTGACAGCTTCGGCAAGCTGCTCGCCTCCGGCCTCTCCGCGGCGCTGGCGCTGCAGCTGTTCATCGTGGTCGGCGGCGTCACGAAGCTGATCCCGTTGACGGGCCTCACCACGCCTTGGATCTCGTATGGCGGATCCTCGTTGGTCTCCAACTACGTGCTGCTGGCCATCCTGCTGCGCATCTCTCATATCGCGCGCCGTCCGCTGACCGACATGCCCGCGCCCAACGCAGCCCCCATCGCGGAGGCCCGCACGGAACTGATCGACCGCGTATGAACACATCGATCCGTCGGGTGTCCCTGTTCGTCATGGCTCTGGTCGTGCTGCTGCTGGCCAACGCCACACTCACCCAGGTGTTCACCGCTCCCGGGCTGCGCGCCGACCCCCGCAACCAGCGGGTGCTGCTCGACGAGTACTCGCGCCAGCGGGGGCAGATCTCGGCGAGCGGGCAGCTGCTCGCCTCCTCGGTAGCCACCGACAGCCGGTTCCGCTTCCTGCGGCAGTACGCGGACCCCGAGGTGTACGCACCGGTCACCGGCTTCTACTCACTCAACTACTCCAGCACCGGGCTGGAGCGCGCCGAGGACACCGTGCTCAACGGATCCGACCCCCGGTTGTTTGGACGGCGGCTCGCGGACTTCTTCACCGGCCGCGACCCCCGGGGCGGCAGCGTGGTCACCACCATTCGTCCCGACGTGCAGCAGGCCGCGTACGACGCGATGCATCGCGGCTGCAAGGACGGCTGCCGCGGTTCGGTGGTGGCGTTGGAGCCCTCCACCGGAAAGATCCTCGCGATGGTCTCAACGCCGTCCTACGACCCCAATCTGCTGGCGAGCCAGGATGCCGCGAAGGAGAACGGGGCCTGGAATCGGCTCACCGAAGACCCTGCGCAGCCCATGCTGAATCGCGCGATTTCTCAGACCTACCCACCGGGTTCGACGTTCAAGGTGATCACCACAGCCGCCGCACTGGCCGACGGCAAGACGGTCAACACCGAGGTGACCGCGTCGCCGACAATCTTCCTACCGGGCAGCAACGCAACCTTGGAGAACTACAACCGGGCCTCCTGTGGGGGTGGTGACAACACCTCGCTGAAGGAAGCATTCGCGCGCTCCTGCAACACCGCCTTCGCCAAACTCGGCGCCGAACAGCTCAAGCGCGACAAGCTGGTCAAGGCGGCTCAGGCGTTCGGGCTCGACCACGAGCTCGATGGCATTCCGCTGCAAGTGGCTACCTCGACCGTCGGGCCGATGTCCGACGATGCAGCCGTCGCCATGTCGAGCATCGGGCAAAAGGATGTCGCGGTCACCCCGCTGCAGAACGCGATGATCGCCGCGGCCGTCGCCAACAAGGGCGTGGTGATGCAGCCACACCTGGTCGATAGCCTTAAGGGCCCAGACCTTTCGAATCTGTCCACCACCACCCCGGATGACATCGGCCAAGCCGTGACACCCGCTATCGCGAACACACTGACCGAACTGATGATTGCCTCAGAACAGCGCACCGCACAGACCGGAGCCCTCCCCGGCGTACAGATCGCTTCCAAGACCGGCACCGCAGAGCACGGCACCGATCCGCGCAACACTCCGCCGCACGCGTGGTACATCGCCTTCGCGCCGGCCCCGAGTACCGCATCCGATCCTCAGGCCACCGTCGTCACCCCCAAGGTGGCCATCGCGGTCCTCGTCGAAGACGGAGGCGACCGTGCCCTGGCGGCCACCGGCGGCTCCGTCGCCGCACCCATCGGGCGGCAGGTCATTGCCGCAGCACTACAGGGGGCCTCATGACCGTTCGTGTGGGAGAAACGCTTTCGGGCCGCTACCGGTTGCAGCGGCTCATCGCCACCGGCGGTATGGGCCAGGTCTGGGAGGGCACAGACAGCCGCTTGGGCCGCAAGGTGGCCGTGAAGGTACTCAAGGCCGAGTTCTCCTCGGACCCCGAGTTCATCGAGCGGTTCCGTGCCGAAGCACGCACTGTCGCGATGCTCAATCACCCGGGCATCGCCAGTGTGTACGACTACGGCGAGACCGATATCGACAGCGAGGGCCGCACCGCTTACCTGGTCATGGAGCTGATCCACGGCGAACCGTTGAACTCGGTACTCAAGCGCACCGGCCGCCTGTCGCTGCGTCACTCCCTGGACATGCTCGAGCAGACCGGGCGCGCGCTGCAGGTCGCACACGCCGCCGGGCTCGTGCACCGCGACGTGAAACCGGGCAACATCCTGATCACGCCCACCGGCCAGGTGAAACTCACCGACTTCGGCATCGCCAAGGCTGTCGACGCCGCGCCGGTCACGCAGACCGGCATGGTGATGGGCACCGCCCAATACATCGCCCCCGAACAGGCCCTGGGCCACGACGCCACTCCGGCCAGTGATGTCTACGCGCTCGGAGTCGTTGGGTACGAAGCGGTTTCGGGCAAGCGGCCATTCTCCGGGGACGGCGCTCTGACGGTCGCGATGAAGCACATCAAGGAAACGCCGTCGCCGCTGCCCGCCGACCTGCCGCCGAACGTGCGCGAGCTCATCGAGATCACCCTGGTGAAGAACCCGCAGAACCGGTACACAAGCGGCGGACCGTTCGCCGACGCCGTGTCCGCGGTGCGCGCCGGCCGACGTCCGCCGCGCCCCAACCAGGCGCCGACCATCAGCCGGGCGACACCGGCGGCCATCCCGCCCGCCACTCAGGTGCGGCCCGCAGTGGGAGCACCGAGCCGGGTCGCTCCGCCAACGTCCCGTACCCGCCCGCCGACGGGGTCGCACCGACCGCCACCACCCCGGCGCGGCACGTTCTCACCCGGCCAGAAGGCACTGATGTGGGCGGCCGCGGTGCTAGGCATCTTCGCGATCATCATCGCGGCGTTGATCCTGCTCCGGGCCAGTGAGCAGAAGAATCAATCGCCAACCACCCCGCCGACGGTGTCCGGCACCGAGGCACCCTCAAGCCCAGGTTCAGCTTCGCCAGGAGCGCTCGCGCCAGCTAATATCGTGGCTCTGCTTCCGGTCGCCGAACCGGACCCGATCCCTGGGATGAAATCACCGTAATGACCACTCCGCAGCACCTCTCGGACCGCTATGAGCTGGGGGAGATCCTCGGCTATGGCGGCATGTCCGAGGTTCACCTGGCGCGCGACCAACGGTTGAACCGCGACGTCGCGATCAAGGTGCTGCGCGCCGATCTTGCCCGGGATCCCAGCTTCTACCTGCGTTTCCGGCGTGAGGCACAGAACGCCGCCGCGCTGAACCATCCCGCGATCGTGGCGGTGTACGACACCGGTGAGGCCGAGACGCCCACCGGGCCACTGCCGTACATCGTGATGGAGTACGTCGACGGCATCACCCTGCGCGACATCGTCAAGGAGGACGGCCCCATGCCGATCCGCCGGGCGATCGAGGTCATCGCCGACTCCTGCCAGGCGCTCAACTTTAGCCACCAGCACGGCATCATCCACCGCGACGTCAAGCCCGCCAACATCATGATCAGCAAGACCGGCGCGGTGAAGGTGATGGACTTCGGTATCGCACGCGCGGTCTCGGATGCCGGCAACAGCGTCACCCAGACCGCCGCCGTAATCGGTACCGCACAGTATCTTTCGCCGGAGCAGGCCCGTGGCGAGACGGTTGACGCCCGCTCGGACGTCTACTCGCTGGGCTGCGTCCTGTACGAAATGCTTACCGGTGAGCCGCCTTTCGTGGGCGACTCACCGGTTGCCGTGGCCTATCAGCATGTCCGGGAAGATCCGGTTGCACCGTCCAAACACAACCCGGAGATCCCTCCGGGACTGGATTCGGTTGTACTCAAAGCACTTTCGAAGAACCCTGATAATCGCTACCAGAACGCCGCCGAAATGCGGTCGGACCTGATGCGGGTGTACCAGGGCGAGCAGCCCGAAGCGCCGAAAGTCCTCACCGACGCCGAACGCAGCACCATGCTCAACACGCCGTCCAACACCAAGGCCTTCCCGGTCCAGGGCTCACAAACCAACGAGCTGCTCAACCACTACGCCGAACCGCGTCGGAATCCGTTGAGCCGCTGGCTGGTCGGCCTGGCCGCCCTGGTGGTCCTCACCGTGGTGGTCACCTTCGCGATCATCTGGGGCAGTGGGCCCTCGCGGGACGTACAGGTCCCCGATGTCACGGGCAAGACCCAGGCCGAGGCCGTGGCCATCCTGCAGAACCTCGGCTTCAAGACCAAGATTCAGAAGAACACCAGCTCGAAGCTCGCACCCGACAGGGTCATCGACACCGATCCCGTCAAGGGCTCGACCGTTACCGCGGGCTCGGAGGTCACCCTCAACGTATCCATCGGACCGGAGAGCCAGCAGGTGCCCGACTGCCACGGCCTCAGTTTCGGTGATGCCGTCAAGAAGCTGCAGGCCGCCGGTTTCAAGGGCACCTTCACCCAGAGTGAGACCAAGTCGCTGCCCGAGGACAAGGGCCGGGTCATGGCCACCAACCCACCCGCAGGGCAGTACTCGGCCGTTACCAACAACATCACCATCGTGGTCGGCAAGGGACCGGGCGAGAAGCCGGCACCGGATCTCGTGGGCCAGAACATCGACGTCGCCGTCAAGAACCTGCCGACGTACGGCTTCACCGCACCGCCCACCGTGATCACGATCCTCAGCCCGGAGTCGAAGGGCCAGATCCTGAGCACCAACCCGCCTGCCAACACGATGTTCCCCGAGGACGGGGTCATCGAGATCCGGGTCTCCGGTGGTGGTCAGTTCCGGATGCCCAACCTCATGGGCAAGTTCTGGACCGATGCCGAGCCGATGCTGTATCAGGCTGGTTGGCAAGGCGGAGGCCTGACCACCGAGGACGTGCCATCCGACGGCGGCAACCGGGCCCGGGTGGTCTCGCAGGATCCGCCGGCCGGTGCCGGTGTGGGATACAACGGCCCGATCAAGCTGCGCTTCGGCGCCGGCTAGAGCGTTTTTAGCCGCCGAGCGCGGCGACTCGTCCGCTGACCCCACTCAGCGCCGAGGCAACCTCCGCCTCCAGTGAGCGCACCAGAGGCTCATCGAGGGACGTGCCGCAATAGGTGAGCCAATTGGCGAGCATCCGGTGTCCGCCCTCGGTGAGGATCGACTCGGGGTGAAACTGCACCCCATGGATCGGATGCTCGGTGTGCATGACGCCCATGATCACGCCGCTGGCGGTACGGGCGATCACCCGAAGCCCCTCCGGCACGGTGTCAGGGAGGATGGTCAGCGAGTGGTACCTGGTGGCCGTGAACGGGTTCGGCAGGCCCCGCAGTACGCCGGCATCCTCGTGCTCCACCGTGCTGGTCTTACCGTGCAGCAGCTCCGGGGCACGATCGACGGTGCCGCCGAACGCCACTCCGATGGCCTGGTGCCCCAGGCACACCCCGAGCAGCGGGGTCCCCGTCTTCGCGCAGGAATGCACCATGGCGATGGACACCCCCGCGCTCTGCGGTGTTCCAGGGCCGGGGCTGATCAGCACGCCGTCGAAATCGGCCGCGACCGCATCGGTGTCGGACAGTCGCGGGTCGTCGTTGCGCCACACCGTCGCGTTTACACCGAGCTGACCCAGGTACTGGACCAGGTTGAACACGAAGCTGTCGTAGTTGTCGACGACTAGGATGCGCACAGGTCAAGGGTACGGACAGGCGCCAGCGGTTTCCCGGCCGGTGCTCGACGAAGGCTTACGGGCCCTGCACCGGGACCGCGCGGCCCGGGCCGACTGCATCCCGGTATCCGGCCACCTCAAGATGGTGGCCGCGAGTCACCGTGTATCCCAAGCCGAATCGCGCCACGTACTGTCTGTACAGGGTCACCAATGGCGCCGCGTCGAGCGCGGCCTGCATGGCGTCGGCGTCACCGATCGCCGTGATCACATAGGGCGGACTGTAGGTACGGCCGTGCAGCAACAAGGTGTTACCCACACATCTGGGTACCGAGCTCGCGACCAGACGCTGGTCATCCTGCATCTGAATGGCCTCGGCACCGGCACTCCACAACGCGTTGAGCACACCCTCGACGTCCTGCTGATGCACGACCAAGTCGTCGGGGGACGCGTCGCGGGGGAACCGGCCAAACGCGTCGCGCTTGGCGTCGGCCAGTGTCACCACCAGACCGGGCCCAGTGACGGGCTGAACGCCGGCGGCATCGGCTATCTCACGGGTTTTCGCGAGCGCCGCCGCGACCCGGTCGTCACCTCCGGCCGACTGCTCGCGCGCGGCGGCCATCTCGTTGGCCAGACCGTCACGTGTGGCACTGAGCTTGTCCACCGACTTCTGGGTCTCACGCACCAGGTCCACCAGTCGAGGCGAGGGGGAGTCACCGCGCCGGATCTCGTTACCGCCCGACACCGTGTGCGTCGCGGCCAACAGAAAGCCCGCGAGGGCGCAGACGAGAGGAACACCTATTCGCCAGATGAGGGGCTTGCGCTTGGGGCCCGGCTCCCTCGTGGGAGCCTCGTCGGGGCCCGAGCCGCTTCGCGCAGGCTGCTCATCGGAGGTCACCACAGCATTGTCGCAGCACTGGGCTGTAACCTGCGTAAGAACCCATTACTACTCCGGCCGCGACGACCACTCGCCGTGCCGCCATATCCGAGATGCTTCCGAGGTAGTCGATGCCCAAGTCCAAGGTCCGTAAGAAGTCAACGTTCAACCCGACCACCGTTAGCCGTACTCCGGTCAAGGTGAAAGCCGGTCCGTCGAGCGTCTGGTTCGTCGCGTTCTTCCTCACCCTCATGCTTATCGGCCTGGCCTGGCTCATGGTGTTCCAGTTGGCCGCTCAACACATCACCTGGATGATGGATCTGGGCCCGTGGAACTACGCCATCGCGTTTGCCTTCATGATCACCGGGCTGCTGCTGACCATGCGCTGGCGCTGACCAAAGCCGCGACGAATCCCCTGTTGTCGTTGCCGCTCTGGATGGCGCCCGTTTCCATCGAGTCCACCCGTCAGACACCCAATCACAACGATGTGATTTATCCCCACTGTGGATAAGGCCTGTGGATAACTCGACCGAATCTCCTGTCGAATGGGGCCCGAAACCCCTCGGCATTGTCGGCGTAGCTCTCGTCGGCCTCGCCTTGGGCACCGCGTCCCTCGTCGTGGTCGCCGACGCACCGGGTCGCCTCTTGGCCTCCGTCGCCAGCCTCGGGCTGCTGATCTTCGCTGCGGTGTCCTGGCGGTGCCGTCCCAAACTACGACTGGTCGACGACGGCCTCGAGATGCAGGGCCTCACCCGCAGCACGCTGCTGGCCCGCGCCGCGGTGGATTCGGTCACGGTGACCGAGTTCCGTCGGCTCGGGCGACGCACCCGACTATTGGAGATCGAGTCGGGTGATCGACTGATCGTGCTGAACCGCTGGGACCTGGGCACCGACCCCCGCGACGTGCACGAGGTACTGAGCGCGGCCCACTATCCGGCGTGAACCTCACAATCCGCGTATCGTTGCCTTAGGTAATTACTGCTAGGTAAGAGGCGGACATGACACGGACCGACGGAGACCAGTGGGACATTGTCAGCAGCGTCGGTTTCACGGCCCTCATGGTGTCGTCGTTCCGCGCGCTGGAGACCACCCGCTCTGAACCGCTCATTCGCGACGAATACGCGCGGGCCTTCGTCGAAGCCTCCGGTGAACCCCGCCTGACCGAGGCGCTGACCCTACCCAAACCCGAATCCGAGTGGGACACCGCCACCACCTATCTGGTCAACCATCTGGCGGTCCGCACCAAGTACTTCGATGAATTTTTCGCCGCTGCAACGGATTCGGGGATTCGCCAAGTGGTCATCCTGGCCGCCGGTCTCGACGCACGGGTCTACCGGCTGCCCTGGCCGGACGGCACCGTCGTCTACGAGCTCGACCAACCGAAGGTGCTGGAGTTCAAGGACCACGTGCTGAACGAGGAGCGCGCGACTCCGCTCGCCGAAAGGCGGGAGGTCGCCGTGGATCTTCGCGATGACTGGATCTCTGCCCTGCGGACAGCCGGCTTCGATGCGACCAAACCGACGGCCTGGCTCGCCGAAGGCCTGTTGGCCTACCTACCCGGAGCGGCCCAGGACGCACTGTTCGAGAACATCACCACGCATTCCGCACCCGGCAGCTTCCTCGCCACCGAATGGCGCCGCCGGGTGGCCACCGCCAGCCAATGGCAGGACGCCGTAAACCAACTCCGACCGGAGTTCGTCAAGGACATCAGCATCGGGTCCCTCATTTACGACGACGAGCGCAAGGACCCCATCGCGTGGCTGGTCGAGCATGGTTGGCAGGTCGCCACCACCAACCGGCTTGAGCAGGCCGCCGACTACGGGCGACCTGCCCCCAGCGAGCACAGCGAGATCACCGCGCTGTGGTCGGACGCCTACTTCATCACCGCCACACGCTAGCCACGGGCCGCGAGGCGCGCAGATGGATGAGGAGGTGGAACCTTCGGCCTCGCCTCAGCTAGTGTTTCCCGTGCAATCTGTTACAAGGGTGCCGTCTGTACTAACAGGTCAGTTGGCAAAGGCTAGTGGTTTGACGGTGGGGGATGAGAGCTGGGAGTCATGACTGCGAACGGTCGGAGCCGTGGATTTGCCCACCAGGGCATACGGATAGAGCTGACCCTTGCTGCCCTGCGCGCGCTCGAATCTCGTCGCGCAAACCCGCTGCTGTTCGACGAACACGCACAGAAGATCATCCACGCGGTCGGGGATTCGTACACGCAAGCACTTCTGGATATCGGCCTGCACGAGGAGCCCTCGACAGACAACGAGCTCCGCACTCACCTGTTGACCAACTACATGTCCGTGATGTGCCGGTACTACGACGATTCTCTGCTCGCCTCCGTCCGGGGCGGCACTCGGCAAGTGGTGCTGCTTGCCGGGGGCCTCGATACCCGCGCGTATCGACTGCCCTGGCCCGACGGCACCGTCGTCTACGAGGTCGACTATCCCGAGGCCCTCACGCTCAAGAGGAAGGCCCTGGACAACTCGGGTGCCGTGCTCCGGGCCACTCAGCGCATGGTGCGCTCCGGACTCGCCGACCGGTGGCAGGCCGAGCTGACCTTGGCCGGATTCGACCCCGATGCGCCCACGGCGTGGCTCGCCGAAGCCGTCATCTCCAACCTGCCCGGCCGCAGCCAGGACGCCATGTTCGAGCGGATCATCGAGATGTCAGCACCCGGCAGCACGATCGCCACCGACAATGATCCGCTGGCTCCCTCGGGGCAGGCGTGGTGCGACATCGTGGACGCCACCACGCCCGAGGCCATTCGCGGCGCCGACTACTCGGTGCTCGCGCAATACGACGAGCGCACGCTCCCTGGCGAGTGGCTCTCCGGGCATGGCTGGCTGACACAGACGTTCACCAATCGGGAGTTGGCCCAGCACTACGGTCGCCCCTTCCGCGAAGACATATCCCGAGGCTTCCACGATCTGGCGGACCGACGCCTTCTCACCGCCACCCTGCCCGCCGACTACCTGGGGCGATGGGCGGACTCACCCCTCACCGGCGGCCCGGCTCCTCGGTGAGGTTTGTCCCGGAACCGGCAGCTTTTCGCGTCTGCTTTTCGCGTCTGACCACCGGTTTGCACCGCGATCGATAGCCTGCAATCCAACGCGCAAGTCCACGAGCCGGGAAGCGGGGTGATCCCTTGGACGGCAAGAAGAAGAGCGCGGTGTCCACACCGTCACACAAGCTGCAATTCGACCTCTTCTACGCCGCCCTGCGCGCATTGGAAGGCAAGCGCGGGCATCCGCTTATCGACGATCCCCTTGCGGCGGTACTCGTCAACGCCGCCAAGGAACCGTTGAGCAGCGCGCTTCTTGCCGCGGGTTTCCCCGACACCTCCACGGACGACGGCGGCCGAATCTTCTTGCTGCTCAGCGCCGCTGGGCTGATGGCGCGGTACGGCGACGATTTCCTCGCCGCGGAATTGGCCGTCGGGACGCGGCAGGTGGTGCTGTTCGCCACCGGTTTGGATACCCGCGTGTACCGCCTGGACTGGCCGGATGAAGCGACCGTCTACGAAGTGGACTATTCGCACACCCTGGAGTTCCGCAGCGAGGTGCTCCGAGACCAGGGAACTCCCGCGCGCGTGAAACACCATTCGGTGACCGCATCCGCGGTGACCGCTTCCTGGGCAGAAGACATGTGCGCCGCCGGATTCGACCCGGAACAGCCCACCGCATGGCTCATCCAGCCGGCCATCACCGCCGGACTCGCGGGTTCCGACCACGACGTGCTCTTCGAGCGAATCATCGAGCTGTCGGCCCCCGGGAGCGCCGTCAATTGCGACGCGGACAACTTCGTCCCCTCGGTGGACCGGTGGGACACCGCCGTCGAGCCGCTGGCACCCGACCATGTGAAGGCTGCCAACTTCTGGATGCTGACCTATCCCCATTCACGGATGCGCCCAGGCGACTGGTTGGCCGGTCATGGCTGGACGACATCCACGACCACGATCTCCGACATCGCCGCGCAGTACGGGCGCCCCCTCACCGACGCGCTACCCGAGTTGGCGATGTTGCACACGAGCCTGGCGTTTTTGACCGCCAGGCTGCCGCTCTGAACTATCCCGCGTAGGTCAACACCTTCGCCAGGATAAGACCGATGGACAGTGCAGCGACCACGGTCGTCAGCACCCACGGCGTCGAGGGCTTGCGCACGAGGTCGGGCATGCCGACCCCCCGACACACCTCGCGGTAGTAGAGCAGTGCGCCCGCACTGAGCACCCCGAACAGCAACCCACCCATGTGCCCTGCCAAGGAGATGCCCGGCAGCGTGATGCTCAGCCCGATATTGAGCACCAGTACGACGATGATGGTCTGTGGGTTCAGCCGCTCTCGAAGAGACAGCACGAGTGCCGCCCCCAGCAGCCCGTAGATGGCACCAGATGCCCCGGCCACCAAGGCATTCGGACTGAGCCACATCGCGGCGGCACTGCTACCGAGCAGGGCGGTGCCATAGATCGTGGCGTAGCGCTGGCCACCGAACGCGCGCTCGAGTCCGGGCCCGATCATGGCCAACGAAAGCATGTTGACCGCGATGTGTATCAGACCCAGATGCAGGAAGCCGGTGGTGATGGTGCGCCACAGCTCACCCTGAGCCAGCCAGGGCAGATACAGCACCAATTCACGGAATAGCTCGCTGCTGGTGGGGTCGCCGTCCACGCTGTCCGACACCGTCGCCGCGTAGACCAGGACGTTGACGGCGATCAGTGCCCAGGTGATCCAGGCACGCACCTGCTGCAGCGGCTTGATCTGGCGCACGGATTTCGCACCCTGCTGGACGCATTCGACGCACTGCTGTCCGACGGGAGCCGACCGCATGCACTGGGGGCATACGGGACGCCCACACCGCACGCAGCGCACCGCGGTGGCCCGGTCCGGGTGCCATGCGCACCCGTAGACCGGGACCTGACCGGGATGAGCCATCGAGATCTAGCTGATGGTGATGGAGTTGATCACGACGTCGTCGGTGGGACGGTCGCCACGATCGACGGCGGTGGTGGCGATGGCGTCGACAACCTGCTGCGAGGCCGGGTCCACAACCTCACCGAAGATGGTGTGGCGACGGTTCAGGTGCGGGGTCTTGCCGACGGTGATGAAGAACTGCGAGCCGTTGGTGCCCGGCCCCGCGTTGGCCATGGCCAGCAGGTACGGCTTGTCAAACTGCAGCTCAGGGTGGAACTCGTCGGCGAACTGGTATCCGGGGCCACCACGGCCGGTGCCGGTGGGGTCGCCGCCCTGGATCATGAATCCGTCGATGACGCGGTGGAAGATGGCGCCGTCATAGAAGGGGCCTGCGGCCTCGCCCTTGGCGTTCTTAGTGGAGTAGTCCTTGCTGCCGTCGGCGAGGCCGACGAAGTTGGCGACGGTCTTCGGGGCGTGGTTGCCGAAGAGCGCGATGACGACGTCGCCGCGGTTGGTGTGCAGGGTTGCGGTCTGTGTCTGGATTGGTGAAGTCACGACGACCACCTTATCCGCGTGGAAAAGACATTCATGCGGATGTTTCACAACAGCCATGCGGCACGAGAGTCTTTTCCGCGAGGCATGGCTGTCGATGCGCAAAGATGGCAATCTGAAGTACCGGTCTAGAACCACCGCCCAACGAAGGGATCCGCTGACGATGAGCCTGCTGACCAAGTCCGATGAACCCGCCATCAAGTTGACCTCCGGGGAGCGTCTCGTACGCGGACTCAAGGAGGCGGCCCTCGCCCCGATCGATGTGTCACGCGGCACCGCCGGGCTCGGATTCGGACTGGCGAAATCGGCGACGCGCGTCGCGAGCAAGCTGGTCCGGCGGGGCAAGGTCGTGTCGTCGGAGGTCCAGGACGCCGTCGCCGACGTAGCCGACACTCTGCCCGAGGTGGTCAGCAGTGCCCGCAAGCGCAAGCTCCCGCGCGCACTGACCGGTCTGGCGGTGGTCGGCCTGTTGGGTGCGGGCGCTGTCGCCTTCAGTGTGCTGCGTCGCTCGGGACAGCCCGAGCCGTCGCCGCTGGCCCCGAGTGTGGATCCGCAACCACAGCCGTAGAGTTCACCCGCGCCAAACCGCTCGGTGGCGGGGTGTATCACAACCATGCCTGGAGTCCGTCACAGACCTATGTGCAACCCGCGGTTTGCGCCGGCTTGACTGGATACGTTGTGCGTCGTGTTGAAGAACCTGCGTAGCCCGGACCAGCTCACCCGCACCGAAACCGCCAGCGGTGTCCGCGACGAGTACTCGTTGCTCATCGACGCTCCCGCCGATCGATCGTGGGACTTGGTCACCGATGTCACCCGCATGGGTCGCTTCAGCCCTGAGAACCGGCGTGGCCGCTTGCTGCGAAAGCCCGATACGGCGCATTCTTCCTGGGTTTCAACCGCATAGGGCCGGTCGTGTAGGCAACGCTGTGCCGGGTCACCGAGCTCGACCCAGGCTCTGAACGGGCTTTACCGCTCACTGGAGCGAATCAAGGAACTTTGTGGAGCCTAGGAGAATCGTTATCTCCAGGTGGTGAATACGCGTAGTTGACGTCCACGACATAGGCTCATCCGGAGTAGCGCTCCTGTCGTGGAAGGGTTATCTACAGGGCGTCGTTGACGGTGGGCATGGGCCCGGTAAGGGGAGAACCTGGTGGGTGGTGAGCAAGTCAAGGTGAATCTGGGCCGCTTGGATCAGGTGATCGGTGAGCTTGCGGTCTTCGACAAGGAGATCGACCAGCAGATCGCGACGTTGGAGGGTCGGGTCGCAGCCCTGCACACTCGCTGGGAGGGTGAAGCGGCTGCGAAACATGTTGAAGCGCAGGCGGCGTGGACCAAGGGGGCGCAATTGCTGTCGACCGGCATCAAGGGCTTGCATGGTGCGTCCACGGAGGCGCATCGCAGTTTCACCGAGACCATCGCGGCAAATAAGGCGCGGTTCTCGTGAGTCTGAAGGTCACCCCTGAGGAGCTGGAGCAGCAGGCCGCCTTCGCCGATACGGTGGCTATCTGCTGATCGATAAGCACCAAAAGCTGTCCGGGCAGATGGTGGAGCTGTTGGAGAGTGGATGGAAAGGCGCGGGCGCTGACGCCTGCCACGCGGCGTGGTCCGAGTGGAACAAGGGCTTTCGGCTGATGATCAACGGCCTGGCCGATGAGGCGCAGGCGCTGCGGCTGGCGGCCAGCTCCTACCGCAGTACCGATGGTGGTTCGGCGGCAAGATTCAACGACTCCGGCACGCAGCTTTAGGGGCCGGAATGTGGCCTGGGCTGCTGTGCCAGTCCGTTTAGTGCCGACATCTCGCGGTTGAATCCGTTGGCGGTGTCGCCGTCGATCTGCTGGACCAAGCGGGCCGATGCGACGATCTGCCCGCCGTTGTGTGCCAGTTCATCGACGAAACCGTCCATCTTGGAGTGCAACACCTGCGCGAAGGCGGTCAGCGCGGCGCCTGCCGAGAAGCCCGGGTTGCCCGCCGCAGCGGGCTCCTGGGAGGTGAAATAGGTGGCATTCTGGGCCTCAGCCGCGGTCGCTAGGTCAGTGAGCCGCTGTCCGCTGGAGGCCACAGCGGCAGGCTGGATGTTCAGGTCGTCGTCACTCATCGATGGCCTCCTTAGCCGATGCGAGTTGCTCGTCCAGCGTCACCGAGTACACCCAGTGCGCCGCCCATAGCGCGTAGCTGATCAGTAGCGCGGTGAAGCTGACCGCCATGTTCGGGAAGAAGGCCAGCACCTGGAAGCTGCACCAGGTGAAGCCAAGCCAACGCCAACGCTGGACACGGGCCGGGGTGATACGCCCGTCAACGATCAAACTCTGCGCGGTACCGGCCACAGCGAAAAAGCTGCCCACGAAATTGAAGGGCACCGCGATAACGAGCCACACTGCGTCGAGTGAAAGCCGACGGTCCTGATCCTGAATGCGGCCAAGTAGGGATCTCAGCCTCCGCGCGTACAGGGTCAGTCCACCGATGTAAATCAGCGGGTACACGATCAGGCTCAGCCCGTTGAACCCAAGCAGTCCGAACAGCGGAGAGCTGAATCCTCCGTTTGGCCACCAGATCGGTGACGCGATCAGACCAAGCATCGGCAGGGTCAGAGCGGCAGTAATCCATATGGCCTTCGGGAATTGGTTCCCGGTGGGTGTGCCTTGAGCGTTGGTGGTCATCGTCCGGTCCTATCCGAAATGGCAATCCGATACGAAGCCCGGGTGGTTGTTCGATTCTCCGCCGGTCCAGACGAAGAACAGGTAGCCGCTGGCGAATAGCAACACCGGTATCAGCAAGGTGATCAACAGAATTCGGACTGGCTGCGTCTTGGCGAGAACGATCTGTACGACGATGGTGAGCAGCAGTAGCGTCGTCACCGCTGTGATCGCCAACAGGTAGGTGTGCTCGCTGGGATCGTAGGGCCCCGATTTGCAGCCATCGCCGGTCCATAGCGTTGCCCGCCCTTGCACCTTCGGTATCCGGATCGCCATCAAGACCACCAGGAGCGCCATGAGGCTGACCGGGAGCGCCGCCCATTTGAGGCTTTTCACCATGTCACCTTCGGTCGAACCACATCGGTGGTCTGCTCGCCGTAGGCCTGCTCGAACTCTGGGAGCCGACCGTTGGGCGCATTGTTCAGTCCTGCATCGCTGTGCTGGGTGTACAGAATCTCTCCGTCGGGCAGCACTCCGGTGACTACCGCCGCGTGGTGGACTTCGCCGTCTGCCATCTTCCAATAGACGACGTCGCCCGGACGTACCTGGTTGGGGTCGCTGACTACGGTGCCGCCGTGGTTGAGAAAGAAATCGTGGTTGTTCTGCGAACCGCCCCACGTGGGGCTGTAGGCAGCCGACCGCGGGTCCAGGGGGTTATCGCCCCCCATGCCGTTGTCAGTCCACGAGTTTTGGCTCCAGTGATCGCTCGGAACCACCGGCCACATGGCGTCCGGGTCCTCCTTCGTTCTCATGCCGCCGCCGTACCGCAGCGAGTTCGAGACGAAGGTGGTGCAGTTGTCCTTGTCCTTCCAGTCCAGACCTTCGTTTTCGACGTTGCGTTTCGCGTAGTCCACCGTGCCGGCGGAGCTGTAGCCGAGTTCGGGGCGATCGATGCGGGTGCGCACGTCCTCGGGAATGCCGTCGAGGTTCATGAGTTCCGTGGGGGCGGCTCGCTCGAGGTTGAACTGTTCCTCGGGTGTCAGGCCGTTCCACCACATTCGGACCTGGTTTGCCGACAGGCCATCTGGCAGGGTGTCGCGGATTTCTTCCAACGCGTTCTTGACCGCAAGCTTTTGGACGTCTTGCGCTTGATCTTTGGTGATGTCGGGATTGAGGACGCCACCTGACGCTTTCTGCAATGCCTCGGCGCAGAGGTTGTTGGCTTGCGTGGCGGCTTCAATCGCGTCGTCGATGACCCGTTGCGCCTGGTTCATAATCAGGAACATTGTGGTCGGGTTGTCGTCTCTGCCCAACTTCTGCGGCAGGGACACCTTGCCGGTGGCAGGATCGACTTTCAGTCCGTTCGATTCGGCCTGGCGTACCCCGTTTTCCAGCTCGGTTTGCGCGGTGCGTACCGCGTGGGCGAGCGCATCCACCGGCTCGGCGCCGGCGCGGGCCAGGATGGAAGTCGTTTCGGCCTTCGTGGCGATGTTCTTGAGGACGCCGATCGCAAGCTGCCCGACGTGGTCGTCCCAGGCATCGGTCAGCGGCTGGACCCCGTTGTTATGGATATCGTCCTCAACGCGATCGCATTGCTGACCGGCCTTGCGCAGGTCCTGGGCGGCGTTCGTCCACAGCTGAGGCTTGGCGCTGCGCAGCTCGGCGAACGTCACCATCGACCGTTACCCCCGTTCTGTCCGTCCCGCCAGCTACCGGTACGGTACACCGCGCTTCACGCGAAAGGCTGGTCGAGCACCCTGGTCGGGTTTACTCGCTCACCAAGTCGGCAACCGGCATGCCCAACGCGTCTGCGATGTCGAAGAGCCTCTCGTAGAGCAGCCCGCGGCGGCCATGCTCGACATCGATCAGCACATTGCGGGTGACACCTGAGGACAGTGCGAGCTGCTCCTGAGTCAGACCTTGCCGCAAGCGTTCATCTCGTATTTTTGCCCCGACCTCGGATCGGACACGCTCCCACTGTGCAACGCGATCGGGATCATTCTGACTGGGTCGCGTAGGCACGCACCCCAGTTATGAGCCGGCCGCACCGAAAGTCTGCCCTACTAGTAGTACATTGCTGCATCGTGTTCGAAACTGATTCCGACTTTGACCCCGACGAGACCGTGTCCTTGCTTGCCCTCGATGTCATTGATGAGCTGCGCCTGAAGATGCTCGAATGCCTTCTGGTGCTGCAGACTCTGCCTGACGAGGCCGATCTGAATTTCGCGGATCTGGCCAACGACATCCTCGCCGCCCACCGCAGCTCCCTAGAGGCGTACCAGGCGGCCAGCATCGTGCACCAAGGCGCCGAACTAGACGAACGCTGGGGGCATAACTTGTCACGGCCCAAGGCGATCTTCGCCCGGCACAATGCCGCGGTGGGCTACGGCGCTGCGAAGGTTCTCCCCATGCCCGCACTTTGCGACCGATTGGAACGCTACCTCTATCACCTGCCCCGGCCTGATCGCACCCAGACCGTGGCCGGGCAGCGCCCCAAATGCAGCGGCGTGGTCAAGACGACCGGCGAGTACTGTACCAATTCGGCGATCTACCTTGGTGCGGGAATGTTTGGCGCCCACTGCTATTCACATGCAACCCCCGAGGAGCGCGAGCAGTATCGGGTCCATCACGAGGAGAACGACGCTCGCCAAGCTCGTTCCCACGATGATCTGCGCAAGCTGCAGCGCGTCGTAGGCGAAAAGATCGCCGCGGACTGGATCTCAACACGCGAGCAGCGCAAGGAGTGGGTGGACAGCATCGTGCCCAACTAAACACCCCGCCATCGTCATTCGCTGCTCGCCGTTTGGTTGTGGTCTGCGTCGTTGCTCGTTACGGTGAGGCCGCGGCGGCGGGCCTCCTGCCAGCCGAGGGCAAGATTGGCGGCCCGTGTGTCGGCCGAGACTCCGCCGAGGTACTCGCTGCATCGCTTTTTGTTGATCTGCCAACGTAATTCGGCGTAAATGCGGTGGTACTGGCGTCGCAGGACTATCCGGCCAAGAGCACCGCAGTCCGGCATGCGCCGGTGGACGCGGCCGCCTGCGGCTTGGTCCTGTTCGAGTGCCTGTGTCTGCTTTTTCGGGTGAACCGGCACTTTCCATTGCGTGTCGCGGATGGGCGTCCGGTTCCAGGCCACGGCTCAGCGCTCGGTGCCTTACACCATGGCCAGGTGGCGGGTGGCGGGCTTGTCATCTCTGATCTGGAACAGGGCAGCGCGCTGGCCGCTGGTGAGCAAGGTGATTTCATCAAGCTCACTAGAGCTGTAGCCTGCGGCGGCGAGTTGTTCCAGCACGGCGCCGGTAAGCCTGGGGGTTTCCTCGGCGACGCCAGGCCTGGCCCCATACATACGGCCAGTCTCGTTGAGTAGCCGGAACATCGATCGGTACTGGTAGTCCGACAGGACGCCGCGCTCGCGGGCGCGCACCACCAGTGAAGACACACTCACTCCCCAGGTCAGGCGCAGCTCATCGAGTTCGTGGACCGTGCGCGTCGAGACACGATCCAAGTCGAAGCCGATGCTGTCGATCGGAGCCAAGAACTCAGCAGCGAACGCCGTCGCGCGGCGTTCGGTTTCAGCGGGGCTAACCAGCGTCATCGCGTCCATCACGAGGTGGCCGAGTTCGTGGGCGAGAGTCATCCGCATACGGTCCGGTGGCAGGGCGGCGTTGACGTACGCCACGTGGGGATGGTGCTGACTTGCCCGCAGGGTAACCGCGTCGACCTCAGGGTCGCAGAAGTCCTCTACGACGACGAAAACCCCTGCAGCTTCAAGTAATTCGATCATCGAACGGATGGGCCCGGAGATCCGCCACAGACGCCTCAGAACCCGTGCGGCGGTAATTTCACCATGCTCGGCGGCGTAGTCCGCCGGGTCGAGGTCGGGGAGAGACAGCACGGGCTCGATGTCCGCGCGGGACGCCAGGCGCCCGATCCGCATCGCGACGAGGTTGGCGCGAGCCCACACGCGGTCGCGTTTCCATTCGGCGATGCTTGCGTTGGCGCGGAATCGGGTGCCCTCGGCCGGGGACCTGGTGAACGGAACGCACAGCGCCTCCGGCGGACACTGCATTGCCTCCGCGTAGTCGAAAAGTGCCTTCCCCGCTAGGGGCAAGACACCCGATTCCACCCGGCTAACATGCGACGCTGACACCCCGGCCTCGTCGGCGAGTCGTTTTCTCGACCATCCGCAAGCGAGTCTGGTCAGCTGAACCATCACGCTGTTCGCCTCGGTGATTGGGTCCGGTGCCGTCATAACCCACCTCCACATCCGTCCCCGTGTTGGTCCGTCAAGACTATCCCGCTGTCAACCCAAAACTCCGCAGAAACACCGTGTGATCTGCGAGTTTCCGTAATACCAACCCCGATTTAGCTGTGACGGGAGTTACCCCTGTGGCGGAACTGTGAAGTGTACCCAGCGAGATCCTTCAGCCCCGGCGCAGCGCGGCTCGCGGCGTGTCGTTGCTGCGAAAAACCGTACCACGGTCAGCACGATTTTACGCAAGATCTTCAACCGAAAGGTGCGACGATGACCGTGCTCTTCGCGGACCCGAGCCCGTCGTTTAGTCCGGTGTCTCGCAAAGAAGCGAGCCGTCTGCTCGGGCAGCTCACTGTGGGGCTGGGAGCGTTGCTTCTAGCCTCTGTTGATGACTGGAATGCCCAAGCTGAACGGCATCCTGCTCACCTGCGCACGGAGATGCACGCTCTCGGCCGCGGCTACTACGTTGCCGCCACCGCCGCAGCGTGCACTGGCGTATGGCTCAGCACGCAGGGCATGCACCCACCAGGTCATGTGGTCGTGCATCCGCACCGCTGGCCTGAGATCGCTAGCCGCGGCAAGACTTACATGTTGATCCACCACAACGAGGCCGAGCCGACCAATCATCGCCGCACCGCGTTCTGCCGCCAGGACTCCGAAACTCTAGGTCTGATCGGAGATCCCACGCATTGCGAATTGACTTGGGACTACGACCAACTCACTGACTCGCACATCGTCAGGATTTGGGTCAGCGCCCCAAGCGTTGACTGGGACAGGTTCGAAGTCCCCCTCGCTAAGGTCCAGGCCCAGCTGGCGTCATGGCGAAAACGCAACATGAAGTGGCTGCCGGGCACGTTCTCCTCTACCGCCCCTTCGGCTGCGCCGCTGCCGGAGCGCCACGAGCAACTCCAGCCGGGTATCGATGTCAAACCTCCGCGGCACTCCGCGGATGCTGAGGACACCGGGGATGTGCAGTGAGGGCAGCCCCGGTGTCTGTGCACGGGCGGGCGTCCTGGACGGTGGTGGACGGCTGCGGGTTGCCCATCGTTGAGATCGAACAGTTCCTGCACTGGCTGCGGGCGGTGGATCGGTCGCAGAACACTGTCCGGTCCTACTCGCGACACCTGAGCCTGTTCTATCGCTGGCTGTCGGCACGCGGGATCGCCTGGGATGCTGTCGATTTCAATGCGCTGTGCGACTTTGTTGGTGTCCTATCGGTGGGATTGCCGCCGCTACAGACCTGGCGTGGCCATCGATCATCGGGAACCGTGAAGGCCGTCAGCGCGGCCGTGCGTGAGTTCTACGAATTCCACCGCGCCGAAGGCCGCGGACCGACCCAGCTGGTGTTGACCCGCAATCCCTCGCGGCTCCCGCGCCGCGCCCACAGCTTCCTGGCACATGTCGAGCGGCGCCGTCCCCGTGAGGTGTCCCGCCTGACCAGACCGGGTAGGCAACCCTCCGAGACGGTGCAGGTGATCGATTTCGAGACTGACTTCGGTCGGCTGCTCGAGGCGGCGTACACCGACCGAGACCGGCTGCTGCTGTCGGCACTGTATGACGTTGGCCTGCGGGTGGGGCAAGCGTTGGGGCTGCGCCATGGTGACCTGGACCCGATGCGCCGACGGGTGCATGTGTACCGCCGGGAGGATAACGAGAACGGAGCGCTGTCCAAGCAGCGTGCACAGTTCACGGTAGACGCCCCCCAGCGCTTCTTTGACCTGTACGCCACCTACCTACTCGGTGAAATCGCCTCGCTAGAAAGCGATTACGTGTTCGTGAACCTGTCCCGCCGCCCCGTCGGTAGGCCGCTGTCATACTCGAACGCCTACCAACTGATCGAGAGGATCGGGGCCTCGGCGGGCATCGATGATCTGCATCCCCACATGCTGCGACACACCCATGCCACGGCACTGGCACGGGCCGGGTGGACCGCCGCCGAGATCGCCGCCCGGCTCGGACACTCGCACGCCTCCAGCGCAGACGTGTACATCCACCTGGCCGCCGATGACCTGGCCTGCCGGTTGCGCCAGACCGAGCACCTCGTATGGCGGACACCGCAGAACGGGACCGGCGATGCCACACGGTGATTCCCCAACCCGGTCCGGTGCCACAGGACCTCGTCCGAGGCTGCACGTGCCCGACGGTCCCTGGTGCCAGCCGACCTGGCAAGTCATCGAGGTGGCAGGAGACCGCCGCCGACAAGCCGCCAAACCATGCGCGGTCGATGACTGCGGCGGTGAGCGGTACTGGCTCGGAGGCCCATCCAGCAACTCCGCCCCGAGGTCCGGGCTGTGCTATGCCCACTATTTCCAATGGTTCCGCGCCGGCCAACCCTCCGACTTCGACATCTGGGCGAAAACCGGATCAACGCCGGTCGGCCCGCCGCGCGGTCGCCCCTCCACCCAAACCGTCGACTTCCAGCGGATACCGCGCACTGCCGCGGACGAGATCCGGTTCGTCGTGGCCACCAAGGTCGGCAGAGGCGACTGGACCTGCAACGCCAGCCTGCGCCGCGTCCTCATGGTGCTGGTCGACACCGCCGCCGGCCGGATCGGCGACTCGCTGACCGAACGACCCGTGCACGATTGGCTCCTGCTGTGTCGCCAGCATTGGCCGTACGCAAGCTCATTCGATTCACTGTGTGCGCCATACATTCGGCGCTTCTTTCGGCTTCTCGACGGTGCCACCAATCCCGACCCATGGACCGACGATCACTGGCACTGGCGGGACGGATTCGAGTTCATCCTCGACTCCGCCCAATCAGGATCGACACACACCGCCGTCGACTGGTCGTCGATACCGCTGCCATGGCTGAAGGTGGGCGTCAAAGAACTCGCACGGCAACAACTCACCACAGCCACCCTCTCCTGGGGAACCCTGACCCAATGGGTGCGGGCCACCCGCCAGCTGGCCCAATTCCTCACCCAGGACGGTGCAGCACCCGATCCTGCCGCGGTGACTCGACCGGTGTTTCTGGACTACCTGGCCTGGACCCGCCGCGCCGACACCGACGCCAGCGCCCAATTGGCCAACACAGCCGCCTATCTGCTCGAATCACTGCACGACACCGGGCTCGTTCCCGGTCTGGGGTCCGCGATGTTCCTTCGCCGCGGCGAGAACGTTCACCGGAAGTCGCGCAGCCCCCGGCCTTTCCCGCCAGATGTCATCGAGCGCATCGACACCCTGATCGTCGACAACCCCGCAACAGACCCCACGTTACGAGCGATGATCGCCACCACCCGCTGGGCAGGATGCAGGATCTCCGAACTAGTCGCCCTCCCCATCGATTGCCTGCACCGCAGCGACGGCGGCTACTGGATCGAATACTGGATGACCAAAACCCGAGCCTGGCGCCGCCTCCCGATACCGGACAGCCTGGCAGAACTGATCCTCACCCAGCAGACCCAGGTCCGAGCCACCTACGGGCCCGAAGCAGCGCATCTGTTCCCTGGTGCACGATCGAATGCTTCCGCCGGGCGCACCCAGCCATGGTCCACCAGCGGTCTTCGGCACCGCCTTTCGGCCCTATTCAGCGAGCACGGAATCACTTCATCGACAATCACCGGTGAGTCCATCTCCGGTGGAGACGTCCACCGGTTTCGCCACACGGTCGGCATGACACTGCTCAACAACGGCTGGACCCAACAAGAGGTACGTGATTTCCTCGGGCACGCCAGCGACACCATGACCTCGACCTACGCCCGGATCACCGACGACACCCTCGCCCGCAAGACCCGCGAATTCTGGGCCACCCAACCAACCGCCGATTCAGACCCAGCCGTGGAGCGTCTCCGCGCCAAGTTTTCGGCCGCTTTGCCTAACGGGTTCTGCACACTGCCCGCCCAACAGAAATGCGACTTCCGCCCCAACCCCTGTCTGGACTGCTCCTTCCACGACCCCGGCGGCCGCGTGTTCTTGGGCACCCATATCGCGCACCGCGATCAACTACGCGAGATCATCGACCATGCAACAGCTTCGGCTGATCAACGGGTCCTCGACCTCAATCAACCGATGCTCGACAAAGTCGAAAAGCTGATCGACGAACTACAAGACGACGCCACCAAGCAAGGGGAACCAGATCTATGACCGGATCCGATCGCGAGGCTCGGATCGCGCGACTGGCTGCAGCTGCTGCAGCCCGCCGCAACGCTGCTGAGTCCCGAGCCCGGCGCGCCCTCATCAAGCTGGAGAACTCCAGCCAACCAATCAGCTTCGTGACCGTTGCGCGCACTGCGGCAGTGTCAACCAGTTTCCTTTATCAACACACTGAGCTGCGGCGCGACATCGAGAAAAATCGTACCTCGGTAGCGTCCCGGGGCCGGCCGGATCGGGAAGCGGCCTCCACAGCGTCGCTGCGGACCAAACTCCAAGTGGCCTTATGCCGTAACCGTGAACTCGTTGAAGAAGTCGTCGTGCTACGCGCCGAGAACGAGGCGCTGCGTAGCCGTGTCCTTGAACTCCACAGCGGCCCCACCATCCGCACGACAGCGGAGCCGATCCGGGCCCCCTCAGCCCCAGACCCGCCACACGGCTGACCCCGAGATAGGACGCCGCCGATGTCCACGGGTGCCGCTTCACCACCACTACTGTCGATCGAAAGCCACAACACTGCTGATCGGAAGCCGCCGACGTCACCGCCCTGCTGACTAGGTGTGGAGCGGCGCTCGATGAGGTCACCTAAGCCGAAGCAAATACGCAGAGGCCCCTTTCATCGGCATCACCCCACCCCGGGTCGGCGCTCCCCGCCAGTGCACCACGAGCGCCGACGACCATGCACGGCAGATGTAAAGTGCGCCTATGACGTCATGGGCGTCGTCGCCTGCGGTCGAACGTTCGATGCAGTCGAATCGCGGGCGAGACACAGGGCCTGAAATCAGACTGCGCAAGCTTCTCTGGGCGAGAGGTCTGCGCTACCGGGTCTCGATACGGCCTGTCCCTGATATCAACTTCCGCGCCGACATAGTCTTCCGGCCCAGCCGAATTGCCGTTGATGTACGCGGGTGCTTCTGGCACGGTTGCCCACATCACTATCGGGCACCGGCGCGCAACAGAGCGTTCTGGCAGCAAAAGCTAGAACAGAACCGAGCCCGTGATTCACGCAATGAAGATTGCCTGGCGGCCGCGGGTTGGCTGCTGATTGTCGTTTGGGAGCATGAGGACTTCATCAAGGCCGCTGAAGATGTCGCACGATCTGTTGAGCTGCAGCGTATCCCGGTGCGGGAACATACGACAGCGAGAGTGATTGGCTAGAGGTTCAACACGTGGGCCCCGAGCCTCGACGGATGTCGGTCGCTGACTTACAATCATGTAATATGTCGACTGGATCCATAGCTGCCATTGATCTGTTCTGCGGCATCGGGGGGCTATCCCTGGGACTGCAGCAATCTGGCGTTTCCGTCGTCGGAGGTATCGATAATGATCCGTTCTGCGCACCGATCTACGAAGCCAACCTAAACACCTCGTTCATTCACGCCGACGTTCGCAATGTCAAATTGAAGCAATTGGAGCCCCTGTGGGGCGAATCCCCACATCGGCTTCTCGCCGGCTGTGCTCCTTGCCAACCATTTTCTTCTCACCGCCGCGGTATCAGCACGGTCAAGGACGACCGGTGGCCGCTGCTTCGAGAGTTCGGGCGGCTGGTCCGCCAGTCCAAACCCGACTTCGTCACGATGGAGAACGTCACTCGACTCCAACGGTCAGACATATTCCACGAGTTCGTTGAGCAACTTGAGAAGCTCAAGTACCACGTCGCCTTTGATGTACTAGATCTTCACAAGCTCGGCCTGCCGCAATACCGCAAAAGGCTAGTACTTGTCGCGTCCCGCCTGGCTCCGATTGAACTTCCTTCACTTGAGTCGGAGGTCACGACCGTCGAAGATGTCCTTGCCCAGCTTCCACCAGTAGCCGCCGGCCAATCGCTGGCTAGCGACCCGATGCACCACACCCAGGCTCTGACTGAGCGAAACATGCAACGAATCAAAGCCTCCACACCCGGCGGGACTTGGCGTGATTGGCCTGCCGATCTTCGTTTGCCGTGCCACAAGCGCGATTCGGGAAAGTTCTATTCAAGCGTATACGGGCGCATGACATGGGACGCCCCGAGCCCTACACTGACCACACAGTTCTTCAACTACGGGACGGGGCGGTTCGGGCACCCCGAGCAAGACCGTGCCCTCACCCTGCGCGAGGGCGCCATCCTTCAAGGGTTCCCTCCCACCTTCGACTTCTCCGGTCAGACTGTCTCTATCGCCAACATGGGACGGGTCATAGGTAACGCCGTACCCCCACTGCTCGGCAAGAAAATCGGGGAAATATTCCTATCTCAAATCAAGCCCTGACGTAATTTCTCCTAGCTACGAACTTCTCGAATTCAAATAGAAGTCGATTCAGGTAGTACTGGGTCACCTTAAACTCACTGTCAAGCTGTTTCGCGCTCACATCCTTTCCTATTTGCGCGAACCCACTATTACCGTGCGCCAAACGATTCCGCACATCTTTGATTCGAAAAGAGATCGACATATCCTCTGGGCCATCGGTGAATTCTGCGGTTGTACGGTCTGCGGGAAAGTTCAGTCCTAGACGCTTTAGTAGCAAATTAATTTCCCTGGCTGCGAAGTTGCCGCCACCACCGATTTCTATCTGGAAAGGTAACCCTGCCCACTCTTGATAGTCGAACTCGTCCTCAATTTCAACCCAAAGGGTTTCCTCCAGACGGCTTTTGATCACCCGTCGCCGCATTTTCTGCCATTCTCTGCGTAATTCAGGGGTAAGGCGCGTAGGCGTGAGAGCCTGATCATGAATGGCTTCGTTGTTTATGGCGTCCTCTAAATTGCGGCATGCCAACGTCAACGTACTTTCGATGAGATTGTACAGGAGAAGGTAAGCACCCCCTTTTAACGTATTGAGACGTAGGGTAGCAGTGGGCGTGGCGATAGGATCTTGATCCATTTCTGTGATTAACTCGAGATATGTGCTTATCTCCACACAGCGCTCATCAAATACTTCGCGGACTGCTAAACTCATTGCGACAGCTCAATCAACTTCTCGTAAACGTAATTCATCCTGCGGATTAATTTCGCTTTTGCGTTTGCGCCATCTGATCGGACCACTGCTGCAAACTCGTCGGTATGCAGTGCCTCACTCACTACAGCACGATCGGTTGTTAGCTGATCACCAAGCTCATGAAGCGCTCGGTCGAAGCCGATCGCGATTGATTCGAACCTGCCGTTCTGGGTTGCCTGCCCAGCCCTAGTACGTGATTTTGAAAACCCACTATCAACAAGGGCGTCTACTGCGCTTATCATTCGCGTGAAACGGTCTCGGTACTTGCCGACGAGGTCTGGCTTTTCGGCGAACTCCTTCGTCATTCTTTCGGCATAGCGATCCGCGAACTGAAGCGGGTCATCCTTGTAATCCACGATGCCGTCACCGTACGCGAAAAACCGTGTTACGAGCTCCTCACGCTTGCGTTCGTTCACAGCAGCTTCCGAGAGTGGGCTTAACCGAACCATGGCGTCGGAGACTGCCAGCTCCTCCACCAAAGCCATGAAGGGTCCCTGGAAAATCGCTCGCCTGATCTCTGCAGGTCCAGCGATCTTGCTTCCTGTATTTATCCTCCTAAATAATTCGAGCCGTGTCGCTGGACTCGTTGTCGCGCCTAAAACCACGGCACGGAGAGTTATGTTCTCGATCGCACGTTGTCTAAACGAAGTAAGGTCAGAGAAGCGCTCTCCTGACGCGAGATTCAGAAGGAGGAGCTTCCGAAGACGCAGCTTGTTGTCCATGAAATCCCGGATGGTGCTTAATCGCTGAACACCATCAATGATCTCTAGGTTTCCTGATTCGGGGTCAGGCGCTAGAAATATGAACGGGATGGGCAATCCTATTAGCAGCGACTCGATAAAACTTGTTCTTCTACTTTCATTCCAAACGAATTCGCGTTGATATTTCGGAATGAATACTGTGCCGTTCTTCAGCTTGCTCATCAGAACTTCGATAGTCCAGTCGGCCACGCGGTAGTCGACCTTCTGATGTTCTTCTTTGATCTGTTGTTCGAAATCCGATGACTCCTGGCCATCGGAACTACTCTGCTCCCCGAAATCTAGATGTTCTTCTTCCTCAGATTGATCCGTCACAAGCCCTCCGCCCTCGTGTAACTGACCCAGACTCTGCTGTGAATCTATGGTCTTTGATTCGTCATCCTAGCTGTACTCTGAATCGAACGGTGTGAAATCTGTTGGGACCACACGATAAACCGTTTTGACCTCTGTGCGAACCCCTATGCCCCATTCTCGAAGTAAGTCACAGAGCCGATCGCCATCAATCAGCTCCACGCGCAGCGCACCTTCACGGCGGGAATCCTTGTACGCGCCGCTGGTGAACCGACCCGTGGTTATGAACAGCCCCCTGCTAGCTCGGCCATGCATCGCACCCTGAAATTCTCTGATCTCATCCGGCCAATCGCCCCTCGATAGCGTTTACTTTGGAATACCAGCGGATGGCTGATCAGCAGTTCCTGATACTCGGCAACTCCATCAATGCCTCCATCGCCGGAGCGCCTGGTGACCTCGACATTCTTGTAACCGGCCACCTTCAATAGGTGACCGGAGAGACGTTCGAACGCGGTCGGCGACAATCCCAGAACTGTTTCCAGTATTTCCTTACGCCATCGTTCGTCAGCGGCTTCATCCTCGGAGATACTTACGTCGGGCCGGCCACGTTTCGTTGACTGGCCAGTACCTGCCTCTAGAGAAGCTAAGTTCGCCTTTCGTGCTTTGTTCCGGCGCCGATGCTCTGCAACGAACGCCCTATGCAGGCTGGGTATGTCCCGCTCGGCAACCCGGCTTCCGCCTTCGGTGACGCTCCAAACCGTCCGCTGGTCATTCGCGAGTAACCCCATGCCTTTGAGATAAGTCCGGGCCCAGGCCAACCTGTAGACCACTTCTGTGCCTGGCCCATTACCGTGCAGCACGCCCTGTACTGCTTCAGATAGCCCCTCACGCTCGATCACCGCCTCGTCGAGTTCAGTGTTTGATGCTGAACCTCCAAGGGCAACTGCCGCCTGTAGCGTCGGCCATAGCAACTCGACATAGGACGGGACGTTGACGCTCATTACTCCAGGTTGTCAGGGGAGCGCAAAATCCGGGCTGAATGCGTGGAGATCCCGCGTGTCAGCGTCCCACCCGGCCGCTCTTGTTGTGGAGCCACGGGGAATCGAACCCCGATCTGAGCCTTGCAAAGGCCCCGTTCTACCGTTGAACTATGGCCCCGTCGTGGACATGACCGCGACAGTGTAACTGCTGGTCATCTCCTCTTTCCTCCCGCTCTCCTGCAGATAATTACTGAACTCCTGACATCTACCTTGCAAAGGTAGCGCTCTACCAACTGAGCTAAGGCCCCTCACCTGCTGCTGTATGCCACACTTCCATGTTGTTGCGCGCCACGGTGAGTGCTGCGGCATAGGCCACACCCAACAATGCGAGCACCAGCAGCAGCACTCTCATGTGGTGGACCTCCCAACAAATGTGGTGGGGCTAGGAGGACTCGAACCTCCGACCTCTTCGTTATCAGCGAAGCGCTCTAACCGCCTGAGCTATAGCCCCTGAACCGAAGGCAGAGATTACCGCACCCAAGGGGTGCATCCCAAACCGTTAGTCGAGATCGGCCAGTGTGACCTCGATACCACCGACAAGATCGGTGGTCAGGTTGTAGATGAATGCGCCGATGGTGGCGGCCGCGGTCATCAGCACGATGTTCACCAGACCGATGAGCAAAGCGGTACCGAAGATGGTTCCGCTGGACACCAGCTCGCCGCCACCGCTGTTGGTGATGAGCTCGCCGACGTTCTCGTTGAGCTTGGACCACACACCCATCGCGCCGAGCACGAGGTACAGCATCGCGACGGCGATCATCCAGATGAAGAAGAACACCACCGACAGAACCAAGGAAACCTTGAGAGTGGCCCACGGATCGACACGTCTGATCTGCATGGCAGCCCGCAGTGGGCCGCGGCGCGACGGGCCCACCGTGACGGCCGAGCCACCCTGTGCCGCATCACTTCTCCGGGGAGGGCGGGGGACCGGACCCGAGAGGTCGGGCAGGTCTTCGTTCTTCAGTGCGCTCTTGGGAGCGCGCACCGGTTCCGGCGCGCTGGACTCGCCCCACGGGGTGCCCGAACGTGCGGGCTCGGGCCGCTCGGGTCTTTCGGGACGTTCGGGCACCTCGTCGTGGGGCTCCGCCACCTCCGGCTCCGGCTCGGGTTCGGGCCGAGCGGCCGGGGTGTTGAATCCAGCCGGGGCAGCGGTGCCGGAAATGAACCTGCTGAGCCGGGCATCCAGTCCTGCGGACGGGCGGCTAATGGGTCGTGGCGCGGAGGTCGGCGCCGTCGGCGGGGCCGAGGCGTCGTCCACGATAGGAATGATCTCGGTCGGTACGCCGCCGGGGCGTGGCTCCCGGCTGGGAATCCGCTGTGGGCCGGTGGCGGCGGCGTGTGAACCACGCCGCCGCTCCGCCCGCTGCCAGGGAGGCAAGTCCGCCTGGTCCACGGGGCGTTCGTTTGCGCCAGACTCCCCCGGATCGTTCGGTGAACTCACCTACAGCTCCTTACTCGCTCTCGGCGCCGACCGTACCGTCATCGGGGTCGGCGTCCCCCTCATCGGCATTATGCGCGATTGCCAACAGGGTGTCGCCCTCTCCGAGGTTCATCAACCGAACGCCCTTGGTCTGGCGGCCGGCCTTGCGGACCTGTTTCGCGATAGTGCGGATGACACCGCCGCCGGAGGTGATGGCGTACAGCTCGGACTCCTCGTCCACGACGAGCGCACCCACCAGGGAGCCACGACGCGGGTCGTACTGAACCGTCAGCACACCCTTACCGCCGCGGCCCTGCACCGGGTACTCCTCGATCGCGGTGCGCTTGGAGTAGCCGCCCGAGGTGGCCACCAGCAGGTAGGTGCCCTCGCGAACGACGTTGAGCGATAACAGCTCGTCCTCGCCGTTGAACCGCATGCCCTGCACACCGGAGGTGGCGCGGCCCATGGGCCGCAACGCCTCGTCGGTGGCACTGAACCGGATGGACTGGCCGTGTGCCGAGACCAGCAGCAAGTCGTCCTCGGCGGCGCACAGCACCGCACCCACCAACTCGTCGCCGTCGCGCAGGTTGACGGCCACCAGGCCACCGCTGCGGTTGGAGTCGAACTCGGTGAGCTTGGACTTCTTCACCAGACCGTTCTTGGTGGCGAGCACGAGGTAGGGCTGATCCTCGTAACCCTTGATCTGGATGACCTGCGCGATGCGCTCCTCGGGCTGGAAGGCCAGCAGGTTGGCGACATGCTGGCCGCGCGCGGTGCGCGCGGCCTCGGGCAGGTCGTACGCCTTGGCGCGGTAGACGCGGCCCTTCGTGGTGAAGAACAGGATCCAGTCATGCGTGGAGCACACGAAGAAGTGCTTGACGATGTCGTCCTGCTTCAGGCCCGCACCCTGCACGCCCTTACCGCCCCGCTTCTGGCTGCGGTACAGATCGGTCTTGGTGCGCTTGGCATATCCGGTTTCGGTGATGGTGACGACGACGTCCTCGCGTGCGATGAGGTCTTCGTCGGCGACATCTCCATCCGCCGAAATGATGCGCGTGCGGCGGTCGTCGCCGTAGCGTTCGACGAGCTCGCTGAGTTCGTCGCGGACGATGGCGCGCTGGCGTTCCGGCTTGGCCAGGATGTCCTCGAGGTCGGCGATCTCGGCCTCGATCTTGGCCAGATCGTCGATGATCTTCTGGCGCTCCAGGGCCGCCAGGCGACGCAGCTGCATGTCGAGGATGGCCTGCGCCTGAATCTCGTCGACGTCAAGCAGCTCGATCAGGCCCGCGCGGGCGATGTCGACGGTCTGCGAGGCGCGGATCAACGCGATCACTTCGTCAAGGGCGTCAAGGGCTTTGACCAGACCGCGCAAGATGTGCGCGCGCTCGTTGGCCTTGCGCAACCGGTAGCGGGTACGCCGGACGATGACGTCCAACTGGTGATTGACGTAGAGCCGGATCAGCTGATCCAGGCGCAGTGTGCGCGGCACACCGTCGACGATCGACAGCATGTTGGCCCCGAAGCTCGTCTGCAGCTGGGTGTGCTTGTAGAGGTTGTTCAGCACCACCTTGGCCACGGCATCGCGCTTGAGCACCACCACAATTCGCAGGCCGACACGGTCGGAGCTCTGGTCTTCGATGTTGGAGATGCCGGCGATCTTGCCGTCGCGCACCTGCTCGGCGATCGAGGTGATGAAGTTGTCGTGGTTGACCTGGTACGGCAACTCGGTGATCACCAAAGACGTTCTGCCCTTGGAGTCTTCCTCGATCTCGGCCACACCGCGCATGCGAATGGAACCGCGGCCGGTGGTGTAGGCGTCGTGAATGCCTTGTGTCCCAACGATCAGACCCGAAGTCGGGAAGTCGGGGCCGGTGATCTTCTCACAGACCGCCTTAAGGGTGGTCTCCTCATCGGCCTCGTGGTTGTCCAGCGCCCAGTAGACCGCCTCGGCCAGCTCGCGCAGGTTGTGCGGAGGCATGTTGGTGGCCATACCGACGGCGATGCCGCCGCTGCCGTTGGCGAGCAGATTCGGGAACCGGCTCGGCAGCACGGTCGGCTCCATGACCCGGCCGTCGTAGTTCGGAATGAAATCGACTGTTTCCTCATCGATTTCACGCAGCATCTCCATGGCCAGCGGGGTCAGCCGGGCCTCGGTGTAACGCATGGCGGCGGCGGGATCGTTACCCGGCGAGCCGAAGTTTCCTTGGCCGTCCACCAGCGGGTAGCGCAGCGACCAGGGCTGTGCCATGCGGACCAAGGTGTCGTAGATGGAGGCATCACCGTGGGGGTGGTAATTGCCCATGGTCTCGGCGACCGAGCGCGCCGACTTGGCGTGGCTGCGGTCGGGCCGGAAGCCGGAGTCGTACATCGCGTACAGGACGCGGCGGTGTACGGGCTTGAGCCCGTCGCGTACTTCGGGGAGGGCGCGGCCCACGATGACGCTCATGGCGTAATCGATGTAGCTGCGCTGCATCTCCTGCTGGATGTCTACCGGTTCGATGCGGTCGACGGCGTCGTCACCGCCGGGGGGCAGCGTTGTGTCGGTCATGTACTCCTCGTTCATGCTCCGCCCGGGGAAGGCCGGGCAACCTCACCAGCCTAGTCACTTGTCCGACCGATTTCCCGGATGCAGACCCGTGCGTCGTTCTCAGCGGCTTTAGATGCCGATATTTCAAGTATCCGATACTGTTTGTAACGCAGGTGTGAGCCGCAACAAGGCGGCCAGGACCGAATGGGAGCTGCCAGCCATGACCACTCTGACTACCGATTTCACCGAGGAGTCAACCGGCGAACGTTTCCGCCGCTGGGCCGACGAGTGGCGGCGTATGGCGGCCGTCGCGGTGTCGAACGCCGACGGCCCCAAGACCGGGATGGTGTACGACATCGTCGGGCCACAGAACCTGTTCGGGGAGGAATCGCTCTTCATCAACTTCGGGTACTGGCGTGATCACCCGACGACCCTCGACGACGCGAGCCGCGACCTCGCACGACTCGTTGCCTCCAGCGCCGGATTCACCCCCTCCGATGTGGTGGTGGATTGCGGTTGCGGCTACGGCGATCAGGACATTCTGTGGGCCAACGAGTTCAAGGTGAAGAAGATCACCGGAGTCAACATCGCCGAGGAGCAGATCGCCATCTCGACCAAACGCGTCGCCGCCGCCGAACTGTCCGAGACCGTCTCCTACGTCAAGGCGTCGGCCACCGACCTGCCGTTCGACAACGCATCCTGCACCAAGGTGGTGGCGCTGGAGTCGGCGTTTCACTTCCCCTCGCGCATCGACTTCTTCCGTGAGGCGCTGCGCGTGCTCAAACCCGGCGGACGGCTGGTGACCGCGGACATCGTTCCGCGGCGCACCGCGCTCACGGCACTGGCACGTAACCAGGTGGCCCGGCGCGGCTGGCGGGGCGCCCCGGCCAGCGCGGTGCCCTGGGCCCTCGACGTGGAGGGTTACCGGGATCTGCTGCTGGACACGGGCTTTACGCGTGCCGAGACCTGGTCGATTGCCAACGACGTCTATCCACCGCTGTCCAAGTTCCTGGCCAAGCGGCTGCGTCAGCCGGATATGCAGCACGTCAACCCGCTGTTGCGTGCCCAGTTCAACTCGGTGGGTATGCGGATCTTTTCGCTGCATTCGGACTACATCGTCGCGGTGGCACACAAGGCGTAAAACGCCTCAGTGCAAGGCCTTTCCTTCGGCCAGTAACTCGACCTACTGAGCGATGCGGCGGACCCGGGTCTCCGGCTTCTTGATGGTGGTGAGCCGGAACAGGAAAGGCCAGCGGGCCGTCTTGCTGAGAGACTCGAAAAACGTCAGGGCTGTCGGCGTGGCCCGCAGCGCCCGCGCGAAATCGTCGGGAACCTCGATCGTGGCCTGCGAGCTGTAAGCGGCGTCCCAGCGTCCATCGGCCTTGGCGGCCTATACTTCTCGTTGGCCTGCGAGCCGCAGGCGACCCTCCAGCGCGAGCCGCTCGATGTGGCCGGCATTGATCTTCGACCAGGTGCCGCGTGGGCGCCGTGGAGTGAACATGCGCAGGGCGTACTGCTCATCGAGCGATTTGGCCTGTCCGTCGATCCACCCGGAGCACAGTGCCTCTTCCAGAGCTTCCTTGTGATTGACGCTGGGGATGCCGCTGGCCTTCTTGGCCATCTTGATCCAGACGCCAGGGGAGTTCTCATGGTTCTCCTCCAGCCATGCTTCCCAGTCTTGTTGGGAGGCAAAGAAGATTATCGGCTTCTCCGGCGGCATGGGGTCACCCTACGGGTGCGCGGTGACAGGGTTCGTTCTGAACCGCATAGGCTTCGACTTCTTCGGCATCCAGGGGCGGGTACAGATGGGCGCCGATTCATGCATACACCCCTCACGGGCTCCGTCGAAGAAAGTTCAGGAAAGATGGAACCGAACCGGGGGTAGGGGCGTCGTATCCATTTGAGAGCAGGTTTCTGGAGGCGGAGCATGACGGATAAGAAATACGACTTCGATCTGGGCGGGATGGACCCAACCGCGCAGCGGAGTGCGGCCAACGATGCGGGCAAGGTGCTGCACATGGAGGAGAAGGCTGGCCAAACCGTGGCCAAGGAACTACTCCCTGCCCTAGATCTCATCAACGAGGCGCTAACCCTCGCCGAGGGAGCCGGGCGCGTCGAGGGATTCGGAGCACTAAATACCGGAAACAAGGCCATGCAGCACTACCGCAAGCAAGCGCCCGAGATGGTGACCCACCTGACAGATTTGAAGAAGGACTGTCAGGACAAAATTGACCACTTGCTAGCGATGGAAGTGCTGTACAACAACATGGAGGCCTACAACGCGGGCCGCATCTTCGACCACAAGCTAACGGTCGAGTACAAATGACTAGCCTGTCCCGACTGGTGCTGTTGACGGCGGGGGCTCTCACCGCCGGCGGCTGCGGTAGTGCTGTCTCTGGCGACGCCGTTTCGGCAACGGTCACGGCCTCTTCAAACACCCTCACGAGGGCCGGGTCCTCCCCCGCGGTGAGCAATACCCTTCCTGCGCCACATGCGCCTCCCGATCACAACAGTGACGGCACAACGTTCGATCCATGCCTGACCTATAGTGCCGCGGAGCTGATGGCGTGGGGTGTTGATCCAGCCTCCGTGGAAGACGCCGCTGACGGGCTCCAGCGAGGTTGCATCTGGAAAGGCGACGGCTGGGTACTTCAGCAATTGGTGAACAATCAGACGATCGCTGACTACCTCAACCTCGATAACTACCCCGACGCTCGTCCGCTGAATGTCGCTGGCCTTCAGGGATCTGTGGACCGTGGACAGCAGAAGGGCACGACCTTTTGTTCTGTGCAGATTCCGTCGCAGAAATCGGCCGTTGCGACTCTTGTCAGCGTTCGGGATAGCAAGGCCGAGAAGGTGATACCCGACGCGTGTGTCAAGGCTGTCGAGATCGCCACTGCTACCGCGGGAAAGCTCCCGAAATGATCCAAGAGGGGAACGATCATGTCCGGTGACGGCTGGGATGGCATGTCACATGCGGAAATTGTCGGGAAACTGGGTGAACTCAGACCCGACAATGCCTTCAGCTTGGCTCAAAAGTGGAGCGATATATACACAAAGGTCTCTGACGCTGCCGAGCACTACACCCGAGCGTCCAGCATTATGCAGCCAATCTGGACAGGTGAGGGGCCGGAGACGGCACGCGCGGCACTTAACGCCAAATACCAAGAGCTCCAGGCCGAAGATGGCATCCCTACCAAGGCCGGAAAGCTGCAGAATGCACTGTTTCAGGATGGGGCTTGCCTAACCAACGCGGGTTACGTTCCACAGCAGTATCCCGTACCTCCCCAGGACACCGATAAGGACGCCAAGCAAAAGCTTCTAGAAGCCGTTCGGGCCGAGGCGCAGCGCCTCTATACCGAACCACTCAGTGTCGATAGGCCCGAGGTTGATGAGGCCAAGCAAGGTTCTCCGATGGGCTCGATGCCTCAAGGATCCGGCGGGGGAGGCGGTGAAGGCGGCGGCAACTCGGGTGGTGGTTCCGGTAACAATCTCCAGTCCTCGGGCGGCGGCACCGACGGCCTGGCCAACAAGGACACCAAGCCACAGCTCGCCAACGGCGAGGGGCAGAACGGACAAGGGCAAGGCGCCGGTTCGGGTTCCGGAGCTGGCTCCGGCGGCGGGCAAGGCTCCGGCTCCGGCTCGGGTACTGGCGGAAGCTCGCCGTTTGGATCTGGAACCGGTACGGGCACAGGTGGTTCCGGCCTCCCACTAGGAGCTACGACCGCCGCCGGTTACGGCTCCTCCGGTTCTGCAGGCGGGACAGGCCTCGCCTCGGGAACTGCCGGCGGTGCCAGCGCATTGCGAGCCGGCGGCGGACTTCCCGGCGGAGCCACCAGCGGAGCCGGCACCAACCCGGCCGCCGTTGGCGCTGCCGGAGTGCGCGGCGGCGCGATGGGTCCTATGGGCATGATGGGAGGCGCGGGCGCCCACGGTAAGGGCGGTCACGACGAGGACGACGACCACGAAACCCCGGCTATCCTGATCAACCTTGACAACACCTACGAGTTCATGGGCGATCTACCCAAGGCATCACCAGCTGTAATCGGCGACTGGAGCGAGCAGGAGAAGGCCGACAAGCAAGCGCAGGAACGTGAGAAGCAGCGCTACAAAAAGCTCGGCTGGGACGTCAAATACGAATGAGCTGGAACGACTTTGAGTGACTTGCTTTGTCACCCAAAGTCGTTAGCGCTACTTGGCCCAACCCAACTTCTTGTTGGCCTCAGCGATCACGGGCGCTGAGAAGTCACACCATGTCTGGTCGGCGGGCAAGGCGGCATCAGTGACGGCTGCCTCGCCCGGCTCGAATTCAAACTGGGCTATGTTGTCCTCTGGCCCTAAGAGCCCGACACCGCACTCGCTCGGTTCATCCTTCATGACGTAGATATCAGCGCCCGCGGACTTCAGAATTCTGAGGTGAATTGCCCGGAAATTGGCGGCGCCCGTCGAATTCTTGAACAGCTTCACATTAAGCACGTCCTGCCCACCCGCATCCTCATAGTCGCATTGCTGGATACCGGTACCGTCTTCATCCATCGCACGCGCCTTGATCGGTGTAACACCCTGTAGGGCTAAACGTTCCGGCGCGACGAGGCTGCAAGGCTCCGTGGTAGGGGTAAACGGCTGGTATCCCGAGTCTTTGGTCTCGGATGACTGTGTGGTCGTGGCAGCCGCTGAACTATACGGCGTCGAAGAAGGCGTGTGAGTGACCTCGGTCTTCTGTGATCCGCACCCGGCGCTGAGAAGCCCGACTACGGCGACCGAAACCAACAATGCTCTTTTGCTCATATCACTTCCGCTTGTTCGTACCGAACGGATCTTTGAAGGCATAGAAGTCGTCCTCCTCCAAATCTGTTGGAGTAGGAAGCTTTTGCGGTTCGGGGGCAGCCTGTCTGCGCTCGGTGAAACTCGGATCAATCGGCGTATCGATATACCGTTCACCAGCCAGTCGAACAGCCTCCATCTCCGCAACACCATCGGTGACTTTACGCACCAGCTCCTGTAGCGCCGGGTCGAGTGGAATCTCCATCACTTGCCATCCTCCCACGGCGACCCCCCCGTGCCGCCGGAATAGCCGTCGCCGGGTGCGGCCTGGTAACTCGGCGCTGCCAACACCGCCGCGGGCAGATCCTTGACCAGTTGCTTCGCAGCATCACTCTCGACACCAGCCTTGCCCAGCGCGTTATCCACCGCCTTGTTCAACGCGTCCTGTCCCTTGGCTTTCAGATACTCGGCCGGGTCCTCGAAGAACTCGATAACAGACTTCACCAAGTCAACCGCCTTCTGGACCTGGTCGACTAGCTTTTGGGCTTCCTGAAAAACCTCGTAGAGGATGGCGGCCAAACGCTCCACCTGCCAAGCGGTTCCGGCGATCGGAATCTTCTTCGCTAGAACCTTCAGGGCGTCCTTCCAGTTGTCGATCTGGACTTCCTGTTTCAGCTTTTCGACCACCATGTCAACGATCGTTTTGATCAACTTCTTGATCTGCTCCACCAGCACGTCCAGGCAGTCCTTGATGACCTTCGTCAGAGGGGCCTCGGCCTCGAGTGCCTTGCTTAGCTTCTTCGCGTATTCATCAAAGGCCTGGGCCGCTTTACCATCCCAATGCGACTTGGACTGGTTGGTCATCGATTCAAGTGATTTGCCCGCACCCTCCATGCCCTTGCCGGCCTTCTCATACACGTTGCCTATGCGGGTCAACTCGGCCCAGTTGCCAACGAGCTTTTCGAACGTGTCGTTGATCGGGCTCCATCCTGAGACCTTCTGGATCGCCTCGTCGGCATCAGCAACCCATGCCGCCTTCTCCCGCACAATCGACACCACATCGGCCACCTCGTGCTCGGGCGCCGTCAGGTCGGGAGTGTCGCCTGTCGCGAGGTGTGGAGCCGTCGTCGTCGCATCGCCATCACGCCTCGAATCATGTCCAGGCAGCGGCGATGCGGCGACCCGGATCCTGGCCCCGGATTTGTTTTCTTGTTCTTTGTAGGTGTTGGCCAGCGAGATCAATTCATTGCCGGTCATGTACATCGCGACCTGTCGCTTGTCGTACCGCTGCGATGTCTTGGTTTTTGTTGCCTCGAACGGCCCCTTCAACTGGGACATGAGGCCTTCCCAGCCGTCCTTTGGGCCAGCCTCTGCGTCGACCAAACCCTGAACCTTGCCCAGGTACCCGGCTAGATCCTCGACGCCGCCACCAAAACCCGCGAGCTTTGCGATGTCGACACTGAACTTCTCACCCATCTAGACAATCCCTCCGGCTGCTTTTCGTACTCGTACGTACGACGGCAGAACATCGGGATCGGTTCCATCGGAGCCAAAAGATTCAAGATCAAATTGAATCCGCAACTATCTCGCCGGTTGGGCGAGCACCACTACACGTCGAGGAAGCGCACGTCCCTGGCGTTTCGGGTGATGAAGCTGCGGCGTGCCTCGACGTCCTCGCCCATCAAGATCGAGAACAACTCGTCGGCCGCGGCGGCATCGTCGAGTGTCACCTGACGCAACACACGTACGGACGGATCCATGGTGGTCTCCCACAGCTCCTTGGCGTCCATCTCGCCCAGACCCTTGTAGCGCTGGATGCCGTCGTCCTTGTTGATCTTCTTGCCCGCCTTGAGGCCGGCTTCCATCAGCCCGTCGCGCTCACGGTCCGAATATGCGAACTCCGGCTGACTGCGCTGCCACTTGAGCTTGTACAGCGGCGGCTGCGCCAAGAAGATGTGGCCATGCTCTACCAGCGGACGCATGAAACGGAACAGCAGCGTCAGCAGCAGTGTCGAAATGTGTTGGCCGTCAACGTCGGCGTCGGCCATCAGCACAATCTTGTGGTACCGCAGCTTGGCGATGTCGAACTCGTCGTGAATCCCGGTGCCGAGCGCCGTGATGATCGCCTGGACTTCGGTGTTCTTCAAAACCCGGTCGATACGGGCCTTTTCGACGTTGATGATCTTGCCGCGCAGCGGCAAGATCGCCTGGAACATCGAGTCGCGGCCACTCTTGGCAGAACCACCGGCCGAGTCACCCTCCACCACATACAGTTCTGACTTCGACGGATCGGTCGAGCGGCAGTCGGCCAGCTTGCCCGGCAGCCCACCGATGTCGGTGGCACTCTTGCGGCGCACCAGCTCGCGTGCCTTACGTGCCGCGATACGTGCCTGCGCCGACGAAACCGCTTTATTGACAACGGTTTTTGCATCGGCCGGGTTGGAATCAAACCAGTGCTGCAGCTGCTCGTTACACACCTTCTGCACAAACGACTTGACTTCGGTATTGCCGAGCTTGGTCTTGGTCTGGCCTTCGAACTGCGGCTCACCGACCTTCACCGAGATCACAGCCGCCAAGCCCTCACGAATGTCGTCGCCGGTGAGGTTCGTGTCCTTCTCCTTGAGGAGCTTCTTCTCCTTGGCGTACTTGTTGACCACCGTCGTAAGCGCCGCCCGGAATCCCTCCTCGTGCGTACCGCCCTCGTGCGTGTTGATGGTGTTGGCGAAGGTGTGCACCGACTCGGAGTAGCCGGCGTTCCACTGCATCGCGATCTCTACCTCATGGCCTTCACCCTTACCGGAGAAGTCGACGATGGTGTTGTGGATGGCTGATTTGGTGCGGTTGATGTGCTTGACGAAGTCGACAAGGCCATCGGGGTAGTGGAAGACGCGGTTCTTAACCTTATGCGGCGCAGCCGATTCCGCGGCCTGCTCTTCCGCCGTCTTGGGTGCCTCCGCCGTGTCGCTGACCACCTCGTCGGTCACGTCGGCATTGCTCACTCGTTCGTCGGTGAGCTTGATGGTCAGACCCTTGTTGAGGAAGGCCTGCTCCTGCAAACGTCGGGCGACCGTTTCAAAGTCATAGGTGGTGGTCTCGAAGATCTCCGGGTCCGCCCAGAATCGGACCGTGGTGCCCGTCTTCTTGGTGGCCCCGCCCTGCTGCAATGTGCCCGGCACTGAGGCCGTGTATACCTGCTGCCACTCGTGGCCGTCGCGCAGGATCTCCAGCTCGACCTTGGTCGAGAGCGCGTTCACCACCGAGATACCCACGCCGTGCAGACCGCCGGACACCGCATAAGAGTCCGAGTCGAACTTGCCACCGGCATGCAGCTGGGTCATGACGACGTCAACGGTGGGTATGCCGGAGGCGTGCATGGCCACCGGGATACCGCGGCCGTCATCCTCGACCTGGATGCCGCCGTCTTCCAGCATCGTCACCTCGACGGTGGTAGCAAATCCCGCCATCGCCTCGTCGACGGAGTTGTCGACAACTTCCCAGATCAGATGGTGCAAACCGCGCTCGCCGGTGGAACCGATATACATACCAGGGCGCTTCCGGACGGCTTCGAGCCCCTCTAGAATCGTGATCGAGTCGGCACTGTATTCGCTCTTGGCACTCTTCTTCTGGGCAGCCACGATCGACTTTGTCTCCTGTCTGGAAGTAACAACTCTCACGGTCCCGCAGAACAACCAAGGACCCCGCGATCCGTCTTGTGACCATCCTACTGGTCTGTACCGGCGGCACCTAGCTTCAGGGCATGTTTCGTCCCCTCTATTTACGCCGTCCGCCGCATATCTCGGATCAGGCCATGTCAAGACGCTCTAGACGCCGGTTCTACGGCACGGCGCGGCGATGAGCCCTCAGCCATAGGTATCGCGCGGACCCCGTCCGGCGATATGTCGCGGACCCTTGCGCCAGGAGGGCGCGATCGGCCCGGAGATCTTCAAACTCGTCACCACGCCGTCTCCGACCGCTGCCGCGATCTTCGCTAGCAGTTGTGCCTGCACCAGCCGCAGCTGCGTCGCCCAGGCCGTGGACTCCGCCGCCACCGTCAGCACGCCCTCGTTCAGCGCGGTCGGGGTCGCATGTGCGGCAATCTGCTCGCCGACCACGGCCTCCCACCGACCGAACACCGCGCCCTCGGAGACGCGCGAGGACCAACCCCGGCGGTTGGCCAGATCTCCCGCGACCCTTCCCAGCAGCTGCGGATCACGGGCGTCCGGCCCCGGCCCTGACCAGGTGCGACGCCCTCCCGCGACCCGTCGCCGCTGCTGCGGAGATCTGCCGCCTCTGCCGATATCCTTACCTTGCTGTTTGGCCGCGCCGCGCGCCTCTTCGAGCACTCGGCGCACCAAATCCATTCCCTTGACGCCGGCCAGGTGCTCCGGCGGCCAGTTCTCTTCCTCACTCATGCGCCACCGACTTTCGTCCCGCAGGATCTTCCTGCACCTCGACGGTAACCGTCCGCGCCGACAGTTCCTGCGGAACATCGTCAGCGACCGCCGCCGTCACCAGAACCTGCTCGGCATCGGCCGCGACGGTGGCCAGCGACCGTCTCCTGGCCCCGTCCAATTCCGCGAACACGTCATCGAGCATGAGCACCGGATCTGTCCCGTCACTGCGCAGCAGGTCAAAGGCCGCCAACCGTAATGCCAACGCAAATGACCACGACTCTCCGTGACTCGCGAAGCCCTTGGCCGGTCCATCTCCCAGCCGTAGTTCGAGGTCATCCCGGTGCGGCCCCACCAGGCAGACACCACGCTCGATCTCCGCGGAACGCTTGGCCGCCAATCCTGCCTGCAAGGCGTCCGCCAGATGCTCTACCGCCAACTCACCTTCCGTGCCATCGACACTGCATCGGTACGCGATGTCGGCCGGGCGCGATGCCGGTGCCAGCAGCTGATAGGACTTCTCCACCAGCGGCCGGAGCTCGCCGACCAATTCGATACGCGCGGAAAGCAATTCAGCTCCGTGAACCACCAAATGTCCATCCCACACATCCAGCGTGTCAAGCACGCTTTGATCGTTGCGTTGCCGCAGCGCCGCACCGGCAGTCTTGAGCAGTGCGGTTCGCTGCCGCAGCACTTTGTCGTAGTCGGCACGCACACCGGCCATCCGCGGCCGTCGCTGGATCAACAAATCGTCGAGGAATCTGCGGCGGTCCGACGGGTCGCCGCGCACCAACGACAAGTCCTCCGGCGCGAATAAGACCGCGTGCAGAATTCCGACGATCTCGCGCGGGCTGCGAGTCGGAGATCGATTGATCCGGGCCTTGTTGGCACGCCCTGCCGCAATCTCCAGATCGATCGCCAACTCGCGCCCGTCGTTCACGACGATCGTGGACACAACCGCCCGCTCGGCACCACTGCGGATCAGGGGCGCATCCGTAGCGACCCGATGTGATCCCAGAGTCGACGAATACCACAGTGCTTCAACAAGGTTCGTCTTGCCGTAACCGTTGGGACCGACGAACACCGTACGCCCAGGTTCAAGCTCAAGGTCGACACGTTCCCAAGACCGGAAGTCCCTCAATCCCAGCTGTCGTACGTACACCGCAGTCCGCGCGCCTCCCTAGCCGGAGAGACCGACGCGCTTGACCGCATGGCCACCGAACTGGTTACGCAGTGCCGAGACCGCCTTCATCGCAGGAGAATCCTCTTGCCGCGAGGCGAACCGCGCGAACAACGACGCCGCGATCACCGGAGCCGGAACCCTGTGGTTAATGGCTTCCTCGACAGTCCAGCGGCCTTCACCGGAATCCTCGGTGTAACCCGAGATTGCGTCGAACCCCGGGTCTTCCTTAAGTGCCTTGGCCAGCAGATCCAACAACCATGACCTCACTACCGTGCCCTTGGTCCACGCCTGCAGCACTGCTTGGACGTCGGTGATCAGCGGCTCGGCCGCCAACAATTCATAGCCCTCGGCGTAGGCGTGCATGAGCCCATACTCGATGCCGTTGTGGATCATCTTTGCGTAATGACCAGCGCCGACCGGACCGGCGTGCACGAAGCCGTCGGCACGATCGCCCTCGGGGCGCAGCGTGTCAAAGATCGGCATCGCACGCGCCACATCGTCCTCACTGCCGCCGACCATCAGTCCGTACCCGTTGTCCTTGCCCCACACCCCGCCTGAAACCCCAGCGTCGATATAGCCAATTCCCTTGGCCGACAAAAGATCAGCGTTCGGCTGATCCTCTGTGAAGCGTGAGTTGCCCCCGTCGATCACCAGGTCACCCTCGGACAGTTCCTCGGACAGTTCCTCGATGGTCTGCTGCGTGATTGGTCCCGACGGCACCATCACCCACACCACACGAGGTGCGTCGAGCGCGTCTGCTAATCCTTTCAACGACGGCACGTCGCTGACCTCGGGGCGCGGGTCATACCCGATGACCTCGTGCCCACCGGCACGCAGCCGGTCGCGCATGTTGAAACCCATCTTGCCCAGCCCGACCAAACCCAGCTGCATGACCCATGACCTCCGATGACCAATGCGTACGACGTTAGGGGTGCGAGCCCTAGCCGGGCAGACGCACCGGCATCAATAGATAGACATAGTCAGTTTGCGCTGCCGTAAACGGCCCGGAGCCTTCCGGCGAGCTTTGATCGCTTTCCGCAGGACGCAGCACCGCGGGACGGCTGGGAGTAGTGAATCCGAAGGTCACCCGGCTCGAGTGCAACGACCCCAACCCGTCGGTCAGATACGTCGGGTTGAAAGCAATGGTCAGCGGCTCACCGACGAACTCGACCTCCAGCTCTTCTTCGGCACGGCCGACATCGTCGGCACCTGCCGATAGCCGCAGCAGACCCGGCTCGAATTCCAGCCGGATCTGCGCTCCACGATCCGCAACCAGCGCAACACGTTTAATCGCTTCGACCAGTTCGGCGATCGCGATAGTGGCCAAGGCCGTGTGCTCGGTGGGCAACAGCTGACGGAACTTAGGGAACTCCGCGTCCAGCAGTCGGGTGGTGCTGCGCTTACCGTCGCTGACGATGCCAAGCAGGCCCTCCGATCCGATGGCAGACCCAGCTCCCAGCGCAAGTTGCACATCGGACCCACTCGAGGCCGACTTCGCAGCCTCCGACAATGTCTTGGCCGGCACCAGCACCGCGGCATTGGTTTCACCGGATCCCGACGTCCACTTCAGCTCGCGCACGGCCAAACGGAAGCGATCTGTTGCAGCCAAAACCACTGTGTCACCATTGATTTCGACACGAATTCCGGTCAACATCGGCAACGTGTCGTCTTTACCCGCCGCGACCGCAACCTGGCCGATGGCCTCGGAAAACACTTCGGCGCCCAAGGCACCTGTCTCTTCCGGCAGCGACGGCAGTGCCGGGTAGTCCTCCACCGGCATGCTGGGCAGCGAGAACTTCGCGCTTCCACAGCTGATCAGCAGCCGAGTGCCCTCCAGGGCCACATCCACCGGCTTGTTGGGCAGCGACCGGGTGATGTCCGAGAGCAGCCGGCCCGAGACCAGCGCACTACCGGCGGCCGCAACCTCTGCCGGCACCTTCACCTGGGCTGATACCTCGTAATCGAAACCGGACAAGGTCAAACCCGTGTCGTGTGCGGTCAGCAGCACACCTGCCAATACCGGAACCGTCGGTCGCGAGGGCAGGCTGCGTGCAACCCACACCACCGCGTCGGCGAAGTCGTCACGCGCGACTCTGAACTTCAGGCTGGTGTCTGCGGCAGTGGGGCTCGCAAGATCCATGGATACCCTTCGCTTCCTCGTTGTCCAGGTCGGACTGTCTCCACACAAAAATCCGTGATAGCCATCGTGGCACGTCCGGCTGACAAGACGGACAGCGCATTGGGCAACCATCCGGCACTGACCGGGGCGCCCTGCACAGTCCTGCCACTCGGCGTGGGAAGCCGCCAGGCCATGCGACTTCCGAAGCACAACCGTAGATGCTTTCGCCGCCTCGTGAAAGCGGATCCGTTCCCGGAAGGATCCGCGTCGTCCATTGCCGGGTTACTACCCGGACGGACCGTGTTGACGGGTTCATCCACACAGCTGCTTTTAGAGAGAAAGAATAGGTAGAGATTTGAGCAGTATTAGTAGGTCCTGTGGAATCTGTGGACAGGCAAGTGTTGTCGCATGACACGGGCTCCGCGGGGATGTCAGGAATCTGTGGAATCAGATGTGGCTAGCGGCCGCCGGATGTGGACGGGGTGTCGTTGGTTCAGCAACCCCCAACTGATCGTGTCTTTGGTCAACAGTAGTTCACAGTCCTGTGCACAACCTGTTTGTGTTGTGGGTGTGACGCGTGAGCCGCACGAGGTGACAAAAAATCGTCGAGAAAAATCTCGAAAAGCCTTGAAATATGGGTGTGTTGAGACCGCGTGGCGTTCTCGGGAGATGAAAACCCGGCCGCGAGGGCCGGGTTGGGGCGCAGATGCGTCAGTGCCGGGAGCGTTGGCGGATGCGTGCGGTCAGTTCCTTGACATGGTCGAAAATCTCACGCCGCTGTGCCATTTCGCCGCGGACCTTCTTGTCGGCATACATGACCGTGGTGTGGTCACGCCCGAAGGTCTGTCCGATCTTGGGCAGCGACAGATCTGTGAGCTCACGGCAGAGGTACATGGCGATCTGACGTGCCTGAGCCAGCGCGCGGGTTTTGCCGGGCCCACGGAGCTCTTCGACGGTGGTGTCGAAGTACTCAGCGGTGACCGCCATGATCGTGGCGGCGCTGATCTGGATCGCGTTGGAGTCCGGGATGAGGTCGCGCAGCACGATCTCGGCCAGAGACAACTCGATGGGGGACTTGTTCAGCGACGCGAATGCGGTCACCCGGATCAAGGCACCCTCGAGCTCGCGAATGTTGCGTTCGATTCGGCTGGCGATGAGCTCCAGGACGTCATCCGGGACGTCGAGTCGATCCATCTGCGCCTTCTTGCGCAGGATCGCAATCCGGGTTTCCAGTTCAGGGGGCTGAACGTCGGTGATCAGGCCCCATTCGAAGCGGGTACGCAGCCGATCTTCGAGTGTCGCCAGCCCCTTCGGGGGCCGATCAGAGGAGATCACGATCTGCTTGTTGGCGTTGTGCAGGGTGTTGAAGGTGTGGAAGAACTCTTCCTGGATACCTTCCTTGCCCTCGATGAACTGGATGTCGTCGACCAGCAGCACGTCGATGTCGCGGTAGCTGCGTTTGAAGGCGACTCGGCGGTCATCGCGCAAAGAGTTGATGAAGTCGTTGGTGAACTCTTCGGTGGAGACGTATTTGACGCGCATACCGGGGAACAGTCGTTGGGCGTAGTTCCCGGCAGCGTGCAGTAGGTGCGTCTTGCCCAAGCCGGATTCGCCCCAGATGAACAACGGGTTGTAGGCCCGCGCGGGGGCTTCGGATACCGCGACGGCGGCCGCGTGGGAGAAGCGGTTGGATGCGCCGATGACGAACGACTCGAAGGTGTAGCGGGCGTTCAGACTCGTGTCGGGAGTCTCAGCTTTGTCGGCGCCCCCCGGACGGTTGATGAAGTACGACGGCCAGGATTCGTGTGCGCTGGCAAGCGCCTCGGTGGTCTCGTCGACCTCGTCAAGCTCGAGTTCGGGAGTAGCTGCAGCGACTTCGGGATCTTCGCCAGGGGGCGGCGCCGCAATCCTCACGCCCAACTCGACGTTCTCGCCGAGTCTCCGGGAAAGCGCTTCCACGATTGGTCCGCGCAGATGCCGTTCGATCTCGTTTTGGACGAAGCTTGACGGTACGGAAAGCAGTGCAAAGCCCTCGGCCATGGTGAGAGGTTTGACTAAAGTCAGCCAGGCGCGCTGTTGCGGCGTCAACGGCGGAAAACTCGAGAGGTGTTCGTGGTCATCACCGTTGAGCTCCGCGACGACGGTATTCCATACCGCCGTGAACTGGGAATTCAGTTCATCAGTCAACGGCGAACATCTCTCTTGCTGGAGGGGTCACGTCGACACTAGCCCCTTTTCAACGATCGGTCGTGGGTTTCCACACGGTTATCCACACCTGTGGACAACAAAGCAGACCACCTCGTGGTGGTCAGCGTGCGTATACCAGGAGATCACGTCGGATCACCTGTTCCGGGGGACCGGCTAGTCGGTGTCCGACCGCGATCGGCATCGGCCAGTGCGGGTGGTTCCGATGCATGCGCCCGGTGGAAACGGCATTCGCAGAAGCTAACAGTTTTTGTAGCGGCCCGCCAACCGATCCGGACACATCGGTGACAACTTTCGTTGAAGATGACGGACTGTTGTGAAGGGGGGATACGGGTGTGACGTCTGTGATCAGTTTGACCGGCGCCGAGCAGGTCAGTACCCTCAAACAGTCGCCCGAACGTTGGCGGCACGGCCGCAACCCGCACGTCATCAGGGATGAAACCCAAGATTCCGTAGGTACCGCGCCGGTGGCGAGTGAGAAGTACCAAGGGCTGCTGCGTTTCAGCACATCGCATGTGTCGTGAATACACGTCGTGGGCGATGGCGGCTGAGAACGTGACTGACATGAAGGAGTAGTAGCGGTGGCAAAGGGCAAGAGGACCTTCCAGCCAAACAATCGGCGTCGCGCGCGCACCCACGGTTTCCGGTTGCGCATGCGGACTCGCGCTGGTCGCGCGATCATTGCCGGCCGGCGTCGCAAGGGCCGCCGCGAACTGACCGCCTAGTTTCGGGCGCGGGTAGTAGTCGGTGTTGCCGACTCGGCACCGGATGACCAAATCATCCGAATTCCGACAGACCGTCAAGCGTGGAGTGCGAACTACCCACGCGGACTTGGTCATTCACCTGCAACGTGGCTGCTCGGGCCCTGTTGGTGAGCAGGTCGAGGGCCCTAAGGTTGGTCTCATCGTGGGAAAGTCGATCGGCGGGGCGGTAGTACGCCACCGGGTGTCGCGTCGGCTCCGGCACGCCGCCGCACAGCTGCTTCCCAAACTTGAGCCGGTAGACCGCATGGTCATTCGCGCGCTGCCCAGCAGTCGCTCTGCCTTGTCGGCAAGCCTGCGTCAGCAATTGCGGGAGGGAATCGAGCGATCGGCACGACGGCAGGAACCCGCACCAGAGCGGCAGCCATGAAAAGCCGTCCCGCACGCGCGGTGATCTTCTTGATTCGCCTGTATCAAACCTGGGTCTCGCCGATGCGTCTGCCCAGTTGCCGTTTCATGCCGACCTGCAGTCAGTACGCAGTTGAGGCGTTGAGTGTGCACGGACTGATCCGCGGTGGTTGGTTGGCCACGATTCGCCTATTGAAATGTGGACCGTGGCATCACGGCGGGTGGGATCCGATTCCCGAAGGCCATATGAAACACGGGGACGTAACGCACGCATGCGTGCAGAGGAGCGCAGCAGATGTTTGATTGGTTCAGTCTCGGGTTCATCTACTACCCGGTCTCGGCGATCATGTGGGTTTGGTACAAGCTATTCGCGTATCTGCTCGGGCCCACGAACTATTTCGCGTGGGCGCTGTCGGTGATGTTCCTGGTGTTCACGCTGCGTGCGATTCTGTACAAGCCGTTCGTGCGACAGATCCGGACCACCCGGCAGATGCAGGAATTGCAGCCACAGATCAAAGCCTTGCAGAAGAAGTACAAGAACGATCGTCAGCGTATGGCGTTGGAGATGCAGAAGCTGCAGCGCGAACACGGCTTCAATCCGATCCTGGGGTGTCTGCCGATGTTGGCTCAGATCCCGGTGTTCCTGGGCCTGTTCCACGTGCTGCGTTCGTTCAACCGGACGACCGGCGGCTTCGGTCAGGTCCATATGTCGGTGGAGGCCAACCGCGCGACGGGCAACTACATCTTCAGCGCTCACGACGTGGCCAACTTCCTGGACGCCAACCTGTTCGGTGCACCCCTGGGCGCGACCATGATTCAGACGACGGGTCTGGATGCGTTCACCGAGTTCAATAGGTGGGCCGTCGCCGGCGTCTCCATCCCGTTGATGGTGATCGCGGGCATCGCGACCTACTTCAACAGCCGGGCCTCGATCGCACGGCAGAGCCCGGAGGCCCAGGCCAACCCGCAGACCCAGATCATGAACCGGCTGGCTCTGTACGTGTTCCCACTCGGTGTGGTTGTCGGTGGGCCGTTCCTGCCGATCGCGATCATCCTCTACTGGGTGTCCAACAACATCTGGACGTTTGGGCAGCAGCATTACGTCTTCAATCGAATCGCCAAAGAAGAAGAAGAGAAGAAGCAAGCCGATCTGGAGCGGCGGGCCGCGAATGCCCCGAAGCCGGGGGCCAAGCCCACACGGGGCGGAAAGAACTCGGCGACCAAACAATCAGAGGACACAGACAGTAGTACCGAACTCTCTGAGTCCGCAGGTACTGACGAGGACACCGGGGGACAGGCTTCGCCGGACTCGACAAATGGATCAGGCGCGACGAGCCGTACCCCGAAGCCGGGTGCGCGGCCCGATCGTCGCCGTAAGCGCTAACCGCCCGGGATTCTGTACGGGCGTGACAGAGGGAGAAGAACGATGACCGATCTGGATACTCAAGCCGAAGAGACCACGGCAGAGCCCGACGCCGCACCGGAGGCCGAGCCGCGCACGGCCGACCTCGAGGAGCGTCTGGTCGCTGAGGGCGAGATCGCCGGCGACTATTTGGAGGAGCTGCTGGACCTCCTGGACTTCGATGGCGATATCGATCTGGATGTCGAGGGAGACCGCGCGATCGTCAGCATCGATGGCGGTGGTGATCTGTCGAAGCTCGTCGGCCGCAAGGGCGAGGTGCTCGACGCGCTGCAGGAGCTGACCCGGCTGGCGGTGCAGCAGAAGTCCGGTGAGCGCAGCCGGCTGATGCTGGACATCGCCAACTGGCGGGGCCGTCGTCGCGACGAGCTCGCGGCGCTGGGCACCAAGATTGCCAAGCAGGTGCTGGAGTCCGGCGAGCGCGAGGAACTCGCGCCGATGACCCCGTTCGAGCGCAAGATCGTGCACGACGCCGTTGCGGCGGTCGATGGTGTGCACAGCGAGAGCGAGGGCGTGGAGCCGTCGCGTCGCGTCGTCGTCCTGCACGACTGACACCACCAAATCTCATCCATGTAATTCTGTGGCCGCGCTCCGGGAGGAATGTTTCACGTGAAACACGGCGAGACTCTTCCGGTGCCGGAGGCCGCCGCCGAGGTGTTCGGTGCGCGCCTTCCCTTGGCGGTTGAGTACGTCGAAGTGCTCGCCACGATCGGAGTGGAGCGGGGTCTGATCGGCCCGCGCGAGACCGACCGATTGTGGGGGCGCCATATTCTCAATGGTGCGGTTCTCGGCGAGCTGCTGGAGAGCGGCGAGCGCGTGATCGACGTCGGCAGTGGGGCGGGACTGCCGGGAATACCGGTCGGCATCGCGCGCCCGGACGTCGATATCGTTCTGGTCGAGCCGATGCTGCGGCGCACCGACTTCCTCCGTGAAATGATCGAACAGCTGGGGTTGACCAACGTCTCGGTGGTGAGGGGTCGGGCCGAGGAGCCAGGAATTATCGCCGAGGTTGGAGGGGCGGACGCGGTGACGTCCCGAGCGGTGGCGGCCCTGGACAAGATCGCTCGCTGGTCTCTTCCGTTGACCCGAATCGGCGGACGGATGTTGGCGATCAAAGGCGATCGTGCAGACGAAGAAGTACAGCAGTACGGCAGTGCGCTGGGTCCGCTCGGCGCCGATGATGTGAGGGTGGTGCAGTGTGGCACGCGGTACCTCGATTCGCCCACCACGGTGGTGGTCGCGCGGCGGAAAGAATGCGGCGGAGACCGGCAGCGGGGAATCTCCCGCGGCGGTTCGCGGAAGCGGAGCCGATGAGCATCCGATCAAGGAGACGACAGTGAGTAGCGACGATGTTTCACGTGAAACCGGCGCGGCGAGTGACGGCCACCGATCGCCCACGGAGTTCGTGGAGTCGGAGACTCCTATAGGCGCCGCCGCGCAGCGCGCGACTCAGCTGAAGCAGGGATCTGTCCGACTGCCGAAGCCGGCGCATCGACGGATGTTGACGATCGCCAACCAGAAGGGCGGCGTCGGGAAGACCACCACGGCGGTCAATCTCGCCGCGGCCATGGCGCTTCAGGGCCTGAATGTTTTGGTCATCGATCTCGATCCACAGGGCAACGCAAGCACTGCACTCGGTGCCGACCACCGGGCCGGTACCCCGTCTTCATACGAGGTCCTCCTCGGGGAGATCCCCATCCGGGATGCGATTCAGTCCAGCCCGCAGAGCGAGCACCTCTTCTGCGTGCCCGCAACGATCGATCTTGCGGGCGCCGAGATCGAATTGGTCTCGATGGTGGCCCGCGAAGGGCGGCTCCGTACGGCGATCGCGGGCCTACCCGCAGACGCCTTCGACTTCGTCTTCATCGACTGTCCGCCGTCGCTTGGTCTGCTGACGGTCAACGCGCTCGTCGCAGCTAACGAGGTGCTGATCCCGATCCAGTGCGAGTACTACGCGCTGGAGGGTGTGGGTCAGCTGTTGCGCAACATCGAACTGGTCCAGGCTCATTTGAATCCCGCGCTGCATGTGTCGACGATTCTGCTGACCATGTACGACGGTAGGACGAAGCTCGCGGATCAGGTCGCCGACGAGGTGCGTAGCCACTTCGGTCCGAAGGTGTTGGGTTCGGTCATCCCGCGTAGCGTCAAGGTCTCCGAGGCACCCGGATACGGGACCAGCGTTCTCGAATACGACCCCGGTTCACGTGGCGCATTGAGCTATCTGGACGCCGCACGTGAGCTGGCGCAACGGCGGAGCCCGTCGGCGAGTGATCCGCGATGAGCGGGACTCGCTAGGGAAAGATGATCACGTGTGCGGAGCGGATGCGAAAAGGGAGAAGTAACCGATGAGTCAGTCGCCATCATCACGGCGTAAGGGCGGCCTCGGCCGGGGTCTGGCATCTCTGATTCCGACGGCGCCGGTGGATGGATCGGCCGCGCCGGCGGGCCCGCGGCTGGGCGACGCAGCTGCCGATGTCGTCATCGGTGGCGGACCTGTGGCTCCGGCGGTATCAACGGCCGACATCGGTGCGGTGTACCGCGAGATCCCGGTAACGGCCATTAAGCCCAACCCCAAGCAGCCACGCCAGGTATTCGACGAGGAAGCCCTCGCCGAGCTGGTTCACTCCATTCGCGAGTTCGGCGTGATGCAGCCTATCGTGGTGCGCACAGCCGAGGACGGCGATGGCACGTCCTATCAACTTGTCATGGGGGAGCGGCGTTGGAGGGCAACCCAAGAGGCCGGCCTGGATACCATCCCGGCGATTGTGCGGGAGACGGCGGATGACAATCTGCTTCGCGATGCTCTGCTGGAGAACATCCACCGTGCGCAGCTGAACCCCTTGGAAGAGGCGGCTGCCTATCAACAGCTTCTCGACGAGTTCGAGGTGACTCACGAGGAACTTGCCGCCCGCATCGGCAGGTCGCGACCGGTGATCTCGAACATGATCCGACTGCTGCGGCTACCGATCGCGGTGCAGCGGCGGGTCGCGGCGGGCGTGCTGTCGGCCGGGCATGCCCGCGCATTGCTTGCCCTGGAGGGTGGCGCCGAGGCGCAGGAAGAGTTGGCCGCCCGGATCGTGGCGGAGGGAATGTCGGTCCGGGCCGCCGAGGAGGCGGTGACACTTGCCAACCGTAGTGACGCTCCGAAACCGGCGCCACGCCGCAAGCCGATCCAGATGCCAGGTCTTCAGGATGTCGCCGAGAGGCTGTCGGGCACCTTCGATACCCGCGTCACGGTGAGCCTGGGTAAGCGTAAGGGCAAAATTGTCGTGGAGTTCGGTTCGGTTGACGATTTGCAGCGAATTGTCGATCTGATGTCCGGCGAAGCAACGTCCTGACCCACAGGGGAGAAACGTCACTGTGACGTGAAACCCGCGATAACCCGGTTGGTTTATGAAAGTAGTTGGTAAATAACGGCTTTCGAGGCTGGCGGGCAGTTGCGGGTGGGGCGTGAGCTGTGGCGGTGGTTTCGGAGGATCACGACAGTGCTGTCGGGTGCCAATCCAGAAATTTCGCATATCCTGAAGGGGTTGCCGGACGCATGAGGCGTGCCGCGCACCATGTTGACCGGACGTGGAGGCGTACAAAACCAGTGTCGGCTCGGATCGTTCCTTTGCAGCTCGATGGTTTCGAGCAGCTGCCCAAGCATGCCCGGCGGTGTGTCTTCTGGGAGGTGGACCCCGCTACCGTCGGAGATCAGCAGCATCTGTCGGACCCCGAGTTCGAGAAGGAAGCGTGGCTGTCGATGGTCATGCTGGAGTGGGGGTCATGCGGTCAGGTTGCGGTCACTGGCCCACAGACTCGACCGACCACTGCGGGATACGCGTTGTATGCGCCGCCCGGGGTGGTACCGCGTGCCCGACTCCTTCCGACGGGGCCGGTGAGCGCCGACGCGATTCTGTTGACTTCGCTCGGCGTCGAGCCTGGACATGAGTCAGATGGCCTGCCACACAGCATCATCGCCAGCGTGGTTGCAGAATTGATACGCCGCGGTGTACGTGCACTGGAGGCGTTTGGCCGCACCAGCGAGGCGCTGGAGATGTGTGAGGGATCGCTGGCGAGGCATTCGGAGGCGGCAGATGTGTTGGGGGAGTGCACGATCGAACAATGCATGATCGACGTGGACTTCTTGAAGGATGTGGGCTTCACGGTGGTGGCTCCGCACCAGCATTTTCCCCGGCTGCGACTGGAGCTCGACAGCGGACTCGGTTGGAAGGCTGAGGTGGAGGCCGCGTTGGAACGCCTGCTGGAATCAGTGCAGATTCCGCAACCGGCCGGGGCGGGACCCGTGGTCGGCGCCGCGTTCTAGTCCACCCACCCAAACCGAGCGCCGTCGCGGTGCAATGCGAAGCCGGCGACGATCACCCCGGCCAGCCGGGAGAGCGCACTTCGATGGCGAGGTGCCCGGGAGTGTGGCCTGCGGCGCCCAGGACGCGGACCTGGGTGGAGCCATGGTTGTGAAGCAGCTGCCCGGGCTCGACGACGTCGTGCGAGGCGTCTACCAGGACCGACTGGATGCTGTCCTGGTAGACCCAACCGCCGTTGTCGGCCCATTGTTCTGCGGGCGCCGACTCCCATGGGGGCCTGAATGTATTCAAGCTCCGTGGGATGGAAGAGATAGGTGGCGTTGGCAAAGGTGGGTTGCTACCGGACAGCGGTGTGACCCTGGCTGTAGATCAGGACCTGTGCATGGGATCCGGGTATTGCGCGGCACAATACCCGGATCTGTTCGGAGAGGATGCCGACGGCGCCGCCTGTCACTGCAGACCGGGAGGCTGTCGCAGGAGCAGGCGAGGGGAGCGGCCGATGCGGCACATGTCTGTCCGGCCGCAGCTATCGGGGCGCGACCCCAGGACTAGCTTCCGGCAGACAATTCGTGCGCCAGCAGCTCGTCGAAAGTGAATGTGCCCGTGGGCCGATCGTTCTTGCCGAGTAGGTACACACGCTTGACCGCGGCCAGAATCGATTCGGCCACCACATCGCGGTAGTGGGCGGCGCTGAGCACGGAGACATCGTTTGGCGAGGTGATGTAGCCGATGTCGACCTGCACGGTGGGCATCCGGGTCAAACGCAGCAGGTCCCAGGTCCGGCCGTGCGCCCGGCAGTCACGTAACCCGGTGCGCGCCGTTACTTCTCGCTGAATGAAGTCGGCCAGCATGTGTCCGATGGTGGATACCGAGCCGTGCAGGTTGCCGAAGTGGTAGGACGCGACCCCACTGGCTGCCACAGTGGGCTGTGAGTCGAAGCGCAGACTGATCATCAGATCGGCACCGACGTTGTTGGCGTAGGTGGCGCGCTCGATATCGGTGGGATTGTTCTGGATCGCCCGCGAGATGTAGGTGTCCATCCCGATGGCGGTCATCCGTCCTTCGAGGCGACTTGCCAAGTCCCACAAGATGTCTGATTCGCTGGTGGGGCCCTCCCGGCCCGGCACGATGACGCCCCGATCGGAGCCCCCGAGACCGGGGTCGATCACGATGCGCTTGCCCGACAGCTGCGGGCCGGCGTTGCGGACGTGTTCGGTTTCACGGATCGCGTGCGCGGATCCGCCGGTGACATGACGGCCCAACAGCTGGAAGGAGCGCAGCGTTTCCGGTCCGCAGATGCCATCGGCGGTCAGCCCGTATTCCCGCTGGTACGACAGGAGCGAGTTGTAGGTCTGCAGCCCGAAGTTGCCGTCGACCAGGCCGGTGTAGAACCCGAGATCTTGGAGGCGCTTCTGCAGGGTGGCCACGTCGTCGCCGTACATCGGTGCGGAGAACTGGTGGTAGAGCGTGCGTGCCCCGAGCCGGTAGGAGGCCTCTTTGAGGGTGCGATAGGTGGCGGGTCCCACAATGCCGTCGACGAGCAGTCCACGGCGCTGTTGGAACGCCCGTACGGCATCGTCGAGCGTCGCGTCGAAGTGATCCACCACGACATGCCGACCGGTCGCCAGGACCTCATCGGGGTACTCGAGGAAGCCGAGCGCGGCCAGTACTTCGCGCACCTCGGTGACAGCCGGGCCTCGATCGCCGTGGCGAATGTTCGACGCGCCTGTCGTCATACTCCGCCTTTCGCAAGAAACCGCGCTGCCACCCATCGGACAGCGGCCGCCCGTCGTCGGGACGGCAGTATTGTCTCAGATGCCTAGGCGATGGGCGAAACTCTCGGCATGCTCATCTGACCGGGTGTTGGGCCGGTTAGATGAGCATGCCGTCCAGTTCACGCAGCAACGCCGACTTGCTTTTGGCGCCGACGATGCGCTTGGTTGGCTCACCATTCTGGAACAGGATCAAGGTGGGGATCGAAGTCACCTGAAACGCGCGTGCGGTCTCCGGGTTGGCGTCCACATCGAGCTTGGCGATGGTCAGGGCGCCGCCGTGATCCTTGGCTATTTCCTCCAGTACGGGGGCCACCATTTTGCAGGGTCCGCACCAGGTCGCCCAGAAATCTACCAGCACCGGCTTGTTGCTGGAGACGACGTCTTCCTGGAACGAGTCGTCGGTGACGGTAACGGTCGCGTGTTCGCTCATGGTTCTCCTTTTGATCAGTGAGGGTGAGGCTAGGCCTCGACGAGTGTCTGAGAGTGGGCCGTTTCGGCAAGCCACCGCTCGGCGTCAATGGCTGCAGCACAGCCACTTCCGGCAGCAGTGACGGCTTGGCGGTAGGTGCGGTCCACGAGGTCGCCTGCGGCGAAGACACCTTCCAGCGAGGTGTAGGTGCTGCGGTCACGTACCAGTACGTACCCGTCAGGGTCGACATCGACGACATCGCGCACAAGTTCGCTACGGGGGTCATGCCCGACCGCGACGAACATCCCGGTGACGGGGAGTTGCGAGGACTCGCCAGTGGCGGTGTTCTCCAGCGTGAGCCCAGTCACCGCGTCGGTGCCCTCGACCCCGACGATCTTGGTATTGGTCAGGACGTTGATCTTGGGGTCCGCATAGGCGCGCTCCAGCATGATCTTGGAGGCGCGGAACTCTTCGCGGCGGTGGATGAGCGTTACACTGCGGGCAAAGCGTGTGAGAAACGTCGCTTCTTCCATCGCAGAGTCTCCGCCGCCGATGACGGCGATGTCCTGGTCCTTGAAGAAGAAGCCGTCGCAGGTGGCACAGGAACTCACTCCCCGGCCGAGTAGGGTGTCCTCGCCCGGTACACCCAGGTACCGCGGTGCGGCGCCCATGGCCAGGATGACGGCTCGTGCGTGGTAAACCTCGTCACCGACGGTCGCAGACTTCACAGGGCCCTGCAGGGACACCTCATCGACGTCCTCGGTCCGCAGATCGGCGCCGAAGCGAATGGCCTGCTCGCGCATCTGGTCCATGAGGTCCGGTCCCATGATGCCTTCGCGGAAGCCGGGATAGTTCTCGACCTCGGTGGTGGTCATCAAGGCGCCGCCGAACTGGGTTCCCTCGAACACGATCGGTTTTAGCTGGGCGCGGGCCGCGTAGACCGCCGCGGTGTACCCAGCGGGTCCGGAGCCGATGATGATGAGCTCGTGGACATCCGAGTCTGGAGTGGTCGCGGACATGGGGTTCCCTTCTGATCCGATCTGATTCGCTGATCCAACAAGGCCATACAAGTGACGAAACAACAGCCTAGAGCGGGATGTTCCGCGCCGGACGGGCGGTGCGAGGTAGTAGGGGCTACCGGCCGGGTGCGGCGCCGATTCGGGTCTGCGCCACGCGCTGGGGGTCTGACTGGCTGCATCCCGGACGCACGGCCACGGCCAGGAGCTCGCCGGGGCGTTCAGCGGGCAGGACCATCAGCACGGCGGGACCGTCGACATCGAGAGTCTGTGCACCCAGAACGGGGGAGGAGGCGGGGAAGCCAAGTCCGGTGAGGCAGGACGCGCGGCGCGCGGCATCCTGCAGGTCCCCTAATGCGGGTGTGCGACCGACAAGTGCGGTGATCTCATTCCCGGACATCGGGAATGAGGGCTGCCCCAAAGCGCTTTGTGCGGGCAGTTCCGGTGCCACCGGGGCGGCCGTCTTGGGTGCGATCTGCTGCGATAAGGAGGGACCGGCGACAGCGGTGCTGGTCTGGGGAGCGCGGTGATCGTTCTGGGCGACCAGGGTGACGGCGACGGCGACACAGGCGGCGACTGCCAAGCCCGCGCTGGAGTAGGCGAGCCAGCGACGCTTTGCCGCGGGGTGACGGCGATGATCCAGGGTGACGGGGCCGGTGACCAGGTTGAGGCTGGCATCGGCGGGCCGAGTGGCATTCCCAGCTACCGCGGGCAACGTGGACTTGGCGGACTCGGTGCGCAACGCGGCAACGATGTCGTCGATGACGGACTCGGGCACGTCGGGTGCGGGACTGTCCATCCACGCCACCAGGTCCGTGCGCACACGATCGAGCGCGGCCAGCGCCTGGCGTGCATCTGGATCTTGCTCTGCCCGTTGCCGAAGGACGTCGGCATCACCGACGGCGTAGACGCCGGCGTGCAGGTCGGCCAAGACCTCTGGTGACAGCGGTACCTCGGCGAGGTTCACCTTGTCGAGGTTACCTTCGCCATCGGAGCCACCCGGATGGTTGCTGACCATGTGTGTTCATTGTTCCCATATACAGCTACCGAATGCCACGATCGTTGCCCAATGCGTAGGGCGGATCGTGACACGGCGGCACACGGCTAGTAGTCGATGGTTTCTGGTTCGACGGAGCCGGCCTTGTCGAGATAGTGCAGGGCGACGGCCAGACGTGCGCGAGCACGCGCACAACGACTCTTTACCGTGCCCTCGGGTACCCCGAGCAGCTCAGCAGCGTCGGATACCGAATATCCCTGCATATCGACTGCGATGACGGCCGCACGCTGCTCGGCGGGCAGCCGCAGCAGGGCCTTCTGGATGACGATTGAGGTGTCGACGTTGGTCGAGGGGTCCTCGACGGTGTACAGGTCCTCTTCGAGCTCGATGGGGCTGTGCGCCTTGTTGCGGCGTAGCCGATCCAGACAGGCGTTGACGACGATGCGGTACAGCCAGCTGGTGACCGCCGCGTCATTGCGGAAGTTGGCGGCCCCGCGGTGCGCCGAGAGCATCGCCTCCTGCAGCGCATCGGCGGCATCCTCGGGGGTGCGGCTGGTGGCGCGGGCGAGTCGGTAGAGTCGGCGGTGGTGACGGCGGAACAGCTGTTCGAAGGCTGAAGGATCGCCGGCGACGTGGGCAGCCAACAGCTCGGCGTCCGAGTGTTGGGGAGTGGTGAGAACCCCCTGAACCGTGCCCACACGCGCACAGTAATCAAAAATGGGGGGCGCCGTCGACCACACGATCGCTCCACAGCAAACTATTATACAAATTTCAATTATCTACAACAGCGATTTTCGTAACTGAACAACATGAACTGCAGTTCAACGACCTAATCGCATGTTGCCATCGGGTTTCAACTACCGCGAAAAATATAGCCCGGGATTCGCGGATCTATACCGAAAGGCGTTCGATAACTACTCGATTGTCAGACGATCGCGTTGCTAGGAAGCAGTTGACACGGTGATTTCGCCGATCTCCGCATGGTGATCGCCGTTGGTGGAGCCCAGCTTGTTGATCCACACCAGCACATGAGAGACCTGAGAGCTGCTGGTGATGGGAATCGTGGTTTTGCCGGACTTCAGGGTGGTGGTTGCCGAGATCTCCTTGGTGTCGTTGAAGGAGGCCGGCGTGGAGGAGTCGGCGGAACGAATCTGTACCTGCGTTCCGACACTGTGTGATTCGATCGTGACGCTGCTCAGGGCACTCGCCGACTGCAGATCGAGCAGCAGACCGACGCCGGGCTTGAAGAGGACCGGGAAGGGGTCGGCGTCGGTGTAGGTATCGGTGGTCCACGACGTGGAGGAGTTGCCGTCGATCGCCAGTCCCGCCTTGCCGGGTTGATCGGCGTCGGGGCCCGGGGGAAACACGGACGCTTGCGCGATCGTGGCGGGGCTACCGGGTGTGACGGCGTCGCCGTCCGAGGTCTGGGTGGGTAGTCCGATGCCGATGTTGATCTTGTCCAGGGGACCCACGTCACCGAAGATCCGCGTCACCCAGACACCTAGCGCGATGCACAGCGAGATGACCAGGACGCCGACCACGCCGAGCCCGATCAGGAAGATCTTGCGGTGACGGGCCGCCTCCTCGGGATCTTCGTCGTCGATGTCCTCGTCATCATCGGCGAGGGACTCCGACGGCTCCCCGAAACCTTGGCGGCGGCCGATACCCAGCGCCTGCGTAGGTGCGGCCGCGGCAGGCTCGAGCATGGTGGTGTGATCGACGCTCGCGATGGCCGATTCCAGACCGTCGAGCAGTTCGGCGGCCGAACCAGGGTCATCGCTCAGCGCGCGCGAGGCGACATCGGAGATCTCGGTGGGCATCGTCGGCACGATGACGCGGGCCTCGACAGGTCGGCCGTCCGGAGCGCGATTGGCGGCAGCCAACCCGCTCGGTTGACCCGTCTCGGCAAGCGGCCAACGGCGCGTGGTCAGTGCGTACAGGGTGGCAGCGAGGCCGCGAACGTCCTCATCGGCGCTGGCCGAGGACAACGTGGCGGGGAACGCGAGTACCGCATCGCCGTCGATGCTGATACGCACGCGGTCCGGGTGGTCGATGCTCAGTGCGGATCCGGCCTCGAACGCTGCGTCGGCGGCCTCGGCAAGGGATCGGACCGCCCGACTAGCGCCGACTGCAGACGGTTCGGTGTCTGCGACCTCGCGCAGCGAACCGCCACGAACCCACTGCGCAACGACGATGCCGCCGCTTCCCTCGCGTACCGCATCCAACACCCGGGCCAGGCCCGGCGATTCAATCTTGCTGAGCCGCAGGGTATTCGACAGGATGTCCTGCACCCGATCGGAGCTGAAGACGGTGCCGTCGATGATCGTCAGGGCCACCGGTCGGTTCAGCTCGATATCGATGGCCTGCCAGAACTGCAGCCCTTCCGGGCCACCGTGCGAAGTCAGCAGGCGATAGCGGCCGTCGGCGATGCGAGCACCGGGCATCACCGAGGTGGGAACAGGGCCCGTGGACGGGGACTGGGTGGAAACAGGCCGAGTCGATGACCCCGGGGTGTCGGTCACAGCCCTGCCCTTTCTCGTATCAGCACCGCCCCCGTGCGCTGGTTTGTTTGCGGTTGTCGAGTCGGCCGCACTGCTGCCGACGACTCGATCACCCAAATCAGGGTACGGCAGGGAAGGCGCGCCGGAGTTGCCCATGACCGAAGCGTGATGTTGTACGCCGATGCCGAATCGACCGCCCAGACGACGCTGCAGCATGGAAGCAACGCTGAGAGCCTCGGGCAGCTTGACCGCGACCATGAGTGCGAAGGTCACGCCGAGCATGACGATGCCGAGAATCGCCAGGCGCAGAATCGACGCCGGCCCGCCGCCGCGAACGGTGAGCAGATCCAGGCCGAGACCGCGGTCGATGCCGAGGCCGGCAGCGGCCGCGGTCGCCGAAGCGGCCAGCGTGACGAGCACCGTGCGGGCCACGTCCGGACCGACGAGCGGGCCGTCTGCGCGCCCCAGGCTCCTACGCAACAGCAGGTACCCGCAGACGGCGCCCGCGACCCATCCGAGGCCGTTGGCGGCGCCGAGATAACCCGCGACCAGGTTGGGGTCGTCGGTGAGGTGAGGCGCGATGACCGAGCCGGTGATCTTCACCGCGGTGATCGCGATGACGATCCAGGTTGGGGTCCAGGCCTCCTGGCGGGCATAGAACACCCGAAGTTGCAGCAGCACAAGGGCATAGGGGATGAGCGTGAATGACGACAGCGAGATCGAGAGCCCCAGGTAGTGAGCGGACGTGAGGCCGAAATTCCCGTAGGCAAAGAGGGCAGGGCCCATTGCGGGCCCGCCGACGGTCATCACCGCCGCCACCGGGATCAGGACGGTCATCGTCAGGCGGGTGCCCAGAGACATATCGCCGAGCACCGCACGGGTGTCCTCTGCGGCGGCATTGCGGCTCAGCCGCGGCATGATGGCGGTTAGGATGGTCACGCCGACCACGCCGTACGGCAGCTGCAAGATCAGCCACGTCTGGTTGTAGATGATCGGGCCAGAATCGGCGGCGCCGGCGGCGATACGGTTCGCGATGACATACCCAAATTGACTGATGGCCACATACGCGAACATGGCGGCGGCCATTCCGCCGAACTGCTTGAGCCGGTTGTCGATGCCCCACAGCGGACGCACGGGGATGCGCTGACGGCGGATCGCGGGAATCAGCACCAGGGCCTGGGTCACGACGCCAAGCGTGGTGCCGACACCCAACACGAGGAGCTTGGGATCGCTCATCCGCGTGGGGTTGAGTGTCAGCTCCCCGGGCATCAGCCAGTACAGGATCAGGGTGACGATCGCGACGACGTTGTTCCACACCGGTGCCCAGGCGGGCGGACCGAACACATTGCGGGTGTTGAGGGTTGCCATGAACACCGAGGACAACCCGTAAAAGAAGATCTGTGGGAGAAGCAAATACGCCAACGCGGTCGTCAGTGACGTGCTGACCCTCGGATCACCGCCGAGCATCAGTGCGGCCAGCAGGGGCGCAGCCAGCACCGACAGCGCCGTGGTGAGCAGTAGCAGGGTCGTGACGATCGTCAACAGCTTGCGGATGAATGCCGCGCCGCCGTCGGCATCTTCGCGTTCGGCGCGGGTGAGCACCGGGATGAAGATGGCGGTGAAGGTAGCCTCCAGGACCAACGCGGCGATGATGTTGGGCAGTTGGTTGGCGGTCGCGAACGCGCTCGCGGAGGCGGCGCCGAGTGCCGCGGTGATCAGCAGCAGTTTGATGAAGCCGGTAATCCGGCTGACCAGGGTGGCCACCGCCATCGAACCGGAATGCCCGACGACGGCAGCGTCGGAGAGTTCCTCGATCGTGTCGTCGGATATGGGATCGGGCAACGGATTCAGTGGCTCTCTCACGGCTGCCATGCTTCGTCCTCGCGGTCTAGATCCGCGCGATCGGGTTGGCCTCGGAACCGGTGCCATAGGCGCCGACCCGTCAGCGCGAAGAGAACGGTAGCGGCGCTGATGGTGATGAAGAACAGGGGCTTGCCGTATGCGTTGGAGTGCACCGAGAGGCGCACCGGATCGCCCAGCGGCAGACCGTCGGGCGTGTGCAGCGTGACGTCCACCGCCATGCGCTGAGACACGTTGACCTCCACGGGCACCTTTACCGGTAGGAATCCAGGTGGAATCTCTTGTACGCCCACATCTGTCGCGCTCATGCCGGCGGGTGTCTCGAGGCGCAGGGTTACCCGGATCGGCACCGGAAGCTCGTTACGCAGCACCAGCGGGAGCGGGCTGTGCTCGGTGGCCAGCGTGTAGGAGCCGCCCGGATTGACGACGGTGACGGCGTTGAATAGGTCGCCGACCGTGCGGCGAATGGCGGCTAGCCGTTCCCGCGCGGAGTCGTCGCGCGCATCCTGCGGAACGCTTCGGCTCACCGCGCGTAGTGCATCCTGGCGCAGCGGATTGGTGTACTGCGCGCCGGTGAGTCCGGTGCGGGCATCCACCGTCAGTGCCGCCGTGAGACCCCACAGCCGACGGATTTCATCGCCCAGCCCCTGTGAGACCCAGTCGTGCACGGCCCCGGACGGGTCCACGCCGTATGTGGTGTCGACGGGATTGGCCTGGGCGTCGGCTCGGGCCTCACCGATGACGGCCGGCAGCGGTCGCGGTATCGCGAGTCCTGCATGCAGCAGGGTGGAGGTGGCGGACAGGATCGAGCGCGCCTCGCCATCGGACAGATCCCAGGTTGCCTCCGGCAGCAGAATCGTCTGGCGGGGAGCCTGTGCGGGGTTCAGCGCCTGCCAGGCCATCGCACCAAGGGCGTCCTGCATCCGCGCCACACGTGAATCATGTTGTAGCGCAAATCGAAGCGATGCGGGCACGTAGTCAGGTGTGGCGGGTGTGCGACCGATGGCGCTCAGCGCGGCGCCCACCGACGGATCGAAGGGTGCCGCGACCACGGTGTCGGACACGCGGCGTGGGTTGAAATCGGGCAGAGTCTCCTGCCCTGACGGCAGCGGGGACACCGCGACCGTTGGCCCCTGTGCGGTGAGGAGGTCGATGCCGGCGTTCGAGAGTTGGCCATCGCCCAGCAGGATGGTCCCGCGCAGGCTGTTGGTTCCCAAAATCTGGTCGAGCACATCGGCGGCACCGGAGATGGCTTGGTGAGAAAGACCGGCATCGGCCATCTGGGCGACCGCGTCGAGATCGGCCTGTGCGTAGGGCAGCGGCGTGACGCACATGTGCCGTGCCATGGCGCGCAGCCGATCGAGCCACGCCAGGGCGAGTCCCTGCCCGGTGCCGGGATGAACCGGACCGGCGGGGTCAGCCGAGTTGTCCAGAACCTGGTAGCCCAGGGTCATCGCGTTGACCGTCACGAGCAGATCGGGGTCGACCGCTACGCAGACTGTGCGTCCCAGCTCCCCTTTCGGGTCAACGGTGGCTTCGGTCGCGAATTCCAGGGCGCCCAGCAGGGCGTCCAGCCGGCCTCCGGGGGAAAGGGAGCGTTCCAGTTGGTCGTCGAGGAGGCGTACCGGTGTCGGTCCACCGGGCTGACCGGGGGCCAGCCGCGGACGATCGGCCAGGGGCCACAGCAGCGTCAGACCCACCGGCCGAGAGGTGTCGGGAGCGATCTCGGGCTCGGAGGCGGCCCCGGTGGGTGGGGGCACCCCGAGAACCGGGAGCAGGAAGCGCGCGTCGTCTAGCCGGGCGGCGGCCCCGTAGTCCGGGGTGCCGTTGACGTTCACCAGCGCCGGATAGACCCCGGGTGTCTCGATGTTCCAGTTCGGTCCGGTCCCTCCGCGCAGCGGGAAGGCGAGCGTGAAGGGGCGCTGCTGTCCCTTTTCCAGAGTGCCTGCGACGGTGACGAACTCGCCGACGGGCCGGTACTGATCGTGGCGGCCGTGCAGATTGGCGCGCAGGTCGGCGCTGGTGGTCACCGCGTCGGCTCGTTCCAGCCGCACCACCACGTCGGTGACCGGGCGATCACCGACATTGGCCACGGTGCCCCGCACGGTCACCATCGAGTCGACGGTGGTGACGGTTTGGGGGCTCACCTCGTCGATGAGGACCTTGAGGAACTGGCCGTCGCGGTAGGCGTGGGCCTGCGGTGTCGACCAGGGAGCGCCGAGCAGGACAAGCGCGAGGACGGCAAGGACTGACGCCACACGCGTCGCGCTGCGATGCGTGAGTCGGGTCATTGCTGTGGACCACGCTCGGTTCGACGGCCCGGAGTCCTCTGTGTGCTGGAGTGCGTTTGGGGGCGTCGTCGTGGCGCGGAGGGGGGCAACGGCGGCAGCGATTCGGGTCCGCCAGAGTGCAGTTTGTCGATCAGATCATCGGCCACCTCGGCAAGGCGGCGTTCGTCGGCGTATGCCAGGCGGGTGGGCAGCTCGCCGAGCGGCACCCAGGCGACCTCGGTGACTTCGACGTCGTCGTCCGAGAGCTTGCCGCCCAGGGACCGCATCAGGTAGTGGTGCACGGTCTTGTGTACGCGCCGGCCCTCGGTAACGAACCAGTAGTCGATGCTGCCGAGTGCGGCGAGCACACTGCCCCGGATACCGGTTTCCTCGGCCACTTCGCGGATGGCGGTCTGCTCGGCGGTCTCGCCTTGTTCGATGTGGCCCTTGGGCAGTGACCACAGCATCCGGCCGCGCCGATCGGTCCGTCCGATGAGGGCGGCCACCTGACCGTCCTTGGGGCCGTCGATTCCGGCGATGACCAGGCCACCGGCCGAGGTTTCGCGCACTGTCCGCAAGGAGGCTCCGGCGGCTCGGCCCTTCGCGCGGCCGCGTCCTTTCCCGGTAGCGCCGTTGGCTGTGTTTGTCGGGTGGGGACCGCCAGCGGCGGGGGAGGCCGTCGGAGTGCCGGCGCTTTGCGCCCGACCCTGCGTTCGGTTGCGCCGACCGCGGCGCGACCCTCGGCCGCGCGCTGAGCCGTTGGGCTCGTCCGACGACCCACCCGTGCGGGAACCGCCGGAGGAGTCAGACACCCATGCGATAGTAGTTCCCGCTACTGAGAGCTCTTGCGATACGCGCCGGTAAGCTATCCCGACGTGCCCGAATCGATACCGACCGCCGAACTGTTGGCCACCGCCGCGGTGACCCTGAACCGGCACAACAAGATGCTCTCGGAATTAGGTGTGCTCTTCGATGCCGCGGGCTTCACCCTGTATTTAGTGGGGGGCACCGTCCGTGATGCCGCTCTGGGCAAGTTGGGCACCGATCTGGATTTCACCACCGATGCCCGCCCGGCGCAGGTGCAAGAGTTGCTCACGGGATGGGCCGAGGCCATCTGGGACACCGGCATCGCGTTCGGCACCATCGGGGTGGCGCGCAAGGGCCAGCGGGTGGAGATCACCACCTTTCGCAGTGACAGCTATGACCAGCAGTCACGCAACCCCGAGGTGGTGTTCGGCGACAGCCTCGAGGGCGATCTGGTGCGCCGGGACTTCACGGTGAACGCGATGGCGGTCAAGATCGGACCGGAAGGGCCCGGGGCGTTCTGTGACCCGTTGAATGGGCTGGAAGCCCTGCGCGCGGGGGTGCTGGATACCCCGTCGGCCCCGGAGATCTCGTTCGGTGACGACCCGCTGCGCATGCTGCGGGCCGCACGCTTCGTCTCGCAACTCGGCTTCACGGTGGCACCGCGCGTGCTGGAGGCGTTGCATGCGATGGCGGGCCAGTTGGGCCGGATCACCGCCGAGCGGGTGCAGGCCGAGCTGGACAAGCTGATCGTGGGCGCGCATCCGGTCGCCGGGATCGACCTGCTGGTGGATAGCGGCCTGGGTGCGGTGGTGCTGCCGGAGGTCGGTGCGATGCGGCTGACTATCGACGAGCATCACCAGCACAAGGACGTCTACCGTCACTCGCTGACCGTGTTGGAGCAGGCGGTGGATCTCGAAGACGCGGGTCCCGATCTGGTGCTGCGTTGGGCGGCGCTGCTGCACGACATCGGCAAGCCGGCCACTCGCCGGCACGAGGACGGCGGCGGGGTGAGCTTTCACCATCACGAGGTGGTCGGCGCCAAGATGGTACGCAAGCGGATGCGGGCACTGAAGTACTCCAAGCAGATGGTCGACGACGTGTCGCAGCTGGTGTACCTGCACCTGCGATTCCACGGATATAGCGACGGCACGTGGACCGATTCCGCGGTGCGCCGCTACGTCACCGACGCCGGCCCCCTGTTGCCGCGACTGCACAAGCTGGTGCGTGCGGACTGCACGACCCGTAACAAGCGGCGCGCGGCACGGTTGCAGGCCAATTACGATGGGCTCGAAGAACGCATTGTCGAGATGGAGGCCAAGGAGGACCTGGCGCGGGTACGGCCCGATCTCGACGGCAACGCAATCATGGCGCTGCTGGGGGTCCCGGCCGGCCCGATCGTAGGGGAGGCGTGGCGGTTCCTTAAGGAGCTCCGGCTGGAGCGGGGCCCGCTCGATCATGACGAGGCGGTCGAGGCACTGCGGCAATGGTGGGCCGAGCGTCCCTGATCGGGCTCAGCCAAGCATGTCCTAGCCGAGCTTGCCCACCATCACCACGACGACGAGCAGCACCACACGGTCAAACCCGGCGCCGCGACCCAGCGCCATATGCGTGCCGATCTGGGCACCGATGATGTTCGCGACGCCCAGTGCCACGCCGGAGTTGAGCACCTTGACGGTGGCCGAGCTTTCCAGGAAGGTCATTCCCGCGACGGCGGTCAGGGCGATGATCATGAAAGTCCCGGTACCCGGGCCCATGATGCCGTCGTAGAACGCGATCAGGATGGCGGCGATCGCCAGTGCCGTCAGGGTGAGGGTCTTGGTGCGCGTGGTCCCGCTGTTGCTGTCCCGAACTCCGGTCGGGTGGAGACGAACACCCCCACGGCCGAGAGCAGAAACAGAACCACGGGTTTGAACACGGACACCGGCAGCCGCGAGGCGATGTAGGGGCACCCGCACTGGCGAAGGCTGCCGCGGTGACAAAGGTTCCCAGCAGCGCGTGCCAGTTCAGCGGGTTTTCGGTAAAGCCGAATGGCGGCGGATGCGTTGCCCGACAGCGCCGCGCGCTTGTTGGTACCCAGCGCGGTCGCTGGAGCCATCTTCGGGAAGACGAGCAGAAGAATCGAGATGCCCCGCCACCGACCACCGCGTCGACCCAGCCGGCGGTGGACGCGGCGGCCCGCAGCAACGTGAGGGTAGGGGCACCATGGGGTCAGAGACTATGCAGCGGAACCGAATCGTCGCGGATCCCCTCACTACGTATGTGAACCGATATCAGCGCACGTTTTGTCTGCGTGGTTATCCACATGCCACAGAACGGCGGAACGGCCGGCGCCGTCGGGGCCTCATATCGGGTATGGACTACTGCTTCGGTGCGGGTGACGGCATCGTCACCGCGTGGGATGCACCGCCCAATGCGGACCTGGACGGTGACGGTGTGCTCGATGCGGTGCGGCTGGATTTCGACGGCGACGGATTGTTCGACGACGTGATGTGGGACTCCGACGGGGACGGATCGGCGGACCACAGCGTGCTTGACGTGGACAACGACGGCAGGCCCGAGACCTACTTCACCGATGATGGCTTGGGCACGTGGGCGTTTCACGTGGAACGAAGCGGATCGATCAGCTGGTTCGGGCTCGACGGGGTCGAACATCCGGGTGGCACAGCCGATATCGACGGAGACGGAAAACCCGAGCAGCTGCTCGATGTCGACAACGACGGCGATGCCGAAAGGGCCTTCCGCACGGACGATTCCGGGGTCTCCGTGTATGCCGATACCACCGGCGACGGGCGTTGGGACGTGGAACTCACCGATGCCAACGGGGATGGGATCGCCGATACCTCTCGCCCGCTCGCACCGCCGCGGCAGTCAACGGAGAACGCGGTCGAAGGCCCGCCTTAGGGCCGCCGACCATGCGACGGTGGGGTCGGACTCGCCGGCAACCCAGGCGGGATGGTGGATGCTGAGCCGTCCGTCACAGGTGGTGATGAAGAAGCTCGGTGGACTGTCGCTGCGGGTGGCGCAGAAATGCTTGGTGCACAGTGTGATCCACGAGGCCACTGGCAGAGATTCCAGTACGGCACAAGCCAGGCGCAGCGGGTCATCATCGGGGATGACAGCCAGAATGGCGGTGCCGGCTAGAGCGCGCGGCTGAATGCCGAAGCATTCACTCCCGGCCGGTGCCGGGCGGGCCGGCGAAGGCCTGGGCGATCGACAGCCATTTCTCGGCGTCCTCACCGCTGGCCTGCAGATCGAGTTCGGCGCGGGGGCGGCGTTGGGTCACCAGATAGCAGAAATCCAGGGCCGATCCGGTGACACGCTGGGCGGCCTCTTCGGGGCCCCACGTCCAGGTATCGCCATCGGGGCCGGTCAGCTCCACCCGGAACGGTTCGGTGGGAGCCGGCAGTGAATGCACCGAGTATGCGTAGTCCCGTGTTCGGACACCAAGGTGAGCAATGGATTTCAGGCGCGTAGTGGGTGCGGGTACGACGCCGAGCGCATCGGCGACATCCAGGGCGTGCGCCCATGTCTCCATCAGCCGTGCGGTACCCATCGAGGCCGAGCTCATGGGCGGGCCGTACCAGGGAATCTTGACGCCGTCCGGCACGTTGCGCAGCGCCGCGTGCAGTTGGTTGCGGGTGTCACGCCAGCGGATGAGGAGCTCGGCAGGTGGGGTCTGTGCGGTCTCCTCGGCGGCATTGTCTACAAATCCGAAGGGGTCGGCCATGGCCTTGGGCAGTTCGTTGGCGAAGCCCTCTGGATCGGTGACCGCCAGTAGGGACTGCGCATCGGTCCAGTGCAGATGAGCGATCTGGTGGGCGATGGTCCAGCCGGCCGCGGGAGTGTCGCGGGCCCAGCCTTCCTCGGGCAGGGGGGCCACGAGGGCGTCCAGTCCATCGCTCTCATCACGCAGGTCGTCGATGACAGCGTCAGCGGTCGAGGTCACGGGGTTGTCCTTCCGGGTCGGGCTGGGTGGGCAGGAATCCAGTGTTGGGCGGGCTGGGCCAGAGGGTCCGGGTCATGTGCACGATCAACCCGATCAAGTAGATCACCGCGCCGCAGAAGGCCAGCCAGTGCGCATGCGTGATGAAGGCGGCACCCACACTCATCGCACCGGTGAACGTGACCCAGAACAGCGAGTCCTGCACCGCGAAGACGTGTCCGCGCAGGGCGTCGTCGACGTCGGTTTGCATGCCGACATCGGCGCACAGCTTGATCACCTGCCCGGCCATGCCGAGGCCGAACGCCGCGGTCAGCAGAATCGGGATGAACAGGCCCGAGGCGAGCAGTTGCAGGACAACTGCACCTCCGAGCGCCATAGCGAGGGTACGTCCGCGACCGAATCGCCGCAGCAGTGCCGGGGTGCAGACCGTTCCCAGGAACGAACCGATGCCGGTGCACGCCAGGAACAATGCCGCGGCGCCTATCCCGGCGAAGATCGATTCGTTGTTGCGGACCAGGACCAGCACCAGCAAGGTGTTGAGGCCGAACACCATGCGGTGGGCGGCCAATCCGATGAGCGCGTCGAACACCGACGGCGTGTTGACGATGGTGCGTGCACCGTGTAGCCATCCGGTGGCGACGGCGTAGAAGGCTGAGCCGTGTATGGCCCGCACGGTGTTGTCGGGGCCCAGCCGGTCTCCGGGAAATCCGGAGGCAACCCACGCGGCTGCCGTTGTCGGCACGATCACCAGGAAAATGACTGTGGCAGAACCTAAGTCCCCGGCACCGAAGAGGGCCCGCAGCATCAGCATGAAATTGGCGCCCACGAAGGTGGCGGTGGCGCCGACGGCGGCGGCCACCGAGTTCATGGTGGCCACCTGATCGCGTGGCACCACGTGCGGGAGGGCCGCCGACAAGCCCGAGGTCACGAATCGGGTGACGCCGTTGACGATCAGCGCGCCGAGTAGCAGCACCACGTCGTCGGCGCTGAAGGCCAGTTCGATCCCGACCAGGGCCACCAGCAATACCCGGATCAGGTTGGCGCAGATCAGGACGGCACGACGGTCCCAGCGGTCCAGCAGCGCGCCCGCGAAGGGGCCGATTGCCGAGTAGGGCAGGAACAGCACCGCGAACGCGCCGGCGATGGCCCAGGGTTCGGCCTCGCGCTCGGGGTTGAACAGCAGCGCACCGGCCAGTCCGGCCTGAAAGAGGCCGTCGCCGAACTGTGTCAGTAGCCGCACCCACACCAATCGCCCGAAGTCGGGCAGACCGTGGATGGTGCGCGACAGGCTCAGCGGCGAGTGGCGCGCGGTCATGTGTGAGTCACTTTCGTGTGTCGAGATCGGGCTACGGGTTCAACGGAGCGTTTAACGCCCACACTACAAATGTGTAGCGGTTGGCCGAGCACAAGTCATGAAACGGCAAACGGTGTCATGATGATGAGGTGGCGCACGGGGACGAGCCCGAAGAGGGCGAGGCATATGGTGAGGGTTATATAGCGCCGCCCGCACACCGTTTGCGGGCAGGCACCCTGCTGGTCGCCAACACCAACCTCTTCGAGCCGACGTTTCGGCGCAGCGTGATCTTCGTTGTCGAGCACAACGACGGTGGCACGTTAGGTGTGGTGCTGAACCGGCCCAGCGAGACCGCGGTCTATAACGTGTTGCCGCAGTGGGCCAAGCTGGCGGGCAAGCCGAAGACGATGTTCATCGGGGGCCCGGTCAAGCGGGACGCGGCGCTGTGTCTGGCGACCCTGCGGGCCGGTGTCAGCATCGAAGGCGTGAACGGTCTGCGCCATGTTGCGGGCCGCATGGCGATGGTCGATCTGGATGCAGAACCCGAAGACGTCGTACCGCTGGTAGAGGGCGTTCGGATTTTCGCCGGCTACTCGGGGTGGACCATCGGTCAGCTGGAGGGCGAGGTGGAGCGCGACGACTGGATCGTGTTGTCGGCGCTGCCTTCCGATGTGTTGACCGATGCGCACGACGACCTGTGGGCCAAGGTGTTGCGGCGTCAGCCGTTGCCGTTGTCCTTGTTGGCGACGCACCCCATCGACGTCAGCCGCAACTAGATCTAGAGGTCGTCGCCCACCGACGGATCGGTGGGGATGACGGCACAGCAGAAGTCCTCACCGAACGGGGTCAGGTGAATGCTGCGGCGCACGGTCTTGTGTGCGCGGCCGGCGCGCCGGCATGCCGCGACAACATCGGGCTGTACCTCTAGCACCTGATAGCGCTCGGCCGCAACCGATTCCGGTGACGCGCGGACCAGGCCGAGACGCACCAGGTTGTTGGTATAGGCGTTGTTGCGGTCGATGTAGCGGCATCCGGATCGTTCCGCGACCATGGACAAGCCCTCGGCGATCATCTCCGAGCCCACGTCGAACGGTCGGCTGGTGCGCACGTCCACCACAGGTTGTGCCCCGTGTGCGGCCAGGAACCGCAGGATGCGAGCCTCGTCGGGCGCCAGTTGGTTGATGATCCGGGCATAGGCGGGATGGGTGTCCTCGACGTCGGTGACATCGGCCGAACGCCGCAGCAATTCGGCTCCGCGGCGGCGCAATTCATCGCAGTCGGGGGTGGCCGACTCGGTGATGTCGATGGTCACCCGGGACGGGGCCGGCTTTTGCGGCTTGGCGAGGGTGATTGCACCGGAAGACTCACTGGGCAACTGCAGTGCGTCGCGCACGGCGCCCAGGACGTGCTCGGTCGCCGAGAGGGCGATGTCGGTGGCAGAGCGCCCGGCCCGAACGTCGTCGATGATCTTGGTGCCCGTCGTGGTGGCGATATCGGCCGACCACTTCACGCCGCGCCACCAGGTTTTCGCGGCCAGCATGGCGACCCCTTGGACCACGCGATCGGGCCGCAGCTCACGATTGTTGTGCGCGGGGACGGGCGTGTTATTGGTCATCGGGGATCATCTTGTCAGGTCGATTTTCGGGCATGTGTCAGCCCGCTGGCGGGAAGATGAGTAGATGGGCCAGGCCGCCGGCCGCACCCAGGACGGCGCCGTGGACGAACAACAACCACTCGTCCTGTTTGACGGCCGAGCGCAGCAATTCGTTGAAGTCATCCAGCGAGAGCTTGTGCATCTGGGTCGAGACGAAGGCCCCGATCTTGCCCTGACGTTGCTTATTGAACTCCGGGTCGGAAAACGCAAGGGGCGCAAAGCCGGTTGCCTCCATAGTCACCGATTCGGTGATCTGGTCGTAGTGGCGCCGGCCGACCGCTACGCGAATGGCGCGGCGCGCCGGGCCGAGTGCTTGCTCCAGTGCGGGCCGGATGCCATCGGCGAGCATCTGGCGGGTGCGGTCCGACCGCGGCCCGTTGAGCATCTCGTTACCGATGTTCTCCAGCGTGATGACGTTCTCGGAGATGGTGCGCGCGTACTCCTCTGAGATTTCCGACTTGCGTTTGATGAAGAGGCCCTGACGCCACGGCACCCATTTGTTGGGGTGGACCGGTTCGAAGATCATAGTGATGCCGAGATAGTTGACGATGTACCCGATGATCACGCCGCCCAGCGGCAGCACGATCCACGGCGTCCACCAGTGATGGGGAAGGGTATGCAGGATCGCCACGAGGACGAAGCCCATCGAATAGCCGAAGTAGAACCCGAAGTTCTGCATGAACTGCAGTTCTTTGTGCCCCATGGTGCGGAATATGTCGTTGAGCAGCTTGGGATGTGCGGCGAGATACCGGATGATCATCAGCTTGGCATCGACGAGTTGCTCGATGTTCTCGCCGATTTGATCGGTCATGTTCTTGACGATCTGTGGCAGCTGGTTCTCGATACGTTTGAACATCATCTCCCGCAGGGCCGGCGGCAGGTTGTGCCACAGCTGCGGGTCTTCGCGCTCCATGATCTTGGTGATGACGCTGCGGATCTCTGACTTGGCAATCAGCGCAAGGTGATTGGAGATGAGGTCAGGCTCGAGCTGCTCGTAGAAATCTGAGATGCTGCCGAGTTTGGCGAGGCTCTTGTCGACGGCAATGCTGGCCATCTTCTCGGCGCGTGAGGGCACCATGCCCTGCCACCCGAAGCGTCCGTCCGAGGTGATGGCGGGGATTACCTGCACCCGCCGGGGTAGGAACGCATACAGCGTGCGTAGTCCGGGTATACGCCAGCCGTAGAAGCGCAAGGGTGCGAACAGCATCAGCACACCGGTCCAGTTGGTGATGTACCCGATGATGCCGGTGAACAAAGGGATGGTGAGCAGATCCACGATCAGTTGGTCATCGCGATAGATGTATGCGGCGATGCCCGAAGCGACAGCAAGAACACCAATGAGGATGAACTTCACCATCTGCTTGGTGTCCTTCACGGCTTCCTTTCTGACCACTGCCGACGGTCTTCGCGCAAGCGGCTCATCCCACCCGTCTACGAGCGCCCGGAAACATCACACCAAAAAAGGGGCCGACGTGGGCGAATACGCTCATATTCGGATGAGGTAGCAACCGAGGTGTCTAAAGATTGGACACGTCAGGGCCGCGCGCACACGGACGAGTCACCGCGGTCCGCACGGGGACATCCTCCGCAGGAACTGCCACAGCCGTCCGAGGACGACATCTGTTGCGCCGCGGTGGTGTACTGCGCGACCTGCCATGCTGCCGCGCCCACCGTCACGACGGCGGCGATGCCGCAGACCACCAGTCCCACCAAACCGATTGCGGTGGAGCCGAATAGCGCGGCCAGGGCGCCCGCCGCCAGGATGATCGCGGCCGCGGACTGGGCGGGTGCGATCATCCGTTGGGGGCTACCGTGCGGAGCCCGCAGGAACGCCGCCGCCGCCAACACGGCCAGCAGCCCGGCGAGGGCGACGGTCACGAAGGCAGCGATCAACACCCGCTCAGTTTAAGCGGGGTCCGCGGCAGGTTATGCCGCGGGCGGCGCCGGTTGCACCAGCGGAGGCAGCGTGGGCAAGGGCGCCAGGCCCGGGACAGCCGGTGCCGACGAAGCCGGTGTGTTGGGGTCCGCGGGTGCGGGAGCGCCGGGAGCAGGCGTCACGGGTGCGGCGGGCAGGGCGGCCGGATCGGCGAGCGCATTCGGATCGGCGACCGGCGCGGTGACCGGGGCGCCATCTCCGAAGCGCAGTCCGTTGACGATCAAGTCCGTGGCGGGCGCCTCGGCGATGGCGTTGCCGACGGTGGTGGTCACGGCGAGCTGGACCAGGAAACGGTCCTTGCCCTGCGTGATGATCGCGGCGCGGCGAGAGGTGTTGAGGGTCTCCCCGTCCTGGCGGAAGGTGCCCTCCACGATCGAGGACGGGAAACCCTGGTACGTGACGAGCGAGGCATCGGTCGGCTGCCAGCCCTGCAGCGCCTTGACCTCGACGGGACCATGCGAGACGGCCTCGTTGGTGTCGAACTCGCCGATCAGCTTGCTCATCGTGACCTGCGCGTTGGACTGGTACAGCCCGGTGCCGTTGGCCTTGCTGACGATCACTTGGTACGCGTTGGGAACGTTGGGATCCGGGACGTTGGCCCAGTTGTTTGGTATCGGGATGCTGACGCGCGGCGCGCCGTGGCTGTTCTTGGTCAGCGGTTCCACCTTGACGTTCTTGGAAGCGAAGAACTCGGCCAACGTGCCCTCGGTGGCGGGCGCTACTCCGCTGATCGGCGCGGACGGCTGCAGAGGATTCGTCGACGTGGCGGGAGCGACGGCCGGTGCGGTCGCGGCATTCGGGGTGGCGGGAGCGGCGGGTGCCGTCGCCGGGGAGAGGGGCGCCGAGGTGGCAGCGTTCGGGGTGGCCACCGGTGCCGGGGGCGCGGGTACCGGCTGCGGGTCCGCCACCGCGATGGCGGCAGTTCCGGCGAGCAGTGCCGCGACGGAAGCCGTTGCCGCCGCGAATCTGACTGAATACCGTAAGGTCGTCACCTTCTCTGTCCTTCCGGCTCTCGGATGTGGCGGTCCCGAAGTTAATAAGCGCAGCTGAGAAACCACCCCGGACACCCCCGGAAGTGGCCGGATTGTGACCAGAGTGATTAACTCTCGTCGCCAAACCGGCGATTTCTGTTCGCTGACCAGCCACCTTTACCCTTGAACGGTGACCGAACCCCAGCAGGACGCCCCCGGAGATTTTGCGGAAACCCCCGAGTACCGCTACACCGCACAGCTCGCCGGGCAGATCGAGCGCCGCTGGCAGGAGACCTGGGCCGACCGTGGGACGTTCCACGTTCCGAACCCGGTGGGCTCGCTCGCGCCGCCGGATGGCGCCCCGATTCCCACGGACAAGATGTTCGTTCAGGACATGTTCCCGTACCCCTCGGGAGACGGCCTGCACGTAGGGCATCCGCTCGGCTACATCGCCACGGACGTCTACGCCCGCTTCCACCGGATGCGCGGTGCCAACGTGCTGCACGCACTGGGGTTCGACGCGTTCGGACTGCCCGCCGAGCAGTACGCGGTGCAGACCGGTACCCACCCGCGGGTGCGCACCGAGGCCAACATCGTCAACTACAAACGGCAACTGGGACGGCTGGGTCTGGGACACGACTCGCGCCGCAGCTTCGCCACCACGGACGTGGACTTCTACACGTGGACGCAGTGGATCTTCCTGCAGATCTACAACGCGTGGTACGACGATCAGGCGGGCCGCGCGCGGCCGATCACGGAGCTGATCGCCGAATTTGAGTCCGGTGTCCGTGTACCCGCGGACGGCAGGGTGTGGGCCGAGCTGGGCGTCGGCCAGCGCGCTGATTTGGTCGATACGTACCGCCTTGTCTACCAATCTGATTCATTGGTCAACTGGTGCCCGGGCCTGGGTACCGTGCTGGCCAATGAAGAGGTCACAGCCGACGGACGCAGTGAGCGCGGCAACTTTCCGGTGTTCCGTAAGCGCTTGCGGCAGTGGATGATGCGGATCACCGCGTACGCCGACAGGCTGATCGACGACCTGGATGTGCTGGACTGGCCGGACAAGGTCAAGACCATCCAGCGCAACTGGATCGGCCGTTCGCAGGGCGCCTCGGTGTTGTTCGCCGCGGGAGCGGGCGATGTGGAGGTGTTCACCACCCGCCCCGACACCCTCTTCGGCGCCACCTACATGGTGTTGGCGCCGGAGCATTCGCTGGTTGACGCCCTGGCCACGGATATCTGGCCGCAGGGAACCGACCCCCGGTGGACCGGCGGCCAGGACTCTCCTCGGGCGGCGGTCGCACAGTACCGCCGCTCTATTGCGGCCAAGAGTGACCTGGAACGTCAAGAGAACAAGGAAAAGACGGGTGTGTTCACCGGTGCCTACGCCACCAATCCGGTGAGCGGAGACCCGGTGCCGATCTTCATCGCGGATTACGTGCTGTCGGGCTACGGCACGGGTGCCATCATGGCGGTGCCGGGCCATGACCAGCGCGACTGGGACTTCGCGAATGCCCTTGGTCTGCCTGTGCGGGAAGTGATTTCCGGCGGCGACGTCACCGAGGCCGCCTACACCGGTGACGGTGCGCTGGTGAACTCCGACTACCTGAACGGATTGGACGTCGACGCCGCAAAGGTCGAGGTGACGCGTCGGTTGGCGCAGGACGGAAGAGGCGAATCGCGCATCGAATACAAGCTGCGCGACTGGCTCTTTGCGCGGCAGAGGTATTGGGGCGAGCCCTTCCCGATCGTTTACGACGAGGATGGGCGTCCGCATACACTGGGCGAGGATCTGTTACCGGTGGAGCTGCCCGAGGTCGAAGACTATGCGCCGGTGTCCTTCGATCCCGATGACGCGTCGTCGGAGCCGTCCCCTCCGTTGTTGAAGGCCACCGATTGGGTCAACGTCGAGCTGGACCTGGGGGACGGGCTCAAGCACTACACGCGTGACACCAACGTGATGCCGCAGTGGGCGGGCAGCTCGTGGTACGAGCTGCGGTACGCCGACCCGGACAACTCGGAGGCGTTCTGCGACAAGGAGAACGAGGCCTACTGGCTGGGCCCGCGCCCATCCGAACACGGTCCGGACGATCCCGGTGGCGTCGACCTGTACGTCGGTGGCATGGAACACGCGGTGCTGCACCTGCTGTACTCGCGGTTCTGGCACAAGGTGCTCTACGACCTGGGGCACGTCAGCTCCCGCGAGCCGTACCGGCGGCTGCTGAATCAAGGTTATATCCAGGCCCACGCCTATACGGACACGCGCGGCATGTACGTCCCGGCCGCCGAGGTGGTCGAGGAGAACGGAAGGTTCTTCTACCAGGGCGAAGAGGTGAAGCAGGAGTTCGGCAAGATAGGAAAGAGTCTCAAGAACTCGATCTCGCCGGACGACATCTGCGACAACTACGGCGCGGACACGTTGCGGGTGTACGAAATGTCGATGGGTCCGCTGGAGCTGTCGCGTCCCTGGGCGACAAAGGACGTAGTCGGCGCCCACCGCTTCCTGCAGCGCGTCTGGCGCGCGGTCGTCGACGAGGAGACCGGCAAGGTCCGTGTCACCGAGAACGAGCTGACCAGTGAGGACACCCAGCGGGCGTTGCACAAGACGATCGCGGGAGTATCCGAAGACTATGCAGCCCTGCGTAACAACACCGCTGCCGCCAAATTGATCGAGTACACCAATCACTTGACCAAGGAGTACCCGCAGGGTGCTCCGCGTGCCGCGGTGGAGCCACTGGTGCTGATGGTGGCGCCGCTGGCGCCGCACCTGGCCGAGGAGCTGTGGAGCCAGCTGGGTCGTGATGAGTCGTTGGCACACGGCCCCTTCCCGGAGCCCGACGAGCACTGGCTGGTAGACGACACCGTCGAGTACCCGATTCAGGTCAACGGCAAGGTACGCGGCCGGATTATCGTGCCTGCCGATGCGCCGAAGGGCGATATCGAGGCGGCGGCCCTGGCCGAGGAGAAGGTGCTGGAGTTCCTGGCGGGTGCCACCCCGAAGAAGGTCATCGTGGTGCCGGGCCGCATGGTGAACCTGGTCGTCTAGTTCTGCCGCACCACGATCTGGTGTACGCGCGCGTCCCGCGGCAGATCCACGGCATCGGCGACCAGTTGCGCGACGGACTCGGGGCGCATGTATTCGGCCGGGTTATATTCGCGCCCTTCATGTTCGGTGAGTTCTTGCTGCATCGGGGTGCTGATTCTTCCGGGGTGTACCGAAGTGACGCGCAGCCCTGGCTCCTCGGCGCGCAACACGTCGGCGAATCCGCGCAGCGCGAACTTGCTGGCCGAGTAGGAGCCGATTCCGGGGTGCGCGGTGATCCCGGCACCGGAGTTGATGAACACCACGTCGCCCTGTGCGGCGCGCAGCGCCGGAAGAAGGGCCTTGGTCAGTGCCACCGGCGCTAAGACGTTGACGTCGAAGGTCTTCCGCCAGTCGGACAGGTTCGAGTCGGCGATTGTGGCGGGGTAGGACACCCCGGCGTTGTGCACAAGTACATCGAGTTCACCGATATCTGCGCAGGCCGCCAGTGTCGCGTCCGTGTCGCCGAGGTCTACCGGCCAGGCGGTGGCGCCCAGGTCAGCGGCCAGTTGTTGCAGCCGCGTCGAGGCGCGGCCGCCCAGCAAGAGCGCGTGGGTGGGAGCGAGCGCACGCGCGATCGCGGTGCCGAGGCCGCCGCTTGCGCCGGTGATGAGAGCCAGGGGCATGCGCGCCACGTTACGCGGTCGGCGTTAGCGCGACTTTCCGATAGGCACGCCGCACAATGGACGGATGCCCTCGCACCCGATGTTCACTCCCACGCAGCTGGCCGCGCGTGCGGCATACCTGCTTAGGGGGAATGACCGCGGGACGATGACCAGCGCGGCGCCCAAGCTGTACCCGCATATGTGGAGCTGGGACGCGGCTTTCGTGGCGGTGGGGCTGGCGCCGCTGAGCGTCGAACGCGCCGTCACCGAGCTGGACACCCTGCTCTCGGCGCAATGGGCCAATGGGATGATCCCGCACATCGTCTTCGCCAACGGGGTCGACGGCTATTTTCCCGGACCCGCCCGCTGGCAGACCTCCGAGCTGGCGGCGAATGCGCCCTCGGGGTATCAGACCTCGGGCATCACTCAGCCGCCGGTGCATGCCATAGCGGTGCAACGCATTCTCGATCACGCCCGCAGGCGGGGCCGCAGCGCGCGGGGGATCGCTGAGGCGTTCCTGGATCGGCGTTGGGCCGATCTGATGCGCTGGCACCGCTGGCTCGCTGAGACGCGCGATCAGAACCAGCACGGCCGAATCACCCTGTACCACGGGTGGGAATCGGGAATGGACAACTCTCCGCGCTGGGACGCGGCGTACGCCAACGTGGTTCCGGGGGAGCTTGCGCCCTACGTACGCGAAGACACCGCGATCGTCACCGATCCGTCGCAGCGTCCGAAGGACGCCGAGTACGACGTGTACCTGTGGTTGCTCGAAGAGATGAAGTCGGTCGGGTACGACGACGCCCGGTTGCCGGACGTGATGAGCTTCGTCATGGAGGACGTCTTCGTGTCGGCGATCTTCTCGGTGGCCTGTGAGGTGCTGGCCACCATCGGTGAGGAGCATGCCCGCCCGCGTGCCGATGTGCGTGAACTGCACGGCTGGGCGGAGCGTTTTCGCCGCGGTGTCATCGATACCACCGAGGAACGCACCGGTGCGGCAAGGGATTTCGACGTCAAGACGGGTAAGTGGGTTGCGACGGACACGGTGGCCGTCTTCGCGCCGCTGCTCTCCGGGGGGCTGCCGCGCCCGCAGGAGCTGGCGCTGCTGAGACTGCTGGAGGGGCCGCGGTTCTGTGGGCACCCGGATCTGCGGTACGCGCTGGTGCCCTCGACATCGCCGGTTTCCAGGGACTTTCGTCCCCGCGAATACTGGCGGGGACCGGTTTGGCCGGTGCTCACCTGGCTGTTCTGTTGGGCGTTCGAGCGACGGGGATGGAGCGAGCGCGCATTCCTGTTGCGGCAGGAGGGATTACGGCAGGCCGGTGACGGCTCCTTCGCCGAGTACTACGAGCCGTTCACCGGTGAGCCCCTGGGGAGCATGCAGCAATCCTGGACGGCCGCAGCGGTTCTGGACTGGTTGGGTTAGTCCTCACTCCTGCCCGGCGAGCCGGCGCAGCAGCGGCGTCATCCGGAACGCCACCAACTCGTGCATGGCTATGGCGATCGACGTTCGGGTGATGCCGGGGATGTCGAGAATGTTTCCGGCGATCCGGTACAGGTCATCGCTGTCTACGGCCACCACCTTGATCATCAGATCGTCGGCGCCGGCCAGGCCGTGCACCTGCACCACCTCCGGTACATCGGCCAGGGCTACCCCGATGGCTGCCAGCTGGTGCTGGTCGATGCGCGCGGTGACGTAGGCCGTCATCGGATAGCCCATTGCCCGCGGCACGATCTGGTGGTCGATTCCGGCCAACGCCTCATGCTGATCCCAGCGGGTGAGCCGCGCCTGCACGGTGTTGCGCGACAGGTTCAGTCGCTGCGCCAGCTCGACGCCGGATGCGCGGGGAGTTTGGGTGAGCGCCAGTAACAACTTCGCATCGGTGGCATCCAGAGTGGTCATGGCGCGCAGTATCGCACATACTGAACGTCAAAATTTAGGCAGAATGCTCAATTTGGCATGCATCGGTTGCGCAGTATGACTATCTGATGCACTGTGAGTCATGACACACCGGACAGGTGACGGTCACGTACAAGCGGTGCATCACTTCGTTAGCGAGGTAGGCATGGAAACCATCCAGCTCCTCGATCCGGACGGCAACCGGGTCGAGAATCCGGCGTACACGCCGCTGGTCGCCGACGTCGACGACGGCCAGCTGCGGGCGTTGTACGAGGACATGGTGGTGGTCCGCCGCATCGACAACGAGGCCACGGCCCTGCAGCGTCAGGGTGAACTGGCGCTCTGGGCGCCGCTGCTAGGGCAGGAGGCCGCGCAGGTCGGTTCTGCGCGCGCGCTCAAGCGCGACGATTTCGCCTTCACCAGTTTCCGCGAGCACGGCGTCGCCTACTGTCGCGGCATCGAGCCCACCGCGATGCTCCAGTTCTGGCGTGGTTCAACACAATCAGGGTGGAATCCGTGCGACCACAACATCACCGCACCCGCGATCATCGTCGGTGCACAGGCACTGCACGCCACGGGTTACGCCATGGGGGTCAAGTTCGACGGGTCGGACACCGCCGTCATCGCGTACTTCGGCGATGGCGCGACCAGCCAGGGCGACGTCTCGGAGGCCTTCGCCTTCGCGTCGAGCTTCGGTGCGCCCGTGGTCTTCTTCTGCCAGAACAACCAGTGGGCCATCAGCGAGCCGGTCAGGGTGCAGAGTCATCTGCCCTTGGCCGCACGCGGGAGCGGATTCGGTGTCCCGGGTATTCAGGTCGACGGCAATGACGTGCTGGCGGTGATGGCCGCTACCCGCGCAGCATTGCGACGTGCCCGTGAGGGCAGCGGACCGACCCTCATCGAAGCCGTCACCTACCGGATGGGACCGCACACCACCTCCGACGACCCGACCAAGTACCGCAACGCCGCCGAGCTGGACGAGTGGCGGGCCAAGGATCCGCTGGCACGGGTCGAGAAGTACCTGCAGGGGCGTGGAGCCCTACCGGATTCGGAGCAGCAGCGCATCGCAGCCAGGGCGGACGAGGTGGCTGCGGAACTGCGCGCCGGATGCCTCGGCACCATCGAACCGACTGCGGCCGACATGTTCAATCACGTTTATGCGGAGCCGCATTCGCTTGTCGCGGCGGAACGGCGCGACTACATGGAGTACCTGGCGGGCTTTGAGGATGAAGGGATCGCATCATGACCAGAATGACCATGTCCGGTGCCCTGAACGCGGGATTGCGTGCGGCCCTGGAAGATGACGACAAGGTGATCGTCATGGGAGAGGATGTCGGCAGGCTCGGCGGCGTCTTCCGGGTCACCGATGGGCTGCAGAAGGATTTCGGCGACCACCGCGTCATCGACACCCCGCTGGCCGAATCCGGAATCATCGGCACCGCTGTCGGTTTGGCCATGCGCGGATACCGGCCGGTGTGCGAGATCCAGTTCGACGGATTTGTCTACCCGGCCTTCGACCAGATCGTCAGCCAGGTGGCCAAGCTGCACTATCGCACCAAGGGTGCGGTGGGCATGCCGTTGACCATCCGCATCCCCTTCGGTGGTGGAATCGGTGCGGTGGAACATCATTCGGAGTCGCCGGAGGCGTATTTCGCGCACACCGCCGGTCTGCGAGTGGTGTCCTGCAGTTCACCGCAGGATGCGTACGACATGATCCGCCAGTCCGTCGCCTGCGACGATCCGGTGGTCTTCTTCGAACCCAAGCGCCGCTACTGGGAGAAGGGCGAGGTCGATACCGAAACGGTGGACCCGCCGCACCTGTCGTCCGCGCGTATCGTCCGGCCGGGCACGGCGGTCACCGTCGCCGCATACGGTCCGATGGTCGCGGTAGCCTCCGCTGCCGCGGAGATGGCTGCCGCGGAGGGTATGTCGATCGAGGTGGTGGATCTGCGTTCGCTCTCGCCGGTCGACTTCGACACCCTGGAGACGTCGGTGCGCAAGACCGGGCGACTGGTGGTGGTCCACGAGGCGTCGGTGTTCATGGGACTGGGCGCCGAGATCGCGGCGCGCATCACCGAGCGGTGCTTCTATCACCTGGAGGCGCCGGTGCTGCGGGTCGGCGGCTTCGCCCTTCCGTATCCAGCCAACAAGGTGGAGCATCACTACCTGCCCGATGCGGAGCGGGTGATGGACGCCGTCGACCGCGCCATCGCCGCCTAGGAGGGTGCGAAATCCATGGCAGTCAAACAGTTTTTGCTCCCGGATCTCGGAGAGGGCCTCACCGAGGCGGACCTGATCGCCTGGAAGGTGAAGGTCGGTGACGAGGTGAAGCTGAACCAAGTGCTCGCCGACGTCGAGACCGCCAAGGCGATGGTCGAGCTGCCGTCCCCGTACGAGGGCACAGTGGTGGCATTGGAGGCGGCCGAGAACTCGACGCTGGCGGTGGGGTCACCGCTGATCTCCATCGAGGTGGCCGGCGCCGAACCGGACGAGCCCGCCAACCTTGTCGGCTACGGGCCGTCGGAATCCAGCGGTGCCACCCGTCGTCGGCGACGCACGGCATCCGGTGCGGCGGCACTCGCGCTCGTGGAACAGACGGAAGCCCCTGAACCCGAGTCTGTTCAACCGGCTCAACCGGCTGCGGTGACACAACCGTCGCCGGCGAGGGTGCCGGCGAAGCCGTCGGTTCGTAAGCTGGCCGCCGAGCTCGGCGTGACTCTCGAACTGATCAGTGGCACGGGGATCGGCGGCAGCATCACCCGGCAAGACGTGGAGGCCTACACGCGCAGCCTCACCGCGCGGGCGCCGCAGCCCGAACCCCAGGTCACCGCCGCGGCATCGGATATCGCCGGTGCGGCGGCTCCCGTCGGGGCCGAGACTCGCATTCCGATCGCGGGCGTTCGCAAGCACACGGCCGCCGCGATGGTGCGCAGTGCCTTCACGGCACCGCATGTCACCGAATTCCTGACCGTGGACATGACCGCGACGATGGAGCTGTTGGCGGAGTTGAAGGTGAGGTATCCCAACCTCAAACTCACGCCGACCACCTTGGTGGCACGGATGGTGCTGTTGACGCTGCGGTCGCATCCTTCGCTCAACTCCGCCTGGGACGAGCAGGCCGGCCAGATCGTCGTGAAGCACTACGTACACCTCGGTGTGGCAGCCGCCACCGCGCGTGGGCTGGTAGTGCCCAACATCAAGAGCGCCAACACGATGTCGTTGCGGGAGCTGGCGGGTGCCCTCGCGCAGTTGGTAACAACAGCGCGGGAGGGCAAGACCGCCCCCGCCGACATGAGCGGTGGGACATTCACCCTGACCAACATCGGGGTGTTCGGCGTCGACGCCGGTACTCCGATCATCAATCCGGGTGAGGCCGCGATCTTGGCGCTGGGTTCGGTCGCCAAGCGCCCGTGGGTGGTGGACGGCGAACTCGCGGTTCGCGACGTCACGACGCTGGCGCTGTCGTTCGATCACCGGCTGGTGGACGGCGAGCAGGGGTCGAAATTCCTCGCGGATCTGGGTGCGATGCTCACCGACCCGCGCATGGCCCTGGTGGTGTAGGGGAGTCGATGCGGCGGCGTGTGGCCGCAGTGTCATCAACTCGAGCTGGACCTGTTATATGGCTGCGCGTCAGCGGGCCAACGTTGTGGCATTGTCGATGTTCTGCACCCACGGTTCAGACAACAAGGCGGGCGATGTGCTGGATCGACTGAGGCAGAAGCTCTCGGAGTCGCGATAATGCGCTGGGTACCAATCATTGTGCTGAGCGCGGCGGCACTGCTGACTTCCTGTACCCACGCGATCGCGGGTGACGCGGCCGCCCCGTCCGCAGTGGAGACGCTGTACCCGGTACTGCCGCCGCGACAGGCCGATCTGGAAGACCGGCTGTTGTCGGCATCGGACGTGCGGGCGGTAGCGGACCTTACGGATGCCAAGACCATCCCGGCGCTCGAGACGGTGCTGTCGACGGCCAACACGGTGTCCGATTGTGTGTACGGGTATTCGTTGGCCACACGGCAGCAGTACCTGAGCTTCGGTGCGGCCCGTATCCAGGCATACGCCCAGACCGCCGGAATGGTGAGACGGCACACGGTGGGCACGGCGCTCATCGTCTTCGAGACCGCCAGCTCGGCAAGTCAACAGTTCGAACAGTTCGCCCAACGAATGTCCAGATGCGACGGAGTGCACGGGGTCACCTCGGTGGGCAGCATCGAAGAGCGCTGGACGCTGCGCATTGTGCACAGCGGTCAGGACGAGGTGAACTGGACTCGCAGTACGGACGGCTCGCCGTGGTCGTGCCGGCTGGTGGCCCGCCAGCGTGCGAATTACGTGGCCTCGGTGATGTTCTGCCGTCTCGATCCCAAGGACGACAAGAGCGAGGCGATGTTCACGCTGTTGCTGGACAAGCTCTCCCGTTAGTCGGCGACCGCCGCCTCTTGCGCTGGCGGCATCGGATCTTTAATGTAGCGATCGCCACATTAATCGAGGAGGCCGTGCATGCTGCAGGACAAGGTCGTCGTCGTCACCGGTGGAAGTCGCGGTCTGGGACGGGCGATGGTGCAGGCATTCGCCGCCCATGGTGCCGACGTGGTGATTGCCAGTCGCAAGATCGATTCCTGCAATGAGCTAGCTGCCAAGGTGGAGGCGGCGCACGGCCGTCGTGCGCTTCCGATCGAGTGCAACGTCAGCTCCTGGGAACAATGCGATGAGCTGATCGAGACCGTGTACCGCGAGTTCGGCCGCGTCGATGTGTTGGTGAACAACGCCGGGTTGTCCCCGTTGTACCCCAGTGTCGACCAGGTATCGGAAGCGTTGTTCGACAAGGTCATCGGGGTCAACCTGAAGGGTCCGTTCCGGTTGTCTGCCTTGATCGCCACCAAGATGGCTGCGGGGGAGGGCGGTTCGATCATCAACATCAGTTCCATCGAGGCGGTGCGCCCCGATGCGACGGCTATTCCCTACGCCGCGGCGAAGGCGGGGCTCAGCAATCTGACACTGGGCCTGGCCCACACCTTCGGTCCGTCGGTGCGTGCCAACACGATTCAGTGCGGGCTGTTCAACACCGACATCGCCGCGGCATGGCCGGAGGGCTTCGCCGAGGCGCTGCTGCCCAGCATTCCGCTGCGGCGCGTCGGTGAACCGGAGGACATTGTCGGTGCGGCACTGTATCTCGCGAGCGACGCGTCGGCCTACTGCACGGGAACCACGATCCGCCTGGACGGTGGTATCGCGTGACCGAGGCCAGCGCGAAACCGCGCCGGGGCCGCCCACCGGCATCCGATGGGGACGCCGCGGCGACGCGTCGGCGGATCATGGATGTCGCCACAGAGCTCTTTGCGAACAAAGGATTTCATGCTACCGGGGTGGCCGAGATAGGAACGGCGGCCGGTGTGCGCGGCGGAGCGTTGTACTACCACATCGGGTCAAAAGAGGAACTGCTCTGGGAGATCCTGCGCAGCTACATCGACGAGATGCTCACCGAGGCAGTACATATCGCCGGAATGAACACTCCGCCGGCCAAGCGGCTGCGCACCCTGATCGGCTCCTATGTCATCCTCATCGTCAAACACCGCAAGCAGGTCGCCATCCAGGTCCGTGACGGCTCCGCATTGACCGGAGAACGCGCCGCGGAACTGCAGGGATTGCGCGATGAGTTGCAGCGCTGCTGGCAGCGTGTTCTCGACGAGGGCCACGATGCCGAGGTGTTCCGCACGGCCGATCACGTGGTGACCAACGCAATCCTCGGCATGCTCAACATGGTGGCGGTTTGGTACCGCGCCGAGGGCAAGAGCCCGGCACAGATCGCCAAGCGCATTGCCGACATGGTTTTGGACGGTGTACAGGTGAACAGTCCGATTGAACCCCAACCGACAGGAAGTGACTGATATGGCATGGGATTTCGAAACCGACCCCGAGTACCAGGTGCTGCTGGACTGGGCCGAGGAGTTCGTACGTACCGAGGTCGAGCCTCTCGACTACGTATTCCCCAACCCGTACGACAAGTCGGACGCCGCAGCCATGGAGTACGTGCGTCCGCTCAAGGAAGAGGTCAAGCGCCGGGGCCTGTGGGCTTGCCACCTGGGACCGGAACTGGGCGGCCCGGGGTACGGGCAACTCAAGCTCGCGCTGCTCAACGAGATCTTGGGTCGGTCGGTCTGGGGTCCGTCGATCTTCGGATGCCAGGCGCCCGACACCGGTAATGCGGAGATTCTCGCGCACTTCGGCACCGAGGCACAGAAGGCCAAGTATCTGCAGCCGTTGATGGACGGCGACATCGGCTCGTGTTACGTGATGACCGAGCCGCAGGGCGGATCGGATCCCACGCTGTTCAAGACCACTGCGGTACGTGACGGTGACGAGTGGATCCTCAACGGCGAGAAGTGGTTCAACTCCGAAGCACGGCACGCCGCATTCTGGATTGTCATGGCGGTGACCAACCCCGACGTGAGCCCCTATCAGGGGATGTCGATGTTCATCGTCGACCCGAACGCCCCGGGCGTCGAGATCGTCAGGAACATCACCGTGCACGGGTTCAGCGAGGACGAGGCGTACACCCGATTCACCAACGCCCGGGTCCCCGCGGAGAACATGCTGGGTGCCGAGGGGGCGGCGTTCGCGATCGCGCAGACCCGGCTCGGGGGCGGCCGCGTACACCACGCCATGCGCACGGTGGCTCAGGTGCGCAAGGCCTTCGACATGATGTGTGAGCGTGTCATCAGCCGTGAGGCGCGCGGAGGCACCATCGCCAAACTACAGATGACACAGGAGCGCATCGCCGACAGCTGGATCGAGATGGAGTCCTTCCGTCTGCTGGTGCTGCGCACCGCGTGGTTGATCGACAAGCACCAGGATTACCTCAAGGTGCGCAAGGACATCGCGGCCATCAAGGCCGCCATGCCGAAGGTCATGCACGATGTGGCTCAGCGTGCGCTGCATCTGCACGGCTCGCTCGGGGTGTCCGAGGAGATGCCGCTGGCCAAGATGTTCCTGTACTCGGAGGTGATGGGTCTGGTCGACGGACCGACCGAGGTACACAAGGTCACCATCGCCAAGGAGGTCCTCAAGGACTACACCCCGTACGAAGGGCTCTTCCCGCCGAGCCATATCCCGGCGTTGACCGAGAAGGCCAGGGCGCATGTGGCGGCCCGGCTCGAGCACCGGGTGGGCAACCTGTGATGAGCGATTCGGGCGAAGAACATCGAACTCAGCTGGCGGCGCCGCAGCATGCTGACCCGAAGAGCGTTGATTTCGATGTCGTTTCGCGCTGGATGGACGAGCAAGGGCTCCCCGGCGGTGAAGTCACCGATGTCGCGGCGATCACCGGCGGGACCCAGAACATCATGGTGCGGTTCCGTCGGGGTGGCCGCGAGTACGTACTCCGGCGTCCCCCCAAGCACCTGCGTGAGGCCAGTAACAATGTGATCCGCCGGGAGGCGCGTCTGCTGGGAGCCCTACGTGGGCAGGGGGTTCCAGCGCCGGAGCTCATCGCGGCCTGCACCGACGAGACGGTGCTGGGTGGTGCGGTCTTTTACCTGATGGAACCCGTTGACGGGTTCAATGCCTCGGTCAATCTGCCCGAGCTGCACGCAGGCAACGCGGAGATCCGGCATCAGATGTGCTTGGAGGCCGTCAGCGGTATCGCCGCCCTCGGCGCACTCGACTATCAGAGGCTGGGCCTCGATGGCTATGGCAATCCCGACGGCTTCCTGGAGCGGCAGGTACCGCGCTGGCTCAAGGAGCTGGACTCGTACGCCAAGCACCAAGGGTATCCCGGTCCCGATATTCCGGGTCTGCGAACGGTGGCGGATTGGCTTGAGCAGCACCGGCCGTCGCGGTGGAAGCCGGGCATCATGCACGGCGATTTCCACTTGGCCAACATGATGTTCCGCAACGACGGCCCGCAGCTCGCCGCCATTGTGGATTGGGAGATGTCGACCATCGGCGACCCGCTGCTCGACCTGGGTTGGCTGCTGGCCACCTGGCCCTCGGAGACCGACGATGCCTCGCTGGGCGGAGCATTGGTTCAGGCCGGCAATCTACCCACGCCGGATGAGCTCGTCGCGCACTACGCCACGCGCACAGACCGGGACTTGAGTGCGATGGACTGGTACACGGTGCTGGCCTGCTTCAAGTTGGGCATCATCCTGGAAGGCACGCATGCCCGTGCCTTTGTGGGGAAAGCACCTGTGTCGGTGGGAGATTACCTGCACGGGTTGAGCCTGCAGCTGTTCACGCGCGCCGCCGAGATCATCGGGTAGCGGGTTCCTCGGGTTGCGGATGGCCCCGCTTGGTCAGCCGCAGCACCCCGAAGAGAACCATGATCACGCCCCAGGACAGCAGACTTGCCCAGAGTTGGGTGCGGGTGCCGTCCTGGAAGCCCATGGCCACCAGGATGGCGACGATCCCGATTGCGGTCAGGATCGTCAAGAACGGGTACCCCCACATCTTCACGATCAGTTTTTCGTCCGGAGTACGACGGCGCAGGATGAACTGCGAAATGGTAATCATCAAGTACACGAACAGGATTACCGCGCCCGAGGAGTTGAGCAGGAACAGGAAGACGGTGTGCTCGAAGAAGTACGCCAGGATGACGCACACGAAGCCGATGAACGAGGATGCGAGGATCGCCTGCACCGGAACGCCACGGGTGTTCACCTTGAGCCAGCTGCGGGGCGCCTCGCCGCGCCCGGCGAGGACGAAAAGCATGCGGGACGCGGTGTACATCGCCGAGTTCAGACAGGACAGCACGGCCGTCAGCACCACGAACCGCATGATGTGTTCGGCCGCAGGCACTCCCATCGTCTTGAATGCGGTGACATAGGGCGAGGTTCCCATCTCGGGGCTGTCCCAGGGCACGATGACCGCGATCAAGAAGATCGATCCGACGAAGAAGATCGCCACGCGATAGATCACCGAGTTGGTGGCCTGGCTGATGGCCTTGGCGGGGTCCTTCGATTCAGCGGCGGCGATGGTGGCGATCTCGGCGCCCACCATGGAGAAGATCACGATGACGATGGCCGAGAAGATCGAGCCGGGGCCGTGCGGCATGAAGCCGGTCTTGGTGAGATTGGAGAGGTCCATGTCTTTGTTTGGCCACAGGCCGAAGACATAACAGGTGCCCGCGATCAGGAATGCCACGATCGCAGCGACTTTCACGCTGGCGAACCAGTATTCGAATTCGCCGTAGGAGCGCACCGAGAAAAGATTGGTGGCCGTCATCGCGAGCATGAGGAGTAGGGCCACCAACCACAGCGGCGCACGCGGCAGCCAATCCTGGATGAGCTTGCCGCCGGCGACCGCCTCGAACCCGACGACTATCACCCAGAAGTACCAGTACAGCCAACCGACTGAGAATCCCGCCCAGTCGCCGAGTGCGCGCCGGCTGTAGTCGGCGAAGGAACCCGTGGACGGATTGGCGACAGCCATCTCGCCGAGCATCCGCATCACCATCACGATGAGCACGCCGGTGACGGCGTAGGTGAGAAATGCGGCGGGCCCGGCGGCTTGGATGGTCGCACCAGATCCGACGAACAAGCCGGCGCCGATCACGCCGCCTATCGCGATCATCGTCAGGTGGCGTTTTTGCAGCGAGTGCTGCAGGCCGCCTTCGCTGGGCGCATCCGTGAAGGGCATGGGGTGTCTCTTTCAGTCGGGGGTAGGTCGATGTTGCACCCCGTAGACAGATCGTGCAGCGCGTTGACCGGAATTTCGTGGGCGTGCAGGGGGTTTGCAACGTCCGTGACCGGATTCGGGATTTTCACCACATCTGCCGACGGATACGTGACCCGGGATGGAGATCACCGTCACCGCGCTGCCGGCCGACGAGCGGTTGGCCGCGGATTATTTTGAGGCGGGCGTGGATCGGGTGCTCTTCCCCCTGGATCCGTTGGCCGAGCGGGACCTGCCCACCGCGTTGGATGCCCTGGCTCAGATCGCTGAACGCCTCAAATAGCACCGAGGGCATACCGGGCTCAGAAGAATCGGGTGAAACGTCTGCGCCTGGTATGCCCTCGGTGAGTGAGGCTTTGGTGACTAGCCTTCGATGAACTGCTCCAGCTCGGCGCGCGCCACATCGTCGGCGAGCTGCTTGGGCGGGCTCTTCATCAGGTAGGCCGAGGCCGGCAGGATCGGGCCACCAAGTCCGCGGTCCAGCGCGATCTTGGCCGCACGCACCGCGTCGATGATGATGCCGGCCGAGTTGGGGGAGTCCCAGACCTCGAGCTTGTATTCGAGGTTCAGTGGCACGTCGCCGAAGGCGCGGCCTTCCAGACGCACGTACGCCCACTTGCGGTCGTCGAGCCATGCGACGTAGTCGGACGGGCCGATGTGCACGTTCTTGTCGTACACCTTGTCGGCCAGCGAACCGTTCAAGTTGCTGGTCACGGCCTGGGTCTTGGACACCTTCTTGGACTCCAGGCGCTCTCGCTCGAGCATGTTTTTGAAGTCCATGTTTCCGCCGACGTTGAGCTGGTAGGTGCGGTCCAGGGTGACACCGCGGTCCTCGAACAGCTTGGCCATCACGCGGTGGGTGATGGTGGCGCCCACCTGGCTCTTGATGTCGTCGCCCACGATGGGCACGCCCGCATCTTCGAACTTCTTGGCCCACACCGGGTCCGAGGCGATGAACACGGGCAGCGCGTTGACGAACGCGACCTTGGCGTCGATGGCGCACTGGGCGTAGAACTTGTCGGCCTCTTCCGAACCCACCGGCAGGTAGGAGACCAGCACGTCAACGTTGTTGTCTTTCAGGACCTTCACGACGTCGACGGGATCGGCGTCGGACACCTCGATGGTGTCGGCGTAGTACTTGCCGATGCCGTCCAGGGTCGGTCCGCGCTGCACGATGATGTCGGTCGGGGGAACGTCGGCGATCTTGATGGTGTTGTTCTCCGATGCCGAGATCGCCTCGGACAGATCGAAGCCGACCTTCTTGGCGTCCACGTCGAAGGCGGCGACGAACTTCACGTCGCGCACGTGGTACGGGCCGAACTTGACGTGCATCAGACCCGGAACATTGGAGTTCTCGTCCGCATCCTGGTAGTACTGCACGCCCTGGACCAGTGAGGATGCGCAGTTGCCGACGCCGACGATGGCGACCCGCACCTCAGATGATGTGTTGGACATGGACGGTTCTCCTTTACCGATGGTCGTGCGTTGTATCACGTCTAGCGCTCCTCGACTCGTGCCTGCGCCGTGCGCTCGGCGGCGATCAAGTCGTTGAGCCACTTCACTTCGCGTTCACTGGATTCCAGTCCAAGCTGGTGCAGCTGCTTGGTGTACCGGTCGAACGAGCTGCTTGCCCGGGTGATGGCCTCGCGCAGACCCTCCCGGCGTTCTTCTACCTGACGGCGGCGGCCTTCGAGGATCCGCATCCGGGCCTCGGCCGGGGTGCGGTTGAAGAACGCCAGGTGCACGCCGAAGCCGTCGTCGGTGTAGTTCTGTGGGCCGGTATCGGCCACCAGCTCGCTGAACCGGGCACGGCCGGGGGCGGTGAGTTGGTAGACACGCTTGCCGCGCCGCAGCACCGTGGTGCCCGCGGGTGCGGCGTCCTCTTCGATGAGCCCGTCAGCCTGCATGCGGCGCAGAGCCGGATACAGCGAGCCGTACGAAAACGCGCGGAACGCGCCGAGCAATCCGGTGAGACGCTTCCGCAGTTCGTAACCGTGCATGGGTGACTCAAGCAGCAAGCCGAGGATGGCCAGTTCCAGCATGAAGTCACCTCCCAGTACCTCATATGACGACGGAGCATCTCTCGTGCACCGATCGGAACATAGTATCGCCGCGATATATGCGGGCGCCACACGGGGGGAGGATTCAGCGTTCGGTCGGATAGCTGGTCCGAATGAGGCTGCCGTCGGGGTTGACGTAGATCGATCCGGCAAGCACCGGCAATAGATGGCCAGATGTCACGTCGCCCCCTCCTGATGACACTGGGCCACCCGTCACGAGTGCAACGCAGACAGAGTTCGAGTTCGCAAAGGACAGGCTGTCTGCGCGGCCCGAGCTCTGCCAGTGCGTAATCGGACGTACTCTGGTTACCGTGCGATTGCAGAGACAGGTGGTGGATTACGCGCTCAAGCGGCGATCCCTGCTGGCAGAGGTCTATTCCGGGCGTACCGGTGTAGCCGAAGTCTGCGATGCGAACCCTTACTTGCTTCGTGCGGCTAAATTTCATGGCAAGCCAAGCACGGTGGTGTGCCCCATCTGCCGCAAGGAGCAACTGACACGGGTGTCGTGGGTTTTCGGCGAGCATCTGGGCGCAGTCTCGGGATCGGCTCGTACGGCCGAGGAACTCGTGATGCTTGCGACCAGATACTCGGAGTTCGCCGTCCATGTTGTCGAGGTATGCCGGACCTGCAGTTGGAATCATCTGGTGAAGTCGTATGTCATGGGCGCCCTGCCGGCGCCGAAGGGGACCACCCCACGCCAGCGAACAACTCGTGCCCGGACGGCCAGTGAATAGGCAGACAGGTGAGGGCGGCGTGGTTGGCGAGCAGAGTCCGATAACTTCCGGCGGCGGCCCGGATTCACCGCGCAACCCCAGCATGGACGATCGTCCGACATCGATTCTGGATCCCGTCGATGATTTGCCGCTGTACCGGCGTGACAAAGACGCCGTGGCCGCGGCCCGTGCGGCGCTGGAACGTGACGAGGATGGGGGCATCGGACATGAGCCGCCGCATCCGCCGTCCGGACCGCACGGCTGGCCGGGTGGCTCCTCGCGCCCGCCGCAGCGCCGTCGCAAGCGAAAGAGCAACGGCTGGAAGACCTTCCGGCGGGTGGCGATCGTCCTGGTGCTGTTGGCGATCGTGATCCCGCTGGCGACCTTCGCGCTGGCGTACTCGGTGGTCGATATTCCGAAGCCCGGCGACATCCGCACCAGCCAGGTGTCGACGATCCTGGCCAGCGACGGCACCACCGAGCTGGCCAAGGTCGTTCCGCCGGAAGGAAACCGGGTCGACATCAAGATCGACCAGGTGCCTCAGCACGTGCGCGCGGCCGTGATGGCCGCCGAGGACCGCGATTTCTACGGCAACCCGGGCTTCTCGTTCTCGGGGCTGCTGCGCGCGGTCAAGAACAACATGTTCGGTGGCGACACCCAGGGTGGATCGACGATCACCCAGCAGTATGTGAAGAACGCGATGGTGGGCTCGCAGCGGGCCGGCCTCGGCGGTCTGACCCGTAAGGCCAAGGAGATCGTCATCTCCACCAAGATGTCGCAGTCCTGGTCCAAGGATCAGGTGCTGGAGGCCTACCTCAACATCATCTACTTCGGCCGCGGTGCCTACGGCATCTCGGCGGCGTCGAAGGCCTACTTCGATAAGCCGGTCGAAGAGCTCACGGTGTCCGAGGGTGCGCTGCTGGCGGCGCTGATCCAGCGCCCGTCGCGGCTGGATCCCGCGGTGGATCTGCCCGAGTCGACCAACCGCTGGAACTGGGTGCTGGACGGCATGGTCACCATTGGCGCCTTGTCCGTACAGGATCGCGCCGGTCAGGTGTACCCGGCGACGGTGCCGCCGGAGCAGGCCGCGGCGCAGAATGCGACCACGGGTCCCAACGGACTCATCAAACGTCAGGTGATGGCCGAGCTCACCGATCTGTTCAACATCGACGAGCAGACCTTGAACACCGAGGGCCTGCAGATCACCACGACGATCGACGCCAAGGCGCAGCAGGCCGCCGAGAACGCGGTCAACAGCACCCTGCAGGGCGAGAACCCGGACTTGCGCACGGCGGTGGTGTCCATCGACCCGCGCACGGGCGCGGTTAAGGCCTATTACGGCGGCTCCAACGCGCAGGGACTGGATTACGCGCAGCAGGGTCTGCAGACGGGCTCATCCTTCAAGGTGTTCGCCTTGGTGGCGGCGTTGCAGCAGGGGATCGGCCTGGGCTATCAGCTGGACAGCTCGGAGCTGACCTATCAGGGCATCACCATCAAGAACAGTGAAGACGCCTCGTGTGGAACCTGCTCGGTGGCCGAGGCGCTCAAGCGCTCGCTGAACACCAGCTTCTACCGGCTGATGCTGAAGCTGAAGAACGGACCCGAGGACGTGGCCGCGGCCGCGCACAACGCCGGTATCGCTGAAAACTTCCCGGGTGTCTCACACACATTGTCCGAGGATGGTCAGGGCGGTCCGCCGAACAACGGTGTGGTGCTGGGCCAGTACCAGACTCGAGTGCTCGACATGGCCTCGGCGTACGCCACCCTGGCGGCATCAGGAACCTACCGCAAGCCGCATTTCATTCAGAAGGTCGTGAACGCCGACGGCCAAGTGCTTTTCGACGCGGGGTCCTCGGATAACACCGGGGAGAAGCGCATCTCCGATGACGTTGCGAACAACGCCATCTCGGCGATGAAGCCGATTGCCGGCTACTCGCGTGGACACGCCCTGGCGGGTGGGCGCGAGTCGGCCGCCAAGACCGGTACGGCCCAGCTGGGTGACACCAAGGACAACAAGGACGCCTGGATGGTCGGCGTCACCCCGTCGCTCTCAACGGCGGTGTGGGTGGGTACCGACGACGGTAAGCCCATCAAGAACAGTTGGGGCGGACCGATTTACGGTTCGGGGCTGCCGTCGGACATCTGGAAGAAGACCATGGACGGTGCGTTGGACGGCACCAACAAGGAGACCTTCCCGAAGCCGGGGGTGATCGGCGGATACGCCGGCGTGCCCACCTATGTACCGCCTCCGCCGGTTCCGAACGGTCCGCCGCCGCCGCCCGCGCCGACGGGAGGCGGAGAGGTGACGGTCATCCAGCCGACCATCGAGATCGCGCCGGGTATCACCATTCCGGTGGGACCGCCGACGACGATTCCGGTGGGACCGGCAGCACCCCCGGCGGGCGACGTACCGCCACCTCCGGGGCAGTAGGCAGGTGCCGGCAGAGCCTGGGAGCCGCGTGGCCGGCGACCTTCACCGTGCGACGGTGTCTCCCGACGAACTCGCGGACGATCTGCGCAGCGCCGACGACCGCGATTTCCCCAGTCGCACCGACGCGATGGGCGCCGAGCTCTCCGAGGTGATCGGTGGTCCGTTGGGGCGGCACGCACTGGTCGGCAGGCAGCCGTTCTGGACGCCGCTGCGGGTGGTGTTCGTCATCGCGCTGGGGTTCTTGATCCTGGGGTGGACCAGCAAGGCGCCCTGTCTGCAGCAGAGCGGGACAGGCAACGGCGCTGCGCGCGTGGCGAATTGGGACAACAACCGCGCCTACTACCAATTGTGCTATTCGGACACGGTGCCGCTCTATGGCGCGGAGTTGTTGAACCAGGGGCGTTTCCCGTACAAGTCGAGTTGGCTGGAAACCGACTCGGGCGGCCACCAGAAAATCCAGTACGACGGCACCCCGGCGGTCCGGTACATGGAGTACCCGGTGGTCACCGGCGTGTACCAGTACACCGCGATGGCACTGGCCAAGACCTACACGCAGGCCAGCGATCTGCTCGGATTGCCGATCGTCGCCGAAGTGGTGATGTTCTTCAACATAGTGGCCTTCGGGCTGGGGCTGGCGTGGCTGGTAACCATCTGGGCCAGTGCGGGATTGAGCCCGCGCACCCGCCTGTGGGATGTGGTGATGATCGCCGCCTCCCCGATCGTGATATTCCAGATCTTCACGAATTTCGATGCTCTCGCAACGGCATTCAGTATGACGGCGTTGTGGGCGTGGGCGCGTAGAAAGCCGTGGCTGGCGGGTGCGCTGATCGGGCTGGGGGTGGCCGCCAAGCTCTACCCGCTGTTGCTCTTGCTGCCGCTCTTGCTGGTGAGTCTGCGCAGCGGCAAGATGCGCGAGTTTTCCAAGACCGCCATGGCCGCGTTGGCCAGCTGGGTTGTGGTGAACGCACCGGTGGCGATGCTGTTCCCGCGCGGATGGGCAGAGTTCTTCCGGCTCAACACCCGCCGCGGCGAAGATATGGACTCGCTCTACAACGTCGTCACGTCCTTCACCGGGTGGCAGGGCTTCGATGGCCCGCTGGGATTCTGGGAGCCGCCGGTCATCCTCAACGCGGTGTCGGCGGTGCTGTTCGGGCTGTGCTGTCTGGGTATCGGATACGTGGCGCTGACGGCACCGCGGCGCCCGCGGGTGGCGCAGCTTGCCTTCCTGGTGGTGGCGGTGTTCCTGCTGACCAACAAGGTGTGGAGTCCGCAGTTTTCTCTGTGGCTGGTACCGCTTGCCGTGGTGGCACTGCCGCATCGCCGGATCCTGTTGGCGTGGATGACTGTCGACGCGCTGGTGTGGGTGCCACGGATGTACTACCTGCTGGGCATGGAGAACAGGGGGCTGCCCGAGCAGTGGTTCACCGGCACGGTGTTGGTGCGCGATATCGCGGTCGTCGGGTTGTGCCTGCTGGTGCTGCGCCAGATCTATCACGTCAGCGAGGACCTGGTGCGCGCCCACGACGACGACCCGGCGGGCGGTCCCTGCGACGGTGCCGCCGATGACGCTCCGGCGTGGCTGCCGGCCTGGCTGCGCCCGCGCAAGCCGGCACCGCATATCTCGCGCGCGGCTGTCTGATTTCGCCGGTCAGGGGGCTGTGCGGTAACCTGGGCCAGTTGCCGACGCAGGCGACTCTCCTGCCACGGATACGCCGTGGCCGCACTAGACCACAGGAGGTGATGAGTTTCTCATGCGTCAGTACGAAATCATGGTCATTCTCGACCCCACTCTTGACGAGCGCACCGTAGCTCCATCGCTGGATACGTTCTTGAACGTCATCCGCGGTGACGGTGGAACCGTCTCAAAGGTGGAGGTTTGGGGCAAGCGTCGTCTTGCCTACGAAATCGCCAAGCATGCCGAGGGCATCTACGCGGTGATCGACGTGGTCGCTGCTCCGGCCACCGTCTCCGAGCTGGATCGCCAGCTCGGGCTGAACGAGTCCGTGCTGCGGACCAAGGTCCTGCGTACCGGAGCCCGCTGAGGTCCCACGGGAGTCAGTCGACTTCCGTAGGCTGCCGGTTAACTAAGCCGCTGACATCTACGAGGAGGAACCGTGGCAGGTGACACCACCATCACGGTCGTCGGAAACTTGACCGCCGATCCGGAACTGCGATTCACGCCGTCTGGGGCAGCCGTCGCCAACTTCACTGTGGCGTCGACCCCCCGCATCTTCGACCGACAGAGCTCGGAGTGGAAAGACGGAGAGGCGCTGTTCCTTCGGTGCAATATCTGGCGTGAGGCCGCCGAAAACGTGGCCGAAAGCCTGACTCGTGGTTCTCGTGTCATCGTGACCGGCCGGCTCAAGCAGCGCTCCTTCGAGACCCGCGAGGGCGAGAAGCGCACCGTGGTCGAGGTTGAGGTCGACGAGATCGGCCCGTCTCTGCGGTACGCGACCGCCAAGGTCAACAAGGCCTCGCGCGGTGGTGGCGGCGGTGGAGGTTTCGGCGGCGGTGGTGGCGGGGCTTCCCGCTCCAGCGAGCCTGCCGACGATCCGTGGGGCAGTGCTCCGGCCTCCGGTTCCACCGCAGCCGACGACGAACCGCCCTTCTGATCTGGGCGATACAACTTATCTAGCTAGAAAGAAAGAGATTCACCATGGCGAAGACGACTAAGCGCCGTCCTGCCCCGGAAAAGCCGGTCAAGACACGTAAGTGTGCGTTCTGCACGAAGAAGGCGCTGAACATCGATTACAAGGACACCAACCTGCTGCGCACGTACATCAGTGAGCGCGGCAAGATTCGTGCCCGCCGGGTCACCGGAAACTGCGTTCAGCACCAGCGCGACATCGCGATCGCGGTGAAGAACGCCCGTGAGGTTGCCCTGCTGCCGTTCAGCTCGGCGACGCGGTAAGGCCGGAGGGGACATCTGATGAAGCTGATTCTGACGACCGAGGTCGAACACCTCGGCGCCGCCGGTGACACCGTTGAGGTCAAGGACGGTTACGGACGCAACTACCTGCTGCCCCGTGGACTGGCGATTGTCGCCACCCGCGGTGCCGAGCGCCAGGCGACCGACATCCGTCGTGCTCGTGAGGCCAAGGAGATCCGCGGTGTCGAGCACGCCAACGAGATCAAGCAGACGATCGATGGTCTGGGTGCCGTCAAGCTGACGGTGAAGACTGCCGGCGAGGGCAAGCTGTTCGGTTCGGTGACCGCCGCTGACGTGGTGGGCGCCATCAAGGCCGCCGGTGGCCCGAACCTGGACAAGCGGACCGTAACACTGCCGAAAGCTCACATCAAGCAGATTGGTTCGTACGCGCTGGACGTGCACCTGCACGCCGGGGTGGCAACCAAGGTCACTGTGGATGTAGTCGCCGAAGGCTGATCGATCCGAAAAACTGCCGGGTCAACGGCGTCGCGGATTTCCGCGGCGCCGTTGCCGTATCTCCTGGCGAATGTATTGTACGCGTGTGCCAGTCCAGCGAAGCTACCTCTAGTTAACCTAGAGGGTTGATACGGGTAACAGAACACGCCCGAAGACGCAACCTGCTGCGACACGCCGAACGGATTCCCATCCACAGTCCTGTCAAGTAGTTCACCGGCTGCCAACTGGGAAAAGTGCAGGAATGTAGGTAGCTATCCCCAGGTTTTCCCCAACCCCCTAACACCGGGTTGGATAGTAGTCCACACCCCATGCCCAGGCTCATCCACAGGGGCACTTGGCAGGGTGCGTAGCAACATCTACCGTCTACTGCGGCGTGCCGGGCGGCCGTACTTGTCGGACCCCGCCGCGATTATGTGTTCGACTGGATTCGAGTAGGAGGACCCGCGCGCCGTGGCGATAGTCGACGATTTGGGCCAGTCCGGTCCAGTTGCCCCTCCCGAGGAGGAATTCGGCCGTCAACCACCCCAGGATGTGGCTGCCGAACAGTCCGTGCTGGGCGGGATGCTGCTGTCCAAGGACGCCATCGCCGATGTCCTGGAGAAGCTGCGGCCCCACGATTTCTATCGCCCCAACCACCAGAGCGTGTACGAGGCGATCCTGGATCTGTACGGCAGGGGAGAGCCTGCCGATGCGGTGACGGTGGCCGCCGAGCTGGATCGGCGCGGGCAGCTGCGCCGAGTGGGCGGTGCGCCGTATCTGCATACCTTGATCTCCACGGTGCCGACGGCCGCCAACGCCGGGTACTACGCCGGGATCGTCGCAGAGAAGGCGCTGCTGCGCCGTCTGGTGGAGGCCGGGACCCGCGTGGTGCAGTACGGGTATGCGGGGGCCGAGGGTGCCGATGTGGCCGAGGTGGTGGACCGGGCGCAGGCCGAGGTCTACGACGTCACCGACCGGCGGATGTCGGAAGACTATGTGCCGCTCGAAGAGCTGCTGCAGCCCACGATGGACGAGATCGACGCGATCGCGTCGGCCGGCGGCATCTCCAAGGGTGTGCCGACGGGGTTCACCGATCTGGACGAGATCACCAATGGCCTGCACCCGGGCCAGATGATCATCGTGGCGGCGCGACCGGGTGTGGGTAAATCCACCCTCGGCCTGGATTTCATGCGCTCCTGCTCGATCAAGCACCAGCTGCCCAGCGTCATCTTCTCCCTGGAAATGAGCAAGACCGAGATCGTCATGCGACTGCTGTCGGCCGAGGCGAAGATCAAGCTGGGCGATATGCGCTCGGGCCGGATGAGCGATGATGACTGGACGCGGCTGGCGCGACGGATGAGCGAGATCAGCGAGGCGCCGCTCTACATCGACGACTCGCCGAACTTGACCATGATGGAGATTCGCGCCAAGGCGCGACGGCTCAACCAAAAGGCCGGACTCAAGCTGGTGGTCGTGGACTACCTGCAGCTGATGACCTCGGGCAAGAAGCACGAATCCCGTCAGCAGGAAGTCTCGGAGTTCTCGCGAAACCTCAAGCTATTGGCTAAGGAACTCGAGGTTCCGGTTATCGCGATCAGCCAGCTGAACCGTGGTCCCGAGCAGCGCACCGACAAGCGACCGCAGGTCTCGGACCTTCGTGAATCCGGTTCGCTGGAGCAGGACGCCGACATGGTCATCCTGTTGCATCGTCCGGATGCGTTCGAGCGGGACGATCCGCGCGGCGGCGAGGCCGACCTGATCCTGGGCAAGCACCGTAACGGCCCGACGGCAACCATCACCGTGGCGCACCAGCTGCACCTGTCGCGCTTTACCAACATGGCGCGCTAGCGCCGCCTGTAGTGTAGGGTCCCGAGTTTCGTGTCATATTCCCAAGTTCGATGTCATGTGGTTGTCGTTTATGACACGAATTTGGGACGGGGCCGAGCGCGTTTTCCATGCGCGTTGGTTGTTGGAAGCACCGCTTCGTGAGAAGACGTAGCTTCAGTTGATCGAAGTCGGTGTCACGGACACACCGCTTCCTTCTGGGGTCCGGTCGATGAAGTAGGTAGCACCAGCGATGATCCTTACTGATTGCTAGCTGATTCGGTGGAGTCAAGCACACGCCTGCGGCTGAGAGTAATTCAAAACCAATTCAGCAAACTTATCGTCCTTGACAATCTCCATTGTGGTGTGACAGGGTCCGGATGCGAGCTACTTACAGTCGTCGGTGGGGTTTTGCGTGGAGGGGCTTATTCCGTGGTCAGGAAGCATCGTTGGCAGGTGTCTGCAGGTTTGCGCAGAACGCTGGCAGTGACGGCTATGGCGGCAGTGGTTATTGGCGGGGTCAAGGTGACCAGCGACTACACGGCCCCAGGTAGCGGCTTTTCTACGATCGCCACAGGCGCAGCTGATCCCACGGGTCCTACCGGAGGCCCCAGCGGCCCAGGTGGGATGAACGGTGGACAGTTTCAGCCGCCAGGGCTACCGCCGCAGCAGCCCAACTACCAAGGCGGTGTTAACCAGCCACCGCTGGATCAGAACAGCGGGATCTCCATCTACAACACGGGCGCTCAAGGTGTGCCCCAACAACCGGGTCAGCAGGGCGCACAGCAAGCCGATCAGGGTCTGCAGCCGCAGCATGGGACTCAGATCCCCGACTATCAGACCGCGACGCCCTACACGCAGGGTCCCGGTCGTGCGAACCCTGACTATCAAGGGCCGCAACAGAACTCGCCTCAGCAGCCTCAAACAGGCAACCAGCAGCAGCCACAGACGCAGGCACCCACCCAGACCCAGGCGCCTGACCAGGATCAAGACAACAGCGATCAGCAGCAGCGATGCAAAGACGGTTCGATGCCGGGGCAACCTCTCAGTTTGTCGTTGGCGGGCCTGGACAAACTGCCGTCACAGATTGCATCGATGATGCAGCAGGCGATTCAAATGCGGCAATCCACCGGCCGGGCGAACATCACAAGCCAATCCGATTCAAAGCAAAATCGGGATGGGAGCTCTACGAGCACATCGGTCTCCGTGGTGGACAATCCATTGATCTCCTGGGCAGGGCTCTTTGTTCCGGCCCTCGACGGCAAACAGCCTGAAATTCTTATCAACCTTGCCAAGCTGTCAGGCAACCAGGAAGCCGATACCGCCTTGGTCGCACACGAGATTGGGCACGGTATGGCTCTGCCCGACACCGCATCTGGGCAGATCATGGATCATGATGGAATGACTCGCGCACTCAGCCCCACCCCGGCCGATGTCGAGTCCCTGCAGCAGATACAGAATCTCACCTGCACCCAGGGGCCTCAGGCACTTAAAGAGGTGAGCGAGGGCTGCCCCCCGATGGTCTCGGGCGACAACTGCAAGTTCTGGAATTTGATGACACCCGAAGAACAATCGGTGTGTGAGGCCCGGCCGACTGTATGCCTGTTGAGCGTCATGGCTCACGACAAGGACATCGCGACGTGGCGATCGCTACAAGCATTCAAAGACGACCCCCGGGTTCTCAAGGATGAACTCGGCAAGCCGGTCACCGAAGACAACATCGTCAACGCCGCGCAGCACTGCATGTGGCAAGGCCTGTTAGCGCAAACGTTAGGTCCGTTCTACCGTGATTTCGCGGCGGACATGGGCGATGCACATGAGATCGGCAATTTCCGTGACCCCATAAGGTCGAAGTATCAAACGCCTGAATCCTCGATCATGGACCTTCTCAACAATGCTGTTGGACGGAGTGTCGGCGCAAGCCATTTGCTCGATAGAGAGGCTGTGATTCAGGAGTGCATCTCATTGGCGAATAGTGCACAGGTCATCCCGCGGACTACGGCGGCCTTGAGTAATGTGCAACCAGGAAAGCTGGTGTACTTTGGCTAAATTGCAGATCGCTGGTGCGATCCTTTCTGCCGCCGCGCTATCGCTACTAGGTTGCACAGGCCAAGGCGGACAAGAGATTACATCTAAGACCTCTTCATCTTTTGCGCCTGCGCCCATATCGAAGCAGGCCCTGATCGAGAAGTTCGCCGAGGAGGTACGCAATCTAAGCGAAGGCAGGCGCATGCATTACGAATGCGATGGCGGCATCCCTGAGCCCCGCGTGGGAGCTACACAGTCCTGCTCCGCGAGCGCACCTGAACTAGGCACCATTCACCACATCGTGCGGATCACAGCGCTAAGGGAAAACGGCGACTTCAGTATTTCCCTAGATGTACCACCCGAAGAGAGCACTCCAAAACCGGTGCCGCCACTGCCCACGGGGATTCGATGACGCGGCGTGCAATAGCAGGTTCCATGCTCTCGTGCCTATTAGTCGCAGGCTGCAATGCCCAGCCGGCAGTCGCACCCGAGCATGCAGGATCGACGCCCTCCTCCCTGAACGCGGCTCCGTCGACAGTCTTCGCGCGTCCAGATTTTCCCACTGACCTCAGTGACAAGAAGAAGCTCGCCGGATATGCGACCAACATATTCGCCGGCACCGTACGCGCTGTTGAGCCCTCTGCCGAAAAGTACGGAACCCCTTGGACCTCAGCCAGTGTCGAAGTCGTGATCAGCATCAAAGGGCACAACACCGGTACAATTCAGGTGCTTCAACAAGGAGGGACTCGCCAGACTGGGACTGTCGTGCTCGTGGGGGACGACACTTTACTGACAGCCGGCAGCTCATACATTCTGAGCACCCTGTCAAACGGTCCCGGCGAGCAGACGCTCATACCCGTGTGGGGGAACAGACCTATCAGCAACAGTGATGTGGAAGCCATCAAAAATTCGGGCGATACGCAGTCAGGCGTGATCGCCCAGTTCCGCGACGCCGTCTTGAATCAGATCCCGTTCCATAGGTGACCTGCTGATCCGTCCTGCAGGATCCGGCCGTCGACCACCCGTGCGATGAGTCGTCCTGGCAGCCGCTTCGTCAACGCTAGATCGCAGCGGTTCAAGAGCGGAACTGCGGCGCCCCGAGTTTCACGCGGGCTGCGACACGGCAACAAATTGTCGGCATCGCCAAGGAGTGCCGCAGTGCACAGATCAGCGACGTACGGCCTGCATAACACCCAGCATGACAGAGCGGACCCACCAACAACACGCCCCAGAGGGCTTCTGTCTATAGGACATTGGCCCAACGTTGACTTGCCGGGCCGGACGCGTCATGGGCTGGTTGCACCAGGTCGGTGGGATCGTTGAGTTGTGTCCGGCAGGGATGCGTTTCAGGAGACAAGGGTTTGGTTCCGAAGTCGTCATGATTCGGAACCGAAATCGGTTGCCTGGGAGAGCGCGACTGCCGAGCTAGTTGGTAATGCCGTGTCGTGGAGAACTTTTCGGTGGTATCGGGGGCAGAAGCACTATTCGGGTAGCTATTGGTCGTCCACGCAGCAGGCTCATGTCGGCTATGAGTCTCGGCTGGAGTTGGGGCGGCTGGTGCTCGCTGATTTCGATCCCTCGGTTTCGCGTATTGTGTCGCAACCGTTCTTGCTGCAGACCCGGATCGAACGGCGCACACGCAGGCATGTTCCCGATTACCTTCTTCTCACCGATTCCGGCCCTGTTGTTGTGGATGTGAAACCGGCTGCACAACTGGATAAACCGAGGATCGCAGCGACACTGCAGTGGACCAAAGAGCTCGTCGAGGACCGCGGCTGGTCCTTTGAAGTGTGGACACACGCCCCGCGGGTCGAGTTCGCCAACGAGCGGTTTCTGGCGGGATACCGCAATAGTCGATGGTTTGATCCCGTTCTGCTCCAACAGCTTCGGGACGCCGATCTGGACGGGCGATCGATCAACGAGGCACAGCATCAGCCCGGGCGGCAGTGCGCGGTGGTGCGGGCCGCGGTACTCCATCTGCTGTGGTGCCGATGGCTGACTACTGACATGAGCCGACCGTTGGCGGGTGGCACCATTGTGCGGGAACGCAGATGAGCAGCGGCGCTACGCGGGTGGGCGTGGGAAGCAAACTGCTGTGGGACGGCGAACTCGTCGAAGTCATCGAAATGCATGCGGCCGCGGGCGGTAACAGTCTTGTGGTCCGCGCGGCACTCACCGGCCACGCATTCACTGTGAGCATTCGTGAGGTTCTGGCCGGCGACCGGGGTCGGCTGTTGCCGGACACACCCGGGTGCGGCCCGGAGGATATCGAAAACCCTGCCGCCGTGGTGTTGTCGGCGCTCTCCGAATCCGAACAACAGCAGGTATCAGAACATGCCGAGCATGTCCGGGAAGTCATCACAGGATTCCGCTCGGGTTTTGAGGAATTCGCCGAACCAGGCGAACCCCGCCCCAAATTCGATCCTCGGCTGCCACTGACCACACGGTATGAGGCAAAAGCAGCTGAGCTGGGTGTATCGATGCGCACTATTCAGCGGTGGGTCACTGACTATGGACGTCACGGTCCGGCTGGGTTGGCCGCGCGCCAGGGCAGTCGCCGAAAACCGATGGGCCTGGTCGATGAGCGATGGACGCAGACCGCGGTGGAAGTGATGATCGAACATACGGAGCTGTCGCGGCCTTCCCGGTCGGTGGTTATTACGCGCACAAATGCACGAGTGATCGCGCGCTTCGGTGCCGACGTGGTTCAACTACCGTCCCGGTCAGCAGCGTTTCGGGTGCTCAACGAACTGGAAAAACGCCATCCCACGTTCCGGTTGAGCACCAAACGTAACCGGGACATCGCGGATCGACCAGGCGGCGTGTACGGCAAGCTACGCCCAACCCGACCCGGCGAATACTTGTTGATGGACACCACTCGTCTGGATGTGTTCGCTCTTGACCAGATCACCGTGCAGTGGGTGCAAGCGGAGCTGACCGTCGCAATGGACTGGTACACCCGCTGCATCACCGGCATCCGGATAACGCCGGTGTCCACGAAATCAGTGGATGCCGCCGCTGTGCTCTATCAGTCCTACCGTCCGCCGCCGGCCGGTAAGGACTGGCCGCAGCGCGCAGTCTGGCCCGAACACGGCATCCCGCGATCAGTGCTGGTTGATATCGAGGCCGTCGATCGCGGTGCTGAAGGCGGCCGGGCCAGCCCAGCGATCGTGCCAGAAACCATTGTGGTCGATCACGGTAAAATCTATCTGTCACAACATCTTACGAGCACCTGTGAACGGATGGGCATCTCGATTCAGCCGGCGCGGCTGCGCACCGGCAGAGACAAGGGGCCCGTAGAACGATTTTTCCGCACGATCCGCGAGGATCTGCTGCAAATGCTGCCGGGCTACAAGGGCCCGGACGTGCACTCACGGGGCTTGGATCCAGAATCAGAAGCCTTCTTCTATCTCGACGAGCTTGAGGCGATCATCAGGGAATGGGTGGCGGTGGTGTACCACCACCGCCCGCACGGAGGACTCATCGATCCAGGAGTGCCAGGCCTAGAGCTCTCACCGGCCACCATGTTCGAACACGGAGTGGCACGCGCCGGATACCTTGAGGTTCCCCGAGACCCGGACCTAGCCTACGAATTCCTTGACGTGCAGTGGCGCACCATCCAGCACTACGGTATCGAGTACCGCGGCCGCCGCTACAACGGCCCCGGCCTAAACCCCTACCGCAACATGACCAGTGCCTTTACAGGAAAAGTAAAGGGTCGCTGGCCTATTCATCACACTCCCGATGACATCACCCGCATGTATTTCCGCGACCCCAAGACAGGACAGTGGCACACCCTGGCGTGGGAGCACGCCCCAGCCATCGATGCCCCAATGAGCGAAGACGCTTTGCAATTCGCGCGCAAGCTCGCTGCCTCGAAATACCGATATCCCGATGATCGGTTGGCGGTAGCCGACCTGATGGCGCGATGGAACCTCGGGCTGGGCTCGACCATGGCCGAGCGGCGCATGGCGTTGCGTCTGGCAAGGGAAACCGTATCTGTCACACCAGAATCAGCACGTACCGAGCCGCCGGTGTCGTCGCTGCCCTCGGTGGCGCATGTCCTGTCGACCCCGGAAGATTCCGCAAACCCCGCAAACCCTGCAGACCCGGAGGATCCTGAGGATCCCGTGGCCGCCGACGAGTACGAGCGGGCCGCAGAGTGCGGAGACGATGACGAACTCGACATTGTTGACCTGGACGGTGACGATCCCGACGGTTACTACGCCGACGCATTCGAGGTCGTATGACCGCCGTACCGGTAGAGAAGAAGCTTGCCCGCACCCGACATGGAACGCACGACGTGATCGAGGCGCCGGCGCGGCTGGACAACTTGACCCTGGCCCGCAAGGAGGGCTGGCGCCATATGGTCGAGCGGCCCGACCGGATGCAGCCAGAACGGTTGACCCGCAAGCAACTTGATGCTCTTAGTGAAGACGCCCGGGAGGAGTATGAGCTGCATCGCAGGCAATGGCACGCCAACCTCGGTCCGATCAAAACCCCGCAGCTTTCCGCGCTGCACCAAGATTTGTGGGACATAGTCGACAGCAATGCCCAAGACGGCGACAAAGCCAAAGGGGCCGTCGCGATCGACGCGTTCCCGGGCCTAGGAAAGACCACCGCCGTGCTGGCATTTGCCCGCGACTACCACCGACGCGAAATCCGAACCCTCGGCGCCACTACCGATTCAGGTGCTGAACGTTGGCCCGTGTGCCGTGTCGGATTAACCGGAAACACCGGTATGAAGGAATTCAACCGGGCAATGATCGAGTTCTTCGCACACCCCGGCTCCACCCGTGGCACCGCCGCCGATTACGGCCGCCGCGCCCTGGACTGCGTGCTTGCCTGCGAGGTGCGGGTACTGATCGTCGACGATCTACACTTCCTGCAGTGGCGCAACAGCTCCGGGATCGCGATCAGTAACCACTTCAAGTACATCGCCAACGAGTTCCCACTAACAATGATCTTCATCGGCGTTGGACTAGCCGCCCGCGGATTGTTCTCCGAGGGCAGCAGCTACGAGGACGCGGTGCTGGCGCAAACAGCGCGCCGCACCACCCGACTGGACCTGCCGCCGTTCACGGTCACATCTGAACAGGGCCGAGAGCATTGGCATCAACTGCTGCTCGCTATCGAGAAGCTGATCGTGCTGGCCGACAAGCGACCCGGAATGATCGCCGAGCACCTCTGTGACTACCTGTATGCCCGCTCCACCGGACACATCGGATCGTTGATGACGTTGATCAACAGGGGCTGTCTTCGCGCCGCCCGCGAAGGCCAAGAGAACCTGACAATCGATCTGCTCAATAGCGTCAAGATCGATACCGCCTCCGAACAAGCCTGCCCGGAAATGCAAACCGCAATCGAGAGCGGCAAGATCCGGGTCCGCAGAACCACACGATAAGCACCGCCGGAGGGTTACGCGATGGCCGCACCTGTGCGTTCCTTCCCGATACGACTAGATCCCATCGACGGCGAAGCATTGGACTCCTGGCTCGATGCCCTTAGCTACCGGCTCTCGACAGCCTGGGGAGATCTGGTCGACGCGATCGGCCTAACACCGCCCGAGGACCCCCGCGACAACTCGTGGCTGCTGGCTTTGGCCGCGCACCAGGCCCACGCGATCACCATGGCCACCGGCCTGCCCGACGCACAACTGCAGGCGATGACCCTGTCGCATTACGACGGCACCGGTCTAAAAATCCTGCAGGACATCGGCAGAGCAGACCGGGCCTTTCCCTGGGGCCGGTCCCGCTTTTCCCGATACTGCCCGCACTGCCTGCGCGACAACGGCGGCCGCTGGCAGCTGTTCTGGCGGCTGGGCTGGGCCTTCGCCTGTGAAAAGCACCACTGCCTACTGCTCGACGAATGCCCCACCTGCCGGCAGCGTCAACGGGAACATCCCACCCCCACCAACTTCGTCTCGGACCCGGGGCACTGCATGAGACCCGCGGTCAACGCCACCGGCCGAACCCCCGCACGCTGCGCCGCCAATCTAGCGGCCGCAGCCACACCCGTTTTCACGCGAGAACATCCGGTGCTCGCAGCCCAGCGCACGATCCGAACGATCATAGAAACCGGCACCACAGAACTCGCGGTATACGCACAGCGCCCGGTGCGCGCTGCACAGATCCTGACCGACATCCGCGCCGTGGCCAGCCGCATCCTGGCTCACCGCAGCGGCCAGGACCTGCAATCCAGACTGCCGGCCGACCTGTACGAGGCATACCGACAGGTGCACAGCGATACCCGCATCGCTAGCACTACACCGCGCCCCACCACTAAACCGGGTTTGAGTGCGCCCGCACATGCCGCTACCGCAGCCGCTGGTGTCGTTGCCGCACTGCACATCTTGTCCGCCGAAAGTATCGACGCGGCAGCAGATCGAATGCGCTGGCTGATCAGTGATGCACGCGGCGATGGACATGCGGTCAGCGCAACGACCGTCACCACCTGGGGCGTCAGGACGACCGTGGTCCTGGCCGGTATTCAGCTCGCGTCGCTGGGCCCGATGCTCAAGCCCAGCGACCAGCTCCGGTACCGCATCGGCTCGGCACTGCCCACCGGGCCCCGCCGAATTAGCGGCCAGATCGGTGCGCTCGCCGCCAAGCTGCCTGCCGCACTGTGGATGCCGTGGACGCTACGACTATCCCCACCCCGAACAGACCACCAGAATCTGGCCACCGCGCTGTCGTGCGCGGTGCTGCTGGCCGACAGCCGGCTGTCGCTAGATGCCGCGACGGCGGAGATGAACCGCGGCACCGACGGCCACGCCCTCTCACACGTCCTGCAGCGCCTCGAGGCAGACCCATGCTGGAACGACACACGCGCAGCCATCATCAGATTGGCCGACCATCTAAACACCGACGGCACACCGATCGACTACCGGCGCCGACGTGACCTCGACTACAGCACCTTGCTGACCGCGCAAACCTGGAATCGGATCTGCCGGGACACCGCAACCGCTAAGGGCGGCAACCGAAAGCTGGACATCGTCCGTTGCCACCTGTACGCGCAACTGACCGGCAGCCCGGTGAATATGGCACCGTGGTTCGCCGCCTCGAACGAATTCATCTCCCACCTGAATCGTTTCCCGGCACAGCTGACACCGCAATTGGCAGCCGCACTGGACCTCGAAGCGCGAGACCTGCTTGCCCGCCACCACATATTCGAACCTGTGAGTTGGTTTCCACCGCCGAGCATCATGCACGGATTGCAGCTGCCAGGAATAGATCCGGAAACGATCGATGTCGACGCGCTCCATGCGCACACCCGCCAAACAACAGCGCTGGGTGAGATCGCCGATCAACTTAACACTAGTGTCGAAGCTGTCCGGCACATGCTGATCTGCCACCCTCTGCCGCAAGCACCGTTGACTTTCGATCAAAAGCGCGTACGCGGCCTGCATGCAATCGAGCTCGAAAAAGCACTGCCCCACAACAAGCTTTACGAACTCTACGTCGATCGCAAATTGAGCTTCGAAGATATCTCCGCCATGCATGGCGTGGAACGCAAAGCAGTCTCCCGGCTGGCCGCGCGCTACGGAATCGACGCCCGGCCTCCCGGGCGTTCACGCCAGCACAAAGTCGTCGAGCGCGACTGGCTGTACACCCAATACGTGATCAACGGCCGCACACTGCCAGAGCTGGCTGCCGAAACCGGAATGAGCACCCCGAACATGGCGCGCTGGGCCAAAGTCCACCACGTCCCCATGAGAGGTCGCGGCACACCCAGCCACACAGCCCACCTCCAAGACCGTCGGCGCAGCGAAAACGCCCCTGGCATCCTCAAACCAGCGCTAGCGGGCACCGGCGGCATCGAGCGCCTTTCCCGATTCGCCACAGCCAGCACCTACCCAACCCTGAGGGCCGCAGCTCATCAGATGCGCGTCGGCCAATTCGCTCTGGTAAGCCAGATCAGCCGGCTCGAACGCGAACTAGACGGCCCGCTACTGGTGCGCGCCCAATATGGAAAACCCATGGTGCTCACCGAATTAGGCGCGTCGATCATTGCGGCATTCACTAGTTGGAACACCGTAGACCCGGAAGACCCCGATAGCTGCACGTAAGGCTGCCAGCCGGACATATCCGAGATCTTGTCGACCAGAGCGAAGGTTGCGATGTCAGTAGAGCGGCCACTTACGCCCATCGGATGTGAGGTCGCGAATATCGATATGGATCCCGCGTACACGGAAAGCTCTGGGGCAGTGCGCTATTGCCAACAGCCGTCCTGAGGCAAGGTTCGATACCCACCACGGGGTCTGCAAAAATCGGGTGCCGGCCGTAGCCCACTGGGGACACGGCTCGCCGAGCTGTGCGGCGACAAAATCGCCGGCAGCAGCGAGCAGACAATCAAATCGTTCATCGCCGATGCGCGGCGGCTCATCTTCGATGAGTGAAAGCGCTTCCCAATCGGCCTCTTGTGCGCCGCGCATGAACTCAAAAAAGATACAAAGCCGGTCTCTGAGCCCCTGCCGCGCCAGCATGGCCTGTGCTGTTTGTCGCAGCGTAATCGCGGCCGGGTCCAAGGACATGCCGGTACCTCCCAGTGAACGTGACTTAATCCGTAAGACTCATGGGGTCACCCAGGGCGATCAGTGATTCAGCTTCATGAAACCAGCGCTAGTCATCCCCAGGACTATCCTGGCGTAAGTCCCGGACGAGCCATCAGTGGCGTTGGTCTCGGTCCGCTCGGCGTCGTGGTGGTGCGAGTGATGTTGGGCGGGCCTCGTCAGGATTGAGGAAGGCGTTAATGCTGTGACCATTTTCAGGACATCCTGGTTCTCACGAAGTGGGATAGGTGCCCGACGTCGTAGCTTCGAAAACTCCACGGTGATGAAGGTATTCGTAGACAACTTCTCGACTCAGGTCGTGGTTGAAGTGCCCGCATCCAAAAGTTAAATAGACGCATCGCTCGCATGCTCGCATTTCCTGTTGGTAGCAGATGGGATCGTTCTCGCAATGAATACTGCGTGCGACAACGCTATGCAACCAGCTCGACGCCCGGTTGTTCAGAAGGGTCCACAGCGAACCAAGCGTGAACGCCTTCAATGTGTTGGCGTATACGGCGAATGTCAACGTTTCGGGAACGAGCCATTCAGCAAGGCTGGACTCTGCCAATCCCACTTGGCCGTCATCAAGTCCACGTAAGAGCAAGTGGCTCAGGGTATGTACCAGTACGCGCACAGTCCGGGCGGGAACCGGGCGGGTCTCTTCATAGGCAAAAATCTCTAAGAGTTCCCGCCTTGCCGCCTCTTCGTCGGCCGGGGCGGAGTCTATTTCACCTCGGGCATGTAAAAAACTGAGGACCTGTCGCGCCGACAACGTGACGAGAAGAGCTTCGGTGCGGCTACTGAGTGCGTAAACGGGGTACTTACCATCGTGGTGCTTACGGTGGCGGAAACCCCGTATCGCCGACGCATTGGGCCCGTGCTTCTCGCGCGTGTACCCGAACGCCACTTTCGCGACCGGAAAATCCCACGTGACCGCGATCTCATGGACACCTAGAGCATCGCAGTAGGCCACTGCCGACTGCAACGAGGCGGCACGCTCCAAGTCAGCCGTCGTCGCCGCTAGCTCGGCTTGTTGTGCCAGTGTCACACGGGGGACCTCTGTGGTATCGAACACTGCTGCCCGCTCGTAAAACGGGCGACGCACGGCAACAACGTCCTGAATACTAGCGGCTAATTCGCCAAGAGCGCCGATACCGCTCGCCACGGGACCGTTCGATGCTCGGAGCGTCGCAATTTCCGCCTCGTCAAGCCCCATCGCGCGATAGCGCTGCTCTTTTACAGCCCACTCCGACGCACTCATTCTCACACCATTTCTGCCGGTATCTATTTCTCGCATACCTTGCTGAATAGTCGAAATAGCACCGAAATAATGGGCAACAGCGATCTGGGCGCGCGAAGGGTGACGCTGATAGGTCTGAAAGACGGACGAGTCAATATTTATGAGATCAACGTAGTGGGCGCGGTATGCCCGCGAATCATCAAGCGTATGGGCCCGCATACGAACTACGCCATCATTGCCTGGCCATGCATCGCAGTTACAAGGAGACATGTTGGTACGGGATACAACGCCTCCGTTACATCCCTGGCCCCTGCATCTCCATGTGGCAGTCCGGAAACTGCCGGTGTTCTCGAAGAACATATCGTCATACCCGTGTGTCGCACATTTCGGCACGTAGATTGCGCTGATTTGCCCGCAGTTGTGTGCGTTGTAGAACCGCAGCTGCTGAAGCCGCCCACCGCAACCACATTGGGGTTCCTTAGCTAGCTCATTTGCACTCCGGAAGCTTCGAACACGCCCACACATTCGGTTGCTGCACTCAAAAACGAGGGGAAATAGATCCCAAACGACATGTTCAGGACGAACGATGCGGTAGTCGCGAGTCACGCTGTCGCGGGGTATCGGAAGGTCATACCGATATTCGTCGGACCACTGTTCAAGATAGCTGGCAATCGCATCGTAGACGACTTGCTCATTCAAGTCGCTGAGCTTGTCACCGTGTACGGCGACGACCCGTCCGTAGACCCTGTCCTCGTGTCTAAACACCGCCCCAGGCAGGTAGCCCCACAGTATTTGACTCTTGCTGCGCAGCATCAAGACTCCTTTGAAGAGGCCGTAACATTCTGTGACACAACACTTTTAGTGGATGCACCGGCTTCCTTTTTGTCAATGCCGCGGCCAGTTAGCTGCAAGACTGCCTCGCGGCTGTGTATCCCAACAGAGAACTCTCCAGGGTCGTCGATGTCATGAAAGTTCGATAGCGGAGTGTGGTGAAACAGGTTCGTGGTATTTGCCTGGCGGGCGGCAACGCTCAATGCCTTACGCTCAGTTTCGTCCCACTGTTTCACTGCGCGGTCAGCGAGTTCAGCTTCCATACTGGGATCATTCACCCCGGTGATGGGGGACGCGTAACAACGGTGCAGACGCTCCTTTACCCTCGCGTCGATGGCGGTCTGGTTGGCTTTCCACCAGTGCTGAAACTTGTCGGCACTTCGAATCCCCTCGATCGGCGCGCCAAACTCACCTGTGCGGGCTAAGTCGTGCAACAACGCGAGCGCGATACCGGGAACCGTTCGATCGACGACAAAGAATGCGTACTTATTTACCGGCACGGGTGTCACCAATTGGTCAAGGAATCGGTGATTGCTGTGGAAATTGCTGAACATGGACCGCTCCCGGCGCGAGAAGGCGTCGTACACACTCACGACCAATCCGACGTGAGTACGTCCCGATCGGGCGGTGACCTGGATGTAGTCTGCGGCGGTGGTTGGTATCCCCGCCATGATCAGGATGTTGAGGCGGTCCAGGTCCACACCATGGCTGATCACCGAGGTGCCCACGAGAGCGCGTAGTCGCTGTCCTCGGTCGGTGGCAAGCGTGTCATTTTGCACCCGGGCGATGGCGTCAGCGAGTTCAGGGATGGGCACCTGGCCGGTAAGCACTGCACGGGCCAGGGGTCCGTGGCCTTCCGCGACGAGCTCGTCGGAGAGAAACCGCAGCTCTTCGTCCAGTTTTGCACCGTGAGCTTTGCTATTGACGTAGCCAAGCGCGACCTCGTAATCGAATAGAAGGTCTAGGTAGTCCTGCCGGGTGGGAGCTTTGCCCCAAAGCTCGTCGGAAATCTCAAGTTCCGCATCAGGTCGGATATTTGTTTCTAATTCATTTACCGCACGCAGGAGTTCAGTTTGGACGATCGCTGCTACGTCGGCTTTTTGGCGATAATGTGGCAGTACACCGACGAAAATGCGGCGTACATCGGCGGTGGTGTGAGTGTAAAAGCTGCGAGAGCGTTCGAAGCCTCTGGATGGGAATGCGCGAGGAAGTCGGCCGTATACCTGACGTAACTGATCCTTGTATTGTTCGATAGTTGCACTGGCAGTAAGAATTTTTGACGGCAATGCCGCCGAACTGCCGCGCTGCAGTTCGGCGATAAGTCCTTCGTAATGTCCGCTGAAAGCCCCCAGCTCCTCCTTCAACAGGTGCATTTCATCCTGAATGGTTAATGCCGGAACTGGGTCCTTAAGTGGAGGCAACTCGAGGTAGTTCACCCCTCGTCTGGGAGGAGGGCAGTGTTCAGGACCAGCCAAACACGTTCCAGCGATGGGCACGCTGAAGTAGCCATGCTGCGGGCACTGGAAGCGGGGCCCCTGGCTAAATGCCGTGAATTCCGGATACCAACTATAGCCGGTGAGTTTGTCGACGGTGGAGATCACGATACTGGGCAGCGAGCGATAGACCTCCTCATCGGTGATATGCAGAGGTAATTCTCGTCCACAGCCTTCGGCCCGACATTGATGCACTAGCCGTATTTCACGTTCTCTAAGTACCAGGGCAACGTTTTCGTCTCCGCAGTACGGGCACTTGGTAACGATCCGGTTGGCGGCATGCTTATCGGAGAAATTTCCCTTGGCGGCCAGGCGAGATTCCTGCGCCCACCCATTCCACCACGTCTTCGGGTATTTGAGACGGTTCGGCGTACCGTCTCCACCGACTAGATAGCCCAAGGCGAAAGGATCCGCGTCGGGTGAGCCAACGTTTTCCTCCCTTCGTAAACTCTCTGCTATCACTAGCACGCGTAGCATTCGAAACACCTGCTGTACAGAAAGCATGCGTAAGGGGAAGCGTAGCCATGCGGTGACTCCAGCGTCTTTTCCGCGGAGGCGATCGTAGAACAACGCGGAGATAATGAGACCGAGGTACGCCTCTGTCTTTCCCCCGCCGGCAGGGAACCACAGCACGTCCACGTGGTCTAGTTCGCGGCGATACTCAGGATCGTTGAGCTCGCGGGCAACGAGGGCCGGCAGGTTGGTGACAATGTAGACCAGTTGGAAAAGCCGCCAGGTAGTAAACGGCTTATCCGCGTTGGCGCGGGAGAATGTCTCATTTGCTAACTGGAAGGCTTGGGCCAGGCGGGCATCTTCGTGCATCGCTTGCCGACCAAGTTTGAATCGGCGGAGTTCATCGGAGAACTGTGTGAGGTCGCGCGCTACCTCGGCGTGGTGTGGTTGGTCTTGGATCGACCGTAGGAAGCGTCCGAACTCGGTTTCGTAGTCTTCCATCGCTTCTTGGACACTTGTCAGGATGGCGGTGGGATCGGAGGCGAGTTCATCCCACCGAGGCGGTGTTACGTGGTCATCGCGCGGTTCAACGACGGACTGTACGTGCGTGGGCAGCGTCTCAGACCGTACGCCTCCCTCAGGTGTACGGACCGCCACACAGCCAGTGCCATGACCGACGATATCGGCGAGATCTGCAAGTTGGTAATCGTCCGGGGCTAACTCGAACCGCTGTGCAACGATCGGGGTCGCCGCTGTGGGATGCACGGTGAGACGGCAGTCGTAGACGGACATGTCCTGCTGTGGCCGACCCTCGACATGCGTGACATTGCGCAGGAAGACCGAGACCAGGTATTCCCGCGCCCCTAAGGGTTGCGCGAAAGCGGTCAATTCGAGATCCGGATACTCAGTGGGCTGCCAATCCCAGTCGAGTAGCTCAGCTAAGGCCAGGGCGAAGCTCGCCTCATCGGCCAAAGCGCTACGGGGCATCTCGTTGCGCTTAACACGAAGCGGGCGCATCGCCTCAGAGCTGGCGTAGTGATCGTTGATGATGTCTTCGACGAGTCGGTTGGCCACGTTCGGCACTTCAACGACGGTTCCGTCGAGCGGAATCTCAACTCGAGTGCGAGGTATCGCGACGTCCCGTCGTCGCCACGCCCCAAGTAAGCGGGTCTTCTTTGGACGTCTACGGGACTTTCCCGATGCGCTGGCAGCTTCGGCGGGGGAGCGTGATTCCGACGCCGTGACCTCAGCTGCAGCCTTAGGGTCAATTCCCTTCTCGTCCTCGGTTTTTGGCTCGGGACTGCCCAGATAGGTTCGCTGTTCCTCAAGGTCTGCGATTTCTTCGAGATACAGGGCGAACGCCATATCGATATCGAGTACGACGGCATCGCTGTTGTGAGCGCTCACTCGAAAACTCAGGCCTAGCGCTGGTACGTCGACACGTTCCGGGTGCTGCGCACTGTCAGAAGAAGCGTCGGGATCTGCGGAGTCCTCCGAGGTGGTGCCATCTTTGGCAAATGGCGCTGGTTTGACCCAGATGGGTTCTAACACTCCAAGTAATACGTTGTGCTTGGGTTCCCAGGGCGGGCTGTGCCGGATATCGGTGCGATCGGCTAGGCGTACCGAGAGCCGATCGATAAGCCAGTCGACGACGCTGGCCTCCCGGCGGTTCTTCAAGGATGCATCAGTAGGGGCTGATGGAATGCGTTGTGCAGCTCCACGCATGTGTTGACTCCTTAACCTGCTTGATGGGGGCGGGGAGTAATCCTGCGCAGCTGGGCCGCGGGAACACTCGTTGCGGCGCCGACAGAACGCACCTGGCGGAGTTCAAACTCCTCGAGCACCTCAGCGGGATCTATTCCCCCGCACATGTCGGAGAGTTTTCGCAGGTTCGCGCCGGCGCGGTTGGCAGATACCTCCGCGATAGCGTCGTTGAGTACTCGCCCAAGTCCGCGGTGAAGTCGTCGAAGTTCGGCGGCCATAGCGCCCATGCGTTGCCAGGTGTGATCGTTCGTTAGATCATGACGTTTCGTCAGCCAGGCCACCCGCCGTATATCCGTGATGTCATCGGGGGCGATGATCCGGCCATCGGCCCAGTCACGGCAGGTGTTGCCCGCCTTGATTGTGCTTCCACGACTGCGGAGGGCACGCATAACAGCATCCCAGGTACCGCATTCGTTGTGCAGATCCCGTGTGGCATTTCGGAAACGTTGCAACATGAGTGTTACTGCTTTGACGTCGGCGTCTTGGTGTGCAGCTTGTAGGAGCCGGCTGTATAGAGCATCACGGGTTTCGCCACGGGGAATGAGGAGAGTCATTCCGGGCGCAAGGGATGAGACAGGTGTGGACGAATAACGGTCTCCAACAAGAACTTCCGCGGTGGAATCGGTGGGCAGCCAGTATTCGCTGTCGCCGGGCTCCAGCCTGATCGGGCGAGCGAGGACGCTGCGTGCTCCACCGGGTGTAGAGGAATGAAGGAGCTGACTGTCTTGAGGCTGGACTTCATCAACGGCGCAAGCGAAGTCCGCGAAGATGCTAGCCAAATCGAGTGTAGGAATCGGCGAGTCGTCGTCGGCCTCGCCGCGAGCATCAACGTTCACTGGGCCGTAGATGGTGCCAGCCGCCCGGATATGGTGGCCAGATGGCGGGTCAAATCCTAAATCGCCAGCGCTACGGTCGAGGATATCCTTCCATTCGGAGTCGAGCTCGCGGAGAACTCTTGCAGCCCAAATCTTCTCCTCAGGATCGGCCACGAGAACCTGCTCGGTGGCTTCCCCACCCATGAGACAAGCGCGATGCCATGGCGGAGGCACACCGAGGTGTAGCTCCAACGAGGGTGTCGAGGTCCACCGTATGCGGCCGCTGTATGGGAGCACCGCAAGTCTGCCGGGTTCGGCGGTTTCGTTGATGACCGCAGCAAGGTCCGGATCGGCAGACATTAGGTCAATGAGCAACGCCCGTGCCCCGGATCGCTGCTGGGTGCGAACCGTGACTGTTGCAGAATCACGTTGTGTAGCAATGTATTCCAGTACTCCGCGAAGTACTTCGAAACGGGGGTTGTAGTCTTCGATCAGTTCGAAAAGGTCGATGGCGTCCCTGCGCAGGTCCGGCCAGTGCGTTTCACGAAAACCTGCCCAATCATTGGACAGATCGTTGTGGTGGATGGTTTGAAGGTTCTTGCGCAGTGTCGCCGTGCTCATTCCACGGGGCTCTTGGACCGCGCATTGATCTGCGGTTGAAAGCTTTCCCCAGGTTCCGCCAATTAGGTTGATGAGTTGGACTGCGGCAGCGAGCTTCGGCGGAAAGGGGAGGTTCGTACGCCGCGCGGCAGCGACGCCTCGAAGGCAGCGCCGACGCAGGCGTGTGAATTCGGGCGCCCGATACTCGGCAATCAGAACCCGACTGTCTATGCCGCTGAGCAGTGCATTGGTCGACAAAGGGCCGCAGTCAGGGGGATGTCCCAGTTCCCTGGAAATCTGCCGCCGAAGCCCGGGGGTCCAGCCCCAATGCAGCCATCGAGCTGTATTTTGCAAGCTGGGCGGCAAGGGCTCTCCCACCGCGCTGACCACCATGATTCGTCGTGCTTGGTGACTTGCAGCCCAGGTCAGCGCGGAGTCGAGCGTCTCCGAGTTGCGGAAGCTAGTCCGATCGATGATCACCAGGCCGGGGCGTACCTGCTTGAGCTGCGGCCAGCCGAGGGATGTATTGAGATAAAGGAGGCCGTCGCTCCATGCGCGGGCCGGGCTGACGGTGCCCTTGAGATCTATCACCGACCCCTCTGCGCGGACGCGCTGAACGCGCAGAGCTTCGGAGAGGTTCTCAGCGCCGATCTTCAGCCGCCGAAGGCGGTCGGTCAGGTTGACATTCAAACCGACGACCATCAAAGGGCCGTCGAACCAATCATCTTGGAATCGATTACTCATTCGCGCGCCGAGGCGACTTAATTGGAGAAGTACACCGAGGACAATGGCTATGTCGTGGCGTCCTTGCGGTAGGGCCAGCACGAGGTCTCGATCGCATTGGCCCACAGCGCGGCGTACGAGATTCAAGGTAGCTTCATCAAGGGGGCCAGGGTCAACCGTCGAACCACCATCTGTCAGTCGCCGGCGGCGTAGACGTTCCAGCAAGTCGTCGGGGTCGGTGATCGCCGGCACCAACACATCCAGATAGGCCATGTTCCCCCTCTCGCCTACATCAAGTGTGTGGTGGTTCACATTAGCTGGGAGAGGCGACAACCACTTCGACCTGCGCAACGTGTGATCATTCGGCGCGTCGTGCCGCGGTATTCGACGCGGAGGCCTACCGTGACCGGTGTGCAGCGTGATGGCTCCGCGAGGCTACTTCTACGCCGGAACAGGAGAAGCCTTTACCTGCCCTCGGCGGGGAACTGGCCTGGCAATGACTGAGGGGGCATACCGGTGAGAGAGCGCGCGGCAGGGTCGATCGTCGACACGGTTTCGATCGAACGCCGTTCACTGCCCGTGTCGCTTGGGCGAGTCGCCGAGCACGAGTCGTGGCGTAAGGAACTGCACCGCCCCGCGACCTACGTCCACAAATGGTGGGCCCGGCGGCTCGGGTCGGTGTTCCGAGAGTTGTTACGCCGCTCGGTTGTGGATTCAAAGGCCCCGGCGCCGCTTCAGGAGATGATCGTCTACGACCCGTTCGCGGGTTCAGGCACAACATTGGTTGAGGCTGTAAAGCTCGGTGCGCGTGTTGTTGGACGGGACATCAACCCGATTGCCACCCTGACTCAACGCCAAGCATTGCAGTCATGGGATGTGCCGACCTTGAAAGGCATGTTCGACGAGGTGCAGACCCGCTGCCGATCCGAGATCGACGCGCTCCATGTCGCCGTCGACGGTGCCCCCGTTCTGCACTACTTCTGGGTTGCGACAGCACGATGCGCTGCATGTGACGACGAGGTGGAACTCTTTTCTAACTACATCTTCGCCAAGCATGCGTACCCGCGCCGCGTACCGCAAGCCCAAGCGACCTGCCCCTGTTGCCATGCAATCTGTCCAGTCAGGCTCGACCGCGACAGCAAGGGATATTGCAAGTCGTGCAAGGCGTCCTTTTGCTTCGACGGACCTATGCAAACCGGGTCGGGCAGCGGTCGTTACTTCAGATGCTCACGCGGGCATCGCAATGCGGTCATAGAAGTTCTCGACGGTGTTCCGCCCCCGCGGCGGATGTACGCCAAGGTAGTCAGAACCAGCGATGGTGGTCGTGAGTACCGGGCTATCGACGAATTCGACATCAGACTGTATGAGCGTGCCAGCAAGCTTTTAGCCAATGCTGATCAACAACTACTAGTCGCGCCAGACGGATTGCTGCAGGAGGGAACGAATACTGCACAAGCCCTGCGTTGGGGGTACCGAACTTGGGGAAGCTTCTTTAACGACCGTCAGCTGTATTGTCTGGGGATAATCGCAGCGGCCATAAAAGACATACCCTCCGGCGGTGCTGAGCGTGAAGCGATCGCGGCAGCATTCGGTCGAACACTAGAGCATCACAATCTGTTCTGCTCCTTTAAAGGGGAGGGAACTGGGCCCGTCCGATCAATTTTCCACAATCATGTGCTTCGCCCGGAGCGATGCTCCGTTGAGGGAAATCCTTGGGGAGCGTCGGGCGGTTCCGGTGGCTTCGCAGATGCGTTAAGCCGTTTACTGAGGGCTCAACGGTATAAAGATGAACCGACAGATTTCGTTGAGCGCGGAAACAATAAGGTGGAAGCCGTTCCAGCGCAGTCGCGCCCGATCAAGCAGCGGATCGTATCTAGCTGGGCGGAGTTCGAAGCGGACCGCCATAGCGCCTACGTGGTCACCGGTGATGGAGGGACCACAGATATGCCGGATAAATCAGTGTCGCTCGTTGTCACGGACCCCCCTTACGTCGATAGTGTTCACTATTCGGAGCTGGCTGACTTTTTCCATGCTTGGATGGCGCCGATCAGACCCTATTCCACATATTCGCAAGCTGCGACTACGCGGGATGAGAATGAGGTTCAAAATACCTCACCAATAGAATTTCGTCGGATGGCCTCTCGTGTTTGGCGTGAATGCTTCCGGGTCCTCAGGAATGATGGCCTTGTTGTTTTCAGCTTCCATCAATCCCGGAGCATGGGATGGCAAGCCTTGATGGCTTCATTACATGATGCGAGATTGGCTGTGACAGCAATACGGCCGGTAGTAGCGGAGGTAACAACGAGCCTCACTAAAGCGGCAGCTGCCACACCTAATCGCATTGACATCATCGTTGTCTGCCGAAAATCCGACCAGGTGAAGCTCGAAGCTCGAAGCCCTGCGCAGGCCCGCGCCAGCGTTCTGCAGCAACTCCGTACCCTTCACCACGGCGGATTGACCCTAGGTCACGGAGATGTTTTGTCGGCGGTCAGAGCTGCGGTACTTGCGCAAGGCACCCGCACAGCTAAGCCGAACTGGGAAGCACTTCGCGAGAACGCCGACAGCGAAGCTGAAGTAGCCATCGAGAGCTGGCAGGCAACCGTGTAGCTAGCCGTGCCTGGCGACCTGCCCTGAGTTCGGTCCGCGCGCTACATCGGCTGCCCCGGCTACCTGAGCCGCTATGGTTGGCGCACACGTACCGTTGCTGCGTCCGTTCGGTTGCGCGCCGCTTCCGGATAAGGCTCCGATAGATGATGTTGGTCGACACAACCACACCGTCTGATGCATTGTGAGTCAGGAGGGGTGGGTCGTCCGCATTGCGCGCATTGGGGGTGGTCCGGGCGTTGTTCCGGACCCACAGACGCCACCTGTGCGCTGCAATCGACGCCAGTCGACGGATTCATAACTCGAGTGTTGGGTCCCAACCGAGACTCGCTCGGCTAGATAAAGTGGGGGGCACTGCCATGTCGATGATGTTGTTTCCCGATTCCGGTTTCGTGGGCCGCCATGGCGGCCCGCGGCGTGAGGCACCCCGAGACTGGATCGTGTGGCATTTCACACACATCGAAAACCTCACCGGGATTATTAGACAGGGCGCTCTGTTGCCTGATTCGATGGTCAGCCCTTGCGCCAGTGTCGCCAACGATGAGGTGAAGCACCGCCGTCGTTTCAACCTCGTGCTCCCGCATAAGGACTATCCACCGGCCATGGTCAGCGAACACGTCCCGTTCTACATAGCAGCCAAGTCCCCCATGTTGCTGGTGGTTTGCAGTGGCCGTGGGGACTACAAAGGGGGCCACGGCCCTCTCGTCCACCTCGGTCTGGCGCTCGGCGACATCATCGAAGCCGGCCTGACTTGGTGTGCCAGCGACGGCAACGCTGCCGCCCAATTCACTCAGTACAGCTGTGACATCGACACCCTTGGGCAATTTGTCGACTTCGAGTTGCTGTGCCAACGAGACTGGTTCAACACCGACGACGACCGTAACCGCCAAAGCCGCCGGTCAGCGGAGGTCCTAGTTCAAGGCCCGCTGCCGATTGATCTAATTAGGCATATCTGCTGCTCGAACTCGCAGACCCTGAACGCAGCTCAGGTCCTGCTTCAGAATGTCGGCGGTACGCGCGACTATAGAGTCCAGCCACAGATGTACTACCAGTAAGGAGGCACTTTTGATCACATACGGCGACGGCGACCTCCTCGAATCCGACACCCAAGCCCTGGTTAACACTGTCAACTGCGTTGGCGTTATGGGCAAAGGTATCGCGTTACAGTTCAAGCGCCGCTATCCAGACACCTTCACCGCCTACGAGAAGGCTTGCAAACAAGGCGAAGTCACTGTCGGGTCAATGTTCCTGACTCGAACAGGGCACCTAGACGGCCCCGAGTACATCATCAACTTCCCCACGAAGAAGCATTGGCGTGCACCGTCGCAGCTGTCCTACATCGATGACGGCCTCACGGATCTCATCAGAGTGATCCGCGAACACCGCATCACCTCGATCGCAGTTCCGCCGCTGGGCGCCGGAAACGGCGGACTGGACTGGTCAGATGTTGAGCCCCGCCTTATCGCCGCATTCAATGAAGTCCCCGATGTGCACGTTGTGCTTTATCCGCCCGCGGGAGGAATCCGTCTGCTGGCTCCGCCCCAAAACATCCGAATGACCTGGGGTAGAGCTATGTTGCTCGATGCGCTACGCCGCTACTTAGATAAGCGCCGTGCAGTTGAGCCCTGGGAAGACGCCACCGGGGTCTCGCACCTGGAAATCCAGAAGCTCATGTATTTCGCTGACTCGATCGAACCGCAGCTGGAGCTGGCGTTCAAACCACATCGCTACGGCCCCTATAGCGAGAAAGTCCGCCACCTGCTGCTTAACATGGAGGGCGCCTACACCCGTGGCTTTGGCGACGGTACCGCCAAAGCACTGAGCTATGACCCAATCTCCCTCACCGACAGCGGAATTCAAGAGCTAGATGCCTTCCTTGAATCGCACCCTAACGCCACGCGTGTCACCACTGCGATCGACGCGGTCCTGCAGACCGTCAACGGATTCGAAGGACCGTACGGGGTCGAACTGCTAGCTAGCACGCACTGGGTCGCCACCCGGCAGGACGCTCGCGATCCAGAGAACGCCGCCGCCGCAGTACGCGGCTGGACTCAACGCAAAGGCCGCATCTACACGGACGACAGAGTCGCCGTCGCCCTCAAGCGCATTCTGCAGACTACTGACCCGGAAGTGCAGCGTACCTAAAACGGTGATGGCGCCAGCCTGGGAGTCTGGCGCCGTCGCAGCGCATCTTCGGCGGCCAAGAGCCGCCCGGTACGTGATTCATGTTGGGATCATGCGTGTGATCTATCCTGTGCTCAGGAGGTGGCTGCCGTGACTTTTGATTCCATATCAACGCCCGACCTCACCGCATACCACGAGGCATTGACCATGACCACACCCGCGTTGGTTTCCGAACTCGCAAGCCTGCTGGGCCTGAAGTTGGTCGCCTACCTGGGCAATGTCAAGGAAACGCGCGCCGTGCGGCAGTGGGCTGACGGTAGCCGCGCCGTCAGCGGTGTCGAGGATGTCGAGCGGATGCGTTTGGCGCTCCGTGCGGTCCGGCTCATCATGTCGCGGGACTCGAAGGATGTTGCGCAGGCATGGTTCCAGGGTCTGAATCCCTTGCTCGGGGATGTCTCGCCGGCGCGCTCGCTGCGCGAGGGAGATCTCGATATCTCGGGCCCACGGATCCTGGCGGCCGCGCGGCAGTTCGCGGCGGTCGGCTGACTGAGGAGCACACTACGGCGTTGACCTGTGGCACACCACCCCGGCCACGTCCGCCGGATGGGTCATTCTCATGGCCGCCACACAAGCCTTCAGCGGATTTATCGTGTGCCCGCGCCAACGCCGCTCCTACTCGGCGTCTGGCGCTTCGCTATCGGCGGCCGCGGTGCTGGCGGTCTTAATCCGCTTGCGCATCACCCCGTTGATAACGACCGCGACTTGGTACAACGTCTTGATGGCCGTGAGCATTTGGGCGCCCGAGTATGTTGCCGTAGTCGTCACTAAAGCCGCTAGAAGGCTGTTCTCGATAGCATGGCTGGTCAACAGCGGATCGCCACCGGCTACTACGGCCCACAAAATCGTTGCCCCCGAAGCGATCACATTGGCTACTGCCGTAATCAGAAACACCGACACCAAATCGAGGTACGCCGAGCTGTTTTCAGCGTCATCCCCAACATTCGGAGCTTCTGTCGCTGTGGCCACAGCGGCGAATCCAGTGCTGCCCTCGACGATCTGTGTGGGTGGGGATTTGAGTGTGTTGATGACCAGCAGTGCAGTTACCCGATCGAACGGCATAGCAAGGATAAGGGCTACAGCAGCCAGAGCGATCGCGAAACCCATTGAGGTGAAAGAAAGTAGCGGACCAGCAAGCTCTGCCACTTTGACATCAACATGGCGTGATTTGAGCCGAAGTCCACACATGAGCCCGAAGACCACAAGACCCGCCAAGATCGAGACGTAGAAGTTGGGATGTTTCACGATCCGCTTCCATCGCGAGGCGATCAGACGGGACTTGGCCATCGGTTGCTACCTCTGTTGCCTGTTGGTGAATGTCACACGCGCGGACTCAATAAATGAAAGCACCTGATCGCGTACCACGCCCTCGATATCAGCATCGGTAGTGGTTGGAACCTTGACGAATGTGCGTTGCTGATGCTTGCTGCTGGTGACCGTAGTTTCCTTGTCCGAGTTTGCCTTGCGGCCGGTGATTCTGAACTTACTCATGGCGGAGGTGGCATTTGTCAGGGAGCTTCGGATCGCTGCTACGATGCCATTCTTGGTGCTCAGGGTCTGTCCGCGTGCGGCCCGTACTGTGGCTTCAGCCTCGTGGCCACCGGATTCGTCTGCGAGGTCGGCCAGCTTGTGGCTTTGATCATCCCAGTCGAAGTTCGGCCGTGTCACTGTGGCAGTGGCCTCACGGATCCGTGAGAAGGAGTCTATTTCGGTGAGCAGTGAGGGTGACTGCACCGGATTGATGTCGAATTCGACTGATCGCTTTTTCCAAATCTGTTCTGCCAGAAGCTGAAAGTACCGGGCTAGCCGAGCGGAGGTGATTCCGTTTCGTGCGCTCTCGAACGCGATGAACCGATCTGCTGGCGTGATCGACACCACGATCACGGAAACCTGCGCGAGCCACTTTCCGTCGGGGGTGGTCCCGCTGTCTGTCTGCCCGGTGCGATAGTCAAAGTAGACAGGCACCTCGTCGGGGGTTCCGGCAACGATGGTGCCGTAGAACACGCGGTGATCAGTGAGCCGAGCGTCGGATTTCTCGTCGAGAGACTCTTCCAGGTCGATCGCGAAGGTGAGATCCCTGGAGACGGCCTGCAGAGTTTGAGGTGATTGCCGAGCTGCTATAGCCGCGAACAGGTCTGCGTAGGGAAGTAATTCGTTACCCTCGCGGGCGTTCATCGTCCACAGTTTAAAGGTGAGGGTCCGGTTGCTCGGGGCCATTTGATTCGTTAGGTTGAGAACAGAGAATTTGTCAGCACTGCGGTGTTGGTTGCAATCCGGCCGGTCGCCTAGCGGCGTGAGACGGCCGCGCGCATGCCCGCCCACAGAAAGTGCACCTTGGCGCCCCCTCGCTTCTCCTATTCATCTGGAAAACACCGCATCAATTAGCTCCCCCGAACAGAACATGACCAGATCTGCTACAAGAGACAGCTCCCGTTGACAGTTGTCGACAGAGTTGTATCAGATAGGAGGCGAGCAAGATCGTAGATCAGGCCAATCACCGTGTCGGCCCGACGATGCGCAGTGCCAGCCAGTGGCCATCCACGCGGGCTCAAACGGTGCCGCCACCGCCAGGTCTTTGCCCGGCTTTTGATCGTTGCTTTCAGTTCGGCGATCTGGGCGCGGTGGTCGGATTTGAGGGTGGTGATCTGTCGCAGCGCGGCAATAATGCTCGATCCGGAATCGGGTTAGATCTGGGTGGTCGTACATGGTTTGCGGGCCACCGCCGCGTATCGCGCGACGGAATTGACGTTAATCGCTAGTACCTTTTCGCATTTGGCGGACGGCTTTGGTGATTTTCTGGCGTGCTGCCTGGGAACGCTGTTGGGCACTGGGCACGAGTCCTTCTTGTGAGCCGCTGGTACTCATCGGGTCCGTTCACGGGTGGGCCAGCCTTATCTAGGTCGATGATGGGCTCGCCGGGTCACGATGGGTAGCAGCGGCAGCTGATCGACGGTCACGGCTATCTGAGCATCGAACTCCGCTGAACAAAGGTGTTCGACAACCGCTTCCAGGGACGCGATTTTGCGTAGGCGCTCGGCGACCGCGCCGATACCCAGCGACGAAACTGCGGCCGTGTGTGCCGGCTTTTCGTCGTCGATCTGTGCAGAAACTCGCCTGGACTTAGTGTGCGAGTGGTTGGCATCGTCAACGCCGTCGGCGGTGATGCTTTCGATGAACGCGACCGGTGGTATGTGGTTGGTCTGGTCGCCGAAGAAATGACACGAACTTGAGACGGAACCCCGACGACATGACGCGAGACAGCTTGAATAGCCGCAGTTCAAGTCATTGAGAGATGACACGGAATGTGAGAACCTACATGTAGGTTCTCAATTCGAATGGCCAATTCTCAGTTCTGATGGCCACTGCTTGGCCAATTGGCCACAAAAGTGAGACTTGAGCTCTATCCGGCGGGGCTGTCGGGCGGTGACGACGGTTGGACATTCGGTTTGGTAGCGGTCACTCGCCACATACGACGGGGCAGGTCGCCCTCGTCGAAGGGTTCGACGTCGTCGAGGACCCAGTCTTGAGCGAGATCGTCAACCAGCTGGCGTGAGAAGAAGTGCACTGCGAAGCCGCCGTGTTCGAAGATGTCGTCGCCACAGTCCTGCCCGGCGCCGTAGTGGGCGTCGCCGGTGTGCCTGACCGTGTAGATGAGCTTTCCGCCCGGTTTCAGGGTGCGCCAGATTTCGTCGATTACATCGTGAATCTCTTTGGTAGACAATGCCATACACAGCGCCATGTGTGCGTACACGGCGTCAACTGATCCGGAGCCGAGCGGGAGGGGTTCGCGGAGGTCGTGCACGATCTCCGAAATGTTGGCCTCCAAGTGCTGTGCCTTGGCGGCTAGTTGGATCTGCTCTATGGCGACTTCGCTGAAGTCCGTGGCGATTACGGTGAATCCCTCGCGTGCGAAGTAGAGCGCGTCGCGTCCGTGCCCGGCAGCAAGTTCTAAAACACGCTCTGCTCGTGCGTTCTTGAAGAGCTGAGCTGCGTGCCGCGCCGCTTCGGATGGCTCGGCTCCGTACATGCCTGGGTGCTGCTGGTAGGTGTCTTGCCAGTGCTCACGTTGCGCTGCAGCCAGATCTGATGGGTGATTTGGCATTTGGGATCATCTTCTCAAGTGATTGGTGGAGGAGTGGGTGGTCACTGTGGTGTTCCTGCGTCGACGGGCAGTTCGTCTAGTCGCCATTCGAGCATGCCGTCACTGAGGCGGATAGCCCGTCGGCCCCGGTCGGTCAGCATTTGGACGGCGTCGTAGGCCATGGCGCAGTACTCGCCGCGGCAGTAGACAACGATCTGGGCGCCTGTAGGTAGTTCGGCGATCCGTTGGGTGAGTTCGTTGACCGGGATGCAGATTGCGCCTGGGATGTGGCCGGCGAGGTATTCCTCTCTTGGTCGCACATCCAGGACCACCGCCTCGCCGGACTGGACCAGCCTCACCAGCTCTTCGCGCGTGATCTCTGCGGACTCTTGGGTGCCTAGATAGGCGTCGCGGGCATACGGGACTGCGGGCTGGTGGGCTTCGGCGACCTTGCGGAGCAGCGCTAGTAGTTGTGCCACATCGTCACCGGCCAATCGGTAATACATGCGCGGCCCATCTCGGCGGGCCACCACAAAGCCCGCTTGTTTGAGGGTCTGCAGATGCGCCGAGGTGGTGGTCACGTTCAGCCCGGCAGTTTTGGACAGCGCCTCCACCGTCCGCTCGCCCTGAGCCAGTAGATCCAGCAGTTCAAGGCGCTTGCCGCTGGCCAGCGCCTTGCCGCTGGCCGCGAACGCTTCGTACAGCGCGACCTTTTCCGGGCTCATGACGTGTCCCACCCTCGCTCTTTCCATAGATCTTTGGAATATGGTTGTGTATGGTACCGGCTGGTGGCGCATGCCAGGGCTGTTCCGGTCTTGCGCAGCCTGTTTGAAGCGATTCTTGAACAACCTGAGGAGGACCGCGATGGGACGGGTATTGACCATTGGGTACGGGGCGATCAGCTACGTGATCTTCCTCGGATCGTTCCTCTACTCGATTGCCTTCGTGGGGAACTTCCTTGTGCCGCGCAGCGTCGACAACGGTCTCATCTCCTCGGCTACAGAAGCTTTCGTGGTGAATGTGGTTCTGCTGGGCTTGTTCGCGATACCCCACAGCGTGATGGCCAGGCCATTGTTCAAGCGTTGGTGGACGCGATTCGTGCCGTCAACCGTTGAGCGCAGCACCTATGTGCTGGTATCGAGTCTTCTTCTGGTCCTTCTGTTTTGGCAGTGGCGCACAATGCCTGCCGTGATCTGGGATGTGAGCTGGACACCTGGCCGGATCGGCCTGCATGCGTTGTTTTGGCTCGGGTGGGCCATCGTGCTGGCCTCGACGTTCATGATCAACCATTTCGACCTGTTTGGGCTGCGCCAGATTTACCTCGCCTGGAAGCACACGCCCTACAGTCATCTCGTTTTCCGGGAGACGATGCTCTACCGGCTGGTGCGCCATCCTCTGATGCTCGGTTTCATCGTCGCGTTCTGGGCTGCTCCCACAATGACAGCCGGGCACTTGCTATTTGCAGTAGCCACAACGGTATACATCCTGATTGCGCTGCAGTTCGAAGAGCATGATCTACGCCAAGAGCTGGGCGAGCCCTACCGTGAATACAGCAGCCGGGTGCCGATGCTCATCCCGGGAGCGGCGCCTCGTAAGGATCGCGTCGAGCGCAGCGAAGATGCCTCTAGCCTGTAAGAAGCCCGATAGCCGTTACGACGCTTTGTCGTTCGCTGGCACGACAGTTCCGATCGCGGCGATGGCCTCCAGAATCTCCCCGGAGCGGGGGACCGCGTCCGGATCGGAGATCCACTGGATCATTAGGCCATCGATGATGGCCATCAATACCGTGACGATCGTGGGCAAGGACTCGGGTGGTTCGATGTCTGTTCCTGCCAGCGCAGCCTTGGCCAGATCAACTGAATGCTGGCGAACCTCGGCGTAACCAGAGGCGAGGCGCTCCCTTAAGTCTTGTGAGCGCAGTGCGGGGGCATAGGACTCGATACACGCTTGAACGGCGGGCCGGATCTGCTCGAAGGAATCGACGGTGGCGGCCAATACCGCGCGGATCTGTTCGTAAGGGCTAGCGGCAGTGCTCTGGTCAAACGCCTGCTGGACACGCTGGTTCCATGTCGCGAAGCACAGACCTAACGCGTCGTTGAGCAGGGCTTCCTTGCTGCCGAAGTGGTAGTTGATCGAAGCGAGGTTAGCGCCGGCCGCTTTGGCGATGTCGCGCGAGCTGGTATTGCCGTAGCCGCGTTCCTGCAGGCAATCGACGGCGCCCTGCAGCAGTTTGTCGCGAACGGTGGCCGAGTCTTGCATACCCACATACTATCGTGATAAACATTCGTTTAGTACAAACGTTTGAACATCAATTTAGGAGTCGGTATGGCAAACGAGATTGTGGGTTTCGTCGGCGTCTACAACGGTGACGGTGGTGTGCGCGGCAATCTGGCCTGGGCCTTGGGCAAGCTGCAGGGGACCGCGTCCTGCGCGCTGTGCGATATCACGCACCGCGGGGTGCGGACCAACCCGCAATGGAAAGACCTCGCCTGCACGTTGGGAGTGCCGATCGAGCTGGTGCATCGCAATGAGCGATCCGCACAGATCGCGCAGCTCACGGGTGATCGGACTCCTGCGGTGGTGGCCCAGACGGTCCAGGGCTACCAGGTCGTGATGGGGCCTGAAGACTTCACGGGCGCCTCCGGTGATGCCGTGGCGTTCATTGATGCGCTGCGTCAGGCGTGCGCCGACAAGGATTTGGTGTGGCCGGGGGTCGACGTGCCCGAATTTGGGCAGTCCCAGCGGTGACAGCAGCATTGCCGCCGGGGCCGCGGCTGCCGCGGTTTGTGCAGAGTGTGCTGTACCTGAAGTTCCGGGAACGGTTCTTGCCGGCGATGCGCCGCAGGTACGGGGATGTGTTCTCGCTGCAGGTGCCGCCTTACGCGGACAACTTGGTGGTTTACACGCGCCCCGAGCACATCAAGGAGATCTTCGCCGCGGACCCAAAAGTTCTGCACGCCGGTGAGGGCAACCAGATCCTCAAGCTCGTGATGGGTGAGCATTCAGTGCTGATCACCGACGAGGACGAGCATGCACGAATGCGGTCTCTGCTGATGCCCGCCTTCACCTCGGCGGCCCTGCGGGGGTACCGCGACATGATCGCCACCGTCACCCGCGAGCACATCAGCCAGTGGGACACCGGAGCGCCCATCAGGGGTCTGGACTGTATGAACGCACTGACCCTCGACATCATTGTGCGGGTCGTGTTCGGGGTTACCGATCCAAAAACAAAGTCCGAGTTGACTCACCGTCTGGACCGGATTGTCAACATCCACCCAGTGATCTTCGCGGGAAGGCTCAACCCGGCCCTCAAACACATCCAGCCCTGGAAGGGCTCTCACGACAACCAGCGCAAGATCGACGACATCCTCTATAGCGAAATCGCCAGCCGCCGCGGCGTTTCCGATCTCGCTAGCCGCACCGATGTGCTTTCGCGGCTGCTGCAAAGCGGCGCCAACGTTGCCACGCCGTTAACCGATGCCGAACTGCGCGATCAACTCATCACCCTGCTACTGGCCGGACATGAAACCACCGCGGCCGCGCTGTCGTGGACGCTGTGGGAACTGGCCCAGAACCCGAAGATCCAGGCCGAGGCCGTGGATGCAGCATCGCGTGGCGATGACCGCTTCCTGGAGGCGGTCCTGAAGGAAGGGATGCGCCGGCACACGGTGATCGTCTCTACAGCACGCAAAGTCACTACCCCCACCGAGATCGGCGGCTGGCACCTACCCGCGGGGATGGTGCTCAATACCTCGATCCTGTTGGCGCATAACAGTGAGGAATCACATCGCAAGCCCGCTGAGTTCCGCCCCACCCGCTTCCTGGACGGCACCGTGGCCTCGAACACCTGGTTGCCATTCGGGGGCGGTGTACGCCGATGTCTGGGTGCAGGATTCGCGCTCACCGAGGGAACCGTGATCCTGCAAGAGATCTTCGGGCGGTTCACCATCAGCCCCGCCAAGCACCTCGCCTCTGAAACTCCGTGGGTCCGCAACATCACCACCGTCCCTAAACACGGTGCACGCCTGTGGCTTACCCCCCAACACGACAGGACTTTCGACTAGTGGCCCACGCCGATGTTCTTGCGTTCGAGGCCTTCTTTAGATGGGGCGGAAACGCGCTGTTCGAAAAGGAGTTCGCTGAGGAACACATACCCGACGTGATTGGTCCTTCCGAGTGCATGCGCGACGTCGGCGTGGAGGTTGGAGGCGTCGGTTTCCTGGGAACTCAACACTTCCCCTACGACGCGATAGAGCGCCGTGCCCCAGCCGAAAACTTCGTATGCAGGTGCTCAAGCGGGACAATTACCGATACGTGATTTACGGTCGCAGGGCGAAGGACCACGTCGATCTTGAGCCACACGTGCATCACCTCATCCCATGGCGCATGGACGGTCCGACGGCGGAAGAAAACCTCCTCACCCTCTGCGGCGCCTGCCACAAGGGCCTCGACCCGGATTATCAGCCCATGTTGTGTGAGCTCGCGGGACTACCCGGTCCCGCAACTCCCCTCAAGGAGCGCAGCACGGAGTTCGATGAAGAGGTCGCGCGGTACCGAAAATGGGTGGCGCAGCAGATTTCCAAGTACGAGAATGGAGTAAGTCAGGGTGCGTTGAATGCTGTCGGCGACGAGCACTCGCAAAATTGGCCACGAAACCGAGACAAACCCGAGTGGCCAACGCGTGAGACATCCTCAAACGATGAGGTCAGACGGTGGGGCTTTGGACAACAGAATTGAGAACCTACACGCCGCCCTTGCGATCACCCGGAACGAACAGGCTGACCGGGTCGATATTCACGCGGCGACACGAGAGATATGACGAACAAGACGCCACGCGAAGAATCGATCGAGAAGGAAGAGAAGCGCCGCGAGGAAGAGCTCGGCGTCTCGCAGCAGAAGAAGAGCATCGCCTGCGTTAGTGCCGTAGGAGTTGGCGCCGGCGAGGAAGTGGCTCGGGCGTCGCGGCCCAGCCACGAGGACGATGCTGGTCGTATGCCTGATCGCAACGTGCTCGGCGGCCTGTTGGAACCGTGCGGTACCGAACCGCTCATCGGCTTCCACCGCGACGGCTGCTGTTCGACGGGTGACGAAGACCGCGGCCTGCACACGATCTACGCGGTGGTGACCCCGGGATTTCTGGAGCATCAACGGTCCATCGGCAACGACTTGTCCACGCCGGCGCCGCGGTACCAGTTCCCCGGTCTAGCCCCCGGCGACCGCTGGTGCGTCACGGCGGCGAATTGGCTGCGGGCCCATCACGAGGGGCATGCCGCTCCGGTAGTGCTGGCGGCCACACACGAACCAACCCTCGACGTAGTCGCGCTGGAAGTGCTGCTGCAGCACGCCGTCGATGTCCCCGACGATCCACGAGGCCTGTAGTGACGGGAAACTCGTGGCGTAGTGATGCGACGATAGAGCTATGACCGCAACGCTTGTCGCGAAAAATGTGGCCGGCGGATTCGCCCATCGCACCCTTTTCGAGTCGCTCGATCTGACCGTGGCGCCGGGTGATGTGGTCGGCGTGGTGGGCGCCAATGGAGCCGGTAAGAGCACGCTGCTGCGGATCCTGGCGGGGGATCTGGAGCCGCTCGGCGGTGTGGTCAGTGTCGCCCCCGCGGATGCGTTCGTCGGGTGGCTTCCGCAGGAGCATGAACGGATCGCCGGGGAGACGGTCGCGGCCTACATCGCCCGTCGTACGGGATGCACCGCCGCGACGCAGGCCATGGAAACCGCTGCGGCGGCATTGTCCGACCCGAATCAGGATCTTGCGCACGGTGATCCGGCCGACGCCTACGCCGCGGCGCTGGATCACTGGCTTGCCTCGGGAGCTGCGGATCTCGACGAGCGGCTGCCGGTCGTCCTGGCGGACCTCGGCCTCGATTCGGGTGCGGTGCTGCCGGAATCGACCATGATGACCGCCTTGTCGGGCGGGCAGGCAGCGCGGGTGGGTCTGGCGGCGCTGATGTTGTCGCGGTTCGACATCGTCCTGCTCGACGAGCCCACCAACGACCTCGATCTCGATGGACTGGCCCGGCTGGAGGACTTCGTCCGGGACCTTCGGGGCGGTGTGGTGTTGGTGAGCCACGACCGAGAGTTCCTCGCGCGCAGCGCGACTCACATCCTCGAGCTGGACTTGGCTCAGAACATCACCACCGTCTTCGGCGGCGGGTACGAAAGCTATCTGGAAGAGCGGGAGATCGCGCGGCGGCACCGGCGCGAACAGTACGACGAGTTCGCGGAGAAGAAGGCCGACCTGGTGGCACGTGCACGCACCCAACGCGAATGGTCGAGCCAGGGCGTTCGCAACGCGATGCGCAAGGCTCCCGATAACGACAAGATCCGGCGCCGCGCGGCATCGGAGTCCAGCGAGAAGCAGGCGCAGAAGGTGCGTCAGATGGAGAGCCGGATCGCCCGTCTTGAGGAAGTGGTCGAACCGCGCAAGGAATGGGTGCTCGAGTTCACCATCGGCGCCGCGCCACGGTCGAGTGCGGTCGTGGCGACACTGGACAACGCCGTTGTGCGGCAAGGTGATTTTCTGCTGGGACCGGTGTCGCTTCAGGTCGACGCCGGTGAGCGGATCGGCATCACCGGCCCGAACGGAGCGGGAAAATCGACACTGCTGAGACTGCTGTTGGGTCGTCAGCAGCCCGACGAGGGGCGCGCGAGCCTGGGTGCCAGCGTCGCTATCGGTGAAATCGACCAGGCGCGTGCCGATTTCACGGGTTCCGAGCGCCTCGTCGAGCGTTTCGAGCAGCGCGTCCCGACCTGGTCGACCGCCGATGTGCGCACCCTGCTGGCCAAGTTCGGCCTGCGCTCCGGCCATGTGGAACGCGCGGTCGACGAACTCTCTCCCGGCGAGCGAACCCGCGCCGGCCTTGCGCTGCTGCAGGCGTGCGGGACCAATGTGCTGGTTCTCGATGAGCCGACAAACCACTTGGATCTCGCCGCTATCGAGCAGCTTGAGCAGGCGCTCGAGACCTACGACGGTGCGCTGCTCCTGGTGACGCACGATCGACGGATGCTGCAGAACGTTCGGCTGGATCGCTCCTGGGTGGTCGACAACGGCCGCGTAGCCGAGCTGTAACCGACTATCCGGCGCTATCCGCTGTTGCCTAGCGCGGTGGCCAGCCCGCTCATCGTGAGCACTATGCCGCGCTGAACCAGCTCGGCTTGATCGCCGGAGCGGTACCGTCGCAGTAGCTCGACCTGGAGGTGGTTGAGGGCTCCAGGTAGGAGAAGCGATTGAACACCGATCGCGCTAGTGCCGGGTTGTCGGCGAGCAGGTCCTCATGACCGGTGATCAATTGATGCATGGCGATGGTTCTGTCGTGTTCGGCGACGATCTTGTCGAATACGCGACGCCGCAAGTCCTTGTCCTCGACGAGCTCGGCATACCGTGCGGCCAACCCCCATGTTCGACATGGCCAGTACCTGGGCCATGTTGGACAGCACCGTCCGGAAGAACGGCCACTGAATGTAGAGCCGCTGCGGTACCTCGAGCCGGCCGTCGCCGTCGGAGATCCACTGCTCGAAAGCCATTCCCCTGCCACACCAGCCCGGCGGCATCACCCGAGACTGACTCCATGCCAGCACCCAGGGGATCGCGCGCAGGCCGACTCCAAGATGGCGGCCAGCAGGGTCTCCAGGTTGCGATGCGCCGTGCGCGGCTCGGCGTACTTGGCCGCGATCACCGGAGATACCAGGGCGCCGGTCAGGGTGTCGGCCACGGAAGCGGAATCAAGCCGCGCGGCATCGAGTTTGAGATACGTGGCGGCGAGAGTGCTGTCTTGCGGTGCGGCGCCCGCGGTGACATGAACGGCGCGGCGCCGTTCCCGATGAATATCTTCGGCCACATTGGCCAACAGAGCGAAATGGGTAAAGGCTCGGATGACCGGGATGGCTTGGTGGATGTCGATGCCGTCGAAGAGTTCTGCGAGTTCGGCGCGATCGATCTCCGATCGGTGCAGGATCGGAAGCCTCAGCCATCCCCCGAGTATCCGTGGCGAGGCAACTATCCCCACGACGAGCTTCAGCCGGAGACTTGTCTACAACCTCATGGATGGAAGTTCCACTGGCCGACATCCTGGGCCAGCGCATCGCTGACGTCGACTTCGAGACCGCCGACGACCGGCCCGGGATTGGACGCGGTGCTCACGATGCGTTGGTAGAGAACCGCGCCAGGGAAGACCTGGCCACGTGACCAAGAGCGGGTCTGCCAGGCCCACACGTGACCGGGTGAGCGCGAGTTGCCGATCACGCCGTCGGCCGCCGCCCACTGGCACGGATTGACGCCGCCGTAGATACCTGTACGCTGCACTCCCAGTACCGAATTGATGCCCTTAAACCATTGCAGGGCAACGTCATTCCAGGTGTCGCGGTTGATGTCGTCGTCCACCGAGAAGAAGACCGGCGCGCTCTGACCGCCACCGGCAGCGGTGTGCAGTTGCCACGCGGTGCGCGCGTCCTCGACGCCACCGGAGAATCCCCGGGTGAAGTCCGAAGGCGCTGTCCCGCCAGGCTTTCCGTATTGAAAGTTGCTGACGATCACCAGACCGGCCGCGGTGAGCGCCTGGGCGTAGGGCCGGGTGATCGGCTTGGCGCCCATGGACGAACCGGGACGTGAGGTCGAGACGTAGTTGATCACTCCCGAGTGTCCGGCGGCCTTGATGTCTGCGGCCGGGATCTGGCGCATGGCGAAGTCGATCAAGGTGGGAGCTGCGGCCTCGGCGGTCGGCATGCCGACACTTGCCGACGCCACACCCAGCCCAGCCAGTGCCGATACCGCGGTGGCGTAGCGCAGCGCATCCCTCCGGGTGACCGGACGTGAGGAGCGCCGAAGTCTTTCATTCCCCGACGAGTCTTGCATTGCGCGATGTTAACAAAGTGACTGTTGCTAAAACTGTGGCGATGGCGCCACTTTCATAACGCTCTGGCATCAATGCGAAGGATCCCGTGATCTGCACGGGCTCAGTAGTTTTCGAATGCGGAGCCTCGGCTAATTGCTGTAGAGATGCAGGACACGGGCTGCCGTTGTGGCGATATCGCCGCTCAGCCCCACGATGGGCGGACCGCCACGTTGGTGGATGACGTTCGCCAGGACGATCACATAGGTGTCCGTCCCCGGGTCCAGCCACAGCGAAACTCCGGTGAAGCCGGAGTGGCCGAAGCTGCCGATGGGAAAGAGCAGGCCGCGCGGCTTGGACAGCTCGGTGTCGATATCCCAACCGAGGCCGCGCAGGCTCTGCCCCGCGATCGCCGGATAGGCCGGTGCGAGCAGGGGATCTGTTGGATTGGGGCTCTTTTCGATGGCCTGGCGAGTGGCGTTGTTGGCCGCCTCGAGCTGTGTGGCGGAATAGCCCGGCTGTTGCGGCGCCGTCATCAGTTCAAGGGTGGATCTCTTCAAAGGGAATGGGCTCGGGCGTCCGGCAAGCCCATCGAGAAGCGCCTGCGAGTACCGGCCGATGTCGTCGGTTGTCGAGAACACGCCTGCGCTTCCGGTCACACCGTCCATCCGGCGCGCGGTCGGGTCGTGCACGGTACCGCGTAGCAGCCGGTCGTAGTCGGGGTTGATGCCCGGAGTGTCGTCGTCGTGAGCAGTCGGCGCGATGCGCGTCAGCAGAGCGGTGTTCCAGGCGCCCGCCGAACACGGGGCAACGGCGGTCGTGTCGAAAGCGATTGCCGTACTGACGGTTCGGTGCGCGCCGCAGGCCTTGTCCGCGGGCAGGTAGCGAGTATCGGCCATGCCCAATGGGGCAAAGACGTTGTCCTGCACGTAGACATCCAAAGGCGTACCGCTGATCTTCTCGATCAGCGCGCCCAGGATGATGAAGTTGATGTCGGAATAGTGGAATCTGGTACCGGGGTCGAATGCCAGCGGAACGGTGAGCGCGCGATGGATGCCATCTGCCTTGTCCGCCTTGGTCAGTCCCCAAGGGCCCTGATGGCTCAGGTCGCCGCCGATGCCCGATGTGTGGGTGAGCAGCATGCGAAGTGTCACCTGGGCGCGACGCGGGTCGTCGTTGGGGTTGTAATCGGGCAGGTATGTCTGCACGGTCTCGTCGATCTGAACCAGGTTCTTTTCGTACAGCTGGAGAAGGGCCACGCTGGTCGCAAGGGGTTTGGTCAACGACGCCACATCGAAGATCGTGTCCGCGGTCATCGGCTCGGCGGGTGCGGGCGACCCGTCCAGCCCGGGCTCATCGGGGAGCTTGCGCCACCCGAAGGCCTGCCGGTAGACGGTCTTGCCGCCGTGCCCGACGTGAACCACCGCACCGGGCAGCCGGGGTGCCGCGGCGGCATCGTTCACGAGGCGGGTGACGGGCGCGAAGGGGCCTTCGGGAGCCACACTCGGCGCGGTGATCTGATGCGCTGAATGTCCACAGGAAGGCACCGCCACGCTGAAGACGGCCGTTCCGACGACCGCGGCCCGGGCGACGCGCCATCCGGACACTTTCACCCGACCGACAGTACGGTCATGTCTGTTAAGAGGCCATCAAGCGTGCGATGCTGCGCATCACCGTGCGGCGGGCCAGGTAACCGCAGGGGGGTCTCGTCCCAAGCGGGGTTTGCGCGCAACCGCTTACAGTGTCTTGTCGAAGGATCTTCGAGAGGACCATATGGCTACGGAAACGCCTGCTACACGCCTTGAGGCGGATGTCCGGTTCGTGCAGCCGCGCGCTTTCCTGCCGGTCTTCCTGCTGGCCTACTTCGCCTCCGCGGTGGCGCTGCTCGCCGCGGGCGGGGTGAGCATCCCGCTGCGGCTCGCCGAGCTCGATCCTGCTCACAAGACGCAGGCGTTGTCGTTGACTATGGCTCTCGGGGGGATCTCGATCATCCTGGTGACGCCCCCACTGGGGCATCTCAGCGACACGTCGACCTCGCGGTTCGGTATCCGCAGGCCCTATCTCGTGGGCGGCACGCTGGTGGGCGCACTGGGCCTGACCACCTTGGCCACGGCCCCGTCGGTCGGCGGCGTGGTCGTCGGCTGGTGCATCACCCAGATCGGTTTGCGGCCACGCTTGTGGTGTTCAACGCGCTGCTGGCGGACCAAATATCGGTGGCAATCAGGGCGCGTGTCGCTGCGGTATTCGGCATCTCGACCAGCCTGGCGCCCGTGATTGGCAGCGTCTTTATCAACGTGCTGCCCGACGACCCCCGATGGTGGTTCGGTTTGCCGGCGGTGCTGGCGTTGGTGTTCAACAGCGCCGCCGCACTCATCCTGCGCGATACGGTCCGGACCCAACGTGCACATCTGCGGTGGCGTGCGATCCTGGCCAGCTACTGGATAAACCCGATGAAGTACCAGGATTTTGCCTGGGCGTGGATCTGTCGCCTCTTCGTCACGATGTCGGTGCTATTGGTGACGGTCTACATGCTGTACATCGTCGCGGGCACGCTGGGCTTGTCCGAGCATGAGGCGGCAGCCAAATACGGCGTCATCATCGGCTCGTTCTTGATCACCAACATGCTCACCGCGGCGGTATCGGCATGGTGGTCGGACCGTACCGGACGACGCAAGAGCATCGTCTGGACCTCGTGCCTGATCACCGCGGCGGGGTTGGTGATCCTGCTGTTGTTCAAGGATTTTCATACGCTGCTGCTCGGCGCCGCGGTGATCGGAGCAGGGCAGGGCACCTACGCCGCAGTGGATCTGGCGCTGATGACGGAGGTGCTGCCGGAAACAGAGTCCTCGGGCAAAGATCTGGGTGTGGTGGCGATGGCGTACCTGATGCCGCAGCTACTGGTGCCCCTGTTGGCGACCGCGCTGTTTGGATTGCACAGCGCCAAGGGCGACTTCAGCGTCCTGTATCTGGCGTCGATGGCCTTGTCGGTTCTCGGCGCGCTGGCGGTACTGCCGATCAAGTCCGCGCGGTAGGGGTTTCCTGTCGCCCGCCTAGGGGATCGATGGTCGGCAGCAAGGCGCGTAATACGGCGGCGTTGACCTCGATCGGCTGGTGGGTCACCGCGTGCACGATCCGGCGGCCGGCCTCCTGTGCTGAGAGTGCGCCCGAAGATGGCCAGTGCGCTCTGGGAGGCCGAGAACCGCGGAAAGGTGCTGGCGCGAGGTGCAGGTCGATGAGATCCTGCAGTAACTGCGCGATCGCGGCCCCGCTGGCCACGGGTCAGTGCTTCTGGTTGTTGTCCGTCGCGGCCCATGTTCCCGGCAGCATGGGGCTGGTCCTGATTTCGGGGGAGTCTGCCGTGAGCGTGGTCAGACCGGCGGCATCGGTGGGTATCGATGGTTTGTGGACACCGGCAAAACCAAGCCGTCCCGAACCCGTGTGCGACGCGGTCACTGGCGCCGGATCTTCGGGGCCGGTGGGGATGTTGTCGTCCATGGTGGCGTACTCGTGGCGATATCCGCGATCTTCGAGTCTCCTGCGTCGTTGCCTGCGCTTCTTGGCCATTCCGGGATTGCAGGCCAATGCGGCGGCGGACACGGCGCTGCTCGGTGCATGGGCGGTGGCACCGGTGCTCTGGCCCATGGTCGGTCCGAATCCGAATCCGGGGCCGTCCCCGCGAACCGCGTACCCCGCGCCTTCCGCTCCCACGGGTGGTGGGGTGGACGCCGGTGCGGAGCTCGGTGTTGCCGTGGATGTAGAGGTCGGCGACGGCGCGGCGGTGCTGGCCGCGGTTGCCGTGCTGCCGGTGAGCGCTACCGCGTGCGGCTGCTCGGTACGTGTAGGGACGACGTCCGCGGGCTGGTCGACAGGCGGGGCTTCCGGCATCTGGGAGAGCCCGGCCAGGGTGATGGCAAGGGGGATCGAGATACCCGCGGCCGGGCCCATGATCACGGCATAGATCGGCGTGCCCATCACGGCGAATGTTGCCGCATAGGCGAATACGAACAACAGTGGCTGCCACGTGACCAGCGCAGCGGCCGGGTTGGTGGAGAAGTCGATGATGATCTGGATGATGGTGCCGACCGGGTCAGTGATCAGTCCCTTCAGTGCCCGGTACATGCCCAGGAAGTGTGGGGAGTTCGCCAGCAACATCTCGATGGGGTCGTTCGGATCGGGGATGATGGGTGGCGGCTTGGTCGAAGCCTCGGCCGCGGCGCGTGCGACGGAATCACTTTCCGGTGTGAGCACCGGCGGTGCAGGTGAGGTCGGCAGCGCCGAGGTCAGTGAGACCTCCGAGATCGTCTGGTAGGTGCTCATCACGGTCGCGGCCTGTACCCACATCCGGATGTAGTCGGCTTCGTTGAGTGCGATCGGAATGGTGTTGATACCAAAGAAGTTAGTGGCGACCAGTGCGCCGTGCGTCGCATGATTCGCGGCCAGCTCTGCCAGGGTGGGCATGGTCGCGAGCGCCTGGCTATAGGCGGTGGCCACGGTTTCGGTCTGGGCGGCCACTCCAGCGCTGGCGCTGCTGGTCTGCTGTAGCCAACTGAGGTAGGGCACGTGCGCCGCCTGGTACTGCTCGGAGCTGGCCCCATTCCATGTGCCGGCTTGAACGGAGCTGACAGTGGTGGTGAGTTCAGTTGCAGCCGAGGAATACTCGGCGCTCAGCGATCGCCAGGCCTCTGCTGCGGCAAGCAGCGGCCCGGGACCTGGGCCACTGCTGAGCAAGGCGGAATGCACTTCGGGAGGCGCTGCCATCCATACAGGAGCCGTCATGACGTGATACCCGTGTCGCCCATTGGACGGACTGTGGGGGAATCAATTTCGCAACGCATCATCTGACCGGTTCCAGGGCCCGCTTGGGCTGCCTGGCGCCTCCTCTCCAGTGCTCGCGGGCCGTGTAAAATTAGGCCAGCCTAAGGTAGGTTAGCGTAACCTCGCGCCCTATGTGCGGCCCCCTCGATCCGCTGACCCAGGACGGTTGCGTGACGGCACAGCTGGTTGCACTGTGGACAAACGCGATTCACGGCTTGAAAGCCACTGTTACAGAAGGGATTATCGACTCAAATTCCATTGCCCGAAGTCGGCCGCGAGAACATCGTCGACATCTACGTGCACATCGCCGATGAGGGGTCCGGGGTTCGAGTCCGTATTGACCGCGGTCTGATAGAGCACGGCGGCGGGCTCGCGTGCGCCCCCGGACCATGCCCTTGTCTGCCATGCCCACCGGTACCCCGTCGTGGTGGAGTGCCCGACCACATCATCGGTAATGGCCCAGCCGCAGGCGCGCGCGTGTCCGTAGATCCCGGTGCGTCGAACGCCTAACACCGAATTGATGCCCCGAAACCATTGGACGGCAAGATTTTTCCAGGTCTTCTGATCGATGTCCTCGTCGACACTGAAAAAGATGGGGGCGGACGACGGCCCGCCGGCTGCTCCGTGCAGCTGCAGGGCGGTCTGGGCATCGGCCACGCCGCCCTCGTAGCCGCGGGTGAAATCGGACGGGGTGGGCCAGCCCGGCTTGCCGTACTGATAGCAGCTGACGACGTGCAGTCCTGCGGCGCGGAGTCCGTCGGTGAACTCCACAGTGGTGGGTTTGAAGTCAAAGGTTGCGCCCGGCCGCAGCTCGGATACGTAGACGAGCGCTCCGGCATAGCCCGCCGCCTTGATCCGGTCGGGGGAAACCAGTCGTTCGGTGAAATCGATGAGCCGCAGGCCATCCGCCGATGCGCGCGGAGCCAGGACCAACGGAAGGCTCGCTGCGATCGGCACCGCTACGGCGTACCGGAGTGCATCACGCCGCGACAGGTGTGGTGCGGGCGCGGCTGATTGGTGCACCTAGCGATGGTAACAATCTGTGCCGCAGATGCATTGGACAATGAGCAGGTGTGAGGTCAGCTGAAACGCACGTTCATCGTCGCGAGGCCGAAGATCTTCTTGCCACTGGACTTCGCGGTGACGACGATGACACCGGTCCGGGTCTCCGGATCCAGCGACTTGATCTTGCCGCCGAATTCGATATCCGCGCCCTCGGAGGCCGGCACGATGGCCGGCGCGGACAGTCGGACCGCGTAGCGGGTAACGGCACCCGGGTCACCCGACCATTCGGAGAAGAACCCGGCGCCTAATCCCATGGTGAGCATTCCGTGCGCGATCACGTCCGGCAGTCCAGCCAGCTTGGCGATATCTTCATCCCAGTGGATGGGGTTGGCGTCGCCCGCCACACCGGCGTAGTTCACCAGATCGCCCCGGGACAAGCGGGTGTGATGTACCGGTAGCTCATCCCCGGCCTTCACTTCGTCGAACGAGGGCGTTGCCGGTGTGCGCGCGATGTCGGCGGCGAGAGGAACCTCGTTCTCGGGCCGCACCGTTTTCACGTAGGAGTCCTCGCAAGCGCCGATTCCGGAGAAGTCGACATCGTGCATCATCGCCTTCTGCACCGCCGCCATCGTTCCCGGGCTGATCTCGTCGGCGGTGACGCCGACAACGGTGGTGTGCAGGGTATGCACTTGTTCACCGGCGGCGTCCGTGAAGGTGTTGGTGACGGTGATCAGGTCCCTACCGGCAACCCGGCGCACCGCCGTCAGCTCCACGTCGATATGCAGTTCGTCGCCGGCCACTATCGGACGGTGCTGTTCGAATACCTCTTCGGTCTGCAGGTAGGTGTCGTATCCGACGACCACGGACTCGAACATGCGGCGGTTGCACGCCATGGCCGGGGTAGAGGTGAACGTCAGCGGGGCGACCAGACCCGAGTAGCCCAGCGCCGCTGCGGCCTCGACGTCCCAATGTGCGGGGTGGTAATCCTGCACCGCGCGTGCGTACTCGCGTAGCTTCTCCCGACCAACCAGGTAGGGGCCGTCCATCTTGTAGTAGTGGCCAACGCGCGCTTCCAGCGCCGACGCCTCTGCGGGTGCAGTCATGGATTACTCAACTCTTCTACCGACCTGTTCGCTGAGGCCGACGCAAGCACACTAGCGCGCCTGTGTCGTCCGCACGGAATGTTCCCGATGTGAACGCGATGTCTAACCCCATATGGGTTGTGAAAAGGTCGACGAGTTCGGCGATTGCGAGCAGGACGTGCGGCGGCTATTTTCCTGAGGTGATTTCCTCAGCTGCCGGTGCTGCCGCGCGATGGATCGCTTCTCTTGTGGCCGTGACATGCCTGGGCATGTTCGTCGGCCCAGTGGCCAGGGCGGACAATCCCCTAGATGGTCAAGGGTTCTATGTGAACCCGAACTCGGCCGCCATGCGCGCGGCACAGGGCGCGGGCAGCCCCGAGCTGACCGCCATCGCCAACACGCCCCAGGCCTACTGGATGGACAACGTATCGACGCCGAGCGTGGACGCGAAGTACATCAGTGCGGCCCAGGCTTCCGGTGCCACCCCGGTACTGGCCCTCTACGCCATTCCGCATCGTGACTGCGGCAGCTTCGCCGCCGGCGGGTTCGGGTCGGCCGACGCCTACCGAGGATGGATCGAGGGCGTCGCGTCCGCGGTGGGCTCTGGGCCGGCTGTGATCATCCTCGAGCCCGACGCACTGGCGATGGCCGACTGCCTGTCGGCCGGCCAACGGCAGGAACGCTTCGAGTTGATGCGCTATGCGGTCGACACACTCACCCGTAACCCGGCCACGGCCCTTTACGTCGATGGCGGCCATTCGCGTTGGGTGAGCGCCGACGTCATGGCGGCCAGGCTCAACGATGTCGGCGTGAGCAAGGCGCGAGGCTTCAGCCTCAACACCGCGAACTTCTTCACCACCGACGAGGAAATCGGCTATGGGGACGCTATTTCGGGAATGACCAACGGCGCCCACTACGTGATCGACACCTCGCGCAACGGGGTCGGACCGACCAGCGATGCGCTGTACTGGTGCAATCCCAGCGGCCGGGCGTTGGGTACTCCCCCCACCACAGCCACCGCGAGCCCGAATGTCGACGCCTACCTGTGGGTCAAGCGTCCCGGCGAGTCCGACGGTTCCTGTGACCGCGGCGATCCTCGGGCGGGGACTTTTGTGAACCAGTTCGCGATCGACCTGGCGCGTAACGCCGGCAGGTAGCGGCGGGCTATTCGCCCGTCCACTGGGGTGATCGGCGTTCGAAGAACGCCGCTATGCCTTCTGCCATGTCTGCGGACCGCAACACCGCCGCGAATGCGTCCTCGGTGTCCTGCCATCCGGCGATGTCCGCCTGGTCGAAGGCCTTGTGTGTGGCGAGCAGGCTTTCTTGAACGGACACAGGGGAATTCAGCACGATCCGGTGGGCCAACGCGATAGCGGACTCCAAGGCCGCGCCGTCCTCGGTGACCTCGTTCACCAGCCCCAGCTGGTGGGCGCGCCCGGCAGTTATCGGATCGCCGGTCAGGAGTATCTGCCGGGCGATGTTCAGCGGTAGCGCCCGCTGAGCGCGGAACAGGCCTCCGCAGGTGGCGATCACCCCGCGGCGGGCCTCCGGCAGCCCGAAGGTCGCCGATGCCGATGCCACCACCAGGTCGCAGGCCAGCACGATTTCCATCCCGCCGCCCAGAGCCATCCCTTCGACGGCGGCGATCACGGGCTTACGGCGTGAGCGCCGGATCACTCCGTACTCACCGCCGCGCTCGGTGCGCGGGCCCGAAGACTCGGCGAGATCGGTACCGGCACAGAATCCCTCGGGGTAGCCGGTCAACACGGCCACCCATAGGTGCGTGTCGTCCTCGAACTGATTCAGGGCCGCGTCCAGCGCCAGCGTCATCTCCGGATTGATGGCGTTGCGCTTCTCGGGCCGGTTCATCCGGATCACGCAGATCCGGTCATGCTTCTCGATCGCTACGGGCATACCGCTGAGCATGACTGATGTCGCCGCTCAGCCCGACGACGGTATGCCCACGTGCCGCAAGTGCCAGTTCGGCGTATCCGCCGCCGGCATCGAGCACCTCTTCGCGCGCAACGCCGTCCTCCTCGACGAGTGCCGCGTATTCGGGCTGGGGCGCACCGATGTTCCACGCAGGCTTGTCTTCTTCCACCCGAGCGCAAGGGCCGGCGGACCCGTCAGCGCATCTTGTCGACTGCCCAGCGAGTGTTCGCCGAGTTCGGGTGCGAGAAGGCCACGATTCGCGGTATCGCGGCCGCCGCTGATGTGGACAAGTCGTCAGTCATCCAATACTTCGGCAGTAAGAGCAACCTTTTCCGTGAGGCTGTCCACTGGCGAGTGCCCGTCGACGAGCTGACGGTGGACAGTCCGGCGCGGACCGCTCAGAACTATCTGCGCGGTCTGCTTTCGGGATGGGCCGCCGAGCCAGACGGTCCGATGGCGGTGCTCCTTCGCAACAGTATGACCAGCGAAGATGCGCTAGAGCTGTTGAGAGAGCAGGTAACCGATCATGCGGTGAGCGCGGTCGCGGCCACCATCGAGGAGCCCGACGCCCGGCTGCGTGCTGCACTTTTGAGCGCCGTGTTGATGGGCATCGCAAGCCAGCGTTACCTCCTGCGCCTGCCCGATCTGGCGGGCGCCAGCGACGACGAGATCGTGGCGTTGATGGCCCCGTTGTTGACGGCGCTCATCTCCCCTGAAAACGCCTCGTGAACTGCGGCAGTTTAGGGTGCCGCTGAGACCAGTTAGCGGGCCCGATCGACTGCCGATTTCGTTATCAAAACGTGGGGAACGCGTGATCGAAACAGCAAGCGCGCCCGCTACTTCGGGCGTTCGCACGTCCTTACGATCACATCGTTCATGACGAAGTGGTCATCCCAGAGGAGTCGGTCGATGAGGGCAGTTCTTCACATGGTTGTGGCAGTGTCCGTTGTTGGCGCGGCACTGGGCGGTCACGCCGCCGGCGTTGACATCACGGCCGTCAGCGTGCCGCTCGAATGGGACATCAGATCGATTGCGCCCAGACCGGACAGACAGGTGGGTATCGCGCACCCTGTGGTGGTGACATTCAACGGGCCCGTCATCGATCGTCAGTCGGCCGAGCGCGGCCTGGGGATCACGTCGTCTCCGGCCATGACGGGTAAATACGAGTGGCTCGACAGCAATGCCGTGCAATGGATTCCAGACCGGTTCTGGCCCGCGCACAGCACGGTGCGGCTGATGGTGGGCGGTAAGCCCGCGGAGATCTCGACGGGCCCGGCGCTCATCGGCATCGCGAGCATCTCACGGCACACGTTCACCGTGTCCTACGAGGGAGTGTGGCGGAAGCCGTCGGACGGTGCAGCGGGATTGCCTGCACCACATCATCTTCCCGGTTTGGGTGAAGAAGGCGTCTTCCCTGCCTCGATGGGCCGGCCGGAGTACCCGACTCCCTTGGGTACCTACTCGGTACTAGGGAAGGAACGCTCCGTGCTCATGGATTCCAGCAGTGTCGGCATTCCTGTCACGGCTCCGGACGGCTACAAGATCGACGTGGAGAACGCCGTCCGCTTCACCAGCCGCGGTCTGTTCGTGCATTCGGCGCCGTGGGCCGTGCCCGCGATGGGGCACGAGAACGTCAGCCACGGCTGCATCAGCCTGCCTCCGGCGGCCGCGCAGTGGTACTTCGACAACGTCAATGTCGGCGATCCGGTGGTTGTGCAGGAGTAATGGCATGCTGCGGACTTGCTGACATGACTGGATAGCAATGATGCCGAGGCCCTCTCGGGTACCTCGGCATCATCGAAGGGTCTGATGTGGCGATCAGTCCTGGGGGCCGGCCGGAGTCGGCACACCCGGGGTCGGGCCGCCCGGAACCGTCGACCCGACGGGCGCGCCCTTGCCGCCGACAGGTCCTGCGGCGATGCCACCGTCCAGCGGTGCTGCGGCCGGGGCAACGGCGGGTGCCGCCGGAACCACCGGGGCCGCAGGAACAATCGGTGCGGCAGGAACGATCGGTGCAGCAGGAACCACGGGCGCTGCCACAGGCCCCGGAAGAATCGGCACGCCGGCCACAGGTGCTGCTCCGGCCGCGGGCGCACCGACCAGCGCACCCTTACCGGAGCCGCTTGCGCCGTCGTCGATGGCGTACTGCCCACCGATCGCCGGGGCAGCGGTCGCGCAGGGGCTCAGCGCCACGGCGGCCACGCCAATACCGGCGCCGGCAATTACTTGAATAAACACTCGATCAAAGTTGATCGCCACGGACCCGACTCCCTAGCTTGTGCGTGTAAATCACGCGGATGAAATTCTCTGGCTGAACTTTATAGCTCCCCAGAAAAAGCGTCCAGACGAGAAGTGCCGGTTTATGAAACTGATATGGAAAAGGGGCTGCGCCCGTGACTTTGGAGGTTTCGGGCCTCCGTGCGCTTAGTGGATTCTTATTGTTAACTGCCAGTTCGCGGCTCGATTCGGGCCACTTTTAGTCGCTTCTTTCGGCGAGACATGACCGTGATCAGAACGTATTCATAGCGAGCTTCTCGTCGCGTAGCAATGTGCTTTACGCGCCACAAAAAGAGGCCTCCGGGCGGCGAATGCCGGGAAGTAAAGTACGGCTAGGTAAAGATATGCAAAATGAACCGCACGAACAAATTATACGACGCAATTATGCATTGCCGATTACTCAAATTTGCGCGTCGAATACAACAAGGGCCGGCGTGCGGCTCAGCGTCGGTAGGCGCCTAGATTGGCGGCCAGTTCGTCAAACAGTGCCTGGTTGAGACCGAACGCCGTCTTGACCTCGTCGACTATCTGCGCGGTCTGCCGCGCGTCCAGTCCCAGCTCGTTGAGGCGGGCCCGGTACGCGTCCTTGTAAGGCTTTGGCTGCATGGGGAAGTTATAGAACGACAGACCGGCCCCGTCGAGGCCGAACGCCCGATCGATGATGCGGCCGATCACCTGTCCGCCGGACAGATCGCCCAAGTATCGGACATAGTGATGCGCCAGCAGCGCGCCACTCCAGTCGGCGCCGGATATTCGATCCTGATAGGTTTGCGCGGCAGGCGAATCTACGTCCCTGGTGGTACCCGGTCCCCAGTGTTCCAGGTCGGCGTCGAGGGCGTCACGCCGCTCCAGGGCTGGGTCGTAGACGGCCGCGATCAGCGGATCGTCACGATGCGCATGCACGGCTTCCTCGATGGCGGTGTAGACCACGCGCAAGCGCAACAGATAGTCGACATAGCCCTGAGGATTGACCCTCCCGGCGAGTAGTTCGGACACGAACGGCGACTGTTCGGCGGCATCGTGTTCGGTGCGCGAGCCGTCACGCATCGCCCGTGAAAGCGATTCGGCGGCTTGGGGAACCGGGGGAGGGCTAAGGGTCATGCGGCGACTTCCTGACCTCGAATTTCATCTGACAACTTGTCCAGATCATGTTGACAAGTTGTCAGAAACCTAACATGGCGGCTCGGCGAAGTGGGGCCTACGTGGTCGCGCCCAAGGCACCCAGCACGAATCGTTCGATCGCAGCAATCGGCAGGTGCCGTGGCGCCAGGCAGGCATGGATCAGGGAGACCGTCGCGGCCTGGTCCTCGACGACGAAAATATCGGCGGCCACCCCGTCCGCCAGGATCTCGCGCAACACTTCTTCGACGGCGACGACGTGCTCGTGGATCGCCACCATGGCGTCTGGAGACAGCGCGCCGTAGAGCTGGGTGCCCAGGCCCATGTGGAACTGCTGGCCAGTCTCAAACTGGTGCCGGACGTAGATACGCAGCCGTTGGGCCGGATCGTTGCCGACGGCCAACGCGGTGCGCAGACCTTCGAGGTAACGGCTCGTCTCATGTGAGGCGAACTCGACGATGACGGCTTCCTTATCGGCGAAATGGTGATAGATCGCCGTGCGTCCAATACCGGCAGCCGTGGCCAGCTTGGCCATGGTGATGGCATCGAAGCTCTGCTCGGCCATCAATTCGGCGAACGCCTCGAAGACCCGGCGGTGCACCTGTTCGCGGTGCTCTTCCACCGAAGAGGCGCTGATCCTGGGCACAGCGCGACTCTAGCCTGGCGAGCCGATTGCGCTACCGCCGCGCTTAGGTGCGCCCCGAAGCCCCACGGCGAGGTCTGCCTGTCACACGGCTGGCCGATGTTCCGGCCGCTGACTACTACCGGGACTTCGTCGCGGAATTCTCGCTTCGGCAACAGGGCTACTTCGACCGCCCCCCGAAATCGCCGGTGCTTGCGGTCAACGGCGACCACGACCACTTTGTTCCACTCGCCGACACCACGGTCTTCGCCGGACCCCCAGGCTGTGCAGCTTGGATGGTGCGTGACGGCGCACACTGTGCACCGGAAGGGCTTTCAACAGTCATGCCGGCGGCGGTGATGTGGTTGATTGCCCGCATGACAGGGCATCCGCTGGACAGGGCGAGGGTGGTGTTGCTGAAGCCGCTGGCCGCCGCCTCGCTGCGGCAAGACCTTCCGTGATAGGCCGCTAGCCCTCCTGGGCCAGGATGGCCCCGCCGAGCCAACGCCTGAGGAAGCGGCGCAGCTCGTCCCGGGACCGTGTGGCCTCATTGGGAGAGACGAAGAACGACAACATGATTCGTAGCGCGAACTCCACGAGCCCACGTTTGGCAGCGTCGTCGTAGCCGTACCGGTCCCAGTCGACGTCGAATCGCCCAAGCATGCGCAGACCGAATGCTTGGGCCTCGTTGGAGGTCATGTCGCTGGTGTGCGAGTGCGCGTACGGTTCGGACATCATGATGCCCAAATGCGGTGTGCGAGTGACTTCTTCGAGGGTATAGAGCACACCTTCGGTGAGTGCCTCGGCAGGATCGGTGATACCCCGTACCACCCCTGTCAGCCGGTCCAGGAAGCCGTCGACCGACGCGATGGACGCCGCGTGCATGAGCGCGTCGGCCGTCGGGAAGTACCGATAGACGGTCTGCCGGATGACGCCGAGTTCGGCCGCGACATCGGCAAGGCTGACCGCCGCACCCGTCTCGCCGATCAACTTCACCGCCGCGCCGACGATCCGCTCGGAAGCTTCCTCATCGCTGCTGGGCGGTTGTCCTTCCCACCCCCGCCTACGTGCCATCGCTGAACTCCCCGGTCGCAGGCATCTGTGCAGCATATCGCCGTTGACATCGGCGGCTTACTCTAGTAATCATACAGATCAACAAATAGTTGTCTTATTGTATGTTCAAGCGAGGTGCCCTCCATGACGGAACTCATCGTGCGCAAGCTGCGGTTCGCGTTCGCCGATCATCACGTCCCGTTCCTGTGGAACGAGTCCAACCCGGCGTTTTCGAGCATGGCCAACGCCGTCTCGTTCCTGGCGATCGCATTCGAGAAGATGATCGGCCAGATGATCCCCGAGGCCATGCCGTTGATCTCCGACCCGGCAATCGCCGAGGAGGCGGAGGCATTCGTCCGGCAGGAGGGCCAGCACTCCATGGGCCATCGTCAGCACGCCAAGGGACTGATCAAGAGTTATCCGGGACTCAAGGAGACTCTCGACGAGGTGATCGCCGCCTTCGACGATCTGACCGCGAACAAGCCCCTGAAGTACCGGCTGGCCTACACTGCCGATCTGGAGGCGACGTTCACGCCGGTTTTTAAGCTGATGCTCGATCACGACGACAGCCTGTTCGCGCCGGGTGATGACCGTGTCGCGTCGTTGTTCCTGTGGCACTTCGTCGAAGAGGTCGAGCATCGCAGTTCGGCCCTGATCATCTACGACGCGGTGGCCGACGACCCCTGGTATCGCATGCGGGTGGCGCCATCGATCTTCAGGCATGTCTGGTCGGTGCTGCGCATCGCTTGCGAAGGGTTCAACAAGCATGTCCCCCTCGAAGACCGGAAGATCGACGCGCTTTCGATGTTCGGCATGCAGGCACGGAAAAAGGCCCTGCTGCAGCGGCTGCCATTCACGGACGCGCCGTACGAGGGTCCCATCGAGAATGCCTTCCGTCACCTGCCCGTGCGCGAGGTGATGGTGGCGATGTCCGGCGCGCTGCGCAGTCAGATCCCGGGTCACAATCCCGCGCACGAGAAGCTGCCCGCGCTGGCAGACGAATGGTTCGCTCGGTATGAAGCCGGTTATGAAGTCACACAGTGGTACACCGCCGACCAGCCGGCCCAAGCGGAAGTCTGATGATGTCTGATCTGTGTGCGCCCACATTCGCCGATCTAGCAGCGCGCCTGGGATTCTCGTGTGACACCGCGGGAGGCCTCGCCGTGTTGCGCAGCCCGTTCTCGCTGGAGAACTGGACCTTGCCGGTGCTGGAACTCACCGTGATCACCGGGGCGGTGTTGGCCTTGGTGTATGCGGTCGTCCGGCTGCGCCGGCATAACGATCCCACCAGCATCGTGGTCTGGTTCGGGGCGATTGCCTACCTGCTGATCATCGAACCGCCGCTGTATTTCCCCGGACCGTTCGGGATCAGTGAGCACGTCGATACGATGTTCGCGCACAACGTATTCACGGTGGAATTCCTCTGGGGTCGGCTACCTTTGTACATCATCGCGATCTACCCGATGATGGCCACCGTCGCGTTCGAGATCGTCAGGTCTTTGGGAGTCTTCCGGCGATATGGTGCCCTGGTCGGCGCCACGTGTGTCGGCTTCGTACACCACGTGTTCTACGAGATCTTCGATCATCTCGGACCGCAATTGCGTTGGTGGGAATGGACTCTGGACAACCCGCTCAACAAGCCGTTCTTCGATTCGGTGCCCATGGGCAGCGTGGTCGTGTTCGCGGCGCTGTGGCCGATGTCCCTGGCGTTCTGTGCGCAGGTGTTTGTCGGTCGTCATGTGGACGAAGGCAAATCCTTCACCCGCGCCCAGATCGTCTGTCGCACGGTTGTCATCGGCGTGCTCGCCTCGATCGGGACTGCGGTGCTGCCGTTGCCCGCCACGGTCGCCGGCGCGATATCGGGTAGCACCACCGTGGTGGGCATCGTGTACGCGATGGAACTACTGGTTCTTGTCGCGGTGGCGGCACCCGTGCTGATCACACAATGGCGCCGGACTCGTCGGGACGGCCCCAACGGTTACACCACGCATCCGGGCATCCTGATCTACGCCGGGATCTATCTGACCGTGATGACGGTACTGTGGGTAACCGCATTGCCCGATTATTTTGAAGCGAATAACGGCGTTACCGCGCATGGCGATCCGACCGGAAGCCTCTGGTACACCGTGATTTGTCTGGGTGTTGCGGCGGTCGGCACAGTCGCCGCGTGGACTGTCGCCTCACCGGGCGGCCGAGACGGCATTGTTCAGAGCGGACACACCATAGCGATCGGCACCGTCGAATCCTAGAGCCAGTCTGGTCAATTCCGCGAAGCACATTGTCCAAACTGGCTATCGCGTAGCGGTGGACTTCGGCTAGAGACTCGGTGGATGCGGATGGCATCGACGCGCCCGAATGCTTGCAGCCGGTCTGGGCTCAGGCCGTGACACGACCAAAGTTTCGTGGTGCGGTACCTGCATTGCACGAACTGGAGTGGCAGGTGAAGGCGATCTGTCGCGGAATGTCGACGGACATCTTTTACCACGCGGAGAGCCAGCGTGGAGCCATCCGCAAGCAGTACGAGGTGCAGGCTAAGCAGATCTGCAACGATTGTCCGGTGCGAAGGCAGTGCGCCGCCCACGCTATAAGAACTGATGAGCCCCACGGTGTTTGGGGCGCCATGACAACGCGTGAGCGCCGCCTGGCCATGACGCGGTCACGGCGCAAGGCGACCGCGGCAGATCAGGTCACATCTTGATCGACGGCAGCAATCGGGTGAGGTTCCACAGCTGATTGCGCCGGGCAGACAGGGCGGTGATGGTCAATCCGCCGATGAGAATGAACAGCAGCGTGATCACCGCCTGCCATAGCCGACCGTCGACGCCGCCCAGGATTAGCTGGCGTAGTCCGTTGACTCCGTAGGTCATCGGGTCGTACTTGTGCAGCACCTGGAACGGTCTCGAGGTCGTCTCGACCGGATACATGCCGCCGGCGCTGACCAGTTGCAACATCAGCAACGCCATGAGTAGCACGCGTCCGACGGCGGGGCACACCAACGCGTTGATCGCCTGGGTGGCCGCGACGAAGGCGAAGGAGACCAGCACCATGAAGGCGAGCATCGCGACGGGGTGCGCGGCGTGCATGCCAAGAGCGAATCGCACCACGCAGTACAGGATGATCGCCTGGAAGATGCCGATCGTGGCGGTGGGCAGATAGCTCGACAATGCCACCCGGACAGGGAGCACCTCCGCGGCGATAGCGCGGGTCTGCAAGGGCCGCAGGATCATCCACAGCACCAGTGCGCCAAAGAACAGGGCGAGGGTGACGAAGAACGGCGCCATGCCGGTACCGAAGTTAGGCGCCGCGTTCTCGTGTGATGTCTCCAGATGCACCGGGCCGCCGATGGTATCGGCAATTGCGTCCTTCTGCTGAGTGCTCCAGCTGGGCACCTGCTGGGCGCCCTCGGCGAGCTTGGTCGCCAGTTCTGCCGATCCGGAACGCAGTTGTGCGGTTCCCGACTTCAGTTGTTGCGCGCCATCGTCCATTCGAGCGATACCACTGGCCAACTGTGCGTTTCCGGTGGCGAGCTGTTGGGCTCCGTTGCGCATCTGATTGAGCTTGTTCGTGAGCTCCTGCCCCTTGCCGCCGACCTGATCGAGTGCGGACTTCAAGGGGCTGCCGGGTCCGCGCAGCGTCTCGGTCATCGCTATCGAGGCGTTCTCCGCATCGGTCAGCTGCTGGCGGACCTGCGGTGTGAATTGGTGTTCACGCAGCTGATCTTGGATTCCGCGCAGTGTGTTCGCGGCCGGATCTTGACGCCCGGCAGGCTGATCGATCACGGCGGTCAGTGCGTTCGCGGCGTCGTCCTGGGCTTTTGCGATACCGTCGATCTGGTCGTTGGCCTGCCGCAGTGCTTCGGCGCCCTGCTGCAGCTTGTCTGTGCTGCCGCCGATGGTCGCCACGGCCTCGCTCACGGTCAGCAGGGGATCGGTGGCCTGGTTGATGCCGTCGGAAAGCTGCTTGGCGCCGGTGGCCAACTGCGCCGACCCCGGCCGGGCGGTGTGCAGCCCATTGGCCAGCTGACCGGCACCGTCGTCGACCTTGGCTGCACCGTCGGCCAGCTGCGCTGCGCCATCGGCAGCCTGATGAATGCCGGCACCCGACGAAACCACCACGGAAAGAACCTGATTGACGGCCTGGCCGGAGATTCGCGTCGAGACGGCATTGAGCACCTGGTCAATGGCGGTGCGGCCGATGCTCGACGAGATGTAGTTGTTGGCATCGTTGTAGACGGCGACCAGATTGGCCTGTTTCGGTTGTCCGGTGAGCGGTGAGGCGATGGCCTCGCTGAAGTCGGGGGGAAGTTCCAGCATGAAGTAGTAGTTGCCGTGTTCGACGCCGGCGCGTGCCTCGTCGAGACTGAGCACGTGCCAGTCCATGCTGCCGTCGGCGGTGAGGCTCTTGGAGATTTCCTCGCCGATGTTCACCTGTTGCCCGGAGACGGTGGCGCCCTTGTCGGCGTTGACGAGTGCCACGGGCATCTTGTTCACGTGGCCGAATGGGTCCCAGTACGCCCATAGATAGAGCGCGCCGTACACCAGGGGCAGCAGCATGAGGACGACGATCGCGGCGCGCGTCATGCGGCTACGGCCGAAACGCTTTATTTCTGAACCGAATGCGAGTCCGGCGAGCATGGGTCAGTCCCTCCCGGTAAGGATGCGGTGGTCGTGCAAGTCGTGAACGGGCGCGTCGATACCCAGGGGGTTGGTGACCCCGACGACGACGGTGCGGTTCTCGGCGATGACCCCGAGGCGTTCCACCGCCAGGGTCCGGCGCGAGTTGTCACGGACCTGTTCCAGGTCGCCGACGACGAGGATGGGTCGGTCCGAGAGCAGCGCGAGCGTGATGCGCAGCAGAAACAGATCGAGATCGGAGAGTTCGACGATGTAGGTCTTGGCGGAGGGCGCTGGGAGCTCGCCGAACACCTCGCCGAGCTTGTCGCGTCCGGTGTCGGCGGGAACCCGGGAGAACCACGGAGCCAGCCAGCGGCGCTGCTCGGCGAGCACGGTCTGGACGGTGACGGTTTCTTCGAGCTCGTCGATGTCGGCGAACGCTGCGATGGCGCAGTGCCGGCGGATCGCCCGCGGCTCGGCATCGCCCATCACCGTGACCGTGCCGTGGCTGGGCTTGAGCCGACCGGCCAGCGTCAGCAGCAAGCAGTGCTGTGCGGGGCCGCCGGGCATCTGGATGGCGTGAAATCCGGAGGTGAGTTCGAGATCGATATCGGAGAAGAGGGGGCCGTGTTCACCGTCCACGCCGAGCCCGGCGGCAGTGATCAGGGCCGCGACGTCATCGTTCGGCTCCTCGGATGGGGCGATATCCGTCTGGTCGGTGGTGTCCGGCTCGTCCTGTGCGTTCACGGGTTGCTCGTTTCAGATCGCTGACTGGCACGTCCATTCGATCAAACATCAGGCAGCTCGGGGAAATCAGTGTGATCTCCGATATTCACGCCTTCACGAGTGACTTCCCGGGATGTAGGGGTCCCCGTCGAACCGTTCACGGGTGACGAACTCTTCGACGGTGTTGCGTCGCAGCTTCGACAATTGTTTGACGGGCTTGCCGATGGGCAATACCGCGGTCACCGCATGGGTGTGCGGAATCCTCACTGCGACAAGGGACTGCTCTGCGTTGACACACCGGTCAAACCCAGCGACCTCTACGGCGCCCACAAGGTGGCGGCAGAAATCTGGTGCGGTCCTCACGCCTGGAGTGGGTGGTGCTCCGCCTTGGCGGGGTCCTGACGGCCATTTCTCGCTGGAGCATCGATCCCAAGCTGCTGTGCTTCGAGGCGGTACTGCCGTCAAACGGCCGGATCCAGACCGTCGATGTCCGCGACGTCGCGCAGACCTTCGGCGCCGCGATAGGTACAAGCCACGTCCGCGAGGTCTTCCTGATCGGTGGCGATAGCTCCCACCGCACCACGCAGGACGCCTGGGCGACCCCGACGATGCCCGCAGCTGCTTGGCTTCCAGCGGTATTCGCTGCCCGCGATGTACGCCGAGACCAGCGCCGCAGTCGGTGGAAGCGCCTGCCGATCCGGTTGGCGGCGCCGATCGTGCGGTCCGTGCTCAAAATTCAGTCGCCGTATCGCGGGATGAGCGGACACTTCGCAGATCCGTGGCGTGCGATCGAACGGTGCAGGAACGATCCGCAATACTGGAGCAATGCGAAAAGGGCGATGGATGAGCGGAATCGAACGGGTCGTCACCCGCGGAACCTTCGAACTCGACGGCGGCAGTTGGGAAGTCGACAACAACATCTGGATCGTTGGTGAAGGCGATGACGTGGTCGTGTTCGACGCCGCCCACACCGCCGAACCCATCGTCGAAGCGGTCGGGGGCCGCAATGTGGTCGCGGTGGTGTGCACTCACGGCCACAATGACCACATCACCGTCGCACCCGAGTTGAGTCAGGCCCTGGACGCACCCATCCTCCTGCACCCGGCCGACGACGTGCTGTGGCGAATGACGCACCCGGACAAAGAGTTCCGTGGCGTCGAGGACGATATGGTGCTCGAGGTGGGCGATCTGGAACTGCATGCCCTACACACGCCTGGGCATTCGCCGGGTTCGGTGTGCTGGTACGCGCCCGAGCTGCGCGCCGTGTTCTCAGGGGACACCCTGTTCCAGGGCGGACCGGGCGCCACGGGTAGGTCGTTCTCCGATTTCTCGACGATTCTGCGTTCCATTTCGGGGCGGCTCGGTCCGCTTCCCGAGGACACGGTGGTCTACACGGGCCATGGCGACACCACCACCATCGGCGACGAGATCGTGCACTACGACGACTGGGTAGCGCGCGGACACTAGCGTGCCGTGGTGCGGAAGCGTTCCCGGTAGGCCTTCGGCGTGACGCCCAGTTCGCCGGCGAAGACCCGCCGCAGCGTCTTCGCCCTACCGAACCTCGCGGTCCGCGCGGCAACCCTGTCCCAGCGATCCAAGGGGTGGCGGTCACGCTCATCGGGCTTGTCCAGGTTGGCATGCCGGTCCACGAGGACGCCGATCGCGTCCAGTCGTCGGGCGCACGCCTGCTCGACGTGATCACGTCGAGCAGATCACCGTCGAGCAATGAATCGAACATGCATTCCCTGGGGTTTGGGTTGTTGTTTTGCATGTCGGTCAGGAGTTTTGCGTCGTGGACGGTGTTGTTGACGTGGCCTGATTGGCGCGGCGTTGTCCGTGGGCGAGGCCGAGTTGGGTGCGTAGTTGTTTGTTCTCGTTGGTGAGGTCCCGGATGCGTTGGTGGGCTAGTTTGAGGCGGCGCGGCCAGGATTCGTCGCTGACAGGTGTGGGCTGGGGGAGTCCGCACAAGTCGTTGCTCGCACGCGGCGGCCATTGACATAGTCCAGTTCGGCGAGCATTATCTGCGAACAGACGTTCTCAGATTTGGAGGCCAATGTGACCGCGCGTGTCCGCAAACAAGCTGATACTCAGGCGACTCGAAGCCCTCAAGCGCCTCGCGAGCTTCGAGACCTCTTAACTACCGTTGGTCTGACCAACGGCGTGGCGAACATCATCATGCAGTTGTCGTTGCCCCCGGTCGGTCATGGAGTCAGCGAGAGCCGCGTCCGATCCGGAAGCCCGCGCAGGTATCCGCTCAAAAGGGCCCGCACCACGGGGCAGTACTTAGCCCTGTCGGTGATGGGCAGCGACGAGGATCGCGAGGTTATGCGCAAGGCGGTCGCCGAAGTGCACAGCGCGGTTCACTCCGGGGCTGACAGTCCGGTGAAGTTCAGCGGTAACAGCCGCGAGCTTCAGCTCTGGGTGGCGATGTGCCTCTTTAAGTATTACCTCGACCAATACGCGCTGGTGCGCGGTCCTTTGGACGTGGACACGCTGGATACTTTGACACGCGCTGCCGCACCGCTAGCCACAGGCGTGAATGTGCGCCTATCAGAGTGGCCGCAGTCGTACGCGGAGTATGAGCAGCGTTGGGCTGCAACAGTTCCCCGGCTGGCGATCGACCCGGTAGTGCGCCAAGAATTCGAGTCGCTGGCCAACCTGACCTTTCTCGGTGAGGCATGGGGCGCTGTCGGCTATGCGTTGGCACGTGTCGGTGGCTCGGCGTATCAGTTCATGACGCGCGCAACGTTGCCCCCTGAGTTTCGCGAACTCATGGGGTGGGACTGGACGCGAGCCGACGAACGCAGGCTCCAGCGAATTCTAAAGGCACTGAGCCTCATTGACGCCTTGATCAATCCTTTCGTATTGCAAGCGGCGTACCGCCTTTACATCGCCGACTTTCGGCTACGTCGACGCTTGGGCCGGCCGGTGCTAGGCCGCCATGAAGTCATCGACGTCCCTATTCGCGACGGTGGCGGACTGCGTCGTTTGGCGAGACGGCGTTCACGCGCGTCCGCTACGAGCTAAGTATTCTGATGCCGTTGGTTGAGCTGGGGGTAAGAGTCACGCCAATTCGGCAGACGCCAGAGGCATCATTGCCTTGACTATGCCCCAGGGTTCATGCCATATCGATGTGATAGGCCCGAGTACGAGGCGTTGCTACTCAATTGTCCTCGTTCTCGAGCCCTTATAGTTCAACCCACTACTGGCATGTTCCTCTTCAAATCATTTGCCGTTGCCAACACCCTGGAGAACGGTGGGACATCTCGACTATCCTGCGGCAACGCCGTCCGATTACTACATCAAAGACACGAATCCACCGACCCTAGGGAACGCATGTGCGATTTTAGTGGAGTCTGGCGGGCCGGACCTGCCGCACGGCCGTCGTTGTGGATGGATTTCGTATTGTGGATAACCGCTGGTATCGGCTGCTGCCGGCTTACTAGTTCGTATTTGCGTATGCGTCGAGAGCGTCGGCGGCACAACGCCGCCCGACCTCGATGACCTCGGTGGCACGGTGGAAGTCGAGACTGCGGCTGACACTGCGCGGGACTTCGATCAGGACATCCGGTGGGTGGGCGGCCAGCTGCATGCGGGCAAGCTGTGACTGCATCACCTCGATGGTGCGGTTCATCACCTCGAAGCTCGTCAGTTTCGCGGCGGGATCCGGTTGGCCGGCCGTCTCGGTCTCGTCGGTGGAGAACAGTGCCGAGGTGCTCCGCATCAGTCGGTTCAGCCATTCCGTTGTCACCCGTGGCTCCCGCGGCTCTGGCTCCGGTGGCGGCGCGGGGGTGCGCCGTTCATCGCCTCCGCTGAGTGTCACCGCGACCCTCAGTTCGGCATGTACCCCCGCCAGCGGTGCCACCGCGGGTAGATCCAGAACACCGCCGTCGGCCAGTACCCGCCCGTTGAGAACATGCGGCGAGATCATCCCGGGAATCGCGATGGATGCGCGAATGGCGGACGCCAGCGAACCGTTCTGCAGCCACACGGACTTACCGGCGATTAAGTCCGTGGCGACGGCGGTGAACGGGATGGGCAGGTCTTCTATCGCAACATCGCCGAGCAGCTCGCGCACCACGTCCAGGATCTTCTCGGCGCGAAAGAATCCGGGGCTGGTCCAGGTCGGGTCCAGGAGCCGAAGTACCGCGCGCTGCGTCAACGATGCGGCCCACGAGGCGAATTCGTCGAGGGCGCCCGCTGCTTCCAGGCCGCCGACCAACGCGCCCATCGAAGATCCGGAGATCCCGGAGATCTCGAAGCCGCGTTCGTGTAGCTCCTGAATCACGCCGATATGTGCGTAGCCGCGTGCCCCACCGGCGCCCAGCGCCAGCGCGATCTTCGTGCCGGGTGCACCGGTGCCCGCCTCGCCAGTCATCAGCTCAATTTTGGCAAGAGTGCGGCCGCTTGGCCAGGTGAGGTCCGCGACACCCGGCCACTGGCGGGCGAGGCGTTGAGTGTCGCGACGACCTCGTCGTAGTCACCCCGGGCCTGGCCGCAGCGCAGGAACTTCACCCGTTTTGCCTGGATCGCGGTGGCATCGGGCTGCGTCTCCCATAGCGTGACCGCCTCGTCGACGAAGTCCTTCAGGGGCATCGCGAACTCGCTGCCTTGTTGCCCAGGCGGGTGGAGCTCCTTGACCCGTACCTGTTGGGCGGCGCCGGTCCCCGCCGGGCGCAGGAGCGCGGCCAGCTTCGTTCGACGGTCGACCCGGAGATCGTCGTCGACCAACTGTGGGGCGCCTGCTACCACCGGCTCCTGGTACCCGACCAACCGCTGACAGAGGAATTCGTGGATGCGCTGCTGGACAATTTGTTCGCCGGGCCAAAGCGTGATGCGCAGCGGGGAATAGGTCCGGCACGATCGGCGGTTTGACGCGATATGCCACGTCATTTCACCGAAGCCGAACGCCAAGAGTTTCTCGCCGCGAAACACATCGCCGTGCTGTCCGTCGCTGCCGGTGAACGCCCGCCGGCGAGCGTGCCGATCTGGTACGACTACACACCGGGCGGAGAGATCCGGATCAGTACGAGTGCAGGCAATCGCAAGGCGCGGCTGATCGAACAGGCCGGGGCGGTGACACTGACCGTGCAGCATGAACAGCTGCCCTATCAGTACGTCATTGTCGAGGGCACCGTCGTGGAGACTGCTCAGCCTGCCCCGCTGGCGGCTCGTGAGGAAATCGCCATCCGATACCTCGGTGAGGAAGGCGGCCGAGAGTTTGTACGCAGCTACGACGGCGGTGAGAACGTGCTGTTCACGATCCGCCCGGATCGCTGGTTCTCCGCGGACTTCTCCGACGACCTCTGACCGGGCCTGTCGGACCGGGCCGCACCTACGCCAGGGCGAGGAACAGCTTCTCGAGTTCGGCCTCGGTCAAGGGTGCGGTGTTGCCGTTCTTGTCGGCGGTGATGCATTCGCGCAGACCGGTGGCGACAATCTTGAATCCGGCACGATCGAGTGCGCGTGACACCGCGGCGAGCTGCGTCACGACATCTTTGCAGTCGCGGCCATTTTCGATCATGCTGATCACCCCGTTGAGCTGCCCCTGTGCCCTGCGCAGTCTGCCGAGGATGGCAGCGATGCTGTCTTGATCGTCGATCATGAATCTACCTTTCGGGGCCCCTAGTTACTGCCGGCAGTATACCCGCATGGGTATATGACGTGCGCGGACGTGTGCGAACTTTCAACGGCCACCAGAACCATGGTCCGAGCAGCCCGGCTATGGACGGGGTCATCAGTGGGCGCACGATCAGAGTGTCGAACAGCAGGCCCAGGCCGATGGTGCTTCCTGCTTGGCCGATCGAGCTCAAATCACTTGCCGCCATGGACATCATGGTGAAGGCGAAGACCAATCCCGCAGAGGTGACGACTCCACCGGTTCCTCCCATCGAGCGGATGATGCCGGTTTTGAGTCCCGCGCCGAGCTCTTCCTGGAAGCGTGACACGAGCAACAGGTTGTAGTCGGAGCCGACGGCCAGCAGGATGATCAGTCCGAAGACGGGCGCGATCCAGTTGAGTTCGAGACCGAAAATATACTGCCACACCAGCACCGAGACCCCGAAGGCGGCTCCAAGGGACAGCAGCACGGTGCCGACAATGACCAGTGAGGCGATCAGTGCCCGGGTGATGATCACCATTACGGCGAAAATTAGTGTCAAAGCTGCGATCCCGACGATCAACAGGTCATAGCGAGAACCGGACTGAATGTCACGGTAGATCGCAGCGGTACCGGCGAGGTAGAACCGGGCATCGGTCAGGGCAGTCCCCTTGACGGCTTGATGGGCCGCTTCCAACTCGGAAGTGACCGAGGAGATTCCCGCGGGCGTGGTCGGGTCCTTGTCGTGGGTGATGACGAAGCGTGCGGCTGTTCCGTCGGGAGAGAGGAACAGTTTCAGACCGCGCTGAAAGTCGGGATTCTGAAATGCCTCGGGGGGCAGGTAGAAGTAGTCACCGCTGCGGGATGCGTCAAAGGCCTGGCCCATGGCGCTGGCGGTATCAGTCATCTGCGCCATCTGAGTGATCAGATTCGAGAAGCTGCTGTGCATGGTCAGCAGGGTGTCGTGCATGGACCTGGCCACCGCGATGATCGGTGGAAACTGAGCAGCCATTTGGGGGATGACCGTATCGATGTCTCCGACATCTGTGGTCAGTGCGCGCATCTTGTCGCTGAACGTGTCGACGCCGTCGATCGTGTCGAACACGGACCGTATAGCAGAGCACACTGAGATGTCGAAACAGTGCTGCTCCCAGTAGAAGTAGTTCCGCAAGGGTCGTACCACATCGTCGAAGTCGGCCAGATGGTCCCGAATCTCGTCGAGCGTCGTCTGGGCTGCTGTCATGTCAGCGGTCATGCGATGGGTCGCGCTACTCATCTTGTCGACCAGAGATTGCATGCGCTCCATGGCGTTGATCAGCGCAGTCAGGTCTTTGCTCATGGTGAGCATGTCAGCGGCGCGCTCCTTCATGAATTGAAGGTTCTGCTGGATGGGAATCGACTGGGCGCTGATCTGGAACGGTATGGAGGTGTGCTCGATCGGACCTCCCAGGGGTCGCGTGATGCTCTGCACCATTGCGATTCCTGGTGACCGGAACACCTCCTTGGCGATTTTGTCCAGGACGATCATGTCGCCGGTATTGCGCATGTCATGATCGCTCTCGATCATCAGGATGTCGGGATTCATCGTGGCGGCGCTGAAATGGCGTTCGGCCGCTGTGTATCCAATGTTCGACGGCAGGTCGTCGGGAATGTAGAAGCGGTCGTTGTAGCTGACTTTCATGGTCGGCATGATGGCGATACCGATGAGCGCTATGGCCAGCGATGCGGCGAATATCGCACCGGGCCAGCGCACGGTTGCGGTGCCGATGCGCCGCCACCGCCGAACCTTCACAACCCTTTTCGGGTCGAGCAGTCCAAACCGGCTGGCGACAGCGACCACGGCGGGCGCGGCGGTCAGCGCACCGGCGACTACGACGAGCAGCCCCAGCGCGGAGGGGATGCCGAGTGCCTTGAAGTAGGAAAGCCGCGCGAGATGCAGACACAAGGTTGCTCCGGCGATGGTCAGGCCCGAGCCCAGGATGATGTGGAAGGTACCACGGAACATGGTGTAATACGCGGCTTCTCGATCTTGACCGGCTTGGCGCGCCTCCTGGTAGCGGCCGATGAGAAATATCGCGTAGTCGGTGCCGGCCGCGATCGCCAGCGACGACAGCATGGCCACTACGAATGTGGAGAACCCCAGCAGTCCGACATTGCCCAGAAGCGCGACAATTCCTCTGGCCGTGCCCATTTCGAAGCCAACCATGACCAGGACCAGCAGCATCGTGCTGACGGAGCGATAGGTGATGAGGAGCATGATCATGATGACGGCACCGGTGACACCCATCATGATGAACATGCTCTTGTCGGCGGCCTCGTTCATGTCCGTGGTCAACGCCGCAGGCCCGGTGACGTACACGGTGACTCCGGGCGGCGGAGATGAGCCGTCGACGATCTTCCTGACCGCTGCCACCGACGCGTTGCCCAGGGTGCTGCCCTGGTCGCCGGCCAGATTGAGCTGTACGTACGCGGCCTTGCCGTCACGACTCTGTGCGCCGGAGGCCGTCAGCGGATCCCCCCACACGTCCTGGACATGCTGCACGTGAGCGGTGTCGGCCCGCAATGCGTGCACCAGCCGGGTGTAGTACGAGTGCGCCTCTTCACCAAGAGGATTGTGGCCTTCCAGCACGATCATCGCGATGCTGTCAGAGTCGGATTCCTGGTACTTGTCGCCGATGTGTTTGGCGGCGATCATGGCCGGTGCGTCGTGCGGCGACATTGTGACGGCATGTTCTCGTGCCACGAACTCAATAGGTGGCACAAGCACATTCACGGCCACGGTAAGCAGCAGCCAAGCCACCAGAATAGGAACGGCGAATTTGCGCACAAAGCGCATGAATGCTGGACGTCCCTGCGTGGTGTTCACGCGGCCTTCACTAGACAGGAGGTTTGGGCATGGAACCCGCCCGCGGACTGCTCATCTTCGGTCTGGTCGTTCACGATGATCCGACAGCCGATGGTGGTGCTATCACCTTGCGCCACAACACTGGCGATCACTGCAGGCACGGTCGTTTCGATCGTGTACGTCCACGGCAAGCCGGTGAAATCGACCTGTCGCGAACGGGCCTCTTTGTCCAGGTAGTTCACCGTGCCGATGGTGCCGGTGGGACCGTAGACCTCGTATCGCACGCGCTTGATCGAGGATGCGGTAAGGGGTTCTGCGCTGACGCCCGTCGCCGAGAAGATCGGCTCGGAGCCGAATGCACCACGCAGATCATGCACGGCGACCGCGCCGAGCCCGACCGCACAGGTGACGGCTATCGGCACCCAGGCCCGCTTCAATCCACCAACTAGGGCGCTACGCATGCGGCTAACCACCTTTCTGCTGAAGATCAACGCCTTGGGCGTAACGACGGATCTTATTCATACCATACCCCCTAGGGTATAAATATTGACAATTCACCCCCAGGTCTGGATCTCGTAAATACCTTAGGGGGTATGGTATGAATGGAATCAGAACGAATCTGAGGGTGGACGCCGATGCGGTTCGGTTCTTGGCGTCGACCGTATTTCACAGCGATGGGAGATGCCGCATGTCAACACGTGGCGATACGTTCGATGCGAGGATCTGGCTCGACCCGGTGTGTCCCTTCTCATGGAATACCGCACGGTGGCTGGATACGGTCGCGAGTCGGTCCGGCTTCTCGGTCGATTGGCAGCTGATGAACCTGGCTGTGCTGAACGAGGGCAGAGAGCTGCCGCCCGCTCAGCGGGCTCGCATGGACGACTCGCGGCGAGTGGGGCGATTGATGGCAGGCATCCACCGTGATCTGGGGCAGCAGGGCTTGTACACAGCGTATTTCGTCTTCGGTGAGTTGTACTTCGACGAGTCGGTGGCCGTCGGCGTTGACCTGGCTGAGCGAGTGCTGGCCAAAATTGCGCCACTGGAGACGTCAAGCGAATCGCTGGCGGACGCCTCGCTGGACCCGCTGGTACGGTCCTCACACGAGGCCGGACAGCGGGCTTTGGGTGATGTGGGCGGTAGCCCGCTGTTGCAGATAGCGGGCCGCACGTTCTTCGGTCCGGTGTTGACGGCACTACCCGAGGAAGACAGCGCACGGGAGCTCTTCGACGCGGTTACCGCACTCGCCCGGGTGCCGGAGTTCACACAGCTGCAGCGGCCACGTCCGGCGCACTGAACCAATTGCTCGGCCTATTCAGGGAGTGCAGAACATGAAGAAGATCGTCATTTTGGGTGCCGGTATCGGTGGACTCAGCGTGATCAACGAAATCCGCCAGTCTGGCGTGCCGCTAGACAACCTGGATGTCACCGTGGTGGACGAGGACTTTTCACACTTCCTGGGTTTCACCTTGCCCTGGGTGATGAGGGGCTGGCGTGAAGCTGACAGTGTGCCGATTCGGCCCAGTGCCGAGGCACTTTCCGGGATAACCACCATCGCGGGTTCTGTGACCGGCATCGACCCCAGCACACGCATGATAACCCTATCCGACGCATCTACCCTGTCGTTCGATGCCCTCGTCATCTCCACGGGTGCCCGCAACGCTCTGGAGAAGGTGCCCGGTCTGAGAGAGGCTGCCGACCGGGGTGACGCGGTGCACTATTACGGTGTTGCCGCGGCCGGTGATGCGCAACGCGCACTGGCGAATTTTTCGGGAGGAAAGCTCGTCTTTCTGGTGACATCGCAGCCTTACCGCTGTCCGGTGGCTCCGTACGAGGGCGCCCTGCTGGCATCGGATCTCCTGAGTGAGAAGGACATCCGATCGGACGTTGAGATCAGCGTGTACAGCCCGGAGGCGCATCCCATGCCCTCGGCGGGGCCCTATGCGGGGCCGCAGTTGGTGCAGATGCTCAACGACAACGGCATCGCCTTTCATGGTGAACATACGACGGAACGCGTGGACGCGGAGAAGAAGATCGTCGTGTTCGCGGATGGGACCACGGTGGGTTTCGACTTGCTGGTGTTCGTTCCACCGCATGAGCCGTCGGTCACCATTGACGGGACCGGGTGGATCGGTGTCGACCCTCAGACCATGCAAACCGTGTATGAGGGGATCTGGGCGATCGGCGACACGGTGTCGGTGACCTCGCCCTCCGGTAGGCCGCTGCCGAAGGCCGCCATCTTCGCCAAGAACGGTGCAAAAGCTGCTGCCCAGAACCTACTTCACTATCTCGACATGTCCGCGGGGACCGCTGCGCTCTCCGGGCTGGGGTATTGCTACCTCGACACCGGTCAGCACCGAGCGGCACAGGGCAAGGGCGACTTCTTCACGCTGCCGCATCCGGCAATCACGCTCACCGAACCGTCCGCGGGCCAGCATCGGGACAAGCAGGAAGAGGAGTGCCAATGGCGTGGCATCTGGGAGTTCGCCGACCGCTCGGAATCAAGGCCAAGCTGAACGTCAGCGACTAGCTACCAGACCCGTATCCAGTCCACGAGCATGTCCGCGGGATATGTCCCACCACGCGGGTCGCCACCGCCGGATCCGGCGACAGCCAGGTTCAGTACCGGAAAGACCCGGTGTCCGGGATTGTTGAACGGCCAGTCCGCCAGGGAGTTGGCTGGGACTTCGAAATATGGTGCGGCCCCGTCGGTGTAGTCCTTCCAGAACCGAATGCCCTTGTCATCCCACTGGGTGCGCCAGGTGTGCCACGCGTTGTCGAGGGCGATGGTGTGGGTCTTCCACTCCGAGCCGTTTGCTTTGGCGTGCACGGTGGTCGCCGACGGCCAGCTGCCGTTGCCGTACCACTCGACGATGTCGATCTCACCGTCTTGGTCGCTGCCGAGCCAGAACGCGGGCCACGCGCCCGGGGTCAGGCAGTTGAACTTGATGCGCGCTTCCCAGGTGTAGCCGATACCAAGTTCGGTCGTGCTGTAGATCTTGCCGCCGTAATAGGTGTTGCCTTCTTTTGCGGCCTTGATGACCAGGTTCGAGTTGCCGTCGAGGTAGACGTTCTTACGATCGTCACGGTACTGGCCGACATTTTCGGGGAGCTCCCAAAATGTCGGGTCCTTCATGGATTCGCGAGCCTTGGAGATCGCCCACTTGGATCGATCGGGGGCCGTCCCGGCCGGGCCGTCGAATTCGTCCACGAAGACGTACTTGCCGTTCGGAGGGGCGGCGGGAGGTTGCTTGGACGGTTGTGCCCACGCCTGGGGCATCGAAACCGCGGCCGTCAGCATGCCAAGTCCTGATATCGCCATAACGCGGCGTCGATCCATGTTCACCATCGTGGCCGACCATAACAGGATTCGCCCGATGTGGTCCGGATGTGCAGGATTGGCTGCTAATGCGGGGTGCGTAACGCCTGGCGGTCGGGTGCCAGCATTGCCGCCGCAAGACCGCGTGCGGCCAGATCGCTCGGCATCGGGCCGCCCATCGTCAGTGCCGCGCCGGCCCGAGCGAGTGCCGGCGCCATCTGAATGCCATAACCGCCCTGCGCTGCGTACCAGAAGAAGCCCTCGACGTCCGGATCCTTGCCCACGACGGGCGTGCGGTCTGGGGTGAAAGATCTCAGGCCCGCCCACGCCGAGTTCACATTCCGAATACCCAGAGTGGTTGCCTCGTTGATGGCCCCGATCGCCCGGGCCATCTCCAGCTCGTCGGGCCGGGGGTCTCCGGGTGGCTGCGGCGTCTCATGGGCGGGCGAGCAGAGAAACTGCGCGCCATCGGGTTTGAAGTAGAAGTCGTCGGAGGCATCCAGGGTCATGGGAAGTGAGTCGGTGGAGCTGTCGGGCGGAGCCGACACCATGAACGCCGTACGCCGCAGGGGCTGGATTCCCACCGGACGGGCACCCATGACATGGGCCAGTTCGTCACACCACGCGCCCGCCGCATTCACGACGGCCGTTGCCTCGAATGCTCGTCCGGACGCGTCGTGCAGGACCCATCTGCCCTGCCTGCGGGTGCCGCCCACTATTCTCGCCGACTTCACGATGGTTCCGCCGCGTCGGCGCAGTCCGCGCACGTAACCCTGGTGCAGCCCGTGGACATCCAGCTCCATCGGTGTCAGGTCGACCGTCGCCAGCTGGGTGTATCCGGGACGCAGGTGGGGGTTGATCTCCTCGGCGACCACGCCGTCGACCAGCTCTGTGTGGCAGCCCTGCTGCCAGGCTTGACCGTGTAGTTCCCGCAGCGAATCGGCGTGGGCTTCATCGGCGATGATCAAGAGCGGCAGCGAGGTGGCCAAGGGCGCGTCGAAGCCATCGTGCGGGTCGGTGAAGAAGTCGCGGCTCGCCGCCGTCAGCGTCCGGATGACAGGATTTCCGTAGTTCTCGATGAAGGTTGCCGCCGACCGGCCGGTGGTGTGGAAGGCCAGGGTCGACTCTCGTTCCAACAGTGCGACGGTTCGATGTTGGGCGATCTCGTAGGCGATCGCCGCACCCGACATCCCGCCGCCGACGACGATGACATCGACGGACAGTTCGGTCTCGATGGAGTGGCTCACGTGACCTCCGTCTCGGTGCGGGGTGATGATCTCTTGAGTTCGAGGGTAGGTCCTGTAAACCGCCGTATTGTCTCCACTGAGTCGTAGACCCACGAACTGGGAGGCCAGATGCCGATCACATTGCCCGACAACTGGGCTGACAACTTGGGCGATCTGGCTGACTTCTATCGCGATCTGCATCAGCATCCGGAGCTTTCGTTCCAGGAACATCGGACCGCGGAAAAGATCCAGGAGATCATCGCGCCGCTCGGGTTGGAGGTGACGCCGGGCATTGGCGGTACCGGCGTTGTTGCTGTGCTGCACAATGGATCTGGTCCGGTTGTGTGGCTGCGCGCGGACTGTGATGCGCTTCCGGTGCAGGAGCAGACCGGGCTTCCGTATGCGAGTACCGCGCGCGCCACCACCGCCGACGGTGAGGACGTGCCCGTCATGCACGCGTGCGGTCATGACATGCACGTCTCGGCGTTGGTGGGCGCCCTTTGGTTGCTGAATGAACTCAAGGGGACCTGGTCGGGAACGGTGGTTGCGGTGTTCCAGCCCGCCGAGGAAGTGGGCGGCGGCGCGAACGCCATGATCGCCGACGGGATACTGGATCGCTTTCCCAAGCCTGACATCGTGATAGGTCAGCACGTAGGTCCGTTGCCCGCGGGGGTGATTGGGTACAAGACCGGTACGTTGCTTGCGGCAGCCGATGGGCTCAAGATGCAACTATTTGGGCGGGGTGGGCATGGCTCGCAACCGGAATCGACGATCGATCCGGTGGTGATGGCCTCCAATGTGGTGCAGCGCCTGCAGACCATCGTCTCGCGCGAGCTGTCTCCTTTCGAGCCGGCCGTGGTCACCGTCGGGTACCTGCACGTGGGATCGAAGGACAACATCATCGGCGATGAGGCAGAGCTCGGCATCAATGTCCGCACCTTCAGTGAGGATGTCCGAAGCAAGACACTGGCCTCGATCACTCGGATCGCTCAGGCCGAAGCGAGGGCCTCAGGCGCCGACAGGGAACCGGTTGTTACCTCTATGTACTCCCTTCCTGCCACCGTTGTCGACGATGCGGCGATGCGGGAGATCGCTAGCGTGTTCCGCGAGTACTTCGTGGCTGACCGAGTGGTGGAGCTACCGACCCCGCTCACCGGAAGCGAGGATGTCGGAATCTTTGGGACCACGGCCGACGTCCCGACCGTCTTCTGGTTCTGGGGCGGATACGAGCAGCAGCGCTTCGAGGACGCCGCATCAGCAGGAAAGCCGTTGCCTTCCAATCACTCTCCAGAGTTCGCCCCGGTGCTTGAGCCCACGCTACGCACGGGCGTGGAGGCGCTTACCGTGGCGGCGCTGTCACGGTTGGGTTCCTAGCGTGCGGTTCTTCCGCGGGGAATCCGGCTCAGCCAGTCGGACTCACCGTCCACGGGCTGATTGTCGATAGCGACAAGCGGCACACCGGATTTGGGGAGCTGTTGCAGGATCGGAAGGTTGTTCGCCGCGATGGCACGGGCGTCGAAGGGAATCGGCAGTCCCAGTCGGATCTGGTCCTGGGCGCCCTGCGGCGCGTTGACGCGACCGGCCAACTCCGCCAGCTGATCGTTGCTCAGATCAGTGTCGCCCTCTTCTTCGGGCTGCTGGTCCTTTGCGTAGATCTGCTGGATGAAGCGCCAGGTGGTGTCGCTGGACCGAGACTGATCGGCCACGACATATGTCCCGTAGATCGCCCGACTGTCGTAAGTGCCGCTGGCAGAGTACTTATCGAGGAAGTCCACGAACCGCAGATTGATGTGCAACGTGCCGGATTCCAGGCGCCGGCCGATCTCGGCGCCTTGGTCCTGGACCATCTTGCCGCTGTACGGGCAGAGCGGGTCCAGATAGAGGTCGATCTGTCCGGGCGCGGCGGGGTCGCCGAGGGAGAGAACGTCTCCGCCGGGTGAGGCGTCGGCGGCATGAGCCAGGGCGGTAGTCGGCCCCATTAGCAGCATGGCGACGACGAGACCAATGAGCATGGTGAGCGGTTTCAGTGCGCGCATCAGTCCATCATGGCGTAGTCATACGCGGTCGAGTTCGAGCCCGGTGCTGGGGGGACCGAAGAGGCCGACGTCGAGGCACAACAGAACAATGAGCATCGCCGAGTCGGTGAACACGGTCCGAATGACCAGAGTGCCGGCACCGCGACGAAAGGCAGGACCGTCGACGTCGCGCGCGAGAGCGAACAGGCCACGCCACCTGCGGTGGTCCATATCGCGGTGGGAAATATCTCTGCCCGGTAGATGTGATAGCTGTTGGAGAACACGTCGGGCACCGCGGTGAGCAGGAACCCGGCGGCGACCACAGCACGTGCCTCGGTGTCCAACATGCTGGGCGTATTCCTGACCCCCGCGCTGGTGATGCTGTTGATGCAGACCACCGGGGAGGCGACGGTCTCACCCACCACGATTCTCGAGATCGTGGTGCAGCTGCTATTGCCATGTGTCGCCGGTCAGCATCGTGCTGCCGGCGGTGGTGCTGGGTGTTACTGCGGGCGTGGCGCGGCTGCTGCAGTTCGACAGGGCCGACCGCATTATCGTGATCTTCTGCGGCTCCAAGAAGAGCCTGGCGCCGGGATTGCCGATGGCCACGGTGCTCTCCGTAGCGCTCGGAATCAGCCTGGGTGTCTTGGATGTGGTCGAGCGTGCTCGTGAAGGCGATGTGGTGGGGTATCTGGGCCCGGATCTACTTGGGCCGGATTGGGATCCAGCTGTCGCAGTACAGCGATTGATCGTGCGGTCGGAGGATCCGCTGAGCGCGGTGCTGCTCGATCAAAGGGTCATGGCAGGCATTGGCAACGTGTACTGCAACGAACTGTGTTTCCTGGTGGGCGTGCTGCCGAGCACGCCGGTGAAAGACGTTGCCGATCCTGAGCGCCTTGTCGTGCGCGCCCACACGTTGCTGCAGGCGAACAAGAATGACCACCGTAGGACAACAACTGGTGACCGCCGGCCCGGGCGCGAGTTGTGGGTCTACGGCCGCCATGGAAAAGCCTGCCGCCGCTGCGGAACCCCGATCGCACGCGAGCAGAGCTCTCCGCGTGTGACCTATTGGTGCCCTAGCTGCCAGCGATGATCGATGTCGGAGGGTTGACCTAAAATTCAACTCGATGATGTTGCGGAGGTTGAGGCGTAGAGCGCTTAGAGCGCGCCGCCGTTTGTCGCGCGCATTGGTCACGTTTCTGGTCGTGGTACTGGCTGGGCCCGTTGTCGCGCTGCTCATCTGGCCGGGCGTCCTCGTGTACCGGAACACCGGGGATCCACTGCTGGCGGCGTTGGCGCAGGCGGCCTATCTCGCCGCGCCCTACGCCGCGTATCTGACCCTGCGCGCCGCCGGATGGGGTCTGCGAGGCCTGGGTGAGGTTGTCGCCGAACGTCGATACGATGCCCAATTGCGAAGGTATGCGACGCTATCCGGACTCGCGGAGATCGACGAGATGTCCGGTGTCGATTTCGAGACCTTCGTGGCGGCGCGCATGCGCAATGCCGGATGGCATGTCGAAATCACCCCGGCTTCCAGTGACTACGGCGTCGATCTGATAGCCACGAATCGACGCGATGTCGTTGCCGTGCAATGCAAAAGATATTCGAGGACGGTGGGTGTCAGGGCTGTTCAGGAGGCCGTCGCGGGCGCGCGGCACTACGATTGCACACGCGCCATGGTGGTCAGCAACCAGGACTTCACCCGTCAGGCTCAAGCATTGGCCGTGACCAGCAGGTGCGAGCTCATCGGGCGGGATCGTCTGCCGCGCTGGCTGAATCAGAGCGAGATACCCGCCGTTTCGAACGCCGCACCGCCCAGATAACCAGGAGCAAAGCGCTACCGAAGAGCGGGTATCCCATGGCGATCCGCGCGAAGGCCAGCTAGCCCACCGAATCCTGGGTGTACAAACACTCTTGCCAACGAATCTGGATAAGAACACCGTCGCCAGCGACCGGGTGGCCACCGAAAAAGCGAACCGCGACGGCTTGTCGTCGCGCCAGCGCTGCCCGGTACCGGTGAAACCGTGCCACATCCGCCCGCGAGCGGCCAACCCATGAACACCGAGCCCGTGAAGACGATCGCGGCGATGAGGTTGGTCCAGCTTCCAGGTTCACCCGATACAGATGCCAGTTCTCGTCGCCCCCGGAGTCCTGCACGTAGAGCAGCCAGCGCGGGTCGTCTGTCCAGAGAAAGCCTGTGACGCTTTGAGATGGGTGACACAGCGGGCGTCGTCCGAATCGAGGCTCTGTACCCACACGTAGAGGCGATGGTTGCGCGGCGCGAGGTATCCGATCTTGGTGCTGTCTGGTGAGATCGACGCGGATGCGCGGACGGGCAGCCCCATGGGGAGTTCCTCTCGGCGTCGGGTAACACCAGGAGAAACTATGCCGCTACGGCACAGTCAAGTGCAGGCGCGCTGACCTGCTAAACGGTGCTCGGACTGTCGCGATGACGTGGTGGCGGTTGACGATCAAACCGATGATCGCCAGTATGCCGTACACCCCGCAGAGGATGAGCCGGCCGTGGGCGGAGGTGATCGGGAATTGGATGATGAACAGCGCCAACAGAGCCCATGCGGTGCCGCGGTGGAATCGCAAGGCCAGGATCAGGGCCACGCCCATCATGGTTTGTGTTGCGGTCAGTAGGGTCTCTTCGATCTGACGAGAGTCCAGAACCAGTGAGTAACCGCCACCGCCCACGAGATGGGCGATCGGCAGTGAACCGATCAAGAGAGTCCACTGGTTGACTTTGGACGAGATCAACGTGGCAATGGCGGCGGTGCCCTTGCCCCGGGAGGCGAAGATCGCGGCGATGATGAACTCGGGCGCTTCAGATGCCAGCGGTGCGAGCCATTGCACCAGGAGGAACTGGTCGACGCCCAATTGTGTTCCGGCACTGACCAGGCTGTTGGCAAAAGGCTCTGCACACAACAGGATGACCGATGCAGCCATGATGAACATCGTGACGACTGTGCTGCGGCGCGTGTGCTTGGGCAGCATGCCGATGGCCGCCGCCGTGCCCACCAAGTCAGGTTCCTCGGCCTCGCCGCGACTGATCGTGAACAGGTAGAACCCGAACCAGGCTAGCAAGGCGATGCCCAGCACGAGGTGAATGCGGCCGCTCGCCGGGATGACGAATGCCACCACACCGGCCACCATGAGGAACCCGAGCTCGATACGGTTGGACGGCTCCAACGCCAGCAGGTTGGTGGGACGTCCGGAAGTCTTGCGGGCCACCGCGAGTGCGATGAGGACGACAACGGGCCAGCCCAGACCCATCAACAGTCGGTTTGATCCGGTCATGTTCGCCGCCGCGTATTGGCCGTACTCGGGCAACCGACCGGAGATGTAGGCGTAGTACAGGTCGACGGCGTACTCGGGTAGTACTGCAATCAAGGCCAGTACCGCGATGGCCAAGCCGCCAGAGACGTCCATCTGAGCGGCTTCTGCGGCCCAAGCCAAGACAAAACTTGCGGCCACCACGGCAGCGCCGTAGATGACGAGTGCCGCTACCGGATTCGGATGCAGCCCGCCGATCCGTGTGACCAGTGCGGGCGCCATGAACAGGGCGGTGATGCACACCGACCGGAGAAGCCGCTGACGCAGTTCACGAACCACGTCGGGCGTACTCGCGGAGGTCTGCACGGCTTCCTCTCTCGGGGCGGGCAGGGACATGGGTGAGCCCTGCGCATCGGGTCGCAGACACAAGCTAGCATCGCCACACATTCGCAGCAACATATTGATATCCCTGCGTGACGCACATGTCATCCGGAAATTAGCAGGTAGTGGTGCCCTTTATGAAATTCTTCGGCTAACCTAACCTGAGCGTATGGCAAACCGCATGATGCAAGGTTGAGTGTCATGGCTGATGGAGCGAGGGTTTCGCGAGTTGACCATGACGCGGCGGCATAGTGTCGAGTGGAAGATGTGCAGGCGAACGCAGAAGGATTGACGGTGGGCTGGAGTACTCGGGAGCTTGCTGAGCTCGCCGGCACCAGCCTGCGCACCGTGCGTCAATATCACGACATCGGAATGCTCGGTGCCGTGATGTCCTGAGCAAGGGTGTCGAAGTGTCTCGAGGGATAGTCGAACAGGGGCACGCCAACGATTGCCGTCACGTCCCATCTGGAGGGCCGTGCGATCGATCGACCGGTACAGGACGCCGGCAGTGCCGTCGTCGAGCGGGTGAACGCAGTCGTCGTGGATCAGTCCGGGTGCCAGCATCTCCGAGGAACGACATCCGCCGCCCGGCGTGTCAGTGGCCTGCAACACTGTAACCGAGATCCACGCACGCGTGAGAGTAATTGCTGCGGCGAGACCGTTGGGTCCGCTGCCGACGACGGTGGCCGTGCTCATCGGGCTACCGTGGTGCGCTCACAGCTATCACGAAAGTCGCAGGCGATAAACGCATTACAGCCGACCTGCACCGTGACATCCACCTCCGTCGGGTTCGTCGCCAAAGTGTACAAACCCGTTTGTGGGATTCTTGGCTGGCCGTCTCTGACGCCACAACTGGCAGTTGACGAAACTGTAAACGTGATGCAAATTTTCTCCCTGTGGCGGTACTCAGTGAGCAGGCAGGGATCAGTGACCTGGTGGAGCAATTGCATGGTCGGCATCCCGGTCTGACCCGCGACATCGCGGAGGCCGTGGTTCGCGCCGAGCACTCCCGCTTCGACGACAGTCCACTGCGCGATTACGTTCCGCTGCTGGTCGAGCGGCGCGCACGCGAGGAACTTGACCTGCTCAGCGTGTAGCGAGCTATTGGTCGGGCAATACGCCGGCGCCGTGAATCGCGGCGCGAATCGTGAGTCCGGCCGCACTGTTGGCGACGAAAAGCATCTCGTCGCCCGCCTCCAAGACATCTTCGGGTGTGGGCAGTACTACCGCGCCGCTCCGAACCACGGTGACCAACGCGGCGTTCGGCGGCAGATCCAGGTCTGCCACGCGCCGACCCACCAGCGGATTATCTTGGGGCAGAGTCAGTTTCGTTAGATCCGCGTGGCCTCCGCGTAATCCCATCAGGCGCACCAGGTGTCCGATGTCGATCGCGCCCTCGATCCCCGCCACCATGGCCCCCGGTGTGGAGACCGCGACGTCGACCCCCCAGGCCTGGCCGAAGAGCCATTGGTTGCGGATGTCATTGATGCGAGCGACCACCCTCGGTACGCCGAACTCGGTTTTGGCCAGTAGTCCCACGACGAGGTTGGCCTTGTCGTCCCCGGTGGCGGCGACCATGACCTCGCAGGTTTGTATTCCCGCTTCCTCCAGGGTGTCCAGCTCGCAGGCGTCGGCGTTGAGCCAATCGGCCCCGGGTACCGCCGGGGGTGCGAAGTTGGTGCGTTCACGTTCGATCAGCAGGATTTTGTGGCCGTAGTCGAGCAACTCGCGCGCCACGGAACGGCCGACCTTGCCCGCCCCGGCGATTGCGACTCGCATCTTCCGTTCCGCCACCCCGCTATCGTGCCCTATTAATCGGAGTCGACCGACGGGAACGAAGTGAGCCTGCACCAGCTGTACCTGGCCTTGCTCATCGGTGGGCTGGTGCTGCTTGCCAGCATCGTCGGCACCCGGGTAGCCACGCGCGTCGGATTTCCCAGCCTGCTGTTCTTCCTCCTGGTCGGTGTCGTGCTCGGTGAGGACGGGCTGGGTCTGGAGTTCGACAATGTGGAGCTGGCCCGCAATGTATGTACGGCCGCGCTCGCGGTCATCCTTGTCGAGGGCGGTCTGACCACACGGTTCTCCGATATCCGTAAGGTCCTCGCCCCTGCTGGTGCGATGGCGACGGTCGGTGTCGTGATCAGCACAGTGGTGACCGCGGTCGGCGCGCATGTTCTGCTGCGGATGGACTGGCAGCTGGCACTGCTCCTCGGGGCGATCGTGTCGTCCACGGACGCCGCTGCGGTCTTCTCGGTGCTGCGCGTGCTTTCGCTGCCGAGGCGGTTGGCCGGTCTACTCGAGGCGGAGTCCGGATTCAACGACGCACCCGCGGTGATCTTGGTGTTGATGTTCAGCATCGTGCCCTTCGTATTCGAGCCGAGGAGCGCGGTGGTTCAGATCGTGTACGAACTGCTGGCCGGATCGGCCATAGGACTGACGTGCGGCTTCCTCGGCGCGATGGCGCTGCGCCGTGTCGCCCTGCCTGCCTCGGGTCTGTACCCCATCGCGACCTTCGGCATCGGTATGGTGGCGTTCGCAGCCTCCGGCAGCGTGCACGCCAGCGGCTTCATCGCCGCCTACCTGGCGGCGGTGGTGCTCGCCAATTCAGGTCTGCCGCACCGTTCGGCCACCCGCTCTTTCGCCGAGGGGCTGGGTTGGCTAGCGCAGATCGGGCTCTTCGTCCTACTGGGATTGCTGGTCAATCCCAGTGAGCTACTGGACGATCTGGTTCCCGCGATCGTGGTGGGGCTGGTGCTGCTGCTGGCCGCCAGGCCGTTGTCCGTGGTGGGATCGCTTGTCGGATTTGGTGTTCCATGGCGTGAGCAGGTGTTTCTGTCCTGGGCCGGTTTACGTGGGGCGGTCCCGGTGGTACTGGCCACCTTCCCGATCGTGGAGGGAGTGCCGGACAGCTATCGCCTGCTGAATATCGTGTTCGTTCTGGTGGTGGTGTTCACCCTGGTGCAAGGACCGAGCCTGCGGCCCGTCGCGCGCCTGCTGGGGTTGATCACCCGCGAGGCTACTCGCGAAATCCAGGTCGAGGCAGCTCCTTTGGACGTGCTGGATGCCGAGCTACTCACCATGAAAGTGCAACCGGGGTCTCTGCTTCGCAATGTCACCATCCTCGAACTTAGACTGCCCGATCCTGCAGTCGTCACACTGATCATTCGACAGGGCCACACCTTTGTCCCGCTGCCGGATACCCGAATCGAGTCGGACGACGAACTGATGATCGTCACCACCAGCAAGACCAGAGCCTTGACCGAGTCACGGCTGCGGGCGGTGAGCAGACGCGGCAAGCTCGCCTACTGGTTCGACGAGTACGGGGACGTGGGCTGATCGTCGGACTTACCAGGTGTTGACAGTTTCCGCACAGTCCGCAGCGCGATGGTCAGGCGGGTCGGGGGACCGGCGTAATCCGTCGATGACGTCAATCCGGTTCCGTTTGGGAGCATCGTCGATTCCCCATGGCATGGGCCGACCTCGCTTGAGGTGTGCGGTGAGCTCGGTGACGAGGGGTGATCCGAGGTGGCTTCCCACCATGCGCCGTGGTCGTCGTCGACGACGTCTACACGCTCAAGCCCGGTGCTACTGCGGGCACGCGCGTGTAGACAGGGAGTCATGACAAGTTCTGTTCCAGGCCCGGGTGATGTCGTCGTGTACTGGCGGCCGGGTTGTCCGTACTGCATCAAGCTGCGGGCACAGTTGCGTCTGACTCGGCTGCGCTACTCGGAGGTGAATATCTGGGAATCGCCGGAAGCTGCGGCGTATGTGCGCTCCGTCGCCGATGGCAATGAGACCGTCCCGACCGTCAGCGTCGCGGGCCGGGCCATGGTCAATCCGTCGAGGCGTCAGGTGCTCGCGGCGGCACGGGCGTTCGCGCCACAAGCAGTGCGGCACTGAATATTACGAGGACTTATGAGGTCGTAGGCCCGGGACCAACATGGGTACCCGAGCGCTGTACTCCCGATACGCCTCGCCCAGGGCCGCGCGCAGATCACGCTCCTCGAAGCGCAGGGTTATCAATACATAGGCTGTGGTCGCCACCGAGAAGAGAAGGTGACCGGCGGACATCGACGGGGTTGGCCAGTTGATACTTTCGCGTCGAGAGGTGGTGATCCTGCTCACGTCGAGATGACACCCATGCGGGTGGCCGCGGCCGAAGACCAGCATTAATGTCCCACTGGCCGGGGGTGAGTCCGTCGACGCTCACAGGGAATAGTTAGCTTAGGTATGTACTTTCATCATGTGGGCAGTGGCGCCCTCACGTAACACCTAAATCTACCGAGGTATCTAGGCATGACTGAAACGATCTCCACCACAGCTGTCCTGACCACCCCCGATCTCGAGGAGCAGGTGCGACGACGCATTGCGGAGGTCGTGTCCGGCGACCCGCAACTGCAGGCACTGCTTCCCGATGAGGCGGTCACCGCCGCCGTCAACGAGCCTGATTTGCCCCTCGTCGAGGTGATTCGCCGGTTGCTAGAGGGCTATGGGGATCGCCCGGCCCTGGGACAGCGCGCCTACGAATTCGTCACTGGCGACAGCGGCGTGACCGTGCTCGCACTCCAGCCCGAATACACCACCGTTTCTTATCGCGAACTGTGGAACCGTGCCGAAGCCATCGCCGCAGCCTGGGAAGACCACGGAATCCGTGACGGTGACTTCGTCGCCCAGCTCGGCTTCACCAGCACGGACTTCGCCTCCCTGGATGTCGCCGGATTGCGGCACGGCACCGTCTCGGTACCGCTGCAGACCGGCGCCTCACTGCAGCAGCGCAATGCGATCCTGGAAGAGACGCAGCCCACGGTCTTCGCGTCCAGCGTCGAATACCTCGACGCCGCGGTGGAATCGGTGCTCGCGACGCCGTCGGTGCGCCTGCTTTCCGTATTCGACTACCACCCTGAGCTGGATGGCCACCGCGAGGCGCTGGACGCTGTGCGCACTCGCCTGGCGGACGCGGGCCGGACCATCACTATCGAAACCCTGAACGAGGCTCTTGCACGGGGACGCGAGCTGGCTGCGGCGCCGCTGCCCAATGCTGACCCTGACGCGCTTCGCCTGCTGATCTACACCTCCGGTAGCACCGGAACCCCCAAGGGCGCCATGTACCCCCAGCGGCTGGTTGCCAATCTGTGGCAGAAGAAGTGGCTCACCGATGACGTGATCCCGTCAATCGGTGTGAACTTCATGCCGATGAGTCACCTGGCGGGTCGTCTGACTCTCATGGGGACGCTCTCCGGCGGAGGGGTGGCGTACTACATCGCCTCCAGTGACCTGTCGACGTTCTTCGAGGACATCGCGCTTATCCGCCCCACCGAGGTGCTGTTCGTACCCCGCGTGGTCGAGATGGTTTACCAGCGTTATCAGGCCGAATTGGATCGTAACCTTGCCCCGGGACAGAGCGATGCCGATGTCGCCGAGCAGATCAAAGTCCGCATCCGCGATGAGGACTTCGGCGGACGGGTATTGAGCGCAGGTTCCGGCTCGGCGCCGTTGTCCCCGGAGATGACCGAGTTCATGGCGTCTCTGTTGCGGATTCCACTGCGTGACGGTTACGGCTCCACCGAGGCCGGCGGGGTGTGGCGTGACGGAGTGCTGCAGCGCCCGCCCGTCACCGACTACAAGCTGGTGGATGTGCCCGAACTGGGTTATTTCACAACAGATTCCCCGTACCCGCGCGGCGAGTTGCGGGTGAAGTCAGAGACTATGTTCCCGGGCTATTACAAGCGCCCAGAAACCACGGCCGATGTCTTCGACGAGAACGGGTACTACAAGACCGGCGACGTGGTCGCCGAACTCGGCCTGGATCACCTCAAATACCTCGATCGTGTGAAGAACGTCCTGAAGCTTGCCCAGGGCGAGTTCGTCGCGGTGTCAAAGTTGGAGGCCGCCTACACCAGTAGCCCGGTGGTTCGCCAGATCTTCGTCTACGGCAACAGCGAGCGCTCGTTCCTGCTCGCCGTCGTGGTCCCGACACCGGAAGCACTTGAGCGGTATGCGGATTCACCCGATGCGCTCAAGCCGTTGATCCAAGACTCGCTGCAGCAGGTCGCTAAGGACGCCGAGCTGCAATCGTACGAGATCCCGCGCGACTTCATTGTCGAGACCGTGCCGTTCACGGTCGAGTCCGGATTGTTGTCGGATGCCCGAAAGCTATTGCGCCCCAAACTCAAGGATCACTACGGCGAGCGTCTGGAGGCCCTGTATGTAGAGCTGGCGGAAAGCCAGAATGAGCGCCTGCGTCAGCTGGCGCGGGAGGCTTGCGATCGTCCGGTACTGGACACGGTCACCGACGCGGCGGCCGCACTGCTGGGTGCTTCATCTTCCGACCTAGCTCCCGATGTGCGATTCATCGACCTCGGCGGTGACTCGTTGTCGGCACTGTCGTATTCGGAGCTGTTGCGCGACATCTTCGAGGTGGACGTGCCCGTGGGTGTCATCAACAGCGCCGCAAACGACCTCGCGGCGATCGCCCGGCACATCCAGGCACAGCAGTCAGGGTCCGCATCCCAGCCGACGTTCGCGTCGGTGCACGGTAAGGACGCCACGACCATCACCGCAGTCGAGCTCACGTTGGACAAGTTCATCGACGAGTCCCTGTTGAAGGCTGCCGAGAATGCTGAGGCACCGACCGCCGACGTACGTACGGTGCTGGTGACCGGTGGTAACGGCTGGCTCGGGCGGTGGCTGGTGCTCGATTGGCTCGAACGGCTGGTGCCCGAGGGTGGAAGGGTCTACGCGCTGATTCGCGGTGCGGACGCCGAGTCGGCGCGCGCGAGGCTGGACGCCATCTACGAGTCGGGTGACCCCAAGCTGTCGGCGCACTTCCACCAGTTGGCGGACAAGGGCCTTGAGGTGATCGCCGGTGATTTCGGCGACCGGGATCTGGGCCTGTCTCAGGATGCATGGCAGAAGCTGGCCAAGGATGTGGATCTGATTGTCCACTCCGGTGCCTTGGTGAATCACGTACTGCCGTACAACCAGCTCTTCGGCCCCAACGTGGCGGGTACTGCCGAGATCATCAAGCTGGCGATCTCCGAGCGGCTCAAGCCGGTGACATACCTGTCGACAGTCGGTATCGCCGACCAGATACCGGTGACACAGTTCGAGGAGGACTCCGACGTTCGCGTGATGTCCGCGCAGCGCCAGATCAATGACGGGTACGCGAACGGATACGGCAATTCGAAGTGGGCAGGCGAGGTCTTGCTGCGCGAGGCCTACGACTCGGTAGGGCTGCCGGTGCGCGTGTTCCGCTCCGACATGATCCTGGCCCACCGCGACTACCGCGGCCAGCTCAACGTCACCGACGTGTTCACCCGAACCATTCAGAGCCTGCTGCTCACCGGTGTCGCACCGTTCAGCTTCTACGAGCTGGCCGCCGATGGAAACCGTCAGCGGGCCCACTACGACGGCGTGCCAGGTGATTTCACCGCAGCGTCGATCACCGCGATCGGCGGTGTGAATGTGACCGATGGCTACCGCAGCTTCGATGTGTTCAACCCGCACCACGACGGCGTCTCGATGGACACCTTCGTGGATTGGCTGATCGAAGCCGGGTACAAAATCGCGCGGATCGACGACTACGGGCAGTGGCTCGCACGATTCGAGACGGCCCTTAAGAGCCTGCCGGAGCAGCAGCGCCAGCAATCCGTGCTGCCGTTGTTGAAGATGTACCAGAAGCCGCAGCCTGCGATCGATGGATCCGCGCTACCCACAGCAGAATTCAGTGGTGCTGTGCGTGAGGCGAAGGTCGGCGGGTTGGACCAGACACCGGGCGAGATCCCGCATGTCACCAAGGACCTGATCTTGAAGTACGCCACCGACATCGAACTGTTGGGTCTGATCTAGTCGGTATCCGTCCGGGGCGCTATCGGCGTCTTCCGGGAAGCAGCCGATATCGGGCCCGATCGGGATCGGCGCGGTGAGCGCACGAAACCGGTTGTCGTCCAACAGGAATGGCGGCTCGAATTGATAGAGCTGTTCGGCACCCTCGCGTGCAGTGGGCGCTGGGGTGAGGTGCCGGCGATCTTGCCGATGGTCTCGATGAATTCTCTTCCGGTGATGGCGGGCGCGACCGGAACATGGAAGACCTGCCCCGCTGCCGAAGTCCTCGGGATCGCCCGGGCACATTGCCCTTCGGCCGCTCAACCCGGGGGTGAACAGCGCTGCGCCGAGTAACGATTCGGCCCGCGGGCCGTACAGTTCGGCCGCCCGCCTGATCACGGTCTCGGTTTGCCCTCGCGAATGGGCCGATTGGATCATCTCGGCGGCGAGTGCGCGCAGGACATCTTTGTAGACCACCGGGTGGATCGGGCTGTCCTTGCGCATCGGGCCGTCGACCCTGCCGTACATCCAGATGTCGTCGGTGTAGACGAGTCGGGCTCCGACGCTGCCGGCCGTCGCGATCAATGAACGCGTGATATCGACATAAGTCGGGAGTCAGACTGCATGGGCGGCAGCGCGCAGTGATAGATGCTGACGGCGCCGGAGCTGATCGCGATCATCCGTGAGGTACCTGTCTCCCGCCGCGATCGCGTTGACGTCCCATTAAGCCTGGTTAACGGTTGGTTAACGGCTATATTTCGTTTTTTCCAGACCCCAACCCCCATGGGGTATGCTGAGATTTAGCTGAGAATCAGTCGGATATCTCGTAAATTGGGAACCGGATGAACCTTGGAGCCGTTGAACTGGGTGAATGCATCAACGTTGATGTCTCTGGCAAGTGATGTTCGCTTCCTAGGCCATTAGCAAGATGACCGAGCGGAAAGGAAACACCACATGAAAAAGTCACTCGTTGCAATCGTGGGCGGCGCGGGCGTCACCGTCGCGGCCGCTTTGATGGGCGCGCCCGTTGTCTTGGCGGGTCCCACCCCTCCGCCGGTCTGTTACGCCGGCGAGACCAGTGTCAATGCCACTGAGCTGCGTCCCTGCGTGGCTCCGGGCGATGTCATCTATGAGCAGGGTGTCCACCAGCCGACCTACGAGGGCGCTAACCCGTTGGTTCCGCTGGGCACCAACCCACACGTCCCTTATGGCACCAACAAGAACAACGCCTAGTTATTTCGCATAACCGGCTTCATCTTCGTCGACGCAGAAGGAGCATCAGTCATGAAGAAGATCGTCACAGCAGCGGCCGCGGTGGTCGCTGCCACGGGACTTTCCCTGGCGACGGCGGCCGCCGCCCTCGCCGGCCCCACCTCGGATCCGGACGCGGTCATCAATGACCTGAAGTCCAACGGATACCGGGTGATCATCACCAAGGTGGGCTCGGCGCATCCGTGGCAATGCACGGTTCAGGGAGTGTCACAGCAGTCCGGAGTCCAGAACGTGCAGCCGGGGCGCAACATGCGCAACCAGCCCACGACGGTCCCGACCGCTGGACAAAAGGTCGCATACGTCACGCTGGCCTGCTAGCTGCCCCCGCCGGGCGGTGGCGACACCGGTAGATGAGTGTCCATCGATGACCTCTCACGCCGTGTCGCCACTGGCCCGATGAGAATGCCTGGCGCATGGTGATATCGGGAGTCATTGTCGCGCAGCAATATATGCATTCGCCCGCACGTATGAAGCGACGGGCCAGCTGATCCTTCACCGTACTGTGTGCTCAACTTCTTGGCCCAAATCATTTTGGCTACAGCGACTTCGGCACATCCGACAGATCTGTCGGCGCAAACATATGGACAGGAACCGAATTCGAGTCGGCTGAAGTCCAACCGGTGATCGCCAGTCGGTACGAGCTGTCAGGGTTCCCGACACTCTCCCCAGAACTGATCGTGGTGTCTATTTCATGCCTTTCTGCGGTGCCGGTAAACTCGAATGAGGTAGCGCGCAAGCCATCCCGCCTAGTGAGACCCGTATGGCCCAAAAGGTGGGATAGGTAACAGAAATTTTCCTGCGTTAGTACAACAGTTGCGCTGATGTGCACGAAAAGTGACCAAAGTGGGTAGTGCGCAGCAAATTTCGAATCAAAGGCGCTTAACGTTCTACAAACCGACTATGTCCTGCAGATTTCTCGGGTTGGACGAACGGCAAGACATGTACTACCGTAACCAGTAACATGTTGGCGGACAGTAACTTCCGTCATAGTTGCCAGCAAATATGACGGAAGCCACATATTTTGGCAGGGCATCACGCTGGTTGTTAGCGTCGCGTCCCATGTCTGATCTCGCTGCTTTGCTGGCGTTCATCCATCAGGTCTCGGGTACGCCATATATCTCGGGCGGAGACAGCGCACGGGGCACCGACTGCTCCGGCCTGGCTTCCTGGGTGGCCAACGTCGCCACCGACCGCCCCGCCTTCGGTTCTCGGTTCAACACGGGGACCCAGGAGCGCGCGCTTCTTGCGCGTGGTTTCAAGTACGGCACCGCACCCGGTGCGTTGGTGATCGGCTGGAACGGCGGTCACACCGCTGTCACCTTGCCTGACGGCACTGCCGTCTCCAGCGGTGAGGGGGGTGGCGTGAAGATCGGTGGCGGCGGCGCCTACCAGCCTCAGTTCGGGCGTCACATGTACCTGCCCATGGACAACGAGGGAGCGGCAGAGCCCGCGCCGCTGGAGGTGCCCGACCATGCGGAGGGACCCGAGGTGATTCCCGCGACGGTGTTCGCACCCCAGACCAAGCCCGCGCCCGCCGAAGAAGCACCCGTGGAAGCGGACGCCGTCGAGATCTGACCGGCCTCTCACGCTTTGACGCCACTCCTCCAGGGGGGTGCGCTGGTGTCGTCGCTCACTCGTCCCGATGGGTGGGAGATGCCCCTTAGCCGCGGTTAGAGCTGTGGTTGCCTGGAAGCATGAATGGTAATTCGTCTCTGCGGCAAGGGAAAAGCGTCATTGTCACCGGTGGTGCCGGTGGGCTCGGTGCGGCCTTCGCGCACCTGGACGTTACTGATGTCGAGCAGTGGCAGGGGCTGGTCGCGACCACGATCGCCGAGTTCGGCTCGATCACCGGCGGCATATCGCCGCGCAACCACGTCGGGGCGCGCGGCGTCCTCGGTGAGCGCCCGCCTGGCTAGTAGCTCCGAGTGGTCGGGACGCAGCGGTTCGTCGGCCATGGTGCGGACTCTTGCATACCGCCGTCAGAACACTTGACGATCTGCGGGAACTTTTCCTCACGATGATTCGACCACTCCACCGGTGCCCTGTGTGGGCTAGGCCGTCAAAGGAGATGCGCAGTGGATTTGGTCACCATGCTCGGGATGCCGGGGGAAGCCCTCCGGGTGACGCGGGACGACTGGCATGAGTCGCTCACCGGTGTGGTGCGGGAATCCTTCGCGTTTCACTTCGAACGCAACGGCTTCTACCGTGCCCAGTGCGATGCGGCGGGCCTCACACCTGCCGATATCCGCGACGGTGCCGATCTGCACCGCATTCCGCTGCTGCCGGTCAGCATGTTCAAGCAGGCCGGGGCACACGTGCTCATGACCTGCGGGCTTGAGGATGTCGAGATCGAGATCCGGTCCACCGGGACCAGCGGCGTGCCGTCGGTGGCGCGGCGCGACTCGAGCACGGTGACCAGGGCATCGGTGGGAATCTTCGGCGGATACCGCGACTTCTTCGGCGTCTCACAGGGAGCGGGGCTGTTCCTGTGCCCGTCCACCGCCGAGGTCCCCGAGATGGGCATGGTGAAGATCTTCAATCTGCTCACCGGGATGCTCGACGACCATCGCTACGTGGTACGCGAGTACTCCTTCGATCCGGAGGAGGCGCTGGCCCACCTGCGCAATTGGGAGGGGCGGATGACCCGGCACCTCATCGGTCCGCCCTTCATCATCGCGCGGTTCCTCAAATACCTCGAGTTGGAAGATATTCCACTCACCCTAGATCCGGACTCACTGATCATCATGCTCGGCGGGTGGAAGCAATACACCGGCAACTCGATAAGCCGCGACGACTTCAACGAGAAGGCACAGCGTGTGCTGGGGATCGAGCGGGCCCGCATCCGCGATATGTACGGGATGATCGAGTCGAACATGCTCGCTATCGAGTGTGAACATCAGCGCAAGCACGTGCCGCCGTGGTGCTACATCTCTATTCGTGACGTCACCGACGCCTCGGTCGAGCTGGAGCCCGGAAAGACCGGCGGGATAGCAATTTTAGATGCGCTGAACACCGCGTACCCGGGCTTTCTGCTTTCCGACGATATTGGTGAGGTTGACGAGTCGGATTGCCCTTGCGGCCGCACCGGTCAGACCGTGAAGTTCCGACGGCGCCGCCAAGGCGCCGAATTGGGCTGCTGTGCTGTCAGCATCGAAAAATACATCGACTCAAGGGAAGTCGTTGCCGAGTGCGAGCTTGTGGATTCCGGGGTGGGCGCCTAGTGCCCCGGTTCAGCCCGACGGTGGTGGACCATTTCACCAATCCGCGCAATTCGGGCCGCATCAAGCAGGCCGATGTCTACGCATTCATCGGAAATCCCGTGTGTGGTGATCAGATCCTGTTGAGTGCGCAGATTCGTGATGACGCTGTGAGCCTGATCGGATTCGAGGCCTACGGATGTTCGGCCTCACTGGCGGTCGCGTCCATCCTGACCGAGCGGCTCTGCGGAATGCCGGTAGAAACGATCGCGACGATCGAGGCGACCCAGGTCGCGGAGTGGTCGGGAGGCCTTTCGCCGGAACAGCAACACGTCGCCGCACTGGGCGCCGACGTCGCGCAACGCCTAGCCAACAACTACCGCAACGGAATTCACGAAGATGTCAGCACCCTCCCCGGTTCTTAATCCACCCCCGCCGGTCGTTCCCGCCGAGATTTACCTGGACTACGCCGCCACCGCGCCGCTGCATCCCCTGGCCGCCGAGGCCGTGTTGACCGGGCATCGGTTGGTGGGTAATCCATCGAGTCGCCACGGCGCGGGACGCGATGCCGCCGATGCCCTTGCCGAGGCCCGCCGGACCGTTGCGCAGATGCTCGGGGCCGATGCCGAGGAGGTCGTACTGACCTCCGGCGGCAGCGAGGCGAACACCCTGGCGCTGTGGGGAACCTTTGCTGCAGTGGGTTTTCGGGGGCATCTGGTCACATCGTCCATCGAGCATCCTGCTGTCCTGGCCAACGCGCACGCCTTGCAGGACCTGGGAGTAGAGGTCAGTTGGGTGGATCCCGGACACACGGGGCATATCGGTGTCGCGGACGTGGTCCGCGCGGTGCGGCCCGATACCGTGCTGATTTCGGTGATGCACGCCAACAACGAGACCGGTGCCATCCAACCCGTCCAGGATATCGCCGATATCGCCGCGCGATCGGGTACCGCGTTCCATACCGATGCCGTGCACACCGCGGGCAAGCTCGACCTGACAGTCGTTGACGCCACCATGATCTCGGTGTCGGGCCACAAGTTCGGGGGTCCACGGGGAATGGGCGCGCTACTTGTGCGGCGTGGGCATCGGCTGTCGCCGGTGCTACGCGGAGGGCCGCAGGAGAATCGGCTGCGTGCGGGTACCGAGAACGTGCCCGGGGCGCTCGGCATGGCCGCAGCGGCCGACGTGTGCTTGCGCACGGTGGAGACCGGCTACCGCCTGGCTGTGCGTGATCGGCGCGAGCAGCTGATCGACGGCTTGCGGGCGGCGGGCGGAGTACATCTCAACGTGACCGAACCGGTACTGGAGGAGACCCTCAGCGTGCGCTTCGACGGCATTCGCGCCGATACCCTCGCCGACGATCTCGATATGCACGGCATTTATGTGTCCACCGGGTCGGCCTGTCACGCGGGAGAGGACGCCGTTTCCCATGTGCTGCAAGCGATGCGGCTGACGGAAGACCAGGCACGGGGAACGGTGCGCTTTTCGCTGGGCCCCGGCATTTCACCGGAGGATGTTGACAGGGTCGTCGCGGTTACGGTCCGGGCGGTGCGACGGCTGCGCGCCATGGCAGGCGGTATGGCCCGATGATCGTTGCGGTCAAAAACCTTGTGGCTGAGCGTGCCCGATTCGTGCTGTCGGTGATCGGTGTTGCTGTCGCGGTGATCCTGGTACTGATGATGTCCGGCATCTTCGTCGGTACCACGAACCAGGTGACCACCTACATCGATCATTCCAAGGGAGCGGTGTGGGTGGTTCAGCCCGGCGTCTCCCAGATGTTCCGTGCGGTGTCCTGGCTGCCCGGCGACGGCAAGGATCGGCTACTGAAGGTTCCGGGCGTGCGGTCCGCAGATCCAATTCTCGGCTTGCCTTCGGACTTCGTGCACGACGGTGGGCACACCGCGTACTTCGTGGTCGGGTACGACGCCGCCACCGGGGTGGGCGGTCCGTGGTCGTTATCAGAGGGCCGCAACGTGACCGGGTCCGGTGAGGTTGTCTTGGACGGGGTACTGGCCAAGAAGAACAAGATTCATGTCGGCGACACCGTACAACTCGTGGATGGTGACTTCACGGTGGTGGGGTTGTCCAACCAGACCGCCGCCGTCGGCAATTTCTACGCGTTCATCTCCCTTCCCGACGCAGCACATTTGTTGCGTGCGGGAAATCGGGTGTCTTATTTTCTGGTTCAGCCCGCCGAGGGATTCACCGATGATCAGGTTGCGGACGCCGTGCGCAAGAGCGCACCCGGAATGGATGCGCTCACCTCTGCCACTTTCGCCGAGAACAGCCGGGCCATCGTCATCTCGATGATCGGACGACCGCTGAAGACGATGATCGGGATCGCCGCGTTGGTCGGAGTGGCGCTGGTGGGCTTGACAGTCCTGGCCGTGACCACCGAGCAGATGGGTGATTTCGGGGTGCTACGTGCATTGGGTGTGCGCCCGGGGCAGTTGTGTCGCGCCGTGATTGCCCAGGCGGCGCTGATCGCCGGACTCGGGTATCTATTGGGAGCGAGCATCACCTATGGGGTGCAGTTTCTGGTGAAGGACCGAATGGGCGATGTCATGGTGCAGGTCACCCCCACCATGCTCGCCGCAATGGCCGCCGCCACCGGTGTCATGGCGATCATCGGGTCGCTGATCCCGGTGCGGCGGGTTACCCGGATAGACCCTGCACAAGCGTTCCGGAGGTGAGTTCGATGAATTCTGTTTTGCAACTTGAGAATGTGGAGCACCAATACGGCACCGGCGATGCCTCGGTGCGCGCGCTGCGAGGGCTGGACCTCACGGTCAAACACCATGAGGTAGTGCTGGTTGTCGGCCCCTCGGGAGGTGGCAAGACCACGGCGCTGCTAGTCATGGGGCTGTTGCTAACTCCGCGGTCGGGGACTGTGCGGATTGACGGCCAGGATGTCGGTGAACTGGATGAGCGAGTGCGAGCACGGATCCGCCTGGAACGCTTGGGATTTCTCTTCCAGGAGTACAACCTGCTCAACGCGTTGACGAGCACCGAGAACGTGGCATTGCCGTTACGCTATGCCGGGGTCAAGAAGAATGCCGCCATGTCCCGTGCTCGGGAACTGCTGGGAGAACTTGGGTTGTCGCATCGGACCGATCACCGCCCGCCGGCACTCTCGGGGGGAGAGAAGCAACGCGTCGCGGCCGCGCGTGCGCTGGTGGCACGCCCGGGTCTGGTCCTGGCCGACGAGCCGACCGCCAACCTCGATTCGGCCACCGGTAAGAAGGTGGCCGAGCAGCTCGCGGACGCAGCGCGAACCCAGGGAGCGGCAGTGGTGATCGTGACCCACGATCTGCGGCTCACCGGTATTGCCGATCGTGTGTTGCATCTTGAGGACGGGGTATTGCTGGAGAAGGAGATTCAATGACGGAAACGGCTGTGCTGCCAGAGAATACGGAAATCATCGGAGCGCTTCGGGAGGCGTTGGGCAGACTGCTTCCCCCGGAAGATCTGGCGCAGGTCGATGTGGATGCGGTCGATGCCAGTACTGCGCTGCTTGCCCTGCCGGTCGACTCCGTGGTGCTGATGGCGTTGATGAATGAGCTGGAGGACAGGTTCAGCGTGTTCATCCCAGAAGAGGAGGCGTTCGCGTTCACGGTGGTAGGCGATATCGGCACCTTCATCCGTCAGCGTCTGCGCGATAAGGCGAAACGCCGCGAACAGGCATGAGTGATTTAGCGATTCGCCAGCATGTGGCGGCGAACGCTCCGGCCATGGCGTCCGGCGCGATTGACTACGCCGCCCTGCTGTGTTCGGAACTGGAGCAACTCGACTTCTACGATTCGCGAAGTCACCTGCACACGCTGTCGGCAGCAGATCTGGTTCTTACCATCCGGATTCGGGCAGCGGCACTGGCGGCACGCGGACTGCGGCGCGGACATCGCGTGGCGATGATCGCCGCGAACGACGAAGAATATCTGACCACTTTGCTGGCGGTGTTGTTGCTGGGTGCGGTGCCGTGCGCGATCGCCCCACCGCAGACCCCGCAGCGACCGGAATCGGCGGGTGTGGCGCATCTCAAGGCGGCGCTGGGAGTTGTCAACCCCGCCATGGTCATCACGCCACCGCGGATTGCCGTCGCGATCACGCATCCGAACGTCTCGATGTACGGCGAGCTAGTCGATGCTGATCCGATTGACTGGCAGCGATGTTCGCGATCCAAGCCCGATGACGTCCACCACATCCAGCTGACCTCTGGATCGACTTCGGCTCCCAGAGCGGTGTTGTTGACGCATAGCAATGTGGTCCATAACACGACCGCAATCGCCTACGGCACAAAGGCATTGCGTGGTCGAGACCGGGTGTTCAGCTGGTTGCCGTTCTACCACGATATGGGCTTCATTCAGGTGCTGGCCGCGCTCCTCTACGGTCTGCGGGTCGGGGTCATGACCCCCATGGGATTTCTGCGGGATCCGGTGTCGTGGGTACGGCATATGTCTCATCACGGCTCTACACACACCGCGGGCCCGCCGTTCGCGTATCGCGCAGTGTCTGAGGAGATCGTGCGCAGCGGCACACCCACCGATGTGGACCTGTCTGCGCTGCGCCATGCCTACGTCGGCGCCGAGCCCATTCCGTATTCGGTGATGCGCGACGTCACCGAGCGTCTTGTCCCGCTGGGGATGCGAACCGATGTGCTGGTGCCCTGTTACGGCATGGCGGAGACGGTGCTTGCGACAACCGTGGCATTGCAGCCTTGTTCCGCAGATGCATCGTCCTTCGGCAGGGTGCGGGTCGGAGACAGTCCGGATGACGGCCTGCCTGTCGTGTCCTGCGGACAGGTGGTTGACGGCTTGCGGCTGCGCATCCTCACTCCCGCTGGTGAGTTATCGCCCGACGGTGCCGTGGGCGATATCCAGGTGCGCGGTCCGTCGGTGATGCTTGGCTATCTGAACCCCGACGGAGGGGTGTCCGCACTCGAGGACGGATGGCACGACACCGGGGATCGTGGATTTCTCGCCGGTGGTGAATTGTTCGTGGTGGGCCGCCGCAAGGAAATGCTCATCGTGCGCGGACGAAACTTTCCGCCCTACGACGTCGAGCGCGAGATCGACGGCTTGTCCGGAGCCGGAGGCGTATCCGTCGTCTTCTCCATGCGTGACGAGCAACGTGCCCGTGAATCGGTGATCGCCGTCGTGGGAACCCGCGCGGCGTCCGACGAGTATGACGAGCTCCGCGTGCGCATCACCGGTGGCGTGCGCGCCGCCTTCGGGTTCTCCCTCGACGAGGTCGTGGTGGTACCGGCCCGAACCATTCCACGGACCACCAGCGGAAAACGCCAGCGGCTCAGGGTGCGCGAGGCGTATCGAAATGGCTCGTTGGTCTAGCCGCCGATGCCGAACAGCCCTGCGCCGTTGCGATAGAGAACTGCCCGCATCCAATCGTCGTCGATTCCGGGCAGCGACTGCAGCGCGGTGATCGCTTCGGTGTATCCATAGGGAATGTTGGGGAAATCGCTACCGAAGAGGATCTTGTGGCCGAGGTGCCGAAGCCTCGGATAGTCGGCCTGCGGAAAGGGCGCCTTCTCTTCGGAGAAATTGGTGAAGGCCATGGTGGTGTCGAGCCGCACGTCGTCGTATTCCTCGGCCAGGTCCAGGAAATCGGTGTACTCGGGCATGCCCATGTGCGCGACGATCAGGCGCAGCCGGGGGAATTGCTTGAGCAGCGCCCTGACGCGATCAGGTCCGGTGAATTCACCCGGAGCCGGGCCCGAACCGCAGTGAATCACCACCGGAACTCCGGCGTCTTCGATCAGACCCCACACCGGCTGGAGTAGCAGGTCGGTGGGAGAGAAGGCACCGACCTGGATGTGGACCTTGAACACGCGAACACCGGCATCGAGCGCTGCGCGTGTGTAGTCGCAGGCCTCAGGCTCGGGAAAGAAGGTGGCCGTGTGGATGCAGTCCGGGGTTTGTGCGGCGAACTGGGCAGCCCATTGGTTCAACCAGGCCGCCATCTGAGGTTTGTGCGGATAGACCAACGACGAGAAGCGCAACACCCCGAACTTGCGCAGCGTCGCAACTCGTTGAGACTCCTCGGCGCGGTAGGTGATGGGCCAGGGCCGCCCTACCAGCGGCCCGGCCGAGTCGAAGTACGCCCACACCTTGTCCATGACGGATTTGGGCATGAAATGAGTGTGAACGTCCACGATCCCCGGGATTCCGAGCTGCTGCCAGATCTGCCTGACGGGCGCCGGGTCAAAGGCTGAATTGGGCATACGCCTATCTATATCAATCGATCTACCCAGCGAAACCAAGGCTCGTAAAAGTACCCCTAGGGGTACTTTTCAGCGCGCCGCTAGTTCCATTCCCTTCGTTACCCCCATGGAGTATCGAAGGGAATGGACAAGTATGTCAGCGACGGAGACCTACGACTAGAACCTGAAGGGTGATGGGTTAACACCGTGTGCGCCCTGCTCGACTAAGCAAGACAATCGAATACGACGAACGCGGACCCCTCGGCCATATGACCGGGGGTCCGCGTTCGTCTGTGCGGTGCGCAGTTGTGGGTGGGGCACGAGATGTCGACATAGACCGTCGAGAAGGAGGTGGCTCCGCGCAGCCCCTCGATGCCTTTCACCACCCACCGCGGCCCCGTCCTCAGGGACGACGCACATCCCGGTAGTCGCCACGATCAATGCGCTGGGTCGTGTCAGGGGAGAGTTGGTCTGGCCGGTAGACGAGGAACCGCCTGGGGCGGTGACGGCACGCGGGTCGCAGGCACGGCTGACCGCCGGGTTGATCGCGCGTCAGGCGGTCGACTTCTTCGGTGGTCCGCACCGGCACCAGTTGCGGGCATGCTTGGCCTCGCACGGTGTGCTGCACTTCGCCAAGGAGCTTCCTCGGCGGGAATGGTGCACGCCGAAATGCGGCAATCGCGCACGTGTGAAGCGGCATTACGAGCGCCAAACCGTGTCGGACTCTTAGCCGTTATCGGCTAACGCCCTCCGCTTGTCCAGGTACACCTTGGCGGCCGTCGCGGCGGCGGGCAGTGTCGACAAGACGGCGATGATCAGGATGATGATGTCCAGGTGATTGCCGACGAATGCGATGTTGCCCAGAAAGTAGCCGACCGTCGCCAGGCCCACGCCCCACATGACGCTGCCAGTAGCGTTGTACAGCAGGAATATTGGATAGCGCATGCCAGACATGCCGGCGATGACGGGCGTGAAGGTGCGCACCACGCCGATGAATTGGGCGACGAGAAGTGTCTTGGGGCCATGCTTGTCGAAGAACTCGCGGGAGGCAGTCAGATAGCGCTGTTTGAAGAAGCGCGCGTCCTCCTTCTTGAACAGGACCGGCCCCAGCCGACGTCCGATGAAGTAGCCGCATTGACTTCCCAGGAGGGCCGCGACCGCGGCGCAGGGCGCCAACACCTGGATCGAGACGGGAGAATTCGGCTGAGCGGCAATCAGTCCGGCGGAGAACAAGAGAGTGTCGCCAGGCAGGAATGGAAATAGCAGACCGGTTTCGATGAAGACGATGACCATGACACCGGCCAGGACGGCACCGCCGAACAGTCCGCCCTCGCCCAGCCAGTACATCGGATCCATGACGTCCGAGGGCGCCAGACCCATGTCCATGGCTGGAAGCTAGCCACGGAACATTGCTGGACAGGAAACAACACGAGAACCTCACCTGGCGCGCTCACGGGGGACGGGCACCGCCGCGTGACGGCGATGCGGCAACAGGGTGAACAATCTCGACGTGTTCGCCTCCGGGGAGCGCTCCCCGGCATACTTTGACCAGTATGGTTCGCACTACATTCAGTGTCGCAACGTTCAACATGCACAACCTGCAGGACGCCGATGTCCTCGGGCTACAGGAGGTCTGGAGCCAGAGTGCTCTCGAGTCCAGAGATGATCCGGCCGATCCCCAGGCGCCGGTCATCGCCGTCTCGATCAAGAGCTTCTCCTGGCCGGTCCTAAATTTCCAGGTCCAGCTGCGCGACGACGAGCCGGCTATGGAAGTCTTTGTGGTGCATCTCAAATCAAAGCTTCCCACGCAGGTCGGTAAGGAAGCTTGGTACAAGAAGTCCTCGGCGACGTATCCGCCGCATCAGCAGGCGCTGGGTGATGGGATCTCGACTATCCGGCGCACGGCGGAGGCGGTTGCGGTGCGAGTTCTGCTCAACGGTGTCATGCGCGCTACCGAGACCCGGTCGTCGTTCTCGGTGACTTGAACGATGGTAAGGAGAGCAACACCGCGAACATCCTGACCAGTCAGCCGCACTACCTGGTCGGAGATTCCCGTGGCGGCACCGATTTTGGGCTCTACTCGGCGACGACGAAATCGTTTACCAGGGAGGTGAATCGACGGAACGCCGATCGCGGTGCCACGGGAACGGCCGCTGCCACACGGGTGGGTGATGCTCTTCTGATCGTCAACAGCGCCACGCGCATCGTGGCACCGGTGGCTATACCGTCGTCGACCAGAACCACCGTCTTGCCCGCGATTTCGGTGCCACATCCTGTCGCGTACATTCGTTCGCGACGGGCCAGTTCACGACCCTTTCGGTCGGCCACGTCTCGGAGCTGTTCCGGGGCTGACTCCCATCGTGTGCACGATGTCCTCGTCGAGGACGACCTCGCCCTCCGCTTGCGATTGCCCCCATCGCGTACTCCTTCTGTCCGGGAACCCCGAGCTTGCGGACGATCAGTACCTTCAGCGGAGCGTACAGAGCGGACGCTATCTCTCGTCCTACCGGAATGCCGCCCCGCGGCAGAGCAAGTACCACCACGTTCTGCATCCGGTAGGGCGCAAGGATGCTCGCCAGTGCGCGGCCGGCGTCCTGGCGATCACTGAACATCCGATGCGGGTGTGACATGGGAGCGTCTCGGGCTGATTGTCCGGATGTCTCAATCTTCCAACCGAGAAGGTGTGCTGACAATAGCGGATCGCTGCACGGCGTCGAACAGTTTGGTGCGGATGGTCGACACCGAATGCGGAAGCCATACGGCCTGAACAGGAACCAGTGGCGGATTGGCGATCTCGATCACCCGCACCTTGCCCTGGTACACATCTCCCGGATCGTCGGTGACAAACGCGCAGTGGTCGGGGTGCGCGAGTACCGCCGTGCGCGGCGGGGTGCCCTGCACCGGGTTGACCAGCAGTCTGGGCTCGAAACCGCTTCGACGGCAATGTGAAACCAGTAGGTCGGTGTAGAAGGAATGACGGGGCGGAGCCCACACCACGATCGGGTGCTCGGCTATCTCGCGGATGTCGAGGTGAGTGCGGCAGGCAAGGCTGTGGGACTGCACGACGGCGATGCGCAACGGCTGGTAGAGCAGGGTGTCGGTGGCCAAGCCGGTGGGCATGTCGACTCCGCGTCGCAGCGCCAGGTCAAGTGAGCCGTCGAGCAGACCGTCGCGCATGGTGCTCGGAAAGACCTGCCGAACGGTGATCGACACCGTGGGATCGGCGACGACGGCCGGCTCGATGATCCGGTAGACCTCCTCTCCGGAGATCGCCGGGGAGTGTCCGATGGCAAAGGCTCGCTGTGGATTTGAGAGGTTACGTGTCGAGTTGGCCAGCACGCGTATGCCGGCGAGAAGCGGCTTGGCGCCGGTGTAGAGCTCGCGACCGGCATCGGTTAGTTGCAGGCTGCGTTGTGCGCGCGAGAACAGCGCGACACCGAGATCGCGTTCCAGTTGGCGTATCGCCGACGACAGTGCCTGTTGGGTGATGAATAACTCTGCTGCTGCGGCGGCCAGTGTGGGGGCCTCCGCGGCCATGACGAACTGAAACAATCGCCGCGAATCCAGCAAGTCGGTCAGTGAATTACCTTTGCCAGTCGCGCTCATCTTCAATGACAACTCCTACTTGTACTTATACAAGAATAACGTGGTTTTCCCTTGTGCTAGCTGAACCTACGATTTTGTACGGCGGTATGGGTGGCCATAGGGCCGATCCGCCACACCGGGGCCCACGCATGAAGTAAGGAGATCATCGAGTGACAGATCATTCGCTAAATGGCAAGACAGTACTCATCACAGGTGGTGGCAAGAATTTGGGCGGTCTCATCGCTCGGGATCTCGCTGCCAACGGCGCCGGGGCGGTGGCCATCCACTACAACAGCCCGTCGAGCAAGGACGCCGCCGAAGAAACTGTGGCCGCAGTGCAGGCGACCGGTGCGAAGGCGGTGGCGTTCCAGGGCAACCTGATCACCGGGGATGCGGTAAGCAAACTGTTCGCGGACACCGTCGCGGCAGTGGGGCGTCCGGACATCGCCATCAACACGGTCGGCAAGGTCATCAAGAAGCCGTTCACCGAAATCACCGAGGAGGAGTACGACTCCGCCAGCGCGGTGAACTCTAAGTCCGCCTTCCTTTTCCTCAAGGAGGCCGGTAAGCACGTCAACGACAACGGCAAGATCCTTACCCTGGTCACCTCGTTGTTGGGTGCGTACACCCCGTTCTACGCCGCGTACGCCGGGACGAAGGCGCCGGTGGAACACTTCACCCGTGCGGCATCGAAAGAGTTTGGAGAGCGCGGCATCTCGGTGACGGCGATCGGTCCGGGTCCCATGGACACCCCGTTCTTCTACCCGGCCGAGGGCGAGGATGCCGTGGCGTACCACAAGACCGCCGCTGCGCTCTCGCCGTTCTCCAAGACAGGACTCACCGATATCGAGGACATCGCCCCGTTCGTCCGGTTCCTGGTCAGTGACGGTTGGTGGATCACTGGACAGACGATCCTGATCAACGGCGGCTACACCACCAAGTAGTCACTGTTGCGGTAGCGACCTCGTCCGGAACGTCGGGGTTGTGGGAACTGGCCGCCGTACGTGCTTGGCGAGTAGGACGCTCGCCAAGACGACGGCGGCCAGTTCTGTCGAGCACGCAGATCACCGTTTCCGGAAACGGCCCGAGTCGATGGCACGGGCAGGTCGACAGTGGGCGCGGATTATGGTGACTTCATGACGGGTGCTCTCGATGGGATCCGGGTGCTGGAACTGGGCACTCTGATCGCAGGGCCTTTCGCGGGCCGCTTGCTTGGGGATATGGGTGCAGAGGTGCTCAAGATCGAACCGCCCGGCGCGCCGGATCCGTTGCGCACGTGGGGGCAGGCCGAGGTCGACGGGCATCACGTGTTCTGGACGGTGCACGCACGCAACAAGAAGGCCATCACCCTGGACCTGCGGACCGAGAGCGGTCGCGTCTTGTTCCTGGAGCTGGTGGAGAAGTCGGATGTGATAGTCGAGAACTTCCGCCCCGGCACACTGGAGAAGTGGGGCCTGGGCTACGACGTCCTGGCCGAGCGCAATAGCGGCATCATCCTGGTACGCGTGTCCGGTTATGGACAGACCGGCCCGGACGCGCATAAGGCCGGATACGCGTCGGTGGCCGAAGCCGCCAGCGGGCTGCGGCATCTCAACGGTTTTCCTGGCGGCCCGCCACCGCGGATGGCGCTCTCGATCGGCGACACCCTCGCAGGCATGTTCGCAGCCCAGGGTGCGCTGGCCGCGTTGTACCGACGGACTGCCACCGGCCGGGGACAGGTGGTCGATGTGGCATTGACCGAGAGTTGTTTGGCGGTACAGGAATCCACCATTCCCGATTACGACGTGGGTCAGGTAGTAAGGGGGCCGTCGGGAACGCGGTTGGAGGGCATCGCGCCGTCCAACATCTATCAGAGCGCTGATGGCAGCTGGGTGGTGATCGCCGCCAACCAGGACACCGTCTTCCGCAGGCTGTGCGAAGCGATGGATCAGCCGGAGCTGAGTTTCGATGAGCGATTCGTCAATCACGTTGCCCGAGGTCGCAATCAGGACGAGCTGGACGCGATCATCGCCGAGTGGGCGTCACAGCGCCTACCCGCCGACATCATCGACGTGCTCAGCGCTGCCGGGGTGATCGCCGGTCCCATCAATACCATCGCCGACGTGGTGCAGGACCCGCAGCTCAAGGTCAGAGAGATGCTCGTCGAGCATTTCGACGAGCGACTGGGCCGGACAGTGCTGGGGCCGGGTGTGGTCCCGGTGCTGTCCGAATCGCCCGGCGGCGTCCGCACTGCCGGACCCGCACGTCCGGGACAGCACAACGACGACGTCTACGTTGGGCTGCTGGGTAAGAGTGCCCAAGAGGTCGAGAGGCTACGGACCGAGGGGACGCTATGAGCCTGCCGGAACATGTCACCATCCGCGAAGTGCTGTTGCGCGACGGACTTCAGCTCGAGGCGCCGATCCCATTGACAGACAAGCTGAAGCTGCTCGATGCGATAGCGAAGACAGGTGTGCGGGAGATCGAGGCCACTGCGTTTGTGTCCCCGTCCAAGATGCCGGCGCTGGCCGATGCTGCCGAGCTTGCGGCTCACCTTTACAACTATCCGGATATCGAGTTCTCGGCGCTGGTCGCCAGCCCCAACGGCGCCAAGCGCGCTCTCGCGGCCGGCTTCACCTCACTCGAATACGTGGTGTCGGCGGCCGACGGACACAGCCGGGCGAACGTTGGCAGCAGCAGCGCCGAGGCGACTGCTCGCATCGAGGAGATCGTGGCGTTGGCACATGATGTCGATGCCACTGTAGAGGTGATCGTGGCCTGCTCGTGGGATTGCCCGTTCGACGGCCCCACCCCCGAACATCGAGTGCTCGACATCATGCGCCGGGCCCGAGACTGGGGTGTGGATCGCTACGCGCTGGCCGACACGATCGGCACCACGACCCCACGCCGCGTCACGAATCTTGTTGCAGCGGTGCGGCCGCTTGTGGAGGACGCACCGCTGGGCGCACATTTCCACAATACCCGCGGATCCGGTCTGGTCAGCGCCTACGCCGCCGTGCAATCCGGGGTGACCCGGCTCGATTCCTCGATCGGTGGGCTCGGAGGCTGCCCGTTTGCTCCGGGGGCGACGGGCAACATCGCCACCGAGGATCTGGTGTATCTGCTGCGGGACAGCGATATCGGTGTCGATGTCGATCTGGAAGCGGCGATTGATGCCGCGCGGGTGGTGCGGTCGGTGGTGGGACACGAGGTACCCAGCGCGCTGCTTCGTGCGGGGGACCGTCTGTTGTGTTAGACCGCTGATTTCAGCGGGTTGTGTTCGACATACATCTGCTCGATGCGTGCCTCGTCGATTCGGTGACGCACCTGCTGTGACTCGTGGGCGTCACGCACCACCTTGGCCAGTCCGAAGCAGCCGGGGACCAAGAACAGCGTGCACACTGCCAGAAACGCGCGAGGCCACGGCGAGATCGGTAGATAGGCGATGCCGCCCAGGGTCGATGTGTTCATGCGATCACGAGTGCAGCCACGGCTTGCGGTGACATGAGTAGAGCTACCCGACATCCCGAGGCAAGTTTGCGCGCAGGTGATCGGTATCGATGCAGGGTTGGCGCACGGGAAACAGGTGCCCCAGGCTTGCTAACTGACTTTCAAATCAGTTAGCGCCATTTCTTACTCAAGGAGGAGTATGTCCACACCGGTGCCGATCGGGATCATCGTGGGAGTGCTGGCCATCGGAGGCTTGCTGGGGGCGGTCCTGCTTTTCGCCCTTGCCTCGGGTGATAGCGGGCCGCGCCGGTTCGGGGTGACCATGCCGGACAGCGACTTTCTTCGACAAGACGGCGTCATTCGCGGTCACTGCGGAAATCAGCGTGCCCGGTCCTGTGCGGTCGGGTGACCAGATCGTCACTCGCACCCCGCTGTTCGCGTTCACCGAGAAGGTGGTCCCAGCGAGGAGGGGCACGAGCTGGTCGTGATCGGGACAGTTGTCTCGGTTCCGCTTGTGATCAAAGCTTTTGGTGAACGCCGGGAGCTGGCCGCAGACGGAAACAAGGTGCTGGCGAGCTGGATGGTGGGGATCACCCCCAAGTGGATTGGGTGATTCCCGTTGCGCTGGAAGGCATTCGCGGTGCGCCCCTTCTTGCGGACGCGGCTGTTCCTGGCTATCCGTTAGCGGCCGCACGCGAGAGCGGTACGTCGCCGAGAACGATCCCACTGAACATGGTGGCGATCGTATCGGCGACTTCCGTCATTGTCGTTGCCGGACTATCGGATTCGGCGATGATGCTGTTGGCTGTGACGAACATGGTCATCAGCATCCGTGCGGCCATGTGGGTGTGTACGCCGGCCTTCAGCTCCCCACGGGCAGCAAGGGTTTCCATGAGCGTGACCAGCGGCGGCAGCACGATGGTCTCGTCGATATGGCGGTAGGTTTCCTCGCCGAGGACCATCGGTGCCTGGCGCATGAGTTCCCGGTATGTCCTGTCGTTGAGTGATCTGGACAGATAGACCCAGGCGGAGGTTGCTGCGACCTGTGGACCGTTCGCGCCGGGCTTGTCTAGCAGTCGGATGCCGGTGGTGACGGTATCGGCGGTCTCGGTCAGGCATTCGGTGAGTAGGGCGGTGAACATCGCCTGCTTGTCGGAGAAGTGGTAGTAGAACGTGCCCTTGCTGACTTCGATGCTGCTGACGATGTCGTCGACGGTCACGCTGTTGTAGCCGGTAGTGGTGAAATGCCGGCGTGCGGAGTCCAGAAGATCGGAACGAGTCTGTTCGGCATACATCTGCCGCCGGGTAGCCATGCAGGCAGTTTAGTCAAACCCCGACCCATGGTCAGTTTCTGCACTGCTGGACGGGCCTGAGTTCACCACACCAAGCGTGCCAAGTACGTCTGTGCGTAGCGCCTCACTGCTGCGGTGTCGGTGATGTCGAGAACGCCGGCGCGGTTGGTGAGTAGTGAACCGACCAGACGCACAAGGATTTCCGATACCGCGAGCACGGCGTCGTCGGGCATGGTGACACCGCTGTGGCGCAGGCTGGATGCCACCAGTGCGCTGGCACGCACGATGGCCTTGTCGCCGGAGGGGGTGTTGAGGCCGATGACCAGTTCGGGCTCGTTCTCGATGATGGTGCCCGCCAGCCGGCTTTCGGTGATGAGTCGCATGGCTAGGGTGAAGCACTCGATAATGGCGCCCTGCGTGTCCTGGCCGTTGGCGGCGACAGCGAGTTGACCGAAGATGATCAGGCTCTCAGCCTCGATGAGGTGTTCGAACAGCGCTTCCTTGGTGGGGAAACGGCGATAGAGGGTCCGCCGACTCACCCCGGCCCGCCGGGCGATGGCATCCATGTTGGCCCGGCGCATCCCGTGCCGCTCGAACTCGGTGCGTGCGGCATCGAGTAGCGCATCGGTGGGGGGCGCGCTGGTTGTCACCCCCATGAGTGTGGTCATGCTGCCCGGTTGTGCAGCGGCCGGGGGTCGACTCTTTCGCGCTTCCAGCCTTCGGCGGCCCACGGCAGGTACAGCCAGCTCACCGGAAGCCGGTTGAACACCGGATTCATCGCCCGCATGAATGTGGCGAAGCGCTGAAAGTTGCGCTCCTTCTTGTCGTTCCACTCCAGCCGGCAGACCTCTTTCATCTGCGGTGGAAGCGTGCCGACCACGACTGTCCGGATGAAGGCGTTCAACGGTGCCGACAGCAGCCGCCACACGGGCTTGGGAATCTGTGGGGGCCCGGGCAGTCCCTGACGGATGTACCCCGTCGCGTAGAGGATCGTCTTGGTGGGTACGAACCGGTTGAACATGCCCTCCATGTAGGTGACGAACTCGTCGTACGTCTGGGGCTGATTGCGGGCGCTGACCCCATAGAGGCTGTACCAGACCTTGCTCTCCTCGAAGATCCGCACTTTCTCCTCGTAGGACAGCCTGCGGATGAACGTGTCGGTGATGTACAGCACCTGGTCGACGAATGTCGCATGGGCCCAATAGAAAAGCTCGGGATTGAGCGCGTGGTAGCGCGAGCCGTCGCTGATGGTTCCGCTGATCGGCTTGTGGAAGTCGCGTACCATCCGACCCCACTTCTGGGGGTCCGCGGAGTAGATGGTCTTCATGATGGGCGGGCCGGAGCGGCGGGCACGGCCAATGGTGTCAGTGAAGATCACCGAGTGATCCTCGACGGCCTTGCCCAATTGCTCGATGCAGTTCTCGGTACCGGCCAGACGCTGAAATCCAAGCACGCCCCGGACATCGCCGTAGAACTTCCACACCACGGAGTCGGCGCCCAGGCGCGGGTTCGCCGTCGTGGTGTCGTCATCGACGGGCATGGGAATTGCTTCCCGCAGTCCTTCGTCAAAGGTGATGGCGCTCTGATCAACCATGGCACCACGCTAGCTCAATGGCACAAAAATGCGCAAGTGTGCCAAACGGAACATGAGGTTGCGTCTACTGGTTGAGAAGGGAGCCCAGCTTCTCTCGGTTCTGCTCGAACCAGGCGGCCTCGGCCCCCGCCTTGGGAAAAATGAGCCGGGCCTCCATGACTGCGGAGGCCTCCTGTTCGGAAATGCCCAGGGCGAGTTCTTCCTCCGCCTGGCCCGTCAGCTCGTGCCAGGCGGACGAGAGTTCGCGGAGCAGTCGTTGACGTTGTTCCAGGGAACGCCCTGAACGGATAGTCCCAGCAATGAAGTTGTTTCCCGGCTTTCCGGCTTTCCGGCTTTCCCGCCAGATAGTGCTGTCCTGGCTGGTATTCGTTGAAGAACACGTGTACGAATACCGCTGGAGCGCCGGTGATTTCGCAGTGAATACGTGTGAATTCCCGGGCGAGGGCCTGCCGCACCTCTTGGGTGACGCTTCCCGCGCGCGTTGTGCACTGATAAAGAGGCATACCTCATACTCCTTGTTCAGTCGATGAAGTCGATGCGGACCGAGACGGGAGTGGTCTCTAGGGCCTTGAATACCCGCGCGCCGACCGCCCCGAACTTGCGGCCCCGCGCGACGACATTGTCATCGGGCCGGAACTCTGCGGTGCCCACGCGCCACCGATTTCCCTGCCGTATGCGGACATGGGGATTGGCGGCAATGTTGCTGCCCCAGCCGGAGCGGGTGCCGTGCTGGCAGATCACCCAGGCGCCGGCCGAGTCGAATTGTGCCGAGACCGGCACGATGCGCAGCTGTCCGGTTTTGCGCCCGGTGGTCTCGAGCTCGGAGGTCAGGGCGGTGCGCACGCCCAGCTTCGTCAACGCCGCAACCGCCGGATTGAGCAGGTAGCGCCCTATGGCACGTAACCTGCGGAACTTGCGCAGTGTCTTGTCTGTCATGAACTTCTCCTTCTGCGGAATGCGTCCACACCGTTGTTCTTGAGGAGTCGAAGCGCCGTGATCCATGGCCCGATGGTGGGATCCGGTTCGGTACCTGCGCCCAGCCGGTGCAGCTGGGTGTTGTGCCACTGCAGTTCTAGCGCGCTGAGGAACGACTTCGTCCTGCCGGTTCGTGCGAGCCATCCGGGCATGGGCAAGGAGGCGTCCGGGACGGTGAGTGTGTCCTGTCGCGCGGTGAGCAGGTTGTCGGCGGCTTCCGGATTGACGGTGGTCGGGCGGCCGAGGCCCACGACATCGCAATCACCCGACCGGATGGCCTCCGACATCGCCGCCTCCGTGCGGAATCCACCCGTGACGGCGAGGGGAACATCACCGGCCGCCTCGCGGGCGGTGCGAGCGTATTCCAGGAAGTAGGCCTCGCGTGCCCGGGTCGATGACGACGTCACCAGCGGCCGGCCTTCCATTGCCGGAGATTCGTAAGTACCGCCGCTGATTTCGATGAGGTCCACTTCTTCGGAAGCCAGCGCCGCGATGACCGCCCGCGATTCTTCCTCCGTGAAGCCGCCCCGCTGGAAGTCCGCGGAGTTGAGCTTGATGGCGACCGAGAACCCGGGGCTCACCGCGGCGCGCGTGCGGCGGACGACTTCAAGCACGAAGCGCATGCGGCGTTCGGGGTCACCACCCCAGCGATCGGTGCGTTGATTGGTGCGCGGAGATAGGAACTGCGCCACCAGGTAGCCGTGTGCGCCGTGGACTTGTACGCCGTCGAATCCGGCGGCGTCGGCGACCGAGGCCGTAGTGGCGTACCGCTCGATGATGTTCTCGATCTCGTCATCAGTGAGTTCGCGCGGGGCCTGCCACCCGGGGACGTTCATCTTGATAGCGGACGGTGCCACCGGCTGGGATGCCGTGGCCAGTGGGTTGGCCTGTCTGCCCGGGTGGTTGACCTGCATCCAGATCAGGCCGCCGCCATCCTTGGTTGTCTTGGCCCACCGGGACAGGCCGTCGAGATGCCGGTCGTCCTCAATGACGACGTTCCCCGGTTCGCCCAGGTGATTGCGGTCCACCATCACATTGCCGGTCACGACGAGACCGAACCCGCCGGTGCCCCAGCGGCGATACAACTCCACGAGCCGGTGGTCAGGGCCCTGGGAGAGGTCCCCGAGACCCTCGCTGAGGGCTGACTTCATGAATCGATTGCGGAGAACCTGCCCAGAGGCCAGGGGAAGGGGATCGTGTAGGTCTGCCACGCACGCGACCGTAGTACACCGATTGGTGTACCGCAATGTTCCTGTTATCGGCCCACGTAGGGGGCGTGTAGGTAGACTGAGCGGTATAGCTAACACCTGACACGTTTTGGAGGGCAGTACGCAATGTCGGCACGGGACACCTTGATCGCCAGCGTGACGGGCCTGGTGAGGCGCAGGGGTGTGGCCGGAACCGGACTCAACGCACTGTTGGAAGACAGCGGCGTTTCACGTCGCACCATCTACCTGAACTTCCCGGGCGGAAAGCAGGAACTCGTCGCCGAGGCAACCCGGCTCGCGGGGAACGAACTCACGTCCATCATCAAGGCCTCCGGTGACGACATCGATCCCGCTCACGGCATCCAGCTGTTCATCGAGCTCTGGAAGGCTCAACTCGCCGAGACGGGGATGGAAGCGGGTTGTCCCATCGTGGCTGCGGTACTGGGTCGGACCGAGGCACCGGAGGCCGCCGCGGTAGCCGCGGATGCGTTCGAGAGCTGGCAGGCGATTCTCACCGACCGGCTGGCACGCTACGGGGTGGATGCCGACAGCGCGCGCTCACTGGCCAGGACCTTGATCGCCGCCATTGAGGGCGCCGTCATCATGTCGATCGCCGCCCAGTCGACCGACGCCCTCGACGATGTCGGCCATCGACTCGCGGAGCTCGTTCGGCTGTACGTTCCGGCAGGCACCACGCCGCAATCGCCCGCGTCGTAACGGCGGCCAGTAGGGTCTGCTTATGCGCGGATGGACGGTGACGCTCACCATCCCGGTGATTGTGCTACTGCTACAACCTCTTTGGGCGCCGCAGTGGGGATCGGGGATTCTCGGGGAAGTCAGCACGACCGGGCCCGTGGCCGCGTTGGCCGCCGCCGCGGTGTTCTTCGCTCTGGTGGCGCTCTATTGCCGTACCCTGCAGCAGATCCTGATTTGTCTGCCCGAGTGGGGCCGCGTCCGGAGCCCTCGATCCGTGTGGTGGATGTTCGCCCTCCCCTTCAACTTCGTCGAAGATTTCTTCATCGTCAATGACATCGCTGGAAGCCTGGCGGTTACGTCCGTGATCAGCGGTACTGGTCGGAGCACCTGGCGTACGACGGGTTTGACGTGGTGTGCGCTACAAATCATGTCGCTGTTGCCCGGGCCGGTGGGGCTGGTCGGCGGCGTGCTGGCCATCCCGGTGTGGCTCGGCAACTGGGCGCACGCCGGAGTCATTCTCCGGCGGCTAGCCCGTGCGGCCCTTGCCGGTGATCAGCGGTAGATCCAGGGTGGTGCGGATGCCGGAATCGGCCGCCACGACGGCCGGGACCGTGTTGACCACGCGCATTGCCGTCGCGATCAGGTTGGCGTAGTTGTGATCGCCCCGCGCGCTGAATGAGCCGAGGTCCAGGATGTAGCTGGGCTCTCCGGTGATTTCGACTCGATATGTGCCGCCCTCGTGTGCCGGTTGCGGCCAGTCCGGCGCCAGATCCTCGCGCAGACGGGTGAAATGTTCCAGGACTGTCAGTACCTTGCCGTCCTTGATGCCGCGCACCTCGAAGTGCAACGCGGCCATGGTCCCGGCAGGGATGTGCCCCGACGAGATCTCGAAGTCCTCGGGCGCGGGGAGCTTTTCGTACGTCTCGGTGACTTCGTCCAACTCGACACCGAGGCCGGCGGCAAGCTGGCGTACCACCGAGCCCCAGGCCAGGGAAAGAACTCCGGGTTGCAGCAGGATGGGTGTTTCGTCCATCGGTTTACCGAATCCCATGACGTCGAACATGACTGTGGCGCTGTCGTAGGTCGCGTAGTCGACGATCTCGATGCAGCGCACTTGGTCGATGCGTTGGCAGGTGCCCATGAGCGCCAGCGGCAGCAGGTCGTTGGCGAACCCGGGATCGATGCCACCGATGAATATCGATGAATTTCCTTCTTGCGCTGCCGTTTCAATGGGTTCCAGCATGTTCTCCGGCAGCACGCCCCAGGGGTACTGCAGGAACACCGGTGCGCTGGCGGCAACATTGATGCCGGCGGCCAGGATCGAGCGCAGGTCCTCGATCGCCTCCATCAGCCGGTTGTCCGTCATGGTCGTGTACACGACGCAGTCAGGCTCGAGCGCCAGGATCGCGGCGGCATCGGTGGTCGCGGTGACCCCGGTGGTGACGTCGAGCCCGGCTAGCTCTCCGGCGTCTCTTCCTTCCTTGTCGGCTCCCGAGACCCATGTCCCGACGAGCTCCATATTCGGGTCGGTGATTACTCCGGCGAGTGCATGCTGTCCGACATTGCCTGTGCCCCACACAGCTACACGTGTCTTCGTGATGTCAGGTCCTTTCTAGGCGAGGTCGGGTAGCGGGATGTCGAGATTGGGCGCGATGAGTCCGCCGTCGACCTCGAGCACCTTGCCGGTCAGAAAGCTGCCTGCCGGTGATGCCAGATAGACGGCGGCTGCCGCGATGTCGGTCGGATCTCCCAGCCGGTGCAGAGGAGTGTTCTTCTCCAGAGTTCCGCGCACCTCGTCATTGCCCGCGACCACCTCAAGTGCTGAGGTAAGGATGGAGCCGGGCGCGATGCCGTTGACGCGGATACGTGGGCTCAGATCCATTGCCGCCGTGCGTGTGTAGTGGGCCAGCGCGCCCTTTGCGGTGCAGTAGCCCAGGAAGGCACGTCCCGGCAGCCGTCCCATGGTTGAGGTGATGTTGATGACCGACGCGTTGTCGGACTTGAGCAGGTGTGGCACGGCCGTACGCAGCAGTGCGTGCCCGTTGAGGACGTTGAAGGAAAATGCCTCGGCCAGGTCCTCGTTGGTGGTGTCCAGGAAGGGCTTCGGCATGGTGCCGCCCACGTTGTTGACGACGATGTCGAGTCGTCCGAAACGGTCCACCGCCTTGTGCGTCAGGGAGGCCGATGCTTCCGTATCGGATAGGTCGGCCACGACGATCTCGGCGTGACGGCCCACGGCCTGCACCTTCTCGGCGACTTCTTGCAGCTGCGACTCGGTACGCGAGACGATCAACACGTCGGCGCCCGCCTGGGCGAAGGCCTCTGCGATCGCCGCACCGAGTCCGCGGCCGGCGCCCGTGACGACGGCGACGTTGCCGTCGAGTCTGAATCGGTCCAGGATCATGTCTTCCTCCGTGTCGAGTATTCGACTACCTTGGGGCGAATAGTCGATGCACTGTAGACGTGGGCTGTGCATCAGGCAAGAGGGGAGTGCCGATGCCGGCCAGTTCGCCACCGACGGCTCGTGTCGTGAGGATCGTGGAAATGCTGGCTGCGACAACACAACCCAAATCCGTCAGTGAAATCGCCGCCGCCACCGGCATTTCTCGCGCCACCGCGACTGCGGTGGTGAGCGAGCTGGAGACCGCGGGTTGGGTGACCCGCGACGACGAGCTTCGGTATCGGATCGGTTCGGCATTGCCCCGCGCGGTCGAGGCCACCATGCCCCGGGAAGTTCAGGAGGCGCTGGCCCGAATCGCCGATGAGGCGCAAGCGGGAGCGACGGTCAGCCGTATCAGCCCGAAGACGTTGACTATCGTCGCCAAGGCGCAAGCCGGCCGCAGGGCCGTCGCCGGGTTCGCGGTAGGCCAGACCATCCCGCTGGCGTTTCCCGCGGGGTCGGCAGTCATGCCGTGGCGCCCGGACGAGGAGCGCTCGCAGTGGCTCGATACCGCACGAGGATTGAGCGCGCGTTCGGGCCAACGACTGGTGCAGCAGGTTTTCGACTGCGGATACGTGATCTACCGTCCCGACCACGACGACACCGGAATGGTCGACCTGCTGTCGGACCTGCTCGGTTCCGTGGGTTCGGAGGTGATGGAGGCGTCGTTGCGCGAGCGGCTGCTGCGGCAGCTGTCCCGTCTGACTTCACGTCCCTATTCGCGTGACGAACTGACTTCCGATGACGTGCTGCCCATCAGCTATCTGGCGGCACCGATATTCGAGGGTGCCGACGCGACCTACGAACTTCAGCTGGGCCCGTTGCTGCCCCGAGCGACCCGTGCAGAGCGGGAAGCGCTGATCGCGACGGTCACGCGGGGTGCTGGAGAGCTTTCCGGGCTGCTGACGGAATGACGGAGCGCTAGCCGGCCGTGACGACAGGGATGCCCTCGGACGGTTGCACGATGACGAAGCCCTGGCCCTGGAACGAAACCTGAAGGGCCTCGCCCGAACCCCGGCCGATGAGGGCGCCAGCCTTGAAGCTCGTCGTGAGCTGAGTCTGAAGGTTGGCCGACCACGCCACCACCGCGTTGGTATCGGCGAATGTCGGCGCCTCGGCCGCATTGAGCACCACCGGAGGTCCGTCGGTGGTCAGCGCCACCCAACCGGTTCCGCGCAATGTGGTGTTGAACAGGCCGCCCGTCACCATGCTGGCGCCCTTGACCCGCTCGATGTTCCAGTTCAGACCCGAGGAAAAGGCCAGCACATTCTTGCCACTGATGGACAGGCCCGCGTTGTTCAGATTCAGCAGGTGCACGTCGAAGGCGCGCTCGGCCAGGAAAACGTCGCCCTGGCCCGAACAGCGCATAAGCGGCAGGCCCTCACCGGTCAGCGCCTTCTTCAGGAACTTGGCTGCCCCGCCGCCCTCGAAGGCGAAGTCGACGGTGCCCTGGTACGCCACCATCGATCCTTGGCGCGCCAGGAACGGTTCGCCGAGGCGAACGCGCAACAGCTTCGCGTTCTGGTTGGAGATCGGTTTGGCTTCATTCTCGCTGAACCGACCGTCCACCAAATCTCCACTGATACCGGAGAATTGGTCGCCCACGGGCTGAGCCTGTGCTTCCGGCTGTGTCGCTGAGGCCGGTGGCGTGCGCTGCGGCTCGGCCGGCGCCGCACCTCCCAGCGGGGCCGTGCTGACCGTGCCCTGGTGCGCGACTTGGTCCGTCCAGCGGTGTCCGTCGTGCCAACGGAATTCGAAGCGTCCGTCGGGGTCCGGCTGCCAGCAGCCGGGATTCGGAGTCGTCATGACTCCAAGCTAGCGTTGTTCGATCAGGATTGTGGGCACTGCCAGCGCCGGATCTTTGACGGTCGCGACCCTCGTTCCCGGTTTGTGGCCGTTGCGGATATCGCCGAGCACGACACCAGCCTGCTTCAGGCGGGCATGAGAGGCATCGATATCCGCTGTGCGCCAGGCGATTCCCCACAGCGAGTCCGGACCGGCGGGGTCCTCGTCGCGCAGCACGACCTCGACCACCAAGCTCGCGCACCGGAAGAACAATTGGTGCACGCCCCAGGACTGCACGCGGTCCAAGCGCAGGTCGAAGCCGAGCCGTCCGCACAACGTCGCGATGATCCTGTCGCGATTGGGCGAGAACAGCACCAGATGGTCGATACGACCGCTGTCGCCCCCTGACTGACTTGGTGCCGCCGTTCGTTCGGTCAACCCCAGGGTGAGGCCATCCGCCTGTCCGGTCGCGAGGTCTGCGTGAGCTGTAAGCGTCAGACCGCGGCGATCGACGATCTTGGCCGCGGACGCTTGGTTTTCGACACGAAAGAGCATCCCGGGGTACGGGGCCCATTCGGGGAGCCCGAGCTGCAGCTGTGGATGTGGGGTGGACGTCCCGAACAGGCGCGAGTAGGCGTCCTTTGCGTCAGCGAGATTCGGGATGTCCAGAAGCACCGAGTCCAGTTCGGTGATCATCAGAGCTTTCCTCCCTGCCGGACCGGGGTCCGTATAAGCATACTGGCGGTATGCCCTTCCTTCTCGATAGTGTCTTGCACCTGCCAAACCCCTCGACGGGGGGCGTTGGCGCTGGCCGCTGACCGGCTGAACCGCGTGGTCGAGACCTGTGCAGCGGGCTAAGGGATTCACCATGGCCTGAGGGGCCACGGCGGGGAAACAACCTGCCCTAGATGTGGCCCGGTTGGTTCAGGGGGCTCTCACGGGATCGGTTGGGGACGCTTGATGGCGGCCGGGATGCCCCTCCTTGCCCAAAACTAGAACATGTTCTAACGTCGAGCGAGGCGCCTGATCGGCGACTATTCACCCAAGGAGCGCGATGCCAGATCCTTTTGACCGGCTGCACGGGTCCGTCAACTCCGGGCACCTGCTGGTTTCCGCCCTCAAGCGCAACGCGAGCTCCCCCGCGTTGGCGCTCGGCGACGTGACCTTGACCGGCGCGCAAATGGCCGATGAGATCAGCAAGTACATCCAGGCCTTCACCGCGCTGGTGCCCGACCTCACGGATGGGCAGGGGATGCTGGCACTCAACCGCCCTGAGGTGCTGCTGGTGATCGGTGCCGGTCAGCTGCTGGGGACCCGACGTACCGCGCTGCACCCGCTCGGTTCACTGGACGACCATGCGTACGTACTGGCCGATGCCAAGATCACCACGCTCGTCATCGACCCCACACCGCAATTCGTGGAGCGCGCCGCGGCCTTGGTGGAGAAGGTGCCGACGTTGACTCGCGTACTGACGCTCGGTCCGGTGCCGGCGGAGCTGGCAGAGGTGGGCCACGATCTCGTCGCCACGGCCGAAGGCTTCGATGCCAGGCCGTTGGTGCCGATCAACCTGTCGCCGGACCACATCAACGGCTTGACCTACACGGGTGGGACGACGGGTAAACCCAAGGGCGTCATAGGGACGTCGCAGGCCATTCTCACCATGACGCAGATTCAGCTGTCCGAGTGGGAGTGGCCGGAGCGCCCCAAATTCCTTATGTGTACCCCGCTTTCGCATGCCGGTGCCGCGTTTTTCATGCCGACCCTGATGAAGGGCGGGTCGATGGTGGTACTGCCCAAGTTCGACGCGGGTGCGGTGCTGGCCGCGATCGAGGAGCACAAGATCACCGCGACCATGCTGGTGCCCTCGATGATCTACGCGTTGATGGACCATCCGGATTCGCACACTCGCGACCTATCCTCGCTGCAGACCGTCTACTACGGCGCCTCGGCCATCAACCCGGTGCGGTTGGCGGAGGCCATCGAGCGTTTCGGGCCAATCTTCGCGCAGTACTTCGGCCAGTCTGAGGCGCCCATGGTGATCAGCTACCTGGCCAAGGGCGATCACGACGCCAAGCGGCTCTCCAGCTGCGGTCGGCCCTCTGCGTTCCTGCGCACCGCGCTGCTCGACGAAAACGACCAGCCGGTGAAGCAGGGCGAGCCCGGCGAGATCTGCGTGGCGGGGCCGCTGGTGGCGGGCGGCTATTGGGAACTGCCCGAGCAGACCGCCGATACGTTCAAGAACGGTTGGCTGCGCACGGGCGATATTGCCCGCGAGGACGAAGACGGTTTCTGGTTCATCGTGGACCGCACCAAGGACATGATCGTCACCGGTGGTTTCAACGTGTTCCCGCGTGAGGTGGAAGATGTTGTCGCCGAGCATCCTTCGGTGGCCCAGGTCGGTGTCATCGGTGTGCCGGACGAGAAATGGGGCGAGGCGGTGACGGCGATCGTGGTGCTGCGTGCCGAGGCGGCATCCGATGAGGCCGCTGTGTCGATGATGACTTCTGAGATCCAGGCCGCGGTGAAGGAGCGCAAGGGCTCGGTGCAGTCACCCAAGCACGTGATCATCGCCGAGTCGCTGCCGTTGACCGCACTGGGCAAGCCAGACAAGAAGGCCCTGCGGCAGAAGTACGCCACGGTCTAGCTCTTTGCCGCCAGCAGGCAGCGGGCGCTGGTGTGGATGAACTGGCGCAGCCACGGCGTGGGCTCGCCCTTGGCGGGCAGATGGCGGCGCACGGCAGCGTAGGGCATGTCGATCAACGCGAACATGACCTTGTCCAGGGATTCGGGTGTCGTCGTTCCGTACCGCCTTTTCACGAACTCGCGCAGCGCCTTTCGCACCCGCGAATGCAGTTTTGCGAGCATGGGCGAGCGTGCATATGATGTAAGGCGCAGCTGGTCTGCTGGTGGTGACCCAGGTTCGTTCGAGGCCGTTACCAGCATCGAGTGGCGGACCCTACGAGGATCGTCGCGAGAGGGAACCCGGTGAGAATCCGGGACTGTCCCGCAGCGGTATGCAGGAACGATCGCCGTCTTATGCACTGGGGTATGCGCTCGGTCGCCGAGGAAGCCTGGGAAGCGACGGCCCGTAGGAAAACCTGAGCCCGGGTAATGCCTGCAAGTCCGAAGACCTGCCAGTTGTGTCGGATGCGCCGCATCCGGCGGATCATCGCCTCGCGGAATGGGCGTATGGCCGAATCGGTTATAGCCAGCACAGCGTGTGCTGGCTATTCGGGCTCGGCTTGCGTGTCCTGGGCGGTGGCCACCACGCCGTAGACAGAGGACAGCATGACCACTCAACCATTGAAGGCAACCACGCTTGGTTCGGCGCGTATCGGCCCGCGTCGTGAGCTCAAACGGGCTACCGAAAGCTACTGGGCCGGACGCACCAGCCGTGAGGAACTGGAGAAGGTCGCCGCCGGGCTTCGGCGCGACAACTGGACCGCGTTGGCCGCAGCTGGGCTGGATTCCGTTCCCGTGAACACGTTTTCCTACTACGACCAGGTGTTGGACACCGCGGTGCTTGTGGGGGCGTTGCCGCCCCGCGTCGCTGGCATTGCCGACGACCTCGATCGCTACTTTGCTGCCGCGCGCGGCAATGACGACGTCACACCGCTGGAAATGACCAAATGGTTCGACACCAACTACCACTATCTGGTGCCGGAGATCGGGCCCGACACACAGTTCACGCTCAACCCGGCGAAGCTGTTCGGTGAGCTGAAAGAGGCTCAGGCACTAGATGTTCCGGCACGACCGGTTGTTGTAGGACCGATCACCTTTCTTGCGTTGAGCAAGTCGGTGGATGGTGCCGGCGCACCCGTCGAGCGGCTCGACGAAGTGGTATCACTGTACGAGCAGCTGCTGGTGCAGCTGGCGGAGGCAGGCGTCGGATGGGTTCAGATCGACGAGCCCGTGCTGGTCACCGACATCTTGCCGAACGGCCCGGAGTTGGCCGAGCGGGTGTACGGCCGCCTCGGGACCGTTGCCGACCGCCCCGCGATCTTTGTCGCGAGCTATTTCGGGGACCTGGGTGCCGCGCTCCCGGCGTTGGCACGCACCCCGATCGAGGCGATCGGTGTCGACCTGGTCTACGGGTCTGCCTCGAACGTGGCCTCGGTGCCTGAGCTGTCCGGAAAGACTGTGGTGGCAGGCGTTGTGGATGGCCGAAACATCTGGCGTATCAACCTCGAGTCGGCACTGGGCACTCTGGGGTCGCTGCTGGGTAGTGCGGGTTCGGTAGCAGTGTCCACCTCCTGCTCCACGCTGCATGTGCCCTACTCCCTGGAACCGGAGACCGAACTCGACGATCAGCTGCGCAGCTGGCTGGCCTTCGCCGACGAAAAGGTCAAGGAAGTGGTGGTGCTGGCGCGGGCGCTGAGTGAGGGCCGTGACGCCGTCGCAGCCGAGTTCGCGGCGTCGAATGCCGCCGTCGAATCTCGCAAGACCGACCCACGTCTGAACAACGGCCAGATTCGTGCCCGATTGGATTCCATTCTTGTGTCGGGTGTTTCACGCGGTGATGCCGCCGATCGCCGGCGTAGCCAGGATGAGCGGCTGAAGCTGCCGGAATTGCCGACCACGACCATCGGGTCGTTCCCGCAGACCGTTGAGATCCGTAAGGCTCGTCAGGCGCTGACCAAGGGTGAGATCGACGATGCCGAGTACGTGCGCCGGATGCGTGCCGAGGTAGCCGATGTCATTGCGCTGCAGGAGAAGTTGGGATTGGACGTGCTGGTGCACGGCGAGCCCGAGCGCAGTGACATGGTGCAGTACTTCGCCGAGCAACTCGACGGATTCTTCGCCACCCAGAACGGTTGGGTGCAGTCCTACGGTAGCCGGTGCGTGCGTCCGCCGATCCTGTACGGCGATGTGGCACGGCAGAACCCGATGACCGTCGAGTGGGCCACCTATGCGCAGTCGCTGACCCCCAAGTACGTCAAGGGCATGCTGACCGGGCCGGTGACCATTCTGGCGTGGACATTCGTGCGTGACGATCAGCCACTGGCCGACACCGCCAACCAGATCGCGCTAGCGATCCGGGACGAGACAGTGGATCTGCAGAACGCCGGCATCGCCATCGTCCAGGTGGACGAGCCCGCGCTGCGCGAGCTGCTGCCACTGCGTTCGGCCGACAAGCCTGCGTACCTGGACTGGGCGGTCGGCGCGTTCCGGCTCTGCACGTCGGGGGTGTCCGATGCGACGCAGATTCACACGCACCTGTGCTATTCGGAGTTCGGCGAGGTGATCGGTGCGATTGCCGACCTAGATGCCGATGTCACGTCCATCGAGGCGGCCCGCTCGCATATGGAGGTGCTCGACGACCTCAACGCGATCGGCTTCTCCAACAGCGTCGGTCCGGGGGTGTACGACATCCACTCGCCCCGGGTGCCGTCGGCCGCGGAGATGGCAAGCGCGCTGAGGGAGGCACTGCAGGCGGTTCCGGCGCAGCGTCTCTGGGTGAACCCCGACTGCGGCCTGAAGACCCGGAGGGTTGACGAGGTGACCGCCTCGCTGGCCAACCTGGTTGCCGCCGCGACAGAAGTTCGCACCGGCGCGTAGGTCAGGATTGTTGACGGGCAGTCTCAGTATGTGGGGGACTGCCCCGTCAACGAAATTGATTGGTGTATAAACCATTAGCCATCTAGTTCTTTGCCAAATCGGAGGTACCTGGTGTCGATGAATACCGTTGCGTTGGAGTTGGTGCCTCCCAACGTCGATGGCGGCCTCGAGAGGGCATCGGAGGAGCTGCAGAAGCTGTCGCGGTTCGCGGCCGAGTTCGGGATCGAGGGCCGTATCGAGCACGTCATGATCCCCTCGATGATCGTCGAGGACGGCGACCGGCCGCTGGAGATGAAGCCCAAGATGGATGTTGTCGACTATTGGTCGATCGTCCGGTCGGAGCTGCCCACGATGCGGGGGCTGTGCACTCAGGTCACTTCGTTCTCGGATGAGACATCGCTGCGAGGCCGGTTGACCGATCTCACCGGTGCCGGGATGGACGGCGTGATTTTCGTGGGTGTGCCGCGCACCATGAGTGACGGTGACGGCGCCGGTATCCCGCCGACCGACGCGTTGTCGAAGTTCGACGACGTCGTCGAGAACCGGGGTGTGATCCTGATTCCCACCCGCAGCGGGGAGCAGGGCCGCTTTTCGTTCAAGTGCGACAAGGGCGCCACCTTCGCCATGACCCAGCTGCTGTATTCCGATGCTGTGGTGGGTTTCCTGCGGGACTTCGCGAACACCAGCGATGACCGGCCCGAGGTGCTGCTTTCGTTCGGTTTCGTACCCAAGTTGGAGTCGAAGGTCGGACTGATCGATTGGCTGATCCAAGACCCCGGAAACGAGGCCGTCGCGCGCGAACAGGCCTTCGTCAAGTCGCTGTCTGCCTGCGAACCCGATGCGCGGCGGCCACAGCTCGTCGACCTCTACAAACGCGTCATCGACGGGGTCGCGGACTTGGGCTTCCCGTTGAGCATTCATTTCGAGGCGCCGTACGGTCTGGCGCGGCCCGCCTTCGAGACCTTCGCGGAGATGCTCGCGTTTTGGTCGCCACGCCGGACCTCCTGACAACGGCGCGGTCGCCGGGAATTTCCGTTGACTGTGAGGCAGCGTCGCTCAAGACTCGTTGCATGGAACCCGTTGAGTTGCAGACGGAGCGGCTGGTGTTGCGGTGCGTGACAGCGGCCGATGAAGGAGCTCTGGCGGAGGCGTGCAACGACCCGTTGATCGCACAATTCGTTCCGTTGCCTTCGCCGTACACGGCCGAGGACGCTCGACGCTTTGTCACCGCGTCGGCGGATGGATGGGCCCAGGATGTGCAGTATGGACTGGGCTTCTACCTGGCCACATCGGGTGAACTCGCCGGGACCTGTGTACTCAAGCGCATGGAGCGCGGTGTGGTGATCTCGGGTACTGGGCTGCCCCCGGCACATCGCCGTAAGGGCCTTACAGTCGAGGCTGCTCGCCGATTGTGCCAGTGGGGATTTGACGAGCTAGACATCCACCGCATCGAATGGTGGGCTGTCGTCGGCAACGACGGCTCGCGCGCCGTGGCCGAAGCCGTGGGGTTCGAGCTGGAGGGGCTGCTTCGACGACGGGCCTACCAGGCGAGCGAGCCCAGGAACTGGTGGGTGGGCGGGCTACTTTCACGTCCCGAGTGATGACTGTGCGGTTTGTGTCGAAAAATTGCTGATCTATCGACACAAACCGCACACTCGCGGGTCCGGGCTAGGATGCCAGCGTCCGCTGGGGCTTCCCGGAGTATTCACTCAGCGGCCGGATCAGTGCGTTCGCGGCCGCCTGCTCCATGATGTGTGTGGTCCAGCCGGTGATCCGACTCATCACGAAAATCTGTGTGAAGCAGGGGATATCGAATCCCATGAGGTAGTAGGCCGGTCCGGTGGGGAAGTCTAAGTTGGGCTTGATGCCTGTTGCCGCGTTCATCTCGGATTCGAGCACCTTGTAAATCTCCAGCCAGTGACCGCCATCGCGAGCCTGCGCGACTTCCTCAAGGGCGGCGCGCATAGTAGGCACTCGGGAGTCGCCGTTCTTGTACACGCGGTGGCCGAATCCCATGACCTTCTCTTTACGGGACCGCTTGCCCTGCAGCCATTCCGCTGCCTTGGTGGCATCGCCGATCTCGATCATGTCGTGCATGACAACTTCGTTGGCACCGCCGTGCAGGGAGCCCTTGAGTGCGCCGATCGCCGCGGTAACCGCGCTGTAGATGTCGGATTGGGTCGAGGTCACCACGCGGGCGGCGAAGGTGGAGGCGTTGAAGCTGTGCTCGGCGTAGAGGATCATGGACTGCTCGAATGCCTTCACGATGACGGGATCCGGCACTTCGCCGAAGCACATCCGCAGGAAGTTCGCCGAGTAGCCCAGGTGGCTGTGCGGCTGAATCGGGTCCAGCCCACGACGACGGCGCATGTCGGCAGCGACGATGGTCGGCAGCACCGCGAACATGCGGAGTGACTTGGCGTAGTTGGCATCTGGTGTGCTGTCGTCCTCGGACGGATCCTCGGCACCCAGGTAGCTGATGGCGGTGCGCACCACGTCCATGGGATGGCAGGTTTCGGGCAACTTGGCCAATAGGGACATCAGCGAGCGGTCCAAGCGACGCTGGGCCCGTTCCCGCTGCGAGAACAGCGCCAACTCGCCGTCGTTGGGCAACTCGCCGTGCCACAGCAGATAGGCGACCTGCTCAAAGCTGCAGCGGGCGGCCAGATCCTGGACCGGATATCCACGGTAGGTCAGTGAATTCGTTTCCGGCACGACCTTCGAAATAGCGGTGGTGTCCACCACGACGCCGGCAAGTCCTTTGTGGATTGCTTGAGGAATAGTCGCTGCGCTCATTGGGGACCTCCGGTGAGACTGAAGTTGAAGATCTCGGTGTCGAACTGGTTGTATTCGGAGTAGCGCAGCAGCTCATAGAGGCGGCTGCGGTGCTGCATCTGATTCAGCAGACCCGACTGTGTTCCGGCCGAGTCGATTTCACGCAGGCCCTGCTCGACTGCGTACATCGCCAGCCGCAGGGTGGTCACGGGATAGATGACCACGTTGTACCCGACCTCGCGCAGCTGCTCGGCAGTCACCAGGTCCGACTTGCCGAACTCCGTCATGTTGGCGAGCAGCGGGACATCCACTGCGGCACGGAACTTCTCGAACTCGCCGACGTCGCCGAGTGCCTCGGTGAAAATCAGATCTGCGCCCGCGTCGGCATAAGCCTTGGCGCGGTCTATGGCCGCGGGCAACCCCTCGATGCCCGCCGCATCGGTGCGGGCGCAGATCACGAAGTTGGGGTCGCGCCGAGCCGAGACCGCCGCGCGCAACCGTCGGACCATCTCGGGGGTCTCCACGACGGCCTTACCGTCGAGATGCCCGCATCGCTTCGGATTGACCTGATCTTCGAAGTGGCATCCGGACAGGCCGGCATCCTCGAGAACGGTCACTGTGCGGGCGGCGCTCATCGGCTCGCCAAAGCCGGTGTCGGCGTCGATCAGGGTGGGCAGGTCGGCGACCGACGCAATCTGTCGGCCCCTTGCGGATATCTCGGTGAGGGTGGTCAGCCCGATATCGGGCAGCCCCAGATCCGCGGACAGCACCGCGCCGGATACGTAGACACCCTCGAAGCCGATTTCCTGAATCAGCTTGGCCACCAAAGGGGAGAAGGCGCCGGGGAAGCGCAGCAGTTCACCGGACGACAAGCCCTGACGGAACGCGGCGCGTTTTGTCGCCGCGTCGGTGGCAGAGGCAAGAAGTGAACTCACGTGAAGATCCCCTCCGGGGTCGTCGGCGCGTTGACCAGGACAACGGCATCCACGAGCGGGTTGAGCGCACCGAGCGATCCGGCCTTCAGGTCGGCCAATCCCTGTGCCACGGAGAGGAATCGATCCTGCTCGTGCTGGTCGATGACGCCGTCGGAGAGCACCGTGAACTTGTTGATGTAGTTCTCGCGCGCGAGTGGCCGTGCCCCGAGCGGGTGTGCGTCGGCGATCGCCAGTTCGTCGGTGATCACCACGCCGTTCTTGAGAGTCACCACCGCCTTGCAGCCGAAGGCCTTTTCCTCGGGATTGGTCGAGTGATAGCGCCGGGTCCACTCCGGATCCTCGACGGTGCTGATCGTGTTCCAGAGCTCGATGGTCTCGGGGCGGTGCGCGCGCTCGGGTGCGTAGGACCGCTCGTGATGCCAGGTGCCGTCCTCGAGCGCGACGGCGAAGATGTACATCACCGAGTGATCCAGCGTTTCGCGTGAGGCATCTGGATCGAACTTCTGCGGATCGTTCGAGCCAGTACCGATGACCACGTGCGTGTGGTGGCTGGTGTGCAGAACGATGGTGGCTATCTGGTCGAGATCGCCGATGCGCTCGCGCATCCTGCGGGCCAGGTCAATGGGCGCCTGGCTCTGGTATTCGGCTGAGTGTTCCTTGGTGTAGCTGTCCAGGATGGCGCGTTTCTCCTCGCCGGGGCCGGGCAGAGGCACTTCGTAAAGCTTCTCGGGTCCGCCAAGCAGCCAGGCGATCACGCCGTCCTCGCCCTCCCAGATCGGCGACGGCGCACCCTCGCCACGCATTGCACGGTCGACTGCCTCGATGGCGACCTTGCCGGCCCACGCGGGCGCATAGGCCTTCCAGCTGGAGATCAGCCCCTTGCGGGACTGGCGGGTCGCCGTCGTGAGGTGCAGCGCCTGGCCGATGGCCTGGTAGATGGTTTCGGTATCCAGCTTCAGCATGGTGCCCAGACCGGCGGTCACCGAGGGGCCGAGGTGAGCAACGTGGTCAATCTTGTGCTCGTGCAGGCAGATTCCACGGGTGAGGTTGATCTGGGTTTCGTACGCAGTGGCCAGGCCGCGGATCAGGTCGTTGCCGCCGATACCAAGCTGTTGGGCCACCGCGACCAGCGGTGGGATGTTGTCGCCGGGGTGCGAGTAGTCGGCGGCCAGGAACGTGTCGTGGAAGTCCAGTTCGCGTACCGCGACGCCGTTGGCCCAGGCGGCCCACTCGGCCGAGTAACCGCCGCTGACACCGAAGACGTTGGCGCCGCGTCCACCGGAGGAAACCGCGTGCGCCTGCGCCTGACGGCGCGCGACGGTGACGGGACGCCGGATGACTGAGGCGGCGCTGACGGCGGCGTTGTCGATGATCCGGTTGATGACCATCGCCTCGGTGTCGGCAGGAACGGTGACGGGGTCGGCAGCGACCTCGGCGATCTTCCAGGCGAGGTGTTGATCGCGGGGGAATTCGTCGGCGCTACGGCGGGTGCGTACGGAGTGAACGTGCATGATCCGCACATTACGCACGTGCTCGATGGATCAAAATAGCATGTAAATGTGTATTTCTGTATCCTTACTTCGCGCATCTTGCAAACATTGCGAACGGCGTGGGGGTTATCCTCACGTCATGTCCAGGCCGTTCGCCGGTGCGCGGTTGCGGAGGTTGCGCGAGGAGCGCGGCCTGACGCAAGCGGCGCTCGCACGTGTTCTGGACCTGTCGACCAGTTATGTGAACCAACTGGAGAACGACGCGCGGCCGGTGACGGTTGCGGTGCTGCTGCGGCTCACCGAACGGTTCGACCTCTCGCCGCATTACTTCTCACCTGAATCCGACGCCCGGCTGGTGGCGGACCTCGGCGAGATCTTCACCGAGGCGGCGGTAGGCGAGATCAGCGATCTGCAGCTCGAGGAGCTGGTTGCCCGGATGCCGTCGGTCGGGCAGACGCTGGTCGGTATGCATCGCAGACTCCGTGATACCACTGCGGAGTTGGAGAGCTATCGTGCCACTGAAAACGCGGCGACCATCGGCGACTCGATACGAGAGCCGCTGCGTCCCATGCCATTCGAAGAGGTTCGAGACTTCTTCTACGATCACAAGAATTACCTGGGCGAGCTCGACACCGCGGCCGAGGATCTCTTCGAGCGCTACGGGCTGCGCATCGGTGGGCTCGACGTCCAGTTGGCTGCCGTGTTGAAACAGGACCACGGGATCACGGTTACTGTGGACAAGGTTGGGGCACTGTCGGATTCGACGAAGCGTCGCTTGGATCACGAGACCGAGGTGTTGCGCATCGCGCACTGGCTCACGCCCGGTCAGCGTGCCTTCCAGATGGCCACCCAACTGGCGCTGTTGACGCAGACGGAGACCATGGCGGCGATCCTTTCCGGTGCCGAGCAACTTAGCCCAGAAGCAGTCGGCGTCGCGCGCATCGGGTTGGCCAACTACTTCGCAGGAGCTTTTCTGTTGCCGTATCAACAGTTCCACCGTGATGCGGAGGCGATGCACTACGACATGGACATCCTGGCTCGTCGTTACGAGGTGGGGTTCGAGACGGTATGCCATCGCCTGTCGACGTTGCAACGACCGTCGAGCCGAGGTGTGCCGTTCATCCTCGTCCGCACGGACCAAGCCGGAAACATCTCGAAGAGGCAGTCGGCCACGGCATTTCACTTCTCTCGGGTGGGGGGCAACTGTCCGTTGTGGGTGATTCACAACGCCTTCTCGCAACCCGGTCAATTCGTGACGCAGGTCGCCGAAATGCCGGATGGTCGCTTGTACTTCTGGATCGCCAGGACGACGTCGACCGCCACCGGCGGGTTCCTCAGCACACCGAAGTCCTTCGCGATCGGGTTGGGATGCGATATCGCCCACGCCCATCGTTTGGTGTATTCGACGGGAATCGCGATCGACGATCCGTCGACCGCGGTGCCTATCGGCCCCGGGTGCAAGGTGTGCGTGCGCGAATCATGTGCACAGCGTGCTTTTCCCTATATCGGGCGCAGTGTTCATGTCGATGAGGACGCCAGCAGTCGACTGCCCTATACCTGATCGGTGTGCCGCAGCACTGTCGGCGCGGCGGCGATCAACGCGGCCAGCTGGATCACGCCGACCACCGCGATGAGCATGGGAATCGACACGTCATACAGGTACCCGGTCAGCGTGCCACCTATTGCGGTGGCCGTGCCGAGCACCGCCGCATACGCCCCGTAGGCTGTGGCGCGTCGTCCCGGCGGCACGAGGTCTGCGACCACCGCACGCAGGGTGGAATCCTGAATGCCTACCGCGATGCCCCACAACAGCGCACCGAGAACGACGCCGGTGAGTGAGTCCGTGAATGCCAGCATTGGTACCACCGCCCCGACAATGGGTAGCACGGCAAGGGTTTTCGAGCCTATCCGGTCGTATGCCCAACCCGAGATAAGAGCTGACACGGCAGCGGCGGCCATGGCCACGGCGTACACCAATGGCACCGCGGCCGGGGCGAGTACACCCCGGTTGACCATATGGAATGACAGCACGGCGAAGGTGGCGAACCCCGACACGGTGAGCCCGGAGAATCCCGCGTAGAGCCAAAACTTCACCGGTAGTTCGAGTTTCTGGCGCGCCGCGGGCGTATCCGCGGCTTCTTCCGTGACCTCGTACCGCTCGGGATGCGGCACTCGTCGACGTAGCCAGAACAGCAGGATAAGCGTGGCAGCGCTGGGGACCGCCAGTACGGCGAATGTAGGTCGGTAGTTCCCATGGGTGAGTGCGAGCATCCCGGCAACCACCAACGGGCCGGTGATGGCGCCGAGCTGATCCATGGCCTTGTGCACGGCAAAGCCCTTGCCGCGCCCAGTCACTGACGTGGCGTGGGACAGCAGGGTGTCCTTGGCGGGACTGCGCACCGCCTTACCCACGCGGTCGGTGATCACCAGTGCGACGGCCACCCACAGCACGCTGGCCATCCCCAGAAAGGGAACGGTGACCACGGTCAGTGCGTAGCCGGCGATGGTCCACGCCCAGAACGTGCGGGTTCGATCGGTCAGGGGGCCCGACACCAGACGCAGCGCGAGGGCCGCGGCCTCGCCGACTCCGGTGACCACCCCGATGACCAAGGCGGTGGCACCGAGCGAGGCCAGCAGTGGCCCGGTGATCGAGCGGGCACCCTCATAGACGATGTCGGCGAGCATGCTGATGACGCCGAAGGTCGTGACGAATCGCCAGGCCGTAAGACGTTGTGGCACAGGAGACGAATTTAGCCGATTCACTGCTTTACCTGTTCGGCGATCCATGCGCCGTCGTCCAGGGTCCGGATATCGTGCGCGCCAATCGAGTCCGATTATGCCACCCAGCGATATGGACAGCAGCGACCAATTCTCGTCACGCCGGTCGAGCCTGACCGTATGTCGTCCATGATCGCCGAGATGGAGGCCGGCGAGGTGCGCTCGAATTCGGTGCCGAATCCGGGTGCGTCAAGGCATTCCACTTGAACACCAAGCGACTCGGCAGAAGGTCTGCGGGAATTGTTCCCAGTGGCGCTGCTCGCGGCTCAGGCCACGCAGTAGCAGCCACCGTGTCATCGTTTGATGCCTACCGTGAGACGGTCGAACTCCACGAAGGGGAGAGTGAAGGGGTGGCGGACGGGGCGTTGCACGGCGACCTCGAAGCCGGCGGCTTCGAACATCTCCCGCATCTCGGTCTTCGACGGCGCGTGCGCGGGTACCCGGTCACCGAAGAACCGGCGCAGGATCGGGGCCGAGGTGCGGTCCGGCGTGATCGTCGTGATCGCGGTGAACCCTCCAGGTGCCAGGACACGATGGAACTCGGCGAGCGCTGCGGGCTGGTCGAAGAAGTGGAACGCCGAAGTGGACACCACGGCATCCATCTTGCCATCGGCGAACGGCAGCTTCTCCGCCGGCGCGAACTGCCAGTCGACGAGCGATGAGCGGGCCTTGGCCTGGGCGAGCATCCCCTCGGACATGTCGACCCCGTGCACCTGCTCGGGTTCGAGCTCCTGTTGTATGCGCGTTGCCAGAATTCCTGTGCCACAGGCGATATCCACCACGCGCGGAGACTCGTGGAGACGCAGCTGGGCAATCATCTCGTCCTGGGCGGGGCGATACACCCACTGTTGTAGCGGTGCCCAGTCGTATGCTTTGGCGGCGCGACCCCAGAACCGCGTCACCTGGTCGTTGAAAGCTCGCCGTTGAACCGTCGTCATGGCCACAACGTACGCGAGCAATCACGGCCCCGCTATGCGGGCTGGGTCAGTGTGCGCTCACGTGAACCCGGTCCGGGTAGAACGCCAGATGGCCGATGATTTGGGCGACCGCGGAATACGGATCTTCGTATGTCCAGACGGCATCCTCGACCGTTCCCTCGGGCGTACGCACCGAGTAGTACGAGGCCTCGCCCTTGTAGGGACAGTAGGTGTGGGTATCGCTGCGATGCAGTGCCTCCCAGTTCACCGCCGCAGGCGGCACGTAGAACACGGGCGGGTAGCTGGCCTCCTGCAATCGCAGTGCGTCGGTGGTGTCGGCGATGGTGATGCCGCCGGACATGACCACAACGTTGATGTCGGCGGGTTCGATGTCGATCGGATGGTCCGGGCCGGGAACCAGGTGCGGCCTGTCGGGGGTGGACATGATTCCGAGGGTAGGCCTTTTATGTATCCGCCACCGAGGGGACTATGGCTAGGCTTTCCTGTCTCCGTGGCCTTGAGCAGCTGTACCGTTTCAGTTCCTAGCTGATACACGGCTCAGGGGCGCTAGGGTCGGCCACATGGCTGCCGACGCTCACCGAACCGACCCCGACGAACTGTTCGGTATCGACGCACTGCTCAGTGATGAGGAGCGCGCGATCCGCAATAGCGTGCGTGCGCTGGTTCAGGCGCGTGTGGTGCCCAATGTTCAACGGTGGTACGAGCACGGTGACCTGCCGGTGCGCAAGCTCGCGCTGGAGCTGGGCAAGATAGGCGTACTGGGCATGCACCTGCAGGGTTATGGATGCTCCGGAACATCCTCTCTCGCATACGGACTGGCATGTATGGAGCTGGAGGCGGGCGACTCGGGAATCCGCTCGCTGGTCAGCGTGCAGGGCTCGCTGGCGATGTACGCCATCTACGCGTACGGCAGTGATGCGCAGAAGCAGAAGTGGCTACCGCGGATGGCAACCGGGGAGGAGCTGGGGTGTTTCGGCCTCACCGAACCCGATGTCGGATCCAACCCCGGTGGCATGCGCACCCATGCCCGACGCGATGGCAACGACTGGATCATCAACGGCACCAAGATGTGGATCACCAACGGGTCGATCGCCGATGTCGCGGTGATCTGGGCGCAGACCGATGACGGTGTTCGTGGCTTCCTGGTGTCGACGGATTCGGCGGGATTCAACGCCCAGACCATCCGCTCCAAGATGTCCTTGCGTGCGTCCGTGACCGCGGAACTCAACCTCAGCGATGTGCGCGTGCCGGAGAAGAACCGGTTGCCGTTGGCGATTGGGCTCAAGGCCCCGCTGTCGTGCCTGAACGAGGCGCGCTTCGGCATCATCTTCGGTTCGATGGGTGCCGCGCGTGAATGTCTGCGTACCGCACTCGATTATGCCCACACCCGTGAACAGTTCGATCGGCCGATCGCAGGCTTCCAGCTGACCCAGGAGAAACTGGCCAACATGGCGCTGGAGTACGGCAAGGGCGTGCTGCTGGCATTGCATCTTGGACGCCGTAAGGACGCGGACACGCTGGCCACGCCGCAGGTCAGCCTGGGCAAGCTCAACAACGTGCGTGAGGCGATCGAGATCGCGAGAACCGCCAGGACAATCCTTGGAGCAAACGGTATTTCGGGTGAGTACCCGGTAATGCGGCATGCGAACAACCTGGAATCGGTGTTGACCTACGAAGGCACCAGCGAGATGCACACGTTGGTGATCGGTCAGGCACTCACGGGGATCGCGGCGTTCCGGTAGTCAGTAGGGCCGAACGTCGACACGCCGCCTAGCTGCGGAATCGTGCGATACGAATCCGCAGCCAGACGGCGTGTCGGGAAGAGAAGTGGATCAGTACTTGCCGAGGGCGATGGCCACGTTGTGGCCGCCGAAACCAAACGAGTTGTTGATCGCGTATTTGTAGTCGCCCTTGCGGGGTTCCTTGCTGACGATGTCGAGATCGATCTCTGGATCGGGTGTCTCGTAGTTGAGGGTGGGCGGAATGATGCCCTCCTGCAACGACTTCACCGTGATGATGGCCTCGACAGCACCGACCGCGCCCACTGAGTGGCCGAGGGCGCCCTTGGGGGCGTAGACCGTGGCATTCTGCAGACCGGACTTGTGGATGGCCCTGCCTTCGGCGACGTCACCGACACTGGTGGCGGTGGCATGCGCGTTGACATGGTCGATGTCCTTGGCATCGAGCCCGGCGGTCTCCAGAGCCCGGTTCATCGCCTTGGCCGCGCCGATGCCATCGGGATGCGGTGCTACCACGTGGAAGCCGTCCGAGGTGATACCCGCACCGAGAAGCCGGGCGTAGATCCGCGCGCCGCGTGCCTTGGCGTGCTCCTCGGTCTCGATGACCATGAGTGCGCCGCCCTCGCCGAACACGAAGCCGGTGCGGTTCTTGTCGAACGGTCGCGACGCCCCTGCGGGGTTGTCGTTGTCGGTGGACATCACGATGCGCATGTTGGCGAATGCGGCGATGGGTGCGGCCTCGATGGCAGCCTCGATACCGCCGCAGATGGCGATATCGGCATCGCCGTAAGCGATCTGACGCCAGGCATGCGCTATGCCCTCGTTACCGGAGGCGCATGCCGAGACGGGGGTGATGACACCACCGCGCGCCTTGCGCTCCAGGCCGATGACGGCGGCGGGACCGTTGGGCATGAACATCTGAACAGTAAGGGGAGAAACGGCTTTCGTCCCTCGGGCGCGCATCTCGTCGTAGGCCTCGACCAACTTCTCGCCGCCGCCCAAACCGGTGCCCACCGAAACCGTCAGGCGCTCCAGATCGATATCTTCGGGAGCACCGGCGTCCTCCCAGACCTGACGGCCCAGGATCGCAGCCAGGCGCTGAACATAGGACAGGCGACGAAGTTCGATCTTCGTCATGTCCTTGTCGAAGTCTCGGACCTTGAGGTGTCCGCCAATCTTCACCGGTAGGTCGTACTGAGCGACAAAATCGTCGTCGAGTACACGAATGCCGCTCTCACCGTTGAGGAGCCCTTTCCAGGTGCCCTCGACGTCGGGTGCGATCGACGTCGTCATGGCCATGCCGGTCACGACGATGTTCGGAAAGCCGCCATTTGCGGTAGATGGTTTGGTCACTGTCGGCATCCCCCCATGGACATGTACGTGGCAAGCACGTTCTATCCCCTTTCAAACGCTTCTCTGAGCTATCTGTTAGCCCGAATTTTAGTGAGTTGTCCGCTAGCGAACTCCGTCAGGGTAGGTAGCCGGGCGGATTCGTCCATGAACCTTATGCGAAATTTGTGGAGGAACTGCACAAATCGGCCAAGTGTGTCCTTATCTTTGACACCCATGCGTGGTGGGCAACAAAGATAGTGGGCAAATGAATCAAGGGTGCAGTTACCGAGGCTTCCCCAGGGCGAATGTGACCTGTTGCACAATATCCGCCACAGCCGAAGATCTGTAGCATGGGTCACTATTGGGTCTAGTTTGCCGTGAGAGGAAGCCGGATGCGCGTCGACGGGGACACCTGGGACATCACCTCCAGCGTGGGGGCAACGGCTCTTGGCGTAGCAGCAGCACGCGCCACTGAGACGCTGCGTGCCGACGCGCTTATCCGTGATCCATTCGCGCAGATACTCGTCGACGCGACCGGAAAATCGACCGGCTGGGAGCGGCTGGCCTCCGGCGACATCGATTGGCCGGACCCGGAGGCGGGCCGGATCTACGGTCGGATGGTCGACTACCAGGCCACCCGCACGCACTTCTTCGACGCCTACTTTCTGTCTGCGGCCACGGCGGGGATTCGGCAGATCGTCATTCTGGCCTCCGGCCTGGACTCCCGCGCGTATCGGCTCGAATGGCCTGCCGGCACCACCGTGTACGAGATCGATCAGCCCCAGGTGCTGGAGTTCAAAGCCTCCGCTCTCGCGGCGCATCAATCGACGGCACAGCGACACGGCGTGGCCATCGACCTGCGCGAGGACTGGCCCGCCGCGCTACGTGCGGCCGGGTTCGATTCCGCCCAACCCACCGCGTGGCTTGCTGAGGGCCTGCTGCCGTACCTGCCCGCCGACGCCCAGGACAGCCTCTTCCTCCATGTCGGTGCATTGAGCGCGCCGGGCAGTCGCATCGCTGTGGAGGGATACGACGGGAAGTTGGTCCTGGACGAGAGCGAGGAAGAAACAGCTCGCCGGGAACAGGTGCGCGCGGCCTTCAAGACGGCCGTCGATATCGAGGTCACGATCGAGAACCTCATCTACGAGGACGAGAACCGGGCCGATCCTGCGGAATGGCTTGAAGCGCATGGATGGTCGGTGACCAAGACTGATGCGCACGACGAGATGGCACGGTTGGGCAGGCCGGTTGCCGAGGACGTCCAGCAGGGGACGTTCCGTGGACAGTTGATCCAGGGGGAGCTTCGGTGACCGGCACGACGACGGCACGGTCCGATGACGACAGCGGGGACATCGCCAGCAGCGTGGGCGCCACCGCGGTGATGGTGGCCGCCGCTCGGGCAGCCGAAACCCGCGGCCAACTCGACCCCGAGGCCGACCGCATCATGCAGTAGGCGGTGGATTACCAGGCGATCCGCACCCGGTTCTTCGACACCTTTTTCGAACGGGCCTCGCGTGCGGGCATCACCCAGGTGGTGATCTTGGCCGCCGGCCTGGACTCCCGTGCCTATCGCCTGGACTGGCCTGCCGGCACCACCGTGTACGAGATCGACCAGCCGCTGGTGTTGCAGTACAAGCGCCAACCACTGGACGAGCACGAGGTGGGTTCCGCGTGTCTTCGTCGCGAGCTGCCCCTCGGCCTGCGGCAGGACCGGCTCTTCGAGCTGATCGTGAATCAGGCGCGCCGGGCAGCAGGATCGCCGCCGAGGCTGTCGTACCCGACAACGACAAGAGGCAAGAGTTCCGCGGCACGATGCGCCAACACTTCGACCGGCCTACATGGAGCAGGACGTGCGGGGGAACACCCTGATCGAGGCCGAGCTCAAGGGCTAACGGAACGTAACCCTCACAGGTGCGGGGTTCTCAGGTCCCAACTGGTTGGTTACCATCGGTGATACAGCTCACTTAGCTGCCATCGCGAGTCCGTGTGCACGTGTGTGACTTGTGGAGATGCACTCATTGATGAGCCTGCCATCGAGAGGAACGGAAATGACCACCGAGATCTCTACGCCCGCCGACCAGCACGCTGCGTCCGAGCCCTCACGCATCCCGGACATCGTCCGGGGTCTACGAGAGACATTCGCGACCGGCCGCACGCGCGAGTACCACTGGCGCAAGGCACAGCTTGTTGGCCTGGAGCGGCTCTTCTCCGAGAACGAGGCCGCAATCGCCACCGCGCTGCATGAGGACTTGGGGCGGTCCTCGGCTGAGGCATGGATCGCCGATGTGGTCGGTTCGGTCGTCGAGGTCGTTTATGCCCGCAAGAACCTTCGCCGGTGGATGCGACGCAAGCGAGTGCGTGGCCTGCCGCTCGCCCAGCAACCCGCCAAGGCATGGTCGGTAGCCGAGCCGTACGGCACAGTGTTGGTCATCGGGGCATGGAACTTCCCGCTGTATCTCACGTTGGGCCCGGTTGTCGGCGCCCTGGCGGCCGGCAACACTGTCGCCATCAAGCCCTCGGAGATCGCGCCTGCTTCGTCGGCCCTGATGGCCAAGCTCATTCCTCAGTACCTCGATCCTCACGCGGTGGCCGTCGTCGAAGGCGATGGCTCGGTCACGCAGGAACTGCTGGCCCAAGGTTTCGACAAGGCACTTTTCACGGGCGGCGCCGAGATCGGCAAGCGCATCCTGGAAGGAGCCGCGCCGCATCTGACACCGGTCGCACTGGAGCTGGGTGGCAAGTCGCCGGTCTATGTGGCCGCCGATGCCAACATCGAAGTGGCCGCTCGCCGTATCGGATACATGAAGGGCCTCAACTCCGGCCAGGTGTGTCTGGCCCCTGACTACGTTCTTGTCGACTCGGCAGTGCGCGATGAGCTGGTCGAGAAGATCACGGCCGCGTGGGCAGAGTTCCAGGCCGACAAGGAATCCAAGGGACTGCGGGTGGTTAACCAACGCCAGTTCGATCGGTTGGTGGGTTACCTGGCCGCTACTGAGGGAGAGGTGGCCACTGGCGGCGGCTCCGATGCGTCAGCGCTCACCATCGAGCCGACGATCGTGGTTGATCCGAGCGCAGACGAGCCGCTCATGCAGAACGAGATCTTTGGTCCTATCCTTCCGGTGCTGACCGCAGATTCTCTTGATGACGCCATCGGCTTCATCAACTCGCGTCCCAAGCCGTTGGCGGCCTACGCATTCACTGAGTCCAAGCGGATCGGTAATCGTTTCATCGACGAGGTACCGGCGGGTGGCACCGTCATCAACCACCTGCTGTACCACGCGGTGATTCCCAATCTGCCCTTCGGCGGGGTCGGTGCTAGCGGCATGGGTGCCTACCACGGCAAGGCGGGCTTCGATGAGTTCAGTCACCTCAAGTCGACGCTGTACAAGAGCACGAAGATGGACCTCAAGCTGCCGTATCCGCCGTACCTGGAGAAGAACCTCAAGTTGATGAAAAAGCTCATGTAGCTTGAGGTTTCGTCCTTCTGCTTCACCCAACCCAATGAAGTGTCAAGTGAATAGGAGTTCTGCATGCCGGGAGTGCAAGACCGGGTAATTGTCGTGACCGGAGCAGGTGGGGGACTGGGCCGCGAGTACGCGCTCACCCTCGCCGGCGAGGGTGCCTCGGTGGTCGTCAACGACTTGGGCGGTGCCCGAGACGGATCCGGTGCCGGATCGGCCATGGCTGATGGCGTGGTCGACGAGATCAAGGCGGCCGGTGGTCGGGCTGTCGCCAACTATGACAGCGTCGCGACCGAAGAGGGCGCGGCCAACATCGTGAAGACGGCCCTCGACGAGTTCGGTGCGATTCACGGCGTGGTGAGTAACGCAGGCATCCTGCGCGACGGCACATTCCACAAGATGACCTACGACAGTTGGCATGCGGTGCAACAGGTTCATCTGTACGGCGGATACAACATCACTCGCGCGGCTTGGCCGCATTTCCGTGAACAGGGCTATGGCCGCATCGTGGTCGCTACGTCGACCAGCGGTCTGTTCGGCAACTTCGGGCAGGCCAATTACAGCGCCGCCAAACTCGGACTCGTCGGGCTCATCAACACCCTTGCCTTGGAGGGCGCCAAGTACAACATCCATTCCAACGCCATCGCACCGATCGCGGCCACCCGGATGACCGCCGACATCGCTCCCGAGGCGGTGCTGGACAAGCTGCCGCCGTCCTTCGTCGCGCCCGTCGTCGGATATCTGTGCACGGAGGAAAGCGCCGACAACGGTTCGGTTTTCGTCGTCGGTGGCGGCAAGGTGCAACGTGTCGCACTGTTCGAGAACGCAGGCGCGGACTTCGATGCGCCGCCTACCGTGGACGAGGTTGCCGAGAAGTGGTCGCAGATCGCCGATCTGTCGAACGCCGTCAAGGCCGGCCCGCCCTCACTCGCATGAAAGCGATACAGGCACAGTCACTATCGGGCCCGGAAGGACTGGTCTACACCGATGTCGAGGAGCCACGCGGTGACAATGTCGTGGTTGTGGACGTCAAGGCTGCGGGAGTCTGTTTTCCCGACTATCTGATGACCAAGGGCGAATACCAGCTGAAAATGGAGCCGCCCTTCGTCCCGGGAATCGAGACCGCCGGGGTGGTGCGTTCGGCCCCGCAGGGGTCCGGAATCAACCCCGGTGATCGGGTGATGGCCTTCAATTTCATCGGCGGATACGCCGAACGCGTGGCGGTGGCACCGTCCAACATCTTGCCGACGCCACCCCAACTCGACGATGCCGAGGCCGTCGCGCTCATTGCGAACTACCACACCATGTACTTCGCCTATGCCCGCCGAGGGCAGCTGCGCGCGGGGGAGACCGTGCTGGTGCTTGGTGCTGCGGGCGGTATCGGCACCGCAGCAATCCAGATTGCCAAGGGCATGGGTGCCAAGGTGATCGCGGTGGTCAACCGCACTGCGGCAACGGAATTCGTCAAGAGTATCGGTGCCGATGTCGTTCTGCCGCTGGAAGAGGGCTGGGCCAAGGCGGTGCGCGAGGCGACCGGTGGCCACGGTGTCGACATGGTGGTCGACCCGATCGGTGGCCCGGCATTCGACGATGCGGTGCGCACGCTGGCTTCCGAAGGGAGGCTGTTGGTCGTCGGATTTGCGGCCGGAGGTATACCGACGATCAAGGTCAATCGTCTGCTGCTGCGCAACGCTTCGCTGGTAGGCGTGGCCTGGGGTGAATTTCTGCGGACTCATCCGGACTACCTGTACGAGACACAGGCGGGTCTGGAAAAGCTGGTGGCCGAGGGGATGCGCCCACCGGTGAGCGCACGTATACCGCTGTCCGAAGGCCGGCAGGCGCTACAGGACTTCGCCGACGGAAAGGTCTACGGAAAGATGGTGTTGGTTCCGTGACGGGCAAGGTGTTCAACGGAATTGACGAGGTCACCACCGGCGACCTGGGCACCACCGATTGGTTCCTGGTGGATCAGGAGCGCGTCAACACGTTTGCTGATGCCACCGGTGACCACCAGTGGATTCACGTCGACCCCGAGCGCGCCGCCGATGGCCCGTTCGGGGGCACCATCGCGCACGGGCTGCTCACCCTGTCGTCGCTGCCGCACTTTCAGTTTGAACTGGTTCGCGTTGACAACATCGCGATGGGAATCAATTACGGCTACAACAAGGTTCGCTTCATCAATCCGGTTCGGGTGGGCTCGAGGCTGCGGGCGCGGGCCGAGGTGACCAATGTCGAGCAGAAGCCCGGGGCGGTGGACGTGACGATCTTGACCACCGTCGAGATCGAAGGTGCCGACAAGCCAGCCTGTGTGGCGGAGTCGATTTCGCGCTACATCGCGTAGCGATGTGTAGTGCCGCGTCAGAGAACGCCAGCACAGGGTGTTTGGGGTCCGACGTGGCAAGAGTGACCGGCGACAGGCTTGGGACCCTGATACCGATTCTGGCCCAATGGAATCGTGACCAGCGATGGGTCACCCATGTGGACACCACATATCGCAGGGTGGCGTAAATCTCACCGTGATCTACGACGATGTGTAGATCACGTCAGTCAGGTGTTATGTTACTGCTCAGTTCGGGCCCCGCTTTCTCTGTGACCAGCGAAGATGATGTGCCCGAGAGGTTTGGACGAGAGGGCATCACGTGGGTCAGCCAGCACGCGGACGTGTTGCCCCTGAGTATTCGGTGCGTTCGAACGTGAGTGCACGATGACCACATTCGAAGGGACCAGCCCGGCTCGGCCTGCCACACCCTCACGCGACGCGGTTTCGGGCGGCCTCAAAGAGTACGTGCGCAAGCACCCGGTGCAGGCGGTGGAGACCGCAGGCAGCCAGATCGTTCTGGGCGTACGTGCGATGCAGTACATGTTCTCGGACCTGATCCATCGCGCGTTCCCGTGGAAGGAATTTATCCACCAGGGCGCATTCATGGCCGGTAGCGCCGTGGTGCCGACGCTGTTGGTGGCCATCCCCATCGGTGTCACCCTGTCCATCCAGTTCGCCCTGTTGGCCGGCCAGGTCGGCGCGTCCTCCCTGGCGGGCGCCGCCAGCGGTGTCGCGATCGTGCGCCAGGGCGCCTCCCTGGTTGCGGCCGTGCTGATGGCATCCGCGGTGGGCTCGGCCATCACCGCGGACCTGGGTTCTCGAACCATGCGCGAAGAGATCGACGCCATGGAAGTGATGGGTGTGTCGGTGATTCGACGGCTCGTCGTCCCGCGCGTCGCCGCGGCCGTCCTGGTCGGTGTGGGCCTCACCGGTACCACGTGTTTCGTCGGATTCTTGGCGAGCTACCTGTTCAACGTCTACTTCCAGCACGGGGCGCCGGGCAGCTTCGTCGCGACCTTTGCCTCGTTCACCCGTGTCGACGATCTGATCCTGGCGCTGCTCAAGGCGATCCTGTACGGCCTCATCGTCGCGATCGTCGCCTGTGACAAAGGGCTGACCACCAAGGGTGGCCCGGCCGGTGTCGCCAACTCTGTGAACGCCGCGGTCGTCGAGTCCATCTTGGTGCTCATGCTGATCAACGTGCTGGTCAGCCAGGTGTACGTCATGGTCTTTCCCAGGCACGGTATATAGGGGTCCGGCATGACTATCTCTACATACCGCCCCAAGGGCGTTCAGCCGATCATCGACGCCGGGCACCGGATCGCCCAGTCGATTCGGCGGCTCGGACACATGCTGGCGTTCTTCGTGGAGGCCATTGCGTCCATCCCGAACGCTCTGCGCTACTACTCTAAGGAGTTCTTCCGGCTGCTGGCCGACGTGACCTGGGGTAACGGCTCGTTGGTCACCGGCGGTGGAACCGTCGGTGTGGCCGCGGTGCTGGGCGCCACTATCGGTGCCCTGATCGGTATCGAGGCCTACAACCTGCTGAACATCATCGGCCTGGGTCCGGCCACCGGATTCATCTCCTCCCTGGTGTCGACCCGCGAGCTGGCACCGGTGATGGCCGCCCTCGCGTTCGCGATGCAGGCAGGCTGCCGCTTCACCGCGCAGCTGGGCGCGCAGCGCATCAACGAGGAAATCGACGCGCTGGACGCGTTGGCGATCCGGCCCATCCCATACCTGGTCACCACCCGCCTGCTGGCCTCTACCGTCGCCGTGGTGCCGCTGTACCTGCTGTGCCTGGTCATCAGCTACATCACGTGCCGACTGCTGGTCGGGATTTCCAGCGGCGGTTCGATCGGCGGTGCCTACAACCACTACTTCACGATGATGTTGAGTGGTACCGACGTCGTCTATTCGGTGATCAAGGCTGTCGTCTTCGTGTGGATCGCATCGACCATCCAGTGCTACTTCGGGTTCAACGCTTCGGGTGGACCCGAGGGTGTGGGGGTGGCCGCCGGTCACGCGATGCGTGCGGCCATCACCGTGGTGATCATCGTGAACATGCTTCTCACCATGGCGTTGTGGGGAGTCGATGCCGGCGCAAGGTTCGGTGGTTGACATGAGCGGTGGATCATTCTCAGCGAGTGGTCGCGGTTGGTCCGACCGTGCTCTGCTGGTCGCCGGCATCGCGGTACTGGCGATCCTGGGCTTGGTGACCGGGCTGTTGCTTGCCAAGTCCAAGGGCTACCTGGAGGACATCGTCAAGGTCGACGCCCAGCTCATGAATGTCGGCGACGGACTGCCCGAACGTGCCGACGTGAAGTTCCGCGGCATGCTGGTTGGGGCCGTCACCTCGGTGACACCCGCCGAGGACGGCAAGCCGAACATCGTGCACATCGACCTGAAGTCTGAGCACGCCGGAGGCATTCCGAGCACCGTCACCGCTCGCGTGGTGCCGAGCAACGTGTTCGCGGTGTCGTCGGTGCAGCTGGTCGACAACGGGGACGGGGCCGGAATCCGTAACGGCGCGGTGATCACCGAGGACACCAAGCTGCCGACGGTGCTGTTCCAGACGACCACCAACAAGCTGCGCCAGGTTCTTGCTGCGACCGAACGGCAACGGGGCGACCCGCCGATCGGTCTGATCGGTGTGTTCGGTGAGGCCACCCAGGGCCGCGGTAACAAGCTGCTGACCTCCGGTGCTCGCTTGCAGGCGATCCTCACCGAGTTCAACGCCATGGTCACTGCCAGCCCGAACGATCCCTCGACGATCGCAGCGCTGGAGAAGGTGTCGGACGCCCTGAGCACCACCTCCCCTCGACTGCTGGACAACCTGGAGAATGCCCTGGTGCCGCTGCGCACCCTGGCCCAGAAACAAAACGATGTGCGGGGGCTGCTTTCCGCCGGCCTGCACACCACCGGGACCACCGCGACGGCCCTCGACAGTCACATCGATCAGATGATTGGCATCGGCACCCACCTGACTCCGGTTGTGGGTGTCCTCGCGCAGAACGCGGACAAGTTCGTACCGATCGCCACGCGTGTGCGGGCGCTGTCGGACGCCGCGTTCGCCAACGGCTGGGACCCGGGGCGACAGGTCATCGGCCTGAACCTCATCCTGTCGTTCACCCCGGCCTGGACCTACGTCCGCGACGACTGCCCGCGATATGGCGAGCTGGCCGGACCGAGTTGCGCCACGGCACCGGAGACGCGCCAGTGGATCGACATCCCCGAGGTACTGCAGCCCGGCAGTTACAAGCCGCCGCCGGATATCGCGCCGCCACCGGGAACCATCTTCCCGCCGACCGCGGCCGACATCATGCTGCACGGCACGGGGCCCAACCCGCAGGAAGTCGACAGAGCGGCGAACCCGGTGCTGCCGCCGTTCGGTCCGCCGCCCAACCCGGCACCCGCGGGGGTGGCGCCTGCCTCGTTCGGTGGAAATGTGGGACCGGTGGGCAGCGCGGTAGAGCGTGAGCAGCTCGGTAAGGCGCTGGGCGGAGGCGCGAGCACTTCCCAACAGCTACTCCTCGGGCCGGTGGCACGTGGAACGACAATCTCGGTGAGCCGTGACACCTCGGATGCCGAGGCCGGTCAACCCGATTCGGCACAGCCCAACTCGGCGCAGGGAGGCGGACGATGAAGAACTTCCGGGCCGCGGCCATCGGGCTGTCGCTGTTCGTCGTGTTCGCGATCGGCGTGACAACCCTGGTGTACGGCACCCTGCGCCGCGACACGACGGGGTCGACCAAGAACTACTCCGCGATTTTCACCGACGTCACCGGCGTGCGGGTGGGTGACGATGTGCGCATCGCAGGTGTGCGGGTGGGACGCGTCGACTCCATCGAACTGGACGGTTCACTCGCCAAACTCACCTTCCGCGTCAAGAGCAATCAGAACCTGTACGGCAACACGATTGTCGCGGTGACCTACCAGAACATCATCGGTCAGCGCTACATCTCGCTGTCCCGCGGTATCGATGGCAGCCCGGAGCGGCTACCCGACGGCAGTGTCATTCCGGTGGAGCGGACCGAACCGTCCTTCGACGTCGGTGCGCTGCTCAATGGATTCGAGCCGCTATTCACCCTCCTGGACCCCAAGCAGGTCGACAACCTGTCCAACGGGCTCATCGACGCGTTCGCCGGTGACAAGGGCGCGCTGGCCCACGTCGTGGCGCAGACCAGCGAGATCACGAAATCCTTTGCCGGGCGCGATCAATCGCTGGGTGGCCTGATCGACAACCTCAACACCGTCCTGGACAACGTCGCCAAGCAGAACGACAACCTCGACGGGCTGGTCATCGAGGGCCAGAATGTCGTCGGTGAACTGGACAACCGGCGTCAGAATCTGGTCTCGTCGATCGGTTCCGCGACGCATGTGGTCAGCCGGATCCAGGCCATCGGCGACAACGCCTATCCGCAGATGCAGGAGCTTGTCTACCGCGAGCCCGGAACCGCCGCGCACATCCTGGCCAACAAGGATCAGTTCGCCTTCCTGGGATCCAACCTGCCGCTGCTGCTCAAGGGTCTTGCTCGCACGACTCAGGATGGCGCGTACGGCAACTCGTACGCCTGCCAGCTGAACATCAACGGGTTCTTCCCGGGCCTCAATGACCTGGTCCCCGCCATTGTCCGGCACGCCACGCACGGTGGTGTCGCGAAGTACACACCGAAATGCCGAGGGATCGAATGAGCCCCCGTGAACGCAAGTTAGAAGACCGCAGCAAGTTTTGGATCGGCATGATCGCCGTGGGTGTGGTCGCTGCGATCATCGCGTCGATGCTGCTGTACCGCCAGATCGGTTTCGGATACACCCGCTATCAGGCCGAATTCGCGCAGGCCGCCCAGCTCAAGAAGGGCGACTACGTCAGCGTCGCGGGCGTCGACGTCGGCGAGGTGAAAAGCGTGGTCCTCGATGGCACCAAGGTGCTGGTCGATATGCGGGTGCGCGACGAGGTGAAGCTGGGTGCCGAGACACAGGCGGCGATAAAGACCACCACACTGCTTGGTTCTCGCTACGTCGAGCTGCGGCCACGCGGCGCCGGCACCATCCCCAACAAGCGAATCGCTTTGTCGCACACCGAGGTTCCCTACGACCTGCAGGCTCTGCTCGCCGACACCGCAGCCACCTACGAGCAGGTCGACGCGACGAAGCTGGCCCAATCGATCGACATCCTGGCCCAGCAACTCGACGGGTTGCCCGAGGCGCTGCCCGAGGCGATGCGCAATCTGAAGGAATTGTCGGGGATCGTCTCCACCCGGCGGACTCAGATCGGTGAGCTGCTCAAGAGCGCGTCCACCGTTACCGCGACGCTGCACCGCCAGCAGGCGAACCTGGGACACCTGGTCTTCCAGGGGCGCGATCTGTTGGGAGAGTTCGTGTCCCGTAAGGCGTCATTCCAGCGTTTGATGGCATCGATCACCAAGGTCGTCGACCTGCTGAGCAAGGTTGTCGTCAAGGACCGGTCGGCCTTCGAAAAGCTGTTGCAGCAGCTGCGGGACGTCACGGCAATGGCCAGCGATCACGACGACTACATGCGAAACCTGTTGCAGATTATGCCTGTTCCGCTGCGCAACTTTACGAATGCGACCGGCTCGGGGTACTCCATGGGCATCAACTTGACCAACGGTCTGATCGTGGACAACTGGATGTGCGCCATCAGTAGCCGCGCGCAGCAGTGGGGCCTGATCGAGTACTTCAAGGACTGCGCATGAGCATCAACGTGACACAGCAGGGGTCCACCGCCCGCCGGGTGTTCATGTTCGGCGCGGTATCGGTGCTCCTCGTGCTGGCGTTGGTCGGTGGCTACCTCGGCCTGCGAAAGGCCGGGGTGGTGGACGACAAGATTACCGTCACCGCCCAATTCGACGAGGGTTCAGGCCTTTTCGTTGGCAACATAGTGGAAGTTCTCGGGCTGCCGGTGGGAGCGATCGAGTCGGTCGAGGCCAAGGGCACCTATGTCGAGGTCAAGTTCAACGTCGACAAGGATGTGAAAGTACCGGCGAACGTCATCGCCGCGGCCTTCACCAGCTCGGTACTGACCGACCGCCACGTCGCACTGAGCCCGCCGTACACCGAGGGTCCGGTGCTCAAGGACGGCGACCTTATTCCGCTGGATCGCACCCGCACTCCGGTCGGATTCGACCGCGTGCTGGCCACCGTCGACAAGCTCGCCTCGGCGATGAAGGGCGACGGGAAGGGCGGCGGTCCGGCCGCCTATCTGGTCAACATCGGGGCGCAGGCAGCAGCCGGTAACGGCGAGCAGGTCAAGACCGCATTGGACGAGCTGTCCAAGGCGTTGAAGATGACCGCTGATGGCGCCGAGACCAAGGATGAGTTGACCACGATCATCAAGAGCGTGAGCTCCTTGGTGAACGCAATGAATGAGAACGACAAGGCAATTCGGCAGTTCGGATCGGCTGTACACGGTACTGCCGACGTGCTGGCCGCCGAACGGTTCGGCACAGGGAACACGGGTCGCAAAGCCAACGAGGTCCTGAAGAGCACCGCAGAGCTCATCGAGAAAAACCGCGATGTCATCAAGGGTCTCCTGGGCAACAGCAATGTCACCCTGCAGTCGTTGAGCGATAACCAGCGTGAGCTCAAGGAGACTCTGGATCTGCTGCCGCTGCTGCTGGACAACGTCGATCGATCGATCGATCCGGTCAACGGGTCGCTGCGCTTGCATCCGATGTTGGACAAGCTGCTCTTCGAGAGCCAGTTCACCAAGGAAATCTGCAACATGATGGGTCTGCGGCAGCTCGGATGCAGCACCGGAACGATGGCCGATTACGGTCCCGACTTCGGGCTGACCTACATGCTCGACGGCATGGCCAGGATGGGGCAGTGATGCGCGAGGTGACGATTTCCAAGCTCGGATTGGCTGCGCTGGCCGCAGTCGGCGCACTGGTCGTATCTGCTTGCACGCCACCGGGACTCGACAGTTTGCCGCTGCCGGCTCCCAACATGGGCTCGCAGTCCTACAAATTGACCGCGCGATTCGCCAACGCGCTCAATCTTCCCGCCAAGGCGAAAGTGCGCCTCGGTGGCGCCGATGTCGGCGAGGTCGAGTCGATGGATGCCGTCGACTACGTGGCGGTGGTTCAGCTGCGTATCCGCGAGAGTGTGCGATTGCCTGTCGGGACCACTGCGCAGTTGCGTACGGCGACTCCGTTGGGTGATGTCTTCGTGGCAGTTACCCCGCCGGCCACGCCGAGCGGTCAGCTGCTCAAAGACGGCGGCACGCTGGATCTGGACAACACCTCGTCGGCCGCGACGGTCGAGGGTGTACTCGCCTCCGCGGCCGTGCTCGTCAACGGTGGGGTGATCCGGAATCTGACGCACGTGGTGAACGGGCTAGGGAAGTCCTCAGGCGGTGACGGCAGCAACGGCATCGTGTTCGGTGACATCGTCAAGCAGTCTGACCAGTTGATGGGTACGCTCAACGGCCGGTCGGCGCAGATCCAGAACTCGTTGGACAAGACCTCGCAGTTGGCCTCGACGCTCTCGGCACGGGAGAAGACGATCAACGATCTGCTGGAGTCCGGTGCACCCGCGTTGAAGGCGATCGACCCGCATCAGGTCGCCGACCTGGCGACCACGGCCGGACATATCTCGGATCAGCTGGCGAAGTTCCCGTCGATTCAGGGCACCGACACCCGCAGCATGATCGCCGACTTCAACACTGTCGCCAAGGGATTCAACGACGTCACGGTGAGCCCAGACACGAGCCTGGTCGCGCTGAACCGTCTGCTTCCGATGCTGATCAAGGCCAATGCCGGCAGTGCACTGGCTGTCGATGTCAACATGGCCAAGCTGGCGCTCGGTAACTGGCCCGATGCCGGCTACAAGGGTGACCCGACTTTCCACGGCCCCAAGCAGGCTGACTGGGGCTATCTCGTCGGTAGCTTCAAATACTCGCTGTACCGGTTGCAGGAACGCGTTGTGGGGCAGGGACCGAATCCGCCGGCCTCGGCCCCAGCGCCGCAGCCAGAACCACAACCCGCGCCTGTTCCCGCTGAGCCAGGACCCGGCCGATGACCGCCCCCGTGCAGTCCGGTGGTGTGCTGGAATCGATATCCCGCGGTCTGCTGTCGATAGGTGACGTGTTCAAGCGCAGCTGGAAATGGCTGTCGGTTGTCGGCTTGGTGGCGATCCTCGTCATCTGCGTCGGCTACGTGATGTTCGGGACATTGAAGGTGAACCCGATCGAGTCCGATTACCAGGTGAAGGTGCAGCTGCACGAATCCGGTGGGCTGCTGCCCAACCAGGAAGTCACCCTGCGCGGGGTGCCGATCGGCCGGGTGCAATCGGTCAAACTGGAGAAGGGCGGCGTCGTCGCGACCGCGGCCATCGACGGTTCGGTGAAGCTTCCGGTCGACAGCGAGATCCGGGTTTCCGGCCTGTCACCCGCCGGCGAGCAGTATCTCGATTTCCGGCCGACGACGAACAACGGCCCCTTCCTGGGGAACAACAGCGTCGTCGCGCTGGGCAAGGCGACCACCCCGATAACGCTCGCGCAGGTGCTGGCGGATTCCGATGGCCTACTGGCGCAGCTGGATACCGAGAAGCTGAGCATTCTGCGCAAGGAGTTGGGTGTCAGTGCGCAGGGGCCGGAGAAGCTGGCCGACATCCTCGACGGCGGCACCTTCCTGATCACCACCCTCGATGGCGTGCTGCCGGAAACGGTGACGCTGCTCAAGTCCAGCAAGGTGACGTTCTCCACGTTGGTGGACCTCAACTCGGGTCTTGATGCCACCGGTCAGCAATTGGGTAGCACCTTTGCCGGTCTGAAGAAGATGGACGGCGGCTTCCGGACTCTGTTGGAGCGGGCTCCGCAGACCCTTCACGGTGTGGACAACCTCTTCACCGACAACTCCGACACCATGGTGCAACTCCTGGGTAATCTCGCGACGGTCGCGCAGTTGAACTACGTACGCGTCCCGGCCCTCAACGCGTTGTTCCCCGGGCCCGAGGTGCGTGGGTCGACGCTGGAAAGCGCGGCGTCGATCTTCCACGACGGCGCCGTCTGGGCACTTGCCGATCTGCTGTACCCGCGACCCACGTGCGACTACGCCACACCCCGCAAGCCGGTCTCGGACGCCAGCTTCTACGAACCGGCGTTGTACTCCACGTACTGCGCCAATCCCGATCCGGCGATGCTGGTTCGTGGTGCGCGCAACGCGCCACGTCCTGCCGACGACGACACCGCGGGCCCGCCGCCCAATGCGGACCTAGCCAAGGTGTCCGATCCGACGCCGCGCGGCAAGTGGAGCGTTCCGACGCCGTATGGTGGACCGCAATGGCCTCTCCCGATTCCAGGCGACGCACCCTTACCTCCCGAGGCGCCTGCGCCACCGCCCGGTTTCGGCAATACTCCACCTACCGGACGCTAGGCGCGCTCGGATAGGCATCAGCAAGACGCGCAAGGAGCAACAACCATGGCAGATGACGCTGCCGGCAAGGGCACCAAGAAGGATGAGTCCGCGGTGACTCCCGACGCGGAGAAGGTCGCATCGACGGCCGGCGCGGCAACCGAAGCGGCCGCCGCCGAAGACGTCGCTGACCTCGATGCGGAGTCGGCCGCGGAGTCTAAGGAGCCGGAGGACTCTGCTGACGCCGACGATGACGACGACGACATCAGTCTCGAGCCCGATGACGAGGAGAAGAGCCCGAAGCATATGCAGGGGCGCCACTGGGCTTTGACCGCTGCTGCGGTGGTGGTGATCGCGATCGCCGCCGGAACGGCCGTCATCGGCCGGCTCTACGAAGAGCAACGCACGGAGGAGCGGTCCTCCCGTGAGGCACTGGCCGCGGCACAGGAATTCGCCAACGTCATGATCAACGTCGATAGCACCAAGCTTGACGAGAGCTCTAGCAATACCTTGGACAGGTCGACCGGTGACTTCAAGAAGAAGTACTCCGAGTCCAGCACCACGCTGCGCCAGGTCATGATCGAGAACAAGGCCAAGGCCACCGGCGTCGTGGTGGATTCCGCGGTGAAGTCGGCGACCGCTGACAAGGTCGAGGTGCTGCTGTTCATCGATCAGGCGGTCTCCAATGTGGCGATTCCGGATGCGCGCATGGATCGCAGCCGCGTTCAGATAACGATGGAGAAGGTCGACGGGCGCTGGCTTGCCAGTGATGTCGAGCTGACCTAAGAAGCTCATCCGATGACTATCGGTGGGCTGCTGCTCGTCGGCCTGGGAATCGCCATCGGAATGGTCGGCATCGTGGTGCCGATGGTTCCCGGCACGGGACTGGTCGTACTGTCCATCGGCGTCTGGGCGCTTATCGAATCCACCACGAAGGGTTGGGTGGTCCTCGGCATTGTGGTCGCGCTGGCCGTTGCGACCACAGTGGTCAAGTACGTGTGGCCCGCGCAGCGCATGCGCGAGGCCGGGGTGCCCACGCTCAGCCTGGTGGTGGGCGGGATCGTGGCGATTGTGGGCTTTTTCGTGATTCCGGTGGTGGGCTTGGTGATCGGCTTTGTGCTCGGTATCTACCTCGCCGAGTTCATTCGGCGCAGCAGCCAGAAACAGGCATGGGGAGCGACCGTCGCCGCGGTGAAGGCAGTGGCCACCTCGATCGGCATCGAGATGGTGGGTGCGATGGTCTCGGCGGGAATCTGGCTCGGCGCGGTGTGAGCGCTCTGGAAATCCCGGGGGCTCCTGACCTCGGAAACGAGGTTGTAGGTGTGTCCACCGAATTCGCATCGGCCAAGGCGTGCCTGCGCAACGGCTGCCGACCGCCCGCTTGACCGATCACACATCCGAGTCTACGGTGACCGTACTCACAAATTGAAACGTTTCAATTCAGAATGGGGCGGCATGAGTGACCAAGACATACAGCGTGTGTGCTTTCTGCTGCACCTCAAGCCTGAGCGGGTAGATGACTACCTCACGGCTCATCAAGACGTCTGGCCGGAGATGCTCGATGCGCTTCGCGCCGCGGGGTGGCGCAACTACTCGTTGTTCGTACGACCCAACGATTGCATAGTGGTCGGCTACCTCGAAACCGATGACTTCGCCGCGGCACAACAGCGGATAGCCGCTACCGGCGTCAATGCCACTTGGCAGGCCGGTATGGCCCAGTACTTCGTCGGCGGCGACCGCAACGATCCCGACCAACAGATGACCCCACTGTCCGAATATTTCCACCTGCCCTGATTGGGAGTCCAAGGATCACCATGAAGATCGGAGCACGTTCGACGACCGGGTGGCGGGCCACCGTCTCGGTGGCGATGTCGAACTACATTGAGGCCGGATCCATTATCGCGATTGCCACCAGCCTGGGGTTCTGGCAGTCAGCGTTCGGAATCGGCAATTTCGCGGTCGGCATACTCGCCGCATTGAGCGCCAACGCTTTTGGTGCCGCGATCGGGGCGATCCTCGGCGGGCCCCTCTGTGACCGGTTCGGGCGTAAGGCGATTTACACCTACGATCTGCTGGTCTATATGGCAGGGGTGCTGCTGGCGGCGTTCGCGGTCAACTTCACGATGCTGTTGGTCGCCTTCGTCGTCACCGGAATCTCAGTGGGCGCGGGAATACCCGCCTCCTGGACGTATATCGCCGAGCAGGCCCCGTCGGCCGATCGCGCGAAACACGTGGGAGCCGCCCAGCTGGCCTGGTCGCTGGGCCCGTTAGTCGGGTTCGCGCTCGCTGCGGCGCTGGTGCCGCTGGGGCTGTTCGGCTCCCGGCTGATCTTCGGCCACCTGTTCCTCGTCGCGGCGATCGTGTGGTGGATACGGCAGGGGCTGGCAGAATCGCAGATCTGGAAAGACGAAGCTCTGCACGAATCCACCGACCTGGCCGACCGGACAACCACCCGCGGACTGAGCGGGCTGTTCTCCTGTCGCAACAACATCACCGCATTGCTGTTTCTCGGCGGCATATACCTCTTTTGGAACACGGTCGCAGGCCAGGCCGGCATGTTCATGCCGCGGGTGTACGACACCGCAGGAGTGCACAGCCCGATCGTCCAGGATCTGTTGCAAGTGCTGGTATGGGGCTGCACCGTGGCCGCCACGTACTTCGGCTTCATGCGCTACGCCGACCGCGTTTCTCAGCGGGTGTTGTATGTGATCGGCGCCGCGCTTGGCATCGTCGGGTGGGTCGTGCTGGTGGAGTTCACCGACGGCGGCGTGCCCACCATGCTGGTGTTCGCGGTGCTCTGGGGTGCTTCCGCGGGCATCGGCGCACAGGGGTTCTACAGCCTTTGGGCCAGTGAGCTTTTCGCGACTTCGTACCGGGCCAGTGCCCAGGGTGTGATGTTCTTCGTCGTCCGCACCGCGACGGGCCTGCTGAGCTACTTCTTGCCGACACTGCTGGCGATCACAGGCCTGACAGCGGTCGGCGTGCTGCTGGTGGCCTTGTTGACCGTGGCCATGTTGATCGGCGCCGTGTGGGCGCCCCGTACCCGGGGAAAGACCTTGCAACAGATCGAAATCGAACGCTACGGGCGGGCGAAAAGCCCGGCCGCAGAGAAGAAGGTGGACGCATGATGACTGCAGAACTGGACAACCTCGCCATCGAATTGCCGTCGTGGGCCTTTGGCAACTGCGGCACCCGGTTCAAAGTGTTCGGCACCCCCGGTGCGCCACGGACCGTGCAGGAGAAGATCGCCGACGCCGCCACTGTGCACCGGTTCACCGGCCTGGCACCCAAAGTGGCACTGCATATTCCGTGGGATGCCGTCGACAACTACGGCGCACTGGCGGGCTATGCCGAGGACCACGGTGTACAGCTCGGCACCATCAACTCCAACACATTCCAGGACGACGACTACAAGTTCGGCAGTCTCACCCATATCGATAAGACGGTGCGGCAGAGGGCGATCGACCACCATCTGGCCTGTATCGAGGTGATGGCCGCCACCGGGTCGCGCGATCTGAAGATCTGGCTCGCCGACGGCACCAACTATCCGGGGCAGGGCGATATCCGTGGCCGTCAGGAACGGCTCGCCGAATCGCTGGCCGCCGTCTACCAACACATCGGACCGGATCAGCGGTTGGTGTTGGAGTACAAGTTCTTCGAACCCGCGATGTATATGACCGATGTTCCGGACTGGGGTACGGCGTATGCGCATGTGAGTGCGCTCGGGGAGCGCGCTGTGGTGTGTCTGGACACGGGCCACCATGCGCCCGGCACCAATATCGAGTTTATCGTCGCTCAGTTGCTGCTGAGGAGGAGGCTGGGCTCGTTCGACTTCAACTCTCGTTTCTACGCCGACGACGATCTGATCGTCGGTGCAGCGGACCCATTCCAGCTTTTTCGGATCATGTTCGAAGTGCTGCGCGGCGGCGGCTTGGCCGATGACTCCTCAGTGGCGCTCATGCTCGATCAGTGCCATAACGTCGAAGAGAAGATCCCCGGCCAGATCCGCTCGGTGCTGAACGTGCAGGAGATGACGGCCAGGGCGGCACTGGTCGACATCGACGCCTTGGCAGCAGCGCAGAATGTTTCAGATGTGTTGGGCGCCAATGCGATTATGATGGACGCCTTCTACACCGATATACGGCCGCGACTGGCCGAATGGCGCCTTGACCGGGGTCTGCCCGCCAACCCGATGGCGGCCTTCGCGCGGTCGGGCTACCAGGACATCATCAACGCCGAACGCGTCGGCGGTATCCAATCTTCGTGGAGAGCTTGAAAATGACCAATAAAGCTGTTGCCGAACTAATTTCACGGTCCAATCGACTGGGGGCCGACCCTCGGAACACCAACTACGCCGGCGGCAACACCTCCGTCAAGGGCTCCGATACCGATCCAGTGACCGGTGCGCCCGTGGAGTTGTTATGGGTCAAGGGCTCCGGCGGCGACCTCGCTACGCTGGCCGAAACCGGTCTGGCGGTGCTGAGGCTGGACCGGCTGCGCGCCCTGGTCGATGTCTACCCCGGTGTCGAGCGAGAAGATGAGATGGTGGCCGCCTTCGACTACTGCCTGCACGGTCGCAGCGGTGCCGCACCGTCGATCGACACAGCCATGCACGGTCTTGTCGACGCGTCTCACGTCGATCATCTACATCCCGACTCGGGTATCGCGCTGGCCACCGCGGTCGACGGCGAAGCTCTGACCAAGAAGATCTTCGGCGACCGCGTGGTGTGGGTGCCCTGGCGGCGCCCCGGCTTCCAACTCGGTCTGGATATCGCCGAGATCCAGCGGGCCAACCCACGGGCGATCGGCACTATCCTCGGTGGACACGGGGTCACCGTATGGGGCGCGACTTCCCTAGAAAGCGAAGCGAATTCGTTAGAGATCATAGACAAAGCCCAGCGGTACATCGACGCCAACAGCCGGGCACAGCCGTTCGGCGCCCCGATAGCCGGCTACGGCGGGCTGCCGGACCTGCAGCGCCGTACCAAGGCTGCCCGGCTTGCCCCGTTCATTCGCGGTCTGGCCAGCACCGATAAGCGCCAAGTCGGGCATTTCACCGACGACCCCAGGGTGCTCGAATTCCTCGCCAGTGCAAAGCATCCCCGCCTCGCCGCACTCGGTACGAGTTGCCCGGACCACTTTCTGCGCACCAAGGTCAAACCTCTGGTGCTCGACTTACCCGCCGATGCGTCGATCGAGGATTGCAAGACCCGCCTTGCCGAGCTGCACGAGGCCTACCGTGCCGACTACCAGGGGTACTACGAACGGCACGCCACCGCCGACAGTCCTGCAATTCGCGGTGCCGACCCGGCTGTCGTCTTGATTCCCGGTGTCGGAATGTTCAGCTATGGCAAGGATAAACAGACTGCGCGAGTAGCAGGCGAGTTCTATCTCAACGCCATCAACGTGATGCGCGGAGCCGAGGCGATTTCGACCTACGCACCGATCGACGAAGCGGAGAAGTTCCGCATCGAGTACTGGGCACTGGAAGAGGCCAAATTGTCTAGGCTGCCCAAGCCCAAACCGCTGGCCGGCCGCATCGCGCTGGTCACCGGCGCCGCATCGGGTATCGGCAAAGCGATCGCCACTCGGCTGGCTGCCGAGGGCGCGTGCGTGGTCATCGCTGACCTGGACGCCGAAAAGGCTTGTGCGGCAGCGTCGGAGATCAATGGAGCGGTCGACAACCGCGATACGGCAATCGGCGTCGAGACCGATGTCACCGACGAATCCGCCGTACAAGCGGCGATCGACGAATGTGTCCTCGCCTTCGGCGGGATCGACATCGTCGTCAACAACGCGGGCCTTTCCCTGTCGAAGTCCTTGCTGGACACCACGGCCGCGGACTGGGACCTGCAGCACGACGTGATGGCCCGCGGTTCGTTCTTGGTGTCGAAGGCCGCAGCGAAAGCACTGATCGATCAGCGGGTCGGCGGCGACATCCTCTATATCTCATCGAAGAACTCAGTGTTCGCCGGGCCCAACAACATCGCCTACTCGGCAACCAAGGCCGATCAAGCGCATCAAGTGCGGCTTCTGGCAGCCGAACTCGGGCAGTACGGGGTCAAGGTCAACGGCATCAACCCCGACGGCGTCGTCCAGGGTTCCGGGATCTTCGCTGCAGGATGGGGCGCCGAGCGGGCCGCGGTCTACGGTGTCGAGGAATCCGAACTCGGCGCGTTCTACGCCAAGCGCACTTTACTCAAGCGCGAAGTGTTACCCGAGCACGTCGCCGGTGCCGTCTTCGCACTGTGCACCTCGGACTTTTCGCACACCACCGGGTTACATGTGCCGGTGGACGCCGGCGTTGCGGCCGCATTCCTGCGATGAGCACTGCCGTACGGACCGGCCAGCTGGCCGCAGTTGATCTTGGCGCCACCAGCGGCCGCGTCATGGTCGCCAAGGTTGGTCCGGGCACATTCCACATGCGTCAGGTACACCGTTTCGCCAATGATCCGGTGTACCTATGGAACGGTCATCGCACCTCGATGCACTGGGATCTGCCCAACCTGTTCGCCAACGTCTGTGCCGGACTTGCCGGCGCAAGCAGACACGCGCCAGAGCTGATCAGTGCGGGCGTGGACTCGTGGGCCGTCGACTATGGCCTGTTACGCAACGGTCGACTGCTCGGTCTGCCCTACCACTATCGCGACATCCGCATGTCCGTCGGGACCGACATCGTGCATGCCAGGCTCAGTCAGGAACAGATCTACGCCCGCAACGGCCTGCAATTCTTACCCTTCACGACGATGTTTCAGCTGGCGGCCGAGGATCTGCTCGAGATGGCCGATACTGCACTGCTGATTCCCGACCTGGTCGGCTATTGGCTGACAGGGAAGGAGGTGACCGAGAAAACCAATGCCTCGACCACAGGTCTTTTGGGTATCGACGGCCGTTGGGACGATGAACTGGCCGAATCGCTCGGTGTGCCCGTCGGCCTGTTTCCCGGTCTGGCCGAGCCGGGGTCGCGATTGGGCCCGGTGCTACCCGAACTCGCCGACCGCGTGGGCCTTCGTCGAGGGATGGATATCGTGTCGGTGGCATCGCACGACACCGCATCAGCTGTGGTGGCGGTACCGATGCTCTCGGATTCGGCTGCGTACATCTCTTGCGGGACGTGGGGTTTAGTCGGAGTCGAACTTGCCCGGCCCGTCGTCGACGACGCCAGTCGGGCAGCCAATTTCACCAACGAGGTCGGCGCCGACGGCCGGATCCGATTTCTACGTAACGCGATGGGGCTGTGGGTGCTCAGCGAAACCGTCCGGCACTGGGAGCGTGGCGGTGAACGAATAGATCTGTCCCGGCTACTGGCAGAGGCGGCAGAGTGCTCGCCGACCGCGGCTGTCTTCGACGGTGACGATCCGCGGTTCCGCCAGCCGGGAGACATTCCCGGTCGCATTGCGCACTGGTACGTCGAGCATGACCTACCCGCACCCGCTAGCCGTCCTGAGATGGCCAGGGCCATCGTCGAAAGCCTGGCCGCGGGATTCGCCCGCGGCGTCGAGGAGGCTGCGGTGCTCTCCGGGGTGCCGGTACGCACCGTTCATGTCGTCGGCGGCGGTGCGCAGAACCGGCTCCTGTGTCAGCTCGTCGCCAACCGCCTCGGTCTACCGGTCATAGCGGGTCCCGTGGAAGCCACTGCAATCGGTAACGTGCTGATTCAGGCCCGCGCTTACGGAGTACTCCACGGCGATCTGGCGGAACTGCGCGCGACTCTGGGGGCCACTGTGCACACCACGCGTTTCGAACCACAACGAACAGCGGCAGGAAAGGTCTGGTCATGAAACGCCGAGTGCCTCGCGTGCACGATCTTGCACCCTTGATGCGATTCAAGAAGCCGCAGTTCAATGCCGAGCGACGCCGGCTCGATGCCGCTCTGACGATCGAGGATCTGCGGCGGATCGCCAGACGCCGGACCCCGAGGGCCGCATTCGACTACGCCGACGGTTCGGCCGAGGCCGAGCTGTCGATTGTGCGTGCCAGACAAGCGTTCCGCGATATCGAATTTCACCCGGCGATACTTCGCGACGTGTCCAAGGTGAGCACCGGTTGGCAGGTACTGGGCGGCCCCGTCAGCCAGCCGTTCGGTATCGCCCCGACGGGTTTCACCAGGATGATGCACACCGCGGGCGAGTTGGCGGGTGCGCGTGCCGCCGGCAGAGCCGGTATCCCGTTCACGCTGTCAACCATGGGAACCACATCGATCGAAGACATAAAACACGTCAATCCCCCAGGCAGAAATTGGTTTCAGCTCTACATGTGGAAGAACCGCGATCGTTCGATGGCACTGGTGGAGCGAGCGGTGGCCGCCGGTTACGACACGCTGATGGTGACCGTGGATGTCCCCGTCGCCGGAGCGCGACTGCGCGACAAACGCAACGGGATGTCGATTCCGCCCGCGCTCACCTTGCGCACCGTCGCCAACGCGCTGCCGCGACCGCACTGGTGGTTCGACTTCCTGACCACCGAGCCACTGTCTTTCGCATCCCTGGATCGCTGGTCTGGCACGGTGGCCGAGCTGCTCGACACGATGTTCGACCCGACGGTGACGTTCGATGATCTCAGCTGGATCAGAGCACAGTGGCCGGGCAAGTTCGTCGTCAAGGGCATCCAGACGGTCGGCGATGCGCGTGCGGTGACCGATCTCGGGGTTGACGGCATAGTGCTGTCCAATCATGGAGGCCGACAACTTGATCGAGCGCCGATACCGTTCCATCTGCTGCCCGCGGTAGTCGGCGAGGTCGGCAAGGATGTCGAGATCGTGCTCGACACCGGGATCATGTCCGGTGCCGATATCGTCGCCTCGATTGCCATGGGCGCTCGATTCACGCTGATCGGCCGTGCCTACCTCTACGGGCTTATGGCCGGTGGCGAAGCCGGAGTTGACCGGACCATCGAGATCCTCTCCGAACAGGTAGCCCGTACGATGCGGCTACTGGGTGTTACCTGCCTGGAAGAGCTCACCCCGGCGCATGTCACCCAGTTGGTCAGGTTGGCGCCACGACCGGTTGTGATCGATCGCCGGGGTTAGAGAGGATGGCTGATGGCGGCTGGCATCCGCGAGGTCGCTGCGGCGGCCTCGGTATCGGTCGGCACCGTCTCCAATGTGCTCAACGCGCCGGAACGGGTAGCGCCCGCGACAGTTGCGCGGGTGCATGCCGCCATTGAACAGTTGGGCTTCGTGCGCAATGACGCCGCCCGTCAGCTGAAAGCCGGACGGTCTCGCTGCATCGGCCTCCTGGTGCTCGACGTCGGCAACCCCTTCTTCACCGATGTTGCTCGTTCCGCCGAGCACAGCGCGTCCGAGAGTAATCTGGTCGTCCTGCTGGGCACCTCTGACGACAACGTGGACCGTGAACGCGCATATCTCGAAGTCTTCGATGAACAAAGGGTTTTCGGCCTACTGATCTCGCCGGTCGCCGAAGACCTCAGTCGCTTGCACGCCTTGCGGGAGCGCGGCGTGCCCGTCGTCCTCGTCGATCGAGACGGAGTCGGTACCCCGTTCGCGTCGGTAGCTGTGGACGATGTGGCGGGCGGCCGGCTGGCGGCCGAGCATCTGTGCGCTCAAGGCAAGCGGCGTATCGCCTACGTGGGCGGCCCGATGGCTTTGCGCCAGGTTTCCGACCGTCTGGCTGGTGCCCGCGGCGCGGTCGGCGAGTGTGCTGGAGCGGCATTGGAAGTCATCGAAGCTGGAGAGCCGACCGTGCTGGCCGGACGGTCGGCGGGCGAGCAGTTGGGTGCTCGCCCGGTAGACCGTCGGCCCGACGCTGTCTTTTGCGCCAACGACCTGCTGGCCATCGGTCTGCTGCAAGGCCTATCCGGGTCTGGGGTGCGAGTGCCCGACGATATTGCGGTCATCGGCTATGACGATATCGATTTCGCCCGCTCGGCTGCGATTCCGCTCTCGTCGATCGCTCAGCCGAGCGCGAAGATCGGGGCTACCGCTGTCGAGTTGTTGATCGCCGCCTCCGAAGGCGCCGAACCGCGGCACGTTATGTTCCGGCCCGTGCTGGTGGCCCGGGAATCGACCGCTGTTTGATCGTGCAGCCACCCGTCGATGAGCAAGTCGGGCTCGGCCGCCATGACGGCAGGGTCGCTCATCAGCTCGGCCGCGGGGTCGAGCCGATGATCATCGTCCTGCGCACCGCAGGCGTGACGGTGGCTCCGAGCGTCTACTCGGCCAGAGCTAGGTGAGCGCGGCGCTTAGCGCTGTAAGGCCCGCTGCATCGATTCCGGCCGCGGCCAGCATCGCCTCCGGTGTGCCGAAAACATTTGCAACTTGGCTGAATCCGGTGTCAAGGTACTCCTCGCGGACACCGAGCACCTCATCGGAGAGCATAGCCGCCATGGTCTGCGCGAGTTCGGGTTCGGCGGCTTCCATCTGTGCCGAGATGTGTGCCCGCATGGCACCGATCGCCGCGTTGCTGCGCAGGTAGTCTGCGACGATGTCGGCGTAGTCGACGCCCACTGCGTGCAAGACCAATCCGATGAGGAGCCCGGTTCGGTCTTTGCCCGCCGCGCAGTGAACCAAAGCTGTTGCACCACTGGTGATTTGATCGGTCACCGCCTTGAGGGCGACGAGCGTTCCGGGGAGCTCTACGAACCGGCGGTACTCGGCCAGCATGAAGTTCACCTGCGACGCCGGGTCCGGCCCGCGGCCCGCGGTCATGCTTTCGATCATCATCTGCCGGTAGGCGATCTCGTGGGGGGCGCGTTCCTCGCCGGCCGCGGGGGTGGCGAACGGTACTTCGTGTACCCGGATTCCGCCGTCCACCCGGTCCGATCCGGTGCGTGCGATCTCGGTGGGGCTGCGCAAGTCGTACAGGTCGGTGACGCCGAGGGCTCGTAGTGTCTGGGCACCTGCCGGGGTCAGGCCGCTGAGCTCAGAGGAGCGGAACAGCACTCCGGGCCGGATGGCGACGGGGGAATCCGCGCCGCCCACCTCCCGGAAGTTCCAGATGCCCTCTACGGGGTTGTCTGCGGAGGACGCCGTCGACTCGGCGCTGGAGATCGTCACACCCCCACGGTAGCGGTCGACTTTTCGTCGGCCCCTTCGCTCGGTTTGTGGCGAAACAGCACGAAGAACGCGATAGTGACGGCCAACGTGTACCCGGCGAAGCTGAGCCAGATGCCGTGCCAATCCTTGCTGCCATCGGGGTAGGTGAAGAAGTACTCGATGGCAGCCCCGCTGATGAGGCTGCCCAACATGGCACCCACGCCGTTGGTCATGAGCATGAACAGGCCCTGCGCGCTCGCCCGGATCGCCGGGTCGCACTGGTCCTCGACGAACAACTGGCCCGAGACGTTGAAAAAATCGAAGGCCATACCGTAGACGACGCAGGACAGCACGATCATCCAGAGCCCGTCCCCGGGATTGCCGTAGGCGAACAGGCCGAAACGCAAGGTCCACGCGACCGTGCTCATGAGCATGACCGTCTTGATTCCGAAGCGGAGCAAGAAGAACGGGATGGCCAGGATGAACAGAGTCTCGGAGATCTGTGAGATGGACATGATGATGGCCGGATGCTCGACGGTGAAGAGATTCTTGTACTCCGCGACGTTGGCGAAGTCGTGGAGGAACGTATCGCCATAGGCGTTGGTGAGCTGCAGGGCTCCACCGAGCAGCATGGCGAAGATGAAGAAGACCGCCATCGTGCGCTGACGAAAGAGCGTGAAGGCGGTGAGACCGAATCTGTCGGCAACGGTGGTGCTATGAGCGCGGTCCAGCGTCGGCGTGCCCAATTTGGGACGGCACGGCGGCAGGGCGAAGGCGTAGAGGCCTAAGAGCAGCGCCGCAGTCCCGGCGACGTAGAACTGGCCCGTCGAGGTTTCCAGCCCCAGCAGGCTCACCGTATGCAGTGCGGCGATGAATCCCACGGTGCCCCACACTCGGATGGGAGGGAAGCTGGTGACGGTGTCCTTGCCGGCGCTTTTGAGGGCGTTGAAGGCGACCGTGATGGCCAGCGACAGCGACGGCATGTAACACAGCATGTTGAGGAGCAGAACCCAGAAGAAGACGGTGGGACTGGTCACCAGAGGAAGGCAGAAAAGTGCTGCTGCCCCGCCTAGATGCATGATGCCGTAGAGCTTTTCGGCGTTGATCCATTTGTCGGCGATCACGCCCATGATCGGAGGCGTGAGGATCGCGGCGATACCCATCGTGGAGAAGGCGGCGCCGAAGTGTGCCCCGGACCAGTGCTTGTTGTTGAACCAGTAGGCACCGAGCGTCAGCAGCCACGCTCCCCACACGAAAAACTGCAGGAAGTTCATGACGACGAGGCGGGTAGAAAGGTTCATTGGGTTCTCATACTGGGGGACATCGGCCCAGTTGGCAGCGTGAACGGTTAAGGAACGCGATAGTGACCGTCTCGGGTTTTGGTGCGTCAGGTAAACATAATCCATGCACAAAGATGTGTCCGCTGACTCGGATGGCCCCGCCGGCGAGGAGTCGCTCGATGCCGATGCCATTCCCGCGAGCCTTCTGGAGTACCTGAACCGAGAGATGGGGGAGGAGGTCAGCATCCGCAGGCTCTCGGCCGGGCATTCGAATCTGACCTATGTGGTCACGGGAAGCTCTGGTAGGCAGTGGATCATGCGACGCCCCCCGTTCGGGCGGCTGCAGGCCGGGGCGCACGATGTGATGCGCGAGTACCGGGTACTCGATGCGCTCAGCGCGGCGCCGGTACGCGTGCCGCGTGTGACCCTGGCCAGCACCGATGCCGACATCTTCGGCGCTCCGTTCTATCTGATGGAGCGGCAGGAAGGCGAGGTGATCAGGGACGTCTCGCCGGAATGGTTCGTCGGTCCGGCGCGCCGCGAGTTGGTGCTCGACTTGGCCGTCGCGCTGGCGGAGATCCACAACGCCGATCCCATGCGGTTGGTGGAGGCCAAACTTGGCCGTGAATCCGGTTACCTGGCAAGGCAATTGAAGACGTGGGGCGGGCAATGGGAATCGATCAAAGAGCTGCCCACCGGTCGCGATCTGGAGGACCACACGGCCATCACCACATGGCTCACCGAGAACTATCCGGGAGATCGGCCGTCGGCCGTGGTGCACGGCGACTACAAGCTGGACAACGTGCTCGTCGATCCGGCGGTGGCGCGGATCACCGCGGTGCTGGACTGGGAGATGGCGACCGTTGGTGACCCGCTGGCGGATCTGGGATACCTGCTGTACATGACCCCTGAACCGGGTGGCCCGATCGCCATGACGGAGCTCACGGGTTCGGTGACGGCGCAGGAAGGCTGCCCCTCCCACGCCGAGATCGCCGAAGCCTACCGGGCAGCGCGTACTGGAGACCAAAGCTATTGGACACGAGAGGATTTAATCTACTATCAGGTGTTGGGTGGATGGAAGCTCGCCACGCTGCTGGAGGTTTCCTACCAACGGCATCTGGCCGGAACCACCGACGACCCGTTCTTCGTTGAGCTGGAAGAGGGAGTGCCCAGGCTGCTTTCGGTGGCTCGCGGCCTGATTCCGACTGCTGGTTAGCATCAACTACAAATGCACCGACTCGCTCACTACCCGAAGGAATGCCATGGCCGACGAAGTCCTGATCGAACAGCGTGACCGTGTTCTACTGATCACGATCAACCGACCGGATGCGCGTAACGCGGTCAACAGGGCCGTCAGCCAGGGGCTTGCCGCGGCCGCGGATCAGCTGGACAGCTCCGATGACCTGTCCGTCGCCATCATCTCTGGTGCGGGTGGGAACTTCTGCGCCGGAATGGATCTCAAGGCCTTCGTAAGTGGCGAGGCGGTACTGTCCGAGCGCGGTCTCGGCTTCACCAACGTACCGCCGCGCAAGCCGATCATCGCGGCAGTGGAGGGCTTCGCCCTGGCCGGTGGCACTGAGCTGGTGCTGTCCTGTGACCTGGTGGTGGCCGGCCGCGGCGCCAAGTTCGGCATCCCCGAGGTCAAGCGCGGTCTGGTGGCCGGGGCCGGTGGCCTGCTGCGTCTGCCGAATCGCATCCCGTATCAGGTCGCCATGGAGCTTGCGCTCACCGGCGACTCTTTCACCGCCGAGGACGCCGCCAAGTACGGGTTCATCAACCGGCTCGTCGACGACGGGCAGGCCCTGGACACCGCGTTGGAGCTGGCCACCAAGATCACCGCGAACGGTCCGCTGGCTGTCGCGGCCACCAAGCGCATCATCATCGAGTCGGCGAGCTGGGCGCCCGAGGAGGCATTCGCCATGCAGGGCGAGATCCTGATGCCGATATTCGTCTCCGAGGACGCCAAGGAGGGCGCGAAGGCATTCGCCGAGAAGCGTGCCCCCGTATGGAAGGGCAAGTAGCTGCCGGAGTTCCGGCAAAAGGACCGGTGGCGCCCTCGCCAACCGGCATCCTGTAGTTAGTTGTGCAAACTTGTCATTGGCGAAACCCTCTGACCTGCATATTTATATGCATACATGCCTGACATGCGCGTATGAGGGTCATTGCCGTGGTTAACGACCTTTGCAGTATTTACAAAAACGGAAGACTTGTTAACAAGCATGCCTTTCCTTAGTATCCGTCGGCATGCTGCACCACAGGGTGAAGGGCGAGTAGATGACCGATCAACCAGTCACTATCGGAGTGGTCCGAGAGTCGGGTGAGGATGAGCGCCGCGTCGCGCTGGTACCGAAGGCGATCGCCGGCCTGATTGGCAAGGGTGTGAACGTCGTCATAGAAAGCGGCGCCGGAGAGCGTGCTCTGCTGCCTGACGCGCTGTACACCGAGGCCGGTGCCACCGTGGGCGACGCGTGGTCCGCCGACGTCGTGGTGAAGGTCGCGCCGCCCTCGGATGCTGAGGTCGCCCGTCTGCGCGCGGGGCAGACCCTCATCGGCTTCCTGGCGCCACGCAATGCCGACAACAGCATCGGCGCACTGAAGAGCGCCGGTGTGCAAGCCTTTGCAGTGGAAGCCATTCCGCGTATCTCCCGCGCACAGGTCATGGATGCGCTGTCGTCTCAGGCCAACGTCGCCGGGTATAAGTCCGTGCTCGTAGCGGCGTCCGAGTCGACCCGGTTCTTCCCGATGCTCACCACAGCCGCCGGGACCGTCAAGCCCGCGCTGGTGTTGGTCCTGGGCGTCGGCGTGGCCGGCCTACAGGCCCTGGCCACCGCCAAGCGCCTCGGCGCGCGCACCACCGGCTACGACGTGCGCCCCGAGGTGGCCGATCAGGTCCGGTCGGTGGGCGCCCAGTGGCTCGATCTGGGCATCGATGCGGCCGGTGAGGGCGGATACGCCCGCGAGCTCACCGACGAGGAGCGCCAAAAGCAGCAGCAGGCGCTCGAAGAGGCCATCAAGGGATTCGACGTCGTCATCACCACGGCACTCGTTCCCGGACGCCCGGCGCCGCGCTTGGTGACCGCCGCGGCGGTGGAGGGCATGAAGCCCGGCTCCGTGGTCGTCGACCTCGCGGGTGAGACCGGCGGCAACTGCGAGCTGACCGAGCCGGGCCAGACCGTCGTCAAGCATGGGGTCACGATCGCCTCGCCTCTCAACCTGCCGGCCACCATGCCGGAGCACGCCAGCGAGCTGTACGCCAAGAACATCACGTCCGTTCTCGAGCTCCTCATCAAGGATGGTGCTCTGGCGCCGGACTTCGATGACGAGATCGTCGCGGGCTCCTGTGTCACCCGGGAGGTCTCCTAGACATGTACGCACAGCTACTGGCCCACATCGCGATCCTGGTGCTTGCCGGGTTCGTCGGATTTGCCGTCATCTCCAAGGTGCCCAACACCTTGCACACGCCGCTGATGTCTGGCACCAACGCCATTCACGGCATCGTGGTGCTCGGTGCACTGATCGTGCTGGGCAACCTGCCCGCCGACGCCAGCTGGGGCACCCGGATCATCGCGTTCGTTGCGCTGATCTTCGGAACCCTGAACGTGATCGGTGGCTTCTTGGTCACCGACCGCATGCTGGGCATGTTCAAGTCGAAGAAGCCTGAGCAGAAGGAGGCGGCCAAGTGAGCAGCGAAAGCCTCAATTACGTCGTCGATGTTCTCTACATCGCCGCGTTCGCCCTCTTCATCTACGGCCTGTCCGGGCTGACCGGACCCAAGACCGCGGTGCGTGGCAACTGGATTGCCGCTGTCGGTATGGGTATCGCCGTCCTCGCCACCTTGATCAAGGTCAGCGAGACCGCCACCACGCTGGACTGGATCCTGATCGGCGCCGGTCTGGGAATTGGTGTCGTGCTGGGCATCCCGCCCGCGCTGAAGACCAAGATGACCGCCATGCCGCAGTTGGTGGCGTTGTTCAACGGTGTCGGTGGTGGCACCGTCGCGCTCATCGCTTGGTCGGAATTCATTGAGACCAAGGGTTTCTTGGAATTCAAGCCGGACCAGTCACCGACCGTCGCTCTGGTGGTGGGATCGCTGTTCGCCGCGATCGTCGGTTCGGTGTCGTTCTGGGGCTCGCTGGTGGCCTTCGCCAAACTGCAGGAGTCCATCCCGAAGAACGTCGAGAAGCGGCTGGTGGCCTCCGCCAAGCTCTTCCAGGCGTCCAACATCCTGCTGCTGTTGGCCGCTGTCGGTACCGCCGTCTACGTTGGGCTGCACCCCGGCCTGCCGGAGTGGTGGATCGTCGCGGTGCTGGTTTTCGCCGGTGTGATGGGTCTGTTCGTGGTCTTCCCGATCGGCGGCGCCGACATGCCGGTGGTCATCTCACTGCTCAACGCGATGACCGGGTTGTCCGCTGCCGCAGCTGGTCTTGCACTGAACAACACCGCCATGATCGTCGCCGGCATGATCGTCGGTGCCTCCGGTTCGATCCTGACCAACCTGATGGCCGTCGCGATGAACCGGTCGATTCCGGCCATCGTGTTCGGTTCGTTCGGCGGCGGTGACACCGCCGCCGCGGGTGGTTCGGCCGAGCAAGGCACGGTCAAGGCCACGTCGGCTTCCGACGCCGCGATCCAGATGGCTTACGCCAACCAGGTGATCGTGGTGCCCGGCTACGGTCTGGCCGTTGCACAGGCCCAGCACACCGTCAAGGAGATGGCGGATCTGCTGGAGAGCAAGGGGGTCGAGGTCAAGTACGCCATTCACCCGGTCGCGGGTCGCATGCCTGGCCACATGAACGTGCTGCTGGCCGAGGCCGATGTCGAGTACGACGCCATGAAGGAAATGGACGACATCAACGGCGAGTTCAACCGGACCGATGTCACCATCGTGATCGGCGCCAACGACGTCACCAACCCGGCGGCACGCAACGACCCGTCCAGCCCGATTCACGGCATGCCGATCCTGAACGTCGACGAGTCGCGCTCGGTCATCGTGCTCAAGCGTTCGATGAGCTCGGGCTACGCCGGCATCGAGAACCCGCTGTTCTTCCAACCGCAGACCTCGATGCTGTTCGGGGATGCGAAGAAGTCGGTGTCCGCGGTCATCGAAGAGCTGAAGGCGCTGTAGCTCAAACTCTTTGCGATCGAGTGGGAACCTCGCGGGGAAATCCGGCCGAAATCCTCGTCAGGTTCCCACTCGGCGTATGAAGGGGCTATGCGTGTGCCGTTGACCGTCCTGGCCGGGCTGTGTGTCGCGATGGGCACGGCGCCGGCCGTGGAGCACTACGCCGATGTGATGGCCGCTCAGGCCTCGGTGGACGGGGTGTTGGCGACGCCTGGTGAACAGATGGCCGCCGCAGTCAACACCATGGCCGCGCTGGAGCGAGTCTGTCCTGTCCGCTAAGGGGCGATGGGTGCGTGCTCGGTGTCCTCGACGCGTCGCCAGGTCACCAGCGCCGCCGCCAATGCCGCCAACCCGGCGAGCCAGTAGAGCGCCTGTGGTAGCGCTGAGATCGCCACGGAGGCAACGGCAGTCGCCGGTAGCCCGATATTCAGAATGGTGTCGCGGCGCTGCAGCAGCAGCACCAGCCACGCCAGCACCACATAAATGGCGAACGGGACGGTGATGGTGAGCGCCGCGGTGGTGGGGCTCAGATGGCTCTTGCCGAGCCCCCCGTCGACCGCGATTTCGAACCCGGCCGAGATCGCGGCGACAGAGGCGAAGATGAAGTAGTGGCTGTAACCCCACAGCACGTTCGCGCGTAGCGAGGAGTCCTTGCACTCCTGTTCCTCGTCGAAGTAGATCCACCACACCGCGGCGACAATGACGAGGGCCGCTACGGCGATACCGATCATGGTGCCAGCGCGATCCGCCTCCGCGGCGGCGCCGATGATCGAATTCGCCGAGGCCAGGATGGATTCTCCGAGCACGATCAGGGTGAACAAGCCGTAGCGCTCCGCGATGTGCACGGGATGCCACGTCGTGGGAGTGCTGCGCTCGGCGAACAGTGGGATGGACACGTCGGCCAGTGCTATCGCGATGAACAGCCCGAAACGCAGATGCTCGGGTGCGGAGAGCCCCCACCAGACCCATACCGATTGGACTATGGCGATGCTCGCGACGTAGCGCAGACAGGTGGCGCGCATGGTGGGATCGCTGAACGCGGCGCGCAGCCATTGGCAGCCCGCCGCGAGGCGCATTAGTACGTATCCGGCGAGGACGCCACCGAAGTCGGTTCCCGCCATCGCGCGTTCGACGCCTGCGGCGATGGTGAGTGCACCGGCCATCTGCACGAAGGTCATCAACCGGTACAGCCAGTCGTCGGTGTCGAAGGCGCTGGCGAACCAGGTGAAATTCATCCAGGCCCACCAGATCGCGAAGAACCCCATCGCGTATCCGGTGAGTCCCTCGACGAAATGTCCCTCTGCCCAGAAGTGATGCAGCGCGCCGGACGCGCGGGACACCGCGACCACGAAGACCAGGTCGAAGAGGAGTTCGAGCGGGGTGGCCGTGCGGTGCGGTTGCGCGGGATCGCGGCCCACCATGGCGCGCAGGCCACAGAACATGCGGTTACCTATCGGTGTTGAAACGGCGGCGGACGTGGGCAGCTTAACGTGCCAAGGGCGGTAGCGCCGGCGAACATGTTGGCCCACCAATCCAACCAGTTGATCGGGATTTCGTCCGTGCGTGGAAACCCTGCGCATATAGTGAGGCACCATGCAACCGGTCCCCGACGCCTCCAAGGCAGGCAGCTCATCGCAGCGCCGTGCGGGCCGCCGCGATGAATTGGTGGCCGTGGCATCCAAGTTGTTCGCCGCTCGGGGCTACCACGGCACCCGGATGGACGATATCGCCGATGTCGCCGGTCTGAACAAGGCGACGGTCTACCACTACTTCGCGTCCAAGGCGCTCATTCTGTATGAGATCTACTTCAAGGCGGCCGAAGAGACCCTGGCCTGCCTGCAGGATGACCCGCGATGGTCGGCGCGTGAGTCGCTGTATCAATGCACGAGCCGCATGCTCGCACTGATCTTCTCGAACCGCGAGCAGGGCGCGGTGTACTTCCAAGAGAACCCGTTCCTGTCGGAATGGCTCTCACCCGAGCAGGTCGCCGAGATCCGCAAGCGCGAAGACATGGTGCAGGAGCGGGTTCAGAACATCATTGAGCGCGGCATCGCCAGCTCGGAGTTCGTCGAATGCGACTCGCACGTGATGGCGCTCGGATACATCGGGATGGTTCTGGGCTCCTATCGCTGGCTCAATCCGAGTGGGCGCCGCAGCGCCCAGGAGATCGCCGTGGAGTTCAGCACCACGCTGCTGCGCGGACTGATCCGGGACGAAGCCACGCGAATCAACGATCCGTTGGGCGTCGCGTCGGCGGCGTCCGTTGACGGCACTCCCTAGCGGCGGACCGGTAGTGGCCGCTGACTCCCTGCTGACCTTGGAACTGCCCAATGTCAGATTGCAGGCGTTGTGCTGGGGCCCGCCGGACGGACCGCTGGTGATCTGTGCGCACGGCTTCCCTGATTCGGCCCACACCTGGCGTCTGCTGGGGCCGAGGTTGGCCGCCGACGGATGGCGTGTGGTGGCGCCGTTCACCCGCGGCTACGCACCCAGCGAAATACCCGCCGATGCCGAGTACGGCCTAGGCTCCCTGATGCAGGACGTCCTGGACATCCACGCGGTGCTGGGTGGCGACGACCGGGCGGTCTACATCGGCCATGACTGGGGCGCGCTGGTGGGTAACGCTCTGGCCCGCAGCAGCCGGTCGCCGTTCGCGCGGATGGTGACGATGGCCGTCCCGCCGTTCGAAGTCCTCGGCTCGAACCTCTCGTCGATCGGCCCGGCCGGATGGCCCGGTGTGGCCGGACGGCAGCTATTGATGAGCTGGTACACGTTGTTCCATCAGGTTCCAGTGCTGCCCGAATTGCTATTGCCTTGGCTACTGCGTCTGTACTGGCGGAGGTGGTCGCCGGGATACGAGGCGCATGCGGACGTGCTGTACACCGGTGAGGCGATGCTCCAGAAGGGAAACCGCCGGGCGGTGATCGGCTACTACCGCGCAAACATTCGGCGAGCTCTGTTCCCGTCACGTAAGTACTGGAAGACCCAGCGATCCCTGCTGGACGGAGCACGTACCCCACTGCTGTATCTGCATGGCCGCGACGACGGGTGCATGACCCTGCGGCTGGTGCAGTCTGCGCGCCCCGATTTGCCCGACCGCAGCGTTGAAATCATCGATGGCGGTGGACATTTCGTGCACCTGGAGCGCCCGGATGTGGTGTACGAACTCGTGCGTGAGTTCCTGGGTCCGCCAACTACAAAGGTAGAGTGAGGCAATGCCAGTCGTCAGTCAGACCGTCGAGGTGGCCGCGCCGCCGCAGGTGATCGTCTCCATCGTTACCAATTACGAGGCCTACCCCGAGTGGAACAAGGAGATCACTAGCGTCGAGATCCTGAACCGGCTTCCGGATGGGCGCCCGCACATCGTGCGGTTGAAGGTGGAGATGACGGGCATGTCGACGACCAACGTCGCCGAGATCGCCTATCTCAACGCCGCCCAGGTGGCGACGCGCCTGTTGGAGAGCGACATCTTCGAGAAGCAGGAACAGACGTTTTCGATCGTCCCGATGGGGCCGACATGCCTGCTCACCGTTGATATGGATGTCGAGACCAAGCTGCCTATCCCGAAGCCGATGGTCAAGAAGCTCGCCAACCAGGTCCTCGAACATCTGGCCGAGGGCCTGAAGGGCCGTGCCGAAGCCGTCGCCTCCGGTCAGCTGCAGCCGACCGCGCCGGCCGAGCCGGTGCTACCCCCCGGACCACATCCCGGCACCGTCTAGGTATTCGATCAGGCGGCGTGCGCCGTCGACGAACTGAACCTCGGTCTGGGTAACTACCTCGGTGAGGTCGCCCGCGCGCAGTGCCGCGATGAGCTTGTCGTGCGCGTCCACCGCGTGCCGGGCCCACGCGTCGGCCGAGGCGAACATCATGTGTGGTGTGTACCGGGTGGCCTGCAGCAAGAACCAGGCCAGCTTGGGGCGATCGGCCACATGATTGAGAAATCGGTGGAACTCGAACTCCGCGATCGAGATCAATTCGGGTGAATCGGCATGGCGCAGTGTGTCGTTGAGATCTGCCAGGGTGTCGATCTGTTCCGGGGTTATGCGTCGGGCCGCGGTCTGGGCCAGCTCCACGGCGAGGTGCGCCTGCAGCGCGAAGATGTCTTCGATATCGGCCCGGCTCAACGCGGCGGCCATGTATCCGCGGTGAGGGACGGCCTCAACCATGCCTTCTCCGCGCAGCGTCAGCAGTGCCTCCCGGACGGGGGTGACGCTCACACCCAGCTGGGCGGCCGTCTCATCCATCCGGATGTATTCGCCGGGGCGCAGCTCACCGGTCATGATCGCGGCCCGGAGCCGGCCAGCGACTTCCTCGGACAGCTGTGGCCTGCGGATTTCGCGGGTCTGTACCCGGGGAGATTTCATCCGATCTGCCTGCCTTTTCTATGTGTGGTGACGCCCTTGCATCTAAAGTCATATCAAATATATTTGTGCGGACGTGTCGAAGCGACAAGCCAGGAGGCAGTGATTTGAGTTCCGATGAACCTCTCGGCGCACCCGATGTATCCGTCGACGACGGCATCATGCGAATCACGTTCACCAGGCCCGATCGGATGAATGCGCTCAACGGGCCGGCCACGGCGGGCCTGATCGAAGCGCTGGAGTCTGTCGCCGGGCGTGACGAGGTGCGTGTCGTCGTCATCAGCGGTGGCGCGGCGGGCAATGCTTTCACGGCGGGCGCCGATGTGGCCGAGCTGGCGGCGGGCTCCGGCGAGCTGACCCCGCGGCAGGCGGCCGAACTGACGATGGACAACGCCGAGCGCCTGGTACGCGCGGTGCTGAATTGCCCGGTACCCACCATCGCGGAGGTCACGGGCGCGGCCGCAGGCATCGGCGCCTCGGTGGGGTTGGCGTGCGACCTGATCTACGCGGCCGACAAAGCCTTCTTCCTGCTGGCCTTCGCGAACATCGGGCTGATGCCCGATGGCGGATCGAGTGCGCTGGTCTCGGCCTCGATCGGCCGCGTGAAGGCCAACGCCATGGCGCTGTTGGCTCAACCCCTCAACGCCGCAGACGCTTGTGCGGCCGGGCTGATCAACGAGGTGTTACCGGGAGACCAGTTGCGCCTGCGCGTCGATAAGTCTGCGCGCAGGCTAGCTCGCGGCTCGCGGCGTGCGATGCAGCTGACCAAGGAAGCCATGAACTCGGTGTCGCTCAAGCTGTTCGACGAGGCCATCGCCTGTGAGCGGGAGGGGCAGATCGAGCTGTTGACCTCGCCCGATGCTCAGGAAGGCTTCGCCGCGTTCCTTGAGGGCCGACGCCCCAACTTCAGTGAGTAGGAGAGCTTGTGACCGACATGATCGACGCAATCACCCAGTCCGCCGGCCTCGGCCAGCCGTACCGTGCGCGGCGGCAGAACTGGTGTAACCAGCTGGCGCGGCACGCACTCATGCAACCCAATGCCACCGCCATCCGCTACCTGGGCCGCAGCATCTCCTGGGGTGAGCTGAGTCAGCGTGTGCAATCCCTGGCCGACGCGCTCGCCCGGCGCGGCGTCGGATCCGGGGACCGCGTACTGATCCTCATGCTCAACCGCCCGGAATATGTCGAATCATGGCTTGCCATCAACGAACTCGGTGCCATCGCGATCCCGGTGAACTTCCGCATGACTCCGCCCGAGATCGCGTTCCTGGTCCAGGACAGCGGGGCCAAGGTGGCGATCACGGAGACGGTGCTGGCGCCGGTGGCCGCCGCGGTGCGTCAGCAGGCGGCGGCCTTGGAGACGGTCATCGTCGCCGGTTCGGAGTCGGAGGACGGTGCGCTCGGATACGAAGAGGTGGTCGCCGAGGAAGGTGAAGCACACCTCGAGGTGGATCTGCCCGGCGATGCCCCGGCGCTCATCATGTACACCTCCGGAACGACCGGCCGACCCAAGGGTGCGGTGTTGACCCACCTCAACCTTTCAGGCCAGGCGATGACCTATCTGCTGAGCACCACCGTCGAGCTGAACACAGATGTGGGATTCATCGGTGTGCCCATGTTCCACATCGCGGGTGTGGGCAACATGATCACGGGGTTGCTACTGGGACTGCCCACGGTGATCCATCCGCTCGGGGCTTTCGATCCCGGCGCTCTGCTGGACGTGCTGGAAGCGGAAGGGGTCACCGGGATTTTCCTGGTTCCGGCGCAGTGGCAGGCGGTCTGCGCTGCGCAACGAGCAAATCCACGCACAGTGAAGCTCAAGACCCTCTCCTGGGGCGCTGCTCCGGCTAGCGATGTGTTGCTGAGGACGATGTCCGACACGTTCCCCGATGCCAGGATACTGGCTGCGTTCGGGCAGACCGAGATGTCGCCGGTGACCTGCATGCTCATGGGAGAGGACGCAATCCGAAAGATGGGTTCTGTCGGCCGGGTGATTCCCACGGTCTCGGCGCGGGTTGTCGACGACAACATGAATGATGTGCCGGTCGGGGAGGTGGGAGAGATCGTGTACCGGGCGCCCACCCTGATGCAGGGCTATTGGAACAACCCGGCGGCGACTGCCGAGGCATTCGCGGGTGGCTGGTTTCACTCGGGAGACCTGGTCCGCCAGGACGCGGATGGTTTCGTGTGGGTAGTGGACCGTAAGAAGGACATGATCATCTCCGGTGGAGAGAACATCTACTGCGCAGAGGTGGAGAACGTGCTTGCTGAGCACGAGTCGATCACCGAGGTCGCGGTGATCGGCAGGCCCCACGAGAAGTGGGGCGAAGTGCCGGTGGCGGTGGCAGCCATCCACGGCGACGGGTTGACCATCGCCGAACTCGACGTCTTCCTCACCGAACGGCTGGCGCGGTACAAGCACCCCAAGGACCTCGTGGTCGTGGACGCGCTGCCGCGCAATCCGTCCGGGAAGGTGCTCAAGACCGAGCTGCGGCAACGATACGGCTCCGAGGCGTAACGCCGAGCGGGGGAGCCGCAGCAAATATGAATATGGATTCAGAAAAATTTGGTAAAGCGCAATACATAGAACTGCACGCAACTGTACATTCCAGTAATTGGCGTCACAACGGAGGGGTCACGTGACCAAGGCCGCCGACCTGGCGGGCTGCGTTTGCTGATGAAAGGGACTCAGGTGGTGCTTCGGATCATGCTGTGGCGCTGCACCGACACGCGTCCAGGTGATGTCGGAGGAGGTTTGCGTGCCGAACTCCTTTGAGACCGACGGCAGGGGACCCTCGGACCGACAACTGCTCCTGGGTGGCGTAGCCATCGCTGTGGTGGCCGCCCTGGTCGGCACCGCCCTGATCATCAAGTCGACCGGCCGGTTCAACAACTACGTGCGCGTGGCCGCCGAACTCACCAACGTCGGCGACGGCCTGCCCGCCAAGTCCGACGTCAAGTACCAGGGCGTGCTGGTCGGCTCGGTGAACGATCTGATCCCCTCGCAGCGGGGCAAGCCGAACGTCGTTCATATCGATCTGAAACCCGATCTGGCGCATACAATTCCGCGATCGGTCACCGCCAGGGTTGTTCCCAGTAACGTGTTCGCCGTCTCCTCGGTGGAGCTGGTCGATCATGGTCCGGGCGCCGCGATCACCGACGGAACCGTGATCCCCGAAGAAACCGAGCTGCCGACGGTGCTGTTCCAGACCACCATCAGCAAGCTGCGCGACATCCTGCTGGCCAACGGGCGCGGTCGCGACGACGATTCGGTGGGCATCTTCGCCGTCATCGCGGCGGCGACGGAGGGGCGGCGTGCCACCCTCCTGAACGCGGCCGGGCAGTTGACCCGAATCATCGATCAGCTCAATGGCATCGTGGCCACCGATACGGGTCCCTCCACCCTCTCCGCGCTCCTGGACGCGACCAAGGGATTGCAAACGACAGCACCTGAGCTTGTTGATGCGCTGCATCAGGCCATCAAGCCCATGCAGACCCTGGCCGAAAAGCGTGAGCAATTGCAGACTCTGCTCAACGCCGGGTTGCACACTACGGGAACCGTTCGACAATCGTTGGACAACCAGACTGACCGGATGATCGACATCACGACGAAGCTCACGCCCGTCGTCGGCGTGCTCACCCAAAACTCGGTGCACTTCTTGCCGATCGCGGCCCGGCTCAAGGTGTTCTCCGACAAGTTCTTCAGCGACGTGTGGGATCCGGAGAAGGACGTCGTGAACATCCGGGCAGTTCTCTCCTTCACGCCGTCGACGATGTACACCCGCGCCGATTGCCCGCAGTACGGGGAGTTGAAGGGCCCGAGTTGCTTCACTGCACCAGAGCTGGTGGTGCGGCCCGACCTTCCGGAAACATTGCTCCCACAGAACTACAAGCCGCCGCCCGATCTGGCGCCGCCGCCGGGAACAGAGGTCGGGCCGGACGGGAATCTGATCGTCACCGGGCCTCCTTTGTACAACCCGCACCCGAATCTGCAGGACCCCAATCCTCCGTTGCCATGGTGGCAGCCCAACCCGTCCCCGCGTATTCCGGGCACGGTCGACCCGGGTGACGCCGAACCGCCGCCAGGGAGTCCGGGCGTTCCCGCCCCGGCTGCCACCGCGCCGGCTTCCTTCGGTGGGGCTGTCGGTCCTGTGGGGAGCAAGGTCGAACGTGAGCAGCTGGGCATGATCACCGGTGGTCAGGCGAACTCATCCACGCAGCTTCTGCTGGGCCCCGTCGCCAGGGGTACCAAGCCCGTTGTGGCTCAGCAGGCCTCGGCAGGGGGTGCGCGATGAAGTTTCGTGGTCCATTGATCGGGTTGTCGGTGTTCATGGTGATCGCCTTGACCATGACCTGGCTGGTATATGCGACATTGCGGCGGGAGGTGGCCGGGTCCACCAATGCCTACGCCGCGATGTTCACCGATGTCACCGGGTTGCGTGATGGGGACGATGTCCGCATCGCCGGGGTGCGCGTCGGGCGCGTCGAATCGGTTGCGATCGACGGTGACCTGGCCAAGGTCGATTTCCGGGTGCAGACCGAGCAACCGTTGTACGGCAACACGATTGCGACGATCACGTACCAGAACATCGTTGGCCAGCGCTATCTGGGGCTGTCGATAGGCAAAACGGGCAGCACGGATCGGCTCAAGCCGGGAAGCGTCATTCCGGTGGAGCAGACCGAGCCGTCATTCGACATCGGGATGCTGCTGCACGGGTTCGAACCGCTTTTCAGCGTGCTGAACCCCACCGAGGTGGACAATCTCACCGATGGCGTCGTCAAGTCGCTGCAAGGCGATACCGGCTCGATCGTCGGGTTGGTGGATCAGACCTCACAACTGACCGAGACCTTCGCGGGCCGCGACAAAGTCCTCGACAACGTGATCACCAACCTCAACGGGCTGACGAAAACTCTTGCCGGGCAGAACAAGAATCTGGACAGCGTGCTGACGCACACCCGGGAGATGGTGGCCATTCTGGACAATCGGCGCGCCGCACTGGTCGATTCAGTCGGGTCGACGGGGTTCGCGGTGCGCCGGCTGTCGAAGATCTCGGACACGGCGTATCCCCAGCTCAACGAGATACTGCACCGGGAACCGGGATTCGTCAGCCACCTGAACGCCGTCGAGCCGCAGCTGGCCTTCGCCGGAGCCAATCTGCCGCTGCTACTGAAGGGTATCGCACGGACTACCCAAGAGGGCGCCTTCATCAACGGATACGTCTGCGATCTCAACATCACCGGGTTTTTCCCGGGTCTCAACGACGTCGTTCCTATCATCGTCAATGCCGCCACACCTGGCAACAAGGCTCAATACACCCCGAAATGCAGGAACCTGGCAGATGGCTGAACCTACCGTGTGGCAACGTATCTCGAGTCGTCCGGTCGAGACGTACAACAAGATTTGGCTGGGTGCGATAGCGCTTGCGGTTATCGGGACCCTGGTGGGCGCGATGCTGCTGGTGAAGGCGATCGGCATCGGGTACAGCCACTACACCGGCGAGTTCTTGCAGGCGGCGTCGCTACAGCCTGGGGCCAACGTGTCTTACGCGGGAGTGTCTGTGGGGGAAGTCACGAGCGTCGAGTTGGCGGGCGACCGTATCGAAGTCGGTATGCGGGTCCGCGACGACATCACGCTGCGCAAGGATGCCAAGGCATCGATCAAGATCACCACGATTCTGGGCAATCAGTACGTGGAGTTGCGTAACGGCGGTGACGGCACGCTGCCCAATCGCCGAATAGATCTGGCCCACACCGATGTTCCGTACGACCTGCAGGCCACGCTGCAGGACGCCACCTCGACATTCGAACAGGTCGACGCCGACAAGATCGCCGAGTCGACGGCGATACTGGGCAAGCAGCTGGAGGGTTTGCCCGCGGTGCTGCCGCAGGCAATGGAGAACATCCAGACACTGTCGTCGGTGATATCGCATCGCCGTGATCAGCTTGGCACGCTGCTGTTCAGCACGGAACTGGTGGCGGGCACCCTGCAACGCCAGCAGGGGGATATCGGCAAGTTGATCGTCCAGGGCCGTGACCTGCTCGGCGAATTCGTTTCTCGGCAAGCGAGCTTCCACGCGATGATGCAGGCGGTGACCGAGCTGGTGAACGTCCTGAACAAGATCGTGGTCAAGGATCGTCGTGCGGTCGATGCGCTCATCGCCGACGTGAAGACCTTCAGTAGTTTGATCGGCGGTCACGACGATTTGTTCCGGAACCTGCTGCAGGTGACGGCGGTCGCCGCCCGAAACTTCACCAATCTCACGGGCTACGGCAATGCGCTCGAGCTGAGTGCGCCTGGGGGTCTCGCCGTGGATTCGTGGATGTGTGCGATCAGTGGAAGAGCCAAGCAGTTCAACATGATCCCGTATTTCAAGGACTGCCAATGAACGCGATGACCAAACGAGCGATATGGATCGCGGGGGCACTGGCGGTGGTGGCCGCGATAGTGGTCGCAGCTGTGGGATGGACCTATTTTCGTGAGCGGAGCAACAGGCTCACCGTCACAGCTCAATTCGAGTCGGTCTCCGGGCTGTATCCGGACAACAAAGTGTCGGTGTTGGGCATGCCCATCGGCAAGGTCACCAAGATCACCTCGCGTGGCACCTACATGGAGGTGGAGTTCACGATCGACTCCAAGGTCAAGGTGCCGGCCGACGCCAAGGCCGTCACGGTGTCCACGTCGATCCTGACCGACCGCCATATCGAACTGACGCCTGTCTATCGGGGTGGGCCGACGCTCAAGAGCGGTGACATCATCGGACTGGATCGCACCAAGACACCCGTGGAATTCGACCGGGTCCTAGCCATGATCGACAGGCTCTCGAAGGCTATGAAAGGCGACGGCAAGGGTGCTGGCCCGCTGGCAGATGTCATCAACAACAGCGCCGACGCGCTGTCCGGGAACGGTGAGTTGATGCTTTCGTCCCTGGACGAGTTGTCCAAGGCCCTTCGGTTGAGTGCCGACGGCGGCGCGCTGACCCGCGACCAGTTGACCAAGATCATTACCCGTCTGAGCTCCCTGTTCGAGGCTTCGGCACGCAACGATCAAAACATTCGCGAGTTCTCCTCCACGGTGCGGCAGCTGTCTCAGGTGCTCGATCACGAGGAACTGGGATCGGGTACGACCGGTAAGCAGCTGAATAACATTCTGCTGCAGGCTGGTTCACTTCTCGAACAGAACCGCGACGCGATCAAGGACTCAGTGGGTAACTCTGGCCAGATCGCCCAGGCTATATATGAAAATCGTCGTGAACTATCGGAGGGGTTCGACCTGCTTCCGCTGTTAGCGGACAATGTCTACAACATTGTTGACCCGGTGAACAACGTGGTTCGCGCCCATGTTCCATTGGACCGGTTGTTGTTCGATACCCAGGCTGCCAAGGAAATCTGCAACCTCATGGGTCTGCGTCAATTGGGATGCAGCACAGGAACTCTGCAGGACTATGGGCCCGATTTCGGGTTGACATACGTGCTCGATGGTCTCGCGGCGATGGGGCAGAAATGAATCGATGGCAAAGACTCGCAGGGCCGGCGATGGCCGTTGCCGTACTGCTGACGAGCGGATGCAGCACCAATGGACTTGCCAGCCTGCCGCTTCCGGCGCCGGGCATGTCGGGTGGCTCCTATGGCTTGACGGCAGTGTTCACCAACGTCTTGAACCTGCCGTCGCGCGCGAAGGTGAAACTGGGTGGCGCCGATATTGGCGAAGTCGACTCCATGAGTACCGCCAACTACACCGCCGTGGTCACGATGCGAATCCGATCGGATGTCGAGATCCCCAAGGGGACGACGGTGGAGCTGCGTACCGCGACTCCGCTGGGTGACGTCTTCGTCTCGCTGAAACCGCCGAGACCGGCAGACCCCGACGCACCGTTGCTGCGTGACGGGGACACCATCGGTCTGGATTCGACCACGGCCGCCGCGACCGTGGAGGCCGTGCTGAGCTCGGCAGCGATCATCGTCAACGGTGGTGCGGTACGCAATCTCACGGGTACCGTCAACGGGCTGGGACGCGCGACGGGAACCAACGGTCAGGCGTTCGGCGATCTGATCGGCAAGTCGAATCGGCTGCTGGGCACGATCAATGCCCGTTCCAGCCAGCTGGATTCGGCGTTGCGCGATACGGCACAGCTTGCGGCGGAGATGAATACTCGCCACGACACGCTTTCGGAGCTGCTAGTCGCCGCTGCGCCCGCCACCGACACGCTGTCGGCCAATGCGTCGCACATCGCGGACCTGGCCGACCAGGTGGGCGCGGTGACCACACAGCTCTCCAAGTTCCCGTCGATCGGCGGCACCGACACCAGTGGCCGCAGCGTGATCGCCGATTTCAATACCTTGTCGGTCTCGTTCAACGACATCGCAGTCAGCCCCGATACCAGCCTTGCCGCGCTGAATCGACTGATACCTCCGATCGTGAAGATCATGGCGGGATCGGCATTCGCCACCCGGGTGTCGATCGACAAGATCGCGCTCGGCTCCATTCCCGACATCGGATACAAGGGCGATCCGGGGCTCCATGGCCCGAAGCGCTATGACTGGGCCAAACTCGTGGGCTCGTTCAAGTACACGTTGTGGCGCCTGCAAGAACGCGTCGTGGGCAAGGGGCCCGATGCCCCGGCAATTCCTATGCGTCCCAGCCCGACTGAGCCGGGACTCATCGAGCCGGTGCCGGGCGCCGTGCCTGTGCCTCAAGAGCCGCCGCGATGATCAACACAGTGGCGAACACAGTCGTGGATGCCGTGAAAACGGGGCATCGCAACCGCTTCTGGCTGTCCGGGCTGGCGCTCTTGGCCACCTTGCTGGTGGCGTGCGCCTATCTGATGGTGGGGGCGCTGCGCGCCAGGGCCTTTGCATCCACCTACGAGGTGTCGATCGAGCTGCCCGAGTCCGGCGGATTGATTCCCGGCCAGGATGTGGCCTTGCGCGGCATGCGGATCGGCCGTGTCGACTCGGTCACGCCGTCACCTCGTGGGCCGGTCGCCCAGATTCATATCGAATCCGGAGTGAAGATTCCGGTGGGGACTCCGATGCGTGTGTCCGGCCTGTCTCCGGCAGGTGAGCAGTATGTCGACTTCGCGCCCGTGACGACGGCCGGCCCGTACTTGGGCAACGGCAGCGTGATCGCGCGCGGCCAGGCGACGGTGCCGGTATCGCTGTCGCGACTGCTCGCCGATGCCGATGGTGCACTCGCGCAGGCGGATACGAAGAAGCTGGAGATCATCAAGAAGGAGCTTCATCTCTCGCGTGAGGCACCGCGCAAGATGACCGACATCATCGACGGCGGCGTGTTCCTGCTGTCGACGCTGGACTCGGTGCTCCCGGAGACGGTGAGTGTTCTCAAGAACAGTCGCGTCACGTTGTCTTCGTTCGCGGAGATGAACAAGGGCCTTGTCACCACCACGCAGGGACTGAACCGGTCTCTGAACGGCGTGGCACGGATGGACGGCGGTTTCCGCACGTTGATCGATAGGGTCCCCGGGCCCCTGGCTACGACCGACGCGGTGATCGCCGACAACTCGGACAACATGGCGCAGCTGCTGGGCAACCTCACCACGGTGGCGCAGTTGTCCTACGTCCGCGTGCCGGCGCTCAACGCCCTGTTCCCCTCCTACCGGGGTTCGGTGATCGAGGCGGTGGGCAACACCTTCTACGACCATGGTGTATGGGCTGTTGGCGACATCTACCCCCGCTACACCTGTGACTACGGAACGCCGCGGACCGCGGTGTCGGCCGCCGACTACCCCGAGCCATTCCTGTACGCGGGCTATTGTCGCGATGACGATCCCGCGGTGCTGGTACGCGGCGCCAAGAATGCTCCTCGTCCGGCCGGCGACGACACTGCCAGCCCGCCCGTGGGGGCGGATCTCGGCAAGGTTGCCGACCCAACTCCTAAGGGCCGCTTCACCATTCCCACGCCTTATGGTGGGCCGACGCTTCCGATCGATCCGCCGAAGTAGGTTTGTTTGTCTAGCTGAAGCCCAGCCAGCTGGGCAGGGCGCGGCCCACCCCGCCCGCGGCATCGCACAAGGTGTAGGCGGAGTCGCAGTTACCTTGGGGAGAGCCGTATCCGGCCCACATGCCGCCGGCGTCACGCCGTAGCACGATGGCCGAGGAGCCGCCGCCGTCGAGGGCGATGGCCTTGTCGACGCCCAGCCCGCGGTAGAGGTCCTGGAGATTGTCGGGTGTGTAGCTGCCGCCCTGGAAGACCATCAGTTCGTCGGTGGAGGACTTGTAGCCAAGTGCGGTGCGGGCCGCGGCAGGGCCGGGGTCGTTGAGCTGTTCGGTGAATCCCGGTAGCAAGAGCTTTAGTCCGCTCACCGCCACAAACTGAACTCCCTTGTCCATCAAGCCTTCTAGTGGCGCAGTGGCGTACCCGTAGTCCTGGGGCCCCGCCGATGCGATGACCTCTGGTGCCGTCCCTTGGCTGAAGACCATGGTGGCCAACGCCGTCCAGACTTCGTCCCCGCCGGAGAGTGCCTGCTTTCCGGCGTAGACCCGGGTGCCGGTGACCTGCTTGTTGTAGTTGGCGCTGCCGTTGGCGGTGTCGACGTAGGCACCCAACGGCGAGGTACATCCGGTGCTCTTCCAGTTGCCACCCTTTTGACCGCGTACGTCGAAGAAGTTGGCGTTGATGATGAAGGTGGGCTTGCCCATGGTCACCCACGCGGCCATCGGTTTGTAGGTCTCGGAGGCTTGCCACAGCCCCTCGGCGGTACGTGCGCGCGGGTCGCGCTCGCACCGGGACTGATAGCCGGAATGGTTGTCCACCAAAAGATTTGCGCGTAGCCGTGACGATGCGCTCTTGATGACCATGAGGTGGCCGCCGTTGTCCAGCGTGTACTCGTTGCCTGCGGCGTTGCGGAATGGGGCCGGGTTGCCACCCCCGAAGTTGTAGACCAGGAAGGTGCCCTTGGTGTTGGCGATGGCGGACAGCACCGCGTCCCGGGCGGCCTCGGCCCGGGCCGGGGTCGCCGGGATGGGCAGTGCCGCTGCCAGCATCAGACCGAAGGCGGTGGTGATCAGGCGACGCCCGGAAGCAGGACGCCGAAGCCGGGAGAAGCGTGAAATGCCCACGGCGGTCCCTCCTGTGACGATCGCGAATAGTCAACAATAGTCACAGCAGCAACTCAGTCAACTTTGGTAACAACTGGGGATCGATCGCACCTCGGCAGCGTCGCGAATTGTCGGTGGCAGGCGCTATCCGCCTAGTCGGGTGTGCATTTCCCAGACCAGGATCTCCGCGTCGATCGTCGCGGTGACCCGGAGCGCGCCGGTATCGGTGAGCCGCAGCGCATCCCCCTCGGAGAGCTCTCCGAGTGCCTCGACGGTCACGGCCCCACGGGCGATGAAGAGATGCACGAACAGTGCCTCGGGAAGCTCGACGCTGTCCCCGGCGGCGATGCGTGCGGCATGCAGGGCCGCGTTCTTCTGGGCGATGGTGATCGCCGTCTGATCCCGGTGCCGCGACATTCCGGAGGCAACGGTCACCAGCCCGCCGTGGAGCAGCTCGTTGCCGATCTCCAGCTGCTGATAGCCGGGATCGATCCCCGAATCATCGGGGGTCACCCACATCTGGATGAAGCGTACCGGATCGGAGTGCCGCTCGCCGAACAGCCGCCATGAGTCGTTCTTCTCCGAGTGTAAGATGCCGGTGCCGGACGAAATCCGCTGCGCCAGACCGGGATAGATCACCCCGGCATTGCCTTCTGAATCCTGGTGCACCAGGGAACCCTGGAGCACCCAGGTGACGATCTCCATGTCGCGGTGCGGGTGCGTCTCGAACCCCGCTCCCGGTAGCACGATGTCGTCGTTGTTGACCAACAGCACTCCGTGGTGGGTGTTGCGCGGGTCGTAGTGCTCGCCGAAGGAAAACGAATGCCGAGAATCCAGCCATGAGATCTTGGTCGCGAGCCGATCATTCGCGCGGCGGATGTCGATAGCCATATATCGACAGTAACGCCACGCAGTGAATCCCGGGGAATCGTCTGCGTGGCGTTACCGTCGGCGAAAGGTTCGGGTTACCAGTCGGCTTCGGTGTACTTGATGACGCCGCGGATGTTCTTGCCGTCGAGCATGTCCTGATAGCCGTCGTTGATCTGTTCCAGGCTGTAGGTGGTGGTGATCATCTCGTCGATCTTGAGCAGGCCCTGCTTGTACAGGCCGACCAGGCGAGGGGTCTCGGTGTGGGTGGTACCGCCGCCGAAGATGTTGCCCTTCAAAGTCTTCTGCAACATCGTGAAGAGGAACAGGTTGAACTTCACGTCCACGTCGATCATGGCGCCCATGCCGGTCACCACGCAGGTTCCCGTCTTGGCGGTCAGCAACATGGCTTCTTCGATCATCTCGCCGCGCATCTCGCCGACGGTGATGATGGTCTTCTGCGCCATGATGCCCCAGGTCAGGTCCATGATAGGCAGGAGGGCCTCGGCCATCGTCGGGAACGCGTGAGTGGCACCGAACTTGAGGGCCTGCTCGCGCTTCCACGGCACCGGGTCGATCGCGATGACGCGCCGGGCGCCGGAGACGACCGCACCCTGCAGGGCGCTCATGCCAATACCGCCGATACCGACGATGACCACATCCTCGCCAGGCTTGACCTCGGCGATGTTGGTGGACGAGCCGAATCCGGTGGGTACGGCGCAGCCGAGCAGCGCGGCGGCCTCAAAAGGCACGTCGTCGTCGATCTTGACGACGGAGTCCTCGTGGACCACCGCGTAGGGGGAGAAGGTACCGAGCAGATTCATCGCGGAGACGGGTGTGTCTCCCGCGTGGATGCGGTTAGTGCCATCGGAAATAGCCTTGCCGCCCAGCAGGATTGCGCCACGGTCGCACAGCGACCGGTAGCCGCGCATACACGGCGGGCACTTACCGCAGGCGGGGATGAACGCGAAGATGACGTGGTCACCCTCCTGGACGGAGGTGACACCCTTGCCGACCTTGGTGACGACGCCCGCGCCCTCGTGACCGGGCAGCACCGGCAGCTCCATCGGGGTGGCGCCGGTCAGCACGTGGTAGTCGGAGTGGCACATGCCGGCGGCGTGCAGCTGAACCTGGACTTCACCCTCGGCCGGATCACCGAAGGTGATTTCTTCGACGACGATCGGCTTGTTGAGCTCGCGAATCAGCGCGCCTTTTGTCTTCATTGACTGGCTAGTCCTTCCAGATACACGTGAAACAGATCACTCTCGTGCACGAGGATAGCGGCTCGAGGCCAAAAGTGAAACGCGTTCTAAAATTGCGTGGTCAGGGAGCCAACAGTGCCTCTGACGACGATCTATGCACAGTTATGAGGTCTTGTCGATGAGCACATACCCGGCTAGGACACCCCGGCGTCTCGGGTCTGCCAGTACTTCTCTCGCAGCACGCGCTTGAGGATCTTTCCCGCGCCGGACAGCGGGAGCTCGTCGACGAACTCGAAACTGCGCGGCACCTTGTAGTTGGCAATGTGCTCGCGGCAGTGCTCCTGCAGGTCGTCGTCGCAGCACTCGGATTGCGCCTGCTTGACCACCACGGCGTGCACGCGTTCACCCCACCGTCCGTCGGGGACGCCGATCACCGCGCAGGACGCCACCGCAGGGTGTTTGGCCAGTGCGTTCTCCACCTCGGCGGAGTAGACGTTCTCGCCGCCGGTTACCACCATGTCCTTGATGCGATCGACGATGTAGACGTATCCGCGATCATCCATCCGTCCGGCGTCGCCGGTGTGCATCCACCCATTCCGGATGGCGGCGGCCGACTCGTCAGCAAGCTCCCAGTAGCCGAGCATGACGTTGTCTCCCTTGACGATCACCTCGCCGATCTGGCCCCGTGGCACTTCGTTTCCCTCGGGGTTGACGATGAGCACCTCGCAATGCGGGGCCGCCCGCCCCGCCGAACGCAGCAGCGCCGGGTCGTCGTGATCGTCGGGAAGCAGCAGCGTCGCTACGGGAGACACCTCGGTCATGCCGTAGGCCTGCGTGAATCGGGCATTGGGGAAGACGCGCTTGGCGCGCTGCAATACGGCCTCGGAGATGACCGACGCGCCGTAGGTGATGCCGCGAATCCCGTTCAGGTCCAGCTGGGCAGCGCCCGGATGATCGACCAGCATTTGAATCATTGTGGGCACCAACAACATGTCTTGCACATCGTGTTCGACGATGGCGTCCAGCACTCCTTGCGGTGTGAACGACGGCAGGATCACGTGCGTGACGTTCGACAGATTGCCCGCAAGCACCGACGTGAAGTCGGCCATGTGGAACATGGGTGCCGAGTGCAGCAGGCGGCCACCGCGCGTCAGAAAGTTCCCGGTGGACAGCGACCCCATTGCTGAAGCCAGCACGTTGTTGTGGGACAGCATGACGCCCTTGGGATTTCCAGTGGTGCCGCCGGTGTAGAAGACACCGAGCAGACTGTCGCCGTCGGTTCGGGTGTCCTGAGCCGGCTCGTGTGCTGCGATCAGGTCCTCGTATCCGATCATGTCCTCGGGCGTCGGGCCGTCACCGCAGTAGATGACGGTATCCAGGCATGCACACGCTGCACGCAGTGGTGCGGGCGCGGCCTTGAACGTGTCGTCGACGAGCAGCACGCGAGTGCCGGACTCCCGTAAGGAATACCCGATCTCAGCAAGGCTCCAACGAATGTTCACGGCGTTCAACACGGCCCCCAACCAGGGCACTGCGGTCAGATATTCGACATAGCGATCGGAGTTCAGGGACAGCATGCCCACCCGGTCACCCGGTTGAATCCCGAGAGCGCGCAGCGCAGCGGCGAACCTGGCCACGCGGTCAGCGAATTGCTCGACACTGTGTTCGCGCCCTTGATGGATCGTGATGGGACGGTTCGGTTCCTGCTGTAGGGCACGGTGCAGCCACTGGGTGAATTGCATACGTCGATCCTGCCGTTTCGGAACTGCCGGGGTGCGGATTTCGTCGAGCTAACAAACAATCTCCAATGTCCCGGTACGATGTATCCACGGGCAACGGGTGGCAGGGGGGAACTGTGTCTGAGAGTCTGCTGATGGTGGCGGGTGTTGCTCTCTTCGTGCTGAACCCGCGGGCTATGGAACGGATGTTGGCCGACTAAAGGTATTCGCAGCCCTTGCGATTCGAGAACGGGAGACTGCTGACCTGGCATCGCGGCCAGCACGAAGGCGAGCCCTTCGTGGCGTTCCTGGCGTATTCCAGGCCGAACGGTTCGCCGCGGAGGGGGAGAACGAGGTCAAGAGGACGTCGGTGGTGGCTCTTGCGATGCCCGCACCGCTGCCATGGCTACAGATCTGCCCCCCAGAACATAGAGCGCATGCTGAAGGATCCGCGGTATGCCGAGCTGCCGCTACGATTCGACGGAGCGTGGCTATGGACGTGGCAGTTCGAGGATCTGGGTCGGATCTGATCGAGGATCGGCTCCGATTCCTATCGGACACCTTGGCTACCGTGCCGGCCTTCGTGGGGGGGCACCGATGAGTTTTCCGACGCGGGATTGTCGATACAGGTGAACGGTGGAAGTACCGCCGTCCCGTTCCGAGGAGACCCGATGTCCCGCATGCTGTTCGTCAACATTCCCATCGCCAATGCTGCGGCAAGCCGCAAGTTCTTCGATCATCTGGGCTTCTCGTTCAATGACCAGTTCTGCGACGAGAACACCATCTGTATGGCGATCAACGATCAGGCCTGGGTGATGATGCTGGAGGAGGACAGATTCCGCGGCTTCATCGTTGATGACATCACCGACACGTCGAAGAATCGCGAAGTGCTGCTGTGTGTTTCGGCGGACAGTCGCGAAGGTGTCGACGAGCTGACCGATGCCGCGCTGGCTGCGGGCGGGGTGGATTGGATGCCCGCCCAGGAACTCGGCTTCATGTACAGGCGCTCATTTCGTGACCTGGACGGCCACGTGTGGGAGGTCAGCTGGATGGATCCGGCACACCTGCAATAGCTACGCACTATTGGTGATGCCTTACGTAGAGTTTCTGTGTGGAGTCAGACCGACTCGCTCTACGTAAGGTTCACATGACACACAGGATTTTCGGGCTCTCCGCTGCCGTTGCCGTGCTCATAGTCGGCGGTGGCGTTGCCGCTGCCCCGGCACACGGTACCGACACGTTCACGCCCGGATCGCCCTACGGGATCGACAATTACTTCCCGCAGGATGGCAACGGCGGCTACCGCGCCACTCAATACGATCTGACGCTGCGCCTGGACCCGGAGACCACCGACGTGAACGGCACGATGGTGATCCACGCCGCTGCCACGCAGAATCTGTCGAGCTTCAATCTGGACTTCTCGGACCTGGGGACCGTGACGGCGTCGGTGGACGGCCGCCCGGCCGCCACCGCGTTCAGCGGTGAGCACGAACTGACCGTCACCCCGGAGAAGGGCATCCGCAGCGGCACGTCCTTCACCACGACCGTCACCTACGCGTTCAACGAACAACAGGAGGCGCAGGACCGCGGTCTGGGCGCACTGTCCGGTTGGGTTCGCAGCACCAGCGGTGGCTATGCCAAGGGCGGGGAGCCCGACGGGGCAGAGAATTGGTATCCGTCGAACAACACCCCGGTAGACAAGGCGCCGTTCACGCTCACCGCGACGGTGCCGTCCTCGTGGACCGCCGTGGGCGGCGGTCGTCAAGGCAAGTCCACCGAGTCGGATGGCTGGACCACCACCACCTGGAACGAACCGAATCCCGTTGCCATGTACCTGGTTCCGTTTGCAGTGGACCACTTTTCGGTGTTTCGCTCGACGCTACCCAGCGGTACTCCGGTGCTGAGCGCGTTTGCGCCCGACTCCGGATCGGGTGATTCCGAGGCGCGCCTGCCGGAGATACTCGCGTTCCTGGAATCCAAGCTCGGCAGGTACCCCCATGTGGCCGCGGGCGGCATCTTCGCCGACCCGATCCGCGAGGACATCGCGTTCAGCGCCCTGGAAACACAGACGCGCCCGTACTACACGTTCAGCCGCGATACCGAGGAGCCAGGCCGTCTCTCGACGGTCGTGCACGAGAACACCCACGAGTGGTACGGCGATCTGGTGTCCGTCGAACAGTGGCGCGATATCTGCCTCAACGAATGCTTTGCTTCCTATCTGCCGTGGATGTGGGCGGAAGAAAAGGAGGGCAAGTCGATCGATCAGCGCTACCGCGACACCGTCGAGAAGATCTGGGACGAAGACAAGGTGTGGGGAAACCTGCTCTACGACATGTGCCCGGGCGTAGTGGAATGCGATGCGGACGAGGTGTTCAACCCGCTGGGCGTGTACGGCAAGGGGCCGCTGGCACTGCACGCGCTGCGCCGCACCATCGGGGACAAGGCGTTCCTGGAAATCCTGCGATCATGGCCCGCCGCACACAAGTGGGGTAACGCGACTTGGCCGCAGTTCGAGGCGTACGTACAGAAGGTCACCGGCGAGGATCTGTCGGGCTTTTTCACCGCCTGGTTCCACAGCGTGACCCGGCCCGCTGAGCAGTACCTGTTCCCGGGGAGCCTCGCTCAGCGCTAATCGGCGTGAACTAGTCGTTGAGTTCGGTTGGCAAGCCGAACTTCTCGAACAGTGAGATGTCGAAGAAGCACACCACGTGTGCCACGCCCGCGGCGGTGACATCCAGCACGTGCATCTGGAACGGGCGGTGCACCCCGTCGCCCTCGCGCATGTAGAGGCCGATGGCGGGCTGCCCGTTGGCGGACGTCTCCAGCAGGCGCATATCGCCGGCATGCTCGGCGGGGCATTGTTCCTTGATGAGCGCGGCGATGCTGGGCCCGCCCTGGTACCACCCGATGAACGGCGGCATCTCCCAAATTGCCTCGGTGGTAAACATTTTCGCAATGGCGTCGACGTCGTAGCGTTCGAATGCGCTGATGTACTGGCGCAATTGCTCGCGCAGCATCGGGTCCTCGGGCTCCAGCAGTGTTTCCTCACGCGGCGACACCTCTTGCAGCTGTGCACGCGCCCGTTGCAACAGGCTGTTTACCGCGGCGGTGGTGGAGCCGATCGCCTCGGCAACCTCCTGCGCCTTCCACTGCAGTACCTCGCGCAGCACCAACACGGCCCGCTGCTTGGCGGGTAGATGCTGCAACGCCGCGATGAACGCCAAGCGCACCGACTCGCGTGAGCCCACGATGCTGGCGGGATCGGTGGCGTCGTCGGGTAGCGGTTCCAGCCAGGGGATCTCGGTCCGCTCGTCCAACTCGCCGAGGGCCTCGGAGCTGGGGGCTCCGAGGCCGGTCGGTAGCGGCCGTCGCTGCTTGCCCTCTAGCGCCGTCAGGCAGGTGTTGGTGGCGATCCGGTACAGCCAGGTGCGTACCGACGACTTGCCCTCGAAGCGCTCGTACGCCTTCCATCCGCGCAGGTAGGTCTCCTGCACCAGGTCCTCGGCATCGTGGATGGACCCCGTCATCCGATAGCAGTGAGCCAGAATCTCGCGGCGATATTGTTCGGCGTGGATGAGGAATTCGTCTTCGATGGCTTGTGCCGTCACGGCCGCGAGAATAGTCCTGACCGGTGGCATATGTCAGCGGTTGACGTGCACGGGCAGCTCGTCATCCCAGGGCTGGCGGTTGACCATATCGGCCACGCGCACGTAGCCGGTTTCGAACTCCCCGGTGGCGGCGTCGACAAGCCGGTATTGCTGCGTCTGCCGATGGATGGGTTGGGCGTCCAGGAGCACGATGCGCACCTCGCCCGGCTCGAACCCGCAGCGCTCCTGCATCGCGGCGATCAACTGCTCACTGTGCATGTGCCCGTCACCGAAATTCCAGCCGATGGCGGTGCTACAGATGCGTTCACCGTCGGTGATGACGTACGCACTCTCGTCCTGTCCCTCCATGGCCCGGTGCGCGAGGGTGAACATGGCGCGCCCGTGGGTGTTCATGGCCCGGAAGGCGTAGCCGATGTACATCAGCAGGGGAGCCTGTTCGGTGCCGTAGTAGCGCTCCATCTGTGCCTGCGGCATGCTCGCGATGGCGACGATGCCCTTGTCGATCTTCTCGCTGGCGGACGGTTTGACGCACCACAGGGTGGTGTCCCAGTTGCCCGCGTAATAGCGCATGCCTGGCAGGAAGGAGATCTTGCGGGGCAACAGGTTTCCTGTCGCGACGACACCCGCGCTGAGTGCGAACAACAGCAGCACGGGAACCGGGTGTTCGATATCGCCCGGGCCGACGTTCGCGTGCGCGACGAACAGGGACAGCACCCCGAAGATCATGAAGACGTTCCATTCCAGCGGCACGCCCATCGGAATCGCGGTGAGGATGCCCAGGTGGAAACACACCATGACGGTGGTCGCGACGGTGGTGACCCAGCCGCCGTGGCTGAAGAACAGCGCGATCGGCACCAGCATCTCGACGGCGGTGCTCACGTGCGCGACGAGACGGGACAGGCGTCCGGGCCGCAGATCGTCCGGGAAGTTCTCGAAGAAGGCGCGCTTGAGCTGCCTGGCGCGGATGAGGGGATTGTTGGACATCATCGTCGAGATGACAAAAGGGAAGTGGTGGTTGAGCTTTGAGGTCGCCGCCCCGATCCAGATGACCATGAAGATGAGCTTGGCGGCCATGATCATGTCGGCCCCGGGGAACAGGAAGGTCACCGTCAGGGCGCCGTAGACCTCGCCACGGGCCGCCAGGAAGATCACCTTGTCACGTAGGCCGGCGATGGCCAGCAGGCCGAGGATCGTCGCGATATGCCAGGTGGGCAGCAGCCCGGTGGCGTCGGGCCCGGACAACAGGGCGAACAGGAGCATGCCGAGGAACGCCGCGTAGAGCGCGATATCGACGGGGGTGCGCGCCGAGCCTTTGGTCAACGGGACGCGGGACCACGGTGGCAGCCGAATCGTCTTGGGCCGCAACCAATACAAAATCGAGCCCATTGGCGGGAAGAACCGGTTGTTGAGCGGGCCGAATCCGCAGCCGAGGCCGACGACCTCGAACAGCATGGTGTAGAGCACCACCTTCTGGAAGACGATGGGTTCGGACCATTCGGAGACGCCCGAGGTCACCATGGCGAACAACCAGCCGCCCAGGATGTAGAGGCCGATTTTCAGCACGTAGAACAAGTGCAGGGCCATGGGTGTCCCGAAGCCCACCTCTGCCCAATGGCGTGCCATCGGTCGGATCTTCTCGGCGCGGGTGCCCTTGCTCCATTCGGCGATATCGACAACGGGCAGTGTGGGCTTGAGGAATCCCATGCACACACACTAGAACGTGTTCTAGTTGATGATGGCCGGTTCGGCGGTTCCGTAGAGTTTCCGGGGTGAGCGGATCTAGCGACGAGCGTCAGCGAAGAGCATCGAGCCGGGTGCAGCGCGCCTTCGACGGTGCCGACAGCGTGCGGATCGTCTACGACACCTGGACGCCGCGGGGCACACCACGCGCGGTGGTGGTGCTCTCGCATGGATTCGGTGAACACGCCCGCCGGTACGACCATGTGGCCCAGCGATTCAATGACGCCGGATACCTGGTGTACGCCCTGGATCATCGTGGCCACGGACGGTCGGGAGGCAAGCGCGTCTACCTGCGGGACATCTCGGAGTACACCGATGACTTCGGCACGCTGGTAGATATCGCGGCGCGCGAGCGCCCCGACCTGAAGCGCATCGTGCTGGGCCACAGCATGGGCGGCGGAATCGTCTTCGCCTACGGGGTGGACCACCAGGATCGCTACGACCTGATGGTGCTGTCCGGCCCGGCGATCGCCGCGCAGGTGGGGCTGCCGTACGTGCTGACGTTGGTGGCTCCGGTGGTGGGGCGGCTGGCGCCCGGGCTGCCGGTACAGAAGCTCGATGTCAACGCGATCTCGCACGATCCGGCGATCATCGCCGCGTACAACGCCGACCCGCTGGTGCATCACGGCCGGGTGCCCGCGGGCATCGGCCGGGCGCTGCTGGGGGTGGGCAAGACGATGCGGCAGCGTGCGGCCGGACTGAACCGTCCGGTGCTGACGATGCACGGCAGCGACGATCGCCTGACGGCCCCCGAAGGAAGCGTATGGCTGTCCGAATCGGCGCCCGCTGCCACGCTGAAGATGTGGAAAGGCCTCTACCACGAGATTTTCAACGAGTTCGAGAAGGAACTCGTGCTCGACGAGGTTGTGGGCTGGATCGACGCCCGCCTCTGACGCTTCCTGGCGCCGACACGCCGTGTGGTGGTGGATTCGTATCGCACGTGTTCGCCGGATGACGGCGTGTCGGCGAGGCGGGGGCGGGGACGTTAGCGGCGCATGGCCGAGAGGTCGCGGAATCTGTGGGTGTGCGTACCGGATTGCCAGTAGATCCAGGGTTCCCAGCGCCGCAGTGCCAAGCCAGCGGTTGGGAATCCGGTGGAGCTTGCGGTTGCACGGCAGCATGGACGGTCGCGTGAAACCTGCCTGTAGTTGCAGGTGGAACAGTCCCCGGAGCCGATTGCCGGTGACGAGCCGGGATTCGGTGTGAACGACGGGACGAACGACTCCACGAGCTCACGTGAGGCCTTCCCACCGTCGTAGGCGCGGGTGGCGTCGAAGTGGTACAGAATCCGTACCGCGTCGGCGACCGTCTCGGGGAAGATGTCGTCGCACCGCACCCCGAGCAGGTAGCCCAGATAGCGGCAAAAATGCAGGGCCGCAACCATTTCTGATCGGGTGGTGAGATATCCGACCGCCCACAGGCCGAGTCCGGGCGCCGCGCTGCCGGCGATGAGTGTCAACCCCATCTCCGACTGGCTGATGGGCTCGCCCGGTTGCTCGCGGCGCCACTGCGGGTGTTTACGGACCCCACGGCGTACCGAGACGTGCCTGCCGCGGATCTTCATGGTGATCTGCCGGGCCACCGAGTATCGGTCCAGGGCGGCGCCGGGCCGCGCACACTCGAGCCACCACCGGCTCGTTTCTAGGTGGCGGTACATCGCGCCTTGGCCCGCGTAACCACCCGCGTGCGAGAGTGGAGTTGCCAGCCAGCCAGCCTTCGGTGTAGGTGTCCATGGTGCCCGCGTTGGCGATGGAGCCCATGTCGTAGCCCCATCGTCTCCACGCGGCAGCTCCGGACTCGATGAGTTGAGGGTCGGCCCAGGGCGGCAGCGTGTCGAACTCGGCGAACAATGCCCGCATCGATTCCGGGGCGCCGTCGACGGCGTCGATTCCCTTGTTCAGGGCGCGATCGAGTAGTTCCCGGCCGCGCTCCGAGCCGATGTCGCCGTAGTAGACCTCTTCGACGAAGCTCTCGGCGACCGGATCGGTTATCCACAAGCCGGCGCCGTACTGGCGGACCACCTTGTCGGAGGGGCTGAGATCGAAGCCCACCCAGCGGCGCAGGGCGTTTCGCACTCTGGCGTGCACCGGTGCCGGGTTTTCCAGATTCGCGGCGTACGCCGCAGGTAGCGTGGCATTCTCTTGCCGGGTCACGCGGCCTCCACCGGCTGCGCATGTCGCATCCCGGGCTATCGGAACACGACGCGACCCAATTGACAATCATTGTTGTCAGAAGTGCCGGTGAGGCTCGGCCCGGCGGCATGTCCCCGCCCTCGCCTAATCTGGCCTTCGTGACAGAGGATAAGCAGCTCTCGCGGATCGCCGCCCTGCTCCGTCAGGCTGAGGGCACCGACAACGCCCACGAAGCAGAGGCTTTCATGGCGGCGGCGCAGCGGTTGGCCACCGCTACCTCCATCGACCTGGCGGTGGCGCGGGCGCACTCGGCTCAACGAGGTGCCCCGGCGCGGCCCACCCAGCGCACCATCACCATCGGCGAGGTGGGTACGCGCGGGCTGCGGACCTACGTCAACTTGTTCGCCTTGATCGCCGGTGCCAACGACGTTACCTGCGACGTCGCCTCCAACTCGACCTATGTGTATGCCTACGGTTTCGCGGAGGATATCGACGCGGTCCACGCGCTCTACGCCAGCCTGGTGGTTCAGATGGTCAGGGCGTCGGACACCTATATCAGCTCCGGGGCGCACCGTCCCACCCCGACCATCACGGCCCGCCTCAACTTCCAGCTGGCGTTCGGCACGCGGGTGGGGCAGCGGCTGGCCGATGCCCGTCAAGAGGCGCGTGCCGAAGCTGTCAAGACCGAGAAGCGCGGCACGGGAACCGAACTGGTGCTGCGTGACAAGGAAATCGAGTTACGCGACTTTTACAAAGGCACGTCGACAGCGCGCGGGCGATGGCGCGCGGTGAGCGCGCAGGCGGGTTACTCCTCGCATGCCCGGCGTGCGGGTGATCGCGCGGGTCGACGAGCCCGGCTCGGCGCCAGTCCTGAACTAGCGGGCGTACGAACAGCATTGGATAGAAACTGAGCGATCAGCCGCGCCCGTGATACTCAGCGCGCCAGGGTGTGCGCGGCCGAGGAGTTTGTGCGGATCATCTTCGAACGGGCCGCCGGTCACAGCCGACGCGATATCGACTTCTTCGGCACCAGGCTGACACTTCCTCCCGAGGCCCGCTTCGCTTCGGTCGAATCAGTGCAGCGCTCAAATGGCCGCCGCCGTGCGGGGCGGGAAAGAAGAAATCGAGCAAGTGATCTTTCATTCTGATCGCGGATCAACCTATACTGCAACAGCTTTCGCCACGTTATGCAGCCAACTGGGTGTTCGCCAGTCGATGGGTCGGGTCGGGTCGTGTTTCGAGAACGCCGCCGAAGCATTCTTTGCCACTCTGGAACACGAAGTCCTGTCCCGGCCCCACTTCAAGACCAAGGCCCAAGCCCGCCAGATCGTCGCCGCCTGGTGCTACGACATCTATAACCTTCGGCGACGACACAGCACAAACGGGTTGCTACCGCCCGTCGAATACGAGAAAATTGCGGCTATCCAACCGGACGCCGCCTAGAAGGAAGCCTTCACGGTGTGAGGGGAACCCCAGGGTACAGCGTGAGATCGGGCTGCGAGAGTGGCGCATTTTTGGTAACGCTGATGGGCTTGTTACTGCTGAGGTAGCTTGGTTTCTTGCTAGCTGCCGTTTCCAGTGTGCTTCACAGCGTGAATCGGGGGTTCGGCTCACGATCAGCGAGCGATAATCCATATCCCGCTGATGAGAACATAAGAGAGTTGCTAGATCCTCACAGGGGTAAGGCTTTGGACGCCCGGCATCGACCATCAGGGACTAGTGACGTTCGCCCGCTGAAGACCCAGACTGACTCACTCGTCGTGAAGGCGATCATGTCTCGACTCAGCGAAGTGGCGTCGGGCATGCTGGCAGCAGGGGTGGAGTCTGTGCCTTGGCGGGGCGATATATCCGCCGAATACTTCGAAGACGAAATTGGCCCGCTTCTCAAGCAAGCGATCACTTCTCTATTCAGTGCATACGCTTCGGGCCGCCTGCTAAGCAGTTCTGAAGTGTCCATGTTCATGACGCCGGTCGTTGAACTCAGTACCGAAGGCGGGATTCCGCTGTCGTTCTTGATCACCGCAATGCACGGCGGTCTCCGCCGGTTGTGGGAGTTCGTCGCGGAGTACTCGTCGGATAGCGACGGCGCATCATTGGCCTCGCTCGGTATGTATCTGGCAGAGCTGGCGGGGACCATCAGTGTGATGGTCTCCGAGGCGTATCAGAATTCGACCGCAGGCGGATACGCCGAACGCAAGTCTCTGCGAAAGTTATGCGCTGCATTGATTTCCGGTAACCCCAACGCAGTAGACCTGGCCCACGATGCCGACCTTCACCTTTGCGACCATTACGATGTGCTCGCCGTGCATGTGGCGAGCACCGCAGAGCCCCAGTCTGCTCAGGATCAGCTGACTACCTGGCGCAGGATGCGGTATGCGCAGCGTGTGCTCTACCACTTCGGGTCAAACCTTGTCCTCAACACATTCGACGGATCCAGCGGAATCGTTCTTCTCCCTTCGGCAATGAACATATCCACCACCGTCCGAGGCTCCGACCCGACCGACGTCGCAATTGTAGCCGCGCTCAGCGAGCGATTGGGGGCATCCATCTACGCTGGGACTCGTCCGTCGACCGAGCCATCGGCCATTCCTGTCGCAGCAGATGAAGCCACTGAAATTGCCTATCTTGCAAGGCAACTTGGTCGGGGTCCTGGGCTCTATCAGCTGGAGGATGTCCTATTGGAGTACCAGATCACCCGCCCCAGCCCAGCACGCGATCTCCTCGAGCAGTGCGTGGCGCCACTGCAGGGTCACCCGATGCTACTAGAGGCCTTGAAAGCCCACCTGCGACATGGATCAGCCCGAAAAGCCGCTGCCGCAGAACTTTTCATACATCCTAATACGTTGACGTATCGATTGGGTCGAATCCGAGACATAACCGGAATCGATCCAATGGACCCGGCCGGCGCACGGGTGCTCGCTGCCGCGCTGACGCTCAACAGCGCCAGTGAGGCGACCCCCGCAATGTGTATGCAAATGATCGATGCGAGACGCAAGAATTGAGCGGCAATTTCGTCAACTGGAAACAGCTTGTGTGAGGTTGGCGAATGCTGTTTTGTCGTGACTGCAGAACACAGTGACCTCGTCCTGGTGATGTGAGACGAGGTCGGCGAGCCGGTTCGTGTTCGCTAGCTGTGCGTAAGGCAGGCTTGGGTGGCCATACAGCAGATTCATCCCGCGGCCGGCGAATCCTGCAATACCACCTGAAACAGCCTGTGGTACAACGTATGAGTCACCTGCGTGTAGTAGCCAACCGGCCCCGGTGTCGACCGCAACGCCGACATGTCCTCGGGTATGACCCGCCAGCGGGATCACCAGAATTGTCGGCGGCAGACCGGGTAGGTCACGGACTGCCGGGAATCCGAACCACCGCTCGCCACCCTTTTCGAGTTCGTTGACCTGCCATCGCGGCCCATGCGACCACAACTGCGCGGGCCGGTAGCGAAGGCGTTCGAATGTGGTGGGCTGAGCGCCGGCCCGGTACTCGGGGCCGTGTATATGGACCGTTGCCCAGGGGAAATCGGCCAGGCCGCCTGTGTGGTCGTAGTCCAGGTGTGTCACCACGATATGGCGGACGTTTTGGGGGTCATACCCAAGGGCGCTGATCTGCCGGACAGCGGTCTCGGACTCCCGCAATGCCGGGCGGATGAGATGGCGCGTCCAGCCCAACAGCTCGGGCCGGCGGACACAGTCGAGCCCGAAGCCACTGTCTACCAGCAATAGCTCCCCCGCGGGCAGCTCAACGAGCAAGCAGTGATCGACTGCCCCGGCCATCGTTCCGCAATTGAGGTGACGCACTTTCATCGGGTATTCCTCTCGTCTCCGACGCCGCAGGCCGCTAGTCGGTTTGGAGAACTTCGGAGGTTTCCAATCGGCCAGCATGCAGAACCGGGTAAGCGATGGCGGCGGCCACTAGCGCGGCCACACCGACGGTGCCGGCCACTAGCGGATATATTTCTGCGCCCCAAGACAATTGGAATCCATAGAACACAGGCGAGGCCAGCGCCTGCAGATAGATGAGACCTAGTCCGCCAAGTACGGCAAACCCAGCGGCCAATGCCGCCAGCACCGCCCCCTGCGCAACGACGACAGCCTGTTCGTGGCGGGTAGTAGTTCCTATTGCCCGCAATACCGCGCGTTCCCGGCGGCGCTGAACTAAGCCGAGCAAGAAAACATTCAGCACGCTGATACCTGCTGTGCACATCATCACGTAACCGGACACCGTAAAAGGGGCGAAGAACCGCGTAATGGCGGACTTCCCGGCATCATTCCAACCATCGTCGTCGTAGAGCGACAGACCAGCGCCGAGCGCTAGAAAGTCGGGTCGGTGCGCGCTCGCCTCGGTTGCCGACTGATATCGGACTACTACCTGTTCGCGCACCGCAGCCCAGTCCTGTTGTGCGAGTCTCTCTGAGACGAGCACGATATCGCCTAGAGTGGAGTCGTTGATGACCCTCGGTTCGAAAACCCCCGCCACACGGTATTTGTGACGGCCGGCGATATTGGGCAGTTCGACGATATCGCCGGCGGAGGCGCCGAGGCGGCCGGCCGCCACTTTGCTCAGGGCCACCTCGCCGGCAGACAGCCCGCGCCATAAGGCCGCCGCATCGGTTGTGGGTGAGGCGAACCGATCGGCGTACCAACTTCCCGGCGCCACGCCGAGGATGACGCGTGGATCGGCTGCCGAGGGGATCAATGCCCGCCAGCGAGAATTGATTTCGCGGGCGCCGGCGGCCCCGCGTATAGCTTCGTATGCGTCGGGTGCGATTTGGGTCTGGCGCTGATCGAGCAGTGCCTGGGGCGCAATCACCAAAGCGTCGGGCAGTCGCTGCGCCTTTTGTGCGCCAAGTTGGTCAGCGGCCAGCAACTGAATGCTCTGTGAGCCGATTGCGAGGCTGGTGCCAACCGTCAACACCGCAACCGTGGTGGCGAACAGCACGGCGTAGCGCTGCACGTCGGCACGCACCAACCGGCCAATGTCTGGCCGCGGTCTCTCGATCAGCCGGATGAGCAATCCAGCGGCGGGCGGTGTCAGCCACACCATCAATGCGGTGAGGCCCAGGAGGCCCAAGAAGAGCCCGTTGCTGCCAACTTTGAGCGGGACCTGACCGCGGTTGAACGCCAACATCAGTAGAACCGCGCCGACGATCAAAAAAATGCCAATTATCAATGGCAACAATGAAATACGCCGGACACGACGGTCGGTCCCGAACGCTGACATCGACTGAAGTGGGCCCTCGCGGACCAGCCGTAAGGCTGGCCAGAAGATGGCCAGCACACCGCAGAGCATTCCGGCGCCGATACCGAGTGCGATCAGGCCGGGACTCCACGTGTTGGATATCTCACCACCGGACCCCGCGAGCATCGAGCGGCCGAAACGGTCCACCAGGAAGGATCCCAGTAAGAATCCGCTGGGTACCGCCACCAGGCCGCCGACCGCACCCAGGATCGCGCCTTCTCCGAGGAAACCGAAGAAGATGGACCGAGGCTTGGCCCCGATAGCGCCGATCGTGCCCATCACCGAACGGCGTTCTTCGATTCCGAGCAAGAGGGTGTTGACCGCTATCAGTATGCCTATCAATATGCCGCTGAAGGCCGTCAGATCGAGTGTCTGCTTGGCTGTGGCGTAGAGAACGGGCATCTGCGGTGTCGGCGGGCCGGTTGTCGCGATGTCCCCGATGATCCGCTGGATGTCCGCCTCGATATCTGCGCCCGGCTTCTCGACGACGAATACCGCCGTCACGAACCCCTTCCCGCCAAGCAGGTCCGCCGCGTGTGCGGTCGACGGCGCCATCAACACATTGCCGTTGTTAATGCTTTGCACGCGTTCGTACTCGGGGAATGTCCAACCCAGGTGCGCCGAGCCAGGCAGTCTGCCCGGCAAGCGCACTTCATCGCCCAGCCTGAGGGCGAGGCGATCGGCCACCGCCGCAGGTATCTCGAACGGTGTTCCGGGACCGTCGGCGGGCCGTTCGGTGCGTGCCCGCTCAGCGCATTGGAACGGGCCGACAAGCAGTTCGATCTCGCAGGGCGCGCCCATCACGAAGAACCCGTGCCGTTCGCCGCGGATCTCGACAGGGGTGAGTCCGGCGACGAACGGTACGACAGCCTGGATATCGGTTAGCTCACGTTGTAGGCGGGTCACCAATGCCTCTGGCAGGCGGCCGCTCACCTGCGGTGTCACCTGAATGACCCGTCCCTTCGCGGCTTGGGTGAGGGCCGGGCCGAAGGAATCGAAGGGCTTCACCACCTCATCGCGCAGCTGTGCCATCCCGAGGACCAGCGTCACGCCGAGCGCGACGCCCACCACGGACAGAAGCGCGCGTCGCCAGTCGTAGAGCAGGGCCATGAGATGTACTCGTTTAAACCGAACCGCCCCGCCGGTTGGAAGACGCATCAGCAATCTCCGCTTGAGACGCCAACTGCCTGACCATCCACGAGCTTGACCTCCCGTGAGGCGAACTCGGCCGTGGCGCTGTCGTGGGTCACCACCACAACTGCCGAGCCTTCCTGCTCGGCAAGGCTTTTCAATAGTTCCAAAACAGCTGTTGAGGATTTGCTGTCAAGGTTGCCGGTGGGTTCGTCGGCCAGTAACAACGCGGGGCGGGCGACCAACGCCCGCGCGACGGTGACCCGCTGCATCTGCCCGCCTGACAATTCCGACGGCTTGTGCCGCGCGCGGCTGCCTAGTCCAACGCGCTCGAGGAGCTCTGCTGCGCGGGCATCAGCCTCTTTCGCTGGTACTCCGTCAAGAACCAGTGGTAACGAAACGTTCTCGACCGCCGAGAGCATGGGGACTAAGTTGAAGAACTGGAAGACGAACCCCAGCTTGCGTCGGCGAAAAGCCGCCCGCGCCGAAGTGCTCATCGTCCACACGTCTTCGCCCTCGAAGGTCACCGTGCCTGAATCGGGGGCGTCGAGTCCTCCGGCCACATGCAGCAGCGTCGATTTACCAGCACCCGACGGGCCGGTCACCACCACGAATTCACCCGGCTCCACACTGAAGTCGAAGTTGGTGAGCGAGTGGACCTGCTCGTTTCCACGTACATAGGTGCGCGAGACGTTGTCGAGTCGAAGCATGCTGGTCATACTGCCCGACGCACACGCAGCAGGAGTTGGTGTCCGTTGAGAATTTTTTCGATTTCTTCGAGCCCGGCCTTGGCAATCAGTTTTTCCACCTCGTTGACGGTGAAATTGTTTGTGATTGTGTTGGTGGCGACGAACCGTGTGATGAGCTTGTCCTTCCAGGGCAGGCCGGGGCTGGTGAGAATGGACAGCGACAATTCTCCGTCATCGGTTAGCAGGGATGCCATATGGTTCAGTGCCGCGAGCGGGTCCGGGAACACGTGCAGGGCCCCGTAGCAGCCGAGGAACCTTACGGAGCGCTCTTTAATACCCAGTGTGGTGACATCCCCGACGAACGAGAGGACGATGGCTGACTTGCGGAATCGCTTGGCGGTCTTCCGGAGCATATCGGGGGACAGGTCGACGAACAGCAATGGCGGCAGTGTTTTCACCTTTGCTGTGTTCAGCGCGAATTTGGTGAGGCTGCCGTCGCCCACCCCGATATCGACGAATGCCGCGCCGCGTGTTGCGGCGCTGCGGATCTGGTTGCCATAGAAATTGCCGAGCGTCCGCAGATTTCCGTTCCAGACAAACCAAAAAACTAAAGTTGCGACTATTGGGTAGGCCTTCGAATAGATCCTGTAGGCGAATCGCACTCGCTCATTAGGTAATTCGCGTCCTTTGTACTCGTCTGCGGTAGCGTCGCCGTAGAGGCGCAATTCGCTGTCGAGGGCCTTGACGCCTATGGCGCCGCCGGAGGTCGCGAGCGAGCCGTCGGCTCTCTGCGCCAGTGGCTCCTTTGTCGTCGGATGCACCATCGGCGGCAGTGTGGCGAATGGGGATGTTGTGGACACGGGACGTCCTACTCCGTAGTAGTTGCGGATCATTTGCTCGTAGGTGCTTTGTGGGGTGAGGCGACGTGCCAGGGCCGACGACCGGACATCTCGACCCACTCGGTAGTTTTGGCGGGTCTTGCGGGCGTTCAGGATTCGTAGTATCTGCTCGGCGACAGCCTCGGGCTCCTGGCCGCCGGCCAGATATCCGGCATTGCGGCGATCGACTTCGGCGCTTGCCGCGGCATACGCGCCAACCGGTTTGGCGACCTTGAGTGCCTTGGAGAGTATTGCGGTGCGCGTCCATCCCGGGGTGAGGATCGACACATCGACGCCAAACGGGGCAGCCTCCATGCGCAGGGCCTCGCCGAGCTTCTCGATGGCGGCCTTGCTCGCTGAGTACCAGCCACCGAAGGGCTGGGCTGCTTGTGCAGCACCGGAACTTACGACGATGATGCGACCCGCGCCGCGGTCACGCAACCATGGCAGTGCGGCACGGACCACGCGGGCAGTGCCCAGCACATTGACGTCCAGCAGCGCGGCGGCTTCCTCTGGGGAGGTCTCTTCGACCCCACCAGCGAGCCCGTACCCCGCGAAGGTAATGACAGCGTCGATCGAGGCTCGGCTGCGTGCGGTCGCATCCACCCACTCACGCACTGAGGGGGCGTCGCGCACATCGAGCGTAGTCACCCCTTCGCCGCCGGCTAGGTCCGCACCGACTACGTCGTATCCACGCGCTGATAGCAATTTCGCGGTGGCTAGCCCCATGCCGGACGCGGCCCCGGTGATCAGAACGGTCTTACTCATGACAACCTCCTTGATTAGGCACAGACCAGCAGTGCTTTCGGGATCACTTCCAGGTGCGCGGATTCAACAACAGTGATTTCTCCGTCCAGTTCCAGGGGGCTGGGGCGTTCGGGCCGAATGTCGACCACGCGGCCGCGCCGGCAGGTCGCCAGAGGTGAGCTGGTGAATTTTCCGCGGTACAGGCCTGCGATCAGCCTGACGACTGCGGGTCTGCTTGCCGCAGCCCAGATATTGACGTCGAACTGGCCGTCGTCGCTGGCGACGCCAGTGTCGTACCGCATGCCGCCGGCGAAGTACGGGCTTTTGAGCACGCCGACATTGGTCAGCTGAACATCCTCACTCCAGCCGTCTGAACGTATCTCGACATGCAAGGGGCGCAGCTGCGCGACGCTCTTTAGGGCGGTGTAGGCGATTGCCATTTCGACGTTGCGTGGCTTAAGCCACTTGGCCACGCCACCTGCGGCAGTGAACGAATGGTTGCCTTCAGCCACCAGGCCCATACTGGCGTTGATGAGGAAGTATCGGACACTGCGACGACCGTCGGGCAGCAGCAGTGTGGCTTTGCCGACGTCAGTCAGACTCGCATTCTGCGCATCGATTCTGGCGGGGGCCCCCGCGATCCGATCGCCGAATGGTTTATGGAAGTCGTTACTACTGCCGAGCCCGATGGCGCCTAGTCGGATCGACGGGTTGCGAGGCTGGTCGGTTGCGGAGTCCATCAAGGCGTTCAAGGCCAACCCCACGGACCCGTCTCCACCGACGGCGACTATTGACCGGGCCCCTCGGTCGACCGCCGCGTGAATTGCCGCCGCTCCCCGCAGCGCCGAATCCTCTTGGCAGACATCAATGTCTCGGACTCTCTCGCGCAGAGCATGTTCTATCTCGTGCCAGCGGTTACGAGCCGTGCCGCCATTGGCGCTCGGGTTCACTACGACGAACATGACGTCTCCTTGAGGCCTAACCAGCCGGGCAGTTCCGGCCAGCCGCCGGTGATGCCGAGAATGAATACGGGAATCCCAAGATCGACTGCGGGAGAGTCCTGCACCGCGTCGTTGCCGACCATCACGCACTCGGCCGCGGGCCGTTCGAGCACATCGAGCAGCTCGCGATAGAAGTCCAGGCGTGGTTTTGACCGGCGCATGGTTTCGCCGCTGGTGATGTGCTGGAAAACATCAGGGTCGAACCCACCCCAGCAGAGGCGGGCGGTCACGGTCGACTCTGGCCACAGTGGGTTGGTTGCCACCACCTGTCTGATGCCCCGCTCGGCGAGTTGGGCAACCGCGGCTTGTGCCTCTGGCACCGGATAGAACAGCCTTCGCAGGCGGGAGAACTCGGCTTCGGCGAGGTGGCGCATCCGAGCATCAGCCTCAGCGATTTCTACGCCTGCGTAGCCGGCGAGTATTCGTATCATCATGTGGTAGTTAGTATCTGGCGAAGTGTTTGCCCGAATCTGCGGTAAGGAATGACGCAGTGCGCGCAGAAATCTCCACGGCGGCATGAGGTCTCGAAAGGCCCACGCAGCGACCAACGGCATGAGTGTCCGGAAGCGACGCTGCTTGATGCCGACGAGTGTGCCATCGAGATCCCAGAGCACGGTGGTGACGTTCTCGCGGTTGTTCAGCGGTCTCAGCCCCTGCGGCACCATCACTCCTGACTGTCCAGGATCGACTGCAGCTCGGCGCGACTGAAACCAACTTTGGCCGCGAACACGTCGAGATTGTCTGCCGGTCGGGCGCCGGGACGCAGCTGCACCGCATATGCGGCACCAAGATCGTAAACGGTCTTGGCGAGCGCGGCCGGAAAGAGCCACGGGCCGAGGTCGCGCTGAAAAACTTTCGTAAGTCGGTAGGGGGCAGCTAGTTTGGCCATCAGCTGCTGCCTATGGCTCGGACGATGCAATGAACTCATTTTCGCGGCATCCGTGGCGGGCACGTCGAACAGATTCGTCCACAGCCGGACGAACTGCACTCGCTTCTCGTGCGCTGCGCTGGTGGCATTGAATTCGGTGTATGCCTTTTCGATTACGGACGTGTGTGTCGAACGGCTGCGCAGCAGGGCGCTCACGTGGCGAGTCTTACGTGTCACGTCCGTGCGGTAGAAGCGATCCGTCTGTGGTGCTAACGATTCGGCGAGTTCGTGGCAGTGCTTTTCAGGCACGAGTCTGTTCACCAGTGACAAGGCGTGGAACACCAGGTTGTGTGAGCCAGCCTTGTCGATCTCATTGCTGAGGGTGTGCCAGTCGAGGCCGCTGCCCGCGTATCGCACCAGATTCCAGATATCGGCGAGTTCGCGTACACCTGTCTTGTAGTAGGGCAGATGAATACACAGGTGATGCAGATTGTCCTCGTGTGCCATCGCCCACGCCGGCACACCGTAGTAGTCGATATGGCGGATCCGCGACCAGATCGCCGTGTAGTCGATCCGGTATGGGGCGAGGGGCGTGATCAACCCCCAGTGAGTGCCCACGACGAGCGTGCCGTCGCGGGAGACAAAGGACGGCAGGTGATGGCTGCGGCGCTCACGGACTGCGGGCTGCTTGCCCAGTAGCTCAGACACGCTGAACATCCCGAGTTCACGGTAGATGGCGATCACATCGTCGATCTGCTCTATTTCGACGAGAATGTCGAGATCGTTCATCCGCTTGTAATGCGGATCCTGGTAGATCTCGGATGCGAACAACATGCCCTTGAGTACAACGCATCTGATGCCTACCTCGGCGAATCGGCGCAATAGCTCCAGGGCGCCTCTGAGCCGCCGGTCGTTGGTATTGGTGATGGTGCTGGACACCGAAAGGAAATCCTTAGCGATATCTGCCGGCACCATGCCGAAAAGGTGCTCGTGCTCTAGCCGCCGCTGCACCAGCGGAATCGTCGCATTGACTTGGGCGAGTGCGAGGAACCCGGCCCAGTCGGTGATTTCCCCAGCGAGTGAGGCGATTTCCGTGCGCTCCGTCTTGGTGGGCGCAATGAGCGAGGCCAGGACCAGCAGCCGCTCTTCGGCCGTGCCGCCTGCGGCAATCATGACGCGCCCACTTGGTCGGGATGGAAACCGAAGCGTTGTGCAACGGTGGTGATCTTCTCGACCGCTGTGTCCAACTGTGCCCGGGTCAGCGTGGCCATCATGCTTACCCGTATCCGCTGTTTATCGCGTGGGACGGCGGGGAATTCGACACCATTGACGAACACTCCCTCCTTGTGCAATGCGGCTACCACCTCGATCACCTCGACGTCAACGGGCAGGGCTATGGGGACGATGGCGGTGGGAGCATTGATGGCAAAACCTATGTCGCGCAGTGAATTAGCGAAGTAGGCGACATTGTCATGCAGCTTCGCGACTCGCTCGGGATGCGCATCAATGAAGTCAATTCCCGCGATTACAGACGCGACTACCGACGGGGCTAGGGAAGCAGAGAACATGTACGACCGGGCCAGGAAACGCAGCGAATCAACTAATCCTTGTGAGCCAGCGACAAAACCACCAGTTGTCGCGAAAACTTTCGAGAAGGTGCCCATTGCGATCTCGACCTCGCCGAATGACATGGCGAAATGTTCGTGTGTCCCATGGCCGCTCGCGCCCAGGACGCCTGTGCCATGCGCATCGTCCACGGCGAGCCAAGCGTCAAAATTGTCGCACAGCGCCTTCATCTCGGGTAGCGGAGCTATATCACCGTCCATGGAGTAGACACCCTCGACGGCGACGACGATGTTGGCGCCTGGATCACGCCAGCGCACCTGCATGAGGCGGTGGCGCAAGTGGTCCAGGTCGTTGTGGTCAAATGCCATCGATCGGACTCGGCCGAGCTGTATGCCGTCGTAGAGACTCGCATGGTTCTGCTCGTCGTAGATCAGGGTGTCGCCCTTGTTCATCAGTCCGGTCAACCAGCCGACGTTAGCGGCGTATCCAGAGGAGAACAGCAGTGCAGACTCGCAACCCTTGAGCCGCGCCAGCCTTTCCTCCAGTTGCCGGTGCAGTGATGTGGTTCCGTTGAGCAATGGCGGTCCACCGCAACCAGTCCCGTATTCGCGGAGAGCAGTAATCGTTGCTTCGACGATCTCAGGCTCATTCGCCATGCCTAGGTAATTGTTGGACCCCAACATAATGACATCGCGGGTTGTTTCGGTCGCCGGATCACGCACGGGTACAACTGGTCCCGAGGGGCCGGCAATCTCTCGCAGTACAAATCCGCTGCCGCGAGCGCGGTTCACGTAGTGCTGAAAGTCGGTGAAGCGCTCCTCGAAGGTGACCGCCTTGGGATTCATATAGTGCTCGAGACTGAAGTTCTCGGCGTGCTCGACATTGTTCATGTGGCTCTCCTGCGGATAGTCACTGTGCCCGCGCGACCGTTGACGGCCACAACGTCACCGTCATGCAGTAAACGGGTGGCGCCCTTGACGCCGACAACCGTCGTGATGCCTAGCTCGCGGCCGATGATCGCGGTGTGCGATAGCAGGCTGCCTTTCTCGGTGACCAGCCCGCCTGCGGCGACCATGAGAAAAACCCAGCCCGGGTCGGTGGTCGATGCGACAAGCACCTGCCCGTCGATGGCCCCAGCTTCATCTGGATCTTGCACCACCATTGCGGGGGCTTCGACGTTACCGGGGGAGCAACCGATTCCGACGAGAACCGGCACGTCATCAAGAGCGTCGTATTCGTGCTCGTTGACATGCGCCGCAGCCATGCCGGATGTCACAATGCGTGATGGCGGCGCATCGTGACGCCAGCGATCATGGTCCGCTTTGCGGGTGGCGACCAGGCTGCGGGGGTCGCCGTCGACGAAGGTCCCGCGGGTGATCGCGGCGATCTCCTCATAGGTCAGGTAGAAGATGTCGCGCGGGTCGTCGATGAGGCGGGCCGTGTGAAGATGATTGCCGTATTGGCGGAACACGCGCTTGACCAGACCAAAACAGCGGCTTCGGCCCAACCGCATGTTTTCCCGCTGCTTGACGTTCTCTCGTGCTTGCCGCAGTACAATATTGTAGGCAATACGTAGAATCGGCTTGCCGCGCAGTACTTTACGCATTGATTGCTCAGCGCTGCGGCGGATCTGCTGTTCGCGAGACTCCATGTCAGCGATGTTTTGGCCGCCACGAATATAGTTGCGCAACAATGGCACGAGATCAGCCGGGTGCCAGCCAAGTGGGTCCGTCTCAAGCTTGAGTTCGTTGACCGTACGGTCACCGTACTCGGCGATATGGAGCAGACACGCGGAGTGAAACTGCGGAAACTGGTTTAACTTCGCCCAGACATCCTGTGCGTCAAGATCGCTTGCGAACAGCTCGGTCAGCGATGCGTTGGCTCGGGCTAGCTCGGCGAGCCCGAGTAGGGAGCGCACCGGGTCGACACTGCGTACGCCCTCCTCTCCGCAGAACAATTCGTTGCGGGTGGCTTCGGGATTGGCCGCTCCAGCCTTCTCGATGATCCGCCCGATGACGTGAAACAACTGTTGAGCCAGAAAATCGTTGAATATCTGAACCGAATAGGCGGGCACTAGCTCGCTGATGCAGCGTTCCAGCCAACCTAATAGCTCGTGCGGTTCACGCCGGTTTTCTGAGTTCTCTGGAGCCAGGCGGTGATCCAGATCTGCTGTGAAGTCGTTGAGCAGGCTGAAGAATGACGCAAGCCTGGTTCTGAGCCGCAGCCAGCCGGCGAGAACTACCAGGATGACGCGGACACGCAGTATCCACGTCTTGGCCAGCGCGAGGCCGCGCAGCGGCAAGGTCGGCCGTTTGTATCGGCTCTCGATTCCCAGGGCCGCTTCCCAGCCCTCGACTGCGAATTCCATCCCCGGGATCTGAAGGAACAGCGAATACCAATTGCTGATGTTGTAGTAGATCCGACCGTGCGCGGTGCCGACCAGATAGGGGTACAGGCTTGCGCTGTTGTCGCGAACGGTCTTTTGGCTCGCGCCGAAATCTCGGTGGCAGGCCCGGAAGACCTGTTCGTACGCGAGTCTGACAACTGAGAAGGTCAGCGGTGTGGACAGCCCGGGGTAGGACTCGGCCACGTTGACATTGTCAAAGATGGTTTGCCGCATACCGGTGGCGGTGACCGGCCGCGCCTGCAATAGCCACAGCTTGCCGCTGTTGTCGATCGCCCACTCTATGTCCCGCGGGCTGCCGAGAGCGGCGGCGAGGTCGACGGCGACGGTCACGATTTCTGCGACACGCTCGTCGGTGAGGGCGGGCCCATTCTCGATCTGTTCTACACGGGTGTTCACCGTGCGTGACTCGGTGTCGACGAAATAGGTATCACAGTCGGTGGTTCCGGATACGACTCCCTCGCCGAGACCAAATCCTGCAGACACCACGGCCTCGCCGATGTCACCGTTGGTCGGATTGCAGCTGAATACGACACCTGCGACAGCGCTATCGACGAGAACCTGCACAATGACGGCGGTGTCCACGGTGACGTTGTCGATTCCGCGTCGTGCGCGATAGAACAGAGACCGCTCCGAGTATGCAGATGCCAACACCCCGAGGATTGCTGATTCCACGCCCTCCGCTGCCACGTCCAGAAAGGTGTCGAGCTGCCCGGCGAAGGAATCAGCGGCAGAGTCTTCCCCTTCGACGGAAGATCGCACGGCGAGCCGGGCTCCTGATCCGAAACCTGCTATTTGAATGGCGATTTCGTCAGCAGTGTCCGCGGGAATCGAGAGCCTGTTGATCAGCTCCCGGATGTTCTCGGCAGTGGTGCGCAGCGAGTCGTGCGCGTCGGCGTCGAGGGCTGCCAGATGCGCCGCGATGGGCAGCCGGGCCTGCTCCAGGATTCGCGCACATTGATCGGTTGTCACCACCGTGAATGCGGGTACTGCATAGCCCTGTGTGGTCAGCCACATGAGGCTGGCTGCCTTGTTGCCGACTTTCTCAAGCGTCGTTGTCATGCGCGTTCTCTTACCTTGCATATCACCGGATCGGGCAGATTGGAGATTTCCGGGTTTTCGCGCACACGCATCCCGTTGACAAGCTCGAATTCGTAGCGCGCCAAAAGCATTGCCAGACCCACTCGTATCTCGGTCAGCGCCAAGTGCTGGCCGACACACAGATGTGGCCCCCAGCCAAACGGGAAGTAGTGGAACGGCGATCGGCCCTTCGATGATTCAGGGGTGAATCTTTCGGGATCGAATTGCAATGGGGAAGACCAGAACTGAGGAAGCCGTTGGTTGACAAAGGGGCTGATAACGATGATTGCGCCCTTGTCGATGTCGAACGTGTCGAACGTGTCGGATTCGAGTGCGCTGCGGCTGAACGCCCATGCCGGCGGGTGTAGTCGCATAGCCTCATCGATTACTCGACCGGTAAGGTCAAGCGCCGGGAGAGATTCGGCGGTGGGTGGGTCGCCGCCCAGCACGCTGTCGACTTCGTCTGCGGCATTCTGGAGTACAGCTGGATTGCGGCACAGCTCGTACATGGTCCAGGCGATCGCTCCGCCAGTCGTCTCGTGCCCGGCGAGCAGGAATGTCAGCACCTCATGTCGCAGTTGTTCATCGTCCATGGCATGGCCTGCGTCGTCGCGCGCCTTGATCAGCCTGCCGAGCAGGCTGTTGTCAGTGCCCAACTGTTTGTGACCGGCGATGACGTCGTCTACAACTTTGTTGAGCCGCGCGCGGACAGCCTGGAATCGGCGGTTAGTCGGTGTCGGCACGGAGGGAGGCAACGGGATCACCGAGGACATATGTCGCATCACCCAGGCGACCCCATCTCGGACGTCGTGGTCAATTTGCGGTAGCACGCCCTCGACGTCGCTGCCCATCACGGCGCGGCAGACAACATCCGCAGCGAAATTGAGCACCTCAGTTACCAGGTCGAATGGGCTTCCATTGGCGGCGAAGTGGTCAAGCCGTTTGCACATCCGTTCACCCGCGTCCACCATGATCGGTATCTCGTCGGTGACGTGGCGGCGTGTAAACGCCGGTTTGATCAACGCCCGCTGCGTCTTCCATAACTTCCCGTCGCTGGTCAACAACCCTGGGCCCAGTAGGTAATTCAGGCTGTTGTAGCTGATGCCCTTGGCGTACTTATCGAAGTTCGTCACAAGTACCTGGCGGATGTGTTCTTCATCGACAAGCAAGTAGAGTTGCTCGTATGCCAGGCGCAGGCGGACGCTGCCGTTGTAGGCGTTCGCCTGCTCATAGAACAGCGTGAGCGGATCCTTGCGGTATGGCAGGAAGGCCCCCAAGGGGTTTCGATAGGAGGGGCCGGCAAGTCGACGGGTCACTGCTGCTGTACCTGCTCTCTTTCCACGAACAGCCGTTTAGCCTTGGACCGTTGCACTTTGCCGCTGGTCGTCTTTGGGATGCTCCGCTTGGGAACAAGATGTATTGCGGCAGGCAGCACTCCGGTGCGGGCACTGACGGCTGAGCGCACCTCTCGCCGTAGGCTGTCGCGCATCGCCGCATCGACTTCGGTCTCCACGATCAGGTGTAACGATTCTGAATCGTCGCCGTCTGCGGTGTGGCCAACGGCGGCGACGCCACCGATCCGAACGCCCGGGACGGACTCGGCGGCATGTTCGAAGTTGGAGGGAAAATAGTTGGCGCCGCGGATGATGATGATGTCCTTGGCACGGCCGGTGATCCGTAGTCCGCCGTCACGCAGATAGCCGATGTCGCCCGAGTCCCACCAGCCGTCGGCGGTCCTCGACTTAGCAGTCTCGTTGGGTAGCCGGAAGTATCCGGCGGTTGTTGCTGGACCGCGGAATTGGATGCGCCCTAGCTCGTTTTCGCCTAGCGATCTGTCATCCTCGTCCACTATCCGGATTTCGGCACTGTCCACCACTGTGCCGCAGTCGACGACGGTCAACGCGGCCGGGTCTTCTGGCGTGGTGTCCGTGGCGATTCGTGCGGTCGCCAGCGCGTGGCGGTCCACTACATCGAACACAATCGACTGGGGTTGTGAAACCGTCACGGCCAGCGACGCTTCAGCTAGCCCGTAGCACGGCACCAGTGAGTTTTCGGGCAGTCGCCAGCGCCGGAAACGCTCGACGAAACGGCGTACGGTGTCCAGTTGGATAGGTTCAGCGCCGCAGAACATGAACCGCCACGAGGACAGATCGACGCCGTCAAGCTCTTCATCCTGGATACGTGCTGCAGCGTAACCGTATGCGAAATTCGTTGCCGCGGTGATTGTTCCTTGATATCGGGACACGTTGAGGAGCCATTCGGCAGGCCTGCGCAGGAACCGCGCAGGTGGGATCTGCACGGCCCGGGTGCGGGAATACAAGGGGGTAAGTGTTCCCCCGATGAGACCCATATCGTGATTGAGCGGGAGCCATCCGACCCACGTGTCATCGATTCCGCAGTGGCATTTGCGACGAATCTGTTCGCAGTTACTGACCAGGTTCGCGTGGGTGATCATCACGCCCTTGGGTTGTCCGGTCGAACCGGACGTGCACTGAATAAACGCGAGATCGTCGCTATGAGGCAGACGCGGGGCCATAGTGGGTGCCCCGGGGTCGCACGCCTGTGCGTGCAGGAGCTCACCATCGTGCACCATGATGCCTTTATCCACATGGGGTTTGAGCAAATCTGCAACAAGTGAGATAGCAATGATGGCCCTTGGCTCGAGATACGCCACAAGGCGGCGGAACTTGGCCGCGAAGACGTCAATCGCCCCGAAACCTCCGGGCAGCGGCACCGCGGTGGGGATCGCGCCGAGCGCCATTGTGGCGAAGAATGCGGTGAGGAACGCCGGCGACGTCGGGAGGCAGATCATCACCCGATCACCCGGTCGCACGCCGGACTCGACCAAGATGGCCGCCGCCCGCAGCGAGGCCTCGGCCAGCTTCTCGTGTGTGATTGTTTCGTCGCCTTCGGTTTCGGAGACAACTATCGTGCTGGGTGCGTCTGCCCCCAGCTCCGCGTTGGCCAGCAGCGCGTGGACGATACTGGCATGGCGGGTATCCAGTAGTTTCATGCCACGGTTCCCTTGACGTACTCGGTGATTTGGTTCACGGTCTCCAACCCCGCTGCTTCGTCTTCGGGGATGCGGATGTCGAAGGTATCTTCGAGTTGCACTGTCAGCTCGATCGCGGTCGGGGAGTCGAGCCCGTAGTCCGCGAGCTTCCTGGTGTCGTCAAGTTCGGCCGGCGGAATCCACAGCACCTCCGTGACGACTTTGCGCACGCGCTCGGCGATATCACTCATGTGAACAAACTCCCTTCTCTTACGCACTGGCGCACGGATTCGTCTATGTCGACACCGTCGCTCGTGTCGATCCTGTGAAATGCCACCTCGGGGAACGACTCCGCGAGGGCCCCGCGGACACGCAGGTAGCCGTCCCGGAGAGCGGAGAGGAATTCGGGCCTCTCATGTGCTTCCTTTACACCGCCCGAGGCGCGCGCGGCGCATCTCGCAGCCGCTTGCTTGGGTGGAACATCGAGCCACAGAACGATATCGGGCAGTGTGGTGCGGAAACGCTCACCGAACGTTGCCAGACAAGAGGTAACGTCCTTTGGCACGACCGCTGCGACATCGTTGAGCATCGCCCAGATGTCGTGGTCCAAGTTCAGCCGTGCGGCCTCTGATGCGTGCCAGTCGCGGATGGTGTCAAAAGTGCCAGGTTCGTGTCGGTCAAGGACGTTCCTAATCGAGTCCTCGAGGGCCTTTCCATCCCAATCAGGCTGTGCCAAAAGTAAATAGAAAGGACCGTACACCAGGACCTCGATGAGTGGGTGCCGCTCGCAAACCAATGTAGATGGTGTGAAGGTGTCGAGGAAGAACTGTTCGACCGACCCGTACAACGTCATTTGGAAGTACATGGCGAGCGCCTTCATTTCGAGGCTTTCAATCTCATCGCAGCCATCGCTAAAGGCCTTCATCTGTCGCGAAAGATTTTGCAAGGGAGCGTTTTGCGTGTTGTGAAAATCCGGGCAGGTCATGGCCGAGAACTGGCTCAGGCCGGGCGGCGCAAGCTCCCGCAGGCGCGCGATCACGGTGGACTTGCCACAACCATCGATTCCCACAATTGCGATTCGCCGTGTCATCGGCTGTCCTCCCGAATCCGCTCCAACATCGCTGCGGTGAGATCGGCGGGCGCAGCGGCGCCGTCGAGCTTGATCCATGCGAATTCGTCTGCGAGTGTGTCGAGCGCGGCGTGGCTGTGTTGTTGGAACACCAAAAACTTGTCTTCGTCCCCATAGCCACTCTCGTAGTCGCTGCGTTGCCTCTTGCGGGCTAGAGCGTCCAGTGGCGATATCGTCAGATAGAAGGTGAGGTCAGGTTCGGGGAATCCTGCGGCAAGTCGACGCAGTATGAGCGGGTCACCGCCGTGAGCAACTTCGGTTGCGAAGTACTTGTACCAGTATGCATTCAAGAGAATCGTGTTCGCGTCGCGCTTGCCGGCGAGCTCGAGTGCCAAATGCAGTGCGTGGAAAAGAAAATGTGCGCGCGACACTGGGCTTAGTAGTTTGAGATATCCGTAGATATCGGCAGATCGGAAGGGAAGTTTCGACGCTACGGATGCGTCAAGGAATGCGTCCCAGATGGTCACCGGCGCGACGGCGTGGCCTTGTGCCTGGAGTGAAGCCGCAAGACGGGCTATTTGTGTCGTCTTTCCCGATCCGTCGCCGCCGGCGATGCAGATTAGGCGCTTTGGTACGGTCAGTGTGATCTCCCCACTACTGCAACGGTTTCTACTAAGCTGGGCTGCCCGCACTACTTTGTGCGGCTGCGATGGGCGCGGAGCCGTGTGTTTCTAGACAGGTGATTTCGCCGGTGCTGCCGTTAATGCGGATCCGCTGCCCGGACCGGATCGCTTCGGTGGCGCCCGAGACATTCAGCACGGCGGGAATGCCGTATTCGCGCCCGATTACGGCGGCGTGCGACAGCATGCCCCCGACCTCGGTCACCACGCCGATGATGAGGCCCAGCGCTGGGGTCCACCCGGGATCGGTGAAGCGAGTGACCAAAATATCGCCGGTTCGTAGCTCTCCGATGTCGGACAGAGAGGCGATCACTCGCGCTGTGCCTTCGGCGATACCGGGGCTGCAGCCTAACCCCGCCAATTCGCCGGAAGCAGATGAGATTGGAGCAGCGCCGCCGCCGAGCTCATGTGGCGGTGTCAGATCGCGGTAGCCCTCGTACATGGCCCGACGGAAGGCGATGTTCCGCGTGAGAGTGCCAGATCCGCGCCGGCTTTGGGCGAGGTCTGCGAGCTCGTGAACAGACAGCATGAACACATCACACGGATCGGCAAGATGGCCATCGCGTGCCAACCGCAACCCGGCCTCCACGACATAGGCACGCACAATCGCGTAAGCCTGAGATGAAAACTCACGCATGCGTTCGCGAGCGACTAGGTAGCTGCGGGCGCGATGGACATGCTTGTTGAGTGCCCGTTCGAACCGAATGCGTATCAACGGGTTTGAACGGACCCGGCAGCGCACCGAAGCGAATTCCGCTTCGAATCTTTTCCGCTGGTTTGCCAGCGATACGGCGGGGTCTGTAGGCGGGTTGTCGTTCTCGATCATGGACTCGACCATCCTGCGGACCCGTATCGGTTCCTCCGACCAACGCGGGCAGGTGAGATCAAGTTCGGCATCGGCATGGAAGCCGTGTTCGCCCAGAAAGTCCGCGAGCGCGTCATGCCAGTTATCGCCTGCGAACCCGTCGCGGATAGCCGTCCGATACAGGTTGACGATGCCATCCTGTATCGCCATATGGCTCACTTCTGCTAAGCCGCCTATGAGGTCGACCACTGCGGTATTGCCGCGAGTGGCGCTGTCGATTTTGTCCACTAGTGTCGTGAAATCGCCTTGAACACTGGAATTGTGATAGATGGTGGCGAAGTAGGCCCGTTCAGTGTTCGCATGGAACGTCAGTAGGCAGTCCACGAGATCAACTACGAACTCGTGGTCATTGGTGTCGGTGAGCCGCGCAGCGCGGTTACGCCATGCCTGGTACTTGGCCGGCCAAGCTGCTGTGAATCTTTCCACCTCACTGAGATGCCTATGTACGGTTCTCTGAAGTGCCAGCGCGGTAGGAAGCGCGCGCGCGATCGTCGATGGTCTTATCGGTGTATGGAGCGGTCCTGCATCGCCGTAGTCGGCCGACACGCCCAATCCGTAGTCGAAGACCCGCTCGTTGTACCCAGGAATCTTGCGATAGCACTGCTTGACTGCGCTCACGTTCCAGTATGGGCGACCGTAAAACATCGCCATCCAATCACGGACTTCGCCGTCGTCCAGTAATTTCAGTGAGTTCCAGAATCGCTGCATCGAAGGCTGGAAAGCGTTGTCGTATAGGGAGAACATCAGCGGTGTGCATACCCGGGCTGACACGCCGCCGTCGCGCAGATCGGCGTCGGAGAACTGTTCGATGTCAGTGCGCCAGATGACTGTCGTGATCGCACGCGACTGTAGGAGCCATAGCTTTCCTGAGGTGTCGATCGCCCATTCAATGTCCTGTGGCCGATGCCTAAACGCCTGTATTTGCAACATCAGTCGAGCGATCTCCGCCGCTTCGGCTCCGCTCAGTTCGGGAGCCTCAGGCCCGTCAACGCGTTGTGTCACTGTACCGTCATCGAGTCTGACAGTCAGCCTCGTAGGGGTGACTCTTCCGGATACCAGCGGCTCGCCGAGACCACGGCAGCATTCGATCAACCCGCGGTCCTCTATCCCCGAGACCGGGTCGATTGTGAAGCCAACACCGGCGGTTCTGGCGTCGACGAGACTTTGGACGAGGACTGCGACAGTTGCCCTCCGTGGGTCGAGGCCTCTGTCAGACAAATAGGCATGAACTCGTTTACTGTCAATAGAATTGCGGCAGTCGGTGATTCGGCTTCTCAAGCATGCGATATCCGTCACGTCTAGATACGACTCGTATTGCCCTGCGAAACTTGCGTCGTCGAGGTCTTCGAATACCCCGCTCGACCTGACAGCTACGGGGAAACCACCCAGCGCGTCAACCCACTGCGCGAGGTCGGCATCTTCGAGACGTTCCAGGGAGGTGTCCGCTGGGATGACGAAACCGGCTGGCACATCGAACCCGTGGACCGCCAGTTCGTGCAAAGTGGCAGCCTTGCCTCCCGCGACGTTGGTGCGGAAATCGCCAGAGCCAAGAAACATTGGCGTTTTAGTAGTCATGAGACTCCTGAAGGGTAGGGATTGATGCCTTCAGTCCGTGACGGGCGGCGAGCGCGCGTGCGGCCTGCACCCCGGCTACCGTGAGCGCGCCGAACGATGGGCTCGGAGTGGCTGGCTCGAAGCCAAGCAAGATGGTCTCTGCCATGCAGGCATAAACCGTACCCGCGGGCAGCCCCGTTCCGGGGAATTCAGGAGTTTGGCCGTCGGGCAGCAGTATCCGGCCACCTGAGATAAGTGTGACGTTCGGCAGATCGCCCACGCTCGGGTCGACATCGCCGGGTACGGCCAGATCACAGATGACTACCGGTCGGTCCGACGCCACGTCGGAGGCAGTGATGATCGGAACCGCAGAGTTGCTCGCAGTGACAATCATGCGACACTCTCGCAGCGCCACTGCGTCCTCGCTGACGTGCACGGCGCCGTCTAGGCGGGAAGCGACGCGCTGCAGCCGTGACTTCGTGCCGGCCCTTCCGACAAGTGTGATCGAATTGCTATGGGGAGCAAGTAGTTCAGCCATGACAGCACCGATGTTTCCGATTGCGCCGACCACCCCTACCGCCCGGTCGTCCGGGGGCAAATTCGACAAGTGTGAGCGCAGTAGCTCGTACGCACACGCGGCAGTCAGTGAGTTACCCGAAGTCACCCGAACCGAATCCTCGATGACATCCCGCGCCGCGCCGGTGACGATCGAGGTGTAGCCGCCGAGTCCGACGACCGAGGCTCCGATCTTGATCGCGTACTCCACAGCATCGAGTACCAGATTGCGAAGCCACGCGCCGTGTCCTGAACGTTGGCATTCAACGGCCTGTGATGCTGTGATGGGCACGCCGATCACGCATACTTCGACGGAGCTTCCGTCCACAGAATCCACTAATTCCCTGGTGATTTTGAATGGTTCGAGTATCCCGCGAGTGCGGTCAAACAGCGCGGCGCATTGTGTATCGGTCCAGGATGCGAGCTCCGGCGCATGTTCACGGAGATCGCCGGGCTCTCTCAGATTGGCAAGGAAGGCCACACGCGGGGGTTTCCCCCAAACCGGTGTGCTGCGGCCGTTGAGTTGCCGGGGACGAGAGATCGCCTGCGGCGGAACCCAGTCGATGTTTGACGGCTCTGTTAGATGCGTGAGCAGCACGTCGAATTCGCCGCGTTGGATTAGAGCGGCCATCGCATCGAGCGCCGTTCCGGTCTTTTCGATTTCGGTGGGTTGGATGTACGCAGATGGCTGGATACGTAATGTCATCGGCGCCGATAGCGTCGGCATAACTCGGATGCGATGGACATGCAGAAGATATCCGGCAACGACATAGCCGAAGAATTCGGGCCGGACGAACTCGGCGAGAACGCGTGAAATACCCTGTGGAGGGCTTAGTTCTATACCGATGAGCAATCCGCGACCACGGACATCTGCGATGACGCTGGGCCACCGAGTGGCAATCTGTTTGAGCCGTTCGATCAGCAATTCCCCCGCGTCGATTACCTGCGACTGGGCAGACTCGAGAAGATCCAGCGATGCCTGGGCGACAGTTGCAGAGAAGTCGTCGTCAGAGAATGTCGATGTGTGGTACCTGCCGAAATCACTTATGTAATGGGTTGATTCGACGAGCATCGCCGAAATCTTCGCAAGGCTGCCCCCGAGCGACTTCGATAGCAGATAGTAGTCAGCTCGCACTCCAGAGGGCTCCGACGCCAGAAATGTTCCGGTGCGGCCCATCCCGCATTGAATCTCGTCGAAAACAAGCGCCGCGTGATGCCGGTTGGCCATGTCCCGCAGCGCCTGCAGAGTGGCGTTCGGCACCTCGTGAACGCCACCTTCCCCTTGAATCGGCTCAGCGAAGCAAGCGGCGACAGTAGATACGTGTTCCCAGGTTGCACGCGGCACGCCCGAAGAATCAAATGTAATGAGGCAGAACGGCACCCGCTCAGAATCGAACGCATCCACGATGGCCTCGGGATCCCAGGTGTCGAGCCGGATACGTCGTGGCCCAGGCGCCGCTAAGTCAGTTGAGATGCTTGTGCGGTCCGTTAGGGCGGCCGCCGCAGCGGTGTTCCCGTGGAAGGCTCCGGCGAGGGAGACGAAGGCGGGTTGTCGCCGGGACATCGCAGTGAGGACGGCGGCCGATTCGGTGAGTAGGTCGGAGATAGACCGAACACTGCCGCCGATGTCGATGCCGACACTGTCTACTCCGTCTCGCCGGGCACGGCGCAGCTCACGCTCGACACTGTCGTGCAGTGCCGCGAGTCGCCGCGCTCGGGCTACCGTCGCGTGCTTGACTGCCGCTTCGACGGCATCGGCCCCACTCGAACCCAGGGTGACAACGTATTCCGCGCCGGTGGATTCGCCCACTTGCGCGGACAGTCGGGCGGCAAGGCTGCCGGCGACAGCGCGCACGCTGGCTTGTGCGCTGAACGGTGACTGCTGGCGTAAGCACCGCTCGGCGACTTCGATGAGATGTGGATGGTTGTGGCCGAACAGCCCGCTGCCGTGCCCTCCAACGAGGTCGAGAACCTCGCCGTCGCTGGCAGGGTGTGTGTCGAAGACCAGGGTATCGCGGTTGGCGGCGCGGTAGACGACGTCCAGGTTCAGCGCATGCAACAGTCGCGCTTGCTCGGGTCTGGCGTGACGCGCGAATGCGTTCTCAAGACGAATACTCGCTTTTGGGCGTGCGCCAGTTGTATTTGTATAACTCATAGAATCCGTTGATTACGTACGAGTTCGGCGATGACATGGTCGGCGATATCATCCACAGTGATCAAATGTGTAGTTTGCTCATCAGATATTCCGATATGAAACGTGTCCTCAAGTTCCACCACAAGCTCTGTGGCGCGAATTGAGTCTAGCCCGTAATCGACAAGGGGTCGTGCGGTGTCGATTTGTGTTGCTTGTAGAACCTTTCGAACTATTTCGAGTGCTGTGACTCGCACATAAATCGCTGGTAAACGCGAGTTTTTTGGACAGATCGGCCTGGTAGATGACCTATGGCGATCCTGTATTCCGTCAGGTTTGTGCTCTGCCTGTGCCGGCGTCGTTTGCTTTTCAAATTGCTGTACGTCGTGCTCGTGAAAATCGATCGAGTCTATTCGCTGACTGTTTTTCTCGTTCAGTCTGCCTAAATCTGCGAGCCCACTTGTATTGCTATTCATTCTCTCCCTCGGTACGTCGGCGACCCTTCCTACTGAGCGGATATGAAGCTGGCCTTGAGTATTCACAACATCAGTAATCGCCGTCTCTGCACGGAGGAGAGAAAACGTCAGTGTTTTCTTGGTTCCCGTAACAACGTCAGGAGACGGGGTAGGTGACATCAACGTGACCCCGCTGTTCGCTGAGGAAAGAGTCCGGAACGTGGTCTGCAAGGCACCGGTGGCCGAGGTGCTGCGGTTACAGCGCCGCGAGGTCGTCCTCGCTTCCGGTAGCTGTCACTCTTAGCTTCATGGGAGACAGCTCTCTAGCCGCCTACGCGCACACCACCCTGGGGTACTCCCGCAACCTGATGCTGTCCGTCGGTGTCCGGACCGCGCCACTGGTAGTACGCATGCTTGGAGAACCCCAACACCCGACAGGTCACTGCGACCGACACCCTATTCGGGCACCGGCCGCAGCCAATTCGTGGACCAGCGGGAACACATTTTTGGGGACGCCGACCCCAACTTGATGTTGGCTTGGGACAAATACGCTGCCGCCCGCCGCAACACCTCGTTCTCCTGCTCTAACAGCCGGTTGCGGCGGCGAACCCCGTCTTCGATGTCAGAGCGTTCACCCCCAGTTGTGCACCGTGGGCTTCACCGACCCCGAAATCCGCGGCGATCAGGGTCAACCGCTCATCACCTTGACGGGCGATCCGCACAACATCGTTGGTGAGCGGCTTTGGGGCGGATTGCCTTGCGCTTGCTTTACCCACTGCGACGAAGACCCGAAGCGTAGTACCCGCTGCGGAGAAGGAGTGCCGTCGGTTCCCCCAACATGACGGTGACTAAGAAGATCATCGCGCGTCGGAACTCCTCCCCATGCCATCGTGTTCCGCTCGACGTGGCAGGAAGTCCTTCGCTTACCGACAGGTGGTGGGCCAGTTCATGCAACACGGTGCTCTCGCGACCGTAAGTCCTGTCTTTCATGGGAATCGCCACCGTCGCGGTTGAAGGCTCGTAGTGAGCCCTACTTTGTCCGCGTCGTTCTCTTACGCAGACTGGACCGGCGTTCGGGTACTGCTCGCGGACTGAGTCCGACGCCAGCACCCCGTCTACGTACCTCTGTACGGACGGTATGTCGGCGAATCGCTTCTGCATGGGAACGTTGATGAGGGAACCGTGGAAGTTCACGATTCCGCCTCTGTCGATGACCGCGGACCACTGGTCTTCTGCCGCGTAAACCGCTGACGCGCTCACTTGCGGCGCCTATTGCCGAGCGAAGAGACCTTGCAGGGGGACGGTGGCGACTCAAGGTTTTTGAGTGCATCCTTGGAGATGATGGCGCCTTCCCCATGGGTGGCACGTTTCTGAAGGTCTTGGTATTTCTCCTTGAGGTCAACATGTCTGTGCGTGAGTGCCGGCCGGGTTACGGTTGCTTCTCTGCGAAGGGTGTCGATGACCAGCCTGTCGGTGACTGTTACAACGCGAGGTTTCTCAGTGATGAGGAGCCGATGCATAGCAGCGACGTTTTTCTTCCGCTCTGCGTCGATTTCTTCCGCGACCGAGGGGATGCTGTCACGATGATGTGTCATCTGGGGGGGTGCCGTTCTTCTTGTTGCATGACGCCACGGGAAGCCCAGAATCGGCGATCTGTTCCTCGTAGGCGGTGATGAGGTGGTCAGCCCTAGTCATCTCTTCGTCAGTAGCGCCTTGCTTTGATGCCCTCAGTTCCTGCTGGCGCTGCTGCAGTCCTCGGACTGAATCCATCGTGAGGGCCTTATTTGGGCAGACGATCTTGCATCCGGCAACGTCAGGCTCTTCATCTTCCATGGTGCAGGCTGACCATGGAAGATGGAAGATGCAGTAGGCATGAGTGACGCCAGCTAGCGGCACCTCATAGACGGATTGGCCCACCGATTCTGTGATCCGCTTCCACTCCTTGTTGAACACAGGGGCCATGAGGCTAGCGGGATTGATCTGTCCATAACGCCGCGCCCATCGGAGATAACACCGCGACCATAACACCACGCATGTCCATAGAAATCGTGCTGCTCGAGCTGGCGCATCACCTATGCCCGCGAGGGGGTGCGCGATGGCCAATCCGTCCCAGCCTTTGACGCCGACGGTCTGCAGAGCGGTGGCATCGAGTCGTGGATTGGACCCCCGCAGCTCCAACGCGTCCCGGGTACCGTCGGCATTCGGCCCTTCTTGGGAGATCCAACGAATCACGTTGTCCACCAAGATGACCGATGCCGGGGTGGTCAGTCGCAGTGTCCAGCCCAGATAGTTGGGATTGTCGGCGTCGATGAAGACCAGATCGAACGGCCCCTGAACCGACGGAAGATTGTCCAAGGCGCTCCCCACCAGGATCTCGACCTGTTCGGCCAGCCCGCCGCGCTCCAAACTCGCCTGAGCGAGGGCCGCATGCTGGGGTTCGTACTCGAGCGTTGCGACGATGCCGTCGGGTCCGACCGCCTTGGCGATGGTGGCCAACAGGTATAGGAATTTGCCCTGTGTCGCCGATACCGCGATATCCGGTAGTCCACCGCCGTCCTGCGCCTGTCGAATATGGTTCAGTTCGGAGGCGTCGGGTGCGACGGGGAGCTCCAGATAGTCGTCAGTGTCGGCCCACACAGATGGGGAGAGAGTCACTTCCGTGCGGGTACGCCTGATTCCCGGGTACTGGCCTTGGTAGTTCGTTAGCCCCGCAGCGCGGAGATGAAGATCCGGGGGACCTTCAACAGACTGGGCTTACTGGCGAAATCGACCAGTAGTTCGCCTGTGCCCGCGGCGGTGGCGTTGCTCACGAACCACGGCGGCTTTGGGGACAGTGCCCACTCTCGGTGCACGATGGACCGTGGGAACGGACGGAAGGGTCCGCGCACCACGGTGCGTTCGGGCTTCTCGACGAGGAAGCCGTTATGCACCACCCCGATTCCGCTCTGCACGTCGTTCAGCACGTGACCGGGGAACGCGCCCCAGGTGGCAGCGGGGGTCAGATAGCCCACCCCGGTCCAGGCGTTGATGGCCACCGTGCCGTACCGCAGATCCTCGATGAAGGTGTCGAAAGTCGGTCCGAGCGCCTTGATGGTGTCTGGATGCGCCAGGACGTTCACGCCGAGGGTTCCGACGAATTCGTCGTTGGCGACGCTGGCCGCCTCCTGGATGAACTGCGATCCGGAGGAATCGAGTTCGATCACTCCCAGTACCGGTCCGAAGTACTCGGTGCGCAGCAGCGCGGTCCGATCGTCGGGATCGACCACGAGCACGCGTGCACCGTTTTGTCCGAGGCGCTCGGCACCGGGGTAGGACTTTTGAGCGCCGGCCACCCGGTCGTCGGAGCCGGGGTAGTAGGCGGGTCGCGGAGGTGCCTCATCGACGGCCTTACGCAATGCGGCCAGGAACTCCTCGCGCTGCGGCCAGGCCTTCGAGAGCACCACCACCTGCGAGGCGATGCAGTTGTAGCCGTTGTTGTGCAACCGCTGCGTGGCGATGTGCCGGGTCTGGAACTCGATATCCGAGGAGCTCCACTCGCCGGGAACCACGATGGTGGGTGAGACGCCGCCGAGTTCGCTGGTGATGGCCTTGTCCAGAACCGGCTGATTACCGGCCTTGCGCTGCGCGCCCTCTTCGCCGGTGCCGAACACGATCGCGTCGTGGGTGACCGAGCTGCCGGTCATGTGAACGTGGTCGACGAGCCGGTGGTGCACCAGATAGGTGCCCACATCGGCCCCACCGGTGAGGATCCGCACAGCGCCGATCGCGATGAAAGGTTGTAGCACCTTGGTGAACACCGGCAGCAGCGGATCGGTGATGGGGTTCAGCTTGAGCGCGACCACGCGGTTGTTGGCGAACAGTTCGTAGAGAGTGTCCAGCGGTGCGATCGAGGTGATGTTGCCGGCACCAAGCACCGCGCCGACCCCGTTGGTCTTGCTGGGGTCGCGCTGCGCCAGGCCTGCGGTGTTGAGCGCCTCGGCCTGATCCACCCCGGGCTGCAACCACAACTCGGCGCTGAAACCCGACAGCAGCAGGCTGTCGAAGATGTTGAGCGGCAAGACCGAAACCGTCGTGCGGCCACCGGCGGTGACACCGAATTTGGCGTCACGCAGCGGGCTGTGCCCGGCCTGCAGCTGCTCCAAGCTTGCCGACAGGGCGGCGATAGCGCCCGCCACCGCGTACGGGCCGGAGATCCATTCCTCGCCGACCAGCGGAGATTCCGGATCGAGTTTCTTGATCTGGAACGCGGCGGCCTGCACCCACTGCTGCGCGTTGTCGATCACGGCTTGCCGAGTCTCGGCCAGTAGCTGCATGCGCTGGGTCAAAGAGGTCTTGGCCCAGGTTTTTTCGCCTTCAGTCAGGTCCTGCAGCGCCTGGTCTACCGGGGATTCGATCTGTACGTCGGTCATGAATGTCAGCTCGCGCTCTTGTCGAAGTCGGGTGCCGATGTGTTCGGTGGGTCACATGGTACGTGACGTACCACACCATTGCTAGAGTGAGCTTCGTGCAGCCCGATGTCGAAGAATGCGCGGCCGGCCGGTGGAGTGGCCAGCGCGAACGTCGGCGCGCGGAATTCGTGGACGCCGCACTTGCGGCCATCGCCGAGCACGGCCCGCAGACCTCGACCGAACAGATCGCCGTCTATGTCGGGGTCACCCGGACCAAGCTCTACCGTCATTTCACCGACGCGTCGGATCTGCAGCGCGCCGTGGCACAGCGGGCCGGCGAGATGCTGATCGGCGACCTTGCGCCGTTGTGGGAGCCGCATGGGTCGATGGCCCAGATCATCGAGGCGGGCGTTGGTGCGCACGCGCGTTTCCTCGTCGAGCACCGGAACCTCTATCGGTATCTGGCGCATTGCTCTATGGCCGAGGACTCCAATGCGCCCGACGCGATCACCGACATCAAGTTGTCGGTCGGTACGCACCTTGGACAGGTTTTCGCCGTGTATCTGGGCGCCTTCGGGATCGCGGTCGAAAGCGACATCCTGGCGATGGGCATCGTGGGCATGATCGAAACCGCGACCAGCCACTGGCTGGATAACCCGGGGGGCACCTCGCAAGAACGGCTGATCGCGGATCAGGTCCGGTGGATATGGCTGTTGCTCGATGACATGCTGCGTGCGGGGGGTGTCTACATAGATCCCGACGAGCCGTTGCCGGAACCCGGGGAGATCGCCCAGACGGCAGACGGTTACCGGGATCCACACCGGGTGGTCTAGCCCGGCGGGGCAGCGCCGCGGTGTCGGCGTGTTCGGGCACGATATGCGTATGCTCCCCGGTGACAGTGCAGCGCTACGAAAGGCGCGCGGCGCTTATTTCACCCCCTCCCCGGTTGCCCAATTCCTCGTTGACTGGGCGGTGCGTGACCCCGAGGACGCTGTGTTGGAGCCGTCCTGTGGTGAGGCCGTCTTCCTGCACGAGGTCGGGCGGCGGGGGAATCATGTTGGCCGTTTGGTGGGCGTGGAATTACATCCCGGCTCGGCCGCTGAATCCCAGCGAAGCCTGCGGGTCAACGGAGTTGAGGCTGCCGTGCATTCCGGTGATTTCTTCCTGTACTCCGAGTTCGGGACGTATGACGCCGTGGTCGGTAATCCACCCTATGTGCGCTACCAGGATTTCGTCGGCGAGTCTCGTTCCCGAGCGCGACGGGCTGCTCTTCACGCAGGGGTTTCGTTGACCAATCTCGCATCATCTTGGGCCGCGTTCACCGTGCATTCGGCGTTGCACCTCAAGGCGGGTGGGAGGTTGGCGTTGGTGTTGCCGGCCGAACTACTGACGGTCAACTATGCAGCACAGGTACGGCAGTTCCTACTGGAGCGGTTCCGGTCGGTGGGGCTGGTGCTCTTCCAGGAGCGCGTGTTTCCGGATGTCCAGGAGGAGGTCGTTCTCCTACTGGCAGAAGGATTTTCACCTGACGGCGGCGTCGGCACCGACCATATGACGCTATGGCAGGTGCGCGACATTCTTGGGCTGGCGCAACTGACCGCCTCGCGGCGTTGGACCCCACCGAGCAAGGGGGGCAAGTGGTCTGCCGGATTGATGTCCGAAATCGGCTTGGAAGCCTTCAATTCCGCCGTTGTAGGCGGTGACTTCACCTGCCTGGAAGCCTGGGGCGACACGACCTTGGGCATGGTTACGGGCAACAACCGATTCTTCACCCTGCCACCGGCCAAGGTGAAGGATCTCGGTCTGGCCCCCTCGGATGTATTGGCCTTGTCTCCACCGGGTTCGCGACATCTACGGGCCTTGACGCTCACCAAGAACGCGTTCGATCTGCTCGGCGCAGAGGGCCGCGCAAGCTATCTGTTTCGACCCGCGGACACTCCGTCGCGCGCGGCGTGGCGTTATATCCATTCCGGGGAGGACCTTGATGTGCACCTGGCCTACAAATGCCGAGTGCGTACCCCGTGGTGGCGCGTGCCGTATCTGCGCCCCGCGGACTTGTTCTTGACCTACATGAACGCGGACACGCCGCGCCTTGCCTCCAATCATGTTGGTGTACATCACCTCAACTCGGTCCATGGTGTCTATCTGCGCAGCGAGGTGCGTAAGGACGGTATGGCCCTGCTGCCGATTGCGGCGTTGAACTCGGTGACACTCGTCGGCGCCGAGACGGTAGGACGGTCGTACGGTGGCGGCATGCTCAAGATCGAACCCCGAGAGGCCGACGCGCTCCCCGTGCCCTCTCCGGCGCTTGTCCGCCGGGTCGCGGCCGATCTGCGCAGTCTGCGGCCCATGGTGGCAGCGCGACTACGTGCGGGCCAGCTCCTGGATGCTGTCGCGATGGTGGACGAGGTGCTGTTGATCGGCGCAATGAAGATGAAGAAGAAGTACCTAGGTGCCTTGCGCCAGGATCATGCCGACCTCACGGCGCGGCGGTTCGCGCGGGGCAGGTCGACCGGTGGCCAGTAAGCCCAACGCCAAGGCAGCGGCCTGGCCGCTGTTCGACGCCATCGTCGCGGGGTCGGCGCTCAAGGACGTCAACCCGTGGGCGTCGAAGCGCTTCCACCCGGATTACCAGACGTTGAGAACTCTGCTGGCGGTGCCTCTCCACCTCGGCGCGGAGACCCAATCCGGTGTTCCCGCGCTGGCGCTCGATGTATGGGTTGCCCACGAGCTGCGGCGAGCGGGTCTGGATCCGGATGCGGTGTGGCCGCGCGCCGAAGCGCCGCGTGTTGTCGAACGAGATGTCCTGAAGTTCCTCAACGCCGTCCCGGTGACCATGGGCAAGCACGCGCTCCTTGAGCGGCTGCGGGCAGGCAAGGGCACCGGTGGTGTGGGGACGGCGTCGGCGGTCATTGCGGGCAAGAACTACCTCAAGCAGGTCGACGTCGTCATGTCGTCCTGGTTGACCGGGCCCGAACTCCTCATCTCGACCAAACGCATGGATTCCTCGTTCGGTAAGAACGCCGCCAATCGGGTGGAAGAGTCCTATGGCGACGCCAAGAATCTCGCGTTGCGTCACCCGTTGGCCGCACGCGGCTTCGTCTACGGCTTGCGCTCCACGGCCCACACGGATGAACCGCGCACCTTCAGGTGGATCGTGGACCTGCTCATCAAGCTGGGACGTGAAGAAGACGCCTATAACGCCTGCGCTCTCATCGTGCCGGAATGGGAAGGTAGTGGGCCCGGTGCCGGGGAGGACAAATCGGACGACGTCGTCATCGAACCCGATGAGGTCGAGATCGAAGACGTCGACGAGGAAGCCGCGGTCGATACGGCAGCGGATCTGGCCGCGCTGCCGACGGTGACGCTGCGCCATGAGCTGGTACCCGAGGAACTGGAGCCTGGACGTTTCTTCGGGATGATGCTCAATATCGTGCTGGATAACTCGAGCGTCACCCAGCACGAACGGGCCCGGGACCTGCGCGACGCGGGTGGGTAAGCCCTAGCCGCAGACCGCGCCGACGGCCGCCGACTGGACCAGCTTGGTGTACTTGGCCAAAACCCCGGTCTTGTACCGCGGCGGCAGCGGTTCGAATCCCTCACGGCGCTTGGCGATTTCCGCCTCGTCGACCAGGAGATCGAGCTTTCCGTTGCCGACATCGAGCCGGATGCGGTCGCCGTCCTTGACGAATGCGATGGGACCGCCGTCCACGGCCTCGGGTGCGATGTGACCCACGCACAGTCCGGTGGTGCCGCCGGAGAAGCGGCCGTCGGTCATCAACAGCACGTCCTTACCGAGGCCCGCACCCTTGATGGCGCCGGTGATGGCCAGCATCTCGCGCATGCCGGGGCCGCCCTTGGGGCCCTCGTAACGGATGACGACGACGTCGCCATGCGTGATGGTGCCGTCTTCCAGCGCATCGAGTGCTGCCCGCTCCCGTTCGAAAACCCTTGCGGTGCCCTCGAAGACATCGGACTCAAAGCCTGCGGACTTGACGACCGCGCCCTCGGGTGCCAGCGAGCCATGCAGGATGGTGATGCCGCCGGTGGGGTGGATCGGGTTGTTCATGGCGCGCAGCACCTTGCCGTCCGGGTCCGGCGGTGCGATGTGAGCAAGGTTTTCGGCCATGGACTTGCCGGTGACCGTGAGGCAATCGCCGTGCAGCAGGCCGGCATCTAGTAGCGCGCGCATCACCACCGGAACGCCACCGATTTCGTCGACGTCCTTCATCACGTGGCGGCCAAAGGGTTTCACGTCGGCGAGGTGCGGCACCTTGTTGCCGATGCGAGTGAAGTCGGCCAGCGACAGTTCGACCTCAGCCTCTTTGGCGATAGCCAGCAGGTGCAGCACCGCGTTGGTGGACCCGCCGAACGCCATCACCACGGCGATGGCGTTCTCGAAGGCATCCTTGGTCAGGATGTCGCGCGCGGTGATCCCTCGGCGCAGCATTTCGACGACGGCCTCGCCGGACTTGCGTGCGTAGTCCTCACGGCGCTTGTCGATCGCGACAGGAGAGGCGCTGCCCGGTAACGACATTCCGAGGGCCTCGGCTGCGCTGGCCATGGTATTGGCGGTGTACATGCCGCCACATGCGCCCTCACCCGGACAGATGGCGCGCTCGATGATGTCGACATCCTCACGCGACATCAGGCCGCGCGCACAGGCGCCGACGGCCTCGAAGGCGTCGATGATGGTGACTTCCTTCTCCGTGCCGTCGGTCAGCTTGGCCTTGCCGGGCATGATCGAGCCGTTGTAAAGGAACACCGAGGCCAGGTCCAAACGTGCTGCGGCCATGAGCATCCCGGGAATCGACTTGTCGCACCCGGCCAGTAGCACGGAACCGTCGAGGCGCTCGGCCTGCATGACGGTCTCGACGCTGTCGGCGATGACCTCGCGTGACACCAGCGAGAAGTGCATACCCTCGTGTCCCATGGAGATGCCGTCGGAGACGGAGATGGTGCCGAATTCCAGCGGGTAACCGCCGCCCTCGTGCACGCCGTCCTTGACCGATCGCGCGAGCCGCTGCAGCGACATGTTGCACGGGGTGATCTCGTTCCACGACGAACCGACACCGATCTGCGGCTTGACCCAGTCGTCGTCGCCCATGCCTACCGCGCGCAGCATCCCGCGGGCGGCGGTCTTCTCCAGGCCGTCGGTGACGTCGCGGCTACGGGGCTTGATATCGGGCTGCTGCGGGGCTGACATGGGGTTAAGTATCCCTCGCCGGTGCAACCGGGATTCCGCAGGCGTCGACACGGTGCCTCGTGGCAAAACGTGCGCTACGAAACCGCCGCGAAACGGCGTGTCGGCAGCAAGGATGGCCGGTATGCCATTCATGCCGGTCAGCGACTCGATGTTCCTCATCGGGGAGGCACGGGAACACCCCTTCCACGTCGGCGGCTTGCAGCTGTTCAAGCCGCCTGTCGACGCCGGTTCGGACTACGCCGAGGTGTTCTACGAACAGCTGATGTCGACCACCGAGGTGTCCTCGGACTTCCGCAAACGGCCTGGCCAACCGCTGGCGGTGATGGGCAACCTCACCTGGATCATCGACGACGAGATCGACTGGGAGTACCACGTGCGCCGCTCGGCGCTGCCTCGTCCCGCACGGGTCCGCGAGCTGCTGACCGTCACTTCTCGGTGGCACAGCTCCCCGCTGGATCGGCACCGGCCACTATGGGAAATGCATGTGGTAGAAGGCCTTTCGGACGGGCGCCTGGCCGTCTACACCAAGATGCACCACGCGGTGATCGATGGTGTCGGCGCCTTGCGGATGATGATGCGTTCGCTCTCGGACGATCCCGACGCGCGCGACTGCCAGGCCGTGTGGGCCCCGGCCAACCGGCGCGCCAAGAGCAGCATCGTGAGCACGACCAACACCTCGGCGCTGGATCTGATCAAGGGCGCGGCCGGCGCGGTGCGCCAGGTTGTGTCGATTCCCCCCGGTCTGCTCAAGTACGGGCGTCATGCGCTGTCGGACCCTCAGCTGGTCAGGCCGCTGTCCGCGCCGCACACCATGCTGAACGTCTCGATCGGAGGGGCGCGGCGATTCGCGGCGCAGACCTGGGCGATGGGCCGGATCAAGGAGGCCGGGAAGGCGCTGGGCGGAACGGTCAACGACGTGGTGCTGGCGATGTGCGCGGGTGCGTTGCGTACCTACCTGGAGGAGCAGAACGCGTTGCCGGATAAGCCGCTCGTCGCCATGTGTCCGGTGTCGATCAGGGCGGAGGGCGACCAGAACGCTGGGAACTCGATCACCGCTCTATTGGCCAGCCTGGCAACCGACAAGCCCGATCCCCTAGAGCGGTTCAGTGCCATTCGCGACTCGGTGCAGGCCGCCAAGTCGGTGCTCTCGGAGATGACGCCGCTGCAGCGGATGCTCGTCGGAGCGCTCAACGGGGCACCTGCACTCAGCGGAGCCGTCCCGGGTTTGGTGGATCGGGCTGCTCCTGCATTCAACGTGATCATCTCCAACGTGCCAGGGCCGCGCACCGACATGTTCTGGAACGGCTTCGAGATGGACGGGTGCTACCCCGCATCCATCCCGATCGACGGAGTGGCGTTGAATATCACCTGCACGAGCAGTGGCTCGTCCATGCACTTCGGGCTGACCGGATGCCGCACCAGTGTGCCGCATTTGCAGCGCATCCTGGCGCATCTGGAGGAGGCGCTGACGGAGCTGGAAGAGTCTGTCGGCTAAGCACTCGTACCCGCGAGGGGTATACCCCACCAGTATTTCGTACCCTATGGGGGTATGTGAGCTACGATGGGGGCATGCGAAACCGAACTCGTACTCTCATTCTGGCCGGCGCTGCCGCTGCGGTGCTGGTTCTCTCCGCGTGTAGCTCAGGCAACAAGGGTGATGAGTCGAAGTCAGAGCATTCGGGCCATGCCGGCATGTCCGGAATGACGACTACGCTGGACACCAATGCCGCGGCACCCGTGTCCGACCACAACGATGCCGATGTGACGTTTGCTCAGCAGATGATCATGCATCACCAGCAGGCCGTCGAAATGTCCGCGCTGACCGAGGGGCGCACCGCCAACCCCGCGGTGCTCGAACTCGCGAAGAACATCGAGACAGCCCAACAGCCGGAGATCGATACCTTCACCGGATGGCTCAAGGCGTGGGGCCAGCCGTTGATGCCGGAGGGGCATGACCCGGCGGGTCATATGCCTGGCATGGTGGACACGCCGGTACTGGACCGGATGAAGACCCTCAACGGCGAGGTCTTCGACCAGCTGTGGCTGCAGTCGATGATCGCCCATCACCAGGGTGCCGTCGCCATGTCGAATGCGGAACTCTCCGGGGGCCAGTACCCTGCGGCGAAGCAGTTGGCGCAACAGATCATCGACAATCAGCAGCCTGAGATCGACACGATGCAGGGCCTTCTCAAGGGATAAATGGATATGAGCACCAAGACTTCGACGGGGCACGGTTACTCGCTGAAGAAGGATGACTACGCCAAGCGGCTCCTGCGTATCGAGGGGCAGGTGCGTGGCATCGCCAAGATGATCGACGAGGACAAGTACTGCATCGACGTGCTGACCCAGATCAGTGCTGCGCAGAGTGCGTTGCGTTCGGTGGCTCTGGGGCTGCTCGACGAGCACCTGGGTCATTGTGTCTCCAACGCCGTGGCATCCGGCGGTGCGGATGCGGACGAGAAGCTGGCAGAGGCCTCGGCGGCCATCGCCCGGTTGGTGCGCAGCTAGTCCAGCGCGGCAACAACCATCTGTCGCAGCACAGCCCTCGTCTGCGCAGGCGCCGAGCGGCCGGCGCTGTAGGGCGTGGAGTTCATCAGGCCGAAGGCCGCGTGTGCCTTGATGCGCGCATCCGATTCGTCGAGACTTTCGTCGATGCGGCACAGCACCTGGACCCAGACCTCGACGTAACGGCGCTGGAATTGGCGTACCTGACGACGGGCGTTCTCCGGTAGCGAGTCCAGGTCGCGGTCCTGCACCCGGATCAGATCGCTCTCGGCGAGCGCGAAGTCGAGATGAAAGTCGATGAGGCCGTCCAGTGCTGCCGACGCCGTGCTCGCCGCCTCGGCGACGGCCATCCCGCCGTCCAATAGCCGACGGCTGATATCGGTCAGCAGATCCACCAGCAGCGCTTCCTTGTTGGGGAAGTGCCGATAGATCGCGGGACCACTGATTCCCACCGCCGAGCCCAGATCCTCCAGCCGTACCCGGGCATATCCGCGCATGGCGAGGAGGCGGGCGGCGGCCTGCAACAGCTGGTCACGCCGGTCGGCCTTGGCGCGTTCGCGTTTGTTCGAGGTTTCCGACTCGGGTATCAGGTTGGTCATCACACCTCCGCCATGGCCCGCTATAGACAAAACAGTTAATCGAGATTAGCCTAAACACAGTTAATCTTCATTAACTGAAATCAAACTTCGGAGCTGGGTATGACTCTGGTGGGTGAGCAGAACAGGGCGGAGCACGCCCGGCTGGTCGCCGAGCTGCGGCAGCGGCTGGCGCATGCGGCACTCGGCGGCACCGAGCAGTCCAGGCAGCGACACATCGACCGGGGAAAACTGCTACCGCGTGACCGCGTCGACGCACTGCTGGACCTGGGCAGCCCGTTCCTCGAGTTGTCGCCACTGGCGGCCAACGGTATGTACGACGACGATGCTCCTGGCGCCAGCATGATCGCCGGCATCGGCCGCGTCTCGGGTCGTGAATGCGTGATCGCCGCCAATGACGCCACCGTCAAGGGCGGCACCTACTACCCGATGACGGTCAAGAAGCACCTGCGTGCTCAGGAAGTCGCGCTACAGAATCGGTTGCCCTGCATCTACCTGGTGGATTCGGGCGGCGCGTTCCTGCCGAAGCAGGACGAGGTGTTCCCGGACCGCGAGCACTTCGGCCGGATCTTCTACAACCAGGCCACCATGAGCGCCAAGGGAATTCCGCAGATCGCCGCGGTGCTCGGCAGCTGTACCGCGGGCGGCGCGTATGTGCCGGCGATGAGCGACGAGGCCGTCATCGTGCGCAAGCAGGGCACGATCTTCCTGGGCGGTCCGCCGTTGGTGAAGGCCGCCACCGGGGAGGTGGTGACCGCCGAGGAGCTCGGTGGTGGCGATCTGCACTCCCGCACGTCGGGCGTCACCGATCACCTTGCCGCAGACGACAAGGATGCTCTGCGGATCGTGCGGCGGATCGTGTCGACCCTAGCGCCTAGGGTCGAGCAGCCGTGGCCCGTCGTCGAAACCATTGCTCCGGAACGTGATCCGGGGACATTGTACGACGTGGTGCCTACCGATCCGCGCATTCCGTACGACGTGCACGACGTGATAGTTCGGCTCGTGGACGGCGGCACGTTCACCGAGTTCAAGGCGGAATACGGCAAGTCGGTGGTGACCGGAACCGCGCGGCTGCACGGGCATCCGGTGGGCATCATCGCGAACAACGGCGTGCTGTTCGCGGAAAGCGCCATGAAGGCAGCACATTTCATCGAGTTGTGCGATCAGCGGCGCATTCCGCTGCTCTTTTTGCAGAACATCTCCGGATTCATGGTGGGCCGTGATTACGAGGCCGCCGGCATCGCTAAGCACGGGGCCAAGATGGTCACCGCGGTAGCATGCGCGCGTGTGCCCAAGTTGACCGTGGTCATCGGCGGTTCCTACGGGGCCGGCAACTACTCGATGTGCGGGCGGGCGTACTCGCCGCGATTCCTCTGGATGTGGCCCAATGCCCGTATCTCGGTGATGGGTGGTGAACAGGCCGCATCGGTGCTGGCCACGGTGCGCGCGGACCAGAGCGCGATGTCGGGCAAGGAGTTCACCGCGTCCGAGCAGGAGGATTTCAAGGCCCCTATACGCGAACAGTATGAACAGCAAGGCAATCCGTACTACTCGACGGCGCGCCTCTGGGACGACGGGGTCATAGACCCCGCAGACACCCGCACGGTGCTCGGGTTGGCGTTGGGTATCTGCGCCAATGCGCCGCTCGAACCGGTTTCCTACGGCGTCTTCAGGATGTGACCAGGTGACAGTGCGCAACGTATTAATCGCCAACCGCGGGGAGATCGCGGTCCGTATCGCGTCAACGCTGCGGGCCATGGGAATTGGTTCCATCGCGGTGTACACCGACGGCGACATCGATCACCTCGAGGCCTGCGACACCGCGGTGCGCCTCGGATCGGACTCGGCGGGCTATCTCGACATCGATGCGATTGTCAGTGCGGCCAAACAGACCGGCGCCGACGCCATTCACCCTGGGTACGGATTTGTGTCGGAGAATGCCGACTTCGTGCGGGCCTGCCAAGCCGCCGGGATCATCTTTGTCGGGCCACCTGCCGAGGCCATGGACGCGATGGGCGACAAGATCAGGGCCAAGGACACCGTGGCGGCTGCCGGCGAGCCGGTGGTGCCGGGCAGCGTGGGAGCACTCGCGGATGGCGAACTGGTGGCTGTGGCCGAGCGGATTGGAACCCCGTTGATCATCAAGCCGTCCGCCGGCGGCGGCGGCAAGGGCATGCGGGTGGTGCATGACCTGGGTGGTATCCGCGAGGCGCTGGTCGCGGCGCGACGCGAGGCCACCGCGATCTTCGGCGACGACACCTTGTTGGTCGAGCGTTACCTCGCCCGCCCCAGGCACATTGAGGTTCAGGTGTTCGGCGACACCCACGGCAACATCGTGCACCTGGGCGAGCGCGAGTGCAGCCTTCAGCGGCGTCACCAGAAGGTGATCGAGGAGGCGCCATCGCCCTTGCTCACCCCGGAACTGCGAGCCGCGATGGGGCAGACCGCATGTCAGATCGCTCGCAGCGTCGGATATTTCGGCGCGGGAACCGTGGAATTCATCCTCGACGGCGATGCGCCCGAATCGTACTACTTCATGGAGATGAATACTCGTCTCCAGGTAGAACATCCGGTCACCGAGATGGTGACCGGTATCGACCTGGTGCAGTGGCAGATCCTGGTCGCGGCGGGCGAACGCCTTCCGCTGACACAGGAACAGATCTCGCTGTCCGGACATGCGATCGAGGCGCGGGTGTACGCCGAGGACCCCGCGCGTGAATTCCTCCCTACGGGTGGAGCCGTTGCATTGGCGCACTTTTCGGATAGCGCGCGTACGGATACCGCACTGACCACAGGATCGGTGGTGGGCTCCCGATTCGACCCGATGCTGGCCAAGGTCATCGTGCATGCCGCCGACCGCGACACCGCGCTCGCCGATGCCGACCGAGCACTGGCCGAGACCCGGATACTCGGGGTGGGCACCAACATCGACTTCTTGCGTGCGCTGGTAACGAATCCTGTTGTGATATTGGGTGATATCGATACCACGTTGCTGGACACGATCGCCTCCGAGTACCACCCGCCGATCACGCCGCCATGGGTGTGGGTGGCCGCATCGGCCCTGCTCGATGGTGAATCCGTCGCCGGAACACTATGGAACGGCAAGTCGGGTTGGCGGGTCGGTGAACACGCACCGCGCTCGTATCGGCTCCGCATCGGGGAGTCGACGGAGCTTGTGCGTCTCTGGGGCGACCCGATCGCCGAGGTCTGCATCGGAGACGGTGAACCGGTTCGGGGCAAGGTGCATTGTGCGACAGGGCACGTGAGTGTCGAGTTCGCCGGCCAACTGCACCGCGCGGATGCTGCGCGGACCGATGTCGCGGCCTGGGTCGCCACCGAGGACGGAACCTGGCACGCCGACATCGCGCCCGAACCCCGATTGCGGCATCTTGACGGCGAAGACGAAGACGGAGAGATCCGGAGTTCCATGCCGGGGGTCGTGCGGGTGGTGTCGGTGAGCAACGGAGCCGTCGTCGAGCGCGAAGATCCGGTGCTGGTTGTCGAGGCGATGAAGATGGAGCACACCCTGCGTGCGCCGATCGCCGGAACCGTCACCGTCTCAGTGGCCGTCGGCGACCAGGTGGCCGTTGATCAGCTGCTGGCGACCATGCACCCGACCACCAACCCCGAGGAGGGGAGCTCATGACGTTCAGCACAGCCGAACTGCCCGATGAGTACGACTCGCTGCGTAAAACCGTTGAGGAGTTTGCCAATTCAGTGGTGGCGCCGGCCGCCGCGTACCATGACGCGACCAGGACCTTTCCGTACGCGGTGGTGTCGCAGATGGGTGACATGGGGCTGTTCGGTCTACCGTTCCCCGAGGAATACGGCGGCATGGGCGGTGACTACTTCGCCCTCTGTTTGACGTTGGAGGAACTGGCCCGAGTGGACCAGAGCGTGGCCATCACGCTCGAGGCGGCCGTCTCGCTGGGGGCGATGCCGATTTATCGGTTTGGAAACGAGGCGCAGAAGCAGCGCTGGCTTCCTCAGTTGGCATCCGGAAGTTCTTTGGCCGCCTTCGGTTTGACCGAACCCGGTGGCGGAACAGACATTCCCGGATCGATCCGCACCAAGGCTGTCGAGGACGGTGGCAGCTGGGTTATCAACGGCTCCAAGGCATTCATCACCAACTCCGGCACCGATATCACCGCAGTGGTAGGCGTGGCGGCGGTGACCGGACGTGCCGCGGACGGATCGCCGGAGATCTCCGTCATTCACGTGCCGGCGGGCACACCGGGATTCACCGTAGAACCGGGATACGACAAGGTAGGTTGGCATGCCTCGGACACCCATCCGCTGAGCTTCGACGATGTGCGAGTGCCCTACGATAGTCTGCTGGGCGAGCGCGGTCGAGGGTATGCGGGATTCCTGCGCATCCTCGATGAAGGGCGAATCGCCATCGCGGCGTTGGCAACCGGTGCCGCGCAGGGCTGCGTCGACGAGAGCCTGCGCTATGCACGCAGTCGCCCTGCTTTCGGGAGCGCGATCATCGACTACCAGTCCGTCTCGTTCAAGATCGCTCGGATGCAGGCACGTGCGCACACCGCACGTCTGGCCTACTACCACGCCGCGGCCCTGCTGCTGGCCGGTAAGCCGTTCAAGACCGAGGCCTCGATCGCCAAACTGGTGGCCAGCGAGGCGGCCATGGATAACGCCCGTGATGCCACCCAGATCTTCGGGGGAGCCGGGTTCATGAACGAGTCTGCGGTCGCCCGTCAGTATCGCGATAGCAAGATCCTGGAGATCGGCGAGGGAACGAGTGAGGTGCAGTTGATGCTCATCGCCCGCGCCCTCACCCGGTAACCTGTCGGGAGTACATAGCTGGGTGGGTGAGTTCGGGATGCCCCGCAGCTAACCAGCGCACGGCCTCATGTCAGGTACCCCCATGGGGTTGTGGATGTGACCTTTTCTGATCAATGGCGATAGGGACTGGTCAAGCACGGTTTCTGTGAGTCTGTGAAACATCGTGCTGCCCGGTGGCGAAGAACCCTATGACACACTGGATGTGTCGTGTCTACAGGAGTGAGCATGCTTGTCTTAACTCGTTGGTTCCGGCGCACCCTCGTCAGCGGTATCTGTGTCGCAGGACTACTGGGTGCCGGGGTAGTTCCTGCGCTCGCGGATCCGGGTGATCCCCCTGACCCCGGTATCGAAGAGCCGGCCCCCCCGCCGCTCCCGCCTCTGCCATGGGAGCTGCCGCCCCCGCCGCCGTTGGTACCTGAGGTGCCGCCGCCCGGCGAGGTTCCGCTGCCCCCGGCGCCCACCACGCCGCCGCCGGGGGCTCCTCCCACGGGCGATGTGCCGCCGTTGCCGGTGGGCCTGTTGAAGAACTCGCCCAACAACGGCGATGTCGTTGGTGTGGCCCAGCCGGTGACGATTGTCTTCGCGGCTCCGGTGACGGACAAGAAGGCCGCCGAGGCCGCCGTGAAGATCACCACGTCGAAGCCTGCGCCCGGATATTTCTACTGGTACACCGATCAGCAACTGCGCTGGAAGCCTACGCAGTTTTGGCCGGCGAACACCGACGTGAACGTGAATGCGGGCGGAACCAAGTGGAGTTTCAAGGTCGGCGACGCCTTCGTGTCAACGGTCGACGATGCGACCTACACGATGACCGTGACCCGTAACGGCGTCGTGGAGCGGACCATGCCGATGTCGATGGGTAAGCACGACAAGAAGCATGAGACGAAGAACGGTACGTACTATGTCAGCGAGAAGTTTCAGAAGATAGTGATGGACTCGTCAACCTATGGGGTCCCGACGAACTCGCCGGAGGGTTACAAGCTGGATGTGTTCTGGGCCACCCGGTTGTCCAACTCCGGCATCTTCGTCCACGCGGCGCCGTGGTCGGTCGGCGATCAGGGTAAGCGCGACGTGAGTCACGGCTGCATCAACGTGAGTACCGACAATGCCACCTGGTTCTTTAACCAGTCCCACCCCGGTGACCCCGTCATCGTGAAGAACTCGCCCGGTGGCCCGTACAAGGACTATGACGGCTACGACGATTGGCAGCGTTTCTAGCGCTCTCTCCGCATGCGAAGAAGGCCCCGGCCATTGGCCGGGGCCTTCTTCGTCGGGAACTAACTCCAGATATGCACGCGCTGATCGGCTTCCAGGAACAGCGCATCCTCGGATGTCAGATCGAACGCCTCGTAGAACGCACCGATGTTGCGCACCACGCCGTTGCACCGGAACTCCGGCGGTGAGTGCGGATCCACCGACAGGCGCCGGATTGCCTCAGCTTCACGGGCTTTCGTACGCCACACCTGCGCCCACCCGAAGAACACCCGCTGCGCACCGCTGAGCCCGTCGATGACGGGGGCGGGCTTACCGCCCAAAGAGATCTCGTACGCGAGCAGGGCGATCGAGAGTCCACCCAGATCGCCGATGTTCTCGCCGACAGTGAACGCGCCGTTCACATGCTGGTCGGAGAGCTCGCGGGGCACGAACTCGTCGTACTGCTTGATCAATGCCTTGGTGCGCAATCCGAACTCGTCGCGGTCGGTGTCGGTCCACCAGTTCACCAGATTGCCATCGCCGTCGTACTTGGAACCCTGGTCGTCGAACCCGTGGCCGATCTCGTGACCGATCACCGCGCCGATGCCTCCGTAGTTGGCGGCATCATCGGCGTCCGCATCGAAGAAGGGCGGCTGCAAAATCGCTGCCGGGAAGACGATTTCATTCATACCCGGGTTGTAGTACGCGTTCACTGTCTGCGGGGTCATGAACCATTCGTCGCGATCCACCGGTCCGGCCAGCTTGGCCAGGCCGCGGTCGCATTCGGCAGCCGTGGCACGCCGGACATTGCCCAGCAGGTCGTCGCGACGGATGGAGATCGTCGAATAGTCACGCCAGGTGGCCGGGTAGCCGATCTTCGGGGTGAACTTGTCGAGTTTCTGCAAGGCCCGTTCACGGGTCGCGGGTGTCATCCACTCCAGATCGGTAATGCTTGCGCGGTACGCTTCGCGGAGGTTTCCAACAAGAATCTCCATGCGTTCCTTGGCATTTAGAGGGAAATGGCGAGCTACGTAGAGCTGGCCCACGGCCTCACCCAGTAGTGACTCGACCACCGTGACTCCACGCTTCCAGCGATCGCGGATCTGCTCGGTGCCCGAGAGTGTGCGTCCGTAGAAATCGAAGTTCTCCGCCACCAGCGGTTCGGTGAGATAGGGTGCGCGGGCGCAGATGAGCCGCCAGCTGGCCCACAGCTTCCAGTCGTTCAGCGGCTGGGCAGCCCAGAGCGCCGCGAAGGCGGTCAGATAGTCGGGCTGGCGTACCACCAGTTCGACGACCTGGCCGGTGGCGGCGCCCAGACCGGAAATCCATCCGTTCCAATCGAATCCCGGTGCGGTGTGCTCCAGGTCGGCGAACTTCAACAGGTTGTAGCTCAGCTCGGCGTCGCGCCGCTTCACTACGTCCCAATGTGCCGCGGCGATCTTCGTCTCCAGGTCGAGAATCGTCGTCGCAGTGGCGTCATGATCACCCTCGCCTGCCAACAGCGCGAACATGGCGGAGATGTGCGCGCGATAGGCATCCCGTGTGGCTGCGTGCTGGTCCTCGCGGTAGTACGACTCGTCAGGCAGCCCGAGACCGGACTGGCTGACATGCAGCAGGTAACGAGAAGAATTCTTGGCGTCGGTGTCCACATAGCAGCTCACGCCGTTGCCGACTCCCGCGCGCTGTAGCGCACCCATGACCGCGGTCAGCGCGGGGGCATCGGGCGCCGAGGTGATCCGGTCCAGTTCTTCGCGCAGCGGCGTCAGTCCGACTCTGTCCACGGTGCCGGTGTCCATGAAGCTGGCGAACAGATCGCCGATCTTCTGTGACTCGGTGCCGTCGGCCGCGCCGGACTCGGCGGCTTCGGTGATGATCTCGCGGACCTGCTCCTCGGCACGGTCGAACAGAGTCCGGAACGCGCCATCGACCGCACGGTCGGCCGGAATGGCGTAGTCGGCGAGCCAGCGCCCGTTGACGTGGCCGAACAAGTCATCCTGTGGGCGGATGGATTCGTCACGATAGCTCAGGTCGATACCGGATTTTGGCAGCAAGGATTCCGTCGTCACCCGTCCATGGTGGCACGGGTCGCTAGGGTGAGGCCCGTGAGCAAAGAAGCCCCGGTGCCCGAGGATGAACCCGTCTTCTCCCGGTACGGCGTGTTCTCCGCTGTTCTCGGGGTGATCGCGGTCATCGCATGGGTGCTTTCGGTGCTGGTGATTGCCGGCCATCACCGCCAGGTTGCCCGTGACCGCTACGATGCTCGTGTCCTTGACACCGCTGTGACCTGGGTAGACACCCTGATCAACATGAAAAAGAGCAATATCGATGCCAGTGTGCAGACGCTGCAGGACGGCACCGCCGGTCAGCTCAGCGATCATCTGGGGGAGATGATCGTCGGCGTCGTGAAGCTCGCGCGCACGGTCGATGCCGAAGCGGCGGGGGAGATCGACTCGGTAGCCATCGACAGGCGCGGCGCAAAGATTCCGGGTGAGGATATGGGTCTGCTGTCCGTGGAGCGGGTAGATCGGGTGATGGTGGTGGCCACCTCGGTGACCCGCGATGCCGAGGCCTCTCCGAAGGTCAATCAGTGGCATTTGCGGCTTGCGGTGTCCAAGGTCGGGGATCAGCTGCTGGTCACCGGTCTGGAGCTGCTGTAATGAGCCGGAATATGTTGAGGGTCTTCCTCTTTGACCTTCTAGCGCCGCTGACGTCGGTGCTGGCGATCGTGGAGCTCGGTGTGATCCTGCGCTGGCCGATCTGGTGGGTGGTGGTGTGCACCGCATCCTGCTTGCTCATCGCCCAGGGGCTTGCGGTGAATGCCTATCTGGCCCGGCGAGATTCGGTCACCGTCGGTACCGACGACGACGGACCGGCGCTGCGTACCGGAATCGTCGCGCTGACCACCGCCTGCGTGCTTGCTGCTGCGGTGGTGGGGTACCGGCATTGGACGGTGCCCGATCGCGAAGGGAACGCGGATCGCGCGGCGGTGACCGACGTCGTTGCGACGGTAGCGGAAGCGGTGGTGAACTTCACCCCAGGTAGCCCGGATACCTACGTGCGCAAGGTTACCGAGCACATGACAGAGGGGCAGAAGAAGTCCTTTACACGTGATTTCGACAGGGCCACTGCAGAACTGAAAGCCAAGGGCATCTCTCAGCAGGGCGAGATCGTCTCGGTCGGTATCGAGGCCCTCGGCTCCCAAGACGCCGTGGCGGCGACGCTGGTCCGCCGTACCAGCGTCGCCGCTAAAGCCCAACCCGAACAATCGGTGTTGGCGCTGCGGCTGACACTCGCCAAGCGCGATGGGCGCTGGCTGGTGGACAACATCGCGCCGATTGACCGCATCGGCGCTCAACGGCAAGGGGCTAGCGCGAACTGATACGTGCGAATTCGATCTCGGTGCAATGGTCCATGACGACCTGCAGTCCGGCGTCTGTCGCCTTGTTCGCGGCATCGACGTCGACCAGATCGAGTTGGAACCACAGGGTGCGCGCACCGATGTCGATGGCCTCTTGAGCGATGCCCGGCAGCTCCTCGCGCCGGCGGAACACGTCGACCAGATCGGGTGTCTGCGGCAGCGCATCGAGGCGGGGGTAGACCGGCTCGCCGTCGATTTCGGAGATGGTCGGATTCACCAGGAAGATCCGATAGGGACTGTGCTGAGCCAGATAACGGTAGACGCCGTGACTTGGGCGGTCCGGATTGGCCGAAATGCCCACAATGGCAATGCTCTTGGTCGTGAGCAAAATTCGGGCGATTGTCGCGTCATCGGGGGCGCTCCACACAGTGGTTCCTTTCCTGTCCTACGTAGCACGCGGAAAACTCAAGTGACAGGCGCCGGCACGGCACGCTAGACATGGGTATGTGTCTGAGGTGAGCCTACGCACCGTTCACGATGGGGACGACTACGAGTCGTACATGACCTCGTCGTACGCCGTGTTCCTGCAGGACCTGCAGAAGGACGAGATCGAAGTCAACCGCAAGCTCATCGAGCTGGGCCGGATGATCGGATTCCCCAACGGACGCACGTGGGTGTCCACCGCTGGTGCGCCGATATCGCATGGGCCGTCCGTGATCTCGGGTCTGTTTGTATGGGCGGGGTGAGCCCGCAGGCTATGGCCAGAGCCGTCCTGGCCACAGAACTGCGGTCAGGCGCGGTGTGACGGGCCGCCGGCGCGTTCGGCTGGCCCGTCGCACCCAGTGCACCCGACGCCTTCTAACTAGTTGTCGAGACCGGGACGGCCCATCGGGCCGGGGCCGTTCCACCCGTCGTCATCCCAGGTGCGGTGCCAGCCGCCGTGGTGTCCCCAGCCTCCGCCTCCGCCATGCGTGTGCCACCAGATGGCGCATGCGATGCGGAAGGCGATGAACAGGAACAGCAGCACCAGGCCGGTCAGCAGCGCGATCTTGCCGAGCAGCTTGGCGCGGTCGGAGGACTCCTGGGCGCGGTCGTACTGGCCGGTGAGCCAGAACTGGGTGACGTTCAGGGCGTTGGTGAACGCGCTGAAAGCCAACGGCCAGAAAAAGACAACGGAGGCCACGGCCCAGCCGACATTGGTGGGCGGCGGCTTCGGCGGCCCTGCCGGGGTCGCTGGTGCAGGTGGGGGAGTGGACACGGGCGTGGTAACGGCGCCAGTGGGTTCGTCAGATTTCGTCTCGTCGGTCATGGCACCGAGGTTAGGCCGATTTCCGAGGAGCTGCCATGACGATCGGGTGGCTTTCAGGGAACTGACAGCGGATACCCAGGCGCCAGGGTGTAACCGTGCGGTGTGGTCGCCGGCTATCGACTGGGGCGGGTACGGCCGAATCGGCGCGCTACCCGCCGCATTCGGACCAGCATCGCGACCGACGGGATGCTGGTGCCCGACAGGTATCCGGAAAGCTCTGAGCTTGAAACGCCTATGCGCGAGGCAAACTCGGCCTCACGCAGCCCGGAGGCCTCGAACAGTAGGTTGATCTCGTTGGCGGCTTCTCGGCGCTCGGCTTCGGCAAGGTTGTCGCGGGCGCGGGTGAGAACTTCCTGTAGCGCGGTCGAAATGCCGTACAGCTCATCGGCGCTCACTATTTCTTCGACTTGACGTGCGGTTCGGCCGAACGGATCGCGCTTGAGAGCGTGGACGATCGCCTGCCAATCAGAGAGGTCACCGCTTTGCAGGGCGTCAAAGATCTCCGAGGTGGTCCAGTGGGTCACCGGCTTGTCGGCGCGCCCCGGTGGGGCGGACTCGGCCGAATGGGAACCGATGGCGCCGGAACTCGAGGGCTCGTCGGGCACGTCGGGGGAGACGGCTGGCGCGTCGCTCGTGACCGTCACCTCGCATCCTCCAACATCGCCACCGCCACCGACAGGCACTGCCTGCGTACCGTGGGGCAATCCATCGCGCCATCGCCGGGCTTCGGATCAGCCAGCCGGCGTACCAGTTGGCTGGAAACCCACCTCTGATTGGACTGTACACAGTAATGCTGATCGATCCCGGCGAGGACCTTCGCCGCCGTCCGTGGTTCCATCAGTGAAGCGAGCCGGGCGAACTCGGTGTAATCGCGTTCGGCGTTGCGGCGCATCAACAGCAGCCCTTGCATGCGCAGGGCCTCGGCATCGGTGGGCACCACACAGTTTTGTCCGGTCGGCAGCTTCACCTGCGTGATCTCCACGGGGGTCAGACGAGACAGGGGGCCCGGCATGTGGACCGTGTCGGTGTCCGTTCCGTTTTTCCCGGCCTGCAAGGCTTCCAGGGCCACAGTCAAGTTGTCGCGCCAGCGGTCCGCGATGACCGACTGCGTGTCGTCGGCGGTGACTGTGCCGCCGTCGGCGAGACGCTTGAGACGGGCCGCCGATACCGCGATGGCGTGATAGTCGATACGCGGTTCCTCGAATCCGGAACCTTGGAGGCGTAGTGCGCTCTCGGTATGAGGGCCCGGAAGCTCGTCGACACAGGGGGTTTCGAAGTCCACCGTCGGAAGCACCCGGTCCAGCCAGCCGGGCAGCCACCAGTTGCGCTTGTTGAACATCGCCATCAGCGCCGGTACCAGAACCAGACGCACCACCGTCGCGTCCACGGCGATCGCGACCGCGCAGGCCACACCAAGCTGCGCCACCAACGGCATTCCGGCGAAGGCGAATCCGATGAACACTGCGATCATGATCAGCGCGGCGCTGGTGATGGTGCGCGCACTGGTGCGAACCCCATAGGAGACGGCGTCCCCGCAATCGCCGGTGCGCAGATACCGCTCACGCACCCGGGCCAGCAGGAAGATCTCGTAATCCATGGTGAGGCCGAAGGTCAGGGCAAGAGCCAGCGGCGGGATGCTGCTGTCGATGTTGGTCTGATGGAAGCCCAGGAATTCCAGCCACCCCCACTGGAAGACGATCACCAGGCTGCCGTACGCGGCGGCGACCGAGAGCACCGTCATCACCACACCCTTGAGGGCCAGCACCGGCGAGCGCAGCGTGGCGAGCAGCATCACGAATGCGAGTACGCAGACAAAGGCGAACACACCCAGCAGCGAGCGTTCTACCCGGTTGTCGTAGTCGAAGAGCAATGCCGTCGGGCCGCCCACGTTGATATCGGCTCCCGAATTCTTGAGCGCGTCGGGCACATGCGTACGCAACCAACTGACCGTGTCACGGGCCGCGTTCGCCTCGGGATCCACCGACAACACCGCCGAGATCAGTGCGTCATGACCGCCGGTGGAGAAGGACGCATCGGTTACCCGCGCGATGTTGGGGGCCTGCGCGATGGTTTCCTTCGCGGTCTCCAGCGCCTGTGCATGGTCTGCGTTGGCTGCGTTGTCCTTGAAGGTGAGCAGCACCTGCACCGGTCCGAGCGCGCCGGGACCCATGGCGACGGCCGCGGCGTCGATGCCTCGGCGGATCTCGTGGGACGAATCGAATTGGCGCAGCATGCTGTTGGAGACCTGCATCTGCAGGCTCGGAGCCGCGAGCGCCAGCAGAAACACCGTCGCGCCCAGCGCGGACAGCCATGGTCGGCGCATAACCCCCTGGGTCCATTTGCGCCAGAAGGGAATCGCATGCTTGCGCAGAGGTGAGACCCGCAGGAACCGCGACTGATTGGCCGCTGCCTTGCCGAAGATGGCCAGCAGCGCGGGCATCAGTGTGGTGGAGGTCAGGACGGCGATGGCGACGACGATGATGGCGCCGGAGGCCATCGAGGCCAACGCGGGGGTTCCGATCAGGTAGATACCGGCGAGGGCGGCGATCACCGTCAGACCGGAGAACGTGACGGTGAGCCCCGAGGTGGCCATGGCCGAAGCGATGGCTTCTTGCCGGTTCTTCCCCGAATTCAGCTCCTCGCGGTAGCGCATGAGGATGAAAAGCGAATAGTCCACCGCGACGGCGAGACCGATCATCGTCACCGTCGGCAGCGCGAACACCGAAATAGTGGTGATGTTCGACAGCGCCAGGACGATCGCCACGCTCAATGCCACCGTGCACACACCTAATAGGAGGGGCAGTGAGGCGGCGGCCAGGGAACCGAACGCCGCGATCAGCACGATGAGGATGACCGGGATGTTCCACTTCTCGGCCTGCTTGATGTCACCGGCGATCTGCTCGGTCATCGCCGCGCCCAGTGCACCCTGGCCGATCACGTACAGCGATACCCGGCCACCGGCGATCTGTCCGGGCTGACCGCCGTGTACTCCTATTTTCTTGCGCAAGTCCTTGGCGATATCGGTGGCGCCGGTGTTGTCGAAGCCGATGCGCAGGGTGACGACGAAGGGGCGATCCGGCTGCGGGGTCAGCTGTGGGGGAATGGGCTCCACCGAAACCTGGGGGATCTGCGCGGCCACCTGCTTGAGGTAGTCGACCGCAGCGGTCATGTCGGAGACGGTGGCATCGGGCCGGGGCGCGGCGACCAATGCCAGCGGAGAAGCGCCGTGCTCCCGGAATCCGCTTTCCATCGCGTCATGAACCTTGAGTGACTGCGATCCGGCCACCTCGAAACCGCCACCGGTCAGTTTTTCGCCTCGTCCGGCCACCAGCCCTACCGCGGCGACGATAAGAATCAGCCAGACAGCGACGGTCAGCCATCGATACCTGCGAAGGTAGTCGCTGGTACGCATCATGGCTGACTGCACGATGGTTCCTGTCGTTCGGTGTGACGCACGCAGTCTCGGCGTGGCGTGGTCGTGATGCTACAGCAACGAGACTAACCGTGCCTGGTGTCTATATATATCGCGACAACCTGCGATGACGGGTTTACTAACAGGCTGCCTTGGCGAAAAACGAGTGGTGGCTGGACGTGCTCTTCGTGCTCCCTGGCAACGTTGTACGGGATCAAAAAGGGATCTTGAAAATCAGAATCTGGCCGACGATAAAGACTCAGTAACTCTCTGGTGACCACGCGCGTCCGTGTTTCGAAATGGCGTCCGATTTCGATACCTTGGCTGTAGTCCCCCAACAAGTAGGAGGAATGTCATGTCAGCCACAACCTCGCGGCGCGCGGCCTACGGCTTGCTGAGCGCAGGTGTTCTCGCTGGCGGGCTCGCCATGAGCGCCCTGGCACCGATTGCCGCGGCCGAACCGGTCCCACCGACCCCCGCTCCGGCTCCGGCGGCTCCCGCCGCGCCAGCACCTGCCCCCAACGCTGCTGCACCCGCCGCGGCGACGGTGATTCCGGCCACACCGACCCCGGACGGATGCCAGGCCAGCAAGATGACCAAGACCGTCGGCAACGTTGTGCAGAACGCGGCGGGCTATCTGGAGCAGCATCCGGATGTCGATGCGGCCTTCACTGAGATCAAGTCGGCTCCGCAGGATCAGATCGCCACCAAGACTCAGAGCTACCTGGTGTCGCGCCCCGATGTCGCGGCCTCCCTCGGCGGTATCGCGGCGCCGCTGAACGACCTGCGCACCAAGTGCGGTCTGCCGCTGGATCTGGCTCAGGTTGTCAACGGTGGTGGCCTGAACCCCGCCGCGATGGGCGTCAACCCGGCGCTGCTGACCGCGCTGTCGCAGAACCCGGCGGCTCAGCAGGTGGCGCAGAACCCGGCCGCCCAGGCTCTGGTGCAGAACCCGGCGGTGCAGTCCGCCATCCAGAACCAGGCGCCGGCTGCCAACTTCCCTCAGGGCCCCGGACCGGCGCCGGCCGTGGCACCGGCCGGACCGGTGGGAACGGGCCCCGCGCCCGGCCCGCGCGTCTAAGGCCAGTCACGCAGTTCGAGTGCGAGTCTGGCGCGGATCTCCCTGGAGATATCCGCGCGAGGCTCGCACTCGGCGTTTGGGGCTAGCGGGTCAGAGCTTCCGGGCCCGCGGCAGGGGCGATGTCGTCGTGACGATTGAGGTACCGCACGAACAGCAGTACCGCGGCATAACCGGCGAGAGGCACCAGCACGGCGGCGAAACCTTCCATGCAGCCAGCTTGCGTGTGCGGTGGGCGCCGATCCAAGCGTGTTGACGAGATCCTGACGGCTGGCCTCAGCTTCTTGACGTGCGGGTGGCGAGGGCACGCCATCCGAGCAGGAGCAATGCGGTGACCAACGAGGCCACCACCACGAAACTGAACGCCACGCCCTGATTGCTCAGTCGGCGCAGGATCATTCCGAACGCAACGGTACTGATCCATACCGGGATTCCGGTGCCGGTCACGGAGGTCGGGTGCGACCAGCCCCGGCTCAGCAGCCAGCCGATGCCGGCGCCGGACAAGAACGGCCAGGCGGTCTGCCACACGCCGAGGACGGTGATCCCCTCGGCGTGGCTGCGGCGGCCGACGGTGCAGAAGACGAAGATGCCGACGACATCCAGGAGCAGTGCGAGCAGTGCGGATGTCGCCGGCTTCTTCGTGAGTGAATTCGGCTGTGCGCTGGGCATTCCCCGACCGTAGCGGGTGCCGCGCGGGCGATTAGTTGGAGGGTGCCTCCGGATGATCAGCTTCGATGTTGAAGGTCAGCGTGACCTTCTCGCCGACCAGTCCGGCGCCGCCGTTGACGCCGAAGTCGCCGCGGTTGATCTGACCGCTGGCTTCGAAGCCCGCGACGGTGCCGCCTTGCGCGCCGGGGCCGACGCCCTCCAGGGAAAGGTTCAGCGAGACCGGCTGGATGATGCCGTGCAGGGTCAGTTCACCGTCGACGATGTAGTCGTCCCCATCGGCGCGCACCGAGGTGGACCGGTAGGTGGCGGTGGGGTGGTTGTCGGTGTCGAAGAAGTCGGCCGAACGCAGGTGGGTGTCGCGCTGGTCGTTGCGGGTGCTCACCGAGGCCACGTCGATGGTGGCCGACACCGAGGGGGTGCCGTCCTCGGCGATGGTGATGTCGCCGTGGAAGTCGGTAAACGAGCCGCGGACCTTCGAAACGCCCAGGTGGCGTACCGAGAAGGTGATGTCGGAGTGAACCGGGTCGATGGTCCAGGTTCCGGGGGCGAGAACGGGGGTGGTGGTGGTCATGAGTGCTCCTCACGTGTGGGGGTAGGACACTCATGTCAACCGGACTATGGTCCGCTTTATTTCGGGGGATCGGAAGAATTGTCCGGCGGACCGTCCGGTGGAGGGCCAGAGCGGGGTTCGGGCTCTTTGGTCGAGCTCGGGGTCGCGTCCGGGTCGATGTGGCTCTCGTCGCGGAACAGGAAGAAGAAGATGACCCAGCCGATCGCGGAGATGAAGATCCAGCTGACCGCGCGGTAGATGAGCATCGCGGAGATCGCGTCGGGCAGCGTCATCCCGGAGGACACCAGACCGGGAACCAGGAAGGCCTCCACCACCAGCAGGCCACCTGGCATGAGCGGCAGCGACCCGGCGGCGCGTGCCGCGGCATAGGCGACCATGACCCCGACCAGGGATGGGCGGCTGCCCACGGCGTAGGTTGCGAAGGCCAGGCAGGCCACGTCGGCGATCCAGTTGAACAGCGACCAGCCGAAGGCCTCGCCGAGCGCCCGGCGGGTCAGCGTCACCGCCTCCATCTGCTTGAGGATCTCGCGCCAGCGGGCGACCCCCATCATCGGCGGCTTGCCGCGCAGATCGTTGACCCAGCGCAGGATCCGCACCCCGATGCCGTCGAGCATCTCTGGCCGCGAAGCGACCGCCTGCGCCAGGACCAGGATGGCCAACAATCCGCCGATGCTGAAGATCAAGGAGAACGGGTTGGTCTTGGCGCCCAAGAGGAATGCCCCGCCGAGGCCGAGAATCGCCAGGCCCACCGCCTGCAGCACCCCGGACATCACCAGCTGCCAGGACGCGACCACCGGGGTAGCGCCCCACAGCCGCTGCTGCCGGTAGATGAAGGTCGCCGAGAGCACCGGACCGCCGGGCAAGGTGGTGCTCAACGCGTTCCCGGCGTAGAACGCCGCCTCGGAGCGCCACTGACGGATCTTCACGCCCGCCGAGCGCAGCAGCGTCCGCTGGATCTGCGCGAAGCTGTGCATCGAGAACGTCGCCGCCAGCACCGACGCCAGTACCCACCAGGCATTGGCGGTCTTCAGGCTGCGCCAGGCCGACGCCAGCTGATCGGAGACGAATCCGATCTCCACCGCGAGCACGATGGCGAGCACGACGAGGACCGCCCAGCGAATCCACCAGTACTTTCCCCGCTGCTTGATGACGGGTTGGGGTGCGGTGTCCGCTTCGGGGTCGTCCGGGCACGAGGCCGCCCCGATTCCTTCCGGCGGCGTACAGCCGCCGTCGAGAGGGTCACGGTCATCGGGCACGGGCACTACAGTAACGGCGCGAGCTGGTCAGTTCTTTCAGGTTCCCGCAGGCCACGCCAGGTGTGTCGCCCTAGTGCGGCCCCGGAGCAGCACAGAGTCGCCGTGATCCCAGTGTTTCTGTTCATCGGGGTCGGCGAAATACAGCGCGTTGGTGGATGCCAGCAGCCGACTGGGCCGGTGCTTGGCGAGCTCGGTCAGGCGCGATGCCTCATTCACCGGGTCGCCGATCACCGAGTATTCATAGCGTTCGGTGGCGCCCACATTTCCGGCAACCGCCAGTCCCGCCGAGACGCCGATGGCGAACTCGAACGGGTGGGGGAAGTCTTCGGTGAGGCGGTCGCGCAATTCGCGCGCGGCGGCCAGGCATGCGGTGGTGGCATCCGGGCGGTGCAGCGGCGCGCCGAATACCGACAGCGCCTCGTCGCCGACGAACTTGTTGACGAAGCCGCCGCGGCTGTCGACCACCTCCACCACGATGCGGAAGAAGTCGTTGAGGATCGTCAGCACTTCTTCGGGGTCTCGGTCGGAAGCCATCGACGTCGACCCGATCATGTCGACGAAGAACACTGCGACATAACGGTTCTCGCCGCCGAGATTGGTGCCCAGCTGCAGCGCCTGACTGGCCACGTCGGCGCCCACATGCTTACCGAACAGCTCGCGCAGCTGACGGCGTTCCTCACCCACCTGCATCATCCGGTTGAAACCGGCCTGCAGGACCCCCAGCTCGCTACCGTCGTACACATCGACGCGCGCGTCGAAGTCGCCCCGCGCCACATCGCTTATGGCGGTGCGCAATTGGCGTACCGGGTCGGCCAGCTGTCCGGCGGTGAGCAGGGCAAGTCCGTAGCTGCCGACCAGGGTGGTCGAGACGATGAGCAGGACGGTAAGCGCAAGATCGCGTGTCGAGGTTAAATCGTCAGGCTTCCACAGGGCCATGCCGCACAACGCGATGATTCCTATCGCCGGTGTCAGGGTGCCGATCCACCAGCTCAACCTGACCCGGACAAAGACCGATGGCGCGAATCGTCCATGGAATTCACTGGCGCTCAATGCCTTTGCGGCAATAGGCCGCAGGATGCGCTCACCGAGTAGGTAGGTGATGCCGAAACTGGCCGTCGCCGATTGCACACACCCGATGATGGTGGCCAGGGTCCATTTGGAGTCGTGGGCGGCGCCGATGCCTATGAAGATGGCGGCGCCCAGCGCCCACCCACTGAGATGGACCAGCGACTGCTGCAGGGGCGCGGTCAGCGCGGTGCGCAGCTCCAGCGCGGTGGGTGGCCCGCCCCGGCAGTACCAGCGGGCCAGGCGGTGCTCCATGTGCAGGGCCCATCCGACGCTCGTCACCACCATGAGGCCGAAGAGCACCCAAAACAGCGGGGGGCCATTCTCGAACACCCAGTCGTTCGCCGGCCGCTTGAAGGGCATCCAGTGACGCAGAAAGTAGAACAGCAGCAGAAGAGTAGCGGAGTTGATGCCGACCATCGAGGCAACGAACACGGTCCACCGTGGGCCCAGCACATGCATGGCCCGAAACCATTCGCGTAGCCGTTCCATCACCCAAGTATTCCGATCGGTCTACTCCGTTTTTACTCCAATTTCTGTGACATGACGAAGCATGCCAGTTCGTCTTGCTCCAGAGCACGAGTATGTCCAGGTCGGGCTGGCCCGGTAGCTCAGGCAGGGTGGTGCCATGGAACCTACTGCGCGGTAGGGTTCGGTCCATGACGCAGCGCAGCATGCCCGCTCTCGACGGTGTGGACCATCAGTACGTGCACGCCGGGGACGTGAAGATCCACGTCGCCGTCGCCGGTCCGCAGGACGGACGACCGGTGGTGCTGCTGCACGGGTGGCCCGAGAACTGGTGGATGTGGCACAAGGTGATCCCGGCCCTGGCCGCGGCAGGTTACCGCGTGCATGCCATGGACCTGCGCGGTGCGGGCTGGAGCGAGGTCGCCCCGACGGGCTATGAGAAGGAGCAGTTCGCCTCCGACGTGTTGGCGGCGGCCGACTCGCTGGGGCTGGACTCGTTCGATCTGGTCGGGCACGACTGGGGCGGCTGGACCGCCCAGTTGGTCGCGCTGAAGGCGCCGTCGCGCATCCGGAGGCTGGCCGTCCTCAACATCCCGCCGGTGTGGCAGGAGCCGGGTCGGGTGGCCCGGCACGCGCACAAGCTGGCCTACCAGCTGGTGGTGGGGGCTCCGGTTGTCGGACCGCTGTCGCATCTGTCGCCGATGCTGTGGTGGTTCATCCGCCGTAGCGGGATGCCCAAGGAGTCGGTGGACTTCTTCCGCAGCTGCTTCCGCGATCGCGACCGCCGGGTGGCCGGATCCAAGATCTACCGGTCCATGGTCGGCAAGGAATTTGCGAATCTCGCGCGTGGTCCCTATGACGATCAGAAGCTCACCATGCCGGTGCGGGTGCTGTTCGGACTCGACGATGTGGCGGTGCACCCCTCGCTGCTCGAGGGCTTCAAGGACCACGCCGACGACCTGAACATCACTGAGGTGCCCAACTGCGGTCACTTCATCGTCGACGAGCAGCCGGAGCTCGTCGTGAAGTGGCTGTCGGAGGTGTTGGCCGAGCCTGCGGCGAAGGGATAGTTGCTGATTGCGAGGTTCTTCGCGCAAGCGGCTCATCGCCGTTAGGCTCAGCGCATGACGCATGCTGACGCCGCCGAGTCGGTTCATCCCTATGTGCGCAAGGGGGCGGCCTGGGCGTGGCGCCTGCTGGTGTTGCTGGCCTTCGGACTCACCTTCCTGTGGCTGTTCTGGCATCTCAAGACGATCACCATCCCGCTGCTCCTGGCTCTGATGGGATCGGCGCTGCTGGTGCCGACGGTCAACTACCTTCAGCGCCACAAGGTTCCGCGCTCATTGGCAGTGGTCGTCGTGCTACTCGCCGGCACCGCGGCGGTGGGCGGGATCCTGACCTTCGTGGTGGACCAATTCATCAAAGGTCTGCCGGACTTGTCGGCCCAGCTGACCAACAGCATCGAGTCGCTGAAGAATTGGGCGATTCACAGCCGGTTCCACATCAGCGAGGAGCAGATCGGCAAGGCTGGTGACGCACTGGTCAACGCCATCAAGGACAACCAGGGCAAGGTCACCAGCGGAGCCCTGGCCACGGCCACCACGGTCACCGAGATCGTCACCGGCGCCGTGCTGACATTGTTCACCACCATCTTCTTCCTGTACGGGGGCAAGGAGATCTGGGAGTTCGTCACCCGGATCTTCCCCAAGAACGCGCGCTCGCGGGTGCGCCGTGCCGGTGCGCTGGGTTTCGGATCGCTGATCGGCTACGTGCGCGCCACCGTCGCGGTGGCGCTGGTCGATGCGATCGGCATCGGGGTGGGCCTGGCGGCCTTCAGCGTGCCGCTTGCGCTTCCCTTGGCCTCGCTGGTGTTCCTGGGTGCGTTCATTCCGATCATCGGTGCGGCGATATCGGGATTCGTGGCGGTCTTCATCGCGCTGATCACCAAGGGCGCCTTCACCGCGGCCATGATCTTGGTGATCGTCATTGTGGTGATGCAGGTGGAAGGGCATGTGCTGCAACCGCTCATCATGGGCCACGCGGTCCAGATCCACGCCCTGGCCGTGGTGCTGTCCATCGCGGCCGGCGGTGTGTTGGGCGGCATCATCGGTGCGCTCCTCGCGGTACCGACGGTTGCTGTCCTCAATACCGCCATCCGAGCGCTCATCGAACCGTATGACTCCGATGGTCCGTATCTGCTTGAAGGAGAAGAGGAAGCAGAGATACTCGATCCGGAGATGGTGCCCGACCAAGGTCCACCGGCGGTGCAGGCTGGTCCGGGTAATGGTGTGCCGGAGTTGGGTCCGGCTCCGCCGAAGGACTGACGCATTCACATGGCATCCGGAACCGGAACCGCCCCTCGTTGGGTAAGCGGCAACGATCCGACAGCATCGCTGTGGCGCGCGGCGCAGGTGTTCCGATTGGCGAGCTTTGGATATGCCCTCCTGGCCTCGCAGTTGGCGTCTTATACCAACTACGACCGGCAGGCATTGAGCTGGGCCTTGTGCGCCGGTATGGCGATATGGACGGGTTTTGCGGCAGTGGCTCTGTCGCGCAACTGGTTTCGTCGCTGGCAGCTGGTGTTGTGCGATCAGGTGATCGCGATCGCGTTGATGCTGGCCGGTCGCCTGGTCGTCGACGTGCAGTGGTATAGCGGACACCAAACATTGCCGACAACGTTGTGGGTGGCCAACGCGGTCGTGTCCATGGGGCTGCTGCGCGGACAACTTGCCGGCGTCATATCCGGTTTCGTGCTCGCCGCGATCAGCATCGCGGCGCGGGGACTTCCGGTCAGCGCGTTGTGGCTCGACGCGACCATGCCGGCGTTGGTGGTGGTGGGCCTTGCGATCGGTGCGGCGTCGACCACCGCGAAGCGCACTTTTCATGAACTGCGTCGCGCCGAACGGGCGGCCGCCGCCGCGATAGAGCGCGAACGGCTGTCGCGGCAGGTGCACGACGGAGTGTTGCAAGTGCTGTCCTATGTGAAGCGTCGCGGCATCGAGATCGGCGGCCCGACAGCCGAATTGGCTGCTATCGCGGGAGAACAGGAGGTCGCGCTCAGGGAGCTCATCTCGGGTGCGACACAGACGACGTTCGCCGATGACGAGTTGGTCGATCTGCGCCCGCTGCTGCGGACTCAGGCCAGTACCGCGGTGTCGGTGTCCGCGCCCGGCTCCCCGGTACTCATCGGCCAGCACATGGCCAGTGAGTTGGCCGCGGTGGTGCGCAGCGCACTCTCCAACGTCGCACTGCACGCCGGACCGCAGGCACATGCCTACGTGCTCGTCGAGGATCTGCAGGACTCGGTGGTGGTGACAGTGCGCGATGACGGCAGCGGGATCGCCGACGGCAGACTCGATCAGGCCGAACGTGAGGGCCGCATGGGGGTGTCGCGTTCGATCCTGGGCCGGGTGGCCGACCTCGGTGGGGCGGTCCTGCTGGAGACGGCTCCCGGAGCGGGTACGGAATGGGAGATCACGGTGCCCAAGTCTCAGGAGGTGGGTGTGTGACCGAAAGCGTGGACAACGAGCAGATTTCGGTGATGGTGGTCGATGACCATCCGATGTGGCGGGACGGGGTTTCCCGCGACCTGCAGGCTGCAGGGCTGCGCGTGGTGGCCACCGCCGATGGCGTCGCCTCCTCCGGCCGGATAGCAGCGACGGTGAAACCCGATGTGGTGCTGATGGATATGCAACTCACCGACGGTGACGGTGCGCAGGCCACCGCAGCGGTGCTGGCCGTGTCCCCGGGCAGCCACATCCTGGTGCTCTCGGCCTCGGCCGAGCGCGAAGATGTGTTGGAAGCGGTGAAAGCCGGAGCTACAGGATATTTGGTGAAGAGTGCGTCGGCCGCCGAGCTGATCGATGCCGTGAAGGCAACGGCCAAAGGGCAGGCGGTGTTCACACCGGGCTTGGCCGGACTGGTGCTCGGCGAGTTCCGTCGCATGTCGAGCGCCCCGGCGACCGATGCCGACGAGAATCCGCGTCTTTCCGAACGGGAGACTGAGGTGCTACGGCTCGTCGCGAAGGGGTTGAGCGCCAAGCAGATCGCCACGCGGCTGTCGCTCAGTCACCGGACCGTCGAGAATCATGTGCAGTCGACGCTGCGCAAGCTGCAATTGGGCAATCGCGTGGAGCTCACGCGATACGCGATCGAGCACGGGCTCGACGAATAGCGGTTACTTGGCTTGCGCTGTGGCATGCAGCAAATGGTCATGACACGTGGGTGTGGGGTTAAGGCTCCACGTACTCGGTGTCACCGCCTCGGGTGGGGCGGAGAGGCTGAGGGCGGCAGCCATCTTTGTTCCTGCGCTCGGCGGCGAATAGCTCGGACGGTTACGTAGACCGGCAAATACCCAAAAACCCTTGTTCGCCGTTTGATTCGGGGCGCGCCCGACATGCGGATACGCGGAGGCGGTATCGCCGTCCAACGTATGTGACTCAGCGCACAGTAGACCGATCGGTGTGATCTACAATATTACCGACTATTCAATTAACGATTGATCATTTATCGTCAACGCTCGTCGGCGCCGCAGCCCCGGGTGCGCCAGCAATGCGGTTCAATGAGGAGTCTCGAATGCGTCGTGCGCTGTGTCTGGGTCCGTCGTGACCGCACCCGGCGGACAGGTCGCGGCCGAGGACGGCGCCGCAGCCATCCAGGACTGGGCTACCGGATACGTCAAGCGCCACCCCCTCGAATCCCTGAGCACTGTCGGGGAACAGTTCATGCTCGGGGTCCGCACCATCCAGTGGTTCTTCGTCGACCTATTCACGGGACAGTTCCAATGGCAGGAATTCGTCAGGCAGGGCGCCTTCCAGGCGGCAACGGCGGTGATGCCGGTGATTCTGGTGACCCTGCCCATTGGCGTGACGTTGTCGATTCAGTTCGCACTGCTCGCGGGCCAGGTCGGTGCGACGTCACTGGCTGGCGCCGCTAGCGGTATCGCCATCATCCGTCAGGCCGCCTCGCTGGTGGCTGCGGTGTTGATGGCCTCTGCCGTGGGTTCTGCGATCACCGCCGACCTGGGCTCGCGGACCATGCGCGAGGAGACCGACGCCATGGAGGTCATGGGCGTCTCGGTGATCCGTCGACTCGTCGTCCCCCGCTTCGCCGCCGCCATCATGATCGCGGTAGCACTGACCGCGGTGGTGTGCTTTGTAGGATTCCTTGGCGCCTACCTGTTTAACGTCTACTGGCAGGGCGGCGCACCCGGCAGTTTCGTATCGAACTTCGCCTCCTTTGCAACTCCCGATGACATGGTGTTGGCGGTCCTGAAGGCCATCATCTACGGCGCCATCGTGGCGGTGGTCGCCTGCCAGAAGGGCTTGTCGACCAAGGGCGGGCCCATCGGTGTTGCCAACTCCGTGAACGCCGCCGTCGTCGAATCGATCTTGCTACTGATGGTCGTGAACGTCGCCATCAGCCAGCTGTACATCATGCTGTTCCCGCGGACGGGGCTGTGAGATGACGGTATCCAGCTATCTGTTGCCGGGGCGCAGACCATTCATACGCGTCTACAACAGAGGTCGCCGACCGCTGATGCGATTTGGCCACATGGTGGCCTTCTTCTTCCGCGCCCTGAGCGGCATTCCGGTGGTGCTGAGGCAGTACCCCAAGGAGTTTCTGCGTCATCTGTCCGATATCGCCTGGGGCAATGGCTCATTGGTGGTCGGCGGCGGAACCGCCGGAGTGGCCTTGGTCCTGGGTATTACCGCGGGCGCCCTGGTGGCCATCGAGTCGTACAACTTCTTGGACCTTCTCGGGCTGGGGCCCGCCACCGGCATCATCAGCTCCTTGGCCAGCACTCGTGAACTCGCACCGATCATGGCCTCCCTCGCATTCGCGATGCAGGCAGGTTGCCGGTTCACCGCGCAACTGGGCTCAATGCGGATCGCCGAGGAGATCGATGCCATGGATTCGGTTGCGATTCGACCGATTCCGTTTCTAGTGACCACCAGGCTGATGGCGGCGATCATCGCAGTGATCCCGCTGTACCTGGCCTGCCTTGCGATCAGCTACGTGTCCTGTCAGGTGATGGTGGGCATTCTCAGCGGCGGCTCGGTGGGGTCGTATCTGCACTACTTCGGCATTGGCGTGAGCGGTATCGACGTCGTGTACTCGATCATCAAGACGGTCGTCTTCGTGTGGATCGCCTCGACGGTGCAGTGCTACTACGGCTTCTACGCCAGCGGCGGACCGGAAGGTGTGGGAATTGCCGCCGGCCACGCCATGCGCGCGGCCATCACGGTTGTGGTCATGGTGAACATGCTGCTGACCATGGCGCTGTGGAGCGTGGATGCCGGTGCCAGGTTGGGCGGATAGATGCCTAACCCCTTTGAAGTGGATGGGCGCGGTCCGTCAGATAACCAGCTTCTGACGCTTTCCGTTGTCACGCTCGCGGCGATCGTGGCGCTCACCGGCACCATGTTGTTGAAATCTGCGGGACGGCTTAACGATTACGTACCCGTGGTCGCCGACCTGATGAATGTTGGTGATGGTCTGCCGCAGAAGTCAGATGTGAAATATCACGGCGTGCTGGTCGGTGAGGTCGACGACGTCACCCCGGCCACCGGCACCAAGCCGAACTTCGTGCACATCAATCTGAAACCGCAGTACGTCAAGTCCATCCCGTCGACGGCCACCGCCCGCGTGGTGCCGAGCAACGTGTTCGCGGTGTCCTCGGTGCAGCTGGTCGACCGCGGGCCCGGTGCGCCTATCCGCGCGGGTGCCCACATCGCCGAGGATCAAGAGCTGCCCACGGTGCTCTTCCAGACCACGGTCAGCAAGCTGCGTGATGTCCTCAACGCCACCGGACGTGGCCGCGAGGACAATTCGGTGGGCATCTTGGCCGCGGTCGGCGCCGCCACCGACAGTCGCCGGGTCAAGCTGCTGGCCGGCGGCGCGCAGCTCAACCGGCTGATCACTGAGTTGAACGCGATCGTGGCCACCGACACGGGGCCGTCCACGGCCTCGGCGCTTCTGAACGCGGCCGAAGGCCTTAAACAAAGTGCCCCCGACCTTTTGGACTCACTGCACCAGGCCGTGCAACCCATGCAGACCCTCGCCGAGAAGCGCGAGCAGCTTACGACGCTGCTACACGCCGGGCTGACCACGGTGGGCACCAACAAGCAGGCGTTTGACAACCACACTGACCAACTCATCGGAATCACCACCGAACTCACCCCGCCGATCGGTGTCTTCGCCAAGAACGCAGACAAGTTCGTCCCGATCTTCCGAAACATCAACAAGCTGTCCCGGAACTGGTTCGAGCAGATGTGGATGGCAGATCGGGACGTCCCCAACATGCCGATCTCCATCACCTTGGCGCCGAGTTACACCTACACGCGCGCGGACTGCCCTCGCTACGGAGACGTGAAGGGCCCCAGCTGTTTCACCGCTCCCGAGCAGGTGGTACGTCCGGATCTGCCCCAGACCCTGTTGCCCCAGAACTTCAAGCCGCCGGCAGACCTGGCTCCACCCGCCGGAACGGTGATCGGCCCCAACGGAAATCTGGTCGCGGTTGGCCCTCCGTATGTCGTGCCACCGGGTGGTCCGAATCTGACCGACCCTAACCCGCCATTGCCGCCATGGCAGCCCTTCCCGCTACCCCGGGTGCCCGGCACGGTCGATCCCGACGATCTGGAACCGCCTCCGCCGCCGGCTGCGCCCCCGATTCCACCCGCGCCCGTGGCTCCCGGCGGCATCAGCGGGGCGGGTAGACCGGCTATGGCCCCTGCCTCATACGGCGGGAACGTCGGCCCCGTCGGCAGCCGCGGTGAGCAGGATCAACTCCGTGTCATCGCAGGCGGCTCAGCGACTTCCGCAACCCAATTGCTGCTCGGCCCGGTGGCCAGGGGGAGTGCGGTGTCGTTCGTCAAGGAAGGACCCTCATGAGATTCCGTGGTCCATTGATCGGTCTTGTGGTCTTCATGACCGTGGCCCTGACGCTCGGTTGGCTGGTGTACGCCACGCTGCTCCGGGAGGTATCGGGAAGCACCACAGCCTATTCGGCGCGCTTTACCGATGTGTACGGATTGCGCGAAGGTGATGATGTGCGCATTGCCGGTGTGCGGGTCGGTCGCGTCCAGAAGATCGAGCTGGTTGACAACGAGCAGGCCCGGGTCGATTTCGTGGTCCAGAACGATCAGAAACTGTATGGCAACACGATAGCCTCGGTGACCTACCAAAACATCGTGGGACAGCGCTATCTGGGCCTGTCACAGGGGAAGTCCGGTAACCCCGCCAGCAGCACAGTGCTGGCCGCCGGAGAGACCATTCCGGTGGAGCGCACGGACCCGTCCTTCGACGTCACCACCTTGCTCAACGGTTACGAGCCGCTGTTCAGCACGCTGTCCCCCGAGCAGGCCGACAACCTGACCAAGGGTGTTATCCAATCCCTGCAGGGAGACAATGCGTCCATCGTCACTTTGGTCAGCCAGACATCCACGTTGACAAAGACATTCGAGGGTCGCGACCAGGCGCTGGGTAACGCGATCACCAGTTTGAATACCGTGACCGGAAATCTTGCGCAGCAGAACGAGAGCCTGGACAAGGTGCTCACCCAGACGCGTCAGATGGTGTCGGATTTGGATAGCAAGCGCCCCGAGCTGGTGTCTGCGGCAGGCTCACTGTCGCAGACCATGCGTCGCCTCTCGAAGATCACCAACGACGTGTTCCCCTCGCTGGAAGAGATCATCACCCGGCAACCGGGATTTGCCCACCACGTGGTGGGCATCGAACCGCAGTACGCATTTCTCGGGGACAACCTGCCGATCGTGCTGAAGGGCCTGTCTCGCTTCTACTCCGAGGGCGCGTTCATCAACGTCTACATGTGCGATCTGAATCTCACCGGCTTCTTCCCCGGCCTGAATGACGTGATACCGATCATCGTCAACGCCGCGACCCCCGGGAATGTGGCCCAGTACACCCCGCGATGCAGGAACATGGCCAATGGCTGAGCGATCTAGGTGGCAGAAGATCAAGAACAGGCCCATCGAGACCTACCACAAGATCTGGCTGGGCTTCATCGCAATCGCGGTGATCGCAAGTCTCATCGGTGCGATGTTGCTGCTAAAGGCGCTGGGCCTGGGGTACACCAGCTACACCGCCGAGTTCGTCCAGGCGGCCTCGCTACGACCGGGTCAGCCGATAACGGTGGCGGGCATCCCCGTCGGCAACATCACGAGCATGAAGCTGGTGGGTGATCATGTCGAAGCTGGTCTGAAGGTCCGCGACGACATCCGTCTCGGCAAGGACACCAAGGCATCGATCAGGGTCACCACCATCTTGGGGTCGCGCTATCTGGATCTGCGTCCCAGAGGGTCAGATTCGCTGCCGGGCAAAATAATTGACCTTGCGCACACCGAGGTTCCCTATGATCTGCAGGCTGTGTTGGCGGGAGCCACCAACACTTTCGAGCAGGTCGATTTCGACAAGGTGGCGCAGTCTCTCAGTGTGCTGGGTACGCAGCTTCAGGGATTGCCCGATGTTGTTCCGCGGGCGATGGAGAACATCCAATCGCTGTCCTCGGTCATCGCCGATCGGCGCGATCAGCTAGGCACACTGCTCAAGAGCACAGAGAAGGTGACCAGCACGCTGCGGCGACAGCAGTCGGGTATTGGAGTCCTGATCAATCAGGGGCAGGACATCCTTGAAGAGATTGTGACGCGCCGCAACACCTTTCACGCGATGCTGCAGTCATTCACCAATCTGGTGGAACAACTGAGCAAGGTTGTCGTCCAGGACCGGGCGCAGCTCGACGCGATGCTCAAGACGGCGCATGAGCTCTCGGACATGCTGGGTAAACACGATGACCTGCTACGCAGCTTGTACCCGATCGCGCCAGTTCTGATACGCGGTATCGCCAACTCGACCGGCACCGGTAACGCCATCGATATCAATCTGACGAACGGCTTGCTGGTCGATTCGTGGATGTGCGCGATCAGCGGACGTGCCAAGCAATTCGGAATGATCCCGTACTTCAAGGACTGCAAGTGATGAACAAGGGTGTCAGAAGAAGTCGGCTGATCGCAGGGATCGGCGCACTGGCCGTGCTGGTTGCAGCCGTTGTCGGTGCAGGGGCGTTTTGGGTGAAGTCGGCGACCGACCACATTACGCTGACTGCGCAATTCGAGAGCGCTTCGGGTCTTTATGAATCCAATGTGGTTGCGGTGCTGGGTATGCCAGTGGGCAAGGTCACCAAGATCACGCCCATGCCGGGCTATGTGGAGGTGCAGTTCACCGTCGACAAGAACGTGAAGGTGCCCGTCGATGCACAGGCCGTCACCTTATCTACGTCAATCCTGACCGATCGCCAGGTGGAGCTGTCGCCTCCCTACCGCGGTGGTCCCACGCTCAAGGACGGCGACACCATCGGGCTGGATCACACCAAGACTCCGGTGGAGTTTGATCGTGTGTTGGGCATGCTGGATCGGCTTTCGCTGTCTCTCAAGGGCGATGGCAAGGGACAGGGGCCGGTAGCCGATGTCATTGACCCCGCCGCCCGCATTGCCGACGGCAATGGAGAGAAGATCAAGGCTGGGCTCGGCGAGCTGTCCAAGGCTCTGCGCCTGAGCTCAGAGGGGGGAACGACAACCCGCGAGCAGTTGACGGCCATCATCAAGAACGTCAGTTCACTGTTCGATGCGGCGGCAGCCAACGATGGCAAGCTGCGTGAATTCGCCTCCACCGTGCGTCAACTGAGCCAGATCCTCGATGAGGAGTCGTTGGGCACCGGCTCTACCGGACGCAGATTCAACGAGCTGGTCAAGCAGGCCGGTGACATTGTCGAGGCGAATCGGGACCACCTCAAACAAACCATCTTGAATTCGAACACCGCGCTGAAGGCGGTGGTCGACAACCGTCGTGAGATCTCCGAGTGGATTGACGTCCAACCGTTGGCCTGGGACAACATGTACAACGCCGTGGACCAGGACAACAAGCGTCTGCGTATCCGGTTCATGACCGACCGGCTGCTGTTCGAGAGTCAGATGGACAAAGAGATCTGCAACATGATGGGTTTACGCCAATTGGGTTGCAGCACAGGAACCCTACAAGACTATGGACCTGACTTCGGGCTGACCTATGTGCTGGATGGACTCGCCGCGATGGGACAGAAATGATGGCGGCGCGGATGGCAGCGGCCACGTTGATGACTGCCACCGTCCTCAGCGGATGTGCCACCAACGGACTGGGTGACCTGCCGCTGCCGGCGCCCGGCATCGGCAGTGGCGGCTACCACCTCACCGCGCTGTTTTCGAATGTTCTGAATCTGCCTGACAGCGCGAAGGTCAAGTTGTCCGGCGCCGACGTGGGGCAGGTCGACGAGATGTACGTGCGTAACTTCACGGCCGTCATCACACTTCGGATTCTTGATGGGGTCCGGCTGCCCAAGGGCAGTACCGCCGAATTGCGTTCGGCCACACCGCTGGGTGATGTCTTTGTATCGATCCGTCCTCCCGTGGGGACATCGACCGATGGCCCGTTGCTCACGGACGGGGACACGATCGGGCTTGACTTCACGAGCGCCGCCGCGACCGTGGAGGCCGTGCTCAGCTCGGCCGCTTTGGCCTCTAATGGCGGCGCGGTGCGCAACCTGAGCAACGTTGTCAATGGCTTCGGTAAGGCCACCGGTGATCAGGGTCGGGCTTTCGGAGATCTGATCAATGACTCCAACCGCCTACTGGCAACGCTGAACTCGCGGTCGGCGCAGATCTCCGAGGCCCTCACGCAGACATCGCAATTGGCAGATCAGGTAGATGCCAAGAGTCAGGTGGTCACCGACATCGTTAAGGCGGCTGGGCCGGCAACAGAGACGTTGGCGTCCAACACAACACAGCTGTCCGAACTACTGCTCATGTTGGGTGACACGACACGTCAGCTGCAGAAGTTTCCGTCGATCGCGGGTACCGACACCAGTGGCCGCAGCGTCATTGCCGATGCGAACACGGTGGCCAAGGCCTGGAATGACGTGGCACTGGATCCCGATACCAGCGTGGCGGCCTTCAACCGCATCTTTCCCTCGGCCATCAAAGCGACTGCGGGAAACTCGCTCTCGCTGCACGCCTCGCTGGACCAGCTGGTACTCGGTTCGATACCTGACGTGGGCTCCTACGCCGATATCGGTACGCACGGGCCCAAGCGCTACAACTGGGCTCAGTTGGCCGGTTCCGTCAAATACACGCTGTGGCGCCTGCAGGAACGCGTCGTAGGTAAGGGCCAGTTCGGTCAAGACGTTCCGGTGCGTCCCAGCCCCACCGAGCCGGGCGTCATTGAAACCATCCCGCCTACTGCTGCTCCGCCGGGAGCTGGGCGATGATCAACGCGGTCGTGAATGCTGTGGTCGGTGTGGCGCGTGCCGGTCACCGCCAGAAGTCGGTGCTGTCGGGTGTGGCGCTGGCACTGACCTTGGTTCTGGCGGTCACCTACCTGTTCGCCGGGGCGTTGCGAGCCAACCCCTTCGCATCGACGTACCGCGTCACGGTGAAGCTGAGCGAATCCGGGGGTCTGCTGCCCCGGCAGGATGTCGCGTTGCGTGGCGTGAAGATTGGCACCGTGCAGTCATTGGCCATCACCCCGCAGGGGGTCGATGCGGTTGCCGAGATCCAGTCGAAGTACTCGATTCCCGCCGC
>JACHLF010000003.1 GCA_014204435.1 Mycobacteroides chelonae
GCGGCAACGCGACCAGGAATACAACGAGGGAAGCCGGAAGATCGTGCCGCAAATTCTGCAACAACAACCGCTTCGTAGCCTGCTCGGTGACAGAAGTCGCCATGTTAGTAAGCCCTATCGGAATAAAAGGTCACGGCAGCCACGGCCAGAAGCCTGTGCGCGACACAGTGAGTAGATGAACGAATAGATGAGTGAAAACACGACGCGTATGACGGCGTCTTTGCCGTCACGGCGACGGCTCAGCGTCGATCTATCCCGATCGTGATAAGGCGTTGCCGTCCCAAATTGTCGGGGGCGCGCGAGAACACGAAACCCCGCGAGGCCAGGAGCGCCAACAACGCGGCACCCAACAGTGCCGTCAGAACGAATGCGGCGGGAACCGGGATCGAACCCGGTTGCTGACGGATCCGCGTAGCGATCGCGTTCACCGAGCTTTTGACGTGCTCGTGCACCTCTTCGGGCAGCAGATTCGATGCTGGCGAAGACCCAACGATTGCAGTTCGCCATCCCAGCATCTGCCCGTGCGTGCCGGGGCCGAGGAGGCACAGTGCCGCTAGGAGAGCGATCGCGACGCCCCCTACACGCGCATATCGCTTGCGGCCCGACATGGGTACAAGAGTACCAGCGCCTGTGCGAAATGGGAGGTATCGCAGCTAGAGCTGCATTTCTGAGAGGAAGCTGAGAGGTTGGCGTGACATCGGCAAATGGTTGCCAGATCCGTGATGTCGGTCACAGCTGATTGCTCGCTGTGGCGCAATCGCGCACGCCTGCGTAGCCAAAAAACGGCTCAACCAGGAGTTGACGCCATCGTCTGGCAAATCGAACGCCCGACAGTTTCTTCGTAGCTCGCGCGAACGCGGCGTGGCCTTCTGGTGAACTTGTGTTGGCGAGCAATGACGTCCCCCGGGGCGGCGCCTTCGCATCGCGAAGGGCGCGGCATCGAACGGGCGTCCTGTCCGCCATCTGTGCGCCGAGGATTAGGGTGACCGCGTGACTAACATCGCGACCGGAGTGCTCGGAGCGCAGGGCAAGGTCGGCCAGGCCATGTGTCAGGCCGTCGACGCCGCGGACGATCTTGACCTGGTGGCTGCCGTCGACAAGGACGACGCGCTGGAGGCGCTCGCCGCCGCGAGCGTTGTCATCGACTTCACTCATCCCGACGTCGTCATGGACAACCTGAAATACCTGATAGCCAACCGCATCCACGCGGTCGTCGGGACCACCGGGCTTACCGATGAGCGGCTGGATCAGGTGCGGGCCTGGCTGGCCCAGAGCCCAGGGACGGGAGTGCTGATCGCCCCCAACTTCGCGATCGGCGCGGTGTTGTCGATGAAATTTGCTCAGCAGGCCGCCCGATTCTTCGAATCAGTCGAGGTCATCGAGCTGCATCACCCCGACAAGGCAGACGCCCCGTCAGGAACGGCTATGCGGACCGCGCGCCTCATCGCCGAAGCGCGCAAGGAATTGCCGCCGAGCCCCGATGCCACCAGTACCGGGATCGAGGCCGCCCGGGGGGCGGACGTCGACGGGGTGCGGGTGCACGCGGTGCGTGTCGCCGGACTCGTAGCACATCAGGAAGTGCTGTTCGGTACCGCCGGTGAAACATTGACCATCCGGCACGACAGCATCGACCGGTCCTCCTTTGCGCCGGGCGTGCTGCTGGCCGTGCGCAACATCGCCCAGCGACCCGGCCTCACGGTCGGTATCGAGCCCCTGCTGGAGCTGTAGTGTCCGCCTCTGCCCGGGTCAAAATCCTCATCGCGTTCCTGTGCGCGGCGATGGTGGTGTACTTCCTGATCCTAGGAAAGATGGGTATCGCCCTGGTGCAGACCGGGAAGCCCGCGGCGATCGGTATGGGGATCGGGGTACTGATCCTTCCGTTCATCGGACTATGGGCGATGATCGCTACTCTGCGTGCAGGTTTCGCGCATCAGCGTCTCGCCGCGCTGGCTGCCGAGCACGGCCGCGACCTGGATGTGAGCGCGCTGCGGACGACTCCTTCCGGGCGGGTCAACCGCGAGGACGCCGATACTCTTTTCGCGGCCGTGAAGGCCGAGGTCGAGGCCGATCCCGATGATTGGGTGGGGTGGTACCGGCTCGCGCGCGCATATGACTATGCGGGGGACCGGAGCCGGGCACGCGAGACCATGCGTACCGCCGTGCGGATGCAGCAGGACGCCGCCAGATGACGCGCCTGCTGGTGGTGCACCACACCCCGTCGCCGGCCACCCGAGAATTGTTGGACGCGGTGTTGACGGGCGCCAACGACCCCGATATCTCCGGAGTCGAGGTGGTTGCCCGGCCGGCGCTGGCCGCGACGATCTCCGACATGCTGGACGCCGATGGCTATCTCTTCGGCACCACGGCGAATTTTGGGTACATGTCCGGTGCGCTGAAGCACTTCTTCGACACCGTCTACTACCCGAGTCTGGATCACGTGGCCACGCGTCCCTACGGCCTGTGGGTGCACGGCAGCAACGACACGGTGGGTGCGGCGGCCGCCGTGGTCAAGATAGCGACCGGGTTGGCCCTGGAGAAGGCGGTAGACGTGCTGGAGGTGGTCGGTCCGATCGACGCATCGGTGCGCGAGCAGGCCTATAACCTTGGCGGCACGCTCGCCGCGATCTTGATGCACTGAGGAGACAGGTATGCCCGGACTTGCAGAACTTGCCCTGGGGGCCGCACCCATCGCCGGTGGCGCGCTGCTCGGTGCGGTGGCGGGCAATCTCAAACCGCCGGATATCCGGGGATTGATCGCCAAGGATCTCGATCTGCTCGACCGCATTCCCGAGGAACAGACCGCACGCCGCGCGGCGTTCCAGCGCATGATCGATCAGCGGATCGATGATCTCGTGGCCAGCAGTGATCGTGGCCGATCGCTACGCGAGGCCGCCTCCTCCTACGGTGGCGGCTGGCGGGACGTTCTGGTCTTCATCGGCGCCGTTCTGTTCACCGTGATCTGGTGGAACGTCGAGCACACCCGAAGCAACTGGTTGATCATGTTCCTGGTCATGTTGGCCCTGACGCTGGTGGCGGGGTTTTACGCGGCACGCACGGTGTTGCGGAGCCTGCAGGGGCTGGGTGGCAGGCTGCGGCGCCGATCACCGAAATCCCGATAGCCGCGCCGGCTGGTCATTCCGCGGCAAATTTGAAGCCCGGCCGAGACCGCCGGTACCCAGCGGATGCTCTCGGCGGCAGAGTCGGAACTGAACCATCTGCGCAAGTACACGACTATCTGGTATATCGCCTGGCTGCGCGGTGATCTGGACCTCGCCGCGCGGGTCGATCCCGTTGACCGCCTTTCTAGGGTGACCACCGAGCCCGTGCGGGACACTGTCGTACCGGCGCGGACAACGCCGCTCACGGAATCGCGTCACTTCCTGTGCTTAGCTCGACGATGGAACATTCGCTATCCTGGGTTGATCCGCGCGAGTCCGGTAGCGCCGTCGCGGTGGGGGTGGATCATTCGATCGCGGATGTGCGGCTCTACACCGACATCGTGGCCACGGGCGTGATTCCCGATCCGCCGCGCCAGCCCATTCCCGATGCTCCGGAGACCGCGATGGCACGCCCGTCACCGCCGTGATCGCGCTCGCCGAGCGCGCCCTGATCCTCGGTGACGCCGACGAGCCGGTAAACCTGGGGTTCGCATCGTTGGTGGACTATCGCAAGCATCTGGTTCCTTCTGCCGCGCTCGGCGAGATAGCCAACGGAATCATGATCGCCCGAGGCCTCCCGCTACGAGGTCTGTTCGATTGGTGATGAGTTCACCATCGTCGGCAAGTTGCCTGCCGCTTCGTCGACCCAGGAACAGGTCGGCGCTCTGCGCGCGGACATCGTCTCCGGGGTGCAAGCGCTTGCCGAACTCTAGAGCGGCGTTCTGTGCGGGGCGCGCTGCGTGCGGCGGGCCTGGAATCGTCGTAGATCCGACGTAAGCTAGCTGCGTGCTCGTTCCCACTCCCTACGAGGATCTGTTGCGTCTCGTGCTCGACCAGGGCACGCCGAAGTCTGACCGCACCGGTACCGGAACCCGCAGCGTCTTCGGCCACCAGTTGCGCTACCGCTTGGACGACGGCTTCCCGCTGATCACCACCAAGAAGGTCCACCTGAAGTCGGTGATCTACGAGCTGTTGTGGTTCCTGCGTGGTGAATCGAACGTGCGTTGGCTGCAAGAGCGCGGGGTCACGATCTGGGACGAGTGGGCCTCGGAGACCGGCGAACTGGGGCCGGTCTATGGAGTGCAGTGGCGGTCCTGGCCCACCCCTTCCGGCGAGCACGTCGATCAGATCAGTGGCGCACTGGAGATGCTGCGCACCAACCCGGATTCGCGCCGAAACATCGTCTCGGCCTGGAACGTCGGCGAAATCCCGCAGATGGCGCTGCCGCCCTGTCATGCCTTCTTCCAGTTCTACGTCGCCGATGGCAAGTTGAGCTGCCAGCTGTATCAGCGCAGTGCCGACCTATTCCTCGGCGTTCCGTTCAACATCGCCAGCTATGCGCTGCTCACCCACATGATGGCGGCGCAGGCAGGACTCGGTGTTGGAGACTTCGTGTGGACCGGCGGTGACTGCCACATCTACGACAACCACGTCGAGCAGGTCACCGAACAGCTCAGCAGAGAACCCTATCCGTATCCCAGAATCGTTCTGGCGGAGCGTGATTCAATATTCGACTACGAGTATGAAGACGTCACGGTCGAGAACTATCAGCATCATCCGGCCATCAAGGCGCCTGTCGCGGTATGACCGGAACCATCGGGCTGATCTGGGCGCAATCCCACGACGGCATCATTGGAGCAGACGGTGCGATTCCGTGGCGACTACCGGAGGATCAGGCGCGCTTCAAGCTGATCACCATGGGGCACACGGTGATCATGGGTCGTAAGACCTGGGAGTCGCTACCCGCCAGTGTCCGGCCGTTGCCGGGCCGGCCCAACATCGTGTTGACGCGCGACGCGTTGTTCGAACCGGATGGCGCGTTGGCCGTGGGCTGCGCGGATGCGGCCCTGGCGGCGTCGGATGAGGCGCCATGGGTCATCGGCGGCGGGGAGATCTATCGGCTGTTCCTGCCCCTGGCCCAGCGATGTGAGGTGACGGTGGTGAAGGCTGACGTGCCGGGTGACGCCGTCGCTCCCGAGCTGGACGAGAGCTGGGTCGTCGAGGAAAACGATTGGCAGACAAGCGAGTCCGGATTGCGCTATCAGTTCCTGAGCTACCGCAAGGCTGACGGGTGAGACCGGTGCTGCTGCTGGCGGCCGTGGTGCTGCTGGTACTTACCGGCTGTACTCGCGTCGTGGACGGTGCCCCTTCGGCGCCCTCAGAAGCCTCGGGCTGGGGAAGTGGCCAGGGCGAGGGAGTGACGGTGGGCAGCGCCGGGGATGTCGCCGCGGGCATCACTGTGTTCGTCGATTTCCAATGCCCGTTCTGCCAGCAGTTCGAAGCCCAATACGGCGAGGACATCACCAAATACGTCACCGAGGGGCGCCTGCAAGTGACCTATCGGCCAGTGAGCTTTCTGGACCGGATTTCGGCCAGTGGTGACTACTCGTCCCGGGCTGCCGCGTCCCTGTTCCTGATCGACAAGGCGGGTGCCGCCGACGCGGTGATTCTGGGTTTCGTCGGCGAGATGTTCCGCAGGCAGCCGGTCGAGGGCGTCGGGAACCTCACTAATCTTCAGATCAGCGAGATCGCCGCCGGTGCCGGCGTGACGGGTGATGTGCTGCGTGATATTTCGTCTCTGCAGGTCAGCGACATCGATCATCAACGCACCGCGGGCAACGAGCAGCAGCTGACCCACCACGGCCTGGGTGGCGTGCCCGGCGTCGTCAACAGCTCGGGGGAGGCCGTTGACCCGTCCGATCCAGATTGGCTGGCCCGACTCGTGGGAAACCGGTGAGTGGCTCGACGCTGAGCATTGCGCAGGCCCGCCGGATCGCGATCGCGGCGCAGGGTTTCACCAACGCGCCCGCGGCGTCGGTAACTCGGGCGCATCTGCGTAAGCTCATATCGAGAATCCAGGTGCTGCAACTGGATTCGGTCTCTGTGGCGGTGCGCGCCCATTATGCGCCGGTATTCAGCAGGCTCGGTCCCTACGATCGCGCTCTTCTTGACGAGGCCGCCTGGAGCCACAGCGCGCGCACACCACGGCTGCTCATCGAGTACTGGGCGCACGAGGCGGCGCTGATGTCCATCGACGACTGGCCGCTGATGCGTTGGCGGATGCATGAGTACCGGCACGGCCGGTGGGCGCAAAGTTCGTCGAGAAGAATCCCCAGCTGGTTGACCAGGTTCTCTCTGCCGTGGCCGAGCTCGGGCCGTGTCCCGCCGGCCAGATCGAGGCGTACCTGGAACGAGAGGCTCCGGGGCGCAAGGGCCCGTGGTGGGATCGCAGCGAGACCAAGTGGATTGCCGAGGCCCTGTTTTCCTCGGGTGAGTTGACCACCGACAAGCGAGTGAGTTTCTCGCGGCACTACCAGTTGGCGCACAAGGTGATTCCCGCCGAGATCTATCAACGTGAGGTTTCCGACGAGGAGGCGGTGCTGGCGCTGGCCCGTCGCGCGGTGCGCGCACTCGGAGTGGGAACCGAGGCCGATATTCGCGACTACTTTCGGCTCTCAGCCGGGCAGATCAAGCCGGCACTGGCCACACTCGCCGGTACCGGGGAGATCGAGACGGTGACCGTCCACGGGTGGAGTGCGCCGGCGTACCTTGCCGCCGGCCAGACGATTCCACGCTCCGATCGGGGTACGGCACTGTTGTGTCCCTTCGATCCGATGATCTTCTTCCGCCCCAGGGTCGAGCGGCTCTTCGATTTTCACTATCGCATCGAGATCTACACCCCGGCGCCCAAGCGGCAGTACTGCTATTACGTGTGGCCGTTTCTGCTCGACGGGCATCTGGTCGGCAGGGTCGATCTGAAGGCCGACCGTGCGGCCGGGGCACTCAACGTCGTCGGTGCGTTCGCCGAGCAGGGACAGGAACCGGCGCGCATCGCCGGCCCGCTGGCAGGGCAGCTGACCAGCATGGCCTCTTGGCTGGGGCTTGGCTCGGTGTCCGTGGGCACACGGGGCGATCTGGTGAAGGCGCTGCGCACGAGTGTGGGTTAGCGCGGCTCGGCAGCAGGGCAGCGGGCTTGGAAAGACACGGTGACCACGTCGGCGACCTTCAGCGATCCCATCGCCATGGAGAAGGGCTTGATGTTGTAAGCCCGCTGCGAGACCTCGGTGCTGAGGCTCAGCCGCAGGGCATCGCCGTCCGCGGCCACGGCAAGGTCGATTTCAGCCGCCTGCGTCACTCCGTGAATGGTTAGCGGTCCATGCAGCCGGTACTCACCGCCATTCATGGCGATCTCCGCGGCGTGGAACTCGACGGTGGGAAATCGCTTGGCATCCAGCGTCTTCAACGCGTTGGACCGCACGATGGATTTTTCGGGCTGGGTCAGGGGCGTCAGGCCGCCCTCGCCACTGTCCACCCGCAGCGAGTCGACGTTCACAACGAGGCTCACCGATGCGGGTTGTTCGTCGGGTCCCTCGACCGACACGGTCCAGGAATCCATGACGATCGTGAGCCGGTGCCCCATGCGGGCCGCCCGCCCGGTGACGCCGGTGTGCAGGGTGAGGGTGCCGTTCTCGGGTCCAAGCGTCCAGGAGCTCACCGGGCCGATGGTAGGCGGCGCGCCTGGAGTTTCGGCAGGGGAGCACGGCCTCGATAGGGTGTTGTGCGTGGCTGAGATCGTGCCGCTGCGCGTGCAGCTGATAGCGAAGACCGACTTCATCGCACCTCCGGATATCGACTGGAGCACCGATGCCGACGGTGGACCGGCGCTTGTCGAGTTCGCGGGCCGAGCCTGCTACCAAAGCTGGTCCAAGCCAAACCCGCGCACCGCCACCAACGAGAGCTACCTGCGTCACGTGATCGAGGTGGGTCATCTGTCGGTGCTCGAACATGCGTCGGCCACCTTTTACATCACGGGCATTTCGCGCTCTTGCACCCACGAACTGATCCGCCATCGTCATTTCTCGTACTCACAGCTCTCCCAGCGATTCGTTCCCGAGGCCGACTCCAACGTGGTGTTGCCGCCCGCCGTCGAGGATGACCCGGAGCTGGTAGCGCTGCTGCGCAAGGCCACCGACGCCAGTCGTGCGGCCTACGTCGAGTTGCTGGAGAAGCTGGAATCCAAGCTCGCCGACGTTCCCAATGCCGTACTGCGGCGCAAACAGGCGCGTCAGGCCGCCCGGTCGGTGCTGCCCAACGCCACCGAGACCAGGATCGTCGTGACCGGCAACTACCGCGCCTGGCGTCATTTCATCGCGATGCGTGCCAGCGAACATGCCGACGTGGAGATTCGGCGCCTGGCGATCGCCTGTCTACGCCAGCTCGCCGACCTGGCTCCGTCGATCTTCGGCGACTTCGACATCGCGACACTGGCCGACGGCACGGAGGTCGCGATCTCTCCGCTGGTCTACGAGGGATAGAACACAGCCGCCGGGGGTTAATCGGTTGGTCGGGGCGAGTATCCTCGTGCCGTGACAGCAGGTGAAACAGTGGCGCGGCTTGGCACCGTGCTCACCGCGATGGTGACCCCTTTCGATGCCGACGGCGCCCTTGACGTCGATACCGCGGTCCGGCTGGCCGCTCATCTGGTGGACGCCGGGTGCGACGGCCTTGTGCTCTCCGGGACCACGGGTGAGTCTCCTGTCACCTCCGACGCCGAGAAGCTGACCCTGCTGCGCGAGGTGGTGGCCGCCGTCGGAGACCGCGCCCGCATCATCGCCGGTTCCGGCACCTACGACACCGCCCACAGCATCAAGCTTTCCCGTGAGTGCGAGGCTGCGGGCGCCGACGGCCTCCTGGTGGTCACGCCGTACTACTCGCGGCCCTCGCAGTCGGGGCTGTTGGCACATTTCACCGCGGTCGCAGATGCCGTGAACGTTCCGGTCATCCTGTACGACATTCCACCGCGCTCGGTCATCCCGATCGATTTCCACATCATCCGTGAGCTGGCCGCACACCCGAACATCGTCGCGGTCAAGGATGCCAAGGGCGATCTGCACGGTGGTGCTCAGATCATCGCCGGTACCGACCTCGTCTACTACTCCGGTGACGATCCGTTGAACCTGCCCTGGCTCTCGGTCGGGGCGGTCGGATTCGTCAGTGTCATATCGCATTTCGTTGCCGGGCCGCTGCGGGAGCTGCTGGCCGCCTACAACGCCGGCGATGTCGAGACGGCACGCAAGCTCAACGCTCAGGTGGCGCCGATCACCGAGGCATGCCGGCGTCTGGGAGCGGTGGGAGCCGTCAAGGCCGGTCTACGGCTGCAGGGCATCGAGGTCGGCGATCCGCGCCTACCCAATGTTCCGCCGAGTCCGGAGCAGATCGAGGGACTGGCCGCCGATTTGCGTGCCGCCGGGGTGCTCTAGGTGGCGGTAACTCCACCCGAGGATCTGCGTGCACCGGGGCTGCTCGCCGATGGCGCTCTGCGTGTCACCGCGCTCGGTGGCATCAGCGAAATCGGCCGCAACATGACGGTTTTCGAGCTGCGCGGGCGACTGCTCATCATCGACTGCGGAGTGCTGTTCCCCGGACATAACGAGCCCGGGGTCGACCTGATCCTGCCCGATATCCGCCACATTGAGGATCGCCTCAACGATGTCGAAGCACTGGTGCTCACCCACGCGCACGAAGACCACATCGGGGCCATCCCGTTCTTGCTGAAGATGCGCCCGGACATCCCGGTGGTGGGCTCCGCATTCACGCTTGCATTGGTGGAGGCCAAGTGCCGGGAACATCGCATCACCCCGAGATTCGTGAAGGTCACCGAGGGAGAGCGTTCCACGCACGGCCCCTTTGAATGTGAATACTTCGCGGTCAACCACTCCATCCCGGACGCGCTGGCCATCGCGGTGCACACCGAGGCGGGAACCATCCTGCACACCGGCGACATCAAGCTTGATCCGCTGCCTCCAGACCGGCGTCCCACCGACCTGCCCGGCTTGTCCGGACTGGGCGATAGGGGAGTTGACCTGTTCCTGGTCGACTCCACCAACTCCGAGGTTCCGGGCGTTGGTCCGTCGGAGAGTGAGATCGCCCCAACACTGAACCGGCTCATCGAAACCGCGCGCGGTCGCGTGATCGTGGCGTGCTTCGCCAGCAATGTGGCACGGGTGCAACAGATCATCGACGCCTCGGTCACACACGGTCGCCGGGTCGCACTCGTGGGCCGATCCATGGTGCGCAACATGGGTATTGCGCGCGAGCTGGGCTTCCTCGAGGTCGACGACCGCGATCTGATCAACGTGGAGGCGGCCAACGAGCTCGCCCCGCAGCGCGTCGTGCTGATCACCACCGGAACCCAGGGTGAGCCGATGGCCGCGCTGTCACGCATGGCGCGCGGTGATCACCGCCAGATAACTCTCACCCCTGACGATTTGGTCATTCTGTCTTCGTCGCTGGTGCCCGGGAACGAGGAAGCCGTTTACGGCATCATCGATTCCCTCGCGAAGGTGGGCACCAGAGTGGTGACCAACACCCATGCGCGGGTGCATGTTTCGGGGCATGCCTACGCCGGTGAGCTGCTGTACCTGTACAACGCGGTGCGGCCGCGCAACGTCATGCCCGTGCACGGCACCTGGCGCCACCTGCGTGCCAACGCGGGGCTTGCACTCAAGGCCGGTGTGGACGAGGACCGGATTGTGTTGGCGGAGAACGGCGTGAGCGTCGATTTGCACAACGAGCGCGCACGCATATCCGGGCGGGTGCCGGTGGGCAAGATGTTCGTCCACGGCCTCGTCGACGGGGATGTTTCCGATGCCACCGTCGGTGAACGTCTGGTTCTGGGCAACGGTGGATTCATCGCCGTCACCGTCGTGGTGCGCAGCAATGGACGCCCGGTCTGCAGGCCTGAGTTGTTCTCTCGTGGATTCTCCGACGACGCCAGGGCGCTCGATCCGGTGACGGAGATGGTGATCTCCGAGTTGAATTCGCTTGCCGAACAGTCGGTCACCGATACCGGGCGCATCGCGCAGTCCGTGCGGCGCGTAGTAGGCAAGTGGGTCGGCGAGACCTATCGGCGACAGCCGATGATCGTGCCGACCGTGCTCACCGTCGACTAGGTCTTTTCGGCGAGTACGGTCCGTTCCAGCGGGGTGATCGAGAGCCGGCGGCTGGCGGGTGTCAGATAGCGGTCCTGGAACTCGGGACCGCCTGACATCTTCAATCACCCGCCAGCCGTACTCGGCGAGCAGGGGCGCTACCGCACCCGGCGACAGGCCGAACATCCATACCTGGTTGCGCACTCGAAATATTCTGTACAGCATCGAGTCTGCATATAAGTTCGAGCCGTCGATGAAATCGCGCTGGACATAGGTGAAGGTGAGACGACCGCTCGGTGCAGCTTTTCGGGTAGATCGTCCTGCTGGAAATCGACGGAGACCAGATGCGCCGACGGCGGCATCGCACCGACCGCCGTGTGTATGGCGCGTCGCGTGGCGGCGGAGTTCAACGGCTGGTCGACCTCGAACACCGGGATCGGTGTGGTCCGTGCTCAACGACACCCGCAGGTGTCCATGCCGGCGCCCAGATCGACAACGGAGTCGAATGTGCCTGCACAGGAGACGAGTTGGTCGTCGATGCCGCGCTTGCGGTACACGAAAATCGACCAGGCGCCCTGGCCGCTCTTCTCGGCCAGCGTGATCAGCAGGGACCACGCGGTGACAGGACAAACCATCGCAGACCGACAGGGAGGATTCGGGCCGCCAGCTCGTCGTGGACGATTTGGGGCCCGGGCCGCTCATGCTGCTCGATCGCCGCGATGGCCATGGGGCCGTAAGCGGTCTGGGCTGCGGGATTCGTTGCGGGATTCGTTCGTGCCACCGCTAACGCCTGTTGGTGAATCCAGCGTCGACAGGCAGTGCGATGCCGGTGACATACCGCGCGTCCTCGGACACCAGCCACGCCACAGCATTGGCCATGTCCTCGGGTTCCATCAGGACCACCGGCAAGGCATTGCCGGTGTCGGACATACCTTCCGGTGCTCCTTCGGCGAAGAGCTTCTCGGTCACCGGATTGATCAGCATCGGAGTCGCGACACCTGAGGGGTGGATGGTGTTGACCCGGATGTTGTTCGGCGCAAGCATGTTGGCGTAGCTGCGCATCAGCCCCACCAGTGCATGCTTGGCTGCGGTGTACGCGAGCCCTCCGGGGTTGTCCATCACCATGCCGGTCAGCCCGGCCACGGAGCTGGTGAGCACTATCGATCCGCCTGCGTCGCGCTCCACCATGGACGGCCGTGCCACCTCGATGGTGTGATAGACGCCGGTGAGGTTGACGTCGAGCACGTCACGCCAGCCATCATCTCCACATTCGGGGGTCAGGGTGGCGATTCCGGCGTTCGCGATCACGATGTCGACGGGTCCGAGTGCGTCCACTCCGGCGTCGTACGCCGCCTGCAATGCCTGTCGGTCACGCACGTCGGTCTCGTGCGCGGAGATGGCGTGGCCCAGGGCATCGACCTCTTTGACGGTGAGGTCGAGGTCTTCGGCGGTGGCCATCGGGTACTCCACCGACGGGATCTGCGAGCAGATGTCGACCGCGATGATGCTCGCGCCCTCGGAGGCCAGCTTGATCGCATGTGCACGACCCTGACCGCGGGCGGCACCGGTGATGAAAGCGACCTTGCCGTCCAGCTTTCCCATCTCAGTGGACCAAGTCACCCTTGGCTGGGTCGCCCGCGGGGACAGGCTCGGCGACAACGATCTCCGGCGGCTGGCTCAGCAGCGGGCCCACCTTGCCGAACATAGCGGTGACTGCGGGTGCCTTCGCGTGTTCGGCCAATGCCTCGCCGCTGGCCCAGGACTCCACGAAGACGAAACGATCCTGCGCTTCGTGCAGGGTGTAGAGACCACAGCCAGGTTCGTCGTGAACCAGGGGAATCGTTTCCAGCAGTGCGGCACGAACCTCGTCGCGCTTGTCGGGCTGGGGATACAGGAACGCCACCACAGTGGGCATGGAACACCTCTCGTCGTTGGGGGTGGATCGATTTCCACCGTACCGAAACCGACGTCGATGGCAGCGGCCGATACGCTGTGCGCGGTATCAAGGGGAAGTGGCAGCCTCCGCAGGCACCCGCGAGTTGATCCAGACGGAGTACTCGTCGAGTGCGGCATTGAGCCGCGTCCGGTCCACTCGAGTGCCGATCTGTTGCGCGCCCACAAGAATGCTAAATCCGATGCGGGCCAGGGTGTCTGCGCGGGCAGGATCGAACCCGGCATCTACGTAACTCTTGGTCAGATGCCTGTGCCGCACTTGGTCTACTCGCTGCATCGCCGCGGCGACATGACGATCGGTGCTAGCCCAGGCCCGGATGGCCTTTTCCGCCTCATGGTCGGCGTCGCGGACCAGTTGTTCGAGTACCGCGAGACGTTCCCGGGGATCGGACACCGCGTCGGCGCGCCTGCGCTGCGCCGGAGTGACCTCGTTCTCCCAGTGGCCGATGACCGCCTTGTAAAACTCTGCCCCGCTACCGAAGTGGTGGTAGAGAGACCCGGTGGTGATGCCCAGGCGGCGGCATACCGCGGTCGTGGTCAGCGCCGGTTTGCCGCCGGTGGCTAGCAGCTCGAATGCGGCTTTGAAGTAGTCGTCGCGCGAGACCTTCTCGGTCATGGAACAACCATAGATGAATCCACGGAGACCTGAGGAGTAATCCTGAAAGGTAGCTGATTGTGCATGGATAAAATTCCTAGTTAACTATTGTGCGTATCATTTTTCGGTGTACGAATGCATGGGATATATGCCGTGGGGCGTTCTTAGGAAACGGGGGAGAGGTAAATCATGTCGCGGAAATTGTTTGCTATTTACGTCCAGAGAGGCGCAGCGGGTGCTGCCTGCCAGTAACTACGTCGAGTATCGCGATGTTCGTTGCGCGACAGCACCCGAGAATCATCTGTACTGCGCCGGAGCGCGTTCCGATACAGGCGGCTATTTGGGTGCCCGCTTCTTCATCACTCCAGGCAAGACCTGGTTGGGCAACGAGAGCTAGGCACTGATGCGCGGGGCGTGCGGCACCGGACATCCGGCCGGTGTCGCCGCGGTCGCGTCGTGGTGGGTGTAGGACGTGTCGGTCATTCCGCCCAGTTTGGCCAGCGCTTGATTGAGCACCGTCGCCGACCACCACAGCAGCTCGCCATTGCGCTGCTGGGCAAGGCGCTTGGCGCCCGGCAGCTTGTCGGTGAGCCGGCGTAGCCATACGTTCGCCCGCACGGCCACCCCGGCGATCGCTATCCAGGGCTGCAGCCGGGCATCGCGCAGCGGGGTCGCGCGCACCAGGGCGCGGGTCAGCTCTTCGCCGCCGTAGTAGGCCGCGATTCCCAGCACCGGGGTAAGGGCAAGTCGGCCCAGTTTTCCGGCAATTCCCTTGTCCACAAAGCCGAGTGCCGCACCCATCATGGTGTCGGTCCACTCGGATGGCCCGCCGGCGTAGGCAACCATGTAGTCCATGGTCTCTATCCCCTCGGCAACGGTCTTGGGAATCAATTCCTCGGAGACGCCGAAGACATAGGCGATGTACGCCCAGTACATGACGGCTGCTTCCAGGTCCGCCGTGGTGCGGGTGCGTCCATGCTGATGGTCGATCAACGGCGGGATGAGGCCGAAGGTCATGGCAGCGCCCATCATCATCGAGTTGGAGATCGGGTTGCCGTGATGGGTGAATTGTTCGTCACCCCAGGACCGCCGCAATCCGGCCCGCACCAGCGAGTGCATGAGTCGTACCCGTACGGTGTCTTTGAAGGGCTGTGAAGAGCGTTCCAGGGCACCGCGATATGTCATCTTGCGGAACCATGCCGTGGTCTCCAGGTTCCGCCGCAGGGTGTCGTTAACGAATCTGCCGGTGGCTCCGGTGGCGTAGGCGACTTCGTCTCCGACGAAGGTGCCGAAACCATCCCCGATGACCATTCCGTACTTGGAGGCCAGCGACGAGTCATTCCATAGTTGACGGCCGCGCTCCCAGAGCTGCGGGTCGTACCAGTCGGGTGGGTTGTCGAGATGGTGGAAGAGGTCGATCAGTTCCTGCGGAGGGTTGTTGACTGTCTCGATGCCGTGATCGAGGGCCTGATTCAGCATTTTGCGACCCTCGCCCGCACGCATCGCGCGAAACCGGGCGACCACCGCGTCCATGAGTTCGTCGCCCTGCCACAGGTGATCGACGAGCAGCCTGGTGCGGGGCGTCTCGCGGGGAACCTCGCGGAAGTCTATCCACGGTTCGAGGATGTCCTTGCGCGACTGCGTCCACATCCCGTCGTATCGCAGGCGCGGCGGTGCCGGTCGCAGCTCCATGCCCGGCCGCCAGTAGTAGTCGTAGGGATGGGTGTCTGCGGCCGATTCGGGTATTAGGACGTCGTTGTCACTCATGCAGGGAAGGCTAGCGAGAACGCGGCCATGTTGGCAACAAGAATTGTCAACATTCTGATCGGTTTTCCTCCGTCACCAAGTTCAAACAGGTGGACTTCGAGCAGTTCCTGCGCGATGACACCGACGCGCCCGCCGGTCCTCGCGCCGGGTAACTACCTCAATTACCGGGCCGTCAAATGCGCCGTCACCAAGGACGAGGGTGTCTACTGCTTACGGGGGCATTCGGCCAGCAGTGTCAACGGCGACCAGTTCTATATCGCGGCGAATCAGTCCTGGCTGGGCGAGATCACGCCGCGGCCCGAACGCTAAGACGGGTTTCTCAGGTCACGAGACTGTCTCGGGGCGGCCTCGCGTAGGTGACAAAACATTTGCTTACTAGCGGTTTTACCCGTGTTGCAGATGGTGCAGATGTGGCTGTTGCGACTAGGCTGTCGCCCATGGCGAGTAAGACTGTCAGCCGTTCGCGTGGCCGGAACACCAAGTCGGGACCCCGGTCGCGCAACACCGCGCCGACCCGTCGTCCGGCACCACGCCGACGCGATCAGCGTCGTAACCAGCACTGGACGACGCCGCTGATTGCGCTGGGCCGCGGAGCGCGAGCGGGATGGCATGCCTGCGCGCACGGTGTCGGATCCTTGTTCCGGTCGGTGGGCCGCGCGCACGACATCGAGCATGGCCATCGGCGCGACGGCATCGCCTTGGCGTTGCTGGGCGTGGCGTTCGTGGTGGGGGCCAGCTCCTGGTTCCACGCCGCCAAGCCGGTAGGTGGCTGGATTGACGATGCCTTCCGTGCGGTGGTTGGCTCCGGTGTCGCCTTGGTGCCGATCATCGCGCTGGTGATCGCGGTGTTCCTGATGCGCACCGAGCCCAACCCGGAAGAACGTCCACGTCTGCTGTTGGGCTTCGCCATGGTCGCACTGCCGATTCTGGGCCTGTGGCACCTGTTCGCGGGATCTCCGGATTCCGCTGAGGGCCGTGCCGCCGCAGGTGGATTCGTCGGCTTCGTGATCGGTGGACCGCTCGCACAAGGGATGACCGCATGGATCGCCGCGCCCCTGCTCGTGATGGCGATCGTCTTCGGCGTGCTGTTGTTGACCGGCACCACAATCCGCGACGTCCCTGACACCCTTCGGAACATGTTCGCGCCCAGTGACTACGACGAATGGGACGACGCGGACTACGACGACTGCGAGGACTACGACGACACCGAGCCCGAAGACGACCACGAGGCACCACGCGAATTCACGCGTGGTGCCACCCCGATGGACAACTATCCGCTTGAGGAGGACGAAGCAGCGGTCGCCGAGGCGCCTGCCCTCCCCGCGCCCAAGCAGGCACCGGTGGTCAAGTCGACCAAGAAGGCCAAGCCGAAAGCGCAAATGCCCGTTGTCGATCGGGTGATCGAGGGCCCCTACACGCTGCCGTCGCTGGACCTGCTCATCGCGGGAGATCCGCCGAAGGAGAGCAGTTCGGCCAACGACGACATGATCGCCGCCATCACCGGAGTTCTTGAGCAGTTCAAGGTCGATGCCGCGGTCACCGGATTCAACCGCGGCCCCACCGTCACCCGCTACGAGGTCGAACTCGGCCCCGGCGTGAAGGTGGAGAAAATCACCGCCCTGCAACGCAATATCGCCTACGCGGTGGCCACCGACAGTGTTCGTCTGCTCGCCCCGATCCCGGGTAAGTCGGCGGTGGGTATCGAGGTGCCCAACACCGACCGGGAGATGGTGCGTCTGGCCGACGTGCTGACCGCCCCCGAAACCCGCCGCGATCACCACCCGCTGGTCGTAGGCCTCGGCAAGGACATCGAGGGCGACTTCATCTCGGCCAACCTGTCCAAGATGCCGCACCTGTTGGTCGCCGGTTCCACCGGCTCGGGCAAGTCGAGCTTCGTCAACTCCATGCTGGTCTCGCTGCTGGCGCGGGCCACGCCGGAGGAGGTCAGGATGATCCTGATCGACCCGAAGATGGTGGAACTGACGCCCTATGAAGGCATCCCGCACCTGATCACGCCGATCATCACCTCGCCGAAGAAGGCGGCCTCGGCATTGGCCTGGCTGGTCGAAGAGATGGAACAGCGCTACCAGGATATGCAGGCCAGCAAGGTCCGGCACATCAACGATTTCAATGCGAAGGTGCGCTCCGGAGAGATCACCACGCCACTGGGCAGCCAGCGTGAGTATCGCCCGTACCCCTTCATTCTGGCGGTGGTCGACGAACTCGCCGACCTCATGATGACCGCGCCGCGTGATGTCGAGGAGGCCATCGTGCGCATCACACAGAAGGCCCGTGCGGCCGGTATCCACCTGGTGCTTGCCACCCAGCGCCCGTCGGTGGACGTGGTCACCGGTCTCATCAAGACAAATGTTCCCTCGCGTCTCGCCTTTATGACGTCATCGCTCACCGACAGCCGCGTCATCTTGGATCAGCCGGGTGCCGAGAAGCTCATCGGTATGGGCGACGGACTGTTCTTGCCCATGGGCGCGGGGCGGCCCATCCGCATGCAGGGCGCGTTCATCACCGACGAGGAGATCTCCGCCGTCGTCGCCGCGTGCAAGGAACAGGCCGAGCCCGAGTACACGGAGGGCGTCACCACCACCAAGGTCGGGTCCGCGGGACCGGGCAAGGAGGACGTCGACCCCGACATCGGTGACGACATGGACGCCTTCTTGCAGGCCGTCGAGCTGGTGGTGTCGAGCCAATTCGGCTCGACCTCGATGTTGCAGCGCAAGCTGCGCGTCGGCTTCGCCAAGGCAGGCCGACTCATGGACCTGATGGAGACGCGCGGAATCGTCGGCCCCAGTGAAGGTTCCAAGGCACGTGAAGTGATGGTCAAGCCCGAGGACCTCGCCGGAGTGATGGCCTCGATCCGTGGCGGCGGGGGATCCGACGACGAGGACGAGGAGGACGGGGGAGTCCCCGAAGACTTCTAGGCGTTCTCGTCTCGCCGCAGTGCGATGGCGTCGCCCACATCGAAGGACGTGAATCCCTCGGGTGCGGCGATCTCCACGATCGGCTCATCGCGGTTGTCCCACTCCAAGCGCAGGGCCGTGCTCATCACCGCGTGCATTTCGTACATAGCGGTGATGTAGGTGAGTTCCAGGATCTCCTCGTCGGACAGATGCGCCTTCAGCGCGGCGAACACTCCGTCGGGAACACGTCCACCGTCGAGCACCAGACAATCGGTGTAGCCCAGCACGGCACGTTGCACCGGGGTGAAGCAGTCAGCGGTACTCCAGGAGGGGATGGCGGCGATCATCTCTTCGGTCATCCCGACCATGCGACACGACTTGCAGTGCTGGGAGAAGACGAACTGGCTGCGGCGCGCCCAACCCGCCCGGGTCTGGCCGAGCTCACGTAACACCGGGTCGAGCTTGCGATCGGGACTGCGGTAGAACGCGAAACCCTGAACGGAGTGCTTGAGGGCTTCGGGCACGAGCGCGAATACCGTCCACCAGTCGCCGGGTGTGCCCGTGGTGGTTCCCGGGTCGGTAACCGGGTCGCGGTCGCCGAAGATCTGGTCGTACATGCTATGGACAAGTCGATCATCGGTTTCGGCGCGGGAAACCTGGCGCAGTCGTGGCATGCCTCCATCATGACCGACCGCCCCGCCGCGAAGGCGGCGTTTCAGAGATGTACGAGCATTCGGGTGTTACCCAAGGTGTTCGGCTTCACGTAGCTCAGGTCGAGGAACTCGGCCACACCGGTGTCGTACGAGCGGCACATTTCCTCGTAGACCTCGGCGGTCACCGGGGTGCCGTCGATCTCGTGGAATCCGTGTTTGGTGAAGAAGTCGACCTCGAATGTCAGCACGAACACCCTCTTGAGCTCAAGCTCCCGGGCCACGTCCAGCAGCTGGCTGACCAGCGCATGACCGACGCCGGCACCCTTGAGCTGGGGGTGTACCGCGATGGTGCGCACCTCGCCGAGATCGGACCACAGCACGTGGAGGGCGCCGCAGCCGACGATCTCCCCATCCAGTTCGGCGACCCAGAACTCCTGGACGGCCTCGTACAGGGTCACCAGGTTCTTCTCCAGCAAGATGCGGCCCGCATAGACGTCGACAAGTGCCTTGATACCGGGCACGTCGGAGGTACGGGCATGACGGACGGACACCGCGGGGGCCGTGTTAGTCGAGATGCCGGATGTACCTTCAGTGCTCATGCGTGAACAGTAGCCAGCCCTAGAACAGATAGGGTGTTTGACGTGCCGATGCCACCGGAAACCCAGCCAGATTCCGCGGCGTCGGCTGCGCCGGTGCCGGTGCTGAACATTGCCAACATCCTGACGGTGCTGCGCATCGTGTTGGTACCGGTGTTCATCGTCGTCCTGTTGGCCGAGGGTGGGCACCAAACCTCATGGCGCATCGCCGCTTTCGGTGTGTTCGCGTTGGCCATCGCCACCGATCGCTATGACGGGGTGCTGGCCCGCCGCTATGGGCTGGTTACCCCGTTCGGACAGCTCGCCGACCCGATCGCTGACAAGGCACTCATCGGCGCGGCGCTGGTGGGCCTGAGCGTGCTCGGTGACCTTTCGTGGTGGGTAACCGCAGTCATCCTGGCACGCGAGATCGGCATCACGGTGCTGCGCTTCTCCGTGCTCCGTCACGGTGTGATTGCCGCGAACCGGGGCGGCAAGCTCAAAACCATGGTGCAGTCGCTGGCGATCGCCGGCTATCTGCTGCCCTTGACCGGGCACTGGCACACCGCCGCCGTGGTCTTGATGGGGCTGGCGGTAGCCCTCACCGTCATCACCGGCATCGACTACATGGTGCAGGCGCTGCGTCCTCGGCCGAAAACCTCATGACCCGGGCCGGCTCCTGATCGTTTGCCAGACCGGTATTCCCTTTCCCCGCAGCAGGATCCGTCAGTGGCTCTGTAGATACGCGACCACGTCCGGTTTCATGGCTAGAAGCTGCTGTCCCCAGTGCGTCCATTTGTGGATGCCGCACTTGGGGAAGTCGATGTGGGCATTGGTGCCCCTGTGGCGGTGTTTCGAAGCCATGGCGGTCCTTGTCGAGATCTGTCGCATCACCGTTACCGCAGCAGATCCGGAGTCGGGTGTTGTGGGCGATGAGCTTGTCGATATGCAGATATGGGTTGTTCGGGGTCGTCCTCGGGTCCCCACATGTCCGCGGAGTTGAAACCGCCCGCGTCGGCCATCGAGATGCCGATCTGCCATGTGTTGGCTGAAATGTGCAGCGGCGCCGACTGCACGCCGGCGTAGATGAGCTGCTGGGGGGGGTAGACCGCGAGCGTGAGCGCCGATGGCCAACCACCCGGGCAGCTCGTTGGTGAGGAAGGTCTCCCATTTGTTGGCGGGAACCTCACGCTGCATGACAACGTTGAGCAAGGCACACTCAACTAATACGCGGTATGGACGCCGACGTTCAGGACGCAAAGGAGAAAGACATGGCGCTGTTGCTTCGAGAAGCCATCGGCGACACCCTGCGGAGCGCTCGTTCCGGGCAGGGCAAGACGCTGCGCGAGGTGTCGGACTCTGCGCGTGTCAGCCTGGGATATCTATCCGAGGTTGAACGCGGTCGCAAGGAAGCCTCCAGCGAGCTCTTGTACGCCATCTGCGGCGCGCTCGAGGTTCCGCTGTCGCAGGTGTTATCCGAGGTCAGCGAGAGGCTTGCGCATCGTGAGGCTCCCGTGGCAGTGCCCGCCGGTTCGCTCAGTGGGATCGACGTCGCCACCAAGGTGGTCATTCCCCAGGTTCGCGCAATGGCGGCCGCCTAACTACTGTGGCGGTCGCATTGTTTTGCGCCCTATAGGGGGTGTGGGGATTGGCATGCAACAGATAAGTTGAGACCCACGCAGTCGTAGGTAGCGACGACCACCGGCATCCAAGCAGAAGGCGGATCGATCTCATGGCTAACCCGTTCGTCAAGGCGTGGAAGTACCTGATGGCACTGTTCAACGCGAAGATCGACGAGAACGCAGACCCGAAGGTGCAGATACAGCAGGCCATCGAGGAGGCGCAGCGGAACCATCAGGCGCTCTCGCAGCAGGCCGCCTCGGTCATCGGGAATCAGCGTCAGCTGGAGATGCGGCTCAACCGTCAGCTCGCCGACGTCGAGAAGCTTCAGGTCAACGTGCGCCAGGCTCTGACTCTGGCCGATCAGGCCACCAGCGCGGGCGATGCCGCCAAGGCGACCGAGTACAACAATGCCGCCGAGGCGTTCGCCGCCCAGCTGGTCACCGCCGAGCAGAGCGTCGAGGATCTCAAGGCGCTGCACGATCAGGCACTTGCCGCCGCCGCCCAGGCCAAGAAGGCTGTGGAGCAGAACGCGATGATGCTGCAGCAGCGCATTGCCGAGCGCACCAAGTTGTTGAGCCAACTGGAGCAGGCCAAGATGCAGGAGCAGGTGTCCGCGTCGCTGCGGTCGATGAGTGAGTTGGCCGCGCCCGGTAACACCCCGAGCCTGGATGAGGTGCGCGACAAGATCGAGCGTCGCTACGCCAACGCCCTCGGTCAGGCCGAGCTGGCGCAGAACTCGGTGCAGGGCCGCATGATCGAGGTGCAGCAGGCCAGCGTGCAGATGGCCGGACATTCCCGCCTGGAGCAGATCCGCGCCTCCATGAAGGGTGAGGCCCTGCCCGCCGGAGGCACCGCGACTCCCGCACCTGCGACGGCGCCCGAGCAGGCCAACCCGGCCAATCCGCTGGGCCAGCAGTAGCCCATCTCGCTGTCCATGCAGTCCGCCGAGCGTGAGCCCCAGGGTTCGCGCTCGGCGGATTGTGTGATCCGCATTCGCACTCGGCGACCGGCGGATTTTCGGGCACAATGTGAACATGACCCCCCAGCCGCCCCGCCGCGCCGCGGCGCAAGGAGGGTGGGGTCAGCTGTTGCGCCGTGTGGTGAGCAACGTCAACGATCTCGGTGAGGAGCTCGCCGCGCGCATGCGTGCGATGTCCGACAAGCGCGAGAAGCTGCTGCGAAAGCGGCTGCGGGCCAAGCGCTGGAGCATCCGCTGGGCGCTGGCCTGTGTGACCGGACTGCTGGTCACCACCGTGCTGGCGACCACCGGCGCGCCGCCTTGGCTGCTGATCATCCCAGCGGTCCTGACGGCCGGTTGCGCGATTCCGGCGACCTATCTGTTCGTGCGGTACCGCTTTCTCAAGGCAGAGCCGTTGCCGCCACCGCGGCCGGGGGTGGAGCGCCGGTTGCCTCCTTTCGCATCGGCGGCGCGTCCGCCGATGGCGGCCCTGGACGCGGCCGAGCGTTCACTCTTCTCGCTGCTCGGTGTGGTCGAGCGCGGTAGCATGATTCCGGACAGCGAAGGGCGACAAGTTCTCTCGGCCGCCAACCGCGCCGCGTATGTGATGGCCGCTACCGCCAAGGAAGTGGTATCCATGGAGCGGGCCGCGGCCGAGGCGCCGCACACACGCGAGTACCTGCAACCGACCATCAATGCGTTCACCACGCAGCTTGACACGGGTGTCCGTCAGTACAACGAATTGGTCACCGCGGCAGCGCAGTTGGTGTCGGCTGGTAACGGCGGCGCCGTGATCGCATCGCCGATGTCACGTGGCCCACTTTTCGATGATCTGGTCTCGGCCACCGATCGCCTGACCGGGTGGGCGGGTGCGCTCGATGAGCTCGGCCAGCTGTCAGGGTAATCCCTGATCTTTCCCTGATCTTCGGCGTTCAGGCTTCCTCAGAGACCAATTGCCCTGTCAGGCTTGTTCTATCGCGGCAAGTCGAGAGAACGGTGGGTACCTGTGTTGTGGAAGATCATCGGCGTACTGCTGGTCGTGTGGCTGGCGTTCCTGGTGGTGGGTGCCATTTTCAAGCTCGTGGTCCCGATGCTGGTGGTCGGTGCGCTGATTCTGGGCGGGGTGCTGCTCTATCGCGCGGTGACGGAAAGCGACACGACGCCGCTGTCGTGAAGGCTCAGAGCTCCGGGCGCAGGGTCGGCACAAGGATCCCGAGGATGCCGCGTGCCAAGCCCTTGGTGATGTTCCAGACGTCGGCGTAGTCGCGCCAGAGCGTGAGCGTGCCGCTGTCGGACAGCTCGGTGACTCCACACACCCAGAATGCGATGTGCAGTGGGCCTACGATGACGACATCGGTACGCTCGGTCATCACGGTGTTGCCGTTGGCGGTGATCCGATGGATCGTGACGTCGAAACCGGCGCCGGGCAGGTTCAGCGAGGACAACGCACGCATCACCGTCGCCTGCCCCCGGACCGTGGGCAGGCCGACATTCTCCCAGCGCACGTCGTCATCGAGCAGCAGGTTGAGGGCCGCGAGGTCGCTGCGGCGCATGGCGTCCCAGAATTCCTCGACGATCTCGATGGGCGCGTGGAGGCGCGCGTATCCGTCATGGGACAACGGTAGGCACACGCCGCAGCTCAGAGAAGGGTGTGGCCCAGATATCGGGCTGCAGCCCACGTCGGGTTGGACCGATTCGTAGACCGCGTAGCGGTCAGAAACTCGGTCGCAGCGCGGGCAGCGCAATGCCCACCAGACCCCGTAGCGTCGCCTTGAACATGTCGAACATGTCGAAGTAGTCGCGCCACAGGGTGATGGTGCCCTCGTCAGAGACCTCGAAGACCCCACACACCCAGAACTGCAGGCGCAGCGGGCCCAGGACGATCGCATCGTGGCGCTCGTTCATCACGGTGTTCCCGTTGGTGGTCGTGCGATGAATCTGCACCTCGAAGCCGAAGCCGGGCCGCTTGAGCGGTTCGAAGACCTTCAGCGCGGCACGCCGTCCGTAGATGGTGGGCAGGCCCACGTTTTGGTAGACGAGGTTTTCATCCAGGACTTTTTCGGCGAACTCGGTGTCGGCATTCTGGGCGGCCTCCAGGAAGCGGGTGACGGTCTCGGCTGGGGTCAGGGTGGAGCGTTCCAGCGTGGTATCGGTCATGCGTTTCAACGTAGCCCGAATCGCTGTGGCAGGGTAGGGCCGTGCGTGTTGCCGTGGTCGCCGGTCCCGATCCTGGGCATGCCTTTCCCGCCATCGCGCTATGCCTGAAATTCGCCGCTGCCGGTCATGATCCGGTGTTATTGACCGGAACACGATGGCTGGACCAGGCCCGCGCGGCGGGTCTGGAGTCAGTAGAGCTTTCGGGGCTGCGGCCCCGGGTCGCTGACGACGACGAAGACTCCGGCGCCAAAATTCATCAGCGGGCCGCCCATATGGCGGTTGTCAATCTCGATCAGCTCAGGGAACTGGCGCCGGATCTGATCGTCTCCGATGTCATCACCGCCTGCGGCGGCATGGCTGCCGAACTGCTGGGGGTGCCGTGGGTGGAGCTGAATCCACATCCGCTGTACCTACCGTCAAAAGGTTTGCCGCCGTTGGGCAGTGGCCTGGCTTCCGGCGTGGGTGTGCGCGGCAGGCTGCGCGACGTGGTGATGCGCTGGCTCACGCAACGGTCGATCGACGAGGGGCTGCGGCAGCGTTCGCAGGTGCGGGTGGAAATCGGACTGCCTGCTCGTGATCCGGGTCCTGTGCGCCGGTTGATCGCGACACTGCCGGCACTTGAGGTGCCGCGCCCCGATTGGCCGGCCGAGGCGGTTGTGGTGGGCCCGCTGCATTGGGAGCCCACTGAGGCTGTGCTGCAGCCGCCTTCGGGTCCGGGTCCGGTGGTCGTGATCGCGCCCTCGACGGCTTTCACCGGAGCTGAGGGGATGACCGAACTGGCGGTGCAGGCACTGGAATCCACGGGTGCGCGCGTGGTCATTTCCGCGCTGGACACACCCGCGTCGGGCTTGCCCTCGTGGGCGATCGGGGGGCTCGCACGCCAGGATCTGTTGCTGGCCGAGGCCGACTTGGCGATTTGCGGTGGGGGACATGGCTTTTTGAGCAAGGCGCTGTTGGCTGGGGTTCCGGTGGTGGTAGTACCCGGTGGGGGAGACCAGTGGGAACTGGCGAATCGTGTTGTGCGACAAGGAAGTGCTGAGTTGGTGCGGCCGCTCAATCGGGACTCTCTGGCCACGGCCATCGGCAGCGTGCTGGGGGAGCAACAGTACGCCGAAGCTGCTCGCCGGGCAGCCGAGGGCGCCGTCGATGTCGAGGATCCGGTACGGGTGTGCCAGGACGCGGTGGCGGCCCTAAGGTGACGGTGTGCGTCTGACGGAGTTTCACGAGCTTGTCACCGGTCGATTCGGTGCAGTCTACGGCTCGTCGGTGCTGGTCGATCACGTGCTGACGGCCCTGGGTGGGCGCACGGCGTCACAGGCCGTCGAAGACGGGGTGGAACCGCGGGATGTGTGGCGGGCGCTGTGTGCAGACTTCGATGTTCCGCGCGATCTGTGGTGACGGCGCGGTGACACGCCGTACCGGCGCGCCTGCTTGATTCGAACAGATGTTCGGCCTAGTGTTGTGAATGTTCGCGCGATGGTTTGCGCAGGTCAGCCACTTGTCAGTGGTCTGTTCTAGCGTCTGCCTCAACCGATCGAAGACCAGATCTTCGAACACGACCACGAAACGGAGAACACCATGGCGCAGGCACCGGATCGCGAGAAGGCTCTCGAGCTCGCGCTCGCACAAATCGACAAGAGCTTCGGTAAGGGTTCGGTCATGCGGCTCGGCGACGAGGTGCGCCAGCCCATCTCCGTGATCCCGACCGGATCCATCGCGCTGGACGTGGCGCTCGGCATCGGCGGCCTGCCCCGTGGCCGTGTCATCGAGATCTACGGTCCGGAATCCTCGGGTAAGACCACCGTGGCGCTGCACGCGGTTGCCAATGCGCAACGTGCCGGCGGTATCGCGGCCTTCATCGACGCCGAGCACGCCCTCGATCCGGAGTACGCCAAGAAGCTCGGCGTCGACACCGACTCGCTGCTGGTGTCGCAGCCCGATACCGGTGAGCAAGCGCTGGAGATCGCCGACATGCTGGTGCGCTCCGGAGCGATCGACCTCATCGTCATCGACTCGGTGGCCGCGCTGGTGCCGCGCGCCGAAATCGAGGGTGAGATGGGTGATAGCCATGTCGGCCTGCAGGCCCGCCTGATGAGCCAGGCGCTGCGCAAGATGACCGGTGCGCTCAATAACTCGGGCACCACCGCGATCTTCATCAACCAGCTGCGCGAGAAGATCGGCGTGATGTTCGGCTCGCCCGAAACCACCACCGGTGGTAAGGCTTTGAAGTTCTATTCCTCGGTGCGCCTGGATGTGCGCCGCATCGAGACCCTCAAGGACGGCACCGACGCGGTGGGTAACCGCACTCGCGTCAAGGTTGTCAAGAACAAGGTGTCGCCGCCGTTCAAGCAGGCCGAGTTCGACATCCTCTACGGCAAGGGCATCTCCAAGGAGGGCTCGCTCATCGACATGGGTGTGGAACAGGGCTTCATTCGTAAGTCCGGCTCCTGGTTCACCTACGAGGGGGAGCAGCTGGGGCAGGGCAAGGAGAATGCCCGTAACTTCCTGTTGGAGAACGTCGATGTCGCCAACGAGATCGAGAAGAAGATCAAGGAGAAGCTTGGTATCGGAGCGGTGCTGACCGATGACGAAGTCGTCCCGGCCCCAGTCGATTTCTAACTCGATTTCTCCACCGGGTTCACAAGGAACCCTTGACGATCTGCGAGCCGGGATCGCGTCGGTCCCCGAAGCCCCGACGCGTGAACCGGTTGACTCGCGGGACGAGCAGGCGTGGTCATATTGCCTTCGCCTGTTGACAAGTCGGGCGCGTACCCGCGCCGAGCTGACCGAAAGGCTGGCGCGGCGCGGGTACCCCGATGAGGTTTCTGGCCGAGTCATGGACCGGTTGGCCGCCGCCGGACTGATCAATGACGCCGACTTCGCGACCCAATGGGTAAGGTCCCGGCACACATACTCCGGAAAAGGTAAGCGCGCCTTGGCTGCGGAGCTGCGGACCAAGGGGGTCTCCACCGAGAACGCAGCCGCCGCACTCGCGCAGATCGACGCAGACTCCGAGCGGTCGCGCGCCGAAGAGCTGGTCGCCAAGAAGCTGAGGACCGAGAACCTGGATGACGGAGGCATCAGGGCCGCGCGACGATTGGTCGCCATGTTGGCGCGCCGCGGATACGGTCAATCCCTGGCTTATGACGTGGTGAAGATCGCCCTGGCCTTGGAAGCGGAGCGCCGTAACGTCGGGTGATCGCTATTCCGCTTACAGGCCGAACGGGCGTGCCGGAGCATCCGGTGGTGGGGCACCTTCGTCCGGCGCGTTGGATCGCATGCTCATCGACGCTTCGGCCGACGGTGATTGCACGCCCGGCAGACATGGCACCTGGCGAGAGATCGTCTTGAATGGCCCGATCTCGGTATCCTCATTGAGCATCGGGAGTGGACCGCAATTTCCCTTGAAATGTGCGTCCATGGTGAACGGAGTGGGATTCACGCAGGTCAGGTTCATGCCGACCGGTGTCGCGACCTGCAGGCAGTCGAAGTTCAACGGAGCCCCGTAGGCCACCGGCGCACCCGTAAGGGCTGCTCCCGTGCATGCCGCTCCGAAAACGGCAGACACGCCGACGGTCAACACGATGTTTCGCATGATGACTATGGTAACGAAGTGATAGCTGTTACGTGATACCTCGATTGTGATAGTTGAGTAAGAATCTGACCTGTGATGCGGCTGTGAATTTCTCTCAGGTGTTCTTGGCGTAGTGCCGAGCTGCCTTGGCTCTGTTTCCGCATGTCGCCATCGAGTGCCACCGTCGGGCACCGTTCTTGGACGTGTCGTAGAAGAACAACACGCACTGCGGGTGCGCGCACTGTTTGATGCGTTCGGGGGACTCGGCCAGTAGGGCCAGCAGATTGTCGGCTGCGAGCCAGCCGGGGAGCCAGCACGATTCGGGAACCTCGGCGGTGTTGCGTGGCCCGTCGTCGGTCAGGGAGCGGCGGATCGCACCGCGTGACAGCACGGTATTGACGTCGTCGATCTGAGCCTCCTTCACTGCGCGATAGATGGCATCGCGTGCGGTGAGCAGCGCCTCTCGCGTCTGCTGGTCGGTGGCGCATCGATCGTGAAGATTGTTGGCGCGCAACCAGATATGTACACCCTCGACATCGGTGAGCAGATCCTGCGGCCCATCGCCACTCATCCACCGGGTGTTCAGTAGGTCCAGTGCGAGCGGTTCGCCGAGGTGGGGTCGTGGATCGGCCATGGCCTGAGGTTAGCCGCCTCCTTCGTGGGGAAGTGTGTGACACAGATTCTAACCTTTAAAACAATATAGATGGTTGACAACGGTTTGCTCATGCGGTTATGGTCTAACTAGTAAACAAAAATTGATGGTTAGAAGGGGTTTATCTATGAGCACTGCTATCGCACCTCGCGTGGTCACCGGTCACATCGGGCTGAACGTCAGCGATCTGGAGACGTCGGTCGCCTTTTACCGTCGGGCGTTCGGATTCGACGAATTGGTGCTGAGCGCGGATGGCGCGCAGCGATTCGCATTCCTCGGATTCGACAGCGGGCCCGTGCTCACCTTGTGGGAACAGAGCAGTGGGGAATTCTCGAGCGCCACGCCCGGCTTGCACCATTTGTCGTTCCAGGTGGATTCCGTACAGCAGGTGCAGCAGGTGGAGGCAATCTTGAAGGAACTATCGACAGTGTTCGTACACGACGGAGTTGTCGCGCACGGGGAGGGCGCCACCTCTGGTGGGATCTTCTTCAGCGATCCCGATGGCATTCGTCTTGAGGTGTTCGCGGCGACGGGCGTGGACCACCATGTGGCGCCATCGGGTGACGCGCCGACATGCGGGTTCTTCTGAGATGACCTATCACGCTGGGGAACTGGCCGTCCAACGTCGAATGAGTCAGTCCGACAGTGCCATTCGTGTCGGGCGGATCATTTCGGCGGAGATGCCCGAGGTTGCGGCGGCCTTCCTGGCCGCTCAACCCATGGTGTTCGTATCAGCGCATGACGATGACGGGCGGCTGTGGGCTGGTCAGATCGTTGGTCCCCCCGGCTTCGCGCGCGCCACAGACACCCGCACCATCGCGATCGAGGGCCTACCGGTCTGCGGTGATCCGCTAGCACTGCCGCTGCAATCGGAGCGCAAGGTCGGCTTGATCGCACTGCAACCGCAGCGCCGCCGTCGGATGCGCGTCAACGGCACGGCGAGGCCGGCGGGGCAGGGCCTGATCGTCACCACCGACCAGGTGTATTCCAACTGCCCTAAGTACATTGCGCGGCGCGATGTCGTCGGTGTCGGACCCGGGCTGCCGGGAGATCAGCGTCGGGGGATTGCGCTGAATGTCGAACAACGGCTGACGGTTTCGGCGGCCGACACGTTCATCATCGGCACTGCCGACGGTGAGGGCAATGCCGATGCGTCACACCGGGGCGGCAATCCCGGCTTTCTGCAGGTGCTTTCACCGAACCTGCTGCGCTGGCCCGATTACCTGGGCAACTCGATGTTTATGACGTTGGGGAATCTGCATGTCGATCCCCGATGTGGTCTGCTGATCCCTGACTGGCACAACGGATCGGCGTTGCAACTCACCGGAACCGCGCGCCTGAATTGGGATGAAGACACCTTCGCCCCGGGCGCACAGTGCTCGGTCGACTTCACCATCGAGGAGGTCGTCGAGACCCTCAATGCCAGCCCCCTGCGGTGGGGAGAAGCCGAACCCTCACCCGTCAACCCGTCTCTGTAGACAAGGAAAGACACATCATGCGTCCACCGCTGCCGCCATTCGACATCGACTCCGCTCGCCAGAAGGTGCGCGCCGCCGAGAATGCCTGGAACACCCGTGATCCAGAGAGCGTTGCCGCCGCCTACACCGAGGACTCGGTGTGGCGCAATCGCGACGAGTTCATCACCGGGCAGGCCGAGATCGTCGCCTTCCTCACCCGCAAGTGGGCCAAGGAGAACGGGTACGCACTGCGCAAGGAACTCTGGGGTTTCCGGGAGAACCGGATGGCGGTGCGCTTCCAATACGAGTGGCACGACGAATCCGGCCAGTGGCGGCGCAGCTACGGCAGCGAATTGTGGGAGTTCACCGCCCAGGGCTTGATGTCCCGGAGGGAAGCCAGCATCAACGACACCCCGATCGATGAGGCGGAACGCCGAATCTTCGGTCCACGACCTGACGGTGACGAGTCGCCGCTGCCGATCCGCTGACTAGTCGCCGTAGTCCTGGCGCAGATCCCTGTGTGCGGGATCCACGCCGCGCGTCTCCAGCAGATCCTTGGTGACCAACCCGGGCTCGGGCTGAGCGTGCGGAACTTCCAAGAGGCTTTTCTTCTTGCGGCCCTCACGCAGCTGTCGTTCGATGTTGGTGGCCAGCGAGGACAGCACGAAGTTGATGACGATCATGATGATCGCGACCACGACGAGCGCGGGAAGATAGTTGCCATAGTAGGACGCCGAGCGGATGCCCGAACGAACCACCTCGATGTAACCGAAGGCATAGCCCAGCGCCGAGTCCTTCAAAGCGATGACCATCTGCGAGATGAGTGCCGGCAGCATGGCGGCGATCGACTGGGGGAGCAGGATCAGGCGCATCATCTGTGACTTGCGCATGCCCAGCGCCACCGCGGCCTCGGACTGTCCCGTGGGTAGCGCCTGGATCCCCGACCGCAGAATCTCGGCGATGACCGAACCGTTGTATAGCGACAAGCCGGTCACCACGGCGGCAAATGCCAGGTACTCGGAGGGGAACACGGCTTGCTGGCCGTACAGGTAGTACGAGAACACCATCAGGATCAGTACCGGGATGGCGCGGAAGAATTCGACGAGTGCGCTGGAAATCCAGCGCACGGCACGGTGTTCAGAGAGCCGTCCCATACCGAGCACCGCGCCGAGCACCAACGCGAAGACGATTGACAACGCCGCCGAAGTGATGGTGCCCACCAGGCCGGGCAGGATGTACGTGGTCCACGTATCGAGATGCAGGAACGGTGACCACTTTTCGGCGGTGAGCTGTTCGTTGGTGACCAGAGTCCAGATCACCCAGGCCGCTGTGGCGGCCACCACCACGGCAAACCCGACGGCGATGATTCGATGCTGCGCACGGGCCTTCGGGCCGGGTGCGTCGTACATGACAGTGGCGCTACCGGTCATCGCTTCACCGCTAACCGCTTCGCGAAGTATCCGAAGGCGAGCCCGATCGTCAACGTGATCACCATGTATCCCGCAGCGATGATCAGGAAAATCCACACGATCTGATCGGCGAACAGTTCGATCTCCGACCGCATCAACAGTGCGGCCTCGGCCACACCGATCGCGGAGGCGATCGACGTGTTCTTGACCAGCGCGATCAGCACGCTGCCCATCGGGGCCAGCACCGACCGCATTGCCTGCGGCAACACGATGAGGGCCAAGACCCTCCAGAACGGCAATCCGAGGGACCGGGCGGCCTCGGCCTGGCCCAGTGGAACGGTGTTGAAGCCTGAGCGTAGCGTCTCACACACGAAAGTTGCTGTGTACAAGGAGAACCCGAGAACCGAGAGCCAGAAGTTGTTGTTTTTGATGAAGGTGGAGTTCTCGGGGGCTAATGCGATACCGAGATTCTGATAGAGGCCCACCGAACAGAACAGAATGATCAGGGTCAGTGGTGTGTTCCGGACTAGGTTGACGTACCAGGTCCCGAAGATCCGCATGATCGGCACGGGCGAGACCCGCAGTTCGGCGAGGATCGTGCCCCATACCAGGGCGCCGACCGCCGAGAAGAACGTCAGTTTGAGAGTCGTCCAGAACGCCGGCCACAACTGTGGTCCCATGTTCGCCCACAGCGCGTTCACGCGGCCTCACATGCCTTATCGGCGACAGGCTTGGTGCCGGTGATTTTCTCGACCGCAGCCAATGAGGGGTCGGGCTTGAGTCCGTAGGTGCCGCCTGCCGCGCGCTTCTCCCAGTCATCGATTGTGCTGTCACCGAGTGCGTCCCGCAGATCGGAATCCCAGACTCCCGTGGCGATCATCTTGTCCAGCGCTCGGTCTATGGCCTCGATGGCCGCGGTGTCACCCTTGGCCAGGCCGATCCCGTAGACCTCCCTGGAGAACGGATCGCCGTTCTTCTTCTGCTTCTTGGGTTTTCCGATGCACATCGGCTTGCTGAGCTCGTAGTTCATCTGGATCAGCGCGAATTCGCCCTCGTATCGTTTGGCATAGCCGGCCAGGATCGTCTCATCGGTGGTGAGGGCGTCGACCTTGCCGCGTCGTAACGCTTCGACACACGAGGAATACGAGTCGAACTCCTGCAACTGGGTACCGGTCAGCAGGTTCTTGACGTTTTGCGCGGGAGTCGATCCGGACACCGAACACAGCTTCTTGCCGCGGTTCAGGTCATCCAGCTTGGTCAGCGAGTCATCCGCCTTGCGCACCAGGAGGCCTTGGTAGGTAACGAGATACGGGCCGGCGAACGACACTTTCTGGGCGCGGCTGTAGTTGATCGAGTAGCTTCCGGCGATCATGTCGACCGTGCCATTGTCGATCAGTTGTTCGCGCTGCGCCGAAGGGGTCTCATACCAGCGGATGGTCGGATGCTTGACGCCGAGCTCATCGGCGATGGCGTTCACGACGTACTCGGAGATCTTGACGTCGAATCCGCTCATCTTCTTGTCGGGGTGTTGCAAGCCCACCCCGGGCTGATCGAATTTGGTGCCGAGGATGACGGTGCCGCCCCTGATTGACCCGAGCAGCTGCCGTGGTTCGGTGCTGCCGCAGGAACTGACCAGTGCGGCGACCATGGTCAGAGCCACCACCAGCGCGGTGTGCCGTCGCATCAGCGCTCGAGGATCTTTCCGAGGAAATCCTTGGCACGATCAGACTTCGGTTTGGTGAAGAAGCTCTCCGGGTCGGAGTCCTCGACGATCGCGCCGTCGGCCATGAAGATGATCCGGTCGGCCGCCTTGCGCGCGAATCCCATCTCGTGGGTGACCACCAGCATCGTCATGCCCTCTTTGGCCAGCGAGACCATGACGTCGAGAACCTCATTGACCATTTCGGGGTCGAGCGCCGAGGTGGGCTCGTCGAACAGCATGACCTTGGGGCCCATGGCCAGTGAGCGTGCGATGGCGACCCGCTGCTGCTGTCCGCCGGACAACTGAGCCGGGTATTTGTCCTTCTGGCTAGCGATGCCGACACGTTCAAGTAACTCGATCGCGCGCTTGCGGGCCGTTTCCTTGTCGTGCTTGCGCACCTTGATCGGCGCCAGCGTCACGTTGTCCAGGATCGTCTTGTGTGAGAACAGGTTGAACGACTGGAAGACCATTCCGACCTCGGCGCGCAGGTTCGCCAGCGCGCGGCCCTCCTCGGGCAGCACGTTGCCGTCGATCCGGATGGTTCCGTGGTCGATGGGCTCGAGACGATTGATGGTGCGACACAGTGTCGACTTGCCCGAACCGGACGGTCCGAGGATGACGACGACCTGGCCGCGGGGGATCTCCAGGGTGATGTCCTTGAGGACGTGCAAGTCGCCGAAATGCCTGTCGACGTGCTCAAGGGAGATCATCGGGGTGCTTGTTGCGGAGGCTTTGTCCCCGCTCGTTGACGTGTCGGTGCTCACCGGCATGGTCAGACAATACGGGTTTCTCTCACCTTTGCAGCATGGAACGAACTGGCCCGCACATCGGAGTGCTGCTGAGCAGACACCACATGATGCCGACTTCAGCAAACATCTGTGATACTGAATTCATGCGCACGCGACGACGACCTTCCTATGAGGCCCCGCGAATTAATGCGCTCGCACGAGTACTGGCATCAGTTCTTTTCATAGCATCTTTTCCGGTCTCGGTGATAAATGGGGCAACCTCTTGGGGCTGGGTTCTGGCAAGTTTCGGGCTGGCCTTCGGGGCGTGTATGTTGCCCAGCTCGCTAATGCGTTTAGTCACGCCATCGAACCAGGTGACGGTCGACGCGGGGCGACACCTGCGGGACAGTGAGATTCTTGGGCGGCCGCATCCCCGACGAGATGTCTCGTTCGCGATTGTCACCGCGCTGCTTGCGGGCGTCGTCGTGCTAGCTGTCGGCGGCGTATTTACAGAGCCGAAGCTCCCGGAATCGTGGATAAGGGCCGGCTGGTGGATCTGGTTAGCCGTGAATGCCATCTGCGGCATCGACGATTGGTGGCAGGGTTGGCGCGTTCCCGAGCGGGTGCGGTGAAAGCGTAGGTCAATCGGCGTGGAAATCCGCCTGAGCGCGGGCACGTACCATAAGTCGGTGACCAGTTCCGTGACTTCCGAGGATTCGGCGGTCCGGACGTACCAGGTCCGCACCTACGGCTGCCAGATGAATGTGCACGACTCCGAGCGGGTGTCGGGCCTCCTGGATGCGGCCGGATACGTCAAGGCGCCCGACGGCACCGACGCCGACATCGTCATCTTCAACACCTGCGCCGTGCGTGAGAACGCCGACAACAAGCTGTACGGAAACATCAGCCATCTGGCGCCCCGCAAGGCCGCCAACCCGAACATGCAGATCGCCGTCGGCGGGTGCCTCGCGCAGAAGGACCGCGAAGGCATGCTCTCCAAGGCGCCGTGGGTCGACGTGGTCTTCGGTACCCACAACATCGGTTCGCTGCCCGCGCTGTTGGAACGCGCACGCCACAACAACGAGGCCCAAGTCGAGATCGTCGAGGCGCTGGAGCACTTTCCGTCGGCGCTCCCGGCGACCCGTGAGTCGGCCTACGCCGCTTGGGTATCGATCTCGGTGGGCTGCAACAACACCTGCACCTTCTGCATCGTTCCCTTCCTGCGCGGCAAGGAGATCGACCGGCGCCCCGGCGACATTCTGGCCGAGGTGCAGGCGTTGGTGGATCAAGGTGTGCTGGAGGTGACGCTGCTCGGGCAGAACGTCAACGCCTACGGCGTCAACTTCTCAGATCCTGAGATCGGCCGTGATCGTGGTGCTTTCGCGGACCTGCTGCGTGCCTGCGGTCGTATCGAAGGCCTGGAACGCGTCCGGTTCACCTCGCCGCATCCCGCCGAGTTCACCGACGATGTCATCGAGGCGATGGCGCAGACCCCGAACGTGTGCCCGCAGCTGCACATGCCGCTCCAATCGGGTTCGGACCGAATCCTTAAGGCGATGCGTCGTTCCTACCGGTCTGAGCGTTTCTTGTCGATCATCGACAACGTGCGGTCGGCCATGCCCGACGCCGCGATCACCACCGACATCATCGTCGGTTTCCCGGGTGAGACCGAAGAGGATTTCCAGCAGACCCTGGAAGTGGTCCGCCGCGCACGTTTTTCCAGTGCCTTCACGTTCCAGTATTCGATCCGGCCGGGCACCCCGGCTGCGGAGCTTCCGGGCCAGCTGCCGAAAGCCGTTGTGCAGGAACGCTATGAACGGCTCATCGCGCTGCAGGAATCCATCACTCTGGAGGAGAACCAGAAGCAGATCGGTCGCATCATCGAGGTGCTGATCGCGACGGGGGAGGGCCGCAAGGACGGCGAGACCGCCCGGATGAGCGGGCGCGCTCGCGACGGTCGTCTGGTGCACTTCCGGCCGCAGGGGCACCTCGACGGGGAACTGCGCCCGGGCGATGTCATCGGTGTCGAGGTCACCGGTGCCGCACCGCATCACCTGATTGCCGACGGGGGAGTGCTGAGTCACCGGCGCACTCGGGCGGGCGACGCACACGACTCCGGCAAGAAGCCGAGTACACCGGGAATTGGCTTGGGAATGCCCGCGATCGGGGCGCCGAAGACAGAGCAGATTGAGGTTGCAGGGTGCGGGCTATGAGTGACTCCGAATCCGGGAAAGGCGACGCCGAATTCGAGGAGTTCGCCGCGTTTCACAAGGATATCGACGCGGCCGAAAAGAAGGTCGCCGGCGAAATCGATCCGGGTGCCCGGGCGATGGTGGTGGCTGTTCTGGTTTTCGCGCTGCTGCTCACCTTTGTGTTGCCGCATACCGGCCACGCCAGGGGATTCGACGTTCTGGTCAACGGGGCGATTGCCGATCAGGAATCGGTGCGGGTGCCTTCCCGGATATTCGTGTGGCTCGCCATGGTGTTCGGTGTCGGGTTCTCCATGCTGGCGCTGTTGACGCGCCGCTGGGTACTGTCCTGGTTCGCGCTGGCAGGCTCGTTTGTTGCCAGTGTCATTGGCATGCTGGCCATTTGGACGCGGCAGACTGCTGGAACGGGACATCCCGGTCCGGGCATCGGGTTGGTGGTCGCCTGGATCGCCGTCATTCTGTTGACCTTCCACTGGGCGCGTGTGGTGTGGTCACGCACCGCGGTGCAGCTGGCCGCCGAGCAGGTGCGCCGCGAGGCCGCCAAACGCGATCAGCGCACCTTCTTGGACGGTGCCTTCGAGGATGGCGAGGACCAGGGCAAGTAGCTAACTAGCGCGATCGGCTCTTGACCGCTGCCACCGCAGCATCAGCCCATTCTTGCCACTGCTTGGCGGTGGCCCGTGCCTTCTCGGCATCCTTGGTCTTGCCCGCGGCATCTGCCTTGGTGGCCTGCTCTTCGAACTGGCGCGCACGGTCCCGGAACTGCTCGGCACGCGCTTCCGCCTCGGGGTCACCCCAGCCGGATTCGCCGGCCTCGCGCACTTTCTTCTCCACCGCACGCAACCGCCGCTCCAGATCGGCCTGCTGCTCGCGCGGAACCTTGCCGATGGCGTCCCATTTGTCTCCGATGGCGCGCAAGGCTGCCCGTGCACCATCCACGTCGGCATCCGGATCGATCTTCTCGGCCTCTACCAACAATGCGCGCTTGGCATCGGCATTGGCCACGAACTCGGCATCACGCGAGGCGGATTCGGCGTTGCGGGCCGAGAAGAACTTATCCTGAGCGGCTTTGAAGCGGTGCCAGAGGTTGTCGTCGGTTTCCCGGGGTGCCCGCCCAGCGGCCTTCCAGTCGTTGAGCAGATTGCGGAACGCTGCGGCGGTGGCACCCCAATCAGTCGAGTCCGAGAGCGCCTCGGCCCGCTTGCAGAGCTCTTCCTTCTTTTCCCGGGCTCCGGCGCGTTCGCGGTCCAACTCGGCGAAGTGCGCGCCGCGGCGACGGTTGAAGGTCTCACGTGCCGTCGAATAGCGCTTCCACAGCGCGTCGTCGGTCTTGCGGTCAACACCATGGATGGACTTCCACTCGTCGAGAATGGCCCGGATTCGATCACCGGCAGCCTTCCACTGCGTGGAGTTAGTGGCCAGCTCCTCGGCTTCGGCGGCGAGTTCTTCCTTGCGGGAGATGCTTGCCGATCTGGCCTCGTCGCGCTGGGCACGTGCCGCTGCGGCTTGAGCGTCCGCGGACTCCTGCAGCGCCGACAGCCGTGCAGACAGAGAGTCCACATCGCCGAGCACCGCCGCGGTCGGCAGTGTCTGGGCCAAGTGTTCGGCCGCCGTCTTGATCTTGCGGGCGTCGCCGGAACCAGACCCGAGCCGCAGTTCCAGGAGCTGGATCTCCGTCTCTAGGTCCTCGAAGCGACGGCCGAAATGCGCATACGCCGCGTCGGCGTCACCGGCTTGCCATGACCCGACCTGACGCTCGCCGGCTGAGGTGATCAGCCACACGGTGCCGTCGTCATCGACGCGGCCGAACTTGTGTGGATCGACGTGATGGGCCCCAGGGGCGGGTGCCGATGCCGCAGGACGTCGCGGCATCGGATGAGGTTTCGGTCCAGGCCGCGGGACGGGGGCGGCTCCTGGCTGGGGGGCGGGAGCAACTCCGGGCTGGGGGGCGGGAGCAACACTGTCGTGCTGTGGTGACTGATCCGGCATCGAAACCTCTTCCTACAATTGTTGCCGCGCAACACGGCGCCCTAAGCTCACTACACCGTTCATTCAAACAGGTGTCATCGCCGCACGGGCGAACATATGCCAGATGATCCCGCGAGGAGGCCGTGATGTCCGATGCGGATATCACGTCGGCACTCGCCATCGGGGCCGCCGCGTGCGTCGCATTCGGAGATGTCATCCACCAGCGCATGGCGCATGCCGTCCCCGCTGAGGATGTCGGCGCGCTGGGGCCCATCACCGCTTTGTTGCGCAATTGGCCATGGTGGCTCGGCACGTTCATCAGCATGGTGGGATTCGGCCTGCAGGCCGCCGCGCTGGGGCAGGGCTCGGTGGTCCTGGTGCAGACGCTGATGGTCTCTTCGCTGCTGTTTGCGCTGGTCATCGAGTCGCGATGGTCCAAGCGCAGGGTTAGCCGATATCAGTGGGGTGCGGCGGTTTTGCTCGCCGCAGCCATCTCCGTGGTCGTGTGGGTGGGCAATCCGGTGGCGGGCCAACCGCACGCGACCTCGCAATCCTGGATGCTGGTCGCCGCCGTGATCGGACCCGCCACATTGCTGTGCCTCGAGGGTGCCCGGCGCTGGCACGGGCCGCGTCGGGCGGTGATGCTGGCCGTGGCTTCGGGCGTCATGTGGGGACTGATGGCCGTTCTCACCAAGGGCGTCGTCGACTCACTTGGCCACGGCATCGTCAGCCTGCTGACCAACGCGGAAAGCTATGCGCTGGCCATCGCGGGCATCGCCGGGGTGGCGCTCCAGCAGTCTGCCTTCCACGCGGGAACCCTGGTGGCGTCTCTGCCGACCATGACGGTTGTCGAACCGGTGGTCGCCGCGTTGCTCGGCGTCCTCATTCTCGGTGAATCGTTGCGCACCGACACCGTCGGCGCGGTCATACTCGCCGGTGCGGTGGCGATCATGGTCGCCGCGACGGCCGCGTTGGCACGCAGCGAAGCGGCCGTGCAGGCCGGGGCCACCCCAGGGGGTGTAACGGCGTGAGTCTGGCGATCGCGATCTGCCCGTCGACCCCACTGCTCGTGCCCGAGCTGGGCGGAACGGCAGCCGAGGAAACCGCCGATCTGCGCGATGCCGCGACGGCGGCGGTAAGCGGCTTGCCCGCACGCTGGATCGCCATAGGGGTGGGGATCGGCCGGTACGGCCCAGAGGTGGCGGGGACCTTCGCCGGGTACGGCGTCGACGTGCGTGTGGCGCTTTCGAACGCGGCTGGGGAGGGTGCGGCGCTTCCGCTGCCTGTGCTGATTGCCGGGTGGCTGCGTGCCCGTGTGGGCGCCGAAGAGGTCGAGGTGCGTCTCGTGGATGCCGCCGAAGGAGACGCCGGCGCGTTCGGACGGGAGTTGCGTCGCGAGATCGGGGCGTGGCCTACACCTCTGGGCGTGCTGGTGATCGCCGATGGCGCCAACACCCTCACCGACAAGGCACCCGGCGGCTACCGGCCCGAAGCCGAAGGGGTGCAACTGGCCCTCACCGACGCGCTCGGGCAGGGGGATGTGGCCTCGTTGCACCAGGTACCGGACATCATCACCGGGGGCGCCGCTTATCAGGCACTGGCTGCACTGGTGGGCGCAGATGCCGTGGACGCCCAGTGCTTGTATCGCGGGTCTCCCTACGGGGTCGGGTACTTCGTCGGCACCTGGCGGGTGCGGTGATGAGGCCCATCGCCGTCATCGGCCCCACCGCCACGGGCAAGTCGGCACTCGCGCTGGATCTCGCCGAGCGTTTGGGTGGGGAGATCGTGAACGCCGACGCCATGCAGCTCTACCGCGGCATGGACATCGGAACGGCCAAGGTGCCCCAGGCCGAGCGGCGGGGCATCCCGCATCACATGCTCGACGTGCTCGATATCACCGAGACCGCCACGGTCGCCACCTATCAACAACAGGCCGTCGCGATCATCGAGGATATCCGGGCACGCGGACATGTGCCGGTGATCGTGGGTGGCTCGATGATGTACATCCAAGCGTTGCTTGATGATTGGACATTTCCCGCGACGGACGCGCAGGTGCGTGCGCGCTGGGAACAGCGGCTGGCGCAGATCGGGGTCGCCGCGTTGCACGCCGAACTCGCCACGCGCGATCCGGCCGCCGCCGCAATCATCCTGCCCACCGACGGACGTCGTACGGTGCGCGCGCTAGAGGTGATCGAGCTCACCGGCCAGCCCTTCGCGGCGTCGGCACCGACCATCGGAGCGCCTCGCTGGGACACCATGATCATCGGATTGGATTGGGAGACTGAGAAACTCGACGAGCGGATCGCGCTGCGCACGGATCTGATGTTCGAGCAGGGGTTCGTCGCGGAGGTCCGCAATCTTCTGGATACGGGGTTGTGCGAGGGCGTCACCGCATCACGGGCCATCGGATACGCACAGGTGATCGCCGCGCTCGATGCCGGGGCAGGAGCCGATGACCTGGCGCAGGCGCGCGAACTGACCTTCATCGGCACGCGGCGTTATGTGCGCCGCCAGCGCTCGTGGTTCGGTCGCGACCACCGCATCGCATGGCTGGCAGGCGACCGCGCGGGCGATACCGGCCTCTGCGGAGAAATCGAGTCGCGCTGGCGCCTATCCTCGAATACGTGAAGTTCACCAAGGGCCACGGCACTCAGAACGATTTCGTGGTGCTGCCGGATGTCCACATCAAGCGGGACCTATCGGTGCCCGCCGTCCAGGCGCTGTGTGACCGGCAACGGGGGCTCGGCGCCGACGGCGTGCTGCGCGTCACCACTGTGGGCGCAGCCCTTGAGGGCGCAGTTCTGACCGAGAAACCCGCCGGGGTGAGCACCGAAGACTGGTTCATGGACTACCGCAACGCCGACGGATCGATCGCCGAAATGTGCGGCAACGGCGTCCGGGTGTTCGCCCACTATCTGCGGTCGGTAGGGCTGGAACACCGCGACGAGTTCGTGGTCGCCTCCCTGGCCGGGCCGAGGCCGGTGCGCATCGAATCCTGGAGCCAGCTCACGGCCGACATCACCGTCGACATGGGCTCGGTGAAGGAGTTCGGCGCGGGCGAGGCGACCGTCGGGGGCCGGCGATTCTCTGGTCTGGCCATCGACGTGGGCAATCCGCACCTGGCCTGTGTGGACCCGGATCTGAGCACCGAACAACTGCGCATGCTCGATGTGGGTGCTTCGGTCACCTTCGACGAGGGGCTGTTTCCTGACGGGACCAACGTCGAGGTGTTGACCGCACCGGCCGACGGTGCGGTGTACATGCGCGTTCACGAACGCGGTGTCGGTGAAACCCGTTCCTGCGGTACGGGAACCGTGGCAGCTGCGTATGCGGGTCTGCATCACCTGGGGCAGGAAACCGGTGAGCTCGTCGTGAACATTCCCGGCGGACAGGTACGGGTAACGGTCACCGGTGAGTCCAGCTTCCTGCGCGGGCCTTCCATGCTGCTCGCCGACGGCGAGATCTCCGACGAGTGGTGGGGTGGCCTTGGCGCCTGCGGATAATTCGGATGCGATCGAGGACCGTCGGATGGGGTCATCGGCAACTGATATGCCCATCACCTATCAGACGCCCACCGACGGCGAACTCGCGCTGGAAGACCGCGCCGCACTCAAACGTGTGGCGGGGCTGTCCACCGAACTCGCCGATGTCACCGAGGTCGAGTACCGGCAGCTACGTCTGGAACGGGTTGTGCTGGTGGGTGTATGGACCGATGGGACCTCACAGGAGGCCGAGGCCAGCATGGCCGAACTGGCCGCGCTCGCCGAGACGGCCGGCTCTGAAGTGCTTGAAGGACTCATTCAGCGTCGTCAAAAGCCCGATCCGGCAACATACATCGGCTCCGGTAAGGCGATCGAGCTGCGCGAGATCGTGTTGGCCACCGGCGCCGATACCGTGATCTGCGATGGTGAGCTGAGCCCGGCGCAGTTGGTGGCCCTGGAGAAGGCGGTCAAGGTCAAGGTCATCGACCGCACCGCGTTGATTCTGGACATCTTCGCCCAGCACGCCACCAGTCGCGAAGGCAAGGCGCAGGTCTCGCTAGCGCAGATGGAATACATGTTGCCGCGGCTACGCGGCTGGGGCGAATCGATGTCCCGCCAGGCCGGTGGCCGTGCCGGCGGTGCCGGTGGCGGCGTGGGTACCCGAGGCCCCGGTGAGACGAAGATCGAGACCGATCGGCGCCGAATCCGCGAACGCATGTCCAAGCTGCGCCGCGAAATCCGTGACATGAAGACGGTTCGCGACACCAAGCGCAGCCGTCGCCTCGAAAGCGATACCCCGTCGGTGGCGATCGTGGGATATACGAACGCAGGCAAGTCGAGTCTGCTGAATGCGATCACGGGCGCCGGAGTTCTGGTTCAAGATGCGTTGTTCGCAACGCTGGAGCCGACCACACGGCGCGGAACATTCGACGACGGACGCGAATTCGTCATCACCGACACCGTCGGTTTTGTGCGGCACCTGCCCACCCAGCTGGTCGAGGCCTTCCGGTCGACCCTGGAAGAAGTGGCCGACGCGGACCTGCTCGTGCATGTGGTGGATGGCTCAGACCTGGCGCCGCTGGCCCAGATCGAGGCGGTGCGCAAGGTGATCGGCGAGGTCGTCGCCGATCATGATGCATCCGCGGCGCCGGAGTTGTTGGTGATCAACAAGATCGATGCGGCGGGTGACTTGGCTTTGGCGCAGCTGTGTCGCGCTTTACCCAAGGCGTTGTTCGTGTCGGCGCACACTGGTGACGGGGTGGCCGCGTTGCGTGAGGCCATCGCCGAGGCGGTGCCCCGTGGCGACGTGCCCGTCGACGTGGTGATCCCCTACGAGCGTGGGGATCTGGTTGCCCGAATCCACGCCGAGGGCCAGGTGCAATCCACCGAGCATCTGGCGGACGGCACGCGGGTGGTGGGCCGGGTTCCGCGGGCGCTTGCCGCCGTCCTGACCGCGTTCTAGTCGCGGGCAACGAACCGCGTTGGGACATGGGCCCGCACCGGTGGGGGTGTGCCCTCGAACCGCTCGATTTGTACCAGCACGTGCTGACCGGTGCATCCCTGCGCCAGGGACGAGGTGCCCGAGTCATCGGTCAGGACATTCGGGTTTCCATGTGCGCAGGGTGAATCGGGATCAGACGGGTCGACAGGATCGAACCACGCCCCGGTCGAGAGCTAGTGCTGGGGCCCGGCCCGTCGCGCAGCCATCCGCGGCGCACCGATGGTGCGGCTACCCGGGCCTGGTGGCGGATCGAGCCGGGGATGTTCTGCAGCAGTGGGGAAGGGTCCTGATCGGTCGCGAGGGGTGTGACGCCGACCACTTCTCCGTCGTAAACCTCGGGAGTGAAGGCACCCCAGTGGGTGTGCGAAAGTCGCGATGAACCGCGTGCGTGAAGAGCAGAAAACGCAGGCCTGGTCATCCAAATGACTCTAGGCTTTCTGTCCGTTGAAACCAGGTAGGCGAGTACCGACCGACCAGTGGGTTGGTATACATTCTGCCAAGTACGTAAATCCAAACCGGAAGGTGATCATGGCCGGCGCCGTTAAGTTCAAACGCACCATTTTCGAACCCGAGCACGAACTGTTCCGTGAGTCGTTCAAGACCTTCCTGGAACGGCATGCAGAGCCTTACCGCGAGGAGTGGGACGAGAACAAGATCGTCGACCGCTCGCTGTGGGTCGAGGCCGGCAAGCAGGGCTTTTTGGGCACGGATATGCCCGAGGAGTTCGGTGGCGGCGGACTCGTGGATTTCCGCTACAACGCGATCATCGGTGAAGAGATCACCAAGGCCCGTCAGTCGGGTATCGGTTTCACCTTGCACAACGATGTCGCGGGCCCGTACTTCCGGGATCTGGCCAACGACGAGCAGAAGGCACGCTGGTTCCCGGGATTCTGTTCCGGCGAGCTGATCAGCGCCATCGCCATGACCGAGCCTGGTACCGGCAGTGACCTGCAGGGCATCAAGACCCGCGCGGTCAAGGACGGCGACCATTACATTCTCAATGGCGCAAAGACCTTCATCACCAACGGCATCAACGCCGACCTGGTGATCGTGGTCGCACAGACCGACCCCGAGAAGGGTGCGCTGGGCTTCAGCCTGATCGTCGTCGAGCGCGGCATGGAGGGCTTCGAGCGCGGCCGCAAGCTCGACAAGATGGGTCTGGACGCCCAGGACACCGCCGAGCTGTCTTTCACCGACGTTCGCGTGCCCGCCGCCAACCTGCTGGGCGAAGAGGGTCAGGGCTTCATCTACCTCATGCAGAACCTGCCGCAAGAACGCATGTCGATTGCGGTCGTCGCGGCCGCAGCGATGGAAACCATGCTCGAGGCGACCATCGAGTACACATCCGAGCGCAAGGCGTTCGGCAAGCCGATCAAGAGCTTCCAGAACAGCCGCTTTGTGCTGGCGGAGCTGGCCACCGATGCCACGATGATCCGGATCATGGTCGACGAGTTCATCACGCTGCTCAATAAGAAGGAACTGAGCGTCGAGCAGGCCGCGATGGCCAAGTGGTATAGCACTGAGAAGCAGGTTCACCTGATCGACCGCTGCCTGCAGCTGCACGGTGGTTACGGCTTCATGCGTGAATACCCGGTGGCACGTGCCTACATGGACTCTCGTATCCAGACGATCTATGGCGGAACCACCGAGATCATGAAGGAGATCATCGGGCGTTCGCTCTAGTCGTGGATGCTTGTTCGTGACGCCACGGCCGCCGACGCGGCCGCGTGGGCGGCGATCTATGTGCCGTATGTCGCAGAGACGGCAATTTCATTCGTGGAGGTGCCGCCGTCGGATGTCGTTCTTGCCGAACGCATCCAGACGGCGGCCCACCGGCATGCCTGGCTGGTCACCGAGGACGCCGGAGAGATTCTCGGGTATGCCTGTGCGATGCCATGGAAGTCCCGCACGGCCTATCAGTGGGCTTGCGAGGTGAGCGTGTATGTCGGTGGTGCGCGCCGGCAGCGCGGAGCGGGCCGGCAGTTGTACCCGGCGCTGTTGGAGCGGTTACGTTCTCTTGGCTAGCGCACAGTGCTGGCGGTTGTTGTAGTGCCTAATCTTGCGCGCGAAAAACTGCACCTGGCAATGGGATTCGAGCAGGTCGCGCTCTACCGACGGATCGGCTACAAGCTGGGCAGCTGGCATGATGTGGCGCATTTCCAGCTGTTCTTGACGTACCCGGACGACGATTCTGCCCCCGGGCTGCCGCCCGGGGTGGCCTAAACCTTGCGAATGACGGTGACGACCTTGCCGAGGATGGCGGCGTTGTTGCCGGGGATCGGCTCGAACAATGGGTTGTGCGGCATCAGCCAGACCTGGCCTGCCGTTCGCTTGAATGTCTTGACGGTGGCTTCGCCATCGATCATCGCCGCCACGATATCGCCGTTGTCCGCGACGTTCTGCTGGCGGACCACCACCCAGTCGCCATCGCAGATCGCGGCGTCCACCATCGATTCGCCGACCACCCTGAGCAGGAACAACGATCCCTCGCCGACGAGTTCGCGGGGGAGTGGGAACACATCCTCGACGGCCTCTTCGGCCAGGATCGGGCCACCCGCGGCGATGCGCCCCAGGACGGGCACGAACGTCGGCTCCGGCAGATCGCCCGAGCCGATCACATCGGTGGTGGACGGCTGGCCGTGGGATTCGTCAAGTCCTCGAACATCAACGGCGCGTGGACGATTCGGATCGCGCCGCAGGAAGCCCTTCTGCTCGAGAGTGCGTAGTTGATGGGCGACAGATGAGGTGGAGGTGAGCCCGACGGCGTCTCCGATTTCGCGGATGCTCGGGGGGTAGCCCCGTTCATTCACCGATGCGCGGATGACCTCCAGGATGGTCCGCTGGCGCTCGGTCAGTGAACCGGTGGCGGCTCCCTTGCTGGGTGTATCGCTCATGGGCCCGAATCTAGACCTGCCGACGATATTTATCAAACATGTGTTCGATGCGTGTCGCGAAATGTCGCGGGTGGGCCTGCTGGGTACTGCATTGTCACTGGTCGGAGCGACTTGTCGGTGCCGGATGCTACAAATCGATCACATGTTCGGATATCGAACACATGATCGAGTATATTCGAACACAAGAGCGAACGGATCAACCGATCGACAGACAGGAAGGGCATGCAGATGGGCACCAATGTTCTCACCACGCCACGCAGTTCCCGCGCCGGCGACTGCGCGCCACGCGCATACGCCCCGCAGGCACGCGCATACAGCGCGGAGTATCCGCTGACCCAGCGCCGGGCGCTGCCGGTGCGCACCGTCGCCTATCGGAGGCCGTCCGGCCGGCCGGCCGCCTACCGCGGCACAGGAGTGCGCGTGTCGACGGCAGTGCACGGTCGTCGCCCGGTGAGCCTGAAGGCCACCGTCGTCGTCGCGGTGGGTGCCGCGGTCGCCACGATGTGGCTGCTCATGCTCGGCCAGGTCGGCGCTGCCGGACTGGGTGGGCCTGGTGTGCCCGATCGTGTGGCGGTGGTCCAAGTCGCTCCCGGAGAGACGTTGGCGGACGTCGCCTCGCGTGTCGCTCCAGGGGCGCCGCGCTCGGCGGTCGTGTCCAAGATCCGTGAACTCAATGAACTTGACTCGGCGACAGTGCAAGCCGGTCAGACGTTGGTTTCCCCGGTCGGCTGATCGGCGCACGGACGTGACCTTCGAACGTGCGGGCGCACGGGTATCCTCGACACCGGTCTGGGCGCGTTGCGCCGTGCGTCAGCCCACCCGGACCAATGACATAGAGTCCATAACCGGCGAAGGAGCAGTAATGCACTGTCCGTTCTGCCGTCATCCAGACTCGCGCGTTGTCGACTCCCGTGAGGCTGACGAGGGTCAGGCGATACGCCGTCGGCGATCGTGCCCGGAGTGTGGCCGTCGTTTCACCACGGTGGAGACCGCCGTGGTGGCCGTCGTCAAGCGCAGCGGCGTCACCGAACCATTCAGTCGCGACAAGGTCATCAAGGGCGTGCGGCGGGCCTGTCAGGGCCGCGATGTCGACGATGACGCCCTGAATCTGCTCGCCCAGCAGGTCGAGGACGCCGTCCGGGCGGCGGGATCCCCGGAGATTCCCAGCAATGAGGTCGGCCTGGCGATTCTCGGCCCGCTACGTGACCTGGACGAGGTTGCCTACCTGCGTTTCGCGTCGGTGTATCGCGGGTTCAGCTCCGCCGAGGACTTCGAACGCGAGATCGCCGCACTGAGAGCCCACCGGGACGCGCCAGCGCCGTCCTGACCCCGTGTGGGCGGCACTTGACTGGGCGCTAGTCCAGCGTGAGCGACGGATCGGCCACGACATGGCCCCCGATCGTCACCCAGCCCTCGGCGCTCCATTGCGTGACAATTTGCGATCCCTGGCCCTGATTGATGATCAAGTCCCGGCTCAACAAGTCGGTCATACGCGCCGCCACGGACCCGGTTGCTTCGTCTTCGCTAACACCCAGATCGGACGCGAAGACCCGCGACCGCACCAGGTTCGCATTGCGGTCTTGCCAAGCCCACACGCAATGCAGCAGCTCGTCCGCGTAGTCGGCAGGGTCGGCGGCCTCCACATTGGCGGGGGAGTCTAACTCGTGGAAATCGGTCTCGGGAGCCCAATCGGACCGGGCGCGTATCCAGGTGCGGTCGTCGTAGCTCACTTGGAGCACACCGGCGGGAACCTGGAGGGTATTGACCGGCGTCCCGCGTTCACGAAGCCACCAGGCCAGTCCCACCGTCGGATGCCCGGCGAAGGGGAGTTCGGCGGCGGGAGTGAAAATCCGAAGATGCGCCGTATTGGATCCTCCGGCAGGCAGATCCACGAACACGGTTTCGCTGAAACCTAACCGGGTGGCAATCTCCTGGCGGTCCGCCGGGGCGACATCGGCGCCGTCGACTATCCCCAGGGGATTGCCGAAGTTGCCTGTCTCGTCGGTGAATACGCGAACAACCGAGACATCGACGCTCATTCCTCGACTCTACGTCGCGGTCGCGTTGTGCACTCGGGTACCCGGGAGCTGCGCAAATCTTTGACCGCTCTTGTGCACTCGGGTCAGGTGGCGCTGCGTTCGTCGGTACCCATGGCATCGAGTACCGCCATGCGAGTGCGGGCGGCCCCGTTAATAGCATGTTCGGTGACACCGGTGCGCAGCAGTCGGCGCAATTCGTCCTCGTTGTATTCGGCGGGTTCGGTCGAGTCGATGAATTGGCGAACGACGCCGATGAATCGCTCGGGGTCGTCATGGAACGGGAAATGTCCGGACCGGTCGAAGATCTCCAGCGTCGCACCAGGCATCGCGGCGTGGGCGAGGTGGCCGTGGCTGACCGGGATGACCAGGTCGTCGCTACCCCAAATCAACTGCACGGGCATAGATTCGGTCAGATAACATCGGTCGAGCATGGTGACCACCTGCCCGCGCCAATCCACCACGGCGCGCAGTGTCCGGGTGAACGCGGCCGACGCCTTGGGTTCGGGTAGGTCGGCGAGAACCCGCAGCACATCGGGGATATCGCGCGCCATTCCCGCCCGTCCGAATGTTGCGCGCGCCACCGCGCCGCCCAAGCGGATCATGGGCATGGCCAGCGGTAGCCGTAACAGCCCGAGGGTGTCACCGATGAAGGGCAATGACGCGCAACGCAATACGATGTTGACGTCTTTGGTCACCCCGCCGGGTGCCACCAGGATGAGTCGTTCGACCAGGTGAGGGAACTGGTAGGTGAATTGCATCGCGACACCGCCGCCCAACGAATGCCCGACGACGGTGACCTTCTCGATGTCCAGCACGGCCAGCAGGTCCCGCATGCCGTTGGCGTACGCCGCCACCGAGTAGTCGGCGCGTGGCTTGTCCGACTGACCGTGTCCCAGCAGGTCCGGGGCGATCACAGTGAAATGTTCGGCGAGCTGCGCATGCACGCTGTCCCACGTCGCCGAGTTGTCGCCGATCCCGTGGATGAGCAGCAGGGCAGGCCCCGATCCGGCGGTCCGGAACGCACGGCGGTAGCCGTGGATGGTGCGGAACTCCATCCGCGGACGGGCCGGTACCTCGGCGGTGGAGTCGGTGTCGTCGCCGTCCACGAGTCCGTCGACGCGCTCCGTATCCGGCACCGGACGCAGCAGGTGCGTCGGAGGATTCATGTCAAGTATTTTGACCCTTCGCCGCAAATTTGGCGCGGCGAGCGCATAACCGGGCTAAAGAATCGGCCCTTCCGGGGACGGCCCTGACGGGTCCTCGCCGAACTTGGCCTGTTCAGCGAGGAATCGCTCGAACTCCCCGGCCAACTCGTCACCGCTGGGTAGTTCCTCGTCCCGTGCCAGCAATGAACGGTTCTCCTGGGCCGCGACAAAGGCGTCGTACTGGCGTTCCAGCGCGTGGACCACCTGGGCGACCTCCTCGCTGCCCTCGACCTGGTCATTGATCTGATTACGCACCTTGGCGGCGGCCTCAGTGAGCTCCTGCAGGGGAAGATCCAGGTCACCCGTCCTGGCCACTTCCTCCAGCAGTCGCTGAGAGGCCTCGGGGTAATCGGTCTGCGCCAGGTAGTGCGGGACGTGGACGGCGAAGCCGATCACGTCGTGTCCGTGCTGGGCAAGGCGGAACTCCAGCAGGTTGGAAGCACTGCCCGGCACCTGAACCTCATCGATCCAGCCCGGGTGCTCGTCCAGCGTTTTGCGGTCGTTTCCGTGCGCGGTCAGGGTGATGGGGCGTGTATGTGGAACCGCCATGGGGATCGCGCCCAGGCCGATGGTCTTGCGCACGCCGAGCTGCTCAGCGAGCAGCCGGATGGCATTGACGAATCGCTCCCACTTCAGATCCGGTTCGAGGCCGGCCAGCAGCAGGAAGGGCGTGCCCTTGGTGTCCTTGAGCGCGTACAGGTTGAGCTCCGGGGTGGCGTACTCGGTGAAGTGATCACTCTTGAACGTCATTACCGGCCGGCGCGACCGGTAGTCGAGCAGATCGTCGATCGCGAAGGACGCCACCAACTCGCTCTCAAGCGTCGTGCGCAGGTGTGCTGCAGCGAGCTTCACGGCGTGGCCGGAGTCGGAGAAGCCCTGCAATGCGTGCACCAGAACGGGGCCGCGTCCATCGGCAGCCGCCAGTTGTGGGCCCGGGAATTCCAACTCGTACATGCAGCTCTGATCCGGCCGGTACGGCTGCTGGTCTCCGTCGTCGCTAGTCATCGCTTTCGCCTCCCTTCGCGCTCTGTACCTACCAGTGTCCCTTACCGGTAGGCAAACGGCGAATGTATCTGTGGCCTCAACGGCCCGGGCGGCATGCCAATTCCGGGTGCGGCAGGTATTCGCCGAGCGCGAAATCGCTCAGGCCTTGAAGTGATTCAGTGCACGAATCTTGTTCATCACATTGAGTGCGGCCACCTTGTACAACTCGGAGAACGTCGGGTAGTCGAAAACCGCGTCAACCAGGTATTCGGCCGTGCCGCTGCAGCCCATCACCGCCTGTCCGATGTGAACCAGGTCGGTGGCATCGGAGCCGAAGATGTGTACTCCGAGCAGCTTGAGGTCCTCGGTGGACACCCAGCAGCTTGAGCATCCCGTAGGAATCCCCGGCGATCTGGCCGCGTGCCAGTTCGCGGTACCGCGAGACGCCCACATCGTACGGAATCGCGTTCTTGGTGAGTTCGACCTCGGTGGCGCCGTCGGGGATCGAGTAGATGTCGATCGGCTGCAGGTCGGTCATGCCCTTGGAGGGCTCGCCGAATGCGTGGTACGCCGCCAGGCGCCCCTGATCCATCGACGTGGTAGCCAGCGCCGGGAATCCGATGAGGTCGCCTACCGCGTAGATGCGGTCGACCTTGGTCTTGGTCCTGGTCGAATCTCGCGCGCGCCTCCTGAGGCCCGGCCGGTGCCGATGGCAGCATGTGAGCGTGACGGCATCGCGGCTGCTGGCGACGGTTGTGGTGGCTGGATGCTGCGCGGCCGTGTGTTTGTCGTTGCCCGCGTGCTCGCGGGCAATCGAGGGATCGGCTGTGCAGTCATCGGGCGGCGCGTCGTCCCCGCTGACCACCACGCCAGCACCGCCGCGGGCGCCGACGGGCCCGGTGGCGCCGCTCCTGCTGGCGCCGGCGGATTTCCCGCACCAGTATCGGGCCAGCACGTTGGACCCGAACGCGGCCGGCTTGGCACTTCGCGATATCCGGGGTGTGCCCGAGGAGGCGAGCGTCGTCCCGGCCACCTGCGCGCCACCGCCCCTCCCGGCGATGCCGCAGGATGTGGCGGTGGCGGTGGGTACCAATGCCTCCGACAATTCGACCATCACGGTCGCGGTGCTGCGGGTGCCGCAGCCACTTGCTACGTACAAGACTCAGTTGGAGCGGTGCGGCTCGTTCACCTTCAGCGGTCCCGATCAGACTCAGAGCACGGTCACGGCCTCGCAGGCGGTCGCTCCTCCCATCAACGCCGATGACTCGATTGCGGTCAATCAGACCGTGTCTCCGGCCGGCACGGGCGGCGCGCACACGACACTGTCGCTCATCGCGCAGATCGCCGATATTCGAATTCAGGCCACGTACATGACTTTTCAGGGCACTGAGCCCGACGCTGTGCTCCTGGATCAGGCCTTCACCGCCGCAGTACTCAAGGTGCACGACAACTTCCGCTGACGTGCGGACTGGTCGGGGCCCTGTCCACAAACGCCGCCGTATCCACAGATCTTCGAGGGCCGTCCATACGCCCAGTTCGCGGTGGGTGAGGTGACGGTCCTTGCTGCCAGAGTGCGGATATGACATCACTGATTCCCGGGCCACCCGGACGCCCCGATTTCGGCTTGAACCGGCCTGCGGCGCTGATCGCCGCGCTACCGGCAATGCTGGGGTTCGTCCCCGAAGATTCTCTGGTGGTCATCACCCTTGCCAATGGGTTGGTCGAGGCGATTCTGCGCAGGGATCTCGATGACCTGGATCACCCCGAGAGTGCGGCGTTCGCGGCGCTGGCGGAGGTTCTCGCTCCGAGCCCGGCCGACGCGGTGATCGCCGTGGTGATCAGCGCTAGTCTTGATCAGCGGGCTGCCGGCGACATCATCGGACGGTTGGCCAAACATCTGGATTGGCAGGGGATCTCGTTGATTGCCGGGCACTCGGTGGACCGTGTCGCCCCTGACGGGTGGTGGCGCTGCTACGACGGATGCGGTGCGGGCGGACCCGTCGACGACCCGCAGTGCTCACCGCTGACGGCGGCCGCGGTGTTGGCGGGCAGGACCGTGCATCGCCGCCGAGAGGATCTCGTGGCGTTGATCGCACCCAACGACACGCACCGCACCGCCGCGCTGGCAGACTCCTTGCGGCGCCCGTCCCAGCGGCAGGGCGATCAGGCGGCGGCGGACCGGCGCGCGGTGAACCACGTGATGCGGGTGGCCTGCCGGACGGCCGCATTCCGGCCGCTCTCGAACCGAGACCTGCTGGCCATCGCTCGCTCGCTTACGGTCGTGCGTGTGCGGGACACGGTGTGCGCGTTGGCGGTCGGCATGCTGGCCGCCAACGTGGAAAGGCTGTGGCTGGCACTGAGTCGCTTGCTGCCCGCGCCCTGGCGTGCGGACACCTTGGTGCTACTGGGCTTCAGCGCCTATGTGCGTGGCGATGGTCCGCTGGCGGGTGTCGCCCTGGATAGCGCGCTGGCGGCCCAGCCCGACCATCGCTTGGGGCAATTGCTCATGTCGGCGTTGCACACCGGCATGCGGCCCGACGAGATTGGCACTTTGGCCGATACCGGATTCCGGCTCGCCCGCGAACTGGGAATCAGCCTGCCGCCCAGGAATATCCAACGATCCGGACGGGTGTGTTAGACCTTTGCCACCATGACGGCATGCGCCATCTCGTGCGGCAGTTCGACGCTTTCATGACCGGGGATGATGATGATGACGCCGTCGGGGGAGGGTTCCACGGTCACACGTGCGTTCGGCACGACGCCGGCGTCCTTGAGGCGGGACAGCAGGTCGGTGTCGGCCTGCACGTGCTCGGCCAGCCGGCGAACCACCACGGCGACCTGCGCTCCCGACGAAATCTCCGTGAGCCGCACCGCGCTGGCGGTCTCGGACCTGTCCGCCGGCACACCCAGCTCGGACAAGCCGGGGATTGGGTTGCCGAACGGTGAGGTGGTCGGATTGTTGAGCACCGTGAGCAGGCGACGCTCGACGTCCTCGCTCATCACGTGCTCCCAGCGGCATGCCTCGGCGTGCACGTCCTCCCACGGCAGTCCGATGATGTCCACCAACAGGCACTCGGCGAGCCGGTGCTTGCGCATGACCGAGACCGCGAGCGCGCGGCCCTTGTCGGTGAGTTCCAGGTGGCGGTCGCCGGCGACGTTCAGGAGGCCGTCGCGCTCCATGCGCGCCACGGTTTGGCTGACGGTCGGGCCGCTCTGCTCCAGCCTTTCGGCGATGCGAGCACGCAGCGGCACCACGCCCTCTTCTTCAAGGTCGTAGATCGTGCGCAGATACATCTCTGTCGTATCGACAAGATCGTTCACTACTCGCCCCTTACGGTCGTGCTCAGTCTACCGATCTACAACGCAAATCGGGGCGCTGCGCTTCCATAACGCAGCGCCCCGAGGGCAGGGTAGTAGGTCAACTAGCTCGCGTACGAACGCAGGCGCTCCGCGCGATCGCCGTGGCGCAGTTTGGCCATGACCTCGCGCTCGATCTGGCGCACCCGCTCGCGTGAAAGCCCGAACAGCTTGCCGATCTGGTCCAGCGTCCGTGCCTGGCCGTCATCGAGTCCGTACCGGAGCCGAATGACCTGCTGCTCGCGTTCGTCCAGCGTGGACAGCACGCTGCGCACGTCCGAGTGCAGTAGCTCGGCGATGACGGCGTTCTCTGCCGACATGGCCTCGGTGTCTTCGATGAAGTCACCCAGCGGTGCTTCCTCGTCGGTACCCACCGGCATATCCAGGCTCACAGGATCCCGGCTGTGGTCCAGCAGGTCGCCGATCTTCTCCACGGGGATGCCGGACTCCTCGGCCAGTTCCTCGTCGCTGGCCTCCCGGCCGAGCCGCTGGTGCAGTTCTCGCTTGATGCGCGCCAGCTTGTTCACCTGCTCTACCAGGTGCACAGGCAGGCGGATGGTACGGCTCTGATCTGCCATGCCGCGGGTGATGGCCTGGCGGATCCACCAGGTGGCGTAGGTGGAGAACTTGAAGCCCTTGGCGTAGTCGAACTTCTCCATCGCGCGGATCAAGCCCAGGTTGCCCTCTTGGATCAGGTCCAGCAGCGGCATCCCGCGGCCGGTGTAGCGCTTGGCGAGCGAGACGACCAGGCGCAGGTTCGCCTCCAGCAGGTGGCTGCGCGCCGCGTTGCCCTCACGCACGATGACCGCCAGATCCTTCTTGCGGGCCTCGCCGAGCCGTTTCTTCGTGTCCAGAAGGTGCTGGGCGTACAGCCCCGCCTCGATCCGTTTGGCCAGCTCGACTTCGTCCTCCGCCGTGAGTAGAGCAGTCTTGCCGATGCCGTTCAAATACACCCGAACAAGGTCGGCGGCTGGACTCTGGGCGTCCAGATCCTCGGACTCAGTAGTGCGGGCCGGACGGGTCGTGGCGTTTGCCATCGCTGCCTCCTAGTTGATCCGTAAGTCTCATGTGTTGCAACGCCCGGTAGGCCCAGAAAGTTCCTGAGGTTCCCCAATGGCGCTGTCACTGACCTGCTGATTTGGCGGATGCAGCTGAGAATGTCCTGAGAATTGACATAGCTGTCCCTAAGACGGGCCAGCAGAGCCTTCCGGCGGGACCTGCCGTTGCGGCGTGGAAGCGGGATCGATGGCTCTGCGCTCGGCGGTGGGGAACAGCGCGTGATGTTGCGTCTGGGGGCCGTAACGACGCGGCTCCTCGGCCTTGCGGGCCGGACGGTCGTTGGCGATCAACACGGCCATCCACGGCAGCGGGATCGACGCGGCCAGGATGGCCAGCGAGATCCACCCGTTATGCCACACGCTATAGGCCCAAGCGGCGCCCAGGAGAGCGGGGATACGGAACGCCATCAGCGTCAGATAACGGCGTACCCGAGCGCGATGCTGGTCCTCTACCGAGACCGCGGCCGCTGTGATGAGTGCTGGACGGCCGTCGTCATCGAACGACAGCTCTTTTCTCATATCTCCACAATGTCACAATGTAGGAATGGACACGCAGACGATCGAGCGTCCGGACACCACCGTCGACGAAAGCACTGATAGCGATACGCCGAAGGTCTTCCACTACGTCAAGAAGGACAAGATCGTCGAAAGCGCGGTCATGGGAAACCACGTAGTGGCTTTGTGCGGTGAGGTCTTTCCGGTGACCCGGTCGGCCAAGCCCGGCTCGCCGGTGTGCCCCGACTGCAAGCGCATCTACGAAATGATGAAGCGGGACTAACAGCCCTCCGGGGAGTCTGCGGGGGCGTCCAATGCTCCCTCGGCGGCGCTGTTCTGGCCATGTCGGGGGCTCAGCCATTCCCGCAGCTGGCGGGCGTGCGTCGCCCCGGCCGGCCAGTTCTCCTCGATGGCGGCATTGAGCTCGGCGCCGAGCACGATAGCGAATCCGAGCATGAACGCGAACAGCAGGAACGCGATGGGGGTGGCCAGCGCGCCGTAGGTGTATCCGGTTCGGGTGATCCAGTTCAGGTAGAACCGCAGCGTGAGGCTGGCGATGACGAAGAACGTGACTGCCAGCAGCGCGCCGATCAAAAGCCGGTGCGAAGGAAGTGGTCTGGGTAGGGATACCCGGTACAGCAGCGTCACCAGAGCCACCAGTGCGATGCCCAGCAGTGGGAAGTAGCCGTACCGCAGCAGTGCGTTCCACGAGTCGGGGACCACCTCGGCGATGCGTTTGGGCCCCAGCGCGATCACCGGCAATGTCACCACGGCCATCGCCAACGTGGCGACATACAGTCCCAGCGCAAAGAACCGCTGACGAACGGGGTGGCGCAACGGTGTCTGGTCATGGGCCTCCACAACGGAGTCCACGAAGCTCGATATCGCCGACGACCCCGCCCACAGCGAGATGACGAATCCGATGGACACCACCTCGCCGCGCCCATCGCGCATGATGTCGATGATCGTCGGTTCGATGATCTCGGCGACCACGCTCTTGCTGAACACGCTGTTGGCCACCCGCAGTAGCCGCTCCTGGATCTCGGGCAGCGTGTCGGGACCGAACAGCGGCCCGACGAACGTCAGACTTCCCAAGATGCCCAAAAGCAGTGGCGGTAGCGACAACACCTGCCAAAAGGCGGCTTGGGCAGACTGCGCGAAAATCGAGTCGTCCCAACTCTTTACGGCGGTTCGGCGCATCACGTGCAAGATGTCTCGACCTATCGAGACATGGCGCGGCTTCTCACTCATGGCCACACCAGCATTCCTGATACGACAGTCAGCGGTGGCTACCGGGGGGTGAAAACCGCGGTGACTAATCCTCTGAAGGGCCGCTGATGTAAATCACTGCCGACATTGCGCTGAGCTTTTCGGAGTGCTCATTGGCGTGATGCTGGCAAAAGAGCAGCTCGGCTCCGGACGGGAGCGTGGCGCGAACTCGGGCAGCCGCTCCGCAACGATCGCAGCGGTCAGCCTTCGTCAGCTCTGGACTGGTCAGAGTTGCGTTCATGGCTCCTCCGTATCTCTCCTGAGCTTTGCGGTCCGGTGAACCGCTCGGCGCTTCCGTTTGTACCTGATATGTACATTGTCAGACGTTTGGGGGGTTTCGGTTGTTCCCTATGTGTGTCCGGTGTGTCGCGGCTCACGCTCGGGGTGTATCAGGGCGGAGGCAGGCTGGTGTGATGCAGTCGATGCCGATGGACAACCCCGAACTTCTTCACATCTGTTCCGCGCAGGAGTGGGCGTTGGCTCGCGCGCAGGGGGAGTATCGGCCCACGTCACTGGCCGAAACGGGCTTTGTTCATCTCTCCGCGCCGTATCAGATTCACCTTCCGGCCAACCGCTTGTATCGCGGAAGGCGTGATCTGGTCATATTGTCCGTTGCCCTGAATCTGCTTGACTCTCCGGTACGTTGGGAACCGGGTATACCCAGCGACCCCGAATCGATGCTGTTCCCTCACTTGTACGGACCGCTGCCGATAGCCGCAGCTACCTCTGTGGCGAATTTCCGGCCGGGATCGGACGGATTTTTTGAGCCGCTGGCGCCAAGCGCTTCCTAAGCTATCAACGTGGTAGCTAGACTGACCTAGTTCGTCGGTCTTGAGATAAGGGGGTAACCGCGGTGGCCTCTTCAAATCACCCGCTTAAGACCGTGTTGGCCGACGAGCCCGCGGTTGGCGCCTCGTGGCGCCCGGAGCTTGCTGCGATGTTCAATCGTGGGGCCGTCACGGACGACACCCTGAACCTCGCTTTCACCGAGATCGTCGCCGAGAACTTTCGCCCCGGACAGCTGCCCGCCGAACTGACGCGCCTTCGTGAGTCGGGGACCGTGGTCGTGCCGCACGGGGTGTCATTGGGGCTTGCCGGAGCGGACCTGCCCGACGACAAGCGCGTCACGCATCTGGCCGCCCTCGCCGCGGAGCTCGACGCTCCGATGGTCAGCGAGCATGTCGCGTTCGTGCGAGCGGGTTTTGAGAGCGGTCGTAGCAGCGGCGTGCTTGAGGCGGGGCACCTGGTGGCTCCTCCGCGCACGACACTGGCGCTGGACGTGTTGGTGGACAATGTGTCCCGAGTCCAGGATGACCTCGGCGTGCCGTTGGCCCTGGAAAATGTGGCCACCACCCTGCAGTGGCCCGAAAATGAGCTTAGTGAGCCCGACTACCTGCGTGAACTGTCTCGTCGCACCGGCTGTTGGTTGGTGCTCGATGTTCCCAACCTATACGCGACGGCGGTGGCTTCCGGCGCCGATCCCGTCGCGCTGCTGCGTCGTTTCCCCCTTGAGCGCGTCGCGTACGTCCACATTGCGGGCGGCCGCTTCGAGGGCAACCTGTACTGGGATACCCACGCCGACAACATCATCGATCCGGTGGCAGATCTGCTCACCGAGCTCGTGGTGCTCACCTCAGGGCGCGGCCTGGGCGTGCTGATCGAGCGCGACGGGTCGATCGACGAAGCCAGCGTCAGTGCGGACCTTTCCGTGGTTCGCCAGGCGATCAAGGCGGGTGTTGTTGATGCTTGACAACCGCGAGACGCTGCGGCGCCGTCAACTTTCGGTGCTGTCGGATCTGCTGGCCGGCAATGCGCCGTCCGGATTCGATGAATACACGGCGCTGACGGCGGGCGAGCAGCTGCGGGTCAAGCGGCGCTACGACGTCGCCAAGGCGGTTCCGTGGCTCGGCGAAATGCCCAACTGGGAGTACGAATTCGAGCAGTACGCGCGGTTGCACTCCATGCAGTGCTGTGTGCTGTGCGATGCCAAGGAATTCCGCGAGTACACCTATGAGCTGCCGCGTCTGCGTGACTGGGTGCTGGATCGTGAGGTTGCCGAGGGTCTGCGGCGTATAGCCCTGGTGCGCCGTGGCGGTCGCCGCGAACTTCAGATCGCCTTCGGAAAGAAGTCGCGTTACGTCGCATTACGTCCGGAGCGGGCCGAGGTGTGATGACTGCCGTCATCGTCGTCGTGGCGGTGATTGTCCTGCTTATCGCGGTGCTGGGTCTCTTTGTGGCAACCAATTCCGGTAGCAGGCCGCGCAACCATGCTGGCGGACCGGACCATCAACAGAGCGGCTACTCGGGCGCAAGCTATGGGCCAGATTATGGAAGTTAGCCGGTAATGCTGGGCGCGTGCAGATTTCGCACCGTCGGCGATGACTGCACCTGCTGAGGATCCGGGTAGGTTCCCAGCAGCCGGTCGGCTGTTCCCGAACTGGTGACGGTGAACCAGTAGTTCTCGTTCTTGAAATGGTGATAGCGGTGGTTCTTCCACACCGCGCGGTAGAGCGCGTGCCGCGGCTTGTAGTCGGTGTGGACGAGGTAGTGCGTCCACTCGTAGAACACCAGGAACAGTGCGATGGTGAGGGCGAAGGTGAGACCAAGTCCGTTGCGCGGGAAGGCGAATACTCCGATCGCGGTCAATCCTGCGATTACCACGATCAGGCTCGGCAAGGGGATGAAGATCAGTGGGATGTCTCGCGGGTCCTGGTGATGTAGGCGGTGATCGCGCGCCAGCCGGGAGTCGATCTTCACCGGCCCGACCGAGCGCGGACGCCAGTGCAGGATGCCGACGTGAATCAGCCATTCGGCGATGGGCGAGATGGCCACCAGCACGATAGGTGTGATTGCATCGGCGATTGTCCAGCTACCCAAGGTGATTCGAGCGCCAAGCAACGCAGTGGACCACACGACCAGCATCCATGGAGTGGGATGTTTGACGAACTCGACAAGAGCGTCACGCAGGGTCATTCCCTTGCGAGTGGCAGTGCGGGTCATTTCTCTTTCTCCATCTCGCGTAGGAGGTCGTCAAAGGCCTTGGTGCCCAAGGCGAGCATCTCGGCGGCGGCGTCTTGCGCGGCATCGGGATCTGCCGCCGCAACGGCATCGGCGAGCGCGTGGTAGTGACCGATGTCACCGACCTCGGCCGCCATGACGTTCACGAGCACATCTAATGCCCGCACATATGAGTCGCGCATGGTGTTGAACACCAGCCGAAAGGCGATCGAGTCGGCGGTGCCGATGACCAGCTCCCAGAATCCGAGCGCCTGCCACATCCGTTGCAGTGGATCGTTTTCCGATTCCAGCACGGCGGTTATTGCGCGCAACCGGTCGGCGACACCGGGGCTTTGGTGAGCTCGCTGCGCGGCCAGTCGCGCGACCTGGGGGCCGATGATGGCGCGGGCCTCGATGACGCTGGCCAGGGTGCGACGGTCCACGTCTCCGCCATAGGCCAGTAGCAGCGGGAGCACGTCGAAACCGGCATCGCTGCGGTAGTCACGGATCACCGTGGATCCGCCTTGGCGGATGTGGATCAGGCCGGAGCGTTCCAGGCGGCCCAGTGCCTCGCGCACCGCGGTGCGCGATACCCCGAGGGCCTCGGCGAGTGCTCGCTCACTGGGCAATGTGTCGCCGGGCGTGCGGTCGCCGGTGAGGACTTGGGCCGCGAGCTGGCTGAATATCTCGTCGGGTATCGACTGACGGGTGATCGGCTGCAGTGCCATGCCGTCACGGTAGCACCGCGATTGGTAAGAGGTCTAGTGGTCTGACCAATTAATCAACGATCGCGTCGACCTCGATTTCCACCAAGAGCGCGGGATCGATGAGCGCCGACACTTCGACCATGGTGGCCGCGGGACGGATGTCCCCGAAGAACTCGCCGTGAGCCGAACCGACCTCACGCCACCGCCCGATATCGGTGACGAAGATGCGGGTGCGCACCACGTTGTCCAAGGAGGCGCCCACCTGATTGAGCGCCGACCCGATTCGCCGCAGCGCCTCGCGGGTCTGTTCGGCGATGTCAGGGCCTCCGATCGGGGGCTGGCCCGGGCGCGCCGCAGTGGTACCGGCCACGGCGATGTGGCTGCCCACCCGCACCGCTCGCGAGTATCCGACGGTCGCTTCCCATTCACCGCCCGACGAGATCTTCACGCGTTTCATGGCGGTGAGCGTAAGCGGCGGGGATTGCCGGAGGCGATCGAATAATTGGACTGCGATGTGAAGGAACGCATTCGCGTTGGCATTCAGCTGCGGCCCGCCGAGGCTCAGAACTGGCCCGCGTTCGCCGTCGGCAGCAACGGGGTGGTGCTCGATTCGGTACAGCCCGAGGTCAACAACTTCGAGGCCCCGCGGCCGTTGCAGTCGCCGAGTGCCCACATGCCCGGCACGTTGGTCTATAGGTGATCGTCGACCGTGATGTACCCACGGTCGTCGGTGTTGGGCCGACGACCCACCGCCACGAGACCGGGCGATCCGGCCACCTCGGGGGTGCCCTGGGTGCAGTCGATACCGACGCCCACCCCACTGTCCATGCGCGACAGGCTGATGCAGGAGGCGTTGAGCCGGAAGGAGAACCTTCGCGTTCCAGGACCTTCTGGATGATCGCCGACGCATCGGGGGTCCTCACGTTCCACCAGCCGCGGTCCGTGGTGCAACACCGTGACCCTCCTGCCAAACCGGTGGTAGATCCTGGGCGAACCTCAGTTCCACGTAGCTGCCGCCGATCACGATGATGATGTTCGGGGATTGCGTCGGTGGAGATGATCTCGTCGCCGACGACGAGTTCGGTGGGGGACAGAAAGCGGGCGTGCTCGTGGTGGATCGTGCAGCCTAGGTCCTTGAGCCATTTCTGGCCGCCGTTGCGTGAAGGCAGGATCACCGAATCCTTGCGTTCGCGTACTCGCGCCATGCCCATGCCCACCGACGCCTCGACGACCACGCCCCACCGGGCGGCGTCGCGTGCCATGTGGGCGGCGTGGCGCTGGCCACCAGTGCCTTGGTGGGGCGGCACCCCGTGTTCACACAGGTACCGCCGAACAGGTGACGCTCCACGATCGCCACGGTCATCAGGCGCCCACAGCCAGGCGTCAACGTGTGTGCTCACGTGGCGAGCGCCACGGCGGCAACGACGGTGACCGCGTCATCGGTGAGCGCGGCGGGCAGATTTTAGCCGAAGGCCCCGAGAACCACACGTGCCGAGAAGTCGGGCAGTGCCTTGCGCCTCGGCGTCTTGGGCAGTTTGTCGTTGACGATCTCACCGACGGCCAGCACCGTGGCGACGATAGCGACGATGAGACTGGCCAGAAATGATGCTCAGTTGCCCTCCACCAGAAGGCATGTGGCCAATGCCGCCCAGCTCAGCACTGCAAGGGGAGTCATCGCGCGCAAGCCCGCGACGATTCCGATAAGAAGTGTAGTTACGTACAAACCGGTCATGGGTTCTCCCGATGCGTCAGCCGGATCTTGCTGCGCTAGAGCGCAGACCGGTAGGGCGGCCCGCGCGTCAGAACAGGGTGGGGTCGTCGAAACCGGGGGCGTGTTCGAGCTTGAGCAGTTCGCGTTTGGTCACCACGCCGCCGTATGCGGAGAAGCCATTCAGGCTGTGATCGGCGGCCAGTACCCGGTGGCAGGGGACAAGCAGCGGAATCGGATTGCGCCCCAATGACTGTCCGACGGCCTGCGCCGCACCTGGCGCACCGACAGTTGCCGCCACCTCCCCGTAGCTACGGGTCTTGCCGGGGCCGATGGCCCTGGTTGCCGCGTACACCTCGCGGTCGAAATCGGTAATGTCGTCGAAATCCAGGAGAACCCAACGAAGATCGTCGTCCTCGCCGGCGAGCACACGCCGAATGCCGTCGACAGCCTCGGATACGAACGGCGGCGGCGCCAGGTCGCTTCCCGCGGGACGTCGGATGCGGGCCAAGGTTGCCGCGTCGTCGTGCTCGGGCAGCTGCAACGCAACGATGCCTTTGTCGCTCCACGCGATGGCGCAGTTGCCAATGGCGGTGTGGAAGAAGCAGTGGCCGACAGTGCTCACGCTGTCAGTATGGTCGGACCTACCGACAGGACGGTGTCGCCGGTGGGTCTGTGCTCTGGGGTGGCGTGACAGTCACTCCAGTGCGCGCCTCAGCTCCGCGATCGTGGCGGCCTGCCCGCCGGGCTGCCGGTACAAGGATCGGGCATCGTCCCCGAGTGCTTTCCAGAACTCAAGGACGATGCGGCTGACCTGCTAGTCGAGGTAGTCGCGCAGGACCTGTGAACGGCTGGGGTGGCGCAGCTTCGACATGGTCTTGGACTCGATCTGCCGGATGCGCTCACGGGTGACCCCGTATACCTGGCCGATCTCGTCGAGCGTGCGCGGCTGCCCGTCGGTGAGACCGAAGCGCAGACGCACCACGCCAGCCTCGCGCTCGGAGAGCGTCTCCAGTACCGACTGCAACTGATCCTGCAGCAGGGTGAAGGACACCGCGTCGACGGCCACAACGGCCTCAGAATCCTCGATGAAGTCACCGAGCTGCGAGTCGCCCTCGTCACCGATGGTCTGGTCCAGGGAGATCGGCTCACGCGCGTACTGCTGGATCTCCAGTACCTTCTCCGGCGTGATGTCCATTTCCTTGGCCAGCTCTTCGGGTGTGGGCTCACGGCCCAGGTCCTGGAGCAGCTCACGCTGGATGCGGCCGAGCTTGTTGATGACCTCGACCATGTGCACCGGGATACGGATGGTGCGGGCCTGGTCGGCCATCGCGCGGGTGATGGCCTGACGGATCCACCAGGTGGCATACGTCGAGAACTTGTAACCCTTTGTGTAGTCGAACTTCTCGACCGCACGGATCAGACCCAGGTTGCCTTCCTGGATGAGGTCCAGGAACGCCATGCCACGGCCGGTGTAGCGCTTGGCCAGCGACACCACCAGACGCAGGTTGGCTTCCAGCAGGTGGTTCTTGGCACGGTCTCCGTCACGGCAGATCCACATCATGTCGCGGCGCTGCGCGGCGGGAAGCTTCTCGCCCTTCTCGGTCAGTTCGGTGACGATCTGGGTGGCGTAGAGGCCGGCCTCGATGCGCTTGGCCAGCTCGACTTCCTCTTCGGCGTTGAGCAGCGCGACCTTGCCGATCTGCTTGAGGTACGCACGCACCGAGTCGGCGGACGCGGTGAGCTCGGCGTCCTTACGGGCCTGGCGCAGCGCCTCGGACTCTTCCTCGTCCCAGACGAAATCGCCGGACGCCTTGTCCTTCTCGGACGGCTCGTCCTCGCTTTCGGCCTCAGCCTCCGCTTCGGGCTCCGGTTCGGCGGCTGCTTCGGCCAGGTCGGCCTCGATGTCGGCGTCGTCGGCGAGGTCTGCGTCCAGATCGTCGCCGGGCTCGAGCTCGGCGTCCTCGGCGCTGCCCTGTGGCTCGAGAGCGGGATCGGTGGCCTTGGCGGCTTTCTTGGCGGGCGCCTTCTTGGCGGGCGCGGCCTTGGTGGCGGCGGCCTTGGTGGCGGCGGCCTTGGTGGCGGCGGCCTTGGCCGGTGCCTTCTTCGCGGGAGCGGCCTTCTTGGCCGGCACGGCCTTGGCGGGCGCGGCCTTGGCGGGCGCCTTCTTGGCGGGGGCTGCCTTGGTGGCGGTGGTCTTCGAAGGTGTTGCGGCGGTGGTCTGCTTCACCGGAGCTGCTTTCGTGGCTGCCACGTACGCCCTTTCCTGGCTACTTCATCGACCGGCATGGGCATGCGAAATCGAGAATCTTGGCTGTCTTTTGGTGTTCGCCGCGAGCTCGGGGGTCCTGTGCGCGGCTGCTGAATGCCATTGTAACGACAAGAGTGCAGAACCTGTGAAAAATCTAAGGCGAAACGCCAGCGTGTGCGGCCATCGCCGCGCCCACAATCCCCGCGCTGTTCTGCAGTGCAGCGGCGACCACGGGGGTGCGGTTGGTCAGTAGCTGCACCCATTTGTCGGCCTTCCGGCTAATGCCGCCGCCCACGATGAACAGGTCGGGCCACAGCGCGTTCTCCACGGCCTCCAGGACCTTGGTGACCTCGGGTGCCCACTGCTTGTAGCTCCAGTCGTTCTTTTCCTTCACCGACGACGCGGCGCGGTGCTCAGCTTCCATGCCGTCGACCTCGATATGACCGAACTCCGTGTTGGGCAACAGGACTCCGTCATGCAGAACGGCCGACCCGATGCCGGTTCCGAACGTTAGCAGGACGACCACGCCCGACTGGTCCTTGCCCGCGCCGTAGCGGTCCTCGGCCAGCCCGGCGGCGTCGGCATCGTTGAGCACCGCGACGGTTTGGCCGTTCAGTTCGGCACTGATGATGTCGTGGACGTTGACGCCCAACCACGACTTGTCGACGTTCGCGGCGGTGCGTGCCTCGCCGTGCACGATCACGCCCGGGTATGTCACGCCGACGGGGCCCGTCCAGGAGAAATCGCGCACAACTGTGGCGATGGTCTCGGCGACGGCCTTGGGCGTGGCGGGCTGAGGGGTGGGGTACTTGATCCGCTCGCCGATCATCTCGCCGGTCGTCAGGTCCACGATCGCGCCCTTGATCCCACTGCCGCCGACGTCGACGCCGAATCCACGCTGCTGGGCATCACCGGCTCCCGTCGCGGGGGTGGCCGGTTCGGCATCGGTGGCTGTCATCGGCGCTCCTTGGCCCTGGGTCTACACGGCTGGCGCACATGGGCAGCGAACACAGCCGGAACACACTGATTGCGAGTGACACCCTAATGCCCGCAGGCATGCCACGCGTGTCGCTGTCGGCTGTGCTGCGATAGACGCGTGGGAATCGATCCGGGAGCGTTGCGTTCGGTGGCGGTGCGGGTGGCATCCGAGGCGGCCGAGTTCGTACGACATCGTCGCGCCACCGTGGATTGGACGGCGTCTGTACGCACCAAGAGCTCCGAGACGGATCCGGTGACACTCGTCGACACCGACTGCGAGCGACTGGTGCGGCGCCGGCTTGCCTCGCTGCGCCCCGGCGACGGCGTCCTGGGGGAGGAAGAGGGCGAGACGGGCTCCTCCGAGGTGCGCTGGGTCATCGATCCCATCGACGGCACGGTCAATTTCGTCTACGGCATCCCCGCGTACGCGGTGTCGGTGGGGGCTCAGGTGGACGGGGAGACGGTCGCGGGTGCGGTGGCCGATGTGGCCGCGGACCGGGTCTTCTCGGCGGCCACAGGCGCCGGTGCGACCGTGCGTGAGGCCAATGGGCTGCAGCGGCCGCTGGCGTGCAATCCGGTAAGCGAGACACGGCTTGCCCTGGTGGCCACCGGGTTCGCGTACTCGACCGTGCGGCGCGAACGCCAGGCGCAACTGGTGGCGCAGCTGCTGCCCCGGGTGCGGGACGTGCGCCGCATCGGGTCGGCGGCCCTGGACTTGTGCGGGGTGGCCGAGGGCCGCGTCGACGCGCAGTACGAGCACGGGCTGGGGCCGTGGGACTGGGTGGCGGGTGAGCTCATCGCGCGTGAGGCGGGCGCGGTGCTGGTGCTGCCCGGAGCGGACGCCCGCAGCACTGACGGCAGACTCATCGCGGCCATGGCGCCCGGAATCGCCGACGAATTCGGGCAGCTCCTGACCGAGATCGGCGCGATGGCGCCGATTCCCGGCTAGCAGGTGCTCTGCCGCGCCCGGGTGATCAACTCCGTGCTGGCCTGATTGCCGGCTCTGAGGCTGTTCAGCGCTGAGGTGACCGCGTTACCGGCGGCCAGCTCGGTGAACTCGCTACCGAGGGCCAGATCCACGGAATCGTCGGACCGCTTGTCCTCGATGAACTCGACACATGGCGCCACCAGCGACAACGTCATGGCGTTGGCGTACCCGGACTCCCCGAATCGGATCTGGCCGACGCAATTCAGGCGGGACCCGCTGGGGTAGAAGGGGTCGTTGTCGGCGGTCGGTGCGGGGAATCCGAGGTCGCGCAGCGAGGCCGACACGTCACCGGCCTGACCTGACTGGCCGTTGGCGTTGAGCACACGGACCTTGACGTCGTTGAGGGCGGCGGGGTTAGTTCCCGTCAGGGAAGACCGCGACACCGGCTTACCGATGGTCCCGGATCCGGGCTCGGTCTGTTGCGCGGGCGGATTGCATGCGGTCGCCTCCTTGACCGGTGCTTCCCGGGTGAGCGCCGAGGCCCAGACGAAAACGGTGACGGCCAGCAAGGCGATCCCGAGGATCAGCGCTGGCAAATAGTTCCGGCGGCGGAACGGGTGCCCATACTTGTCTACTGAGGTGCCCTCGGTGATGTCTGCGACCACGGATGGCACTCTAGGCCAGCGGACGTTCGGGCGACAGACGGCGAAATAGACGAGGTGTCCACTGTTGTGTGATGTAAATCACACAAAGATCCGGCGCGATACGGGCACTAATAGTTTGTGGTCTCCGTTTCAGCCTGGTACAAAGCCTTGCTGCGCCTATGCAGAAGCTTGATGACGAGACGTTGATAAGGGGATGGACGCATGGCTACCGACTACGACGCTCCGAGGCGATCCGACGCCGACGATGTGTCAGAGGACTCGTTAGAGGAGCTCAAGGCTCGTCGTAACGAAGCACAGTCGGCGGTGGTCGATGTCGATGAGGCGGAAACCGCCGAATCGTTCGAGCTACCAGGTGCCGACCTGTCCGGCGAGGAACTTTCGGTGCGGGTTATCCCGAAGCAGGCCGACGAGTTCACCTGCTCGAGCTGCTTCCTGGTGCATCACCGCAGCCGGCTGGCCAGCGAGAAGAACGGTCAGCTGATCTGCACCGACTGTGCGGCCTAGGGCCCGTGGCGGTCTAGCCGCCGACTAGCTCCGCAGGGCCGCTAGCACCCGATCGGGGTGTCGGCTGCTCACTAGCCAGTACGGCGTCGGATCATCCGGGTCATCGAGGACCACCAGAACCATCGGGCCGATCCATGCCCGGTGCACGACGAAGGCCGCCGGATCCAATTGGCGGCCCAGTGCCGCGCTTTTCGCAGTGGCGGGAATCGCCGCGGACTTGGCGATGACACTCACCGGCAGATGTGCCGATCCGGCGCGCAACTCGGCAGTGCCGTCCCGCCCGCGGGTGACCTCCACGCGGATTCTGCTGAACCACAACAAGACTCCCGCCACGATCGCGAAGAGGATTGGGTAGGGCACCCAGGAGGGAAGCTGACGCATGCTCTGGTTGAGCTCCAGTCCGAGCAGCGTTGCCACGCCGAAGCCGGGCAGCGCCCACCACCATGGAACCCACAGCCGCTCGAGGTAGCGGACATCGGTCGTGTTGCTGGGGGAGGCCATCACGCGGCCAAGGGTAGTCTGGGCGATCGTGCCCACACCTACGAGATTGGCGATTGTTCGCCTCGATCGAGAGCTTCCCCTGCCGTCCCGTGCGCATGCCGATGACGCTGGGGTCGATCTCTACAGCGCCGAGGACGTGGTGATCGAACCCGGCCGCCGGACGCTGGTGGGCACCGGTATTGCCGTGGCCATCCCGTCGGGAATGGTCGGCTTGGTGCATCCGCGGTCGGGTTTGGCTGCACGCGTGGGACTTTCGATCGTCAACAGCCCCGGCACGATCGATGCCGGATATCGTGGCGAGGTGAAGGTCAACCTGATTAACCTGGATCCCGAGGTCCCGATCGTCATTGCCCGTGGCGACCGGATCGCGCAATTGCTGGTTCAGCAGGTCGAACTGCCCGAGCTGGTTGAGGTGGATTCCTTTGACGAGGCCGGTCTGGCCGTGACCACCCGTGGTGCGGGTGGGTACGGATCCAGCGGCGGACATGCGAGTTTGTGATGGCTTTGCACCGCAGTGGAGGTCTCAACGACCTGGACGACGCGGCGGACGCCTCCGCGTCGGGATCAGACGAAACGTTTGACGGCCCATACGAAATCGAAGACTTCGACAGTGCCGAGGACGCCGGAGTCGGGCGTTTGGACCTGGGTTCGGTGCTTATTCCGGTACCCGAAACCGGCCAGATTCAGGTCGAGCTGACCGCGGCGGGTGCTCCCGGTGCGGTCTTTGTGCTGACGCCCAACGGGCGTTACTCGGTGGCCGCCTACGCGGCTCCGAAATCTGCCAGTCTCTGGCGCGAGATCGCTGGCGAGCTGGCCGAGTCGCTGCGCAAGGAAGCCGCCGAGGTCTCCATTGCCGACGGTCCGTGGGGTCGTGAGGTCGTGGGAGTCGCCGAGGGCGGCTCCGTGCGCTTCATCGGCGTCGACGGCTACCGCTGGATGATCCGCTGCGTGCTGCAGGGCCCCGCCGAAACCTTCGACGCTCTGGCGGAGGAGGCACGTGATGCGGTGGCCGATACCGTCGTGCGGCGCGATGACAGCCCGTACCCGGTGCGGACCCCGCTGCCGGTCGCCCTGCCGGAACCGATGCTGGAGCAGTTGCAGCAGGCACAGGTGCAGGCGATGGCCCAGGCGGAAGCTGAGGCCGTCGTGGCGGAACCCGGTCCGCAGGACGATCCGACACCCGCGGCCCGCCGCAGCGTCTCCGGGTCGGCCATGCAACAGCTGCGTTCCACCATCACCGGCGGCTAGGTCGGGCGGACCGACCTCCGGGATCTGATCCGGGTCGAACCGAAGCGCCGACAACGTTCCCGCCAGGGTCTCGAACTCTTCCGGGGTGCCGTGGCGCACCGGCCCCTCGCTCTTGGCGAACCGCACGCCCACCGGGACGTGCAGTCTCTTCGCGGTGGTCACCCTCACGGTGCGCGATGGTCTGGTGCTCAAGATCGAGGCAACCGCCGATCCTGGCGCACGCGGGCTGTGACTCAGATGTCGCTCAGCGCGCCGACACACGCCCACCCCAGACAGGTCGGGTCGGCGCCCAGCTGATCCAGGGTGAAGGTGCGCAATGCCGAACGTGGCGCCCAGGAGGCCCAATCCTGCGCCACCGTGAGCGGATGGATCGGATCGTCGGTGGCCGCGGCTAGGGCCAAGGGCACCGTCAGTCCGCGGATGTCGTCGGCGGAGGGATTCACGAACGCGGAGACCTCTTGCATGGCATGGGGTAAGCCCGGCCACTGGACGGTCCATGATCGGGTGAGCTCGGCGGCCAGCCAGTCTGGGCTGCTGGCTTGCATGGCGGCGGTCACCGCTGCCAATCCGTCGGCCCGCAGGGATTCGGCGGTCATCCGGGCCGACACCGAGGCCGGCGAGTTCTCCGGTGCACCGGTCCATGCGGGCATCGTCGCCAGCACGGCGACCGCCGCCCCAGGGTTCTGCAAGGCCCACGTCAGTGCCACCGCGGTGCCGATCGATACCCCGCCGACCACGATGGGACAGCGAAGGGAGGCCCGGTCGAGCGCCCGTAGATAGCCGTTGACCAGGTCATTCGGTTCTGGGCGCACGGCGACCAGGATGGCCCCCGCCGCGGCGAGGGCGGGCCCGAAGGCCCTGTTGATGAAGTCGTCGTCGGAGCCCGTGCCGGGCATGAGAACAGCCGTGTGGCCATCAAGTTCTAAGGTCACGTACCTGATCTTGCCCGGTGTCCGGGAGACCCAGGGAGTCACCTGGCATCGGGGCGCGCAAAGGTCTACGGTGGCGGATGCACGGATCAAACGATCGGGCATGTTGAGAGGCCAGGACTGGAAGTGGCTACCACCGGCGGTTATCTGCGTCGACTTACCCGTCGACTGACAGAGGACCTGGAGCAAGTAGACGCCGAGAAAATCGGTGACGACGCCGCCGCCACCGGTGCTCAGCGCGTCATTGATTGTCAACGCGGCCAAGAAGTCACCATGTGTGGCACGTTGCGCACCGTGGAGACCAATTCCAAGGGCTGTGTGGCCGGCGTGAAGGCCGAGCTGTTCGACGGCACTGACACCGTGACACTCGTCTGGCTGGGCCAGCGCCGTATCCCCGGTATCGAATCGGGCCGCACCCTGCTGGTTCGCGGTCGCCTCGGTAAGCTCGAGAACGGCGGCAAGGTGATTCACAACCCGTACTACGAAATCCAGCGCTAAGTGCCAGAGACCCCATCGCACGAGCCCGACGGCTCGGGCGGCGCGGATGTCGGTTCGGACACTGCGGACGGCCCGCAGCTGAGATTCAGCGTGCCCGGCACCAAACCCGAAGAGCCGGGAAGCTCTCCGCTGCACGAGATGTGGCATCAGGCCGGGGGATGGCAGGGCGTCGTCTACTCGTCGATTCCGGTGATCGTATTCGTCGTCGCGGTCAGCGTCTCCTCGTTGATCCCGGCGATCATCGCGGCCCTAGCGGCCGCGACGCTGGTCCTGATCTGGCGGCTGGTGCGGCGTGAGTCGCTGCAGCCGGCGATCTCGGGATTCGTCAGCGTCGGTGTCAGCGCGCTGATCGCCTATCTGCTCGGAGAAGCCAAGGGCTACTTCCTCATTGGCATCTGGGCCAACTTCTTCTGGGGCACCGTGTTCTTGGTGTCGGTCATCATCCGTCGCCCGATAGTCGGCTACGCGTACAGCTGGGCCACCGGGGGCGACATGTCGTGGCGCGGCAACCGGCGCATCCTGACAGCCTTCGATATCGCGACAATGTCCTGGATCGTGTTGTTCGCGGTCCGATTCGTCGTGCAGGAGTGGCTGTACCTCGCGGGCAATACGGCCTGGCTGGGTGGCGCCAAGATCGCGATGGGCTGGCCGTTGACGGCCGTGGGCGCGTTGATCACCCTGCTGGTGATTCGCTATGTGCGCCGCCACACCGAGAACGAGGCCGGGGACCAGGCGACCGAGAAATCCCCGACGAGCACCTAGTCGGGTGACTACTCAGGCAGGACTGCCCGATGTAGCTCGTCCTCGATATCGGCGGTGGCCACCAGGATCAGCTCATCGCCGCCCTCGAGCGGTTCATCGGGCTGTACCGGGATGACCCGCGATCCGCGCAGGATCGCCACCAGCACCGCGTCGCGGGGGAGTTCGAGCTTGCGGACCGGCTTACCACCCCACGGGGTGTCGTCGGGCAGCGTGATCTCCACCAGGTTGGCCTGTCCCTTACGGAACTCCATGAGCCGCACCACGTCGCCGACCGCGACGGCCTCCTCGACCAGGGACGCCAGCATTCGGGGTGTCGACACCGCGACATCCACACCCCAGGCATCGTCGAACAGCCACTCGTTGCGCGGATCGTTCACGCGGGCCACGACACGCGCGACCGCGAACTCGGTTTTGGCCAGCAGACTCAGCACCAGGTTGGCCTTATCGTCACCAGTCGCCGCGATCACCACATCAAAGGTGTGCAGTTCCTCGGCCTCCAGCAGGCTGATCTCACAGGCATCGCCCAGACGCCACTGCGCCTCGGGTACCGCCTCCGGATCGATGTGTTCGGGGTTGCGTTCCAGCAGGGTGACCTCGTGACGGCTCTCGATGAGCTCGCGGGCGATCGAACGTCCGACGGCGCCGGCTCCTCCGATGGCGACCTTCATCGCGCACCCCCGGTGTGGTCGTCGTCGGCGTCCTCACCGGGAGGCTGTGCCGCGATGGCCAGGGCCTCTGCGGCTCGTCCCGACACCGCGGAGACATACACCTCGTCGCTGTCCTGGATCACCGTCTTGGCGTCGGGGAGCAGGCCGGTGCCGAATCGGATGATGAAGGCGGCCCGGGCGCCGGTGGCGGCTTCCAGCGCGGTGATGCGCTTGCCGATCCAATCTTCGTGCAGCGCCAGCTCGGTGACCACAACCGAGCCGGAGGGGTCACGCCATTTGGTGGTATCGCTTTCGCGCGTAAGAGCGTGTAGCAGGCGATCGGTGGTCCACGGCACCGTCGCGACGGTAGGAATGCCGAGCCGTTCGTAGACGGCGGCGCGCTTCGCGTCGTAGATACGGGCCACCACCCGCTCGACACCGAAGGTCTCCCGAGCCGCCCGGGCCGAGATGATGTTCGAGTTGTCACCGGAGGAGACCGCCGCGAACGCCTGTGCCCGCTCGATCCCGGCGCTCAGCAGGACGTCTCGGTCAAAACCCATGCCGACGATGCGTTCGCCGGTGAATTCGGGGCCGAGCCGGTTGAACGCAGAGGCTTCCTTGTCGATGATCGCCACCTCATGGCCGATCCTGGCCAGGCCGCCGGCTAGCGCGGCACCCACGCGCCCGCAGCCCATCACCACTACTCGCACCGGTTGACCTTTCTGGATACGGCTTCGTCGCAATAGTTAGACGCCGCGTCACGGCATCAGACACAGCGATGTCAAGTGAGACCGTACCGCGATTGCTTGCGTGGCCTAATGTTGGCGTTCGTGTCTACGCTTTCCAAGCTGTCTACGGCGGCTCGGCGCCTGGTGATCGGCCGACCGTTTCGCAGTGACAGTCTGGGCCATACCCTGCTGTCGAAGCGCATCGCGCTGCCAGTTTTCGCCTCCGACGCGCTGTCTTCGGTGGCGTATGCACCCGAGGAAATCTTCCTGGTGCTCTCCGTCGCGGGGATGTCCGCCTATGCGATGACGCCGTGGATCGGTCTGGCCGTCGCCGCAGTGATGATGGTGGTGGTCGCCAGTTATCGGCAGAACGTGCACGCCTATCCCTCCGGCGGCGGCGACTACGAGGTGGTTACCACCAATCTCGGGCCCACCGCAGGTCTGACCGTGGGCAGCGCGCTGCTGGTGGATTACGTGTTGACCGTTGCCGTTTCCATGTCGTCCGCGATGTCGAACATCGGCTCGGCGATTCCGCTTGTCGCCCAGCACAAGGTCACGTTTGCGGTCGTCGCCATCGTGATCCTGATGTCGATGAATCTGCGTGGTGTGCGCGAATCGGGTGCGGCGTTCGCGATTCCCACGTACGCATTCATGATCGGCATGTATCTGATGCTGGGCTGGGGGCTGTTCCAGATCTACGTGCTCGGCACCCCGTTGAAAGCGGAATCGGCGTCCTTCGAAATGCATGGCGAAGGCACCGGCATCATGGGCTTCGCGCTGGTCTTCCTTGTGGCGCGGGCCTTCTCGTCGGGTTGTGCCGCGCTGACCGGTGTGGAAGCGATCAGCAACGGTGTGCCCGCGTTCCGGAAACCGAAGTCACGCAACGCGGCCACCACGCTGCTGCTCCTGGGCGGCATCGCCATCACGCTGTTCATGGGCATCATCCTGCTGGCCGAGCGCACCGGCGCGAAGATCGCCGAAGATCCGGCCCTGCAGCTGGTGGGTGCCCCCGCCGATTACCACCAGAAGACCCTGGTCGCGCAGCTGGCCGAGGCGGTGTTCGGAGACTTCAAGATCGGTTTCCTCTTCATCACGGTGGTGACCGCCCTCATCCTGGTGCTGGCCGCGAACACCGCCTTCAACGGCTTCCCGGTGCTCGGATCGATTCTGGCGCAAGACCGCTACCTGCCCCGGCAGCTGCACACCCGCGGCGACCGGTTGGCGTTCTCCAACGGCATCATCTTCCTGTCTGCCGTTGCGATCCTGTTCGTGGTGGCCTTCAAGGCCGAGGTGACCGCCCTCATCCAGCTGTACATCGTCGGCGTCTTCGTGTCGTTCACTCTCAGCCAGATCGGCATGGTGCGGCACTGGACTCGGCTGCTCACCACGGAAACCGCCCCGGCGGTACGCGGCAAGATGATCCGCTCGCGCATCATCAACACCATCGGCTTCATCATGACCGGCACGGTGCTGTTGGTCGTCCTCGTAACCAAATTCCTTGCCGGAGCGTGGATCGCGATCTTGGCGATGGGCCTGCTGTTCGTACTCATGAAGATGATCCACAAGCACTACAACACGGTGGCCCGCGAGCTGGACAACCACGAGGGAGAAGTGGTGCTGCCCAGCCGCACCCATGCCGTTGTGCTCGTCTCCAAGGTGCATCAGCCGACGCTGCGCGCCCTCGCATATGCCCGGGCCACCCGGCCCGACGCGCTGGAAGCGGTGACCGTCAGCGTCGACGACCGGGACACCCGTGAGCTTGTCCGGGAATGGGAGACCAGCGATATCAGCACACCGCTGAAGGTGATCGCCTCCCCGTATCGCGAAATCACCCGGCCCATCCTCGATTACGTGAAGCGCATCAGCAAGGAAGCGCCGCGCACCGTCGTCTGCATATTCATCCCGGAGTACGTGGTGGGCCATTGGTGGGAGCAGGTGCTGCACAATCAGAGTGCGCTGCGGCTCAAGGGACGCCTGCTGTTCGTTCCTAATGTCATGGTCACATCCGTTCCTTGGCAACTCGATTCGTCCGAACGGCGCCGGGAACTCGATGAGCAGTCCGCGCCCGGTGACTCGCGTCGCGGGTTCGACGCATGATGGTTCGTCGATGACGGTTGGCGACATACTGGAGGTTCAGACCGGAGGACCTGCCAACGGGGGCAGCGTGGTGGCCCGGCACGACGGGCGCGTCATCTTCGTCCGATATGCGCTGCCCGGAGAGCGGGTGCGTGTCCAGATCACCGACGATCGGCAGGCCAGCTTCTGGCATGGGTCGGCGATCGAGGTCCTCGATGCCTCACCGCACCGCATCGATCCGCTATGTCCCATCGCCCATGGCAGCGGCGAGTCTGGTTGCTGTGACCTATCTTTCGCCGATCCCGCGTATCTACGGGATCTCAAGGGCGACGTGGTCAGCCAGCAGTTGGCACGGCTGAGCAAGTATGAGTGGCAGGGCGCGGCCGAGCCGATCGGCACCGGCGATCCCACCGGTTGGCGTACCCGGGTGCGTCTGGACGTCGACGCGGTGGGCCAGCCCGGTTTCCATCGGTATCACAGTGACGAGTTGGTGACCGATCTGCGCTGCGCGCAGGTGGTGCCGGGGTTGCTTGATGGGCTGGACGCACCCGAACTCGGTTCCGAGGGACCGCTGCACGCCGTGATGGACGATCAGGGACGCCGACATGTGTTGCGCGGGCGCACGATTGTCGAGGGCGAGGACGTCGCGATCCAGAAGGTGGGGGACCGGCACTGGCTGGTACCGGTAACCGCGTTCTGGCAGGCACACCGTGACGCCGCGAATACCTATAGCCGGCTGGTCTCCGAGTGGTCCGAGCTGGAGCCGGGCATGCGCGCGTGGGATTTGTACGGCGGTGTCGGGGTTTTCGCCGCGACACTGGGAGAAGCCGTGGGCCGTACCGGAAGCGTCGTGAGCGTCGACACATCGAGGCCCGCGTTTCGCAGCGCTAGGGGCGCGCTGGGGGATCTGCGTCAGGTCACCATGATCTGCGGATCGGTGCGCAACGCGATGCGCGACCTGGGAGAGGCCGATGTCGCGGTACTGGACCCGCCGCGGGCGGGTGCCGGCCGCGAGATCATCGGAAAGATCGCCGAGGCCAACGTTCCAAAGGTTATCCATATCGGTTGTGAGGCAGCGGCATTCGCGCGTGATGTGGGCCTGTATCTGCAGCGTGGATACCAGGTGCGTGAGCTGCGGGTGTTCGACGCCTTCCCGCTGACGCATCACATCGAAAGCTTCGCGCTCCTGACGCGGTGAGCGTAAAGATCTTATAAAGTGACTCCCCGGTGTGCCGGGAAGTCTGGTCGGCGGTATTTGACCCTGCTGGAAAAGGAACGGACACCGACTCATGCGACTGCGTCAACGCGTCTTCACCCGCGGATCGTGGGCGGAGTCGTCGCGCGTCGCCGAAATCCTGCGCAAGGAAACCGTCGGCGGCGTGCTGCTGGTGGTGGCGGCCCTGACGGCATTGCTCTGGGCCAATTCGCCGTGGAGCTCCTGGTACTACCGGTTGGGCGCCATCGCGCTCGGGCCGGAGCGGCTGCATCTGAACTTGACGCTGGCGGGCTGGGCCACCGATGGACTGCTTGCCATCTTCTTCTTCGTCGTGGGTGTGGAACTCAAACGCGAATTCGTGGCGGGCGACCTGCGGGACCCGGGCCGGGCCGCGTTGCCGATCGTCGCTGCGGTGGGCGGCATGCTCGTCCCGGCCGCGGTCTACCTCGCGGTCAACGCGTCCGGTGGTGGGGCCGCGATGCGAGGGTGGGCGATCCCCACGGCCACCGACATCGCCTTCGCGCTCGCCGTGCTCGCCGTGATTTCAACCCACCTCCCCTCGGCACTGCGCACCTTCCTGCTCACCCTCGCGGTGGTCGACGATCTGCTGGCGGTCATCGTCATCGCCGTCTTTTACACCAATGAGCTGCACTGGGGGCCGCTGGGGCTGGCACTGATCCCACTCGGGCTGTTCGCCCTGGCGGTGCAGCGCCGCCGACGGGAATGGTGGTTGTTGGTGCCGCTGGCAGTGGCCACCTGGGCGCTGGTGCACGCCTCGGGAGTGCACGCCACCGTGGCGGGGGTGTTGTTGGGGTTCGCCGTTCCCGTCCTGCGACGTGACGGCCGCACTGATGTGCACGGTATGGCCGAACGATTCGAGCGTCGCCTGCGGCCGCTGTCGGCCGGTGTCGCCGTTCCGGTGTTCGCGTTCTTCGCCGCAGGTGTGACCTTGAGCGGCTTCGCGGGGCTGGGTCAGGCCCTGCTCGACCCGGCGGCGCTGGGGGTGGTCCTGGGCCTGCTGGTGGGCAAACCGGTCGGAGTCTTCCTCACCACCTTCCTGCTGGCCCGGTTCACGCGGGCCAGCCTGGACGATGACCTGAGTTGGCTCGATATCGCCGGGGTGGCGTTGCTCGCCGGGATCGGCTTCACAGTCTCCTTGCTCATCGGTGAACTGGCGTTTGGAGCCGCGGAGTCGGCGACATCCGGCTTGGGCGCGGAAACCGCGTCTCACGTCAAGGTGGGTGTGCTGGCGGGCTCGCTGACGTCGGCGGCCGTGGCCTCGGTGGTGCTGCGGCTGCGGAACCGGGCGTACCGGCGCATCGAGGCCAAGGAGAGCCTCGATGCCGACCACGACGGAGTGCCCGATGTTTTTGGCTCTGCTCCAAGCGACCAAATCTGAATCGCTGCGTAGACTGGCCAGATGCTTGACGACATCAGGGGGCCGGGTGACCTGCAGGGTCTCTCGAGGCGAGAACTGGACTTACTCGCTGACGAGATCCGTGAGTTCCTGATTCATAAGGTCGCCGCGACCGGCGGCCATCTCGGGCCCAACCTGGGTGTCGTCGAGCTGACACTGGCCCTGCATCGCGTCTTCGAGTCGCCGTATGACCCGATCATCTTCGACACAGGGCATCAGGCGTACGTGCACAAGATCCTGACCGGCCGTTCCGCAGACTTCGACACGCTGCGCCAGAAGGATGGCCTGTCGGGGTATCCGTCACGTGCCGAGAGTGAACACGACTGGGTGGAATCCAGCCACGCCTCGACCGCGCTGTCCTATGCGGACGGGCTGGCCAAGTCCTTCGAGTTGACCGGGCAACGACGCCGCCATGTTGTCGCGGTTGTCGGCGACGGTGCGCTCACCGGCGGCATGTGCTGGGAGGCCCTGAACAACATTGCCGCCGACGAGCATCGGCGCATCATCATCGTCGTCAACGACAACGGGCGCAGCTACGCGCCGACCATCGGCGGCCTCGCCTCGCACCTGGCCGGGCTGCGGCTCACACCCTCTTACGAGAAGGTGCTCGACGAGAGCAAGAAGCTGTTGCGCGGTATGCCGGTGGTGGGGCCGCTGGCCTACGCGCTCATGCACAGCCTCAAAGTCGGAGTCAAGGACGCGGTCTCACCGCAGGTCATGTTCACCGACCTGGGAATCAAATATGTTGGGCCCGTTGATGGTCACGATGAGCATGCGGTCGAGGACGCGTTGCGCCGCGCCCGTGGTTACGGTGGCCCGGTCATCGTGCACGTCATCACCCGCAAGGGCATGGGGTACGGCCCGGCCGAGGACGACGAGGCCGAGCAGATGCACTCCACCGGTGTCATCGACCCGAAAACAGGTCGCTCCATCAAGGCGTCGGCCCCGGGCTGGACGTCGGTGTTCTCCGACGCGCTCATCGACGTGGCCAGCGAGCACCGCAACATCGTGGCGATCACCGCGGCCATGCCGGGCCCGACCGGGCTCAGTAAGTTCGGTGAGCATTTCCCCGATCGGCTATTCGACGTCGGTATCGCCGAGCAGCACGCCGTCACCTCGGCGGCCGGGCTCGCGATGGGCGGCTTGCACCCGGTGGTGGCCATCTACTCCACATTCCTCAACCGCGCGTTCGATCAGGTGATGATGGACGTTGCGCTGCATCAGCTTCCGGTGACCTTCGTACTGGACCGGGCGGGCATCACCGGAAGCGATGGGGCCAGCCACAACGGCATGTGGGACCTGTCGATCCTGAACGTGGTACCCGGGATGCGGGTCGCCGCGCCGCGCGATGCCTCGCGGTTGCGTGAAGAGCTGACCGAGGCACTGGCCGTCGAGGACGGCCCGACCGCGCTGCGCTTCCCGAAAGGTGAAGTCGGCGAAGATATCCCGGCGGTGGAGCGGCGCGATGGAGTCGACATACTGGCGCGGCCGGTCAGCGGTTTGCATGCCGATGTGCTGTTGGTGGCGGTCGGATCGTTCGCGTCGACGGCACTGGCGACGGCCGAGAGGCTTGGTAAGCAGGGGATTGGGGTCACGGTCGTCGACCCACGCTGGGTGCTGCCGGTGCCCGAGCACGTGGTGGAGCTGGCCCGCCAGCATCGCCTCGTGGTGACCCTGGAGGACAGCGGTGTGCACGGCGGCGCCGGCAGCGCGGTGACCGCGGCGATGCAGGATGCCGATGTGGACATACCGAGCCGGGATATCGGTGTGCCGCAGCAGTTCCTGGAGCACGCGTCGCGCGGACAGGTCCTTGAGCAGCTTGGTCTGACCGATCAGCACATCGCCCGCAAGATCACCGGCTGGGTGGCGGCCATGAGCCGCGAGATCGGGGACAGCACCCCCGTGAACCCGGCAAGGCAGCAGGTCGACTGACCGACGCGCGGTTGGCGAATATCGGCGGCAGAATGCGGCGTGTCGGCGGCGTTGCTCGTCGGCTGGCTAACGAAATTCCTTGCCGGTCTTCTCGATGGCGTCTATGGCGTCGGCTGTGTACAAAGCAGGGTCGAGATGAAGCGCGTACTGGTAGATGTCGTTTCCGTTCTTCTTCCGCGCGGTGACCTCTACAACCAGCCCTGCGAGTCCGACGCCCATCCCGAGCGTTTCTTTGTCCTTCTCCTCATTGGCTGAGCTGGTGATCCATCGTTCGACGTCTTCTGGCCTGAACCCCCAGCGGTAGATGCCGGAGCGCAGTTCGGCATGTGCTGCTTCGATATCAGGTGGCGCGCTGAACCACACGATGAGGTTGAGGGTATCTGTGAGATTGGTCGATGCGAAGGTGATGTTCTGTGTGATGACGTTCTCCTCGGCGGATGGCCCTAGGAAGGTGAAGGTTAGATCAGGGCCGCCGGGCGAGCCGATCATCGGCTCGTACTTTGAACCGGCGAGGCCGACGGCTTGTCTGGTGAGTTCGCGGTTTCTCAGGTCGAACCGGGCATGCTTGCTGCGTTTGATTTCGGCGATGCCGGCCTCGGTGAGCAGTGAAAATCCCTGTTCGTTGACAGTGGGTCCGGTCACTTCTTTCCCTTCTCGGATCCAGCCAGCGCAACCGCTGACCAGCATCGTGGCGATGAACAGGAGGTAGGGCAACTTCCTCATCGGTGTACTTCGACTTTCCAGCCGTCGATGAAGCGCTTCACGATGTCATCGATTTGATTGCCTATCCGTTGGTTGTCCATGCGCTGGTTGAAGTTCGATTCGATGATTTGGCGGGCGAGGTCTGGGTTGTCACGCAGCAGGCTCTGATATACGGGCAAGGTGTCTTGCGAAATCAGTTTCCAGCGTTGGTCGGCGTGGGAGATGTTGCCATCAGGGAAGGGTGTCTTGACCTCGATCGAGCCGGGCCCCCAGGGGTCGAACTTGAATGTCTCCGGGAATATCTCGGCATAGGAATGAGCACCTGGAATCGATGGCGCGCCCAGCATGGTCATGCCCCAGGTAACGACGCCACCTGTTGCCGAGTGGTTGCGCATGCGGTCGTAGTCGTCGGCGATGATGTCCCACTGCTCACGATGAAGCAGCTGTGCGTTGCCCTGGGCGATCAAGTCGCGGTTACTCGTGGCAGTGCCCTCCGCGATCTGTTTCCATGCATTCTGCGTATCACGATCGAGTAGTCCAGCAGCGCGCATTCGATCGATTTCGGCGGTGCCGCCGTTCAGATAGGCCTCATGCATCGCAGCTTGGTCCATGAAGATCTCCTTCTGCATGGACAGCAGGCTCGTTTGGTAGAACTGAAGCTCGCTTGCAGGCATGCGCGCAAGCTGGTGGATCCTATCCTCGACCTCGTCTGGGATCCCTGGAATGTTCGGCAGATTCGCTTCCATCTGCTTAGCCACCTGCTGCATTTGATCCAGATCGAAGAACGCGCCCGCGAAAGACGGCCCTATCATGTTGGCCATGCCGGCCCATTGAAGCTCGGGGTGCTCTAAGAACAGCTTGCCGTAGTACTCGTACACCTTGCGGATGGTGTCCGCATTCGCTTCGGCACCCTTCGAAGGATCCCATGTCGACGGGTCAATTCCCGTGGCTTCCAACGCCTCTCGTTGCCAGTATCCCTGAAGGAAGTTCTTATACATGGGATCATTGGGGTCTAGCTGTCCCGCATCGAATGCGGCATCGAGGATTGTTTTGGCCGCATCCGGATGCTCCTTCATCCACTCCTGGAACTCTGCGGATTTAACTATCTGGGCGACCTCCTCGCGTGACCTCCCTTGCAGCGGAGGCGGCTCGTAGTCGTCGCCCTGGGCCTCGTCCTTGGCCCACGCTTTGACCTCATCGAACTTAGCGTCCAGGTCGAAGGACACCGCTTCGTCGGCCTCGACGAGCTTGTGGCGTCCATCCTCGACCAGACTCTGGTGATGATCGCGGCGCGCTGGCGCGTTCTTATCGTTCGCCTGTGCCGCCGACAAGGTGACTTTCCAGGTATCGGAGACTTCGAACTTTTCTTGCAAGGCATCATCTACTCGCCCAATCGCCACATTGCGGGCGCCAGAGAGGCGGGCCCCTCCCGAGCGCAGCGACGCCACCCCGGCGTCGATCGCCTTGGCGATCCGCATACCCATCGAGTGCTCTTTTTGCGCGGCCGCCAGCCTAGCGTCGGCCTCGTTGCCACTGCCCCGGCTGTGCTCCTCTTCTGCTTCCCGAAGTGCTTTGTCGAGTTGGCCTTCGTAACTTGTGTTTTTGTTGTCCAACCCAGTGGCCAGCTTGTCCAGAAAAGAGGGATCCCAAGAGCGCGCTTGTGAAACGGTGAGAGTCATCGTGGTGACTGCCCCAGAATCGCAGCGGCATTGCCTTCTTCCATGTTTTCAAAGCTGGAGGCGTTACCGCGTGTGGTCGTCGCCATCGACGTCAGCTTCTTCGCGGTGCCTACGTACGCTTCGCGCACGGGCTGCGTCGTTGCTGCTGCGGTGGCCGCTGTCTTGCTGCCGGGCAATGCGCCCACCGCCCCGGAAGCGTCATACAGGCCAGCGATGTACGTGATGTTGTCGGAGATCTCGTCGAACCGCGTCGCCAAATCGCGCAGGCTTTGGGGGGTCGTGCGCAGAGTCACGGGGTTCTCCTGGTCGCGGGAAACTTGTCGATTATCAAGTACGACGGGACTCCACGCGGTTTGGTTCCACGAATCTTTCGAAATGTGAAATCGGGTCAAACACGCAGGCCTAGTCGGCCAAGGCCTCGGTGAGGATCGGGGCGGTCAGCTCGCGTTGCCATGGGCGTGCGCCGTGATCGGCGAGTAGCTCCTCGACATCTCCGTTTCCGTCCCAGTCCCAGCAGATCCGCCGCACGATCTCCGGCGTAACGATGTTCTCCATGGGCACCGCGAGCTGCTCGGAGAGCGCCGACAGTGCCGCGCGCGCGGCCTCCAGGCGGGCGTAGGCCTCGGGTTTGCGCCGCGACCACCGCGATACCGGTGGCGGCCCGATGGTGGGTTCATTGACTGGTGGAGGCTCGGTTCCGTTGCGTGCTTTCGCTAGCGCCACGAGCCAACGATCGGCCTGCTGCTTCTGTCGGGGGCCACCGAAGACGGGGAGGGCGATCAGCTCGGCACGTGTCTTCGGATCAGCCAGCGCCGCTTCAACGATCGCCGAGTCGGGGAGTGTGCGGCCCGGGGCCACGTCTCGTGCGCGGGCCAGTTCGTCACGGCTGAGCCATAATTCGCGGACGGCCGCCAGCTGGCCGGGCTTGCGCACCTTGTGGATGCCGGAAGTGCGGCGCCAATTGTCCCGTCGGGTCGCCGAAGGTGGCGTATGCGCCAGGTATTCGAACTCCTGCTGTGCCCACTCGGTCTTGTCTTGTTCGGCAAGTACTTCGGCGATCTTCTCGCGCAGCTCGACGAGTACCTCGACGTCCAGCGCCGCATAGTTAAGCCATTCGGCGGGTAGCGGCCGTTTGGACCAGTCGGCGGCGCCATGGCCCTTGGCAAGCCCCAGACCCAACAGCCGGTGCACCATCGCGGCCAGATTCACCTTCTCGAATCCGGCAAGGCGTCCGGCCAATTCGGTGTCATAGACCGACGGCGGTCTCATATCCAGCTCGGCCAGGCACGGTAAATCCTGGTCGGCGGCGTGCAAGATCCATTCGTCGGCGCCCAGCACCTCGACGATCGGTCCGAGGGCGTCGGGCACATTCGTCGGATCGAGCAGCACTGTCCCGGCGCCCTGGCGGCGAATCTGGATCAGGTAGGCCCGGTTGGAGTAGCGGAATCCCGAGGCGCGCTCGGCGTCGACCGCAAAGGCACCCGTTCCGGAGGCTAAACGTTGTGCAGCCGCTCGGATCTCATCTGTTGACGCGGTGATCGGCGGCACTCCCTCGGCGGGGCGCAGCAGCGGCGTTGGTTCAGGAAGCTCGGAATCTGTGTCCATATCTGAGTCAGCAGCGTATGCGCTAGGCGCGGTGGCGCGACCCCAGATCCGTCACACCCACTGGCGGCAGGCCCGCCGCATGCTCCAACACCTCGCAGAACGCCTCGACATGGGTACCGATGTCCGTACCGGTAGCGGTCCAGGATGCGCGCAGCTCCAGCTGGTGGGCACGCCCAGGACCGGCGATATCGCCGTAGCGGACCGAGGTGGTTGCGGTGACGGTTCCGCCCAGCGCTGTCACATCCGGGGTGCGCGTACTGAGCGCGTCCACGAGCCAGCTCCAGGCAACCTCCGGCAGCAACGGGTCGACGGCCTCGGAAGCATCCAGATCGGCCTGGATGTAGGCCACCAGCCGCATGGTTCCGTTCCATGCCTCATCACCGTCGGGGTCGTGCAACAGGATTAGCCTGCCGAACGCGTCGCCCTCGGATTGTTCGGGCACGTTATCGACGTCGCGGTGCTTGATCTCCGCGCCGAGTGCATAGCTGAACGGCGCCAGCCGCTGCGGGGGGCGGATGGTGCCCAGCTCGATTTCCGGACGCGCGGTCACGGAGTTCATCGCGTCGACCGCCGCGCGGAACGGGGCTGGTTCGGCAGACGTCACAGCAATGGACGCTAGCGCGCCGGGCCGACATGCTCCCGCAGGCGCGCCGTGCACGGCTGCCATGGCAACATGGGCAGTGATGACCGGATTGAACGAAGATAGCGCGACGGAGGCAAAAAACCGCCGCGACCTGCCGCTTTCTCCCTACTTGGCCGCTGCCGCGGGTAAGACCCCCAGCCGCACGCCGGTGTGGTTCATGCGGCAAGCCGGGCGTTCGCTACCCGAGTACCGTGCGGTGCGCGCCGATCACGCCATGCTGGACGCTTGTTTCAACCCCGAACTGGTTTGCGAGATCACCCTGCAGCCGATCCGTCGGCATCAGGTGGACGCTGCCATCTTGTTCTCCGACATCGTGGTCCCGCTGAAGGCCGCCGGCATCGACCTGGACATCGTTCCCGATGTCGGCCCCGTGATCGCCAAGCCGGTGCGCACCACTGCCGATGTCGCGGCGCTGCCAGGTCTGGAGCCCGGTCAGGTCGACGCCGTCAGCGCGGCGGTGCGACTGCTGGTGAGCGAGCTCGGACAGACCCCGCTGATCGGTTTCGCGGGCGCCCCTTTCACCTTGGCCTCCTATTTGGTGGAGGGCGGCCCCAGTCGACATCACCAGCGCACCAAGGCCCTGCTGCTGGGCGATCCGCAGACGTGGCATGCGTTGATGACAGCGCTGACCGATATCACCATCGCCTTTCTGCGTGCACAGCTGGACGCTGGCGTGGACGCGCTGCAGTTGTTCGACTCCTGGGCGGGCGCACTGTCGCTGGCCGACTATCGCTCGGCTGTATTGCCGCACAGCACAAGAATTTTCGATGAGTTCACGGGCGCCGGTGTGCCCATGACGCACTTCGGGGTGGGCACCGCCGAGCTGCTGGGTGCAATGGGGCAGGCGGGTGCCACCGTGGTCGGTGTGGACTGGCGCACCCCGTTGAACGTCGCCGCGGCCAGGGTTGGGTCAGGTAAGGCCTTGCAGGGCAATCTCGATCCGGCGGTGCTGCTGGCCGGGTGGCCGGTGGTGGAGAGCGAGGTGCGCCGCATCGTCGCCGAGGGTCGCCAGGCGGTCGCCGACGGTGCTGCCGGACACATCTTCAACCTGGGTCATGGAGTGCTGCCGGACACCGATCCGGCGGTGCTCACCGATGCGGTGGCGTTGGTGCACTCCTTGTGAACTCCGCGGGCGCGGCTGGCACACCCTCCATAGCCATTGTGGGGGGCGGTATTTCGGGTCTGACGACGGCGTATCGGCTGCGGTGCGAACTCGGCGACGATGCCCGCATCACCGTGTACGACCCCGCGGAGCAGCTGGGCGGGATTCTTCGCACCATCAGCCTGGGCGAGCATCGAGTCGACATCGGGGCCGAGGCCTTCATCACCCGGCGTCCCGAGGTGCTGGACCTGTTGAACGAATTGGGGCTGGCGGACCGCACGCTGGAGACCACCGGCGCGCGACCGCTCGTCTATGCCGGGGGCAGTCTGCACCCGCTACCCACGCGCACCGTGAACGGCATCCCGGCCTCGGCCTCCTCGGTGGTCGGACTCGTCGACGAGGACACTGTGGCGCGTATCGACAGCGAGCCGCAGCGCGATATGCACTGGACCATCGGGGCCGAGCCCACGGTCGCCGACCTGGTCTCGTTGCGGTTCGGTTCGCAGGTGGTCGCGCGACTGGTGGATCCGCTGCTCGGCGGCGTGTACGCGGGCTCGGCCGCGACGACGGGTCTGCGCACGGCGGCGCCTGGTATCGCCAAGGCACTCGACGAGGGGGCGGGCAGCCTGCTCGCTGCTGCTCGGCAGGCGCTGCCGCCCATTTCGGCCACCGGAATCTTCGGTGCCATCGACGGCGGTTATGAGGTGCTGGTGCAGGAACTCTGGCGGCGCGCCGGTGCCGAACACCGCCAGCACGCGGTGACCGGTATCGCGCAGGACGAGAACGGTTGGTCGGTCATCGGTGAGGCAACTTCCGGTCACGCGGACGCCGTCGTCGTCGCGGTGCCCGCACCGCGGGCGGCGGGGATTCTGGATGTGGTGGCACCCGAATCGGCGGCGGCGGCGCGGGCCATCCCGATTGCTTCCTCGGTGGTGGTGGCGTTGACGCTGCCCGGCGACACCCCGATTCCCGCCAATTCCGGTGTACTGGTCGCATCGGGAGAAGCCTTGCATACCAAGGCCATAACGTTCTCGACCAGCAAGTGGGGATTACGCGGGCGCAGTACCCAGGTGGTCCGGTTGTCCTATGGACGCTTCGGCGACACCGTGGCGCGGGCCACCAGCGACGAGCAGCTGCGGCACTGGGCCGTCGCCGACCTGGAGACGGTGCTCGGCGTTTCCGTCGCCCCCGTCGACTCGGCGGTGGCGCGCTGGATCGACGCCATGCCGCAGTACGGTCCCGGCCACGCCGAGGTGGTGCAGGTACTGCGCGCCGAGTTGCCGCCGGGAATCGCGGTGGCGGGCTCCTATCTGGACGGCATCGGGGTACCGGCTTGTGTGTCCTCCGCCTCTAAGGCGGTGCGAGCCACCGTGGCACGATGGGGGCATGGCTAGCCTCGATTTCGACACCCTGAACTCCACCATCCGCTATCTGATGTTCTCGGTCTTCCAGGTGCGTGACGGGGGACTGGGTGAAGACCGCGACGGTGTCGCCGACGAGGTGGCCACCCTGATCAAGCGGCACGAGGACGACGGTGTCGTGGTGCGCGGCATCTACGACGTGGCCGGTCTGCGTGCCGATGCCGACTTCATGATCTGGTCGCACGCCGAATCCATCGAGAAGCTGCAGGCGCTGTACAGCGACTTCCGGCGCACCACTGCACTGGGCCGGGCCAGCACCCCGGTGTGGAGCAATGCGGCCCTGCACCGGCCCGCCGAGTTCAACAAGAGCCACATCCCGGCCTTCCTTGCGGGGGAAGAACCCGGCGCCTACATCTGCGTGTATCCCTTTGTGCGGTCCTACGATTGGTACCTCCTGCCCGACGAGGAGCGGCGCAAGATGCTCGCCGATCACGGGATCGCCGCGCGTGCTTACAAGGACGTGCGCGCCAACACCGTGCCGGCGTTCGCGCTCGGCGACTACGAGTGGCTGCTGGCGTTCGAGGCGCCGGAGCTGTACCGCATCGTGGACCTGATGCGCGACCTTCGCGCCACCGAGGCGCGGCTGCATGTGCGCGAGGAGACGCCATTCTTCACCGGCCCGCGCATCTCGCCGGAGGAACTCGTCGCCCGTCTGCCGTAGGCCGTTGCGCCGACATGCCTGTGGAATGCGGCGTGTCGGCTTACTGGGACGGCTGCAGCGTCAGCGAGATCGAATTGATGCAGTACCGCTGGTCTGTCGGCGTGGGGTATCCCTCGCCCTCGAACACATGCCCCAGGTGGCTGTGGCAGTTGGCGCAGATCACCTCAACGCGCCGCATGCCGAGCGAATCGTCGGGCTTCAGGATCACTGCATCCGAATCGGCCGGATCGAAGAACGACGGCCACCCGCAAGGGGATTCGAACTTCTCGGCGCTGCGGAACAGCTCGGCACCACACGCCCGACAGGCGTACACACCCTCAGTTTTGGTGTCGGTGTACTCGCCGACGAACGGCCGCTCGGTGCCGGCACGGCGCAGCACCGCGAACTCGTCAGGAGTCAGTCGCTCCCGCCACTGCTCGTCGGTCAGATTCACCTTCGGCTCGCTCATCGGACGGCTCCTCAGTCTGTGCCTTTTCGCGCATCCAGTCGGGGTCTAGCCCCTGATCCAGTGTGCCAGCGGCCTTGGCATCCCGGTACCGAAGCACCAGCACCATCATCACGACGATCAGCAGCAGACACCATCCGTAGGTGATCTTCAGGTATTCCAGGGCACGGCCCGTGGTGGGCCAATGGACCAGCAGCCAGCGGTCCATGGAGAAGAACCCGTAGATCGCCAGCCAGGCGGGCCAGTTCCGCAGCACCGAGTTGGGCAGCACGATCGTCATGACGAACGGGAACAGTGCCATCGAGTAGTAGCCCTGGCCCAGGCCCAGCAGCAGGAACGACGCGGTGAGCACGACGCCGCCGGTGGTCAGCGCCCAGAACTTAGGGTCGCGCTGGCGGTAGTACTTGTACAGCAGCCAGATGCTCACGAGCGCGATCACCAGGAACGCGCCGCGCAGACTCCAGATCAGGGGAGCCGGCAACCCGTAGTAGAGGCCGTTGCCCTGGATCGAGGAGTTGAAGTAGTCGCGCGGTTCCAGCATGTATTTGACGGTGCGGTGCACGAAGTTGCCCGGGTCGACCACTCGCACCTTGAAGGGCCCGATCTTGGCGGGGCCGAGGACGGCCACGACGTTGAACAACAGCGGAATCCCGATGGCGGTTACCAGCACTCGCCACTTCCGGTTGAGCAGCGGTAGCAGCAATAGTGGTGCCAGCAGGGGCTTGACCACCAGCGTCAGGCCGATGGCGACCCCGGCCCACCACTGCGAGTTCTTGTTCCCGTTCAGCAGCCAGCGAAAGAACAGCACCTCCAGCAGCAGCACCACCCCGTTGATGTTGGTGAAAACCAGGGTGTTGGTGACGCTTTCGGTGCAGAACATGGCCAGCAGCAGCGCGGGTGCGGCCACCGAGGCCAGCGTGAAGTTGAACAGTCGCAGCAGGAAGTAGGCCGCGATCACCATCGCGATGGTGTTGATGGCGATAAACCAGTACCGCGACGCGTCCACCGGCAGGTACCCGAATGGGGAGAGCAGCAGGGTGCCGCCCGGCGGGTAGAGGTAATGCGGGTCGACGTAGTTGAAGTTCTCGGCGTACACCGGCTGCTGCCGTTTGAAGGCGATGACAGCGCGGTAGACGGGCCCGAAATCGTCGGTGATGTAGCCGTTGGTGCCCAGTACGTAGCTGCGGTGGATCACCGCCATGATCGCCAGCGGCCACAGCGCCGATCGCAGGATGGCCGAAACCGATCGCGGTGCGGTCGCGGGTTTCAACGAGTTCTTGAAGCCCGTAACGAACGCATCGACTGACACCACGCAGGCACCGTACCCTGAGCGCGCGGCGCGGCTCCGGTAAGGACGACTAGGCCGGGCAGAACGTGTCGGTCTCCGGGAGCTTTCCGTCGTTGAGGTAGGTCAGGGCGGGCGGCTGTGCGCACGGGGTGTAGACGATGGCGCCGTGGCCGATGCCCTGCCACATGACGCGCTTGCTGGCCGCCTTGGCGTTGATGATCACCGCGGCGGTTGCCGAGACGCCTTCGCTGCCGGAGATCGGATCGTGTTGCCCGCCGAGGATCAGCACATTGATCTTCAGGTCCTGCGGTGGGTTCGGCTTGGAGCCGCTGGGCCACTGCAGACAGTTCACCAATTCCAGCGCGGAGGTGCGACCGAACAGCGGGTACTGCTTGCCCCAGGCCACTATCAGCTCGCGCACCCGGTCGGGGGTAGGGCGGGCCAGCGCGTCGCTGCAGGAGTTGACGAACTGGCCATCGGAATCGCGCAGCGCATTGGCCCGGTCCACCAGCGGGGTGAGCGCGGCGCTGTCGGGACCGCGCGCCGCGTTGAGCGCGTTCGCAAGGTTCTGCACAACGGCCGTGTCGTCGCCGATCGGATACGCCAATGCCGTGGTGATCGCCCTGATGACCATCGCCCGGGACCATGGAAGGCCACCGTTTTGGGCGCGGTTTAACAAGTCGCCCACGGCCCCGGTGGGATCGGGCCCTAGCGGGCAGTTGTTGGCCAGGCACTGCGCGGCGAAGGCGTCGAATGCCGACTGCTGGCCCTTGAGCCGCTGTTCGGCCGCGGCCTCCGCGGCGATATCGGCGGCTACCGGAGAGTCGAGCATCAGCCGGGCCACCTTGTTGGGATGGGATCCGGCGTAGGCTAGGGCAACCCGGGCACCGCTGCCGATGCCGAGCAGCGCCAGATTCGGCACATCCCATTGGGCGCGCAGCGACTCCAGATCCTCGGCGGCATGCGCGTCGTTGTAGGCGGAGTCGCCGGGGGAGATGGTGTCGGTGCAGTTGGTCGTGGCCGTCTCGACGATCTTGCCCAAGCTCGCGACCGGGTCATCGCCACCGCGGTTCTGCGCCTGGTCTCGCATGTCCCGCATGTCCCAGGTGTCGCGGCACGTGATGGCGTCGGATCGGCCGATGCCGCGGCGGTCGACGGCCACCACGGGACGCTGCTTGAGCACCTGGGCTCCCGGGCCGTTGAGCCACGTCGCCAGCTGCACGGAGGACGGCAGATCGGACCCGGTGGTGAAGACCAGCGGGCCGGCATCGGCGGGGGTCTGCGAGGTCTTGGCTCGCACCGCGCCCAGAGTCACGCTGCCTGGCGCGCCGTTGATCGGGTCCAGCGGAGCCTTGTATTCGGCACACTCGAGGGTGAACGTCGGCGAGGTGGTGATGTTGGCGCTGGCGAGCACGTCGCGAGTGCAGTCCTGCCAGGACAGGTCGACCTTGGGCTTGTCGATCGACGGGGGGCCGCTCGGTGGCGGTGCCGCGGAGGGGCCGGCATTTCCGTGACCCTCGTCCATCGCAAAATGCGGTCCCGCCGAGGGGCCGGGGGCACACCCAGCCGTCACCCCCGTCAGCAGCAGGGCAACCGTCATCGCCCCCGTCAGCCGTGCACGCATGCCGACCACAGTATCGGGTGAATGTTGGCTAAGCCCGTACGTGCCGCGTGAACAGGTAGCCGTCGGCATCGCCCAGTAGCAACACCCGTTGCCACGCGGTGAGCACGTCGGAGTGGCTCGACGCGATGCGGGACCCGTCGCCGCCCACGGTGGTGGGTGCGGTGGTCAGGCACAGCTCGTCGACGAGTTGCGCCGACAGCAGGCTGCCGAGCAGGGACGGGCCTCCCTCACACAGCACCCGGGACAGGCCCCTGCCGTGCAGCGTCGCCAGCGCGGCGTGCAGGTCGATCTTTCCGCCGTGGTCGGCCACTAGAACCTGTGCACCCGGTACGCGGGATGCGACGTTCGCTGCGCCCGAGTCGGAGGTCACGACTATGGGTGCGACCTCCGACTCGTTGAACAGGGGAATGCTCGGGTCGACCGCACCCGAGCCTGTGACCACGGCAATTACCGGAACCTCACCCTGTCCGCGGGCCTGGCGGCGATGGCGCAGACCTACCGGCAGGTGTGCACCGTGGTAGCGCTCGGCGCGCACGGTGCCCGATCCGACGAGAATCACATCGGCATTTGCCCGCATCGCCGCGAACACCGCCCGGTCGCCATCGCTGCCGAGCCCGCCCGACAATCCGGCTATCGTCGCGGCACCATCCAGGCTGCCAATCATGTTGGCGCGCAAATAGAGTCCGTTGCTCGACGGGTAGTCATAGAGGTCGACCAGCTCGCCAGAATCCACCGGTATCCCGGTGGTCAGCTGTGTGAGCTGCATCCCAGCCGGGCCCCGAATCGCCTGTTCACCGTCACTATCGGCCACAAAGAGATCTCAGCACGCCGTTACGCTGCCCGTGTGACTGATCCGCAATCCGGTGCCACTTTGTCCCTTCAGCACCTTGCCGACCGGCACCCCACCGTCTCCAACGAGCGGCTGATCGCCCAGCTGGTGCCGCCGCCGACATTCACCTCGGTGAGCTTCGACTCTTACCGGCCGGACCCCAACGAACTGACGCAGGCGGCGGCGGTGGAATCCTGCCGCGCCTTCGCGCAGGAGGCGACGACTCGTCGCGCCGGCAAGAAGAAGCTGTTCGGCAAGCGCGAGGTGCTGCCCGGGGTCGGTATCTACCTCGACGGCGGCTTCGGTGTCGGCAAGACCCACCTGTTGGCCTCGATCTATCACACCGTGCCCGGCCCGAAGGCGTTCGCGAGCTTCGGTGAGCTGACTCAGGTGGCGGGGGTTTTCGGCTTCCTGGAGTGCATTGAGCTGCTCTCCGATTACACGGTGGTGTGCATCGACGAGTTCGAACTGGACGACCCGGGCAACACCACATTGGTGTCCCGCCTGCTCTCGGAGCTGGTCGCACGTGGGGTGTCGATCGCCGCCACCTCGAACACGCTGCCCGAGCAGCTCGGCGAGGGCCGCTTCGCCGCGCAGGACTTCCTGCGTGAGATCGCCGCGTTGTCGGCCATCTTCAACACGGTGCGCGTCGAGGGCCCCGACTACCGACACCGTGACCTGCCGCCGGCCCCCGAACCGCACACCGATGAGCAGCTTCGCGAGTTGGCGGCCTCGATCGACGGCGCTACCTTTGACCAGTTCGAGGATCTGTGCCGCCATTTGGCGAGCATGCATCCGTCGCGCTATTTGACGCTGATCGAAGGCGTGTCCGCCGTCTTCGTCGCGGGCGTGGAGCAGGTGCACGATCAGGCGGTGGCGCTGCGGATCGTGGCCCTGACCGACCGCCTCTACGACGCCGGTATCCCGGTGCAGGCCTCGGGGGCGAAGCTAGACACCATCTTCGACGACGAGATGGTCGCCGGCGGGTTCCGCAAGAAGTACCTGCGTGCCACCTCGCGGCTGCTGGCGCTTAGCGCGGCGCCGCTACCGAACACTGCATGACGTAGTCGTTTTCCAGGCGCTCGCCCACCTGGAAGGTCTTGATGCCGCTGCGGCTGAAGCCGTGCTTGGTGTAAAAGCGTTGTGCGCGTTCGTTTTCCTGGTTGACGCCCAGCCACACTCCGGTTGCCCCGAGCGTGGCGGCCTCGGTGAGGGCCGCGGTCATCAACGCTGCCGCCACCCCGGCCTGGTGGAATTCGGGCAGCACGTACATCTTGGAGAGCTGTACCGCGGGCCGCAGCGTCACCGCGCGCTGCACATCGGGATCGTCGGCGACGCCGTCGACGAGCATCGCGTACCCGACGATCGCCGCATCGTCCTGGCGTGCCACCAATACCCGGTTGTCGCGGATGTATTCGTCGAACTGGATCGCGGTGAGATTGGTCGCGATGAACGCCGCGATATCCTGCGGCGTCGACGACGGGGGACATGCGAGCGGGAAGGTCCGGGCGGCGACTGCCGCGACTGCGGTGCTGTCGGCGACCGTCGCGACGCTGACCTGAATCGGCATGATCGGCAGGCTACCTATACTTGGCCCGGTTCCAGACCCTTGCGACCTACAGGAGGAGCACCACATGACGCGGCGCGTGACGGCCTTTGGCGAGATTCGTGACGCGGTGGTGGGGCAGAGCCTTCGCACACTGGCCCGCACCACCCCGTGGGTGGAAAGCGAACTGGTGGGCATCGCACAGGTGGTCAAGCCGGGTGACGTGTGCATCGACGTCGGTGCGGCCGCGGGCTTCTACACCGCGGAGCTGGCGCGCCTGGTGGGTGCAGATGGTCTGGTCTACAGCCTGGAGCCGCTGCGGTTCGCGCATGCCACCTCCTCGGCGGCGCTGGGCCTGCGCAGCGCGCAGAATGTGCGCCGCCATGCCGTCGCGCTCGGCACCAACATCGGCGAGCAGGTCATGAGCGTTCCGCTGCGCAACGGCAAGCCCATCACCGGGCGGTCCTTTGTCGACGCCGGAGCTGACGGGCTGGGTTCCAACGCCGAGTTCGACGAGCACATCCGGGTGGTCGTGGACACCGAGAGTTTCGACAGGTTCTGCGAACGCCTGAACATCACGCGGATCGACTTCGTAAAGATCGACGTCGAGGGCGCCGAACTCGATGTGCTGGTCAGCGGTGAGAAGACGATCGAGCGGAGGCGCCCGGCGATGATGCTGGAGGTCGAGGACCGTCACATGGAGCGCTTCGGGCGCACCGCTGAGGACATCGTCGCGTGGTTCGCGGCGCGGGACTACCGGATGTCGGTGTGGAGCGCCGACTCGTGGCGGCCGGTGCAGCAGGTCACCGAGACCTTCCGGAACTACTTGTTCCAACCCCGCTGATTGTCTGCTCGCGGTGAGAACTGAAGAACTACAGGTCCCACTGGGCCAGGTGGACCTGGGTCTGGGCCGACCGCAGCACGATGTGGCGCACCGGTCCCCGGTAGACGTCCCAGTAGACGGCACCGCTCACGGTGGAGCCCTGCGGCGCATTGCGCAGCGCGTAGTTCAGGTCGTCTGGCTCATCGGTGCGCTGCGGCTCATAGGCATCACCGGTCTCCGGTGAGATACCGCCGAGCTTGAGTGCCATCAACAGCGCGTACGCGTTGGGCACCTTGGTGGGCCGAATGGTGACGTTGGCCTTCCAGATCATGCCGCGCGGGGGAGCCATGCCGGCCGGCACGCCAGTGGGCTCGATGTTGTGCACGGTGACATCGGCGCCGATCGTGCCGTAGTCGAAGTGCAGCGTCTCGCCGATGTGCCCGATGGGGGTGATGCGGTCGGGCTGCGCGGACGCCACCGGCGCCAAGGCCACGGCGATGGCGGCGAGAACGGCGATGAGCTGGAGGGCAGGGCGTAGACGCACCCAGCGATCTTGGCACACGCGGTGCGGGGGGCCGGTGGCGCATCGGCTCTTGGGCATTCGCCCGGACTGGCGGCTCTGACGACCTACGATGTCCTGATTGGTGCGGGCCGCCGAGCCGGAGGGGACGTGAAGAATGCGCGTATTGGTCACCGGCGGTACCGGATTCGTGGGCGGTTGGACAGCGAAGGCTATCGCCGACGCCGGGCATCAGGTCCGTTTTCTGGTGCGTAAGGAAGCGCGCCTGCATACCACGGTGGCCACTCTCGGCGTCGACGTGTCCGACTACGCCGTCGGCGATATCACCGATCGGAGCTCGGTCGAGGCCGCGCTCGACGGGTGCGACGCGGTGCTGCACAGCGCCGCTATGGTCAGTACCGACCCTAAAGAGGCCGAGCCGATGATGGCCATCAACCTCGAGGGGACCCGTAACGTGCTCGGCACGGCGGTTAACCGGGACCTCGATCCGATCGTGCACGTTTCGAGCATCACCGCGCTGTTCCGGCCGGGCCTGGAAACGTTCGACGCGGGCCTGCCGGCGGCCGGTGGCAGCGACGGATACGGTCAGTCGAAGGCGCGGGTCGAGTTGTACGTGCGCGAATTGCAGGATTTCGGCGCACCGGTCACCATCACCTATCCGGGAATGGTGCTGGGGCCACCCGTCGGTGATCAGTTCGGTGAGGCCGCCGAGGGCGTGCGCTGGGCGCTGTTGATGCGGTCGGTGCCGGGGCGCAGCGCGGCATGGTTGGTGGTCGATGTCCGCGACCTCGCCGTTCTGCATGCCGCGTTGTTGGCCCCGGGGTGTGGTCCGCGGCGCTACACCGCCGGCGGTCATCGGCTGGAGGTCGACGAGTTGGTGGATCTGCTGACCGATACCGCCGGCATCACCGTGCTGGCCGTTCCGGTGCCGGACTCGGTGCTGCGTGCGGCGGGCACGGTGATGGATCAGGTCAGCCGCTACGTGCCACTGGGGACTCCTGTGACCGAGGCGGGCATGCAGTACTACACGCAGATGCCTGCCTCGGACGACACCCCGAGTGAGCGCGAGCTCGGTGTCACCTATCGCGATCCGCGGGAAACCTTGGCTGACACTATCGTCGCCTTGCGTGCTCAGCAGGCGCACTCGAAACTGTTTGGCTTATGGCCCTTCTCCGAATAGAGCGCGTCAGCGCGCTGCCCGCCGACGAGGCGTTTGCCCGGATCACCGACTGGTCGCGGCACAGCGAGCACATTCCGTTGACGAGTGTCCTCGTGACCAACGCCTCGTCTGCGGGTGTCGGCACCACCTTTGTCGGCCGAACGAGATTGGGGAGCATCGGTTTTGACGACCCGATGACTGTCACTCGGTGGGAGCCGCCGCAGGGCGGCGGTCTCGGTCGTTGCCGGTTGGAGAAGACGGGGCAGCTGATCCTGGGATGGGCCGAGATCGAGGTGCGCCAGCAGGACACCGGCTCGCGTGTGGTATGGACCGAAGATGTGAGTGTCCGGGGTCTACCGCGCGTTTTCGACCGCTTGACCAAGGTCGGCGGGCAGTGGATGTTCGGCCGCGCCCTCGACGGACTGCTGCGCTAGCGGGAGGCGCGCCACTGCGCGATAGCTTGTCCGATCTCGGTGGCGGGCGGCTCGCCGTAGATCCATTCGCGGGCGATGCGATGCCAGTTGCCGGTGACGTTGAGCTGACCCAGGACGCCAAAGGTGTAGAAATCGGCACGGCGCGAGAAGATGTGTTCCGGCGGCAGGTTTTGGCGGCGCATGCCCGAGAACTCGCTGGACCGTGGGTCAACCGCGAGAATCATTGCACTGGAGGCAATTTCCGGAGTGATGGTCATTTCTTCGTCGACCAAGTTCCAACCCGACGCCGCGTGGCAATACTCCAGACAGTCCTGAGGGGTGACGTCGGCATAGGGATCGATGATCCCGCGACCCACCATCGCCTTGTGCATGTCTTCGGCGCGCCCCTCGGTGGCGGCACGCATGATCTGCCGTTCGAACTCCACATGTTCGGGGTCCATCCGGTTGTACAACCCGAAATCCACGAATCCGACAGTGCCGTCGGAGGTGCGCAAGATGTTGCCCGGGTGAGGGTCTCCGCAGAAGTCGTTGTCCTGGAACAGCGAGCCGATGTAGAAGCGGAAGATGAGCTCTCCGATGCGGTTGCGTTCTTCGTCGGCGAGCGTCTGCATGTAGGGGAAGGATTCGCCGTCTAGGAATTCTGTCACCAGGATCTGTGAGGTGCACAGTTCCGGTATGCAGTCGGGAATGACGATAAACGGATGTCCCCGATAGCGTTCGGCGATCTCGTGTTGGGTACGCGCTTCGCGGGGGTAGTCAAGCTCGCTTTCCAAGTTCATGGAGATCTCGTCCATGAAGGCCGAATTGGACAGCGTGGGTAGCGCTTTGCGCCAGAACTTGGTGAACAGGGCGAGGTTCTGCATATCCGCGCGCACCGCTTCGTCCACCCCGGGATACTTGACTTTGACGGCGACCTTGCGTCCGTCCTTCAGGACGGCTCGGTAGACCTGCCCGATGGACGCGGCGGCGACAGGGGTTTCGTCGAAGTCGCTGAAGTTTTTGCCCAGCTTTCCCAGGTTGGATTCGATGATCGGGCGCATCACCGAAAACGGTTCGCGTGGCGCCTGATCGCGCAACCGGGCCAGCTTCTGGCGGAAGCGTTCGCGGTGAGCTTCCGGCACCATGTCGACTTCGAGCATCGAGAGCAATTGGCCGAGCTTCATCGCCGAACCCTTGAGGCTGCCCAGCACGGTCACGAGCTGATCGGCGGCCTGCAGTGTCGATCGTTCCGCCAGGAGCTCACGTGCCTGCTCGGATCGTCCGATCACGGAGAGCCGGTTGCTTGCGGTGCGCACGGCTTGCTCGGCAGCCAGCTTGCCCAGCGCGCGGCCACGGGTGATGCGTGCCAGGGGGATGCGGTCGGTCATGAGACTCCGTCGCGTGTACTCGTGAATGCCAGGTGCAAGGGCTGATCGGGATCGAGGGTCAGTCCGTTGAACTCGGCAATCGATGCCGCGAGTCCGGACAGCACGGTGGTCAGGTACTCCACGAACTTGTCGATGGACATCGGCTCGGCGCGCAGCAGATTGGGGCCCAGGAACCATTCGGTGGCGGTGCCGATGGCGCCGGCCGCCGAGCTGATCGCCAGGTCGGCGTCGTCGATGTCGACCGTGTCGTCGTCGATCGCGTTCGACAGTATCTCGGCCATGTCGTGCGTCATCTGCTGTGCGGTCTCCACCAGCCGTTCCGTGCCGTCAGTGGAGTTGACGAAGTGGCCGTGCACGATGAAGCGCAACACATTCGGGTGATCCGAGATCATCTGCGCGTACTCGGTGGCGCCGTGTTGGACCAAGTCGCGGGCCGAGTCGGTCAACAGGTTGATACGCGTCGTGGCCGCGTTCCACACCAGGTCCTGCACGCGTTCCAGGATGGCGCTGTGCAGGTCGGCCTTGTCCTCGAAGTAGCGGTACAACTTCGGTTTCGCGACACCTGCCTCGCGGGCGATATCGTCCATACTGACCGTGGCGCCCAGACTGTCGATGGCGCGAAACGCGGCGTCCAACAACTCTTCTCGGGCAACCTTGCGCCGGTCGCCACGTCTCGCGGGTACCGGGGCGGCGTTCGACGCGATGGCTGTGCTCACACTCTCCACGCCTCTCATCACCAGTGATGGTACGTGTGCCCGGCCTCTGGCTCTTCGGTTCGGGCGACACACTGCTGCTGCCTATTGTGCTCACGCCGTACGGTATGGATACTAACAGTAGTACTCTGAGTACTACTAATGAATTGCCAGGTCAGACGTCAATGAGGACGTCTAAGGAAGGAGTTCCGTCATGGCTGTTGTCGAGCAGGGGCGACCGGGAGTGGCAGCCCAGGCACTGCCCAAGGTCCGCCGGATGAACTTCCGGTTCGGTGAGCCGGCCCCCATGAAGAAGCACTATGTCGAGGGCGACATCGTCTTCAGTCACCTGGTGTCGCTCCTTTCCGGTGCGTTTCCTCCCGGCGAGGAGTCCTTCATCAGGTCGGTACGCAACTACTCCGACCAGATCACCGACCCGGTACTCAAGAAGCGCGTCGCGGGCTTCATCGGCCAGGAGGCCATGCATGGCCGTGAGCACCGCAAGCTCAACGAGAAGATCGTCGACATGGGCTACCCCCTGGTCCGGATCATGAACTTCGAAGAGGGGAGCCGGCGCGAGAAGCTGGTCATCGCGCTGGAGAAGCGCGCGCCCAAGATCGCGCATCTGGCGATGACGGCGGCCGCCGAGCATTACACCGCGGTTCTCGCCCAGCGGGTGCTCTCCAGTGCTGAGCTACAAGCGATTCCGATGTCCGAGGAGATTCACCACCTCCTGAACTGGCATGCCATGGAAGAGATGGAGCACAAGTCGGTCGCCTTCGACGTGTATCGCGCGGTGGGTGGCCTCGAGTCGGTGCGCATCGGCGTGATGTCGCTGATCTGGGTGGGCACGCTGCCCCTGATGACGCTCGCGGTGTTGGCGTCGATCCTCACGGATCCCAGTGGCTGGAAGCCGTTGGCGGTGCTGCGTCAGACGATCGACGTGTACCGAGGACCATTGGTGAAGGGGCTGATGCGCGAAATCGCCGAATACATGCGCCCCGGATTCCACCCCAACGACATCGACACCGAAGAGCTGCTCGAGAAGTGGCAGGGCATCCTCTTCGGCACCGAGGGCGAGCTGAATGATCGCCTGCCTGGCCGTCGCGCGGTGGGCCAGTGACAGCCGAGGCCATCCGGGTAACCAGCAGCGGCGCCGTCGGCCACACGGTGCTGGAAGTCGAAATCTACGGCAGGACACATGTTCTGGATTGGCCGGCGGGTAAGAAGCTGCTCGACGTGCTTCTCGACGCGGGGATCGACGCGCCTTATGTGTGCCGGGAGTCGGCCTGCGCCACCTGTATCTGTTCGGTGAGGTCGGGTCAGACGCGCATGCTGATGAACGAGTCTCTGATCGACAGCGAGATCGCCGAGGGGTTCACGCTGGCGTGCCAGACGTTGCCGGAATCGGATCGAGTGGAGATCTTCTTCGACGGTTGATCCGCACGGGAAAGGCTTCGGACGACACCCGCCGGAAGTTGCGCCAGGCGTCACGGACGAACCGTGCCCGGGTCGATCCGCAGGCCCGCAGGGCCGCACCGTGATCCAGCGTGACCGCGGCGGTGGCCCCGGTGGCCAGGACCAGCCAGCACGCGCGCAGCAGCGCGATCATGGCCTTGGGTGTGGACTCGAATCCCTTGCTCAGGGAGTCGATCTGGAAGGTCACATGGTGGTGTTCGTCGTCGAGTATCCGCCGCGACATCGATTCGACGGCACGATCGCCGCACCGAGACATCGCGGCGCAGTAGCTCAGTGCGACGACCTCGGCCACGGCCAGCACCATGACCTCCCATCGCAGCGAGGACATCCGGCGCGCCGAGACGAATACCGCGTTGGACCAATGGTGTGCCAACGGGGGCACACCGAGGTGCTCCAGGCTTCGGCTCAGTAGCCGGGCGTGCTGCTGTTCTTCGGCCACGAACAGTTCGAGTGCTCGCGCATAGTGGGGGTCGCCGATGCGTGCCTTGCCAAGCAGCACATCGCCGTCGCCGCGCTCGCCGATCTCGAAGCGCTGCAGGGAGTGCCCGATGATCCGCGCGGTGTGCGGTGAGAGCGTGGTGTCGGTGCGCCAGTCGATCGCGGCATCGATCTGCGCGGTTGCGCCGGCGGCCGTGAAAACAGGTACGAACAGGCAGCGATAAGCTGAGTATCTAGCGATCAGATGAGGTGTATCGACTATGGCGACATTTGACCTGCTCGTGCGCGGCGGCCTGGTATTCGACGGGACGGGAGCACCCGGACAAGCCGTGGATGTCGGGATCCGCGACGGCAAGGTGGTGGCCATGGCGCCCGGTCTCTCACCTGCCGATGCCGACGAGGTCATCGACGCCGACGGCACATGGGTCGTCCCCGGCCTGGTCGACGTGCACACCCACTACGACGCCGAGGTCCTTGTCAGTCCCGGCCTCGGGGAATCGGTGCGCCACGGCGTCACCTCGGTCATCTACGGCAACTGCTCGATGTCTGCGGTGTACGCGGACCCGGAGGATGTGGCCGATCTGTTCGCCCGTGTGGAGGCTCTGCCGTGGGATGCGGTCCACTCGGCCCTCAAAGAACACAAGGACTGGGACGGGCCACGGGGTTACCGTCGAGTCATCGAGTCACTTCCATTGGGCGCCAACGTCGCAACGCTGATCGGGCATTCCGATATCCGTGCCGCCGTCATGGGCCTGGCGCGCGCGACCGACTACGACGAGCGCCCCACATCCGAGGAGCTGTCCCGGATGCGTGCCATGGTGGCCGATGCTCTGGACGCGGGATTCGCGGGCCTGTCCACCGATCGGCTGCGTTTCTCCAAGCTTGAGGGGACGCGATTCGCGGGACGCCAGTTGCCGTCCACCTATGCGACGTGGCGTGAATACGGAGCCCTGTACGACGTGGTGCGCAGGCGCGGCGCCGTGGTGCAGTCGAACCTCGATGTCGAGAAGCGGCCCGAGACGGTGATGCATTTTCTGCTCAGCGGTGCGCGGCCCTGGCGACGCTCGCTCAAGACCACGTTGCTGGCTGCCTTCGATCTCAAGAGCAACCGCTCGGTCATCAAGCTTCTCAAGGCGGCGACCGGTGGCTTGAACCCGCTGTTGCGTTCCCAGGTGAACTTCCAGCTGCTGGCGGTGCCCTTTCATCTGTACTCCGACGGCATGGATCTGGTCATCTTCGAAGAATTCGCCTCGGGTACCGCGGCATTGGACATCCGTGATCAGCTCCAGCGGGTCGACCTGATTAAGGACGAGGGGTATCGGCGGCGGTTCCGCAAGGAGATGGCCCAGAAGTACGGCGTGGTGGCCTGGAACCGCGACATGTATGACACCGAGATCGTCGGCTGCCCAGACGAATCGGTGGTCGGGAAGTCCTTCGGCCAGGTGGCCGATGCGCGCGGGGTGCAGCCCGTCGACGCCTTCCTCGATCTGGTATCCGAGTACCCCGGAAAGGTGCGTTGGCACACGACCATTGCCAACGACCGCACCGACGTGCTCAACGAGGCCATCAAGTACCGGCATTTCCAGTTGGGTAACAACGACTCCGGCGCCCACCTACGCAACATGTCCTTCTACAACGCGGGGCTGCGGCTACTCAAACGCGTCAAAGAGGCTGCCGAGGCCGGTAAGCCGTTCATGCCGCTGGAAGCCGCGGTGCACCGGCTCACCGGTGAGCTCGGCGAATGGTATGGCCTGGACGCCGGACGGCTCCGGGTAGGCGACACCGCGGACATTGCCGTGATCGACCCGGCGGGCCTTGATGATTCGCTGGAGGAGTACCACGAGCAGTACATGGAGGAATTTGGGGTGTCTCGGCAGGTGTGCCGCAATGACAACGCGATCGCGGCCACGATCGTGGGTGGGCAGCCGGTGTATTCCTACGGCACCTTCATCGAGGGGTTCGGCAGCACGGTCAAGGCGGGCCGATTCCTGGCGGCGAGCTAGCCGAGCCACCCCATGTTCTTCCCGAAGGTCTCGGCCAAGGGAGACAGCGAGCCCAGCTCACTGCTGCGCTGCACGTAACCCTGGATGGCCATCATGAACTGCATCGGGTTGTACACGTCCTCCTCATTGGCCCATTGGTTGTCGCCGGCGTAACGGAAGATGCTGATATTGGTTGCCTCCCAGATGCTTCCGTCACCAGGGTCCTTCATTCTGTTGACCAGCTCGCAGATGATCCAGCCGTGCTCCTCGTCGACGACATGCCAATTGGAGAAGTAGTGCGGCATCTCCGCGCCGGGGAACTCCGACATCGTCTTGACCATCGATTCTCGAATGGCCTCGCGGCCCTGGAAGGTGCCGTATGTCGGTTCGATGTAGGTGGCGTTCTCGGAGAACAGGTCGGCGTATTTGGCCCAATCACCCTTGGGGCCTATTTCGTCGACCACCCGAAGGTGGTGATCGAACATGTTCTGCAGTTCGTCGCGCGACCACTGTCCCATGCCGGGGACACTAACACCGGGCCCACACCCGAATCCGTGCTTTTACCGCTATTGGCGCGTAATTGAAAGCAGGGCAAAGAAATTCGTGCGACTAGAGCAGTCCGAGTTGCCGGAGATCTCTCGCGTATTTGACGATGAGATCACGGGTGAGATGAGGGATGTCGGTGTTCTGAGCGGTGTGGACGCCTTCGCGAAACCTGACCGCGGGCAGGAAGGCACCGTTGTGCGCGTGCTGCGGATAGCGGTACGCGTGCAGTAGCGGTAGTAGGGAGTGCTGTTTTTGCTTTTCGGGGAGGCCGCGGATGGCGGTGTCGAAGCGGTTGAACCATTCGGTGTAGTTGTCGATGCGTTGGATGGGGTAGCCGGCGTCGATGAGCCAGTCGACGAAGTTGTCCAGGGAGATGCCATCGGCATGCGGGTTCACGCAGTCGTAGGTGTGGAACCCCTCGATGGGCCCGAGGGCGGTGATGGCCGACGCCGTGAAATCCGCAGGCAGGCCGTCATAGTGGGCGAGTGGGCGTTCCCCGGTGGCGTGTGCTTGGTAGAAGGATCCGGGGGCGATGCCGGTGGCGATGAGGCTCAGGATCAGGCGGGTGAATTGGTCGGGGACGTTGAGCTGTCCGGTGTAGTGGCTGTGGGCCAGGATCATGTCGGAGCGGAAGACGGCCACGGGCAGACCGCATAGATCGTGCGCCTCGCGCAGCAGCACCTCACCGGCCCACTTCGCGTTGCCGTATCCGTTGGCGTATCCCTCGTCGAGGGGGCGCACCGCGCTGATGGTGCGGATATCCGAATCCTCGTCGAACACCTTGGGGTCCAACGAGATTGCCACGGCGACAGTGGACAGGTAGGTGACTGGCTTGATCTTGGTGGTGATGGCCAGCTTGATGATTTCGGCGGTGCCGACGACATTCGGTCCGAACAGCTGGCTGTAGGGCAGTACGTGGTTGACCAGGGCCGCGGGATGCACGATGACGTCGACGGTGTCGGCCAGGTGCTGCCAGGTGTCGGCATCCAGGCCCAGGTTGGGGTCGCCGATGTCCCCGGAAATGACTTCGAGGTGCTTGTCGGCCAGCGACCGGAAGTACGCCAGCAACTCGGCGTCGCCGCTGTCGAAGGCCTCTTCCAAGCGGCGGTAGGCGGTTTCGGCATTCTTACCGCGGACGATGACGATCAGCTTGCCATCCGTCTTGTCCAGGCGCTCAAGCCATTCCAGGGCAAGGAATCGCCCCAGGTAGCCGTTGGACCCGGTGAGCAGGACGGTGTGTGGGATACCGACTGGCGGGGGAACCGTCGGCGCCGCGTACAGGGTGGCCTCGTCGATGAACGTGTCCAAGGTCAGGTCGGCAGCGCGGATCTCGGTGTGCCCTGCGCCGTGCACAGAGTCGGCGGTGGGTAGAGAGTGGGTCGAGCCCGAGTCGCGGCGCGTCTCGACGATGCGGGCGATACCGGTCAGATCGTTGGCCGCGCTGACGATGTCGCCGACCGGAATCTCGACGGCGAAGATGTCGTGCAGCAGATCCGAAAAGGAGAGTGCGGACAGGGAATCGCCCCCCAGATCGATGAAGTGTGCGTCCGGACTCACCTCGGCCGCCGACAGTCCCAAGAGTGCCGTCACCGCACGCTGTACCGTCTCCAGGACCGGCTTGCCCTCGTGCCCCGCGGAATGCAGCGCCTGCAGTTCAAGAGCCTGGGCGGTCGCAATGTCGGCGTACATCTGCTCCAGGCGGGCACCGTACTTCTCGTGCAACTTGGGTCGCGCCAGCTTGGCGACGCCGGTCAACAGACCGTTGGCAGCCGTGAACGGTTCGGGCTCGATCAGGAAATCGCGGGGTACCTCGTAGGGCTGCAGTTCGGCCTCGCGTGCCACCTGCTGGAGCGACTCGGCGATCAGACGCTTGATCAGCTCGTCGTTGCCCTGGCCTTGTTCGTATGCCTCGGCAGTCGGTACGACCACGGCCAGCAGATAGGAGCGCTCGCCACTGCCGTAGACGCAGATTTGTTGCACCAATGGACTATTGGCGTAGTCGGCTTCCAGATTGGCGATCGCTACGAACTCGCCCTGCGACAGCTTGATCACGTTGTTGCGCCGGTCCACGATCTGGATCTTGTCGGGTTCGAGCTCGGCGACGATATCTCCGGTCTTGTAGTACCCGTCGGGATCGAACACGTCGGCCGTGACATCGGGCCGCTTGAAGTAACCGCCGAACACCGACTCCGCCTTCACCAGCAGCTCGCCGCGCGGGTGTGGTTTGTCGGTGGAGAAGTAGCCGAGTTCAGGCACGTCCACGAGCTTGTAGTCGATGACCGGTGGGCGTTGAATCCTGCCATTGCGCACGATGACTCCGGCCTCGGTGGACCCGTAACCATCGGTGATGCGGGCATCCAGGCAGGATTCGATGAAGGCGGCCAGCTCTTCGGAGAGCGGGGCCGAGCCGCAGACGATCGTCAAAACACGCCCACCGAAAAGGTTCTCGCGGATGTCGGACTTGACCTCGGCATCGAGAGCGGCCGGATCGGCTGTCGGATCCACCGCGACACGGCGTTCGACCTCATTGCGGTAACGCTGAAAGAGCATGTCGCACACGCGGGGAACGAGCGTTACCACCGTGGGGCGGGTGAGGGTGATGTCTTCGAAGAGCGTGGACATATCGCTGGATGCCGCGAAGTAGGCGAGGCCACCACAGGCCAGCGCGGTGACGAGGCTGCCGCGTCCCATGACATGGCTCATCGGCATGAAATTGAGGTTGATCAAGGGAATTTCGGCCTTGGAACTCAAGGTGTCGGCTCGCAGCCACGGTTTGGCGACCATCTTTTCGGAGTAGGTCGCGCCCTTGGGGGTGCCGGTGCTTCCCGAGGTGTAGATCACCAGCGCCAATGGATCGGTGCCGTCCTCGGCGGTGAACAGCGGAGCGTCGGGGAGCGTGCGTCCGCGCCCGATCACCGCAGATATCACGTCAACCGAGATGGGTAGGCCGGCCTCGGCGATCCGACGCTGTGCCGACTCGATGCTCTCGCGTTGCGCATCGACGCCGGGGTGATAGTCGAAGACGGTGACGTGCCGCAGCGACGGTGTGGCCACCACCGACTCGATTGCCGCATCCAACAACTCGGCGCTGACCGCTAGCACCGAGGGTTCCGATTCGGCCAGAATCGCGGTCCAGTTCGATGCGGCCGCGCTGGTCTGCAGCGGAACCGCCACCGCACCCAGATGGATACACGCGAGGTCGACTGCGGTGTAGTCGACGCTCGTGAAGCCGAGCATCGACACGAAGTTGCCGGTTCGTACCGGCGCGTGCGGATCGTGATACCAGGCCGAGGCCAGTGCACGAGCCATACCCCACAGCTCTCCGTAGGTGACGGTCTCGAACTCGGGTAGCGGACGCAGAGTCGAGCGCCCGGTGGCATCGGTGACGAGCTCCTGCATGCGGTGCCCGAGGGCCGGTCGGTCGGCGTATCCGTCCATGATGGTGGCGACCACCTGAGCGAGCCGCAGGCCGGGTGCGGCGACGGCGGCGTCCACCGATGTATCGGGTTTGGCGGCCAGGAACTGTGGGTCCTCGGTGAAAAGACGCCTGACGCGGTCGACCAACCGCTGACGACGTGCTTCCTTGGTGCTGGCAGCGGCGGTATCGATCGTCATATCGGGCAGCTTACGAAACGGAGGATTCTGTAAGCGCGCGGGTTCACCTGGACCTACAGCAGACCGAGCTGTTCGAGGTCCTTGGCGTACTTGACGATCAGCTGCTGCGACAGATGGGGTATGTCGGTAGTTCCGTTCTCGCCGACCGCACCGAGTCCGGCGGCCTGCACCGCATGCTGGAACCGCTTGGCCGGAACAACCCCGTGGTCCTCAGCGCCGGAGGGCTGTTCGAAGGCGTGCAGCAGTGGTAGTAGGGAGTGCTGTTTTTGCTTTTCGGGTAGGGCGCGGATGGCGGTGTCGAAGCGGTTGAACCATTGGCTGTAGTTGTCGATGCGTTGGATGGGGTAGCCGGCGTCGATGAGCCAGTCGACGAAGTTGTCCAGGGAGATGCCATCGGCATGCGGGTTCACGCAGTCATACGTCTGGTACCCCTCTGTAACCTGTGTCCCCAAGGTGGTGATCGCCTCGGCGGTGAAGTCGCCCGGCAGCCCGTCGTAATGCGCACGGGGGCGTTCGCCGGTGGCGTGTGCTTGGTAGAAGGATCCGGGGGCGATGCCGGTGGCGATGAGGCTCAGGATCAGGCGGGTGAATTGGTCGGGGACGTTGAGCTGTCCGGTGTAGTGGCTGTGGGCCAGGATCATGTCCGAACGGAACACCGCGACGGGCAGACCGCAGAGGTCGTGTGCCTCGCGCAGCAGCACCTCACCGGCCCACTTGCTGTTGCCATAGCCGTTCGCATACAGCTCGTCGACGGGACGCACCGCACTGATGAGCCGGATATCGGACTCTTCATCAAACGTCGTCGGATCGACATACGCTGCCACGGCGACCGTGGACAGGTAGGTGACAGGTTTGATCTTGGTGGTCAGTGCAAGCTTGATGATCTCCGCGGTGCCAACGACATTCGGCCCGAAAAGCTGCTTGTAGGGCAGTACGTGGTTGACCAGGGCTGCTGGGTGCACGATGACGTCCACGGTGTCGGCCAGACGCTGCCAGGTGTCGGCATCCAGGCCCAGGTCTGGGTCACCGATATCCCCGGCGAGCACCTCCAAATGCTTGCCGGCCAGTGACCGGAAATGTGTCAGCAGCTCCGTGTCACCGGTGTCGAAGGCTTCCTCCAGGCGCCGGTACGCGGTTTCGGCGTCCTTACCGCGGACGATGACGATCAGCTTGCCATCCGTCTTGTCCAGCCGCTCAAGCCATTCCAGCGCCAGGTAGTGGCCCAGGTAGCCATTGGACCCGGTGAGTAGCACGGTGTGTGGGATCCCGACTGCCCGGGGAACGGTCGGCGCCGCGTACAGGGTGGCCACGTCGATGAACGTGTCCAGGGTCAGGTCGGCAGCGCGGATATCGGTGTGCCCGACGCCGTGCACAGAGTCGGCGGTCGGTCGTGTGCCACCCGAATGACGCTGTTCATCGATGAACTTCGCGATGCCGCCGAGGTCATTGGCGGCGCTGACGATCACGCCGACGGGCACCTCGACGGTGAAGATGTCGCGCAGCAGATCCGAAAAGGACAGTGCGGATAGGGAATCGCCCCCCAGATCGGTAAATGAGCGTCCGCGGCCAGTGCGGCCGACGCGACGCCGAGCAGGGCCTGCGCCGCCTTGAGGACCGTTTCCAGCGCGGGCTTGTCCGGGTCCACTCCGTGCAACGCCCGAAGCTCGGCAGCCTGTTGCTCGGCGATGTCCGCGTACATCTGCTCCAGCCGTTCACCATAGTGCGCCTTGAGATTCGGCCGTGCCAGCTTGGCGATGCCGGTCAACAGACCGTTGCCTTGGGTGAACGGCTGCGGCTCGATCAGGAAGTCGCGGGGGACCTCATAGGACTGCAGCTGGATCTCCTTGGCGATGTCCTGCAGCGAGTCGGCGAGGGTCGCCTTGAGTGCCGCCTCGTCGCCCTTCGCGGCGGCCACGGCCTCCGGTGTGGGCACCACCACGGCCAGCAGATAGGAGCGCTCACCGCTGCCGTACACGTAAATCTGATGCACCACAGGACTGTTTGCGTATTCGGCCTCCAACGTGGCGACCGCGACGAACTCGCCTTGAGAGAGCTTGAGGACGTTGTTGCGGCGATCGATGATCTGGATGTTATCGGGAGCCAGCTCGGCGACGATGTCGCCGGTCATGTAGTACCCGTACTCGTCGAAGACGCTGGCGGTTACCTCGGGGCGCTTGTAGTAACCGAGGAACATGCCGTGGGTCTTCAGGAGCAGTTCACCACGCGGGTGCGGCTTGTCGGTGGAGAAGTAGCCGAGTTCGGGCACATCGACGAGCTTGTAGCCGGTGACCGGTGGACGTTGCACGATGCCGTCGCGGAACACCATGCCGGCCTCGGTGGACCCGTAGCCATCGGTCAGATGCAACGCGAAGCAGGATTCGATGAAGGCGCCCAGCTCTTCGGACAGCGGGGCCGAGCCCACCATGACCGCCAGCACGCGGCCGCCGAAAAGGCTGTCGCGGATCTCGGCCTTTACCTGTGCGGCCACGGCCTCGGCATCGGCGGCATGGCCGCCGGCGCGGCGACGATCCACCTCGGTCTGGAACCGTTGGAAGATCATGTCGCAGACGCGGGGGACCAGAGCGAGTGCGGTGGGACGGATCAGCTCCATGTCCTCGAAAAGCGTTGACATGTCGCTGGATGCGGCGAAGTACCCGAGTCCACCGGTAGACAAGGTGGCGGTGAGGGTGCCGCGACCCATGATGTGGCTCATCGGCATGAAGTTCAGGCCGATCATGGGTAGGTTCTCGGTTCCGGCCATGACGTCTTCGCGAATCCACCAGCGGCGCACGATGTTTTCGCTGTGCATGGCGCCCTTCTGCGCACCGGTGCTGCCGGAGGTGTAAATGAGCAGCGCCAGCGGATCATCGCCCGCGGACGGTGCGTAGAGCGGTGCGGCGGGAAGCTCCCTGCCGCGGGTGACGATGGAATCGAGCGTCTCGATGACGATTCCGGTTCCCGCGAGACGTGCGCTGGCGGCCTCGAACGCCTCGCGCTGCTCATCGACCTCGGGGGCGTAGTCGAATACGACGACCTGCTTGATACTCGGGGTGGCAAGCACGGACTCCATTGCAGTGCCAATCAATTCGATGCTGACTGCCAGAGTGTTGGGCTCGGCCTCGGCGAGAATGGTGGTCCACTGGGACGCGGGTGCACTGGTCTGCAACGGAACCGCGACGCCGCCGAGGATCATGATCGCAAGATCAAGCACGGTGTAGTCGATGCTGGTGAACCCCAGGGTCGCGACCAAGTCGCCGCTCTTGACGCGATGGGCTGGATCGTGATGCCAGGATGCGGCAACAGATGTTGTGCGGGACCATAATTCGCCATATGTGACGGTGTCGAAACGGGGGAGCAGTCGAAGTACGGTGCGACCATCGTGGTCGGCGACCAACTCGCGTGCGCGTTCTCCCAGTGCGGGGCGTTCGGCGTATCCGGTCATCAATGTCGCGATGGCCTCGGAAAGATGTAGGTCGGGGCGCAAGACCTTTTCGGCTACCGCGGCATCGGGTTGGGTCGCGCGGAATTGGGGGTCCCTGGCGCGGAGGTTCTCGATACGACGGGCCAGCTGCTCTTGCTGCGGGTCGATGTTATGGGTCACGGTCATCGGCAGCCTCGAATCACCAGGGTGTTGATAGGAAGTCTGAAAAGTAGATTACCTAAACTAACGATATGTCCAGTTATAGTATTCCTCGCCATCAAACTCCCGTTATCCGGGATGAAAATTCAAGGATTGCGCTGGTCACGGTCGTCAGCAGGTGTCGGTGAGGCTTTCGTGCAACGGCTAATGCGAGGACACGAGTGCATCGAGCGTGAAGCGCCGGTTGAGTCCGCTGGGGTTGGGTAGCACCCAGCTGGTTGCCCCGGCGACGCCGCGAGACGGCTGGGATGTCGGCGGTAGTGGCGGGATTGACTCTGTGGAAGACCACGTCGAGCCCAGCGTCAAGCAGGTCTGGTGAGTACGACGACCCGTGTCCGGCAATGGCGCCGGCGACGGTCGTGTCTTCGTGCATGACCGAGTGCCTCCCTCTGTGGATGATTCTCTCCTGAAGATCAGCCGCCCACCGGGTTCGAGCACCTGCCCCAGCGGCCGGATGCATGCCGCCTTATCGGGCACCTCGCCGATCACGCTGGCGAGGAAGGCGACATCAAAAGTTTTGTCCGGGAACGGGAGTCCATTGCTGGCATCACCCGAACGAAATTCGGCGTTGCGATATTCGGCTCTGTCCAGCTTGCGTTTCACTTTCTCGAGCATTTCCGGCCGCACGTCGAACAGGTCCAGGTGTCCGGACGGTATCCGCGGTGTGATGTGTGCGCTGAAGATTCCCGACTCGGGGCCGATTTCCAATACGCGCTCGTCTTCTCGCAGGGCCAGCTGCTCGGCAACGCCGGCGGGATTGCCGAACTTTCGATGAATCGGATTGTCGAGAACGAATGCCGCCTGGTGCGGAAACGGGACGTCGCCGACCCGACGCACCTGGTGTACCACGGTGTCCATCCATGTCGCAGGCATGAACTAAGGGAACTTTACTGACTGTGCAGCGGGGTCCTTGCTAGTGACGGCCCCCGCCGGTTCCGCCGTCGTTGCCGCCCATGCTCGGTGCCTGTACGGGTGTGCTGTAGGTAGGCGCTTCACGCGTCGGTGCTTCCCGAGTCGGCTCCGGCGACGAGGCGCGTGATGGGGCTTTCTCACGCTCCACCGGCGCCTGCTTCGTCGGAGTCTCGACGGGGGCCGGCTCCACTGTCGCGCGCGGTGCGGTTGCCTCGGGGGTCGGCGCCTCGTAGGTCGGTGCGTTCCGCTGCTTGGTCGGTTCGGGCGCGGTGGAGGGTTCGACGGTCTCCGACGGTGGCGTGGTGACCGTCTGCCGTGGAGTGGGTGTCGCCGGGGTCTCGTGAGTCGGTACTGCCGGTGTCGTCACCGGCGCGGATGTCTTGTCTTTCGGCGTGGGTGCCGGGGCGACCGAGGTGGGCTCGGGTGTGGGAACACTCGTGGTGGCATTGACCGGAGGCCCGGACGTCGGTACCGGCGTGTGTGACGGCTCTGTCGACGGAACCGGACTTGAGGTGCTGGACGTCGCACGCGGCTCCGTAGAAGGAGACGGCGTCGACGGCGGGACGGTAGGCAGCGACGGAGGCGTGAAATCCTCGGGTACTTGCTTGGGCGGCGCCGTCGGCGCCGGCACCGTCAACACCGGTGGTGCGGAAGGCTTTACGTCGACGGGAGATCCCGGTGCGGGAAGCTTTTCGGGTGCCGGGTCCGGAGTTGCGAGTTCCTTGCTGAAGTTTCGGACGGACTTGGTCGACAGGTCCTTGATGAGGTCGTCCGCGGGGCGGGCCGACTTGTCGGCGGCGATGAACTGAGCCAGAGATGCGTCCAGGTTCACAACGGGCTCTGCCAGGGCCGGGCGGTCGGCAACGCGGGCCACGGGTGACCAGTCGCGCTCTAAAGGGTTGTCCCAGTTGCGATTCAGGTTCCAGTCGCGGTACTGGGCCGGATCGATTCCGTGCGTTTGGTCCCAGATGCCTCGGCTGAACACCGGGTTGGTGTTCTGGAACTTCCACTCGTAGTACTGCCGGTACGGGTGATACCGGTCGTACCAACCCTGGTCGCGGGGATCGTCGTCACGGAACTGGCCCCACTCGTTGCGGCCGTTGCGATCCCGGCCGTCGCGGTTGTATCCGGACCAGTTGTAGCCATCCCAGTTGTAGCCCCACCGGTCATAGCCCCAGCGGTCATAGCCCCAGCGGTCGTAACCCCAGCGGTCGAAGCCCATGAAGTCGTATCCGTACCGGTTGAAGCCGGAGAGCCCCCAGTTGAACCAGTCCAGGACGTTGTACCCATAGAGCAGCGACCACGACGGGTCATACCCGCCCAGGTCGAGCAGGTTGGGTGTCAGCGGTGGCGCGACGGGAGCAGGCCAGTTGGCGACCGGATCGACCGGAATGCCCGGAGGCGGGGGAATCGAGTACGACTGAGGCTGGGGGACCGGCGCACTGGCCGCGGCGGCGTAACCCCAGCTCGGCGGTGTCGATGCCGGTGCGGCGGGTCCGATGTTGGCGGCCAGATTCGCGTCGGTGTTCACCCCGGCGGGCGCGGGCAGTGCGGGCAGCTGCTGGGCCTGCTCGGGAGTGTATTGACGCAGCTGCTGGGTGAGTTGCAGATACAGGTTCTGCAGCGAAGTGCGCTCGCCGGAAGCTGAGACGAATTCCAGTCCTCGTTTGGCTTCGTTGAGTGAGGTCCTGGCCTCGGTGAGCTGATCGGGTGTGGGCTGCTTACCGTTGCCCAGGATGTCCTGAGCCTTCTTGAGCTGGGAGACCACTGCACGCACCGCCACGTCTTGGGCGTGGGTGGGGAAGACGGTGCGATCCAACGCCCACAGCGAGCCGCCGGGCTGGGCGCCGTAGGCTGCGCCGAGAATCACCGCGACCAGGAGGCCGACCAGCGTGCCAAAGGCCGCTGCACGCAGCTGCGACTCGCCGGGCACGTACTTGCCCCACCGTGCGGGCGGTTCGGGATTCTCTTCGGGGAACTCCCAAATGCGCATCGCCGTGTCCTCGTCGACGGGAGGCGGAACAGTCGTCATCTCAACCTTCTGTACTACCGGCGCTCTCGCCATGCCGGGCGGGAACAACTATCAGCACTAAGTACACACCGAACTCTAGGTATTCCATCGCCAGCGTAGTCGCGGTCGTTACCGATTCTCGGCAATCTGGCAGGTCTGCCGTCAGTGACGTTGCGGCGCAATCAGTCCCGGTACATCGCCCACAGCGTGGGACCGTCGGGCGAGGGTCTGATCTCGTCGACAACCTTGAACCCGAAGCGTTCGTAGAGCGGGTTGTTGCGAATGTTGGAGCTCTCCAGGTAGGCGGGCCCCTCGATCTGATCGATCTGGTGCTTGAGGAGTTCGGAACCGATGCCCTTGCCGGGAACCGCGGCGCCGATGGTCGCCAGATACCAGTGCGGGTGGGTAGGGCGAACTGCCGCGGCGGCGCGTGCCAGGGCGACTCCGCGCACGACGCCCAGCCGCAGCGCGCCGAGCAGCAGCGGGATGGCCCGCATCTTTTGTGCGGCCGGCGGCTCCCAGCTCGGGGGATCCCAATGTACGGCTCCGACCGCTACACCGTCCTCGTAGAGCAGGTACTCGCCTTGGCCGGAGCCGTGCAGGGCCCGCGATATTCCTCGGAATATCGCGACGTCACGGCGTGGATCGGCGTTCACCCACCGGACCACGGGGTCCTGGGCGAATGCCGTGGCGATCACGCGGTGGGCAACGGCCTCATTGGTGGAGTCGATGTCTCGGATCTCGCGGGTCATACGTGTTCTACGAGCCCGGGGCGCCGAATGTTCCCGACAGGGCCGGGTCACTCCTTCATGGGCCGCATCACCACGGCGGCCGCGATCGTGGTGGCCACCAGGAGCAGCGTCGAGGTCCCAGCCACGGCATGGATGCCGTTGGTCCATCCGATCCGGGCGAGATCGGACGCGGCGGCACCCGCCTCACCACCCATGTCCCTGGCGCGGGCCATGGCCTGCCCCAGCGTCTCGTGCACATGGGTGCGTGCGGTGAAGATCGCGGAGGCGAGCGCACCGAACAGCGCCAGCCCGAAGGCTGTGCCGAGCTCGAAGCTCATCTCCGAGATGCCCGTAGCCTGACCGGCCCGTTCGTTGGGGGCCGCGCCCAGCGCTACCGCTGACACGAAGGTGAACATGACCCCCGCCCCGGCGCCGACGATCACAGTTGCCGCGATGTACACCCCGACCGGTCCGTGCGGGCCCAGCGCGAGCAGTACCGCGTTACCGACGGCCATGGACAGCAACGACACGACGAAGGTCCAGCGTTCGCCGAGCAGGCGTTCGATACGTGCCGCGTCCATAGAGAAGTAGGCGACGGTCACCGCCATCGGCAGCCCCAGGAACGCGGCGGCCAGTACATCGAACCCGAGCACCGACTGCACGTAGAGCCCGGTGAGGTAGGTCGTGGCACCGAAGGTGGCCATCGCGGCGACGGTGCCGACGATTGCCACGGTGAAAGTCCGGTTGCGAAACAGATCGAGCGCCAGTAGCGGATGTGGGTTACGCATCTGCTGGCGGACGAACATCGCCAGCGTGACCACGCCGATTACTCCGGTGATCGCGGCTGACGGCGAGAATCCGTGTGTTGCAGCGGCTTTAATGGCATAGACCAGCGCCATGATGCCGATCATGGATAGCGCGACGCCGGCGAGGTCGAAGGGTTCCCGCACTGGGTTGCGGTATTCGGGGATGAGCGCGTTCGCGGTGAGCAGCAGCACGATCAGCACCGGAACGTTGATGAGGAATACCGAGCCCCACCAGAAGTGGTGCAGCAGCAGACCACCGATGACCGGCCCCACGGCTGCACCGAAGGAGAAGGCCGCTGCCCAGATGCCGACCGCGAGTGCCTTCTGGCGGGCGTTGGGAAACATGACCCCGATCAGCGCCAGGCTGGCGGGCAGCAGAGTTGCCCCGCCGATGCCCATGAGCGCACGGGCCGCGATCAGTGCCAGCGGTGTGGGCGCGAAGGCGGCGAGCACCGAGGCGGCGCCGAAAAGGGTAGCGCCCCAAAGCATCAGGCGGCGCCGTCCCCAGCGGTCGCCCAGATTGCCCATGGTGATGAGCAGGCCCGCAAGCAGGAATCCGTAGACGTCAAGAATCCAAAGCTGCTCGGCCGCCGAGGGGTTGAGCGACTCGGACAGTCGTGGCATCGCCAGGAAAAGCACCGAGACGTCCATCGACACCAGGAAGACGGGCAGCAACAGGCTGGCCAACCCGAACCACGCGCGGCGTCCAGCGCGGGCACCCTCGGGGGTGGTCGCGTTTTCTGGCGCAGTGGACTTACAGCTGGTCATGGGGTATCGCTCCGGTGATGTTGTGGCGCGTACGGCGTACGCAGTAGGCTGGGTACACTGTACGCAAATTGGCCGAGCCGGTCAATCGAGTGTGGAGGAAGTGTCGTGACGGATCCGCGCCTGACGCTGGAGTCGATTGTTGCCAAGGCGATCGAGATCGCGGATTCGGACGGTCTGTCCGGAGTGTCGATGCGCAAGATCGCCGACGGACTCGGGGTGGGCGCCATGTCGCTGTATCGCCACGTGGCCGACAAGGACGCGCTGCTGGTCGAGATGACCGCGGAGGTCACCCGGCGATTCGCCTACCCCGCTGACATGGTGGGCGACCCGGATTGGCGCGCCCGAGTGCGTGTCGCCGTCGAGTACGACTTCAATCTGTACAGCACACATCCCTGGGTACTGTTGGCGTACGCAGTGCCACGTAACGGGATGCAGCCGGACACCCTGGTGTGCTTCGACTGGATGCTGGAGGCCTTCGGTCATCTCGGAGTGTCGGTGCCGGAGGCGGCCGAGTTGACCTTCCAGGTTTGGAGCTACTCGCAGGGTGTCGGTCTCGGTGCGGTCGGCGGACAGCTCGTGTCTCCGGGTGCGCGCACCGACTTTTCGGGCTTGTCCGAGCTGATTTCCGGCAATGCCGGCGTGCCGGAATCGCCACGGCTGGCCGCGCTGGTGGGGGTGGGCGATCTGCCGCAGGTGACCAATCCGCGTGAGGTGATCGTCAAAGGTGTGGAGATCCTCTGTGATGGCATCGCGCAGCGCTACCGGCAGCTATAGATACTTGGCGAGAATGTGTCCGGCGCGGCGCAGCTGGGTCGTTATCGGTGTCTGCCTGAGCGTCTCGTAGCCGAGATGATTCGGTGGGCGCTCAAGACAAAGCCAGCGAGCCGAATGACCTCAGCACGGAAACTTTTTCGAGTACTGCTTAGTCAGCCAACATCCTTCCAGCGCCCACCCCCAAGCAAGTCAGATCGATGTTGCCAATCCGCGCAGCAGCCCCGTCCGCCAAAAGAGGAATGTGTTCTTGCCGCGGTCTTATACCGGCAGTCCGCGCTTTCGGGCCGCGGGTAGGCCGAGTTTTCCTGCCATGCCGAACATATCCGAGTAGCGGCTTCCGAAGACCCGGGGGATTGCCCCGTAGAGGTAGGCATCGGGTCCGACCAGTATTCGGGCCTTACGACGTTCGATTCCCTTGACGATTATTCGGGCGGCCTTGTCGGCATCGGTGAAGCAGAGCTGAGAGAACAGCTTGTGCAGCGATTCGGTGACTTCGGGGAACGAGTCGGCTATCGATGTGCGGATGAATCCGGGGTGCACTGAGCTCACACCGACGGGCCATCGCAGGGCGCGAGCTTCCTGCCGCAGAGACTCTGTGAGTCCGCGCACACCGTATTTGGTCATGCAGTAGCTGCTGACCCAGGGCATGGAGATGAGCCCTTCGATGCTGGAGATATTCACCACATAGCCGTCGCCCGAGTCGATGAGGTGAGGCAGAAATGCCTTGGTGCCGTTGTGCACTCCGTGAAAGTTGACGCCCACCACTCGGTCGTGTTCCTCCCACGAGGTGTCCAGGACACTGCCGGCGGATCCGACACCGGCGTTGTTGATGATCATGTTGACCTGCCCGAAGTCCTGCCGAACTTCGCAGGCATGCTCGACGACACCCGTCCGATCCGAGGTGTCGAGGAGGTACGGCTTTGCTGCCGCGCCGAGAGACACAGCTTCGATCGCGGTGGTTTCCGCGCGTGTTCGGTCGATGTCCGACACGGCGAGCCGGGAGCCCCGCTGAGCGAATTCGAGCGCGAGTGCCCTGCCGATGCCAGAGCCCGCGCCAGTGATCACGATGACCTTGCCGTCGAAATCTCTCATGCGGCATCGGCTCCTTGCGCCGTGCGCTCATGTAGGACCATCGGAATTCCGCATTTCGGGCGATAGGTCACTTGCGGCAGCGCTTCCGGATTGTGGCCTGGAACCAGGTCCAGTGTGTATCTCTGCGCGATCATCGCGGTGATGAGGACTGCTTCCATCTGAGCGAAGCCCGCTCCAATGCAGATGCGTTTGCCACCGCCGAAAGGGAGGTAGGCGCCACGCGGCGGCTTGGGGGCTCCCGGCATGAAACGCATGTAGTCGAAGCCCTCAGGGTTATCCCACACGTCGGGGTCGCGGTGTGCGAAGTACAGCGAGGGCACGACGATCGTGCCCGGTGTGATTGTCGAGCCCTTGAACTCGTCAATTTCGATCGCTTCTCTCACGAGCGTGTGTACCGGAGAGTAGAGGCGCAGTGTCTCCTGGAACACCGCCCCACATATCGGTAAGGATGGGATGTCCTCGACAGTGGGAGTCCGGCCTGCGAGCACGGTGTCTACCTCGTCGTACAAGTCCGCGCGCACCTGAGGGTTCTTCGACAGAACGGTCCACATCCATGCCAGGGCGGTGGCTGTCGTCTCATGGCCCGCAAGCAGGAACGTTGCCACTTCATCGCAAATCTGCCGATCTGACAGGCTCGCTCCGGTCTCTTCATCGCGCAGCCCGATGAGCTGGCTGAGCAGGTCGTTGCCTACGGACCGGCCCGCAGCTGCCGCTTTGCGGCGCTCGGCGATGAGAGCAAGGATCGTCTTTTCGAGTTCGTCGGCGGCCTGTACCAGCTGCCGGTGTCCGAACGGGCGGATGCGCATCGCATTATCAACCGATAAGCCGGGCACGATGCGCGCAAGCCCGGTTGACAAGACTTTTGCGGCGTTGATGGCTACTTTGACCCCCACATCGACGTGATGGCCCACCCTGTCGAGATCTTCGACTTGAAATGACATGCCGAACAGTGCGGATCCCACAACGCCCAAGGTGACGTGCATCATTTCCGCGGATATGTCGATAGGCGTTTCTTTCGGGCGCGTTGCCCAGCGCCCGAGGAGTCGGTCGATGACGGCGACCATGGTGTGCTCGAACACCGGAAGTGCGCGGTGGGAGAACATGGGTTGCATCATCCTGCGGTTGCGTGTCCAGGCTGGAATATCATTGGTGGTAAGTAGACCTTTGCCCAAGAGCCTGATAAGCAGCTCGTACTCACGCGACTTGCAATAATTCTGCTGACGGGACACAAATACTTGTTCGATCAGCCGATGGTCGCGAGTGAACACAGCATTGAGACCCACAAGCCTGACCCCAACGGACTTCTCGGATTCGAGTAGCCGGCCCACGGCCTCGATCATGTCCCCTTGTAGTTTCGATAGAAACTGCAGCCTTTCGATCAGGTTGAGGTAACGGACCTGGTCTGTCGAGCTGGTGCTGACTACAGATGTACTCAAGATGTTGTCCACCCTTCCTCTTCTGTTCCATCGATTGTTTCGAGTGTTAGGCGCGCCGGTCGCTCATCTTCGCGATCCGGCTTCAGCTTGGGCGGTTTGCGTGAATGTGGAGTCAGTTTCAGTTCGCTGAGCGGCGCCCCTTTTGGCCGCAAAGGATTCTGTCGACGTATGTCGGCCACCGGTCAGGATGAATTCAGATGCATCAGGTCTTGCCAATACGGTGCGGTGTCGCTGGGGCAGCCATGGCCAAAGCTCTGGCGTACTGTCCTGGCCGAGGTACCAACTGGTGCAGCCCGATGTCCATATCGTGTCCGGCATGGCTGCTCGCACATCGGCGTAGAACTGTACGGTGGATTCATTGGTTGGTTCGGCGGTATCGAAATCGCCTGTCTGCCAACGTTGAATCCATTGCGTGATGTAGTTGACCTGTGTCTCGGCTATGGCGATTAGCGATGAGTTTCCTACGGGACTGTGGGGTCCCATGATGGTGAAGAAGTTGGGAAATCCCGGAATGGCAACTGTTTTGTATGCTCGCGGACCCTCGGCCCAGGCTTGTCCCAATGTGATGTCGTCGCGTCCGGTTATTGTCATTGGACGCATGAACGCGTGCGCATCGAAGCCAGTGGCGAGGATGAGCACATCAAGATCGTGCAACTCGGCGTTATTCTCGGTCACTACGCCTTCGGGGACTATGCGTTCGATGGGGTCGACGACCAGGGAGACATTGGGCCGCTGTACCGCGGTATAGAAACTCCCGGACATCACCAGGCGCTTGCACATCGGTTCATAGTCGGGTGTCAGTTGTGCCCGAAGCCGAGCGTTTTTTGACGGTTGCCAGATTGAGGCGACACACTTTGCCGATCACTGAACGTTGCCAGCCTGGTTGGACTACCGCATGCTGGAAAATGCCAACGGCAGCGCGGGTCAACAGGTATGCGGCGCGGTTGAGCGGTTGAACACGCAGTGCCTGACGGACTGCCCACGGGACGTGTCCGTTTGGCACGGGCAGAATCCACTGCGGGGTGCGCTGAAAAATAGTCAGCTGCTCGACCTCGGCAGCGACGCTTGAGATGATCTGCGTGGCTGTAGAACCCGTACCGATGATCCCGACACGCTTTTCCGCGATCGAGATTGAGGGATCCCAGCGCGCCGAATGCAGCGTCGCGCCCTTGAACTGGTCCAGACCGGGGATGTCCGGATACTTGGGATCGCGTAGGATACCCGTTGCCGAGATCAGGAAGTCGACCTCGTCGCGGTTGCCATCGGATAGCGTTACGGCCCAGGATGCTCCGGTGAATTGGGCGTCGATGACTGCTGTGTGGCAACGGATATGGGGCCGAACGCCGTAGTCGTTCGCGACTTTCTCCAGATACTCGTCGATCTCAGCACCCGATGCGAACCACATGCTCCAACTGGGGTTGGGGGCAAATTCGTACTGGTAGAAATGAGATGGCACGTCGCAAGCCACACCAGGATATGTGTTCGCGTGCCAGGTACCTCCGATCTTGTCCGACTTCTCGTAGATCGTGAAGGACTCGATGCCCGCCTGCAGCAACTGCACACCCATGGCGATGCCGGACAACCCTGCTCCGACTACGGCGACACGCGGCGTGCGCGTTCGGTGTAGGGGACGTCGGTTTTGGACAGCTTCGGCCATGCGCCCCAACCTATGCCTGCGGAGCGCCCGCCTTAATACCTGTTGTGGACATTAATCTGACACTTGTGGACAAGGCTGGCAGTTGAGTCATGTGCGGTACCGAATAGGTGTAACACCATGCCAACGTTTGAAAGCCCGCGTGAATGCGCTCGGATCGGAGTAGCCCAAACGCTGTGCTGTCTGGGCGACGGTAAGGCCTACATGCGAGAGTAGATCGGCTGCCAGTGTTGCCCGCGTCTCTTCAACGAGTTCATGGTATGACGTTTCTTCGTCGGCCAGCCGCCTCCGCAACGTTCGGGGATGTATCCGCAATGCCCACGCTGCATGCTCCAGCGTGGGCATGTCTTTATGCTGCTCCAGCAACATCGTTCGTACAGCCGACGAGAGTCCCGTGCGAATCGCGCGTCGTTCGAGTAGCTCCTCGCAATGACCAATACACGCTGCCAGCGTGGATTGGTCGGCCTGCGGAAGGCACTGATCGAGCAATGCCGCGGGAAAGCGAATGCAGGTGCGGTCTGCGCCACACGTCACGGATGCGAGGCTTCTGGGGAGCCCGGCCAAGACGGGCTCCAGCGATTCGCGAGTGCCGACATAGTCGACATATGTCTGCGTGGTGAATTCTGCGATCACCAGCGGAGCAAACGTCGATATTGGACAGCGTTCCCACAAAGTCACGCTCGATGAAGAAATCCCGAACGTCTGATGGCAGGTGCGCTGCGCTCAGAGAGATGTTGCACCAATCGCCAGATTCCTCAACGTCGAAGATCACGTGCAACGATGTCAGTGCGAAAAACCGCAGCCCGACGGCGATCACTTCTCGGAACGATCCGCACGACATAACGGCAAGTCCAAGCAACCCAAAATTAGTGAGGGACGCACGAGCGCCGACTCGCGCGGCCAACAGAGGCTCGTGGGGCGCGGCTCTCAGAAGGTTGCGGACCATAGTGAATTCGTCTCGTGTCGAGACGAGAAAATCTGGATCGAACAGATCGGCCGACTCGACCTGTGTCCCGGTCAGAACGTCGGCGACATCCATCCCCATTTCTTCGGCCACTGCACACAAGTGGCGAGACCAGACGACAAGATGTCCTGTGCCGATGTTCAAAGCGGCCATCCGTTGAAGCTAGCAAGCACACCCGGTCTTTGAGAACCAGCATGACGACAAAATTTGAATCGCATCAGCTTGAACTCAACTACGTTGGGTCTGCTGCACGGATAGGTGACAGTTTGACCTGCCCCACCGTTCGGGTTCCAGATTCGGTGACTAACTGATGGCCTTCTGCGAAAGGCTGACAGGTAGGGCACAGCTGTCTATCGCCGATACTTCCGTTCGGCGCTTGCTTCGGCTTGCCAGTCGCGCTTTGTGGGCAAAGGAATTGGCGGAGAAGGTGTTTGAGTCAAATGACCCGAAGCCGACGCCGGTTGCACTGCGGGCGGCTATGGGGTAGCTCAGCGTTAGTTTGAGCGAACTTGAAGCGGGTGCACTCGATGCGGCCGATGACTGGCGTCATGTTCATGAGTTCGCAGTGCAACGAGTAATCAAGACATTGCAGAGGCCTGAGGTAGCACAAAAAAAGTGGCGGGCAAACGATAAATGACGAGTCCTAATGCGCCTATCGAGGGGGAAGTCGCTGCGGTGCTGAGCAGCCGTGAAGTGCTTCTTAATCGCGGTGAATCGGATGGCGTCGAGATCGGCACACGGTGTGTGATTCTCGACGCTGGTACGACGGTCAAACTGCCCGGCACCGACCGGGAGGTGGGCGTGCGGATGCCGAAAACGGTTGTGAAGGTGGTCCGGTTTGAGGGCCTGTACGCGTCGGTAGGACGTACCTGTCGGACGATCAAGAGTGTTCCCCAGGCCTAGCCACCCCAGATCATCCCGAGACTTTCCACTACGACGATTCGGACGCAATTGTGAAGTCACGCGACAAAGTCGTTCGAAAGGGCGATTTGGTCAGACAGACGGACGGACGAGAGTACCTGGACTGCCTCTGGGGTCGTGAAAGCTGGCCGTCTAGGCGAACGCGAATAACACCCTAGGTAAGTTCACGAATAGTTCATGCGATGTGAATCCGTCAGTAAAAACTGCCGTCTAGCTGCGTAAATGCTGGTGCGCGATACTGGGATTGAACCAGTGACCTCTTCCGTGTCAGGGAAGCGCTCTCCCGCTGAGCTAATCGCGCGGGTCTTTATGGAGGTGGAGACGGGAATCGAACCCGTGTGCACGGCTTTGCAGGCCGTTGCCTCACCACTCGGCCACTCCACCGCTCGGGATGCCTGTCTACCCCTTCGAGCGGATGACGGGATTCGAACCCGCGACCCTCACCTTGGCAAGGTGATGCGCTACCAACTGCGCTACATCCGCGCGCAACGGATGAGATCGTCACCCGGTGCGAAGTGAAACAGTAGTCGAACGAGAGGTTTAATCACAAATCCCTTGCGTGCGCGGCCCGTAGGCTGCCGAACTTCGGTCTTTCCGGCGTCTCGTGCTAGCCTTTCACCTCGGTTGATCAGCGATCAACACGCGGTCTCGTAGCTCAGCGGAAGAGCACTCGCCTCACACGCGAGGGGTCGCTGGTTCGAACCCAGCCGGGACCACAGAAGAAGTACAGGCAGACGAGGTCTTCAATTCTGCCCGCAGCGGTGGAAGTCACGCCCGGCACTCGTGAGAACACAGTAGGCCTAACCTGGCGCCCCCGGACGTCAGCGTCAGTTTCCGCGCGCCAGCGACCTACTAGCGCGCGTCTAACTCGGCCAAGAAGCTGTCGATGGCCGGCCATGTCTCGTGTACACCTGCCGACAGCGCTACCAGTCCGAGATGGCTCGCCTCCACCGTAGTGAACCGAACGTCCGCAGACTTGAGCATCGCCACGCCGTGATGCACACACTGCCACGGCGCGATGGCATCGCGGTGGCTGCCGAACAGCTGGATCGGCAACGTCAGAGCCGTCAGATCAAGGGTGTAACCGGCCACATTGACCACGCCGGCGGCGATCTCATCGTGATAGATGAAACGGCCCCACATCTGTGAGACGGCTCGTCCTGGATAACCGGGGAAGGCATCCTGAAATCGGTCGATCACTTCAGCCTTGGCCAAGGCTTCGGTGTTGTCCAGATTGTTCAGCAGGAACCAGGGTCGCTTGATTTCTCGGTCCCATGAGGTGGCGCGGTAGGCGGCCTGTACTACCGGTGCAGGAATGCCGCCGAGTGCCCGCAACACCGTGGTGACGGCATAGCCGTTGGTGCGTTTGGTGATTCGGCGTGCCTCGGGATAGCCGGGGATTTTTCCATAGTCCAACGGGGTGCCGATCGCGACGATCGAGCGGATCGGCAATCCACGGTCGGCTGCCGCGGACAGGAGGCTCAGGGTACCGCCCAGGCTCCACCCAATCAGGTCGAGTTCCGATTTTCCGGAATCGATGAGTACCCGCTCTATGGCCTGCGGAATGATGTCGGCGAAGAATGCCTCCAGACCCAAATGCCTATCTGCCCAGCCGATCTCGCCATAGTCAACGACGTAGGTTGGGCGTCCCTGCTCGAGCAGGTGTGCCACCAGCGATTGCCCCGGCGCGAGGTCGTAACACGTTGCCGACGCGGCCAGCGGCGGAACTAGGAGGACTGGGACGGCATCGGACTCACGCGGATCGTCAGTGCCATAGCGGCGCAATTGGCGGTGCGGTTCGTCGAACAGCACAACATGGCTGGTAGGTCTGGGTGGGTGCACACCGTCGCCGAAAGTGATGGCGAACAAGTTTCTCGCCGAGACCGGAATCGAAGCCATGATTAGTTCGCGCTCTCCTTCTTGCCGACAGTGCCCGCCCAATGCTGGGCACCAAAGCCTTTCAGCAGACCGGTCGATATACAACGGTTTGTGGCGCGCACGACACGGGGGTGCACGGCTCTTCGCGTGAGGCGGTCTTTCCGCTCTGGGGATCGTGTGTTGCCATACTGGCTTCGGTCGGGATGAACTAAGCACCATAGGGGACATATGGGTGCGTTCACCGGCACCGCAGGAGTCACGAGCGCGTTGCCTCTCGGTGACGTAACGCGGTGGTGGAGCACACCGTCACGCTACGACCAGATGATGGGCTACTTCTCGACGCGCTTCATGCGTTTGGCACCGCGTGCACTGGCCCTCATCCCGCTTGCCATGGAGTTTTCGCCGATGGGACCGCGTACCGGCGTATGGCGTTGGCTCGACATTCTGGCGAGCCTGGTCGCATTTTTCTGGATGCTGAGATGGTGGTTGGGGCCGCTGCCGAAAGAATCGGAATCTGTGGTGTTTTCGGTTACTTCGGTTGCCTCGGTATGCATAGCGTGTTTCGCGGACTCTGATAGGGGCACCGGCATGCATGGTCTTATTTCCATGTCCTTCATGGCCATCTACATATGTTCCTTCCATGGCGCTCGGCTCATCGTTCTGTATTTGCTTGCATCTCTGGCCATACTCAGCTTTCTCGCGATTGCCGTTGACCTGCAGCAGGGTTGGGCCGTGGCTATGGCAGATTTGGTGGTCACCGCGACACTGCTGGTTGGGGTGCCGCCGATGATCCACTTCGCACAGTTGGCGCTCACCGGCGATGCCTGGGCGGCCGGGATCGACCAGCTCACCGGCCTGCACAATCGGAGAGGATTCGATGATCAGTCGATGATGTTGGCCCAAGCGGCACAAGCTGATCGGTCTGAACTGAGCATCGTCATGATCGACATCGACCGGTTCAAACAGATCAACGATCGTTTTGGGCACGGTGTCGGTGATGTGGGCTCCCAAATCAAGGCGATCGCCGGCAATACCGCCGTGCTAGGGCGCGCTGGCGAGGAGGAGTTTTGTGTCCCGCTACTCGGGCCCGCCGCGCAGGCACCGGAGGTCGCCGAGCAGATCCGGGCAGATTCGGAATCGCTGGATGGCATGGTCACGGTCAGTGTGGGGGTTGCCGCCAGCCTGCCGGCTACGTCGAGTACCGCTCCGGACCACCTCATTGTGCAATTGGTCGCCGATGCCGATGATGCGATGTACTCAGCAGGGCGGCAACCGGCTTGAGTTCTGGGGCGTCACCGGGTAGCGCGGCGGCGCTATTCGACACCGGCTATCGCCCCTGCGGGCTGGGAGAACGCACGCAGCATGGCAGGGAAAGCGAGCCGTTCCAACATCTGGGTCTCGGCCAGGTCGGGTTCGACATAGAACTGCGCGGCCACCCCTTCGCGCAACGCGGTCGCGAGTCGGGCGATCAGCTCGGTGTCGATGATCAGTTCGCGGTGAGCGATCGACATCAGTTCGTTGATGACCCCGGCGGCCTCGCGACGTAGCCGTGCGTCGTGCTCGGCCAGCACCACGGCGGCGCTCGGTTCCCGGATCGCGTACAGCGTGAATTCCATGCTGATGAGATACCAGCGACGCTGTGTGGGGCTCTTGTCGTCGATGGCGCGGATGAAGGTGCTGAGGGGATCAGGGCTCGTGCGGCATTCGTCCAGCGCCGCCCGCAGTCGGGCGATCAGCTGCTCGCTGCTCGCGTCGAACAAGGTGAAGAAGAGCTCATCCTTGTCCGAGAAGTTCGAGTAGAACGCGCCTCGCGTGAATCCTGCTTTTTCGCAGATGTTTTCGATGCTCGCACCATGGAAGCCGCGGGCGGCGAAAACATCCAGCGCGGCCTCCATCAGGCGTGCACGGGTGTGTTCACGCCGGCGAGTGGAACCAGTCGACATGGGCGCCCTTCCGGTGATGCTAGTGATGCTCAATCTAGATACAGATATGTATCTTATTGCCTGCGTGTGGTCGAGGGCCATTGAATCGCTCAGGTATCGCCATAAGGGCGCATGGCTGTCAGCCATCTGATTGGCAGGAAATATAGGAATATTCACCGCGGCCGTATCGCGTGCGGTTTGTCTTGACGGGTTTTCCCGGACGGGAGTAGCTTGTGGACATCGGATACAGAGTTGTACTGAAAGGTGGACGCATGACCTCTGGGGATGTTGTGGTGGGTGACGAGTTGTCGGCGTATGTGGTCGGTTCCGCCGATGCCGACCTCCTGAGTCCGGCGCCGACGGCGACAGTCGGGGAGGAGCGTGAGCGTCGGCTGCGTGAACTGGCGGCTGCGTTCCGCATCTTCGGGGCGTTCGGCTTTTCCGAAGGAGTGGCCGGGCACATCACCGTGCGCGACCCGGAGTTTCCCGACACGTTTTGGGTCAATCCCTTCGGCATGAACTTTCGGCACATTGCGGTCTCTGATCTCATCCAGGTCGATCACGACGGCAATGTGATCACCGGGACCCGACCGGTGAACAGGGCGGCGTTCTGTATCCACTCCGAGGTCCACAAGGCGCGGCCCGACGTGATCGCTGCGGCGCATGCGCACTCGATACACGGCAAGGCGTTCTCGTCGCTGGGGCAGCCGTTGTTGCCCATCACGCAGGATGCCTGTGCCTTCTACGAAGACCACGCGGTGTACACCGACTACCGCGGCGTGGTCAGCGATCTGGAAGAGGGCAGGGCAATCGGTTCTGCGCTCGGGCTGACCAAGGCGGTGATCCTGCAGAACCACGGGTTGCTCACCGTGGGTCATTCGGTGGCCGAAGCCGCGTGGTGGTTCATCACGATGGAGCGCTCCTGCCAAGCGCAATTGCTTGCCATGGCCGCCGGAAAACCCCGAACGATCGACCACGAGACGGCCGCTTCGGTCTACAGCCAGATCGGTACCCCGGTTGCGGGATGGTTCCAGTTCCAGCCACTCTGGGACGACGTGATCAGAACGGCTCCCGAGGCCCTTCGTTGACCCGGATCGAGAATTCCCGGAGATGAGCACCACGGCTGAACAATCTCGGAGGCTCAACGACACGGCGCTGACCGTGGACATGCACACCCACGGACTCAGCATCATGCCGCGATGGCTGCGTGCGATGGGCAGCAAGGCAATAGACATGCCGGCAGAGCCGTTGTCGAAACTGGCGCAGGGCAAGGTGAACCTTGCGATCATCACCGCTGTCGGTGATGCGGCACTGGGCACCGCGTGGCGATTCCGCTCTCCCTGGAGTGGCGTGAAGGCTCAGCTGGACCTCGCGCGCTCCGAGGCCCGTGCGGCGGGTGTGGCGGTGGTGGACACCGCCGAGCAGCTAGCAGGCGGCGACGTGGCGGTCATGCTCGGCATCGAGGGCGCCGATGTCGTGGGTGCGCAACCGGACCGATTGGTAGAGCTTCATCGACTGGGCGTGCGGGTGCTGGGGCTGGTGCACTACGCGGACAACGGCCTCGGGACCATTAGTACCTCGTTGTCCGGAAACCGGGGCAGCAGGGCGGTTCGGGCCGGGCGCTACTCTTCGGGCCTGACTGCCCTCGGCAAAGAGGTTGTCGCAGAGGCCAACCGGCTCGGCATGCTGATCGACCTGGCGCATGCCGACGCGGCGACACCCTGGCGGCATGCGAGCAGACATCCGTTCCGGTGATCAGCTCGCACACTGGGGCATCGGCGGTACAGGAGTTTCCGCGCTACATCGGCGACGAGGAGGTGCGTGCGATAGCCGCCACCGGCGGGCTGATTGGTTTGTGGCCAATGGGGTTTCGCCGCTTGGGCATGCGCGATGTCGACGATTTCGCCCGTCACGCCTCCTACCTGGCAGAACTTGTCGGTCCACGCCATCTGTGTATCGGCACCGACATGAACGGCATTCCCGGATACGCCCAGGGTTTCGATGGGCCCACCGGATTTCCATCGTTGATCGAGGCGTTGCTGCGTGTGGGCTTCGACGCCGTGGAGGTCTCGGGGATCCTGGGCGACAATGCGCTGCGTGTCCTGAAGGCAGCCCTGTCCGGCTCATGAGGGCAGCTTCGCAAGGCTGGAGAAAGTCAATTCGACTGGTATCAAAGGAGTTCAGATGGTGAAGACCTGGATCGAAACCGACTTGACGCCACATCCCGTCGGCCCTTACTCGCAAGCCGTGCGCATCGCCGACACCCTGCAGGTGTCCGGCCACGTGGGGATCAACGCCCAAACCGGTTCCCTTGCGGGTGAGACGGTCTACGGGCAGAGCGTCCAGGCATTGCGCAACATCCAGGCGATAGTGCATGCGGCGTGTGCCGACCTGGGTGATGTGTTGATGCTGAGGGTCTATCGTCATGTCCCCGAAGGATTCGCCGAACTCAACAAAGTGTTCGAAGACACCAGCTGTAAGCCGTATCCGGCTTGGCCCACTGTTTTCGGCGGTCTCCCGCCGGGGCTGTTGGTGGAGATCGACGCGCTCGCAAAACTTTCCGAGACAGAGGTTTAGCCATGCGAATTGCCGTCGCCGGAGCCGGAAGTATCGGCTGCTATGTGGGTGGCCGCCTGCAGACCGCCGGGCACCACCTCGTGTATATCGGGCGGGCAAGCCTCGGTCAGTCGATCGTGGAGCACGGCTTGGCTCTGTCGGACTACCGGGGGTGGTCGGCCACCATCCCCGGGCAGGACTGGGTGTTTTCCGAGGATGTTGACGCGGTGCGGGATGTCGATGTCGTGCTTGTGACGGTGAAGTCCGCAGCGACCGCGGGGATGGCCCAATCGCTGGCCGAACGGCTGCGCCCCGGAGCTGTGGTGGTCAGCCTGCAGAACGGGATACGCAACCCGGTCGAGATCTCGCGATACATCAAGCAGCACAAGGTGATCACCGGGATGGTCGGCTTCAATGTCGCACAGGTTGGGCCGGCGCGCTTTCATCAGGGCACACAGGGCAAGCTCTCCGTCTCTGCCGGGGCAGAATCCCTGGCACAGGCGCTCACGCAGTGCGGGTTGCCCACCGATGTGCGCGACGACATGTCCGCGGTGCAGTGGGGCAAGCTGGTGGTGAACCTCAACAACGCGGTCAACGCACTCTCGGGTCTGCCCCTGAAAGCCGAGCTGGGAGAACGGGAGTACCGCCTGGTGCTGGCCGACGCCCAGCGGGAGGCGCTGGCACTTCTGCGCCGCAACAAACAACCGGTGGTCAGCCCTTTGGCCGCACCCCTGGCATTCATGCCCTGGGTGCTGCGGATGCCGAACTCGCTGTTCGCCCGGTTGGCGCCACAGATGGTCGAGATCGACCCTCAGGCACGCTCGTCCATGCTCGACGACATCACTCTCGGCAGGAGGACTGAAATCGACTACATCAACGGTGAAGTCGTCGAACTTGCCAAGAAACTCGGCACGAGCGCATCGGTCAACGCCGCACTCGTGAGCCTCGTTCACGAGTTGACCTCTCGCGGCGAGAAGGCGTGGTCGGGAACGGCGCTGTGCCGAGAGATCGAGGAGCGGGCGGCAGCTCTCGTCGGTTGACGCGCCGCGAACGGCGGTGAAACTCCTTCTAGGATCACCGCCGAACACAACTGGCATGACTACCTCGACATCACCGTCGAGCCGACGACGTTGTCCCGCTGCGCCATTGGCTGGTAATCACCGCGATCACCAGCGACAGGGAACTCATCGATGCCCTGGTGGCTGAACCGACGGTATCCAAGGGAGTCATCTGCGACTGAGGTCAGACCCAGGGGCCGTGGCCACCCACCGATTCGATGCGGACGCGAGTCAGATACCCGTCCGGGGAGTTGGGCGGCGGGAAGTGTTCGTCCGAGCCCAGCAGCGCGACGGCGAGCTGCCCGAGCAGCTCCGGTGCGCCACCCTCGACCACGCGTGCCGAACCGGTGACGGCCAGATATTCACGCTGTTGCCCGGGCTGGCTGGGGGCAAGAATGGTCAACGCGACGTGGGAATCGCGCCGGATGTTGCGCAGCTTCTTGTAGTTGCCCGACAGATGCGCGGCCACAAGCTCGTCACCTTCCGGTGTGGATTGCAGGGCAACCCACACCACGGATACCTGCGGGCTGCCGTCGGGGTTGATGGTCACCAGCGTGGCATCGGCACCTGCGCCGATGAGTGCGCGGGCGGCGTCATTGAGTTCCATGTGAGATTTCTACTCCGCGGCGCCCGGTTTCATTCCCACGATGTGCGGTCAGTGGGAAAGAAGCATGCGATGGCCGGCCGCAAACGCGCGGTGTCGAAATCGTCGACGGGGAGCGCCACCTGCTCCAGCACCAATCCGTTAACGGCGGTCAGCAGGTCCGCGGCGTCCGCCTCGGGATCGGCCACGCCGGCCCCGCGCAATTCCTGGGCGAACGCCGCGCGCTGGGTGGTGCCCCACTGGTCAAGACGTGTCCGCAAGGTGGGGTGGCGGGCGACCTCGAGAAAAAACCCGTACCGGGCGATGGCCGAATCTCGGTCGTCGGTCAGGGTGTCGGTGACGTACCGGGCCAAGCGGTCTATGCGTACCGGGATCTTCGCATCGGGCAACTCGGTGAACAGCGTGCGCACCTCGTCGATCTGCCGCGTGGCCAGGGGCTTCAGGGCCTCATCCAACAGTTGGTCCAGGGATCCGAACCAATACCAGACGTTCCCATGGGTGGTCCCCGCCTCCGCGGCCACCGCGCGGTGCGTGACGGCCCGGGCGCCCTCACGCGCCATGAGGTGAATCGCTGCGTCGAGAAGCCCGGCACGGCGGGCGGCTCCCCGCGCCGTGCGGGGCTCGCGTATCGACGGCGTCATGCGGGTCAACGTACTGGCGCCCATTTCCTCAACGCCATCGATGCCGCATTGGCCGTCCACGACGCACGGGATAGCCATATTGAATTCCCAGCCAAACCGTAGGTTACCGGGGGGAGGGTTATGTGTGGATGATGCCGAGACGCGGCGTTCAGACTGCGCGCAGGTACCGATGAGTTACCGCCCGCTGCAGTTGCTTCACGGCCAGGTTGCCCACGCGGCCCCACCAGAACGAGGGTTTCGAGAAGGCCGTAATCTCCACGGAAACAACATCATTGGCTGGATCGAAGCGCACGATGAACGCTTCTTCGCCTGTTTCGGGATGCCCCTGCAAGGTGCCGTACGCGAAACCGCGCCTATTCGGCTCGTCCACCAGGTACACCACGCGGCACAAGGCCCAGAACGGCCAGAGCCGCATTGCCACGTTCACGCCTTCGGCAGCAGCGGGCGCCGACGTCAGTACCCGCAGCCCGATCCCGCGCTGGATGCCGAACCGCATGAGACTGGCGGCGGCCTCCTCCAACCGTGCCTTACCCGTTCCTATCTGCCGAGATTCCCGCACGTGGTGGTATTTGGCGGGCAGTTCACCGGCCGTCGCGCCGATCTCGGAGTAGGTGAACGGGAGCTGGCTCAGTCGTTCAATATCCACCCCAATAACGTAGGGGAGCATGACCACAGAGGAAGCAGTTACTGCGCACGAGGGCGGCGGGTTCAACCTTCCCGATCCCACCCTCAAGGGCGGTCCCGACTATGGCCGCTTCATCGACGCGCTGCGTACCCTGCAGGACCGCGCTCGCGCCGCATTGCCTCCCGACGAGGTGGTCACCGAGTTGGCCAACCAGCTCGATGCCATGAATGAGCTGTTGGCTCCCTATGAGGTCTCCGAATGGGACTCGCCCTCGGGCCGACGCACCGATCTGCCGTTGCGCGGAAACATCTTGCTGGTCCCGATGACCATCGACAGCTTCGACAACGGGGTTCTCGCGGGTACGGCCACATTCGGCCGCTACCACCTGGGGCGCAACGGGGCGGTGCACGGCGGATGCCTCGGGCTGCTCTTCGACACCATTTTCGGCACCGGATCCATGCTGCTGACCGATCTGCGCAAGCTGCGCACCGCGTACCTGAACATCAACTACCGCAAGATCACCCCCATCGAGAAGGAACTGCAGTACGACTGCACCCTGCAGCGGGTGGAGGGCCGCAAGGTGTTTCTGACCAGCAGATTGCTCGACGGCGATGACGTGCTCGCCGAGGCCGACGCGCTGTTCGTGAAACTCAACCCCGGCCAGCCGTGAACCGGGCGACGCGTCGGTGGGCTCGATGGCGCGACAGGGTGCGCGACAAGCCCGCGCTGGACCTGCTCTACCGCATGATGGTCGCGGTCATCGGCCTGGTGGTGCTGGGCGCGGGCATCATCGCCATTCCGTACCCGGGCCCCGGCTGGGCGATCGTGTTCCTCGGCCTGGCGATCCTTGCCTCCGAGTTCTCCTGGGCAAGAAAGCTTCTCCACGCGGCCAGGGACCGCTACGACCGATTCATGGCCTGGTTCTCCACGCAACCCCGATGGTTGCGGGGGATCGGGGTGCTCTTCACCGCTGCGCTGGTGGTGGCAACGCTCTGGGTACTGGGAGCCCTCGGCTGGATCGCTGCATTGCTCGGGATCCAGGAGCCCTGGCTCAAGAGTCCGCTGGGAATTGGCGGCTGACGTTCGCCGTACGCGGTCGATAACGCTCGTCCACAGCACTGTTGAACCGGCGACGAATTCCGCACCGGCCTCGCGCGCCGAGATCATGCTCTTCATCATCCGCATGGCATCCGCCTTGTTGCGGGTGGAAGCCTTGCTCATGTGGCCGGTATCGAATGGTGGCTGACGAGCCAGAGCCAGAGCCAGAGGTCGAGCCCGGCCGTGGTGATCACCTTGCGTCGCGGAGGATCCTCTTGTCCCGCTGTGGCTTCGCTCCGAAGGTCGCGAGCACTCGTTGTCCGGCCCAGTGGCAGGTGGCGTCCTTGCCACGCAGGACTTCGACGGCGCCGAGAATGAGTGACCCGCTACAGACGGACGCGGTCCACGTCGATGGTCCGATATGCATTCCGCAGCCAACGCAGGCCGCTCTCGTCGGTGGGCGTGCTCATGGTGGCGGGTATCGAGCCGCCGACGAGGACGACGTCCGGTGCCGGGGTTTCGTCGAACGAGTGGGTCGCACCGAGCGTCAGCACGCCGCTGTCGGTCACTATCGGGCCAGACGAACCGAAGTTGTGCGTCGGGCATTCCCCGGAGCATTTCGTACGGTCCAATCGCGTCGAGTGCCGTCATGCCCGGGTGATCCAGGATCGCTATCTGCATGGAAGTCATGCTCACGCAGCGGGAATCCGGACAGAAGTGGCCAGATAGACACAATCCGACGAAATATTGCCAATAGCGCGCTAGGCTGGCCGGATGCACTCCGTGTCGGGGGGTCGCTCGGCCAAGCCTCACTCCGTCGTGGTGGTTGCGCTCCCCGGAACCGTCGGGTTCGACCTGGCCACCCCGGTCGAAGTGTTCCGTCGCGTCTATCTGCCCGACGGCACTAGGCCCTACCGCGTGCGGGTGTGCGGAACCGAGCCGATCGTGTCCGCGGGGCCGTTCGGCATCGCGACAGATCTTGGGCTCGAAGCGCTTTCGGACGCCGACACCATTGTGGTTCCGGCGCGCAATGATCCGACCGCACCCACGCCCGACGGCGTCATCGCGGCACTGCAGGCCGCCTACCGGCGCGGCGCGCGCATCGCCTCCATATGTGCGGGAGCCTTCACGCTCGCCGAAGCCGGGATTCTGGACGGCAAGCGTGCCACCACGCATTGGTTGGCCGCCGACCTGTTCCGTGAGATGTTCCCCACGGTGCATCTGGACGCCGATGTGCTGTACGTGGACGAGGGGAACGTGCTGACTTCCGCGGGCGCCGCAGCGGGGCTGGACCTGTGTCTGCACATCGTCGCGCGCGATCACGGCGCGGCGGTGGCTTCGGAGGCGGCGCGGGTGGCGGTGGCGCCACTGCACCGTGACGGCGGACAGGCGCAGTACGTGATCCGGAACCGTCAGCGCCCCGAGGCCGTTCTCGGCGAGATCATGGTGTGGATCGAGCACAACGCCCACCGGGAACTGTCCCTGAACGACCTCGCGGCTCAGGCGTCCACCAGTGTGCGCAGCCTCAACCGGCGGTTTCGTGCGGAAACGGGGCAGACGCCCATGCAGTGGCTGACCGGGGTGCGGGTTCGTCACGCCCAGCAGCTGCTGGAACGTTCCGGGGACCCGGTGGAGTGGATCGGCCGCGAGGTGGGATTCGGTTCACCTGCGAATTTCCGGGAGCAGTTCCGCCGACTCACCGGGGTTTCGCCGCTGGCATATCGGAACACATTCCGCGCGCAGTCAGCCTAAGTGCTCATGGCGCCCATCAGGCTGGGAAGGCGCTGGTGCGGACCGATAGCATGAGTTCGCAAACCCCCCGTCCCTGAATTGGAGAACTGCCGATGACTGCGCCCAACCCGTCTTCCCCTGTGGCCCCAATCCGGGTGCCGGCCGGGACGACGGCAGGCACCGCGGTACGCGAGGCCGGCCTGCCGGGTAAGGGAGACGACGCCATCGTCGTCGTGCGGGTGGACGGCGCTTTGAAGGATCTGTCCTGGACCCCGGACGCCGACACTGAGGTGGAGCCGGTTGCGGCCGACACCGAGGACGGCCGCAGTGTCATCCGGCACTCCGCCGCGCACGTCTTGGCGCAGGCCGTGCAGGACCTCTTCCCGCAGGCCAAGCTCGGCATCGGACCGCCGATCACCGATGGCTTCTACTACGACTTCGGGATCGATCACGCCTTCACTCCCGAGGATCTGACCGCTCTGGAGAAGAAGATGAAGCAGATCATCAAGGAGGGGCAACGCTTTTCGCGCCGAGTGTACGAATCGGTAGAAGACGCTCAGGCCGAGCTGGCGAACGAGCCGTTCAAGCTGGAGCTCGTTGCTGGAGACTCAGGCAAGTCTCCGATCGTCGATCCAGAGGTCATGGAGGTCGGCGGCGACGAGCTGTCCGCCTATGACAACCTGAATCCTCGTACCGGCGAACGGGAATGGTTCGACCTGTGTCGGGGCCCGCACATCCCGACCACCAAGCACATTCCGGCGTTCCGACTCACCCGCAGCTCGGCGGCCTACTGGCGCGGCAACCAGGCCAACGCCAGCATGCAGCGCATCTACGGCACCGCCTGGGAGTCACAGGAGGCCCTCGACAAGCACCTCGAACTGCTGGAAGAGGCGCAGCGACGCGACCACCGCAAGCTCGGCGTGGAGCTCGACCTGTTTAGTTTTCCCGACGAAATCGGTTCCGGCTTACCGGTTTTCCACCCCAAGGGCGGAATCGTCCGCAAGGAGTTGGAGGACTACTCGCGCGCCAAGCACACTGCCGCGGGGTATGAGTTCGTCAACACCCCCCATATCACCAAGGAGAACCTGTACCAAACCTCTGGGCACCTGGACTGGTACTCCGACGGGATGTTCCCCCCGATGCACATCGACGCCGAGCGGGGCGAGGACGGCACCGTGCGCAAGCCGGGGCAGAACTACTACCTCAAGCCCATGAACTGCCCTATGCATCACCTGATCTATCGGGCCCGGGGGCGTTCGTACCGTGAATTGCCCCTGCGGCTGTTCGAATTCGGCTCGGTGTACCGGTACGAGAAGTCCGGTGTGGTGCACGGCCTGACCCGCGTGCGCGGCATGACCCAGGACGATGCGCACATCTACACCACCCGTGAGCAGATGCACGAGGAGCTGACCTCCCTGCTCAGGTTCGTGCTCGACCTGCTGTCCGACTACGGACTCGACGACTTCTACCTGGAACTCTCCACCAAGGACGAGACGAAATTCGTTGGATCCGACGAGGTGTGGGAAGAGTCCACGAGGACCTTGGAGCAGGTGGCGCGCGACTCAGGCCTGCAGCTCGTGCCCGATCCGGGTGGCGCGGCGTTCTACGGCCCTAAGATCTCGGTACAGGCCAAGGACGCCCTGGGCCGTTCCTGGCAGATGTCGACCATTCAGCTCGACTTCAACATGCCGGAACGATTCGAGCTGGAGTACACGGCCGCCGACGGAACCCGTCAGCGGCCGGTGCTCATCCACCGCGCGCTGTTCGGGTCCATCGAGAGGTTCTTCGGTGTGCTCACCGAGCACTACGCGGGTGCCTTTCCGGCCTGGCTGTCGCCGGTGCAGGCGGTGGGCATCCCGATCGCGGATGCGCACGCCTCATACCTGAACGACATTGTCTCCCAGCTCAAATCGCAGGGTATCCGCGCCGAGGTCGACACCAGCGACGACCGCATGAACAAGAAGATCGTCAACCACACCAACCAGCGGGTGCCGTTCCTGCTGCTGGCCGGAGATCGCGACGTGGAGGCCGGTGCGGTGAGCTTCCGGTTCCGAGATCGCACCCAGGTGAACGGTGTGCCTCGCGACGAGGCCGTCGCCGCCATCCTCGACTGGGTGAACCGCCGCGAAAACGTATCGCCGACGGCTGAACTCATGAAGTTGGGGACCCGTGACTAGCGAGGACTCGACCATCATCGACCGGGGCGTGGGTGACCCCGATCATCTGCAGCGGCTGTGGAGTCCGCACCGGATGTCCTACATCGCCGAAGCGGTGAAGGCGCCCAGCGCGGATTCGGCGCCGTTCACCGAGATCCCGGAGATGGCCGACGAAGACGGACTGGTGGTCGCGCGTGGCGACCATGTGTATGCCGTTCTCAACCTCTACCCGTACAACCCGGGCCATCTCATGGTGGTGCCCTACCGGCAGGTGGCCGAGCTCGAAGACCTCACCGAGGATGAGAGCCGAGAGCTGATGGCTTTCACGCAGAAGGCGATTCGGGTGATCAAGAAGGTGTCGCGCCCGCACGGCTTCAACGTGGGTCTCAACCTGGGTGCCGCGGCGGGCGGATCGCTGGCCGAGCACCTGCATCAGCACGTGGTGCCGCGCTGGGGTGGCGACGCCAACTTCATCACCATCATCGGTGATTCCAAGGTGCTTCCGCAGCTGCTGCGCGACACACGGAAACTACTTGCCACGGCCTGGGATCAGTTGCCATGAGTAGCCTCCTGTCGCGGGAGACATTCGCGAAGATGACTAACCCCTTGGCTAATGGCTTGCTACGCGCAGGCTTTACCCCCGACACGGTCACCATCTTCGGCACTGCGGCTTCGGTCGTCGCGGCGCTGACGCTTTTCCCAATCGGCCACCTCTTCTGGGGCGGCATGGCGGTGTGGCTGTTCGCGATGTTTGACATGCTCGACGGCGCCATGGCCCGGGCTCGGGGCGGAGGAACCCGGTTCGGTGCGGTGCTGGATGCGACCTGCGACCGGGTGGCCGATGGTGCGGTGTTCGCCGGACTGCTGTGGTGGGCCGCATTCGGTTGGGGATCACCCTCTTTGGTTGTCGCCACACTGATCTGCATGATCACCTCCCAGGTGATCTCCTACGTGAAGGCACGCGCCGAGGCATCCGGACTGCGCGCCGACGGTGGGTTGATCGAGCGGCCCGAGCGGCTCATCATCGTGCTCGCCGGAGCGATCTTCAGCGGCGGATTCGGGGTGCAGTGGCCCTTGCACACCGCGATGTGGATGCTGGCCATCGCCAGCCTGGTGACGGTGGCGCAGCGCATGCACGCCGTCCGCATCTCTCCGGGAGCCCTTGAACTGCTGCCCAATTCCGATGCGGGACAAGACACCGCGGAGACGAATCAGTCATGAGTGTATGGGGCGAACGCGCTGCGGACTGGGGGTATGCCGCCGGTTGGAACGTAACGCAGATGACGCCGGATCCGATTGCTCGCGCCATATTCGACGTCGGCGCGATGGTCGGCGCCCGCAAGGGCGGACCCGAGCAGCTGCGCAAGAATCTCGCCCGTGTGCTCGGTGTGCACCCCCGCGAGGTGCCCGACCGGCTGATGATCGACTCCATGCGCTCCTATGCCCGGTACTGGCGCGAGGCGTTCCGGCTGCCCTCGCAGAACATGGAGCGCCTTGCCGCCCGGCTGGACAGCAGCCTGTTCGGGCGACGCAATCTCGACGCGTCGCAGGCCGAAGGCCGCGGAACGATTATCGCCTTGCCGCACAGCGGAAACTGGGACATGGCCGGGGTGTGGCTGGCGCAGACCTACGGCACCTTCACCACCGTCGCCGAGCGGCTGAAGCCTGAGTCGCTGTATCGGCGCTTCCTGGACTACCGGGAGACGCTAGGCTTTGAGGTGCTCGCGTCCAGCGGTGAGTCCACCGGGCCCTACGAGACGCTGGCGGCGCGGCTCAGGGAAAACCGCGTCGTCTGCCTGATGGCCGATCGTGACCTCAGCCGCAGCGGCGTCCCCGTCGAATTTTTCGGTGCCGAGGCCCGAATGCCCGCCGGGCCTGCACGTTTAGCCGTCGATACTGGTGCGCGCCTGCTGCCGGCGCACTGCTGGTTCGAGGAGCACGGTGGATGGGGAGTCCGCATCCAGGCGCCCATCGACACCTCCGCGGGCGATGTCGCCCAGGCCACGCAGGCGCTGGCCAACGAGTTCGCGGCCAATATCGCCGAGCGTCCGGCGGACTGGCACATGCTGCAGCCGTTGTGGCTCGACGATTTGTCCGAGGAGCGCCGCACCAAGCTGCGGACGCATCCGTTGCAACCTGCTCCCGCACAGGAGCCCGAGTCCACCCGGGAGTCGGACCCCGTGGGTGGGCAGGCGTAATGCGTATCGGGATGGTCTGCCCGTACTCCTTTGACGTACCGGGCGGCGTCCAATCCCATGTCGTGCAGCTGGCGGAAGTCATGCGTGATCGTGGCCACCACGTCAGTCTGCTCGCGCCGTCGTCGTCAGATCTGGAGCTACCCGACTTCGTGGTCTCGGGCGGCAAGGCCGTTCCAATTCCGTATAACGGCTCGGTGGCGCGGCTGCGATTCGGACCGGCCACCTATGCCAAGACCCGCCGCTGGCTGGTCGAAGGGGACTTCGACGTGCTGCATCTGCACGAGCCGAACGCGCCGAGCCTGTCGATGTTGGCCCTCATGGTGGCGGAGGGGCCGATTGTTGCTACTTTCCACACGTCGACCACGAAATCGTTGACACTCAGTGTTTTTCAGGCCGTACTGCGGCCCTGGCACGAGAAGATCGTCGGCAGGATCGCCGTCTCGGAGCTGGCCCGGCGCTGGCAGATGGAAGCGCTCGGGTCCGACGCGGTCGAAATTCCCAACGGTGTCGACGTCCGGTCTTTCTCCGGTGCGCTCATGCTGGAGGGGTACCCGCGTGCGGGCAAGACCGTGCTGTTCCTGGGGCGCTATGACGAGCCGCGCAAGGGCATGGATGTGCTGATGGGTGCGCTGCCGAAGATCGCGGCCAGTTTCGGCGATGTGGAGATCCTGATCGTAGGCCGCGGGGACGAGGCCGAGTTACGTACGCAGGCGGGTCCGTTGGCCAAGCACCTGCGGTTCCTGGGCCAGGTCGACGACGCCACCAAGGCCTCGGCCATGCGCAGTGCCGACGTGTACTGCGCACCCAACATCGGTGGCGAGAGCTTTGGCATCGTCTTGGTGGAGGCCATGGCTGCCGGAACGGCGGTGGTCGCCAGCTCGCTGGATGCCTTCCGGCGGGTGCTGTTGGACGGCAAGGCCGGCCGGTTGACGCCGACGGGCGACTCGGATGCGTTGGCGGCGGCCATCATCGAGGTGCTCGGTGACGACGAAGGCCGGGCACAGCTGGTGGCGGCGGGCACCGAAGCGGTGCAACGCTACGACTGGTCGGTGGTCGCGCAACAGATCATGCTCGTCTACGAAACGGTCACCGCCTCCGGGGCGCGCGTCAAGGTCGACAGTTGGTGACGTTCTCGGCGTTGACGGTTGTCGTCATCGCCGTCATCGCCACGTTGGTCGCATTCGGCCTGCTCTGGGCCTACCTGGTGGCCAACCGTCTGGACCGGCTGCACGTGCGCAGTGACCTGTCCTGGCAGGCGCTGGATGCGGCGCTGGCTCGTCGCGCCGTCGTCGCACGCGCGGTCGGGGACGCACTCAAGGACGAGCAGCTGATCAGGCTGGCGGCGAAAGCCGAACGTGCCGAACGTGACCGGCGCGAGTACGCGGAGAACCAGCTAGCTTCGGCGTTGTCGACGGTCGACGCCGAAGCGCTGCGTCCGGCGCTGGTAGCCGAGTTGGCCGATGCCGAGACTCGGGTGCTCATCGCCCGGCGTTTTCACAACGACGCCGTGCGCGACACCCTCGCGCTTCGCGTGCGCCGCCCGGTGCGGTGGCTTCGGCTAGGCGGAACAGCAGCGATGCCAACGTATTTCGAGATCATCGATCGCCAGGGTGCGGGCACCGAGGATCCGGCGCTGCCCAATTTCCGCACCTCGGCGCGCATCATCCTGCTGGACGAGGACGGACGGGTGCTGCTGCTACGCGGCTTCGACCCGGCGGCACCCAGCCCGGCGGTGCACTGGTGGTTCACCGTCGGCGGTCAAACGCTGCCGGGGGAGAAGCTGGCCGATGGCGCGGTGCGCGAGCTGGTCGAGGAAACCGGTTTGACGGTGCACTCAGGGCGCCTGGTCGGCCCGCTGTGGCGTCGCGTCGCCGTCTTCGACTTCAACGGCACCACCATCCGCTCCGAGGAATTGTTCTTCGTGCACCGCACCAAGCGGTTCGAACCCGCCACCGACGGCCGCACCAATCTGGAGCAGCGCTACATCACCGGACATCGCTGGTGTGATGCCGAAGAGATCGCCGCGCTGACGGCGTCCGGGGAGCAGGTCTATCCGAATCAGCTGGGAAAGCTGCTCGCGGAGGCCGCCTGTGCGGCGGATGCGGTGGCCACCGGTGCACGGCGCGAGCCAGTCCAGATCGGGTGAGCACAGTCACCGCACATCCCGCGGCAAAATCGCTGGTGCAGCGGCATTAGACTGGTCGCAGAACCCGACATTCAGGAGCCCCCAGTTGACTAGCACGACCAATGTAACGTCCCCCGAGACCGGAACCGGCACCGCGCGCGTCAAGCGCGGTATGGCCGAGATGCTCAAGGGCGGCGTCATCATGGACGTCGTTACGCCGGAACAGGCGAAGATCGCCGAAGACGCCGGTGCTGTCGCTGTCATGGCGCTGGAGCGGGTGCCCGCAGACATTCGCGCTCAGGGCGGCGTGTCCCGCATGAGCGATCCGGACATGATCGACGGCATCATCAGCACCGTCAGCATCCCCGTCATGGCCAAGGCCCGTATCGGGCATTTCGTCGAGGCGCAGATCTTGCAGAGCCTGGGCGTGGACTACATCGACGAGTCGGAGGTGCTGACCCCCGCCGACTACACCAACCACATCGACAAGTGGAAGTTCACCGTGCCGTTCGTGTGCGGTGCCACCAACCTGGGCGAGGCGCTGCGCCGCATCACCGAGGGTGCGGCCATGATCCGTTCCAAGGGTGAGGCCGGTACCGGTGACGTGTCCAACGCGACCACCCACATGCGCAAGATCGGTGGCGAGATCCGTCGGCTCACCTCGCTGTCCGAGGACGAGTTGTACGTTGCCGCAAAGGAACTGCAGGCACCGTACGACCTTGTGGTCGAGGTTGCTCGCGCCGGCAAGCTGCCGGTCACGCTGTTCACCGCCGGCGGCATCGCCACCCCGGCCGACGCCGCGATGATGATGCAGCTGGGTGCCGAGGGTGTGTTCGTCGGATCTGGAATCTTCAAGTCCGGCAACCCCGAGCAGCGCGCCGCGGCGATCGTGAAGGCCACCACCTTCTACGACGACCCGGACGTGCTGGCCAAGGTGTCGCGCGGACTGGGTGAGGCGATGGTCGGTATCAACGTGGAGGACATCGCGCAGCCGCATCGGCTCGCCGAGCGCGGCTGGTAAAACCATCTGATGGCCGATATCGAAGAGATCCTGACGCTCGAGCAGCTCGAAAAGGACATCTTCCGAGGCAACGTGACCCCGAGCAGCCTGCGCCGCACCTTCGGTGGCCAGGTTGCGGGGCAATCGTTGGTCTCGGCGGTCCGTACCGTCGAGCCGCAGTACCTGGTGCATTCCCTGCACGGATACTTCCTACGTCCCGGAAATCCCAACGAGCCCACCGTGTTTCTCGTTGATCGGGTACGCGACGGCCGCTCGTTCAGCACCCGCCGGGTCACCGCGATCCAGGACGGACAGGCGATTTTCAGCATGTCGGCCTCCTTCCAGACGCTGGACACCGGCATCGAGCACCAGGACCTGATGCCGCCCGTACCGGCGCCCGAGGACCTGCCCGATGTGCAGGACGCGGAGGGATCGTTCAGCCACGATCTTTTCCGGCAGTTCGCCGAATGGGACATCCGGATCGTCCCCGACGAGCTGATGGACCGGAACCCGCGGCTGGCCGCGCAGCAGCGGGTGTGGTTCCGCTGCCGCAAGCAGCTTCCGGATGATCCGGTGCTGCACATCTGCGCGCTGGCCTACATGAGCGATCTGACGCTGCTGAGTTCTTCCAAGGTGCCGCACCGGGAGGCGGTGCTGCAGACGGCATCTCTGGATCACGCGCTGTGGTTCCTGCGGCCGTTCCGCGCCGATGAATGGCTGTTGTACGACGAGACATCGCCGTCGGCCGGATACGGGCGGGCGCTCACCCAGGGACGGATCTTCGACCGCGAGGGCCGCATGGTCGCCGCGGTGGTGCAGGAGGGGCTGACTCGCTACGAGCGCAACCCGCACGAGGCCTCGATAGCCAAGGGGAACATGGCGTGAGTCCGCTGGTCGGCGTGCTCGCATTGCAGGGTGATGTCAGAGAACATGTTGCGGCCTTGAAAGATTCGGGTGCCGAGGCGCTGGGAGTGCGCCGCCTCGAGGAACTCGGCAAGGTCGATGGGCTGATCATCCCCGGCGGAGAGTCGACCACGATGAGCAATCTGCTGCGCGTGTTCGAACTGCTTGACCCGCTGACCGAGCGCCTACGCGACGGCCTGCCGGTCTACGGATCGTGCGCCGGCATGATCCTGCTCGCCTCGGAGATCCTGGACACCCGACCGGATGCGGTGGCACTCGGCGCCATCGATATGACCGTGCGGCGCAATGCCTTCGGGCGCCAGGTGGACTCCTTCGAGGGCGATCTGGACTTTGCCGGGCTGCGCGGGCAGATGCACGCGGTGTTCATCAGGGCGCCGTGGGTGGAACGGGTCGGCGACGATGTCGAGGTGCTTGCCAGTGCGCAGGGGCATCCTGTCGCGGTTCGGCAGGGCAATGCGCTGGCCACGGCATTTCACCCCGAGGTGACCGGTGACCGCCGGGTGCACGAGCTCTTCGTCGACATGGTGCGCGGGGCCTGACGCCGAGCGCATACCAGGCGCAGCGATTCTGCTCGATTCACCTGCGTGCGGTATGCGCTCGCTGTGGCTCACTCACCAGCGCAGCATGGGCATCGGGCGTGACGGGTGCTTGAGCGTCCACTTGCCGGCGGTGCGCAACAAAAATCCGTGAAAACCGCCGTAGGGCAGTGCCTCGACCACTTCGCGCACATCGGCTCGCTGCAGGCCGGTCCAGGCGTACAGGCCGCGGAAGGCGTCGATCCGATCACCGAGCCGGAAGGTCTCGACCCACAGGTCGTCGGCCGATCTGAGCTTGTGGTGGTCGGCCACCATCGCCGTGAGGCGAGCGATGTCGGTGATGCCGAACTCCGGTGCTAACTGTTCGGCCAGATCGACCGAAGGGTCCAGATAGTCCCAGGTAGCGGCGGTCCAGATGCCGATGTCGTGTGTCGCCCATGCCAGGGCGATCTCCGGCGGCGCCTGGGTCATGCCGAGAAGGCGCAACTGATAGTTCATGCCGCGATACAGGTGGTTGCGGTAATCGGTGAGGCTGTCGCCGACGGTCGACGCGTATCGGTCCAGCACCGCGTCGACGATCGGGTCTTCCACCAGGACAGTCATGTGATTCACCCTAAGTGCGCGAGTACACTCGGGCAGCGCAGAAGTGCGACAGAACCTAGAGAAAGTAGTACAGGGGTACATGAGCGGCCATTCCAAGTGGGCCACCACCAAGCACCAGAAGGCCGTCAAAGACGCGCGCCGTGGCAAAGAGTTCGCCAAGCTGATCAAGAATATCGAGGTCGCTGCGCGGACCGGCGGTGGCGATCCGGCCGGCAACCCGACGCTCTACGACGCCATTCAGAAGGCCAAGAAGACCTCGGTGCCCAACGACAACATCGAGCGGGCCCGCAAGCGCGGTGCCGGCGAGGAAGCCGGTGGCGCCGACTGGCAGACCATCATGTACGAGGGCTACGGCCCCAACGGCGTGGCGGTGCTCATCGAGTGCCTGAGTGACAACCGTAACCGCGCTGCCGGTGAGGTTCGGGTCGCGATGACCCGCAACGGTGGCAGCATGGCCGATCCGGGTTCGGTGTCGTACCTATTCTCCCGCAAGGGCGTTGTGACGCTGGAGAAGAACGGTCTGTCCGAGGACGACGTGCTCACGGCCGTGCTGGAGGCGGGCGCCGAGGAGGTCAACGACCTGGGCGAGACCTTCGAAGTTATTTCCGAGCCTACAGACTTGATCGCGGTCCGTCAGTCACTGCAGGAGGCCGGGATCGACTACGAGTCGGCGGAGGCCAGCTTCCAGCCGTCGATGAGCGTGCCCGTCGACGTTGACACCGCCCGCAAGGTGTTCAAGCTGGTCGACGCGCTGGAAGACAGCGACGATGTGCAGAACGTCTACACCAACGTGGATTTGTCCGACGAGGTGCTCGCCGCGCTCGACGAAGACTGACCCGCGGCCCAGAACGCCAGGGTCACCGCCGCGGTGGTGACCAGCACGGCGCCGATGGTGTCAGTGACGTAGTGATACCCGCAGGCGACCTGCCCGAGCAGTCCGAGTGTGCTGATAATCCCGGCGGCGATGTAGGCCCATAGGGCTCCGCCGGCGACCAGCACCAGCATCCCCATGACCGCCACCACGAAGGTGGTGTGCCCGCTGGGGTAGGCGAGGTAGCCACCCTTTTCGCGGCCGACCAGCATCTTGGTGGCCTGGGTGGTCCAATTCGCCACGAACGGGCAGAGGAGTACCACCGCCGCGACCCGCCACTGCCGCCGGTACAGCTCGAAACCGACGCACGCCGCGAGCACCGGAACCAGGAACACCCAGTCGGTGAAGAACAGCAGCCAGCGCGGCTGTACCCCGAGCACGTGCTGGGTGGCATCGAAGAACCACACGTCAAATGGGGTCGAACCCTTTCCGACGGAGAATCCGAGCAGCAGCATAAAGATCACACCGAGGGGCGGCCACCACTGAATCGTTTTCTCGCTGGGCAGTTTTCCGGCAGACACCCCGACGACAGTAATCGGCGGGGACGTCGACCCCGAATCGTGCCGGCTGCTGGGAAATCAAACGTCACTGGGCGGCGCTACTGCGATGTCAACGCCTGTGGTGAACATCTGTTGACAGGGTGCCCTCGTGGATGTCGGATGAGATGTCGATCACGGCGACAGTGGTCGGAACCCTGCTGATCGCTGCCGGCTCATTGCCGGTGATTCGCACCGTCGTGCGGTTCGATCGGCCGGGCAGCCGACATGTGCGCAGTCCGATGATCACCGGGGTCATTACCGTCTGCTCGTCGACGAGCATGGAGCCCTAAAGGTTCGCGACTCGGCGGGATGCGCGAGCTAGGAAGCGTCGCAGCCATCCGTCGAGCAATCCAGGTAGTACTGGATTGTCGGGGCGACCAATTCGATGATCTGTTCGTGCGTCATATCGGGCACGTGTCCGAGCTGGATGACGTACCGGCACATGGCCAGGCCGATCATCTGAGTACTGATCAGCGTCGCCCGCTCAAGCGCGCGGTCTGCCGTCAACGATTCGATCACCGGCACCATCTGGCTGCTGAAGATCTCGGCCATGCGTGCGCGTGCCGACTCCTGTGACACCGTCGCCCGCAGCAGGGCGACCATGGTGTCGTCGGCCTCCCACTTCTCCAGGAAGTGCTCGACGAGAGCGGCCCCCAGCTGCGATCGCGGAATCTCGGTGAGGTTCTCGGGCAGTTGGATGTCGAAGTTGGCGGCGGCCGCGAACAGCTTGCCCTTGTTGCCGTAGTAGCGCATCACCAGTGACGGGTCGATGCCCGCGGTTGCTGCGATCGCCCGGATGGTCGCCTTCTCGTATCCGACGCCCGCGAAGTGCTCCTGGGCGGCCTCGAGGATGGCCGCGCGAGTGGCGTCCGATCGTCGAGGTTCGAGAGACATGGGCAGAGCTTAGGCCAACGCATGTTGACATTTTCCGGAGCCCTCGCGTGTTGCTGTGCCGAATGGGCAGAATCCCTCGATATGCTGATCGAACAATTGTTCTACGGCGAGAGGGCTGGCACGTGCGGGTGATGGGAGTCGACCCGGGTCTTACCCGGTGTGGTCTGTCCATGGTCGAGGCGTCGTCGGGCCGTAAGGTTGTCGCCCTGGATGTCGACGTTGTGCGTACCCCCGCCAACCAGCCTCTGCCGCAACGACTTCTGGCGATCAGCGAGGTCGTCGAGCATTGGATGGACACGCACTGCCCGGATGTGATCGCCATCGAGCGCGTCTTCGCGCAGCAGAACGTATCCACGGTGATGGGCACCGCCCAGGCCGGTGGCGTGATCGCGCTGTCCGCGGCCAAACGGGGGATCGAGGTCTATTTCCACACCCCCTCGGAGGTCAAGGCGGCCGTCACCGGCAACGGCCGGGCGGATAAATCCCAGGTGACTGCGATGGTCGCCCGCATCCTGAACCTGCAGACGGCGCCGAAGCCCGCGGATGCCGCTGACGCGTTGGCCCTGGCAATCTGTCACTGCTGGCGCGCGCCCATGCTGGCCAGAATGGCCAAGGTGGAGGCCGCGGCGGAGGAACAACGGAAGGCCTTCGCGGCCCGGATGAAGGCGGTGGCCCGGTGATTGCTTCGGTAAAAGGCGAGGTCATCGACATCGCGCTCGACCATGTGGTGATCGAGGCCGCGGGTGTCGGCTATCGCGTCAACGCCACCCCGGCGACGCTGTCGACGCTGCGCCGTGGCACCCCGGTGCGGCTGATCACGGCGATGATCGTCCGCGAGGATTCGATGACGTTGTACGGCTTCACCGACACCGATGCGCGTGACTTGTTCCTGACGCTGCTCGGCGTGTCCGGAGTGGGGCCGAAGATCGCGATGGCCACACTCGCGGTCTACGACGCGTCGACCCTGCGTCAGGCGCTGGCCGACGGCGATGTCGCCGCGCTGACTCGGGTGCCCGGCATCGGCAAGCGCGGTGCCGAGCGCATGGTGCTGGAGCTGCGGGAGAAGGTGGCAGCAGTCCCCAGCGGGTCCACCGAATGGGGACGCGGCGCCGCGTCGCTGGTGCGCACGCAGGTCGTCGAGGCACTCATCGGCCTCGGTTTTGCCGCCAAGCAAGCCGAGCAGGCCACCGATACCGTGCTGGCCCAAGACGACTCCGATGAAGACACCTCGACCGTGCTGCGATCGGCGCTGACCCTGCTGGGCAAGACACGATGAGTCGATTCGACGAACTGGACGGCGACGAGGACGACTTCGAGAGCGCCGAGATGTCCGGCGCGCTCACCGTGGGCGAGAACGACATCGACGCAGGGCTACGCCCTAAGTCGCTCCGGGAGTTCATCGGTCAGCCGAGGGTGCGCGAGCAGCTGGACCTGGTGCTGTCGGGTGCCAAGAATCGTGGCGGCACGCCCGACCACATCTTGCTGTCCGGACCGCCCGGGCTGGGAAAAACCTCGCTGGCCATGATCATCGCCGCCGAGCTCGGATCGTCGCTGCGGGTGACCTCCGGGCCGGCGCTGGAACGCGCGGGCGATCTGGCCGCCATGCTGAGCAACCTCGTCGAACACGATGTGCTCTTCATCGACGAGATCCATCGGATCGCCCGGCCCGCCGAGGAAATGTTGTACCTGGCCATGGAGGACTTCCGGGTCGACATCGTCGTGGGCAAGGGGCCCGGTGCGACGTCCATTCCGCTGGAAGTGGCTCCGTTCACACTGGTGGGTGCGACCACGCGATCGGGCTCGCTGACCGGTCCGCTGCGCGACCGCTTCGGGTTCACGGCACATATGGACTTCTACGAACCCGACGAGCTGGAGCTCGTGCTGGTCCGCTCGGCGGGGATCCTCGGCATCGAGTTGGGGGCCGACGCCGGCACGGAGATCGCTCGGCGGTCCCGGGGCACCCCGCGTATCGCCAACCGATTGTTACGGCGCGTCCGTGATTATGCCGAGGTGCGTGCGGACGGGGTGATCACCGTGGACGTCGCCAAATCGGCCTTGGAGGTGTACGACGTCGACGAGCTGGGCCTGGACCGTCTGGACCGGGCGGTGCTTTCGGCGTTGACGCGTAGTTTCGGCGGCGGCCCGGTGGGCCTGTCGACGCTGGCAGTGGCGGTCGGGGAGGAGTCGACCACCGTGGAAGAGGTGTGCGAGCCGTTTCTGGTGCGTGCCGGGATGCTGGCCCGAACTCCGCGCGGACGTGTGGCGACACCGCTGGCGTGGACGCACCTGGGCTTGACCCCGCCGCCACACGTCCTGGGGCACGTCGGGCTGTTCGACTGACAGACACCCGCACATGCGGAGGCCCGGGGTTCGCGTCGATTCCACAGAGTCAGATGGCACACTGGTGACTTGTCGCGTGCGCGTTTCACGCCGACCCTGCCTGCCTTGACCTGGACCCAACGGAAACCCAACGGAAAGAACCCCGAAAGCCGCCATGGAATCGATCATCGTCTTCTTGCCGCTCATCCTCGTGATGGGCGCATTCCTGTTCTTCGCCAACCGGCGGCAGCGCAAGGCCCTCGACGCCACCATCGAGCTGCACGAGTCCCTGGCGATCGGCGACCGGGTACACACCACGTCCGGCCTGCAGGGCACCATCGCCGCCGTCACCGACGACACCGTGGACCTGGAGATCGCACCCGGCGTTGTGACCCGCTGGATGAAGCTCGCTGTCCGCGACAAGATCGTCGATGAGGTTGAAGACAGCGCAGCCGCCGACGACGGCACGGTTGGCGATGTCGAGAGCAGCGGGGTCGAGCTGACCAAGGAGTAGCGGCTTTCGCCTTTGCTCACATCGCTGAAAGCCCCCGACCCGCCCTCGACAAGCAAGGAGACCGGACACGTGGCCTCGCCATCGGCCCCTGTGCATCCCATGCGCTACCTGGCTGCCTTCCTGGTGCTGCTCATCGGCGCCTACCTGCTGGTTTTTCTGACCGGCGACAAGCAGCCCAAGCCCAAGCTCGGCATCGACCTGCAGGGCGGAACCCGCGTCACCCTGACGGCGCGCACCCCTGACGGGTCTAAGCCGACCAAGGAAGCGTTGACGCAGGCGCAGCAGATCATCAACGCGCGCGTCAACGGACTCGGTGTCTCCGGATCCGAGGTCATCATCGACGGCGATAACCTCGTCATCACGGTCCCGGGCAACGACGGCAGCGAGGCCCGCAACCTGGGCCAGACCGCCAAGCTCTACATTCGGCCCGTCGTGCAGGCCGTACCGGCGCAGCCCAAGGAAACACCGGAGCCCGGCGCACCGCAGGGCGGTCAGCCCGCGGGCGGTCAAGAGGTGACCCCGCCGGAGCCGGGTGCGGGCAAGCCCGCGCCCGCCGCGCCGTCCCCGAAGCCACAGCCGCGGCCATACCCTGCGCAAACCACCACGCCTGCGCCGCCGCCACCTGCTCCGGCGACCAAGCCCGCGACGCCCAATGCCACGACGGCTCCGGCTCCTCCCACCGATCTACCGCCCAAGCCGGGCAGCGGGGAGGAACGCAAGCAGCTGATCGACTTCGAGAAGCAAATCAGGCAGAGCGAGGACCCGCGGATTCAGATGCTGGCGCTGCAGGTTCAGGCCTCGCGCTGCTACGACTCCGACGACCCGCTGGCGGGCAATGACGACCCGAACCTGCCCCTGGTCACCTGCGGTGACGACAGCCAGGGCGGCAAGGCCGCCTATCTGCTGGACAAGTCGATCATCAGCGGCGAGGAGATCAAGGACGCCAGCTCGGGACTGGACCAGCAGCGCGGTATCTACGTGGTGAGCATGGAATTCAAGCCCACCGGTGCCAAGGTCTGGGCCGATTACACCTCGGCGCACTGGCAGCAGGGCACCCAGACCGCGTTCACGCTGGACTCCAAGGTGATCAGCGCTCCTGCCATTCGCGAGCCCATCCCCGGCGGCAAGACCGAGATCAGCGGGCAGTTCACCGCCGATTCGGCCAAGCAGCTCGCGGCGGCCCTCAAGTACGGTTCGTTGCCGCTCTCGTTCGAGTCTTCCGATGCCCAAACCGTCTCGGCCACACTCGGATTGACCTCGCTGAGGGCCGGACTGATCGCGGGCGCCATCGGCTTGGCGATCGTGCTGCTGTACTCGCTGATCTATTACCGGGTACTGGGCGTGCTGACCGCGTTGTCCCTGGTGGCCTCCGGCGCCATGGTCTTCGCGATCCTGGTGCTGCTGGGCAGATACATCTCTTACACCCTGGATCTTGCGGGTATCGCGGGTCTGATCATCGGTATCGGCACCACCGCGGACTCGTTCGTGGTGTTCTTCGAACGCATCAAAGATGAGATACGAGAAGGCCGTTCGTACCGCTCGGCGGTGCCCCGCGGTTGGGCACGCGCCCGCAAGACGATCCTGTCGGGTAACGCGGTGACCCTGCTGGCCGCCGTGGTCCTCTACATCCTGGCCATCGGGCAGGTGAAGGGCTTCGCCTTCACCCTCGGACTCACCACGATCCTCGACGTCGTAGTGGTCTTCCTGGTGACGTGGCCACTCGTCTACCTGTCCTCCAAGTCCGCGACCCTGTCCAAGCCCGCGTACAACGGGCTCGGCGCGGTCCAGCAGATTGCCCGCGAACGTAAGGCGGCAGCACACGCATGAGCACCAGTAACGACACGGTGAGCAACGGCAACGGAACCGACAAGGACGTCACAGACGCCGAGACCTCCGCGAAGGAGCCCACCTCCACGGCGATCGCGACCACCAGCGCGGCACCGGAACACGGGTTCTTCTACCGCCTGTACACCGGAACTGGCGCCGTCGACGTCGTCGGCAGGCGCAAGCTCTGGTTCGGGATCAGCGGCGCCTTCATGGTGGTCGCGATCCTGTCGATCGCCATCAAGGGATTCGTTTTCGGCATCGACTTCGAGGGCGGCACCAAGGTCTGGTTCCCGAAGGGCGATGCCACCGTCCAGCAGACCGAGGACGTGTTCAGCCAAACCCTGGGCCACGACGCGGAATCGATCGTCGTCACCGGAACCGGTGAGACGGCCTCGATCCAGATCCGCACGGAGAAGCTCGACAACGATCAGTCGGCGAAGCTGCACAAGGCATTGTTCGACAGGTTCGCGCCCAAGGGGCCGGACGGTAAGCCGTCCATCGACTCCATCAGCGACTCGGACGTCTCGGAGACATGGGGCGGGCAGATCACCAACAAGGCGATCATCGCGCTCGTCGTGTTCCTGGTGCTGGCTGGCATCTACATCGCGGTCCGCTACGAGCGCTACATGGCCATCGCCGCGCTTGCCGCGCTGGTGTTCGATCTGTTGGTCACCGCGGGTGTGTACTCACTGGTGGGATTCGAGGTCACCCCGGCGACGGTGATCGGCTTGCTGACCATCCTCGGATTCTCCTTGTACGACACCGTGATCGTGTTCGACAAGGTGGAGGAGAACACGCACGGGTTCCAGCACACGTCACGGCGGACCTTCGCCGAGCATGCCAACCTGGCCGTGAACCAGACGTTCATGCGGTCGATCAACACCAGCCTCATCTCGGTGATCCCGGTGCTCTCGCTCATCGTGGTGGCCATTTGGCTGCTGGGCGTCGGCACTCTGAAAGACCTTGCGCTGGTTCAGCTCGTCGGCATCCTGGTGGGTACCTACTCGTCCATCTTCTTCGCGACCCCGCTGCTGGTTGCCTTGCGTGAGCGCACGGAACTGGTCTCGAGCCACACCAAGAAGGTGTTGAGCCGCCGTAAGCCGGATGCCGCGCCCCTGGCAGACACGGCCGGCAAGACCGTCAAGGCGGCGTCATCCGATGCCGCGGCGACCGGGGTGCGGCCCGCTAAACCGAGGCCCGGTGCCCGCCCTCAAGGTAAGCGAAACGTGCGGCGGCACTGATGGATTCATGGAGTCCAGCACGGACCGGGGCAAGAAGAAACGCGCGAATCGGCGCCATCGTGACCACGGTGCTGCTCGCGGCGGGGTTATTGACCTCGTGTTGGACCTCTGCCGCCAAGACACTCGACTATGCCGTTGACGGTCGTCTCACGACATACAACGTCAACAGTGTCGAGGGCAACGCATCGGCCGGAGCGCAGGCATTCAATCGCGTGCTCACCGGTTTCGGCTTCCACGGGCCCGACGGCCAGGTGATCGCCGACCACGACTTCGGCACCGTCGAGGTGGTGGGCCGCATTCCGCTGGTGCTGGACTACACCATCAACGAGAAGGCCGTCTACTCCGACGGCAAGCCGTTGACCTGTGAAGACATGGTGCTGGCATGGTTTGCACAGTCGGGCAGACTGCCTGATTTCGACGCGGCCAGCACGGCGGGCTACGCCGACATCTCCACGGTCGACTGCAAACCGGGACAGAAGACCGCGCGGGTCACCTTTGCACCCGATCGCGCCTTCACCGACTGGACCCAGTTGTTCACCGCCACCACGATGTTGCCGTGGCACGTGGTGGCCGACAAGCTCGGCGGGAACATCGATTTGATCGGCGCCATTGCCGCCAACGATGTTCCGACACTGCAGAAGATCGCCGATTTCTGGAACAACCAGTGGAACCTCGGGTCCGATCTGGACCTGTCGAAGTTCCCATCGTCGGGCCCCTACAAGCTCGACGGGTACAACGACGACGGGTCCGTCGTGCTCGTCGCCAACGACAAGTGGTGGGGCAACCCTCCGGTGACCAAGCGGGTCACAGTGTGGCCCAGCGGCATCGACGTACAAAAGCGCCTCTCCGACGGGGATCTGGAAGTGGTCGATGTCGCGGCCGGATCGGCCGGGACGCTCACCGCTCCCGACGGTTTCGTGCTCACCGAAGAACCCGGCTCGGGCGTGGAACAACTCATCTTCGGCGCCGGAGGATCGGTCGGCGCTCCGGATCTGCGTCGCGCGGTGGCCCTGTGCACCCCACGCGATGCGATCGCGGGAATCGCCGGTGTGCCGGTGATGAATGCGCGGCTGGACACCAGCATCGGCGACTCGTTCGCCTCGGTGGAAGCCGCCGCCGAAGCGGGACGATTTATGCGTTCGGATCCAGTCGCGGCCCGTGCCGCCGCGGCGAACCGGCCGCTGACGGTTCGGGTGGGATACCAGGCACCCAATCCGCGTCGTGCGGCGATCGTTTCCGCCATGGCGCAGGCCTGCGAGCCTGCCGGGATCACCGTGCAGGACGTTAGCAAGCCCGAGGCCGGACCGGATTCGTTGCGGGACAATCAGATTGATGCGCTGCTCAGCTCGACCGGTGGCGCTCCCGGCAGCGGATCGACCGGTTCGTGGCTCATGGACGCATACGCGCTGCGCGCGCGGGAGGGCAAGAACCCGGCGAACTACGCCAACGGCCAGATCGACGGCATCATCGCCGCGCTGGCGGTGACCACCAACGCCCGTGATCAGAGCCGGCTGCTCGGTGATGCGTCCGCGATCCTGTGGAACGATCTGCCGACGCTGCCGCTCTACCGGCAGCCGCGCGTGCTGATCGCGCCGAAGTCGATGTACGCCGCCACGCCGAGCGTCACTCGGTGGGGTGCGGGATGGAACATGGATCGTTGGGTGCTGCCCGCGTGACCGACGAGATCGCCGCGCTTGTCGCGTCGCTCACCCGTGAGGTCGCCGACTTTCCCGAGCCCGGGGTGCAGTTCAAGGATCTGACACCGCTGTTCGCAGACTCCGACGGCTTGTCGCGTGTCACCGACGCGCTTGCCGAAGGCGCTCGCGGTGCCACGCTCGTCGCCGGAATCGACGCCCGCGGTTTCCTGCTGGGGGCCGCCGTGGCGATCCGGCTCGGAGTAGGCGTATTGGCGGTACGCAAGGCCGGCAAGTTGCCGCCACCAGTGCATTCGCAGACCTACCAGCTCGAATACGGCACCGCGACGCTAGAGATCCCCGCCGCCGGAGTGGAACTCGCAGGCCGCCGGGTGGCGATCGTCGACGACGTGCTGGCTACCGGGGGAACGCTGGCGGCAACGGCCAGGCTGCTCAGCGTCGCTGGAGCCGAGGTGATCGGCGCAGGTGTGGTGCTGGAACTGGCCGATCTCGGTGGCCGCCGGGCCGTGGCGCCGCTGCCATTAACTGCGCTGCGCACCATCTGAGAGATAATCTATGGCGGTAGGAGGTGAACCGTGGCTGACGAGCACGTGCCCAGCGAGAATCAGGTCGCGGTCGAATCCCTGCCTGTCGTGAACGATCCCGGCCCGGTAACTGAGTCACTCCGGGTCAGCGGCGGCACCATGAGCGCGTCGCGTCGGGTGCGGGCACGGCTGGCACGCCGTATGACCGCTCAGCGCGGTGCCGTCAGCCCGGTCCTGGAACCGCTGATTGCCGTCCACCGTGAGTTTTACCCCAAGGCAGACCGGTCGGTGCTCCAGCGTGCCTATGAGGTGGCGGAGAGTCGGCATGCCGAACAGTTCCGCAAGTCCGGCGATCCCTACATCACTCACCCGGTGGCCGTCGCGAACATTTTGGCCGAGCTGGGCATGGATACCACCACGCTGGTTGCCGCGATCCTGCACGACACCGTTGAGGACACCGGCTACAGCCTGGAGCAGCTGACCGCCGAATTCGGTACCGAGGTCGCCCACCTTGTCGACGGCGTGACCAAGCTCGACAAGGTGGTGCTGGGCAACGCGGCCGAAGGCGAAACCATCCGCAAGATGATCATCGCCATGGCGCGCGACCCCCGTGTGCTGGTGATCAAGGTGGCCGACCGGCTGCACAACATGCGCACCATGCGGTTCCTGCCGCCGGAGAAACAGGCGCGCAAGGCCCGCGAGACACTCGAGGTGATTGCGCCGCTGGCACACCGGCTGGGTATGGCCACCGTCAAGTGGGAGCTCGAAGACCTGTCTTTCGCGATCTTGCACCCCAAGAAGTACGAGGAGATCGTGCGGCTGGTCGCCGACCGGGCGCCCTCGCGCGATACCTATCTGGCCAAGGTCCGCGCGGAAATCGTTGCCACCCTCAACGGTTCGCGCATCAGCGCCACCGTCGAGGGGCGCCCCAAGCATTACTGGTCCATCTACCAGAAGATGATCGTCAAGGGCCGCGACTTCGACGACATCCACGATCTGGTGGGTGTGCGGATTCTGTGCGACGAGATTCGCGACTGTTACGCCGCGGTGGGTGTGGTGCACTCCCTGTGGCAGCCGATGGCTGGCCGATTCAAGGACTACATCGCTCAACCACGTTTCGGCGTCTACCAGTCCTTGCACACCACGGTGGTCGGCCCCGAGGGCAAGCCGCTGGAGGTGCAGATTCGCACTCGCGACATGCACCGCACCGCCGAGTACGGCATCGCCGCGCACTGGCGGTACAAGGAAGCCAAGGGCCGCAACGGTGTTCCTGCTACCCATGCAGCCGCCGAGATTGACGACATGGCGTGGATGCGCCAGCTGCTCGACTGGCAGCGTGAGGCCGCCGACCCGGGCGAGTTCCTGGAGTCGTTGCGCTATGACCTGGCGGTCCAGGAGATCTTCGTCTTCACTCCCAAGGGCGATGTGATCACGCTGCCCGCTGGATCGACCCCTGTGGATTTCGCCTATGCGGTGCATACCGAGGTGGGCCACCGCTGCATCGGCGCGCGCGTCAACGGCCGCTTGGTGGCACTGGAGCGCAAGCTCGAAAACGGGGAAGTGGTGGAGGTTTTCACCTCGAAGGCCGCCAACGCCGGGCCCTCACGCGACTGGCAGACCTTCGTGGTCTCGCCCCGCGCGAAGGCCAAGATCCGGCAGTGGTTCGCCAAGGAGCGTCGCGAGGAGGCACTCGAAGCAGGTAAGGACGCCATCGCGCGCGAAGTGCGCCGCGGCGGTCTTCCGCTGCAGCGCTTGGTCAATGGTGAAGGCATGGCCTCGCTGGCCCGTGAGCTGCGTTACCAGGACACCTCGCAGCTCTACACGGCGGTAGGCGAAGGGCACGTGTCGGCCCGGCACGTGGTGCAGCGCCTCGTCGCGCAACTCGGCGGTGTGGACAGTGCCGAGGAGGAGCTGGCCGAACGGTCCACCCCGTCGACCATGCCGATCCGGCAGCGGCGCTCCGATGATGTCGGGGTGGCGGTGCCAGGGGCACCTGGCGTGCTGACCAAGCTCGCCAAGTGCTGCACGCCGGTGCCGGGGGATCAGATCCTCGGTTTCGTCACCCGCGGCGGGGGAGTCAGCGTGCACCGCACCGACTGCACCAACGCCGAATCCCTACAGCAGCAGTCGGAACGGATCATCGAGGTGCACTGGGCGCCCTCGGCGTCTTCGGTCTTCTTGGTGGCCATCCAGGTCGAGGCGCTGGACCGGCACCGGCTGCTTTCCGATGTGACCAGGGCACTGGCCGACGAGCGAGTGAACATCCTGTCGGCCTCGGTGACCACCTCGAACGATCGAGTTGCCATCAGCCGGTTCACCTTTGAAATGGGTGATCCCAAGCACCTGGGACACGTGCTCAATGTGGTACGCAATGTCGAAGGCGTCTACGACGTCTACCGGGTCACTTCGGCCGCTTAGACCCCGAAGGCGTGCAACGCGATTCGGGTGGCCGCAGCAATCGTGGGCTTACCCTGAGCGGACTTCGGGTCCTCGGGGACGGTGAGCACCGCGACGACAATGGGTGCCCGCCGCGGCGGCCAGATCACGGCGATGTCGTTGGTTTGGCCCTCGAATCCGGTGCCGGTCTTGTCGCCGACCGCCCAGCCGGACGGAACCCCTGCCCGGATCGACTGATCGCCGGTGGTGTTCCGCTTCAACCAGTGGGTGAGCAGGTCGCGTCCCTGAGCATCAAGCCCTTCGTCGAGCACCAGTCTGCGCAGGTTGGTCACCAGCTGCTGCGGGGTCGAGGTGTCCAGGTCGCCGTCGGGAATGTTCAGCTGATCCTCGGTGCGATCCATGCGAGAGACGTTGTCGCCCAAGCCGCGAACGAACTTCTCGGTCTCCTTGGGGCCGCCGAGTTGGGTGATCAGCAGATTCGCGCCGGTGTTGTCGCTGTGCCGGATGGTGGCATCGCACAGCTGCGAGACGGTCATGCCCTCGGCGACGTGCTGTGAGGTGATCGGCGTCCATTCCAGAAGATCGGCCTGTGTGTACTGAATCCGCTTGTCCAACAGGTCAGGAACACTGCGGCGACGGTGCAGGATGGCCGACACGATGAAGATCTTCACCGTCGAGCACATGAGGAAGCGTTCATCGGCTCGATGGCCGACCGTGCGACCCGAACCGGTGTCCAACGCGTACACACCGATGCGGCCGCCGAAATTCTTTTCCAGTGCGGCGAATTCGTTCGGTGCGGGCTGGCGGTCGTCGCTTCGCGAACAACCGACCGCCACCACCCCCACCGTTGCGAGGCCACCGACGAGAAGCGCGCGACGCGAAATCATGTCAGTCGAGCTGCAGATCGATGATCTTGACTTCCTGGGCCGGAGCGCCGTCGCCCGCGCCACGGGCACCGGGCTTGATGCCGTTCTTGGCGATCTTGGCCAAGGTGTCCATGCCGGTCTTGTCGATCGTGCCGAACACCGTGTACTGCGGCGGTAGCTTCGAATCCTTGTAGACCATGAAGAACTGGCTGCCGTTGGTGCCGGGGCCGGCATTGGCCATCGCCAACGTCCCTGCGGGGTAGACGACGGCCTGCTGTGCCGCCGGATCATCGGCCTTGTACTGGGTGGTCGGGTACTCGTTGTCGAACTCGTACCCGGGGCCACCCGAACCGGTGCCCGTCGGGTCACCGCATTGCAGCACCGACAGGCCGCCACTGGTCATCCGGTGGCAGATGGTGTTATCGAAATATCCACCCTGAGCCAGGCTGGCGAAGCTGTTCACCGTGCACGGCGCCTTGGCGTTGTCCAGGACCAGGCCGATATTGCCCTGGCTAGTCTTCATGCTGGCGGTGAGCGTCGCTGGATCGGTCTGGACCTTTCCGCTGCGCGGCATCTGCTTGTCGATGGTCTTGGCGGGCTTGTCCGCGGGCCGGTACTGGCAGTTGGCGCCCACCTCCGCGGACGGCACGAACTTGGGCAGGGCCGGACCGGTGACGGGTGGTTCGTCGGGTGTCGGCAAGGAGGAGGTGGGCGGTGCGTCGACGGTGGAGGCCGGCGTCGTGGAGTTGGTGTCCAGCGCCGTGTCGGTCTTGTCGCTCTTGCTGATGGCCAACCAGGCGGTGATGGCTACCGCGACGACGACCGCGACCACGGCGACACCGCCGATCGCCCAGATCCGCTGCTTACGGGCGCGCTCGGCACGGTTCTCCAGCTGTCGCTCAAGCTTGCGCTTGGCGGTCTGACGTCGCTGCTCGTTGGTCGGCACCGTGCTCTCCTTCTAGGGCGTCCGTTGAAGAATCATCGAAGAATCATCGAAGAATCTAGGTCGCCAGAGAGTGTGCCAGCCACACCTGAGAGAAGGTGCAGGACCCGCCGCCTAAGCTGGTCGGGTGCTGATCACCGGTTTTCCCGCGGGCATGTTCGCCACCAACTGCTATATCGTGGCGCCCCACGAGGGCGGCCCCGCCCTCATCATCGACCCCGGGCAGGACGCCATCCCCGGCGTCAAGGAGATCCTTGCCGAGCGTGACCTCACCCCCGAGGCGGTGTTGCTCACCCATGGGCATCTGGACCACACCTGGACGGCGCAGCCGCTTGCCGATGAATACGGAATCCCGGTCTACATCCACGCCGACGACCGCGCGATGCTCGCCGACCCGCTCGCCGGAATCGGTCCGGGGCTGGGGCAATTCATCCAGGGCCAGCAGTTCACTGAGCCCAATGAGCTCGTCGAGATCGGCGACGGCGACAAGCTGGAATTGGCCGGGATCACCCTGACCGTCGATCACACGCCGGGGCACACCCGGGGTTCGGTTGTGTTCGGCATCGAGGTCGACAGCGACAGCGGGCCCGTCAATGTGGTGTTCAGCGGTGACACCCTGTTCCAGATGTCTATCGGGCGCACCGATCTGCCCGGTGGAAACCACCAGCAGCTGCTCGATTCGATCGCGGCCAAACTGCTCACCCGCGATGACTCGACCGTGGTGCTGCCGGGACACGGCAACGCCACCAGCATTGGTGACGAGCGACGCGCCAACCCGTTCCTCGGGGAAGTCCAGTGAGCGAGAAGACCGTCAGTGCCTCATCCTTCCGTGCTCCCAAGGGCATTCCGGATTACACGCCACCGGATTCCGCGCAGTTCCTAGCCGTCCGTGACGGGCTGCTGGAGCAGGCGCGACTGGCTGGGTACGGCTACATCGAGCTGCCCGTCTTCGAGGAAACCGGGCTGTTCGCCCGTGGTGTGGGCGAGTCCACCGATGTGGTCAGCAAGGAGATGTACACCTTTGCCGACCGTGGCGAACGGTCGGTGACGCTGCGCCCCGAGGGCACGGCCTCGGTGATGCGTGCGGTCATCGAACACGGCCTGGACCGGGGCCAGCTTCCGGTGAAACTCCGTTACGCCGGGCCCTTTTTCCGGTACGAGCGTCCGCAGGCCGGCCGCTATCGCCAGCTGCAGCAGGTGGGCGTGGAAGCGATCGGCGTCGACGACCCGGCGCTGGACGCCGAGGTGATCGCGATCGCCGACGCGGGGTACCGGTCGCTGGGGTTGACCGGCTTCCGACTGGAGATCAGCTCGCTGGGTGATGCCTCCTGCCGCCCGCAATATCGAGAGTTGTTGCAGGAATTCCTCTTTGGCCTGGACCTGGACGAGGCGACGCGGGAACGGGCCCGTATCAACCCGATTCGCGTGCTCGACGACAAGCGGCCCGAGGTGCGCGAGTTGACGGCCGATGCGCCGCTGATGCTCGATCATCTCTCCGAGGAGGCCAAGGCGCATTTCGGCCAGGTCCTAGGCCATCTGGACGGCCTGGGCGTGCAGTACGTGGTGAATCCACGGTTGGTGCGCGGCTTGGACTACTACACCAAGACCACATTCGAATTCGTGCATGACGGGCTCGGCGCGCAGTCCGGGATCGGCGGCGGCGGACGCTACGACGGCCTGATGGCGCAGCTCGGGGGACAGTCGTTGTCCGGTATCGGCTTTGGGCTCGGGGTGGACAGAACCCTGCTGGCGCTGCGGGCCGAGGGTGTCACGGTGGGGGACAGCGGGCGATGCGAGGTGTTCTGCGTGCCGCTGGGGCAGGACGCCAAGTCGGTGCTCGTGAAGGTGGCGGCCCAGTTGCGGGACGCCGGGATTCGCACCGATATCGCCTACGGAGACCGTGGTCTCAAGGGGGCGATGCGCGGAGCGGACCGCTCCGGTGCCTCCATCGCGCTCGTCGCCGGCGACCGGGAAATCGGTGAGGGAAACATCGAGCTCAAGACGCTCGCGGACGGCGTGCAGCAGCCCGTGTCGATCGGTTCGATTGTCGACGAAGTAACGGCGCGGCTAGCATCGCGGATATGACACGTATGGGACGTATCACCGCAGCTCTGCTCGCCACGGCCAGCACCGCAACCCTGACGATAGCGCTGGCGCCGGCCGCGCAGGCGGCGCCGCACCAGGTGAAGTACGTGATCAGCTCCGACCGTGACTTCCTTTCGCAGACGCTCGTGCTGCAGACCGAGCCGCCGAGCCAGGCCGCCTACGACTCGGAATCGAGCAAGTACTTGGTGCGCAACTCGACTCGCATCGCGCCCGATGCTCCGTTCGTCGTCGAGACCACCCTGAACGACCCGACGCAGTGGGCATATGTGAGCGCCAGCGCCGCGGCCAAGGCCGTCACCGGTGCTCCCGTCTTCCACTGCGAGGTGTACGTGGACGGCGCCCTGGCCACCCAGGCCGACGGAGAGACCGCCGTCACCTGCTCGCTGCGCAAGTGGTAGCCGCTTAGCCCGCGAACACGTACACCCACGCCGTCGCACCCGAACGTAGCGGTACGGAAATACGTCGATAGTCGTCGACTTCGTACTCGTCGGCGGCGGCCAGCTGCTCGGCGGTGATCGAGAAGACCGTGCCGGAAACCTGCGCGGCCGAGTCGGCCGACGGACGCAGGATGGGGTGGCGATCGCTGCCGCTGGCCGCGATGACATGCGGGTCGGTGATGGTCACGTAGTCCAGGTCGAATCCCACGATGGCATCGGCATGCCCGTTGAGTTCCTCGCCGAACGTGGTGCGCTGTACTTCGGCCTGTTGCAGGGTTCCGTAGGAGAACAGGAGCTCTGTCGCGGTATCCGTCACGCGACAAGTCAACCAGGCCGCCGTGTTTGACGCATGCGGTGTCAGCTGCCGAGGCGCACGGCACCGTCGGGGCCGATGCACCAGCCGGGGTTGTGGGCGACTTCCCAGATCAGCCCGTTGGGGTCCTGTACGTGGGCGTGGAACACCCCGCCGAACTGACCGGGCTGTGGCGGCTTGAAGACCGTGCCTCCCGGCGCCTGCATGGACCCTCGTTGAATTTGTCCGCCAGGAAAAAGCCCAGCAGCTGTCCGGGGGCGGCCTGATAGAAGATGATCTCACCCTCGACATCGAGTAGCGAGGTCCAGCCCAGCGTGCCGATTGACACGCGTATCGAACATATGTTCGCATAGGGGTATGCGATGGGACGGTCAGACGCTGGATGCTGACGACGGTGCGCTCCCGGGTTTGGAGCGGATCGGTCTGGTGCACAGCGTGAGCACGCCGGAGTTCGAGGGCATTACCTTTCACGAGGTGCTGTGCAAGTCCGCGCTCAACAAGGTCCCGGCCGTGTCTATGTTGCCGTTTCGCTTCACTGTCAATGCTTTTCGTGGCTGCGTGCATGCCTGCCGCTATTGCTTCGCGCGTCCGACCCACGAGTACCTGGAGTTCGACGGCGGTGCCGATTTCGACAACAAGATCGTGGTCAAGACGAACCTGGTTTCGGTGCTCAGGAAGGAGCTGCGGCGCACATCGTGGAGCCGTGAGACCGTCGCGCTCGGGACCAACACCGATCCCTATCAACGGGCGGAGGGGCGATACCAGCTCATGCCGGGCGTCATTGCGGCGCTGGCTGATTCGGGCACATCGATGTCGATTCTCACCAAAGGAACCCTGCTGCGCCGCGATCTGCCGCTGCTTGCCGAGGCGTCCCGGCAGGTTTCGGTGAGTCTGGGGATATCGCTGGCGATCGGCGACGAGACGTTGTGCCGGGAAATCGAGCCGGGGGTACCGACGCCGCAGGCGAGGCTGTCGTTGATCACTGCGGCACGCGAGGCTGGGTTTGCACCGCATGTGATGGTGGCGCCGGTGCTTCCGTTCCTGACCGACACGGTGGAGCATCTTGACGACCTGTTGGGCCGTATCGCGGACGCCGGTGCGGCCGGTGTCACGGTTTTTCCTCTGCATTTGCGCGGAAGCACACGGGGATGGTTCATGTCGTGGGTCTCGCAATCGCGTCCCGAGCTGGTGGGCCGCTACCGAGAGCTGTACCGCAAGGGCGCGTACGTTCCCGCCGAGTACCGGGCATGGTTGCGTGAGCGGGTGGGGCCGCTGGTGGGCAAGCACGGCCTGTCCTCGCATCGCGAAGAAATCCCAACGCGACCAATGAAGTTGGCGCCCACGCTGGAGCCGACGCTGTTCTGACTGCGTCCTCGTCGGCCGCCGAGATCTAGTTCAGGTTGTCCGCGTTGAAGGTGTCGCAGGTGCGGAAATCGCCGGTGTCGTATCCCTGGGTGAACCAGCGCTGACGCTGCTCGGACGAACCGTGCGACCAGGCCTCGGGATTGACGCGTCCGGTGGCCCGCTTCTGGATCCGGTCGTCACCCACCGAGGATGCGGCCGACAACGCGTCGCGAATGTCCTGTTCCGTCAACGGCTTCAGGAACGGAACGCCGGTACCTTCCTGGACGGTGGTCGATGCGTGCTTTGCCCACACGCCTGCGTAGCAGTCGGCCTGCAGCTCGGTGCATACACCGCCGCCGGCCTGTCCCTCGGCGCAGCGGTGATTCTTGCCCAGCACGCCGAACAGGTTCTGGACGTGATGGCCGAACTCGTGGGCCACCACATACTCCTGGGCCAGCGGACCACCGCTGGATCCGAATTGGTCGACCAGCACCTGGAAGAAGCTGGTGTCGAAGTACGCGGTCTGATCGGCGGGGCAGTAGAAGGGGCCGACCTCTGTGGAGGCTGCGCCGCATCCGGTGTTCACCTGGCCGCTGAACAGTTTCACGCCTGGCCGCGGATACTTCGGCCCGAGGATCTGTGTCCAGACCGCGTCTACCGAGTTCCCCGTCGCGATGATGCGGCAGTCCAACGATTTGTTGGCGTCGTCTCCGGTTTTGCAGTGGCTGAAGTCTTGCGTCTGCTCCTGCGCCGGACCCGACTGCTGTTGGCTCTGTTGTTGCAGAACCTGGCTGGGGTCACCGCCGAGCAGCATGACCACCACCGCGATCAGCAACCCGCCGACGCCACCGCCGATGGCCATCTTGGGGCCGCGGCCCATGCCGCCGCCGGAGGTGGTGCTGGTGTCGATCTGCATGCCTTCGTTGAAGGTCATTGGTTGCCACTCCCAAGTTTGTGTCCGTGCCGCCGCGCTGTGTGCTGCCGATACCTTTGCATACTCCTCAGACGCACGTACCGCTACATGGCGAAGAACTCATGTACCCCCCGGGAAGACCCAGGGCTACTTTCCGGCTGCGCCGCCGCATGCGTCGCACCCGACCGCACTACGATGCGGTGTGTGGCCGTTGACGTCGCCCAGCCGACCATCGTCCGCACGCCATGGGGAGATCTGCGCGGAGCCACCGAAGGCGGTGTTTCGGTCTGGCGTGGGGTGCCATATGCGCAGCAGCCCGTCGAACAGCTCAGATTCCTTGCTCCCGTGCCGCTGGAACCCTGGGATGGTGTGCGCGATGCGATCGAACATGCTCCGTTGCCCCCGCAAGGAAAGTCGTTCGTGGGCGCCGGACGTGACGACCCGAAGGTTCGCGGCGAAGAGTGCTTGACCGTCACGGTGTGGTCGCCCGATGTGCATTCCAGCCTGCCCGTGATGGTGTGGATCCCCGGCGGCGCGTTCGTCTTCGGTGCCGGGCAGTTGGCGCTGTACAGCGGGGCTCGACTGGCTGCCAACGGCAACGTCGTCGTCGTGAACGTCACCTACCGGATCGGCGCCCTGGGCGGACTGGAGCTCAGCGCGCTGGGGCAAGGTTTCGACGACAATTTGGCATTACGTGATCAGATCGCGGCGCTGAGGTGGGTGCGCGACAACATCGCGGCGTTCGGTGGCGATCCCGACAGCGTGACGATCTTCGGCGAGTCGGCGGGCGCGACCTCGGTGTTGGCGCTGCTGGCTAGCCCGGCCGCCGAGGGCCTGTTCGGTCGGGCCATCGCGCAGAGCCCGGCCTTGCCGCTGATTGCGGATAAGGCGCTGCGAGACCGTCGCGCGCATCGCTACCTGGAGCTGCTCGACCTCACCGACCCCAGCAGGCTCAAGGTCCTGCCGCAGCGCGAACTGCGCCGCGGCGCGGCCAAGCTGCAGATCGAGAGTGCGACCGAGACACCCGTCCTCGGCTATGGCCTGGCGCACGGCACCGAGCTGCTGCCGCATCACCCCATCGAGGCGGCGCGGCGCGGCGAGGTGCATCAGGTACCGCTCATCATCGGCTCCAACAGCCATGAGGCGTCGATGTTCGCCCGCGTGAAACCGCCCATGCTGCCCACCACCGAGCCGACCATCAACGGGTATTTCAACCGGATAGGCCCGGAGTATCAGGACGCGATCATCGCGGCGTACCCGCAGTACCCGAGTCGTGCGGCGCTGGTCTCGGTGGGCTCCGACGCCATGTTCGCCGCCCCCATGTGGGCCTTCGCCGACGCCTACAGTGCCTTCGTCGACACCTATATGTACCGCTTCGACCACACCGCCTGGGGCCTTAAGCTCCTCGGCCTGGGCGCCACCCATGGCAGCGAGATCGTGCACGTGCAGCACAGCTACGGGTCGTTTGTCGGGATGCTGCTGAGCCCCCTGGGGGCACGGATGATGCCGTCGGTCGGCCGCCGCATGCAGCGCGCCTGGCTGGATTTCGCCACAGGGCACGGGCCGCAGGATTGGCCTACCTATGGGGCAGATGGTCGTCGGACCCGGATCATCCGATCCCGCTCCGACGTCACCATCGAGGATCCGGACTCGGTACGCCGTATCGCCTGGGCCCAGGTGCACTGAGGCTGCACTCGGCAGAGCCGGTACGGCGGCCCGCTAGGCTCAAACGTCTTAACACCGTCTTTTCGAAGGGATCTTTTGTGCTGCGCACTCACGACGCGGGTACGTTGCGGGAGCCGGACGCCGGACAGCGGGTGACGCTTGCCGGCTGGGTGGCCCGACGGCGCGATCACGGCGGCGTCATCTTCATCGATCTGCGCGACGCCTCCGGCGTGTCCCAGGTGGTGTTCCGCGATGACGCGGTGCTCGAGCAGGCCCATCGGCTGCGTGCCGAGTTCTGCGTCGAGGTGACCGGTGTCGTGGAGGTCCGGCCCGACGGTAACGCCAACGCGGAGATCCCCACCGGCCAGATCGAGGTCAACGCCGCCGAACTGATCGTGCTGAACGAGAGCGCGCCGCTGCCCTTCCAGCTCGACGAGACCGCGGGCGAGGAAGCACGCCTGAAGTACCGCTACCTGGATCTGCGTCGTGAGGGTCCGGGCAACGCGATCCGGTTGCGCTCCAAGGCAAACGCCGCGGCACGCTCCGTGCTATCCCGCTACGATTTCATCGAGGTGGAAACCCCTACGCTGACGCGTTCGACACCGGAGGGCGCCCGCGACTTCCTGGTCCCCGCCCGTCTGCAGCCGGGGAGCTTCTACGCGCTGCCGCAGAGCCCGCAGCTGTTCAAGCAGTTGCTCATGGTCGCCGGCATGGAGCGGTACTACCAAATCGCACGCTGCTACCGGGACGAGGACTTCCGCGCGGACCGGCAGCCCGAATTCACCCAGCTCGATATCGAGATGAGCTTCGTGGATCAGGACGATGTCATCTCTCTTGCCGAGGAGATCCTCGTCGCACTGTGGGACCTCATCGGCTACCGCGTGCCCACGCCCATCGCTCGGATCACCTATACCGAGGCGATGCGCCGATACGGCAGCGACAAGCCGGACCTGCGGTTTGGGTTGGAGTTGGTGGAGTGCACCGACTACTTCTCCGAAACCACGTTCCGGGTGTTCCAGGCGCCGTATGTGGGCGCGGTGATCATGCCCGGCGGTGCCGACCAGCCGCGCCGCACCCTGGACGGCTGGCAGGAGTTCGCCAAGCAGCGCGGACACAAGGGCCTGGCCTACGTCCTGGTGGGCCAGGACGGCACCCTGGGCGGGCCGGTCGCCAAGAACCTGTCCGACGCGGAACGCGATGGGCTGGCCGCCCACGTCGGCGCCACGCCGGGAGACTGCATCTTCTTCTCCGCGGGTGCGGCCAAGTCATCGCGCGCGTTATTGGGCTCGGTACGCGGCGAGGTGGCGCAGCGTCTCGGGTTGATCGACCCGAACGCCTGGGCTTTCACCTGGGTGGTGGACGCCCCGCTGTTCGAGCCCGCCGATGACGCAACCGCCGCGGGCGATGTGGCCGTCGGCTCTGGCGCATGGACCGCGGTGCACCACGCCTTCACCTCGCCGAAGCCGGAGTCGGAGAACACCTTCGACACCGAGCCGGGGTCGGCGCTGGCCTATGCCTACGACATCGTGTGCAACGGACACGAGATCGGCGGCGGCTCGATCCGTATTCACCGCCGCGATATCCAGGAACGGGTTTTCCAGGTGATGGGCATCAGCACCGAGGATGCCCAGGAGAAGTTCGGATTCCTGTTGGATGCGTTCGCCTTCGGCGCTCCTCCGCACGGCGGCATCGCGTTCGGTTGGGACCGGGTGACCGCGTTGCTGTCGGGCACCTCCTCGATCCGCGAGGTCATTGCGTTCCCGAAGTCCGGCGGTGGTGTCGATCCGTTGACCGACGCCCCGGCGCCGATCACCCCGGCGCAGCGCAAGGAATCCGGGATCGACGCGAAGCCCGAGAGGGCCGACGCGTCGGGTAAGCCGGCGAACGCGTAGCGCGCGTGCTGCACGTTCGGGTGATCGCACCCGCCGACCTGTCCGACCAAGTGGTGGAATTCCTCTCCACCACAACGGGAGTCACGCACATTGTGCGTGTGCCCAAGGCCGCGATCGCGCCCGAGGGTGATGTGATCACGGCCGACGTGGCCCGCGAGACCGCCAACGACGTGCTCGATGGTCTTAAGTCGATCGACATCGACAAGTGGGGATCGATCACCGCCGAGGTGCTCGACACCGTGATTTCGCAGACCGCCTATGAGGCCGAGGACGATGCGGAGGGCGACCCCGCCGACGCCGTCATCTGGGATGAGCTGATCGGCCGCACCCGCGAGGAGTCGACCCTTAACCTGACCTTTCTGGCCTTCCTGTGTTTGGCCTGCCTGATCGCCGCGGTCGGTGTGGTCACCGATTCACCGGTCACCATCGTGGGTGCCATGGTGGTGGGACCCGAGTTCGGCCCACTTGCCGCACTTGCGGTTTCGATCGTGCGGCGCAAATGGTCGCTGGCCCGCCGATCGCTGCTCGCCTTGTTGGTGGGTTTTCCGGTGGCGATGGCCGTGACCGGAGTCGGAGCATTGGCCGCCGAGGCCGCGGGATGGGTCACGCTCAAGAGCGTGCGCGAGCTGCAGCAGGTCGACTTCATATTCCAGGTGGGGCCGTTCTCGCTGGTGGTCGCGTTGTTGGCCGGTGCGGCCGGCATGCTCTCGCTGATGTCGGCGAAATCGGCGGCGCTGGTGGGTGTGTTCATCTCCGTGACCACCGTGCCGGCCGCCGGATTCGCGGTGGTGGCGGCGACGGTGGGGGAATGGGAAATAGCCGGCCAATCCACGCTGCAGTTGGCGGTCAACCTGTTCGGCATCGTGCTGGCCGGGGTGCTGGTACTACTGGTGCGCCCCCGGGGACTGCGCTAGTTCCGAGACCGCTCTCAGGCGATGTCGTTGATGTCGGCGACCTGCTGGTCGAATCCCTCGTCGGCATGAGCCAACACGGGATCGCCGTATTCGTATGGCCGCGAGACGAACACAGTTCCCATGCCGATCTCTCGGGCGGCATGAAGGTCGTACGGATGTGCGGCCACCATCGCCGCCTCGCCCGGCTCCACACCGAGATAACGAAGCGCACGCCGGTAGGTCACCCGGTCTGGTTTGAATCGTCCAAAAAGCTCGGCGGTGAGCACCGCATCCCATGAAATGCCCAGGTATTTGAACAGATTCACCATCGTGGCCATGTCGGTGTTGGACAACGTCGCGACGAGGGCATGCTCGCGCAGTCGCACCAGCCCGCCGGGCACGTCGTGCCAGGGAAGCAGCCGCTGCCAGGCGGCTGCGATAACCGAGGCCGTCGCGGCGTCCGGGCTCGGCAGCCCGAACGTCGCGCAGACATCCGCAAAACCATGCGCGTACAGGTCCTGCACCCGGGTCCAATTCTCCGCGGACTGTCTCAGGTTGGACACCCGGTCGAAGTAGTCCGCGCGCCACGCGCGGGTGAAAGCGGCGGCGTCGATGTCGGGGGCGTACTCCGCGACCGCGTGCGAGACGGGCTCGAAGAAGTCCAGCAGCGTGCCCTGCACATCGAACAGGTAGGCCTTGTACCGCAACGTGACTCCCGTCAGTAGGTGCTCTTGGGTGGATCGGTGCGGGTGACGCCCTTAACCTCGATCACGGGAATCGACGAGGGGCCGCGATAGCTCTGCCCGTCCGGAACGGTCCCGGTCACCGACACCCAGGTGTTCTCCGGAAGCGCCGACGCCGATGCGGCCGCCGGGCCCGATATCTGCAGCCGCGCCAGCTGCGCATCTGCGGCGCAACAGACGATGACGATCTTGGCCAGGTCGGTGCGCGAACCCTCCTTGAAGGTGAAACCGGTGACGGTGATCGTGCGTCCCGCCAAAGTGTCCGAGGAACCGGCGGCGATGCGCATCAGGACCTCCGGCAGCGGCACTGCCGGCGCATCGCCCGGCGGCAGCGGGGGGAAGGCCCGACGGGGCGTATTGGATGAGGCCGCGATGTTGGCGGGGGCGATGGAACGTGCGCTCAGTGCCGGGGGCACGATGAAGATCAGCAGGACGATCGGCAGCACCAAAAACCATGTGGCGCCGTGTTTATGCGTGTGATCGCCGTGGCCCTCGTGGTCATCATCGTGATCGGTGCGGCCACGGCGCACATCGCGCACCATCGCGGCCAGACCCAGTCCGGTGACGATGACCGAGGACGCGGCGAGCCACGGCAGCAGCCCCGGTTTGACGTAGCGGGTGAAGGTTCCCGTCACGGCGATCATGGCAACGCTGACACCCAACAGGATCAGCAGGGTGTTCTCGGTATCGCGTCTCATGAGATCCCCAGCACTGCCATACCGACACCTGTCGCTACGAGCGTGGCCACCACGAATGTCACGGGGGCGAAGCGGGCCGCGAATGCCCGCCCGAACATTCCCGACTGCATCGCGATGAGCTTCACGTCGACCGCCGGGCCCACCACCAGGAACACCAGCCGGGGAATCAGCGGCAGCATCGTGATGCTCGCGGCGACAAACGCATCGGCCTCCGAACACAGCGCCAGCACCACGGCCAGCAGCGCCATGGTCACCACCCCGACCACCAGGTTGCCCGCCAGGTGCTCGAACACCCAGGCCGGTACCAGCACATGCAAGGCCGCCGCGGCGACCGCGCCGATGGCCAGGTACGAGGCGGCCTGCAGGAAGTCGTGCCGCGCGGCCTCGGTGAATGTCGTCCAGCGGGAAGAGGATCCGGCATGCGCGGCGGGCAGTCTGCGAGTGACCCAGCTGTCGCGGCCCCACCGTGACCAGACCATGCCCATCACCATCGCGGTGAGCAGGGACGCCACTGCGCGCGCCAGCACCATCTTCGGCTGACCGGGGAAGGCGACGGCGGTGGCCACCAACACCACCGGATTGATCGCCGGCGCGGACAACATGAAGGTGAGCGCAGCCGAGCCAACGGATCCCGGCCCGTACAGCCGGCGCGCTACCGGAACGGACCCGCATTCGCAACCGGGCAATGCCGCGCCGCTCACGCCCGCCACCGCCACCGCGGCAACCGACCGGTCAGGCAGCCAGCGCGCCAGACGTTCCGGCGTGACGAATGTCGCGACGAGCCCACTTACGACTACCCCGAGTGCAAGGAACGGGACCGCCTGCACGAATACCCCGCAGAACACCGTGCCCGCGGTCGCCAGGTTCTCGTTGCCGTCGACGACCTCGCGTAGCCACCCCGCGGCCACGGCCACCGCGATGAGTGCTACCACCAGGATCTCGGTCGAACCGAACCACCGTCGGTCTGCAGAGGCCGCCACCGTCACCCAGCCATCCTGACAGTGGAACCGGAGAACGCGGCGCAACGGTGGCACTCTGGCGAGGTGAGTGATGACACACCCTTCAACGAGCAGCCCACCTCGGTGATCAACGAATTCAACGACGGGATAGCCCGGCAGTTCCACGCGAACGGCGGCGAGGTCGGTGGGCAATTCGCCGGCGTGCCGATCTTGCTGTTGACGAACACCGGTGCCAAGAGCGGAAAGAAGCGCCTGAATCCGCTGGCCTACTTCGACATCGACGACAAGATCTACATCCTCGGCTCATGTGGCGGCGCCGACAAGGATCCCGCATGGGTGCACAACCTGCGCGCGAACCCACATGCGTATATCGACATCGGAACCGACGGATATGACGTCGTTACCCATCAGCTCTCCCGTGGTGAGCGTGATGAGCTGCGCCGGGCCTAGCCGAAGAACGTGCGAGCCGAGTGTGCGAATAGTGGCGTTTGCAGGCCCCTCTTCGACCGTATCCGCATGCTCGAGCTACATGCGACGACCGACGTCGGCCCGCATGGCCTCCGGTTCGTTGTGCTCCGAATCGCAGGCCATGCGGGTAGCGCCAGGTTATGGTGGGATCAGCCGATGGGCATCAAGGTGGCGCTGGAGCACCGAACCAGCTACGCATTCGACAGACTCGTGCAGGTGCATCCGCACGAGATTCGATTGCGCCCTGCGCCGCACACCCGAACTCCTATCGAGGCCTACTCACTGCGCATCGCTCCTGACGATCACTTCATCAACTGGCAGCAGGACGTATTCGGGAATTTCCTTGCCCGCGTGGTGTTTCCGAACCGGACTCGGCAACTGTCGATCACCGTCGGACTCATCGCTGATCTGAAATCGGTCAACCCGTTCGACTTCTTCATCGAGGAGTGGGCCGAACACATCGGATTTGCCTATCCGCCGGCATTGGCGGCCGATCTGGAGCCCTACCTCAAGACGGTGGATGAATCCGTGCCCGGTTCGGGGCCCGGTGAACTGGTCCGCGCCTGGGTGGCGAATTTCACGATGCCGCCGACCACACGCATCATCGACTACCTGGTCACCCTGAACCAGGCGTTGTGTTCGGATGTCGGCTACGCGGTGCGGTTGGAACCCGGTGTGCAGACGCCGGACACCACGTTGGCGCTCGGCATCGGGTCTTGTCGGGACACCGCTTGGCTGTTGGTGTCGATCCTGCGGCAGAAGGGGCTTGCCGCACGCTTCGTGTCCGGATACCTGGTGCAGTTGACCTCGGACATCATCGCGATCGACGGCCCGTCCGGGCCGGTCGCCGACTTCACCGATCTGCACGCGTGGGCCGAAGTGTACATCCCGGGGGCCGGATGGGTAGGCCTGGATCCCACCTCGGGATTGCTCGCGGGCGAGGGGCACATCCCGCTCTCCGCGACGCCACATCCGTCGACATCCGCGGCGATAACCGGCGCCACCGACATGTGCGAATCGACATTGGACTTCTCCAACACCGTCACCCGGGTCCACGAAGACCCACGAGTCACGTTGCCGTACAACGCGTCAGCGTGGGAGGCCGTCACGGCTCTGGGCGAGCAGATCGACGCGCGACTCGATTCGGCTGGCGTCGGATTGACGATGGGTGGCGAGCCGACCTTCGTGTCGGTCGACGACCAGACCGCCGAGGAATGGACCATTGCCGCCGACGGTGACCAGAAGCGGGTGCGTGCCAGCGACCTTGCCGCTCGACTCAAAGCGGCTTGGGCGCCAACAGGTTTGGTGCAGCGCAGTCAGGGCAAGTGGTACCCCGGTGAACCTCTGCCACGGTGGCAGATCGCTCTGTGCTGGCGACGCGACGGCCGACCGTTGTGGTCGAACCCCGAACTGCTGGCCGACCCGTGGGACGAAGACCGTCACTGGTCTACGCCCGAGGGCGCCGATCGTGCGTTGTTACTGGCCCTGGCGGGCGATCTCGGGTTGCCCGCCAGCCAGGTCCGTGCGGCGTACGAGGATCCGTTGGGCCGACTGGCAGGATCGGTTCGGCGTCCCGTGGGCGATCCGGTGGATCCTGCTGATGACCTTGCACCAGAAGAGGATTCGGCGGATCGTCGTTCAGAACTGCTGGCGCGGCTGGATGATGCGGTGACTCGTCCGGCGGCTCATGTGCTGCCCTTGCATCGCAGCGAGGACGGCGACGGCTGGGAAAGTGCGGACTGGCGACTACGTCGCGGGCGGATAGTGCTGACCGGGGGCGATTCCCCGGCGGGTCTGCGGCTCCCGCTGGATTCGGTGTCCTGGCAGCCGGCGCCGCACCGGTCCGAAGCCGATCCGCTGAGCGCAGCGGCGGAGCTGAAGGCTCCGCGCTCGGAGACAGCCGCCATCGTCGTGTCCGCCGACGGGGTGCCTCCCACCGCTCTGGTCGCGGAGATCCGTGACGATCTGCTGTATCTGTTTCTGCCGCCCCTGGAGAGCGTCGACGATTTCGTGGACCTCATCGCGCGCGTGGAGGCGGCGGTCACCTGCCCATTGGTGATCGAGGGGTATGGCCCGCCGCCTGATCCGCGGCTGGAGGTCATGAGTGTCACCCCCGACCCCGGGGTGATCGAGGTCAACGTGACTCCCACCGGCAGTTTCGCCGAGCAGTCCCGGCAGTTGCAGGTGCTATACGAGGAAGCGCGCAAGGCGCGGCTGACCACCGAATCGTTCGATGTGGACGGTACCCACACCGGCACCGGCGGCGGCAACCACATCACACTGGGTGGCCGCACGCCGGCGACGTCGCCGCTGTTGCGCCGACCCGATCTGCTGGTGTCGCTCCTGACCTACTGGCAGCATCACCCGGCGTTGTCCTACCTGTTTTCAGGGCGTTTCGTCGGCACCACCTCGCAGGCTCCGCGCGTGGACGAAGGCCGCGAAGAGGCGTTGTACGAGTTGGAAATAGCCTTTGCTGAGATCGAGCGGCTCGCCGATTCGGAAGCTCCCTGGCATATCGATCGCGCGCTACGTCACCTGCTGACCGACATCACCGGGAACACGCATCGCGCCGAGTTCTGCATCGACAAGCTCTACAGCCCCGACAGCGCGCGGGGGCGTCTGGGCCTGCTGGAGCTGCGCGGATTCGAGATGCCCCCGCACTTTCAGATGGCGATGGTCCAGTCGCTGCTGGTGCGCTCGGTGGTCGCCCGATTCTGGGAACAACCCCTGCGTGCACCGCTCATCCGTCACGGCGCCAACCTGCATGGCCGTTACTTGTTGCCGCACTTCATTATTCGCGACATCGCACAGGTCGCCGCGGACCTGCGTGCGCACGGCATCGCCTTCGAGACCAGTTGGCTCGATCCGTTCACCGAGTTCCGGTTCCCGCGGATCGGAACAGCGGTATTCGACGGCATCGAGATCGAACTGCGCGGTGCCATCGAACCGTGGCGGGTGCTGGGGGAGGAGGTCACCGCAGGAGGTACCGCACGGTATGTGGATTCCTCGATCGAACGCGTGCAGGTGCGCGTGATCGGAGCGGACCGCTCGCGGTACGTCGTCACGTGTAACGGCGAACCCATCCCACTGCTCTCCACGGACAACCCGGATGTGCAAGTAGCCGGAGTCCGTTATCGCGCGTGGCAGCCGCCCAGCGCGTTGCACCCGAGCATCACGGTCGACGACCCGCTGCGCTTCGAGCTCATCGACACCGCCAACGCGTTGTCGCGGGGTGGTTGTACGTACCACGTATCGCACCCGGGAGGCCGGTCCTACGACGACCCTCCGGTCAATGCCGTGGCCGCCGAGGCACGCCGTGGTCGGCGTTTCGATGCCACCGGTTACACCACCGGGCGCGTCGATTTGTCAGACTTGCGCGAGAAACAAGCACGCATGTCCACTGATGTGGTGGCGCCCGGCATCGTGGACCTGCGCCGGGCGAGAACAGTGGGACGCAGGTAGGACCAGGCAAAACAGCGGAAACGGGAAGGAAGGTACGGCCGGTGGCAGCACCTGCTTCGGGGGCTCCCGTCGGATTCGGCTTGGGCGATAACCCGTTGATCGCGCAGTACCGCAGTGCTCGCGCGCAGGGCGCACTGTTCGAGGTCGGGCGCCGAGGCAGCCGGGCGGGTTACGACGAGTTCCTGGCGCCGGACGGCAGCGTCCGCCCGGGCTGGACCGACCTGGCCGACGCCATCGCGCAACGCGGCCGTCCGGGTCTGGACCGCCTGCTGGACCGGGTCCGCACCTTGGTCGACAGCGACGGCATCACCTACATGGACTCGAGGCGGGTCTCGGCGGCCGGGCCCGACGCTCCAGCCCATCCTGTGCCGTGGCGACTGGACGGGCTGCCACTGCTGCTGGACCCGGACGACTGGAATGTTCTGGAGGTTGGACTGACCCAGCGGGCCACGCTGCTGGACGCCGTTCTGCACGACCTGTACGGACCGCAGGAGCTGATCAGCTCCGGTGCGCTGCCACCGGAGCTGATCTTCGCGCATCCCGGATATGTGCGCGCCGCACACGGGATGGCACTACCCGGGAGACATCAACTCTTTCTGCTCGGGTGTGATGTCGGCCGCACCGCGACCGGTGACTATCGCGTGAACGCGGACTGGACGCAGGCGCCGTCCGGTGCGGGCTACGCGATGGCGGACCGGCGGGTGGTCGCGCACGCTGCTCCCGATCTGTACGAGAAGGTGGCGCCGAGGCCGACCTCTTCTTTCGCGCAGACACTGCGGCTGGCGCTCATCGATGTGGCTCCCGAATCTGTGGAGGATCCGGTGGTGGTGGTGCTCAGCCCTGGCATCCATTCGGAGACATCCTTCGATCAGGCATACCTGGCTTCGGTGCTGGGTTTCCCTCTAGTCGAGTCCGCGGATCTGGTCGTACGCGACGGCAAGCTCTGGATGCGCTCGCTGGGTACCCTGCGCCGGGTGGATGTGGTACTGCGCCGTGTCGACGCCGACTACTCCGACCCGTTGGATCTTCGGGCCGATTCACGGCTGGGTGTTGTGGGTCTGGTCGAGGTGCTCCGTCGCGGCGCGGTGACCGTCGTCAACTCGCTGGGCAGTGGAGTGCTGGAGAACCCAGGATTGGCACGTTTCCTGCCGGGTCTGTCACAGCGCATACTCGACGAGCCACTCGCGCTGTCCGGCGGACAGTCCTGGTGGGGCGGTATCGACGCCGAGCGCTCGCATCTGCTCGCCAACTTGGGCTCCCTCCTGGTCAAATCGACAGTAGGGAAAGAGGCTTATACCGGACCGTTGGAGTCGGTGCATACCCTGGAAACACTGCGGTCGCGCATCGAGTCGGCCCCGTGGCGCTGGGTCGGTCAAGAGCTCCCCGAACTGTCGGTGGCCCCGACGTACCTGCGCTCCGGAGCGCTCACCGCCGCGCCGGTCGGTATCCGTCTGTTCACGGTCGCGCAGCGCGGCGGGTATGCGCCGATGGTTGGCGGCCTCGGCTATGTCGCCACCTCCGGGAATTCCGGGTCGACGCTCAACAGTTCGGCCGCCAAAGACATTTGGGTTCAGCAGCCGGATCGTGATCAGACCGAGCGGACGCTGACGGTAGCTCCGTTGGATCTGCCCAGCGGACGATCGGTCGGGTCCGATGCGGTCAGCTCGCCGCGCGTGCTGTCCGATCTGTTCTGGCTGGGCCGGTACGGCGAGCGTGCGGAGAACCTGGTCAGGTTGCTGTCCGTGACACGGGAACGGTTCCACGAGTACCGCTATCGGCAGTTCATGGAGGCCAGTGAATGCGTCCCGGTGCTGTTGAAGGCGTTGGGCGACATCACCGGCACCGAAACCGGTTCCGACGACCTGGGAACACAGCTGTGGTCTTTGACGGTGGACAAGGAACGGGCCGGTTCGTTGGCGCAGTCGGTGGAGCGGCTCGGTCTGGCCGCCCGTGCGGTCCGCGACCAGATGTCCAACGACACGTGGATGGTGCTCGGCGGCATGGACAGGGCCATCGCGGCCGGCGCGGCCGAGTACGACGAGTTCACCCGATCCGGTGACGTTCCCACGCGTGCCGATGATACCGTGCTGGCGGCGACTCAAACCCAGGTGCTGGCAGGGCTTCTCGCGCTGTCGGGGCTGGCAGCGGAATCGACGGTTCACGATATCGGCTGGACCATCATGGATATCGGGAAGCGCATCGAACGCGGCCTCGGTCTGACCGCGCTATTGCGTTCCACCCTCACCACCGTCCGTGGTCGTGGGGCCGACCAGTCGGTCACCGAATCCACGCTGGTGGCCTGTGAGTCCTCCGTGATCTACCGCCGTCGCACCCGGGGCAAGATCAGCCTGGAGGCAGTGGCTGACTTGCTGCTGTTCGACGCGGACAACCCCAGATCCTTGCTCTATCAGGTGGAGTCACTGCGCACCGACCTCAAGTCACTGCCCAGTGCCTCGGGAACCTCACGTCCGGAGCGACTGGTGGAAGACCTGGTGACACAGCTGCGCCGAATCGACCCGGCCGATCTGGACACGGCCGGAGAGGACGGGCAGCGCGACACCTTGGCTGAAACCCTCGACAACGTCCATCAGGCACTGCGTGAACTGTCCACGGTGGTCGCCGCCACCCACCTGTCCATGCCGACCGGAATGCAGCCCTTGTGGGGTCCCGACACGAGGCGGAGGCTGCCGTGATCCGCTATCAGGTGTCACATCGCACCCTGTATCGATACTCCGACGATGTCACCAGCTCGTACGGGCGTGGCTATCTCACGCCGCGTGACACCGATTGTCAGCGTTGTGAATCCAGTGAGTTGATCGTCGAGCCGGACCCGTCGGACAGGTCCGCAGGCAGGGATCTGTACGGGAATTTGAGCTCCTACTTCCACGTCACCACGCCGCACCGCGAGCTGACCGTCACGGCGCACTCGATCGTCGACGTCGAGAACCCGGCGCCGCCCGGAGCGTTCTGGCAGCAGGCATGGGAGCTGGCCCGCCCGGCTTTCGGTGAGCCCACCGGTGCGGCGGCGCTGGCCACCGAGTTCGTGCTGGACCTGGTGCCTCCGGAGATCACCGAAGAGGTACGTGCCTATGCCGCAGTGAGTTTCACCGCTGGTCGGCCATTGGGGGAGGCCGTCGTGGACTTGATGGGCCGCATCTACCGCGACTTCGAGTACCGCTCCGGTTCGACCACCATTTCCACCAAGGTCAGCGAGGTCTTGGCTGCGAGGGAAGGTGTGTGTCAGGACTTTGCACGGATCGCGGCCACCGCACTGCGCACCCAGGGGCTGGCAGCGCGCTACGTATCCGGTTACCTGGCAACGAATCCGCCGCCCGGGCAGCCCCGCCTCGTCGGCTCCGACGCCACTCATGCCTGGGCGGCGGTGTGGGTCCCGCCCGACGGCTGGGTCGCCTTCGACCCGACCAACGACACGATGGCCGACGAACGGTATGTCACCGTCGCATGGGGCCGCGACTACGCCGACGTTCCGCCCTTGCGGGGCATCATCTACACCGACTCCGACAGCAGCACCATCGAAGTCTCGGTGGATGTCGCACCTTGCGAGGAGGATTCCGTTCATGCGTGACTTCACCTGCCCGCAATGCGGCCAGCATTTGGCGTTCGAGAACTCGGTGTGCCTGTCCTGCGGCAGTCACGTCGGATTCTCGCTCGACGAGATGGCGCTACTGGTCATCGCGGACGACGACGTTCCAGGATTCGTCGACGGCGAAAACCATCAGCTGTGTGCGAACCTGCATGTCGCTGAATGCAATTGGCTGGTCAATGGCACTGGTACGGGAACGTTGTGTACTTCTTGCACGCTCACCCGGACCCGGCCGGGCGACAGTGATTGCACGGCATTGCCGGCATTCGCGGAGGCGGAGGGAGCTAAGCGGCGCCTGATCGCTGAGCTCGCCGAGCTGCGACTGCCCGTCACCGGGCGTGACATGGACCCCGAGTTCGGGTTGGCCTTCGATCTGTTGTCCAGTGAACAGGAAAAGGTCATGACGGGGCATCACAACGGGGTGATCACCCTGGATCTTGCCGAAGGTGACGATGTTCACCGCGAGCAGCTTCGCGTCTCGATGGACGAGCCGTACCGCACCCTTCTCGGGCATTTCCGCCACGAGATCGGGCATTACTTCTACTACCGGCTGGTCGGAAGCGCTCCGGACTACCTTGAGAGGTTCCGGGGGTTGTTCGGCGACGCGGACGCCGACTATCAGGCCGCGCTCGATCGGCACTATCAGCAGGGCGCACCCGAGGGATGGGAGGCGAGTTTCGTCTCGTCCTATGCCACCATGCATCCCGCCGAAGACTGGGCGGAGACCTTCGCGCACTACCTGCACATTCGGGACACCCTGGATACCGCCGCATCCTTCGCGCTGGCGCCCGCGGGCGGCACCTTCGACCGCCGGGTACTGGGTCCCAGCGGATTTGACACCATTATCGAGATGTGGCTGCCGCTGTCGTGGTCGCTCAACATGGTTAACCGGTCCATGGGCCGAGACGACTTGTATCCGTTCGTGCTGCCGGTCCCGGTCCTGGAGAAGATGCGCCTGATCCACGAGGTCGTGATGGCGGCGGGTGACACCGCTGCCTGACTATCCGCCCGGTGTAACCGAATCACCGCAGGTGGATCCTGGCAAATATCTTGGGGGGAGTATCGGCATGAGTGTGTGCGGCCCCACAGTCTTATAAAGACGGGGTATGGTGAGACGGTAATGACGACATTATTGGCAGACCCCGTCGCGCAGGTTATCGCCACAGCCGAGGAGTTGCTCTCCAAACGCGCGGGGGCGACGGTCACGCTTGCTGAACCCGAAGATCTCGGTGGCAGCGGGCCTGCGATCGTCATCCGGGTGCGCGCCGTGCAGAACCCGTTCGCGTTGCCGAAGTCGATGGTGATCAAGCAGGTGCCCGAGGGCGGATCCGATGCCGCGGTGCTCCGCGAGGTGGTCTCGTATCAGTTCGCAAATTCCTTGACGGCCAAGCATCGGCCGGGTCCGGAGCTGGTTGCCTATTCCATTGCCGACCGTCTCATCGTGCTCACCGACCTGGGTTCGGCGCCGACCATGTCCGAGCTGCTCGCCGAGCGCAATCGTGCTGCGATAAACCACGCGCTGATGGCGTGGGCGCAAGCCCTGGGGCGCATGCACGTTGCCACTGTCGGGCGGGAAGGCGACTTTGCTGCGCTACTCCGTCGCCTCGACGTCGAGAAGATCGACGTCGACCCGTCGCAGCAGCGTCTGGGCGGGGCGGAAACCATCGGGCCGCTGCAGCAGATCCTGAGAAGCGAGTACTCCCTTGAGGTGCCATCGGCGCTGATTTCTCGCTTGCAGCAAACAGCTGAATTCTTCGGGAAGGGTGGGGTCCGGGCCTTCAGTCCCTCCGAGGTCGCCCCGGACAACATTCTCGTCACCGAACACGGCGTCCGAATCCTCGACTACGAATGGGGCGGATTCCGCGACATCGTGTGGGATATCGCGCACGCGCTGACCGTATATCCGGAGTTTCTGGGCGCCGCGGAACGTGAAGAAGTCGCCGAACTCGATGATGCGATGACCGAAGCGTGGCGCTCCGATGTGGTATCCATCGCTCCGGCGCTGGCCGACGACGAGACTCTCACGCGACGCATCCTGGACGCGCGACTGATGTGGGTGTGGCTCGCCACCCATGAGTACTTCGCGGTGGATGTAGACCTCGAGGATGACGAAGACGACGACGCGGTCGTGTTCGGGAACCCCGCACCCAGCCATCCCGCGCTACTGGGCAGATGGACGGCGTTGCACGCGGCGGCCGAACGGGTGGGCGATCAGCTCGTGGCCGAGCATGCCGCTGCCGTCCTCGCCGGGCTGCGCGGCGAGACCCTCATCGAGGACTAGCGTCTTGACTCATTCGGTCAGCCTGATCTTATGGCAGACTCTCGAATAGGCTGTGCACGAGTATCTTTCAGTGGATCAAAATGACTGATACCTTCCCGAAAGTGTCGAGTGTCACACTTGTACGTCATCCAATCTGACATACAAGGCAGGGCCTGCCACTGACTTGACACATCAGAACGCGCCGGGTTTATCGCGCACCGCCGATCTTCGTAGCCTCGACGCTGTTCGCCATGACAGCGTTGTCATCCCCTGCGAAAAATATTCCGCGCGTAGATATTTGAGGTTACTGGTGACATCGCACAACAGTGCGTTGGCCGATGGCATGGCCGAGGCCACCTTGGCGATCACCTCCGACAGCTTCGCCTACCGGTTCCAGCGCTTGCCGATTTCCGGTGCCGCCTGCCGCAATGAGGGCCTCGTCATCCCCCGCCGCGGCGGGGGATGACGTCCTGACCTTCGCCAGCTGTTGGAAGACACTCGACGGTCGCCACGGTGACCCGCAACAGCTCGAATGGGCGGTGGAGGACGTGCCGGGAATACACAAGGGCAATGTCGTGGCGTTCTCGGTCCCGGGTGCGATCACCGAACAGGTGGTGATCGCCGCCGAACGCTTCAGTGCCGATGACGCACACATCGCCCAGATCAAGCGATCGGTGTCCGATCGCACGCGCCTGGCACTGGCCGGCGTCGTGTTGCTGCAGACCGGTCAGCTGCCCAAGACCTCCTCGGGCAAGGTGCAGCGGTCACGCACCCGCGATCTGTATGTGCAGGGGGTGCTGACCGATTCGGTGGTGGACACCTGCACCCACGCGCACGCGGTCCCGGTCACGGTCTAGTTACGCGGGCGCGTCGCAACGCGGTGGGGCATGGACGCATTCCTACGATCGCCCGGTGGCTGACCGTTATGGATCCGACGTCCTCTCCAACAACCCGCACGCCCCGCGACGTGTGCAATCGACCGAGGTTGCCGCGACCGTGGGCACGGTCGTCGAGGACGCCCAGACGGGATTCGTGGGCGCCGTGGTGCGCATCGAGTACGGGCGGATGGATCTGGAGGACCGATATGGCCGCGTTCGTGGGTTCCCCGTTGGCCCCGGGTACCTCATCGACGGCAAGCCGGTCATTCTCAAAGAACCGCTGCGGCACACACCCACCAAGGCGACCCGGAGCGCTTCGGGATCAGTTGCGGTGCCCGGCCTCAAGGCGCGCACGGCGCTGGCCAGCCGAATCTATGTGGAAGGCCGCCACGACGCCGAACTCGTCGAACAGGTGTGGGGCCACGACCTGCGTGTGGAAGGCGTCGTCGTGGAGTACCTGGGCGGGGTGGACGACCTGGCGGCCATCGTGAAGGAATTTCAGCCCGGCCCGGGCCGCCGGCTCGGGGTACTGGTCGATCACCTGGTGAAGGGATCGAAGGAGTCGCGCATTGCCGAAACAGTGCAGAAGGGCCCCTACGGCGCGCACACCCTGGTGGTCGGGCACCCGTTTGTCGACATCTGGCAGGCGGTGAAACCCGAGCGGATCGGCCTGCACGCCTGGCCCACCGTGCCGCGGGACATCGAATGGAAGCACGGCATCTGCCAGGCGCTCGGCTGGCCGCACGGCAGCCAAACCGAGATCGCCGAGGCCTGGCGCCGAATCCGGGGGAAGGTGCGCACCTGGACCGACCTGGAACCGGCCCTGATCGGCCGTGTGGAGGAACTCATCGATTTCGTCACGCAACCGGCGAGCTGAACCAGTCGGCCCGACGTGGTAAGCCTGAGACGTGTCAGACAGCCTGTTCGACGTGCCCGGGGGCGATTTCGGTGCCCCCACCGACCCGGGGGTGCCGCCCAACGCGCCGCTTGCTGTCCGGATGCGCCCCGCGGCTCTTGATGAGGTGGTGGGGCAGGGGCACCTGCTCAAGCAGGGGTCCCCGTTGCGTCGTCTGGTCGACGGCTCCGGGGCCGCCTCGGTCATCTTGTACGGACCGCCGGGCACCGGGAAAACAACTCTCGCATCGTTGATTTCGGGGGCGACCGGCCGCAGATTCGAGGCATTGTCGGCGCTGTCGGCCGGAGTCAAAGAGGTGCGGGCCGTCATCGACACCGCGCGCCGCGCTGCCGTGCACGGCCAGCAGACAGTGTTGTTCATCGACGAGGTGCATCGGTTCTCCAAGACGCAGCAGGACGCGCTGCTGGCGGCCGTGGAAAACCGCGTGGTGTTGTTGGTGGCTGCCACCACCGAGAACCCCTCCTTCTCCGTGGTAGCCCCCCTACTTTCGCGCTCACTGATCTTGCAGCTGCAACCGTTGGCGGACAACGATATTCGCGAGTTGCTTGCCCGGGCTATCGCCGATGAACGCGGGCTCGGCGGGGCCGTGGCCGTGGACCCCGAAGCGCTGAGCCTGCTGGTGCAGCTCGCCGCCGGCGACGCGCGGCGGGCGCTGACCGCCCTGGAGGTCGCCGCGGAGGCTGGTCAGACGGTCACCGTGGAGGTTGTCGAGCAGTCGGTGGATCGCGCCGCGGTGCGCTACGACCGCGACGGCGACCAGCACTACGACGTGGTGAGTGCCTTCATCAAGTCGATCCGTGGTTCGGACGTGGACGCCGCATTGCACTACCTGGCGCGCATGCTGACCGCGGGGGAGGATCCGCGTTTCATCGCCCGGCGGCTGATGATTCTGGCCAGCGAGGACGTCGGGATGGCTGACCCCACTGCGTTACCCCTGACGGTGGCGGCGGCGCAGACGGTGCAACTGATCGGCATGCCGGAGGCGCAGCTGACCCTGACCCACGCCACCATCCACCTGGCGACCGCGCCGAAGTCGGGGGCGGTCCCGGCCGCGTTGGGTGCGGCGATGGGCGACATCCGTGAGGGCAAGGCCGGGCTGGTTCCGCCCCATCTGCGTGACGGGCACTACAGCGGAGCCGTCAAACTCGGCAACGCCGTCGGCTACGTCTACCCGCACAACGACCGGGACGGTGTGGTGGCGCAGCAGTACCCGCCGGACGAGTTGGTGGGCGCCGACTACTACCAGCCCACCGACCACGGCAACGAACGCGAGATCGGATCGCGACTGGACAAGCTGCGCGCCATCATTCGGCGCGGGGTCAAGCGCTGACCCACACAGTCGGGATAGTGGACGACATGGCATTGGGTATGCGTTCGGCTGCGGGCCACTGCCGGCATCACTGGCCGCGATGACGGCACCGGCACCAGCCCGTTCTCGAAGACCCGGCTCCGCCGCCCGCGCCGGTTGACCCGTGGGTGGAGCAGTACGGTCGCGATGTCGGAGCGAGTGCCGCCGGAAATGCCGCCGAGGCGGGCGTTGGCATTCTGTTGAGCCCGTTGCCTGGCCCGTTCGCGGGATTGGCGACTGCACCCGTCGGCGGTGCCGTCGACAACTCGACTCGCTACGCGCCCCAGGCGCCCTAGCGGGTCGGCCGGTTCAACAGTCTGCGGGCGCGAAAAAAGTCGCAATTGCTGCGATCACTACCTGCGGCCATTCATATGCGTCGAGAGTCTGTTTGCGATTAGCTTGGCGCCCTGTGACGAAGTAGATACTCGGTGGAGGTGCCGGCTGACCTTGGCGTATACCGGCGGTAGGCGGACACACCGGTAGGGTAGTCCGGTCAGATTCCCCAGCTACACCCAAGGACGACATGCAGACACACGAGATCCGGAAGCGATTCCTGGACCACTTCGTGAAGGCCGGTCACACCGAGGTACCAAGCGCCTCGGTGATCCTCGACGACCCCAACCTGCTGTTCGTCAACGCCGGCATGGTCCAGTTCGTGCCCTTCTTCCTGGGACAGCGGACCTCGCCGTACAACACGGCCACCAGTGTCCAGAAATGCATTCGCACCCCGGACATCGACGAGGTGGGCATCACCACCCGGCACAACACCTTCTTTCAGATGGCCGGAAACTTCTCCTTCGGTGACTACTTCAAGAAGGAGGCGATCCGCCTCGCCTGGACCCTGCTGACCAACCCGGTGTCCGAGGGCGGCTACGGTTTCGATCCGGAAAAGCTCTGGGCCACGGTTTATCTCGACGATGACGAGGCCATCGAGCTGTGGCGTGAGGTCGCCGACCTGCCGCTGGATCGCATCCAGCGCCGCGGCATGGCCGATAACTACTGGTCCATGGGCATTCCGGGCCCGTGCGGCCCGTGTTCGGAGATCTACTACGACCGCGGCCCCGAGTACGGCATCGAGGGTGGTCCGGAGGCCAACGAAGACCGTTACATCGAGATCTGGAATCTCGTGTTCATGCAAAACGAGCGCGGCGAAGGCACCTCGAAGTCTGACTTTGAGATCCTTGGGCCGCTGCCACGCAAGAACATCGACACCGGTATGGGTGTCGAGCGCATCGCCTGTCTGCTGCAGGGCGTTGACAACGTCTACGAGACCGATCTGGTGCGGCCCGTCATCGACTGCGTGGCGGCGGTTGCCCCGCGCGGGTACGGACAAGGCAGTCACGAGGACGACGTGCGCTACCGCGTCATCGCGGACCACGCTCGTACCGCGGCGATCATCATCGGTGACGGGGTAAGCCCCGGCAACGAAGGCCGCGGCTACGTGTTGCGCCGCCTACTGCGCCGGATCATCCGCTCCACCAAACTCCTTGGCGTCGAGCAGCCGATGATGGGCCAGCTGATGGCCGTCGTGCGTGACGCCATGGGCCCGTCATACCCGGAGCTGGTCGCCGATTTCGAGCGCATCAACCGCATCGCGGTAGCGGAGGAGACCGCTTTCAATCGCACCCTGGCATCGGGCTCCAAGCTGTTCGAAGATGCCGCGGACAAGACCAAAACGGCAGGCAAAGCCACCCTTTCCGGTACCGACGCATTCACGCTGCACGACACGTACGGCTTCCCGATCGAGCTCACCCTGGAGATGGCCGCCGAGGCCGGACTTTCGGTGGACGAGAACGGCTTCCGGGATCTGATGAACGAGCAGCGGCAGCGCGCCAAGGCCGACGCCGCCGCCCGTAAGCACGCTCACGCCGACCTGACTGTGTATCGCGAACTCGTCGACGCGGGCCCCACGGAGTTCACCGGATTCGACGAATTGGATTCGGCGGCAAGGATTCTGGGGATCTTTGTAGATGGTGCCCGGGTGCCGGTCGCCTCGGCGGGCGCCGAGGCCGAAATCGTACTGGATCGCACCCCGCTATACGCCGAGTCGGGTGGCCAGATTGCCGACATCGGTTCCCTTCGTGGAGATGGGACCAATGCCACCTCACAGGCAAAGGTCTCCGATGTTCAGAGGATCGCGAAAACACTGTTCGTGCACAAGGTGACGGTGGAATCCGGCGAGTTCGTCGAGGGCGACCAGGTGGTCGCCTCCGTGGATCCGCACTGGCGGCACGGCGCGACACAGGGCCACTCGGGCACCCACATGGTGCATGCAGCGCTGCGGCAAGTATTGGGCCCCAACGCCGTTCAGGCGGGATCGCTGAACCGACCCGGATACCTGCGTTTCGACTTCAGCTGGCAAGGTGCGCTGTCCGACGCCCAGCGCCAAGAGGTGGAGGACGTCGCCAACAAGGCGGTCGAGGCCAACTACCCCGTCAACACCTTCGTCACCGATCTGGACCGGGCCAAGTCGATGGGTGCGATGGCGCTCTTCGGCGAGAACTACGGCGACCGAGTCCGCGTCGTCGATATCGGTGGACCGTTCTCGTTGGAGCTGTGCGGTGGCACCCACGTGGCGCATTCCTCACAGATCGGACCCGTGACACTGCTGGGGGAGTCCTCGGTGGGCTCCGGTGTCCGTCGCGTGGAGGCGTACGTCGGGCTCGACGCGTTTCGCTATCTGTCGAAGGAACGCGCGCTGATGTCGGCGCTCTCTTCGAGCCTGAAGGTGCCCTCCGACGAGGTTCCCGGGCGCGTCGCCACACTGGTGGAGCGGCTCAAGGTGGCTGAAAAGGAGCTCGAACAAACGCGTTTGGCTTCGGTGAAGGCTTCGATCGCGACACTGGTGGACAACGCGGAACGCATCGGCAACGCCACGGTGGTGGCCCACCGGCTACCCGACGGAACTGGTGCGGGCGATCTGCGCAGCCTGGTGGGGGACATTCGCGGCCGTCTCGGCAGCGATCCCGCGGTCGTCGCGTTGATCGCCGCGGACGACAGTACGGTGCCCTTCGTGGTGTCGGTCAATCAGACGGCCCAAGACGCCGGGCTGCGCGCCAACGACCTGGTGGCCGCGATCGGCCCGGCGGTGGACGGCCGGGGCGGAGGCAAGGCCGATACGGCACAAGGGTCCGGCAAGGATCCCTCCGGCATCGCCGCGGCGCTGCAGGCGTTGCGTGACCAGATCCGCCGGGCCTGAACCGAGTGCCCGATACCGCAGCCGCCACCCCGGATCGTCCAGGCCCCGATGACCCGGGCCGAGGGCGTCGTCTCGGCGTGGATGTGGGTACTGTCAGGATCGGCGTCGCGTCGAGCGATCCGGACGGAATTCTTGCCACACCGGTCGAGACGGTCGCGCGGGATCGCAAGGAAGACAGTGATTTCCGGCGTATCGCAGAACTAGTCGAGGAGATGAGCGTGGTCGAGGTCGTCGTCGGCTTGCCACGCAACCTGCGTGAGGGCACGGGGGCATCGGCACGCGACGCGGCCGGGTTCGCCCGCGAACTGGGTCAACGTATCGCCCCGGTGCCGGTGCGTTTAGTAGACGAGCGTTTCACTACCACCACCGCTCAGCGTTCTTTGCGTGAAGCAGGAGTACGGTCTCGTCAGCAGCGCGGCATCATCGACCAGGCGGCCGCGGTGGCCATTCTGCAGGATTGGCTTGAGCAGCGGCGCCGGTGTGGCAGTGAGGGGGGCTCGCGTTGAGCGACTGGCGCGATTGGGGCGATCGCCAGGAGCAGGACGACGAATGGGGAGGCGGCCGCCGGGCCGTGCCGGTCGCTGTTGGCCCGCGCCCGCGCGAGACTCGTCGTGAACGGGCTCGGCGTAGAGCAGCGGCGCGTCGCCGACGTAACGTGGGCCTGCTGGGCCTGGCGCTGGTTGTCATCATGACGGTCGCGGCGGTTGTCGGCGGAGCCAAGCTGTGGGACAGCCTGTTCGGTGCTGACGCCCCCGTTACCGACTACTCCGGGTCCGGGGTCAAGGACTTCGTTTTCGAGGTGCACCGTGGCGATACCACCAAGGTCATCGGACAGCGGCTGAAGGATGAGGGTGTGGTGGCCACCCCGGGCGCGTTCACCGATGCCGCGCAGGGCAATCAGGCCATCGCGGCGATCCAGCCAGGCTTCTACAAGCTGCGCACCAAGATCCCCGGTAAGGATGCCGTCGCCCGTCTCGCGGAGCAGGAGAACCGGGTCGGTCTGCTGGTCATCCCGGAGGGTCGTCAGCTCGATGACGTCTCCGCGGTGGTCAACGGCGCGGTCACCGAGGGCATTTTCACCTTGATCGCCCGGGCCTCGTGTGTGGACCTCGACGGCGACAAGCATTGTGTGGCCGCCTCGGATCTGCGTCAGGCCGCCACGACCGCGTCGCAGGCCGAGCTGGCGGTTTCGGACTGGGCGTCCAACGGCGTCAACGCCGTGCGAGACGATCACCGCCGCATCGAGGGATTGATCGCCGCCGGGCGCTGGGACTTCGATCCGATGGCCGAGCCGGAGCAGATTCTCGCTTCGCTGATCCGGGAGAGCAGCGCGCAGTACCAGCAGCTCGGCCTGCTCAACGCCGATGCGGCCAGATTGGCGCCGTATGAGGTGCTGGTGGTGGCTTCGCTGCTTCAGCGCGAGGCCAAGCCTCGCGACTTCGCAAAGGTGGCGCGGGTGGTCTACAACCGGCTCGCCAAGCATCAGAAGCTGGAATTCGACTCCACGGTGAACTACCCGTTGGATCGTCAGGAAGTCGCGACCACCGACGACGACCGCGAGCGCAAGACACTTTGGAATACCTATGTTTCGCAGGGGCTTCCGGCCACCCCGATCAGTTCGCCGAGCCCGGAGGCATTGCAGGCCGCCGAGCATCCCGAGCCGGGGGATTGGCTGTACTTCGTCACCATCGATGCCGAAGGCACCACGTTGTTCACCGCCGATTACAACGAGCACCTGGCAAATATCGAGATGGCCAAGAAGGATGGCATCCTGGACAGTGCGCGATGAGCCATTCGGGCGAAGAGCATGAGTACAGCTGACGTTCGCCGCGCTGCGGTGCTGGGCTCGCCGATCAGGCATTCGCGCTCACCGGATCTGCACCTGGCGGCCTATCGTGCGTTGGGTCTGGCCTCCTGGACCTACGAACGCATCGAATGCACGGCCGAGCAGCTGCCCGGTGTGGTCGGCGGTGCCGGGCCCGAGTGGGTGGGCTTCTCGGTGACCATGCCGGGCAAGTTCGCCGCCCTTGAGTTCGCGTCGAGTGCCACCGAACGGGCCCGGTCGATCGGTTCCGCCAACACGCTGGTGCACACCGGTGAGGGCTGGCTTGCGGACAACACCGATGTCGACGGAGTGTTGGGGGCGCTGCGGGGCGCGAGCATCGACCCGGGCGGGAAGCCGGCGGTAATCGTGGGTGCCGGCGGTACCGCCCGTCCGGCGCTCGTGGCGCTCGTGGCCATGGGTGTGCAGTCTCTCACCGTGGTGGCGCGTGATGCGGGCCGAGCTCAGGGCGTTGTCGAACTCGCCGAGCAGCTGGGCCTGCCGGTCTCGGTGCTTGGTTTCGACGATGCGGCACTGTCTTCGGTGTGCCGATCGTCTGGGGTATTGGTCAGCACGGTTCCCGCAGACGCGGTCGCTCCCTACGCGCAGTGGCTGGCCGCGGCTCCGGCGATTCTCGACGTCATCTATCACCCCTGGCCGACCGAACTGGCCGCCGTCGCGCAGCATCGGGGAGCGGTGGTGGTCGGTGGCCTGGAAATGCTGCTGAACCAGGCGTTCACCCAGGTGGAACTGTTCACCGGGCAGGCCGCCCCGCGTGCAGCGATGGCCGCGGTTCTGCGCTGGCACTCCAGCTCCGAGCGTGCCTAAACGTCCCTGAAGGGGCCCTTTTCACGCGCATTCGAGCATGTCCGCCGCAGGGGGTCTCCCTACTCACCTGCGGTAATGAAATTTGTGGGACTTTCGGCCCCATCAGATGTTGCATGGGATGCCGCGTCCCAGTAAATTGGTAGGCAATTCGAGGAGGAAGCAATGCCGCTTTACACCGTCCCCGGGCCGAGCGATTTCGACGCGGAGTACCTGCAGACACTGCGCACGCTGTCCGAAGGCTCGGTGCGTCTGCACTTCGATCCCTTCACGGACATCGACTGGGATGCGCCCGATTATCAGATCAATCGCAACGACCCCCGCTGGGTGCTGAACCCCGAGCTGGACACCCTCGGCGCCACCCAGTGGTACCGGGATCTGCCCCTCGACCGTCAAATCGAGATCGGCCGATGGCGATTGGCCAACAGCGTCAAGGTCGGACTCGCCTTCGAGAGCATTCTGATCCGCGGCATGATGCAGTACCTCATGAAGCTGCCCAACGGCTCGCCTGAGTTCCGCTACTGCCTCCACGAGATGACCGAGGAGTGCAACCACATCCAGATGTTCCAGGAGCTCGTCAACCGCATCGGTGACGACGTGCCGGGCATGCGTAAGTGGTTCCGCAGGCTGTCACCGATTATCGGTGTAGCGGGCGGTTGGGCCCATGTGGTCCTCTTCATCGGCATCCTGGGCGGTGAAGAGCCCATTGACCATTACCAGAAGTCGTTGATCCGTAAGGACGTCGACCTGCCGCCGGCCGTCCGGCGCACGATGGAAATCCACGTCGCCGAAGAGGCGCGGCACATCTCCTTCGCCGGTGAATTCCTGCGCGTACACATGCCGCTGATGAGCGCACGCAAACGCGCTCTGTGCATCCTGCTGTTCCCGGTCGTCATGAAGCTGCTGGCCAACGAGATCATGATTCCGCCACGGACCTTTGCCGCCGAGTTCGGTATTCCGCGTGAGGTTTTCAAGCAGGCATTCTGGCGCAGTGAGCATGCCCGGCATACTCTTGCTGAGTATTTCGGGGATATGCGCAAGCTCACCGAGGACATCGGAATGCGGCCGTGGTGGGTGCGACCGCTGTGGAAGGTGCTACACATCGACGGTCGCCCGTCGCGGTACCGCAGTGAGCCCGACCGTTCGCCCGTAGCTGTGCCGCTAGCGGTCGGCGCCTGACAGTTGGGAGACGGTGGCCATAAGCTCGGTCGTCGGGTCCAGCGACACACCGGCTGAGCCCCCTGCGCCGTCCAGCACATACCAGACGTAGCTCGCGAGATCTTCGACGATCTCGGTGCGGTTGCGCGCGGGTTCCTCTTCCCGCAGCCACCGGGATAGCGATCCCTCGACCATGGTCACCACCGCGTAGGTGACCGACTCGAATACGCAGTAATCGATCCCGAGCTGCTCGGTGATCGGAATCAAGACGCCGCGAACACGCTGTTCCACGCGGAGTTTGACCGTGCTAATCGCATCGACGGCGGGGTACTCATCGGTGGCCCCGGAACGCATGAATTCATAGCGGTGTGGGTAGTCGGTCATCCAATCGAGAACGGCCCGGATGGTTCTGGTGACGATGTCGATGATCGAACCTCTGCTGACGTCCAGTTGTGACGTGATCGTGGCGTCGAAGTCCTGCAGTAGGTAGGAGCGGATTCGGCGGTCCAGGTCCTCGCGCCCCTCGAACTGCCGGTATACCACCGACTTGGCCAGCCCGGCCCGCTTGGCGATCGCCTGCACAGGAATCTCGGTGCCGGGCGGCGTTTCGTCGAGTAACTCGACGGCTGATTCCACGATTCGGGTCTGCCGAGCGACGTTGTGCCGTTCCCAGCGGGCCTCGTGCCCGGTCAGCGAGCGTTCTTTGGCAGTGGTATCCGGCACCGTTGGAGTCTATCGACCCATATCGGGCTTGGACGCCACACAGAAGATTCGGCGGAATCCGAACGGTGTCACATCACCCGTGCGCGGGTAGGCGTGCCGCAGCAAGGCCGCGTATTCCTGCTCGAACTCGGCGAATTCGTCGGGAGTAAGCGCCGAGATCACCGGCCGCAGACCGGTGCCGTGTACCCAGCGCAGCACCGGGTCGTCCCCGCCGAGCAGGTGCACGTACGTCGTTTCCCAGGCATCCGGAACCAAGCCGGCGGAAATCGCCAGGCGCGCATAATTTTCGGCCGCATCGGTGCTCTCGGTTCCGCGGAGAACCCCATCCAAACGCGATGCCCAGCGTGGCGACTCGGCGACCCGGCGCATCAGGGCGTGCGAGGATGCACCGAAGTTGCCCGGAACCTGGAAGGCGAGCCACCCGCCGGGATTGAGCTGCTGCGCCCATCTGGCGATGAGTTCGCGGTGCTGCGGAAGCCATTGCAAGGCGGCATTTGTGAACAGCACGTCCACTCCGGTGGCATGGAAATCGGCGATATCGGCTTGTTCAAGGCGAAGGTTGGCGGGTAGATCGGCGGGGGCCGTCGCGAGCAGTTCCGCGGAGGAATCCAGACCGAACACCGAGGCGTTCGGCCATCGATTCGCCAGATCCACCGTCAAGGCGCCACTGGCACAACCCAAATCGACGACGGTGCGCGGGTTCGAGGCCGGAACGCGGGCGAGAAGTTCGTAGAACGGACGACTGCGCTCATCGCCGAACCGGCTGTATTTCTGCGGACTCCACAATGTTCTCGTCACTACTCCAAATCTAGCCTCGTGGAGTTACATTCCCCACGTGATTTACGGGGTGGGGGCGGCGGTGCTGTACTGGATGTCGGCACTGTCGTATTACGACATCAGGTATCGCAGGCTGCCGAACTGGCTCACGCTGTCCGCCGCGGCAGTGGTTGTCGTGGTGGCGATACTGGACCGCAGTGCGCCGCTACTGGTAGGTTCGGTGGGACTGGCCGTCGTGTACCTGGTGGCGCACGCGCTGTCGCCGCGGGCGATGGGGGCGGGGGATGTGAAGCTCGCCCTCGGCACCGGCGGCCTGTCCGGGGCGTTCGGTGTGGACGCGTGGTTTCTGGCGGCGATCGGCGCCCCGCTGGTGACGGGGCTGATCGGTCTGATTCTGCTGGCATTGGGTCGCCGGGAAGTGTCGGTTCCGCATGGGCCGTCGATGTGCCTGGCGACGGCGGTGGCGGCTGGGTTGTGCACCCTTGCACCGGGTGTCTGAGGGGCATCTGACAAAGAACCAACCACTGTGCGGATCAATGTGGAGGGTCGGCCAGCCCGCATGGGACAATGGTGTACGTGTTGCGCTGGATCACGGCAGGTGAATCGCATGGACGCGCGTTGGTCGCGGTCTTGGAAGGCATGGTCGCTGGTGTCGAACTGACATCGGAGGACATCGGCAGGCAGCTGGCGCGCCGCCGCTTGGGCTATGGGCGTGGCGCGCGCATGGCCTTCGAAGCCGACCAGGTCACCATGCTGGGCGGCGTCCGGCACGGCCTGACCCTGGGCGGTCCAGTGGCCATCGAGGTCGGCAACACCGAATGGCCCAAGTGGGAGACCGTGATGTCCCCGGACCCGGTGGATCCCGCTGAATTGGAGAACATCGCGCGCAATGCGCCCCTGACCCGGCCGAGGCCGGGCCATGCGGACTACGCCGGCATGCTCAAGTACGGATTCGATGATGCTCGGCCGGTGCTCGAACGGGCCAGTGCGCGCGAGACCGCCGCACGTGTGGCAGTGGGGACCCTCGCCAAGGCATTCCTCAAACAAGCCCTGGGTGTCGATGTCATCTCGCACGTCATTTCCATCGGCGACTCCGATCCCTACGACGGGCCGGTTCCCGGTGCCGCGGACCTGGCTGCCATCGATGCCAGCCCGGTACGGGCGTTCGACGCACAGGCCGAACAGTCCATGATCACCGAGATCGAGGCGGCCAAGAAGGACGGCGACACCCTGGGCGGCGTGGTGGAGGTCGTGGTCTCGGGTCTGCCGGTGGGTCTGGGGTCGTTCATCAGCGGACATGACAGGCTGGACAGCCAGCTGGCCGCCGCCATCATGGGCATCCAGGCCATCAAGGGTGTGGAGATCGGCGACGGGTTCACCACCGCGCGCCGTCGCGGCAGTGCCGCGCACGACGAGATCTACCCCGGCCCCGACGGCATCCTGCGCTCCACCAATCGCGCCGGCGGCCTGGAAGGCGGCATGACCAACGGCCAGCCGCTGCGGGTGCGCGCGGCCATGAAGCCCATCTCGACCGTTCCGCGGGCGTTGGCGACGGTGGACATGTCTACCGGCGATGAGGCCGTGGCCATTCATCAGCGTTCGGACGTGTGCGCGGTTCCGGCCGCAGGCGTGGTCGCCGAGGCGATGGTGGCGCTGGTGGTGGCGCGCGCCGCCCTGGAGAAGTTCGGTGGCGACTCCCTGTCCGAGACCAAGACCAACGTCGGCGCGTACCTGGACGCGGTGGCGCAGCGGGAGCCGCGCCGGGAGGCTTCCGCTGAGCAGACTGCGCGAAGAGCGGCTAATACAGCGGGATGAGCCCCAAAGCCGTCCTCGTCGGGCTACCCGGGTCGGGTAAGTCCACCATCGGCCGTCGCCTGGCAAAAGCGTTGAACGTCAATGTCTATGACACCGATACCGGTATCGAAACCGAGGCCGGGCGCACCATCGCCGATATCTTCGCTACCGACGGAGAGCTGGAATTCCGGCGCATCGAGGAATCGGTGATTCGACAGGCATTGGATCAACAAGACGGCGTGGTCTCGTTGGGTGGCGGCGCCGTGCTCACCCCGGGCGTTCGGGAAGCCCTGGCCGGGCACACCGTGGTGTATCTGGAAATCAGTGCCATGGAAGGCATTCGACGTACCAGTGGCAGCGTGGTGCGTCCACTGCTGGCCGGGCCGAACCACGCCGAGAAGTATCAGGCACTGATGTCGCAGCGTGTGCCGCTGTACCGGGAGATCGCCACCATCAAGGTGAACACCGATAGGCGAAACCCCGGTGCGGTGGTGCGGATGATCGTCTCGCGATTGGAGAACCCCGAGACGGGCACCGGTCCCGTCTCCTCGAGGCGGCGGCCTCGTCGGCGCCCACGCTCACGGCGCCGGGCTTCAAGCGCCCCGCACACGGACACCCCCGGAACCGAAACCAAGGAAAGAGCAGACAATGACTAGCGCCAACCCGACGACGATTACCGTCGAGGTGAATCCGCCCTACCCGGTCATCGTGGGGACGGGTCTGCTGGGTGAGCTGGTGGGCGCGCTCAAGGGCTCCGACAAAGTGGCGATCCTGCATCAGCCCACCCTGGCCGTCACCGCCGAGGAGATTCGCAAGACCCTGGCAGAAACCGGAATCGACGCGCACCGCGTCGAGATTCCCGACGCGGAGGCGGGCAAGGACTTGGCCGTGCTCGGCTTCATTTGGGAAGTGTTGGGCCGCATCGGGATCGGGCGCAGGGACGCCGTAGTCAGTCTCGGGGGAGGAGCGGCCACCGACACCGCTGGTTTCGCCGCGGCCACATGGTTGCGCGGCGTGAAGGTGGTCCACGTGCCCACCACGCTGCTGGCCATGGTTGACGCCGCGGTGGGCGGCAAGACCGGCATCAACACCGAGGCGGGCAAGAACCTGGTGGGCGCATTTCATCAGCCGGGGGCGGTGCTCGTGGACTTGGCCACCCTCGACTCGCTGCCACGCAATGAGATCGTCGCCGGTATGGCCGAAGTGGTGAAGGCGGGCTTCATCGCAGACCCCGCGATCCTCGACCTCATCGAGGCCGATCCGCAGGCGGCGATCGATCCGTCCAAACCGGTATTGCGCGAACTCATCGAGCGCTCGATTGCTGTCAAGGCCAAGGTGGTGGCGGCAGACGAGAAAGAAGCCGAACTGCGCGAGATCCTCAACTACGGCCACACGCTTGGTCACGCCATTGAGCGGCGCGAGCGGTACCGCTGGCGCCACGGTGCCGCGGTGTCGGTCGGTTTGGTGTTCGCCGCCGAATTGGGCCGTTTGGCAGGGCGTTTAGACGACGAGACGGCTGATCGCCATGTCCGGGTGCTCTCCGCGCTGGGGCTGCCGGTCAGCTACGACGTCGACGCGCTGGGACAACTCGTCGAATATATGCAGGGCGATAAGAAGACTCGTTCGGGCATACTGCGTTTCGTGGTCCTCGACGGATTGGCCAAGCCGGGACGGTTGGAAGGACCCGATCCGTCGCTGTTGGCAGCTGCCTACTCGGTGGTGGCGGGCGAGGCGCGCAGCGAAGGAGTGCTCCTGTGACGGTTCAGGTTCTCAACGGCCCTAACCTCGGTCGTCTCGGTAAGCGAGAGGCCACCGTCTACGGCAGCGTGACCTACGTGGAGCTGGTTTCTCTCATCCAGGCCGAGGCCGGTGCGTTGGGTGTCGAGGTTCAGGTGCGCCAGAGCGACAGCGAAGCCGAGTTGCTCGGCTGGGTGCATGACGCCGCCGACGCCAAGGACCCCGTCATCCTCAACGCCGGTGCGCTCACCCACACGTCGGTGGCACTGCGGGACGCGTGTGCCGAACTGACCGCCGGACTGATCGAGGTGCACATCTCGAATGTGCACGCCCGCGAAGAGTTTCGGCACAAGTCCTACCTCAGCGCATTGGCCACCGGAGTGATCGTCGGGCTGGGCGTGCAGGGATACCTGCTGGCCCTGCGCTACTTCGTGACGTCCGCTTCTTCCTGAACAGCCTGAAACACGTCGGTATCGGACTGTTGCACTGCGGCATGCTCCTTGTGCGTGCGATCCACGATCAGCCGGCCGGCGAAGACGCCGATCATCGCGGGCGCGAACACCAGGAGAGCCACGAACGCCGCGGTGGTGGTGAGCTCGGCGAGAATGCTTGCGGCATAGATTCCGTCGTTGAACAGGCTGATCAGCCAGACCACCAGACCACTGACGACGCCGGCGAAGGTGCCGCCCAGCAGCCACCACATGGCCAGATCGTCGCGACGGTCGGGATCGAGATTGCGCTGAGCGTCCCCGCGGCCGTCCGCGACGGCCCATGCCGACACCGCCGCGATGAAGACCAGGACAAGCACGACGTTGATGGACGTGCCGTGGGTCTCCCACAGGCTGATGGCCAATCCCTGCACCACACGGATCAACACCATGAGGACCGCGAAGACGGCGCCTCGGGTGAGCCATTGTGTCGTCATGGAACGTGTTCCAGCTTGGGGCATGGGCCCAGCGTATCGCGGTAGCGTCGACACCTATGACGACCGTCCGCAGTCACGTCGACCGCAGGCAACGGCTCCGTGAGGGGCTACGTGCCGACGGACTCGACGCACTTTTGGTGACCGACCTGATCAACATTCGCTATCTGACGGGTTTCAGCGGATCCGCGGCGGCACTGTGGGTCGCCGCAGCTGACGGGCCCGATGAGAAGGCGACCGTGTTGTGCACCGATGGCCGGTACCGCACCCAGGCCGCGGCGCAGGTTCCGGATCTGCGTGCCCTGATCGACCGCAGCTATGGCCCGGCGCTTGTGGCGCTCGCCGGAGCGGGGCGAGCGGGTTTCGAAAGCCACGTGGTAACCGTCGACGGATTCGACAAACTGGCAGCCGCAGACGGCGAAGTCGAGCTGGTGCGGGCGCCCTACCGGGTGGAGAAACTACGCGAAGTCAAAGATGACTGCGAGGTTCTGCTGTTGGAAAGGGCTTGTGCCGCAGCCGATACCGCCTTGTCGGCGCTTATCGAGACCGGAGGGATCCGGCCCGGGCGCACCGAACGCGAGGTAGCGCGCGAGTTGGAGAACCTCATGGGTGAGCATGGCGCGGACGGTGTGTCCTTCGAGACCATCGTCGCAGCCGGGCCGAACTCGGCGATCCCGCATCACAGGCCCACCCAGGCGGTATTGGCCGCCGGCGACTTCGTCAAGATCGATTTCGGTGCGCTGGTCGGCGGCTATCACTCCGATATGACCAGGACCGTGGTACTGGGATCGGTGGCGTCCTGGCAGCAGGAGATCTACGAGCTGGTGTTGAGCGCGCAGGCGGCAGGCCGGGAGGCTCTAGCGCCCGGAGCATCGCTGAAGGGCGTCGACGCGGCGGCACGCGACGTCATCGCTGCCGCCGGATACGGACAGAACTTTGGCCATGGCCTCGGACACGGTGTGGGTCTGCAGATCCACGAAGCACCGGGCATCGGGTCTGCAGCCACCGGTACACTGCTTGCTGGCTCGGCGGTGACCGTCGAGCCAGGGGTCTACCTGCCCGACCGGGGCGGAGTCCGCATCGAGGACACGCTCGTGGTGCGGCCCGATGGGCCGGAGCTTTTGACCCGGTTCCCCAAGGAACTCATCGTTATCGACTGAGCAGTGATAAGAGGAGACTGAACACGTGGCTTCAACCGCCGATTTCAAGAACGGCCTGGTGCTCAACATCGATGGTCAGCTGTGGCAGATCACCGAGTTCCAGCATGTGAAGCCCGGCAAGGGACCGGCCTTCGTGCGTACGAAGCTCAAGAATGTGCTCTCAGGCAAGGTCGTCGACAAGACGTTCAACGCAGGTGTCAAGGTTGAGACCGCGACCGTCGACCGCCGCGACACCACCTACCTGTACCGCGACGGCGACTCGTTCGTCTTCATGGACAGCCAGGACTACGAGCAGCATCACCTGTCCCCGGAGCTGGTGGGCGACGCACACCGATTTCTGCTGGAGAGCATGACTGTGCAGGTGGCGTTCAACGAAGGTGCGCCGCTCTACATCGAGCTGCCGGTTTCGGTCGAGCTGGTGGTGACGCACACCGAGCCCGGTCTGCAGGGTGACCGTTCCAGCGCGGGCACCAAGCCGGCCACGGTGGAAACCGGTGCCGAGATTCAGGTGCCGCTGTTCATCAACACCGGCGACCGGCTGAAAGTCGACACCCGCGATGCCAGCTACCTCGGCCGCGTGAATGGCTGATAGTGGCATGACCGGCCGGGCGTCCGCCAAGGGGGGCCGCCGCAAGGCGCGTAAGCGGGCTGTGGACCTGCTCTTCGAGGCCGAGGCGCGCGATATGACGGCCGCCGCGGTGGCCGAGGAACGTCGTGCATTGGCGGAGTCGAAGCCCGACGTGGATCCGCTCAACCCGTACACGTCGACGGTCGCACACGGTGTCACCGAGCATGCCGCGCACATCGATGAACTGATTTCTTCGCATCTGCAGGGCTGGACGCTGGCCCGGCTTCCCGCCGTTGACCGCGCGATCATGCGGGTTGCGGTGTGGGAGCTGCTGCACGCCGAGGACGTGCCCGAGGTGGTGGCCGTCGACGAGGCGGTCGAGCTGGCCAAGCAGCTCTCGACCGATGACTCGCCGGCCTTCGTGAACGGGGTGCTGGGTCAGCTGATGCTGGTGACCCCGCACATCCGCGGCGGTTCGGCCTCGGGCTCCCCTGCGTAGTTCAGCCGAGCCGAATCTCGAACACGGGGATCACACGGTCGGTGAGAGTCTCGTATTCGGCGAAGCCGGGTGCGCGCTGCGTAACGATCTCGAAGATGCGGTCGCGCTCGGCCTGGGGGAGTTCAACAGCGGTGGCTCTAGCCTTCGGCTGGGCGCCGATCTCCACTTCGACGTCGGGGTTGGCGCGCAGGTTCGCCACCCAGGCCGGATTCTTGGGCCTGCCCGCCGACGAGCCCACGATGTAGGCCTTGCCATCGATATCGAAGTACGCCAAGGGATTAACCCGCTCCGCGCCCGACTTGGCCCCGGTACTGGTCAGCAGCATCAGCGGAAAACCCTCGAACTGGCCGCCGACCTTGCCGCCGTTGGCACGGAACTCGGCGATGTTGGCCTCGTTGAACGACTGCTCGGTGCCTGCTGGATCGGTCATCGTCATCTCGATTCTCTCGGTGGCGTATCGAGCCTACGGCCTGCGCTGAAAGCCGAGGTCGGCAATGCGAAGGATCGCAGTTCGCGGCGCGGCGCTCAAGGACGGGGTGTTATGCGGGTCGGGTAGTGCTCATCACCGGCTCCTGGCGAGGGATCGGGTTGGCGCGACCGCACGGTTGGCGAAGGATGCCGGGGCGGACGTCGTTTTTGCATGGTCGCACCGACAGCGATGCCCTGCGACAACACGGAGCCGATATCGGCGGCCAGTGCGTGGTGGCCGATGTCGGTGATTATGTCGAGTTCGATGACGCGGTTGGGGAGGTTGTACGTGCCCACGGGCGCATCGACTCTCTGGTCAACTGTGCCGGGGTGGCAGCGCCTCGAGCGATTCGTCGATGGCCTCCGGAGCCAGGATCGTCATCGTCATACCTCGGTGTCGGTCAGTGTTGGCGGTGCAACAGGCGCTGTCTGAATGGTGGTACCACGGCTCAAGAACGCCTACAGGGCCTCGTCGCGTCTAGAGCGCGGCGTACACCGCCTGCCCGAACTGCACGTGCAGCAGCCTGCAGGCGGATCGTCGCGGTGCGCCTCAGCGCGGCCTTCGGATCAAGGTCGGGCATGCGCCACTGTGGCAAGAACATCAGGATCACGTCGGCCTTGGGATCGGCGTGCCACCAGGTGCCGAATGCTCCCGGCCAGCCAAAGGTGCCGGTGCCGCCCGGCCCGAACAATGCGGCCTCGTTGGGGTCCATGACGACGGACAGGCCGAGACCGAACCCACGCCCGGTCCAGTACGGCAGGCCGAAAGACGGCAGCTTGCGCTGGGCCGGGGTGAGCCGGTTGGTGCGCAACGCAGCCGTTGATTCGGGGGACAGGATGCGTACTCCGTCTGCTTGCCCACCGCCCAGTAGGGTCCGCGCAAAGGTCAGATAGTCGCGTGCGGTGCTGGCCAGAGCGCCACCACCGCGGCACAGCGCGGGTGCGGCTGTGGGCATCGAGGTCAGATAGCCGCGGTCGGCCACCACGACTCGGTCGTCGTCTCCCAGGCCGTACAGGCGCGCCAGTCGACTCGCCTTGTGCTCGGGTACGAAGAAGTCGGTGTCGTTCATCCCGAGGGGGTCCAGGATGCGCCGACGCAACAGCGTGTTCAGCGGCAGCCCGGACGCGCGGGCAATGAGGAGGCCGAGCACATCGGTGGAATGGCTGTAGTGGAAGCGCTCACCCGGCGGGTAGACGAGCGGCAGCGCGGCGATGGCAGCGATCCATTCATCGGGCTCGCTGAACGCCGCGGTGTGCAGTGGGTGATAGGCCTTCGCGATCGGTCCGGTCGAGATGAAGTCGTAGGTCAACCCGCTGCGGTGGGTCAGCAGATCCTCGACCGTAATTACGCGTGGTGCCCGAAATGTCTCATCCAGGGGGCCGTCGGGGTCTTTGAGCACCCGCATTTCGGCGAACTCTGGCAGCCAGGTGGTGATCGGGTCACTCAGGCGGATCGTGCCGTCGTCGATCAGCGCCATCGTCGCGGCGCTGATCACCGGCTTTGTCATGGAGGCGATGCGGAAAATGGTGTTCTCGGCCATCGACAGGCCGGCATCGACATCGCGGTAGCCGGTGGCGCCCAGATGTCTGAGTTGCCCGCCCTGCCACACCAGCGTCACCGCGCCCGCCAGGATGCGGTCGTCCACCGCGGCACGGATCGGGGCGAGGGCAGCCTCGAAGGTGGAATCGGGTTCGGCCATCTCTCCATACTGTCAGCGGAGGCAGGCGGGTGCCCGGATGCTAAGCTCCCTGGCGATAAGTGACATCCTTTAACGATCCGTCCTGTGAGGCGGAGAAGGAGGTCTCGCGTAAGCGTGGGCGCAGCACAAGAAGGACGCGAACTGTTGTCCGCCGCAGATGTCGGCAGGACCATCTCGCGTATCGCGCATCAAATTATCGAAAAGACCGCGCTTTCCGATTCCCGTGACGCCCCTCGCGTCGTCTTGGTCGGTATTCCCACCCGCGGTGCCACCCTTGCCAAGCGGCTGGCCGCCCACATCACCGAATTCTCCGGTGTCGCGGTGCCCGCGGGATTCCTGGATATCACGCTGTACCGCGACGACCTGCGCAACAAACCACACCGCCCGCTCGAACGCACCTCCATTCCCGAGGGTGGCGTCGACGGTGCCCTCGTAGTGCTCGTCGACGACGTCTTGTTCTCGGGCCGCACCGTGCGCTCGGCGCTCGACGCGCTGCGGGATCTGGGCCGGCCGCGCGCGGTGCAGTTGGCGGTGCTGGTCGACCGCGGACATCGCGAGCTGCCGCTGCGCGCGGATTACGTCGGCAAGAACGTGCCGACGGCACGCTCGGAGGACGTCAAGGTGCTGCTGGCCGAACACGACGGCTGCGACGCCGTGATCATCAAGGGTGCCGACTCATGAGGCATCTACTCTCCGCGGCTGACCTCACGCGTGAAGAGGCCACCGCCATCCTCGACGACGCCGATCGATTCCTGCAGGCGCTGGCGGGACGCGAGGTCAAGAAGCTGCCGACTTTGCGCGGCCGCACCATCATTACGATGTTCTACGAGAACTCCACGCGCACAAGAGTTTCCTTCGAAGTTGCGGGTAAGTGGATGAGCGCGGACGTCATCAACGTCAGTGCCTCCGGTTCCTCAGTGGCCAAGGGGGAGTCGCTGCGCGACACCGCGTTGACCCTGAGGGCGATCGGCGCCGACGCGTTGATCGTCCGTCACCCGGCCTCCGGGGTCGCCGCACAGCTGGCACGTTGGACTTCAGACGGAACCGCCGAAGGTGAGGGCGGTCCGGCCGTCATCAACGCCGGTGACGGTACCCACGAACACCCCACCCAGGCGCTGCTCGATGCGCTCACCATCCGCCAGCGACTCGGTGGACTGGAGGGCCGGCGCATCGTGATCGTCGGCGATGTTCTGCACAGCCGGGTCGCTCGATCGAATGCCTTGCTGCTGAGTACATTCGGCGCTGAGATCGTGTTGGTGGCGCCCCCGACGCTGCTGCCGGTGGGGGTAGAGACCTGGCCGGTGACGGTCAGCAACGACCTGGACGCCGAACTTCCGGGCGCCGATGCGGTGCTGATGCTGCGGGTGCAAGCCGAGCGCATGACCGGGGGGTTCTTCCCGTCGGCGCGCGAGTACTCGGTGCTGTACGGCCTGTCCGAGGCGCGGCAGCGGCTGCTTCCCGAACATGCGGTGGTGCTGCACCCGGGACCGATGCTGCGCGGTATGGAAATCGCGTCCTCGGTGGCTGACTCGTCGCAATCCGCTGTTCTGCGACAGGTATCGAATGGAGTGCATATCCGCATGGCCGTGCTGTTCCACCTGCTGGTCGGTTCCGATGAGGCGGTGCTCGCATGAGCATGTTGATCAAGGGCGTGCGCCTGTATGGCGAGGGAGAGCTCCTCGACGTCCTCGTCGAGGACGGGCAGATCACCCGCATTGAGGCCGGTATTGGTCCGGGCATCGAGACGGAGGTCGATATCGCCATCGAGGCACCGGGCCAGGTGCTGCTGCCCGGATTCGTGGACTTGCACACTCACCTGCGCGAGCCGGGCCGTGAGGACACCGAGACTATCGACTCCGGTTCGGCGGCAGCGGCTTTGGGTGGATATACCGCGGTGTTCGCGATGGCCAACACCAACCCAGTGGCCGACAGCACCGTGGTGACCGATCACGTCTGGCAGCGTGGCCAGCAGGTCGGACTCGTCGACGTGCATCCGGTGGGTGCCGTGACGGTCGGGCTGGAAGGCAAGCAACTCACGGAGATGGCGATGATGGCGCGCGGAGCGGGCCGTGTGCGGATGTTCTCCGATGACGGCAAGTGCGTACACGACCCGCTGGTGATGCGCCGCGCTCTGGAATACGCCAAGGGGCTGGGTGTCCTGATCGCCCAGCATGCCGAGGAGCCGCGACTCACTGTCGGCTCGGTGGCGCACGAAGGCGCCAACGCGGCGCGGCTGGGCCTGACCGGATGGCCGCGCGCCGCCGAAGAGTCGATTGTCGCGCGGGATGCCATCTTGTCCCGCGATACCGGGGCTCGGGTGCACATCTGCCACGCTTCCACTGCGGGCACCGTCGAGCTGCTCAAATGGGCCAAGGGGCAAGGGATTTCCATTACCGCCGAAGTCACGCCGCACCACCTGCTGCTCGACGACGGACGACTGGCTTCGTATGACGGCGTGTATCGGGTGAACCCGCCGTTGCGGGAGTCCTCCGATGCCGCAGCGTTGCGTCAGGCCCTCGCCGACGGGGTGATCGACTGTGTGGCAACCGACCACGCACCGCACGCCGATCACGAGAAATGCTGCGAGTTCGCGGCGGCACGACCCGGCATGCTCGGGCTGCAGACAGCGCTCTCGGTGGTCGTGGAGACCATGGTGAAGTCCGAGCTGCTCACCTGGCGCGATATCGCCAGGGTGATGAGTGAGCGCCCGGCGCAGATCGCCGGGTTGCCCGATCAAGGGCGTCCACTAGCGGTCGGTGAGCCGGCCAATCTCACCATCGTCGACCCCGACGCCACCTGGACCGTCACCGGCGACGGATTGGCCAGCAAGTCGGCCAACACCCCATTCGAATCGATGACACTGCCCGCCACGGTGACCGCCACGCTGTTGCGCGGTCGTCTTACCGCACGGGACGGGAAGGTGGTCGAACGATGAGCCGCTCGCGCGAAGAGGATTCACTATGAACCACGGGGACTTTGTCGGTGCGCTCATCATGGCGGGCGCCTCGCTGACCTTGGCCACGCTGCTTTTTCGCCTGATGTGGCGCGGCTGGCATGTACGCGCACAGCGCCAGGTCGATGTCGTGGGAGAGCTGCCGATGACGCCGGCCGAACGCGGCGACATCGTCATCGACCCCGTGGAGGGTCTCTATGTCGGCAGCACCATCGCACCGGACTGGCAAGACCGCATCGCGGTGGGTGATCTGGGCTATCGGTCGAATGCCACGCTGACCCGTTACTCGCAGGGAATCCTGTTGGAGCGCAGTGGCACCGGTGACATCTGGATCCCTGCCGACGTCATTACCGAGATCCGCACGGCCAAGGAGCTGGCGGGCAAGGTGCTCACTCACGAGGGAATTCTCGCGATCCGGTGGCGGCTGCCCTCGGGTACCGAGATCGACACCGGTTTTTTGGCCCGACCGCGCAGTGAATACGAGGAATGGAAGCAGGCGTCATGAGCGACAAGGCGGTGCTCGTTCTCGAAGATGGGCGCGTTTTCACCGGTAAGCCGTTCGGCGCGGTGGGTGAAACTCTGGGTGAGGCGGTGTTCTGCACGGCCATGTCGGGATACCAGGAAACCCTGACCGACCCAAGCTACCACCGTCAGATCGTGGTGGCGACCGCGCCCCAGATCGGCAACACCGGGTGGAACGACGAGGACGACGAGAGCCGCGGCGGCAAGATCTGGGTCGCTGGCTACGCGGTGCGCGATCCCTCCAACCGGGTATCGAATTGGCGCGCCAACGGTTCTCTCGACGACGCTCTCAAGGCGCAGCACGTCGTCGGTATCGCGGGCATCGACACCCGCGCCGTGGTGCGCCACCTGCGCACCCGCGGGTCGATGAAGGCCGGGATCTTCAGCGGAACGGTGGCCGACGCGCCGACCGACTTCCTGCTCTCGCGCGTCAGCGGCCAAGCCTCCATGCTGGGAGCGGACCTGGCCGGCGAGGTGAGCACCGACGACACGTATGTGGTCGAACCCGATGGCGCGCAACGGTTCACCGTCGCGGCGCTGGACCTGGGCATCAAGACCAACACCCCGCGCAATTTCGCGCGACGCGGTATCCGTGTGCAGGTGGTGCCCTCGTCCATCAGCCCGGAGGAGTTGCTCGCGCTCGCACCCGACGGTGTCTTCCTGTCCAATGGGCCGGGAGACCCGGCCACCGCAGACCATGTGGTCGCGGTGACACGGGCGGCGCTGGAACGCAGAATTCCCCTGTTCGGCATCTGCTTCGGCAATCAGCTGCTGGGCCGGGCGCTGGGCCGTTCCACCTACAAGATGACGTTCGGTCATCGCGGCATCAACATTCCGGTCATCGACCACTCGACCGGCCGGGTCGCCATCACCGCGCAGAACCACGGCTTCGCCCTCGAGGGTGAGGCGGGTGAGCAGTTCGATACGCCGTTCGGGCGCGCCGAGGTGAGTCACATCTGCGCCAACGATGGCACGGTGGAAGGAATCCGGCTGTTGGACGGATCAGCCTTCTCGGTGCAGTACCACCCGGAGGCGGCGGCGGGTCCTCATGACGCCGAGTACCTCTTTGACCAGTTCGTCACGGCACTTGAGAATCGGGGTAATCGCTGATGCCACGTCGCACAGACCTCAACCACATCCTGGTCATCGGTTCTGGCCCCATCGTGATCGGCCAGGCCTGCGAGTTCGACTATTCGGGCACCCAGGCATGCCGTGTGCTGCGTTCAGAGGGGCTGCAGGTCAGCCTTGTCAACTCGAACCCGGCGACGATCATGACAGACCCGGAGTACGCCGACAACACCTATGTCGAGCCGATCACCGCCGAGTTCGTCGAGAAAGTTCTTGCCGCGCAAGCAGAGAAGGGCAACAAGATCGACGCCCTATTGCCGACTCTGGGCGGTCAGACCGCGCTGAACACCGCGGTCGCGCTTTATGAGAACGGTGCGCTGGATCGGTACGGCGTGGAGCTCATCGGTGCCAACTTCGAAGCGATCCAGCGCGGTGAGGACCGGCAGCGGTTTAAGGACATCGTCGCCAAGGTCGGTGGCGAGTCGGCGAAGTCTCGGGTCTGTTTCACCATGGATGAAGTCCGCGAAACCGTCTCGGAACTCGGACTGCCGGTGGTGGTGCGCCCGTCGTTCACCATGGGCGGCCTGGGCTCGGGCATGGCCTACACCCCCGAGGACGTCGAGCGGATGGCGGGAGAAGGGCTCTCGGCATCGCCGTCGGCGAACGTGCTGATCGAGGAATCCATTTACGGCTGGAAGGAATTCGAGCTCGAACTGATGCGCGACGGCCGCGACAACGTGGTGGTTGTGTGTTCGATCGAGAACATCGACCCGATGGGCGTGCACACTGGAGATTCGGTGACGGTCGCGCCCGCCATGACGCTGACCGACCGTGAGTACCAGAAGATGCGCGACCTCGGTATCGCGATTCTGCGCGAGGTCGGCGTGGATACCGGTGGTTGCAACATCCAGTTCGCCATCAACCCGCGCGACGGTCGTCTCATCGTCATCGAGATGAACCCGCGCGTGTCGCGCTCCAGTGCTTTGGCCTCCAAGGCAACAGGTTTCCCCATCGCCAAGATCGCTGCCAAACTGGCCATCGGGTACACGCTCGACGAGATCGTCAATGACATCACCAAGGAGACCCCGGCCTGTTTCGAGCCGACCCTGGACTACGTCGTCGTCAAGGCGCCCCGGTTCGCCTTCGAGAAGTTCCCCGGTGCCGATGCTACCTTGACCACCACCATGAAATCGGTGGGCGAGGCGATGTCTCTGGGCCGTAACTTCGCCGAGGCGCTGGGGAAGGTCATGCGCTCGCTGGAGACCTCCGCAGCCGGATTCTGGACGGACAACGCCGGACCCATCGAGGATCTGGATGCCTTCCTGGAGGAGCTGCAGGTACCGTGCGACGGCCGGCTCTACGGCATCGAACGTGCACTGGATGCGGGCGCCCCCGTCGAGCAGGTGGCCGAGGTCACCGGTGTGGATCCCTGGTTCGTGGAGGAAATCGCCCAGATCAACCGGCTCGGCACCGAGCTGCGCGAAGCGCCGATCCTGGACGAAGAACTGCTGCGGCGCGCCAAGCACTACGGGCTCTCCGATCGTCAGATCGCCGCGCTGCGTCCGGAATTGGCGGGGGAGAACGGCGTTAGGTCGTTGCGCCACCGGATGGGTATCCGTCCCGTGTACAAGACCGTCGACACCTGTGCCGCCGAGTTCGAGGCTAAGACGCCGTACCACTACTCCAGCTATGAGCTGGATCCAGCGGCGGAGTCGGAGGTGGCCCCGCAGACCGAGCGTCCCAAGGTGCTGATCCTGGGCTCGGGCCCGAACCGTATCGGTCAGGGCATCGAATTCGACTACAGCTGCGTGCATGCGGCAACCACGTTGTCGGAGGCCGGATTCGAGACCATCATGGTCAACTGCAACCCGGAGACCGTGTCGACCGACTACGACACCGCCGATCGCCTCTACTTCGAGCCGCTGACGTTCGAGGACGTGCTCGAGGTCTTCCACGCCGAATCCGAATCCGGTCGTGGTGGGCCAGGTGTGGTCGGGGTGATCGTCCAGCTCGGCGGACAGACTCCGCTGGGACTGGCCAAGCGCCTTGCCGACGCCGGGGTGCCAGTGGTGGGCACCAGCCCCGCCGCCATCGATCGCGCAGAGGATCGTGGTGTGTTCGGGGATCTACTGGTATCTGCGGGACTGCCGGCGCCACGTTTCGGCACCGCAACGACTTTCGAGCAGGCCAAGCAGATAGCCGCCGATATCGGATACCCGGTTTTGGTACGTCCCTCCTACGTCCTGGGTGGGCGCGGCATGGAGATCGTCTACGACGAGGAGACCCTGCACGGTTACATCGCCCGCGCTACCCAGCTCTCGCCCGAGCATCCGGTGCTGGTGGACCGCTTCCTCGAAGACGCCATCGAGATCGACGTGGATGCGCTGTGCGACGGCACCGAGATCTACCTCGGGGGCGTGATGGAGCACATCGAGGAGGCCGGTATTCACTCCGGTGACTCCGCGTGCGCGCTTCCGCCGGTCACCCTCGGCCGCAGCGATATCGAAAAGGTGCGCAAGGCCACCGAGGCCATCGCGCAGGGCATCGGTGTGGTGGGTCTGCTCAATGTGCAGTACGCACTCAAGGACGATGTGCTGTACGTGCTGGAGGCCAACCCGCGTGCGAGCCGTACGGTACCGTTCGTGTCCAAGGCCACAGCGGTACCGCTGGCCAAGGCATGCTCCCGGATCATGTTGGGCGCCACCATTTCCGGTCTGCGTGAGGAAGGTCTGCTGCCCGCGGAGGGCGACGGCGCCACCTCTCCACCCGGTGCGCCGGTCGCCGTCAAGGAGGCGGTGCTGCCGTTCCACCGCTTCCGCAAGGCCGATGGCAGCGGGGTGGACTCGCTGCTGGGGCCCGAGATGAAGTCGACCGGCGAGGTCATGGGAATCGACGCCGATTTCGGCAGTGCGTTCGCCAAGAGTCAGACCGCGGCCTACGGGTCGCTGCCCAAGGAGGGCACCATCTTCGTCTCGGTGGCCAACCGCGACAAGCGTTCATTGGTGTTCCCGGTGAAGCGGCTGGCCGATCTCGGCTTCAAGGTGCTGGCGACCGAAGGTACGGCGGAAATGCTGCGCCGCAACGGAATTCCCTGTGAAGAGGTGCGCAAGCACTACCAGGAGCCTGGTGGCGGACTGCCCGCGCAGTCGGCGGTGGACGTGATCAAGGCCGGCGAAGTGGCGATGGTGATCAATACCCCGTACGGAAACTCCGGTCCCCGTGTCGACGGCTACGAGATCCGGTCTGCCGCGGTCTCCATGAACATCCCGTGCATCACCACGGTGCAGGGCGCCTCGGCGGCGGTGCAGGGTATCGAGGCGGCCATCCGCGGCGATATCGGCGTGCGCTCGCTACAGGAACTCCACGCGGGTCTGCGATGAGCCTCTCGGGCGAAGAGCCTGGGAGCGCGGTGACCTTCGGCGCACGGTTGCAGGCCGCGACCGCATCGCGCGGCCCGTTGTGTGTGGGGATCGATCCGCACCCGGAGCTGTTGCGTTCGTGGGGTTTTGAGATGGATGCCTCGGGGCTGGACCGATTCAGCGATATCTGCGTGGAGGCGTTCGCCGATGTTGCGATCGTCAAGCCACAGGTTGCGTTCTTCGAATCCCACGGCGCCGCAGGTTATTCGGTACTGGAGCGGACCATCGTGGGATTGCGTGAGGCCGGTGTGCTGCTGCTAGCCGATGCCAAGCGTGGAGACATCGGATCGACCATGGCCGCGTACGCGCAGGCCTGGGTGGGCGCCTCGCCGTTGAGCTCCGATGCGGTGACCGCTTCGCCGTACCTGGGCTTTGGATCGTTGTGGCCGCTGCTGGAGCTGGCACGCGAACGCGATCGCGGCGTCTTCGTGCTTGCGGCGACCTCGAATCCGGAGGCACCCCCGGTACAGCGGGCTCGTGCCGAGGAGTCGACCGTCGCGCAGGCGATAGTCGATCAGGTCGCCGCGCTGAATGCCGAGGAGGCCGGTCCGGGTTCTGTGGGTGTGGTGGTCGGGGTGACCGTTGCCGATCCGCCCGATCTGTCGTCGATCGGTGGACCTGTGCTCGTTCCCGGGCTCGGAGCCCAGGGGGGTAGGCCCGAGGATCTGCGCGGACTGGGCGGGGCTCCGGGATCGCTGCTGCTGCCTGCGGTCTCACGCGAGGTGCTGCGTGTCGGACCTGATGTGGCGGCACTGCGCGCCGCGGTCGGCCGGTTGCGTGACAGCGTCGCCTATCTGCGGGATTGAGCCGGGCGGTTTCAGTCGAGCGTGCGAATCCGGTCGAAAATCGATGGAAAGTCGACACAATCCGCACACTGAAATCCCTGGGTTCCTACCTCGCCGACTGGGTCATCGCCAGTTGGTCACTGGTTTGAGAGGCGCAACCGGGCAACGGATTTCGGCATAAGAAGCGCGCGGCGACCAGCGGCAGCAGCGAGGCGACCACTACCCACCTCCCGATCGGGGTGAAACCGCCCCAGTGGGGGTTGATCACGTAGATGCGGGTGTAGACGAGCGTGAGTATCCCGCAGGCCAGGACGAGCACGCCGACGGTGATATCGCGCCCTCTGTCCATCGCAGGCACCGGTCGGTCCCACCAGGGGAGCGCTCGGTGCTCGGTGGCCCGCAGAGGGACGAAGAAGACGGCCACGATGGCGCACACGATGACCAGCCGCAGTATGTTTCCCGGCCAGTACCACGGGTCGTGCTGACTCAGCAGTCCGACACGAAGAACCAGGTAGACCCCGTAGGACAGCATGAACGTGACCACCCAGTGCCACAGGTAGATCGTCATGCTGCCGCTGTTGCACAGCTCCAGGAATCGCCGTGTCCGGGCACCGTGGAGCCAGCGTGCGATGGCCGGCGCAAAGGCGACCACGGCCAGGCATTCGACGATGGCGCTGGCGGTCAGCAGCAAGGTGGGCGGCATGTTGGCGATCAGTCCCGATGGTTGCGGGCCGATTGTCGCCAGCGCGACCGTGGCTGCCAGGGCGAGCGCCGCGGTCGTCAATGCGACCCCGCTGGGGATGAGCTTGCGCTGATATCCGATACCCAACGCCGCGGGTACCAGCCACATGAAGATCATGTTCACCCAGCCTGTCGTCACCCACGTATCGGTGACGACGCTGATGGTGTCGATCACGGCTGTGAACAGGCACATTGCCGCGACAAACCAACCGAGCCGCTCGCCGCTGCCGATGCGAGCGAGCCAGGGCATGAACGCCAGCGTCAGTAGGTAGGCACCCACGTACCAGAGCAGCTCGACGTGTCGCATCTCTAGATACAGGAGTTGTGGCGAGTTGCCCATGGTGATGCGTAGCAAGGTGGTCGCCAGTGCCACGAAGGCCAGGAAATAGAACACTGGGCGGAAGAGCCGCGTGGCCCGGCCCATCAGGAACTGCCCCCAGGACCTGCCGGCCTCCCAGGAAGGAAGGTTTGCTGCGGCTCCGGCGAAGAAGAACAGTGGCATCAGTGGGATCAGCCAAAAAAGCCAGTGCACGTCGTAATTCGACGACATGGCTGGTTTGCCGTTGACGAGGGTAGGGCTACCCGCGAGGACGTGGTAGGCCACGACGGTGGCCAGTGCCACGAGCCTCACGGCATCTAAAACCCGATCACGCTCACGTGATGGGCGCACGGACTCACCCATAATCGGCACCCTACCCAGCAACTGTTGTGCCTTGCTAAGCACCTTGACGGTGTTCTGATGTCGGCGCGTTCACCTGCGTCTCTTCAACTGAACGTTGACAGGTCGCGACACGCGCAACACGAGATTCACACGAGATTTTCAGTTTGCCCTCACGGCAATCACGGTTTGCTTGTCTCCGGTTCAGGTATACAAATCGGTGGTGTTGTCAAGTCTTCACGAAACACATTGCAATGCAACATTATTCAGCGGCGACCTGGAGAAATACCGGGTGAGATGGCAAGGATGTGATGGTTGCTCGACAGCATCGCCTGCGGCCCCTCTAGCAGGCGATTTTCACCGAGAACAGGGGGGTGGGGTTCACATATGTCGGTTGGCGTGGGTACGGTCGCTGTCGCTGGCTGGTTGTTTTCCAGCCGATTAGAAAAACCGACGAGTTTCGTATGAGACGGAGGAATCGTGGCCCTTCCACAGTTGACTGACGAGCAGCGCGCCGCCGCGTTGGCGAAGGCGGCTGCCGCCCGCCGCGCCCGGGCCGAGCTCAAGGAGAAGCTCAAGAAAGGTGGCACCAATCTCAAGCAGGTGCTCAAGGACGCCGAGACCGACGAGGTCCTGGGCAAGATGAAGGTTTCCGCACTGCTCGAGGCCCTGCCCAAGGTTGGCAAGGTGAAGGCGCAGGAGATCATGACCGAGCTGGAGATCGCCCCGACCCGCCGTCTGCGTGGCCTCGGTGACCGTCAGCGCAAGGCGCTGCTGGAGCGGTTCGACTTCTCCTGATCTTCTCCAGATGACAGCTTCGACGAGGGGCCGGGTAGTAGTCCTATCCGGCCCCTCAGCCGTCGGTAAATCCACCGTCGTACGTCGGCTACGCGATGACGTTGACGGGCTCTTCTTCAGCGTCTCCGCCACCACCAGGGCCTCGCGGCCCGGCGAGGTGGACGGCGTGGACTATCACTTCGTCACCGCCGAGGAGTTCCAGCGGCTGATCGACACCGGCGCACTGCTGGAATGGGCCGATGTCCACGGCGGACTGCAGCGCTCGGGAACTCCTGCCGCGCCCGTCCACGAGGCCATGGAGGCGGGGAGGCCGACTCTGATCGAGGTCGACCTGGCCGGCGCGCGGGCCATCAAGGCCGCGCTCCCGCAGGCCCTCAGTGTCTTCCTGGCGCCACCGAGTTGGGAGGCGCTGGTGGAGCGGCTGACCGGTCGTGGCACCGAATCGGAGGCCGTAATCGCCCGCCGATTGGAAACCGCCGAGGTGGAAATGGCGGCTCGAACCGACTTTGATGTCGTCGTCGTCAACGACCAGTTGGATAATGCCTGCGCACAGTTGGTATCGTTATTGGCCGGACGTTGACCGGCCGCAACCGGCACAGCACCGCGAGTACCGCGCCAGCCATATTCAGCGCCATATACCTATCCAGGAGATTCTTTAGTGAGCACCTCCCAGACCGACGTCATCGTCGAACCGGGCACCGACAGCTACGACGCCGCTCTCGACACGCCGCTGGGTATCACCAACCCGCCGATCGATGAGCTGCTGGCGCGTGCGTCGAGCAAGTACGCCCTGGTGATCTACGCAGCCAAGCGTGCCCGCCAGATCAACGACTACTACAACCAGTTGGGTGACGGCATCCTCGAATACGTGGGTCCGCTCGTCGAGCCGGGTCTGCAGGAGAAGCCGCTGTCGATCGCGCTGCGCGAGATCCACGGCGACCTGCTCGAGCACACCGAAGGCGAGTAGAAGCTGCGATGAGCGGCTCGCGCGAAGAGCATTGGGCCTGAGGTCCGGGCTGTGTCGCGGATCATCGTCGGCGTGGGCGGGGGAATCGCCGCCTACAAGGTCTGCACTGTGGTGCGCCGGCTCACCGAGGCTGGGCACAGCGTCCGGGTCATTCCCACCGAGTCCGCTCTGCAGTTCGTCGGTGCCGCCACCTTCGAGGCACTCTCGGGTGAGCCGGCCCGCACCGGGGTGTTCGAGGATGTTCCCGAGGTGCCGCATGTGCGGCTGGGCCAGGATGCCGACCTGGTCGTGGTTGCCCCCGCCACCGCGGATCTGCTGGCCCGTGCTGCCACCGGTCGCGCGGACGACCTGCTGACAGCGACGCTGCTGACCGCGCGTTGTCCGGTCCTCTTCGCCCCCGCAATGCACACCGAGATGTGGCTGCACGCCGCAACCCAGCACAACGTCGCGACGCTGCGCGACCGCGGCGCCGTGGTGCTGGAACCGGCCTCCGGGCGGCTTACCGGTGCCGATACCGGTTCCGGTCGCCTTCCCGAAGCCGAAGAGATCACCACCCTGGCGCAACTACTATTGGCCCGCTCGGACGCCTTGCCGCACGATCTGGCAGGTGTGCGCGTTCTGGTCACTGCAGGCGGCACCCGCGAGCCGCTGGATCCCGTGCGCTTCATCGGAAACCGCAGCTCGGGCAAGCAGGGATACGCGATAGCCCGGGTCGCCGCTCAGCGTGGCGCAGAGGTGACCCTCATCGCGGGGCACACCGTCGGGCTGTCCGACCCGGCCGGGGTCGACGTGGTGCACATCAGCTCCGCGGCACAGCTGCAGGACGCGGTCACCAAACACGCTCCCGAGGCAGAGGCGCTGATCATGGCCGCTGCGGTGGCCGATTTCCGCCCCGCCCACGTTGCGACCAACAAGATCAAAAAAAGCCAGAACGCCGACGGCGATGCGCCCATCGAGTTGCTACGCAATGGCGATGTGCTGGCCGGAGTGGTTCGCGCGCGCGCTGACGGGCAGCTGCCGAAGATGCGCGCCATCGTCGGATTTGCCGCCGAAACCGGCGACGCGAATGGCGATGTGCTTTTCCATGCCCGTGCCAAGTTGAAGCGCAAGGGCTGTGATCTTTTGGTAGTCAACGCTGTTGGCGAGGGACGCGCCTTCGAGGTGGACAGCAACGACGGTTGGTTGCTTTCGGCTCAGGGCGATGGCGAGGTTGCCGAAGTTGTCCTGGAGCACGGCACCAAGGTTCTGATGGCAAGCCGTATTGTGGATGCCGTTGTCGGACTTTGTCAGTAAACCTGACATGGTGTGAGCATCGGCTCGTCGGCCATAATGATTAGGACACGTAACGATCTGAAAGGGGCTGCGCTGTGAGCTCAGCGGGACGGCTTTTCACCAGCGAATCGGTGACCGAGGGGCACCCGGACAAGATCTGTGATGCCATCAGCGACTCGATCCTCGACGCGCTGCTCGAACAGGACCCCAGGTCCCGGGTCGCGGTGGAGACCCTGGTGACCACCGGTCAGGTTCACGTGGCCGGAGAGGTCACCACCTCCGCTTACGCCGACATCCCCAAGATCGTCCGCGATCGGGTCTTGGAGATCGGCTACGACTCATCCTCGAAGGGCTTTGACGGCCACTCCTGCGGCGTGAACATCGCCATCGGCGCGCAGTCGCCCGATATCGCCCAAGGTGTCGACACCGCACACGAGGCCCGCGTCGAAGGTGCGGCCGACCCGCTTGACTCTCAGGGTGCCGGTGACCAGGGGCTGATGTTCGGGTACGCCATCAACGACACTCCCGAGCTGATGCCGCTGCCTATCGCGCTGGCGCACCGCCTGGCACGCCGGCTGACCGAGGTGCGTAAGGACGGCTTGCTGCCGTACCTGCGCCCCGACGGCAAGACCCAGGTCACCATCGAGTACGACGGCCACAAGGCGGTGCGCCTGGACACTGTGGTGCTCTCCACGCAGCACGCCGCCGATATCGACCTGGACAACCTGCTGACCCCGGACATCCGCGAGAAGGTCGTCAACACCGTCCTCGACGAGTTGGGTCAGGACTCGCTGGACATCTCCGACTACCGCCTGCTGGTGAACCCGACCGGCAAGTTCGTGCTGGGTGGGCCGATGGGTGATGCCGGCCTGACCGGCCGCAAGATCATCGTGGACACCTACGGCGGCTGGGCCCGTCACGGCGGCGGTGCCTTCTCCGGCAAGGATCCGTCAAAGGTGGACCGCTCGGCCGCGTACGCGATGCGTTGGGTGGCCAAGAACGTGGTGGCCGCCGAGCTGGCGGACCGGGTCGAGGTTCAGGTCGCCTACGCGATCGGCAAGGCCGCGCCGGTTGGCCTGTTCATCGACACCTTCGGCACCAACAAAGTCGACCAGGCCAAGATCGAGAAGGCTATCAACGAGGTGTTCGACCTGCGCCCCGGCGCGATCATCCGCGATCTGGATCTGCTGCGGCCGATCTACGCGCATACCGCGGCATACGGTCACTTCGGTCGCACCGACATCGATCTGCCGTGGGAGCGGACCGATCGGGTCGAGGCGCTCAAGGCCGCGATCTAGTCCCTCTCTGCTCGTGCTCAGAGGATGCCGGGGATCAATGCCTTCCGGTCGGTCGGGTAGTCGGTGAACTTCTCCCGGTACCAGCGATGGGTGGCCAGCGCGCGGGGGATCAGGTTGCCTGCCGTGATCAGCAGGATGACGACGCCGGGCAGTGCCCAGGTGAGCAGGGCGAAACCGGACCAGGCGATCAATTCGCCGAGGTACGCCGGGCTGGTGACAAAGCGGAATCCGCCGCCGAACGGGATGCGGTATTCGGCCTGGCCGGGGTCGTTCTTGTCGCGCAGATTGCGCACGATCGACTCGGAGCTGAGCAGCAGGGCGAAGCCACACAGGTAGACCGCGAGGCCCACCAGGAATCGCGGATCACGCAGCCAGTCGCTGGTGTACTGCGCGAAGAAGTCGTGACTGAAAAGGGTGCCATTGAGGTATCCGTGCATCGATGTCACGAGCATGCCCATGGCCACAACCGAGACGTTGAAGGTACTGCGCTTGCCGGGTATCTGGCGGATGGCCAGCGGGAAGAACCAGCCGCGGTTGGCGTAGTGCAGCAGCCACATACCGGCGAGCACCAATGATGTCGGCTCTGACCGGGCGGGCCCGGTGAGGTAGCCGACGAGAAACACCACGGTGGCCGGAATCTCCATCAGCCACCACCCGAGCTTCGGATTCAGATTGAGTCCGAGTTGTGTCGTCGAGAAGCGCCCATACGAGCTTTGGGCGAAGAGGCCGCCGATGACCACGAATGCCGCGAACCCGAAGGCTGCCGTCAGCACGGTGTCGTAAACGGTGTTGCCGGTGTACCAATGCATGGCGTGTTCCTAGGTGAGCGAGCGGCTTCGCCCTGATGCGAACCGCAAAACTGTAACGTGTTCTACCACGCCCATCGGCACTGTCCAACGAGTGCCCGGCCGTTCGGGTACCGACCGACGGTTGTACCGATTGGCGCGCGCACGGGGCGCAGTGCGCATAGGGTCAGTCAATGACGGTGATCAGAGCCGCACTGACGCAAGCGACTTGGACTGGCGACAAAGAATCGATGCTCGCCAAACACGAGCGCTGTGTCATCGAGGCCGCGTCGCGGGGCGCCCAGGTGATCTGCTTCCAAGAGCTGTTCTACGGCCCGTATTTCGGCATCGTGCAGGACAAGAAGTACTACGAGTACGCCGAGTCTGTACCCGGGCCGGTCACCGAACGATTCGCGGCGCTCGCCAGGGAACACCGCATGGTCATGGTGTTACCGGTGTACGAGGAGGAGCAGCCGGGCGTTCTTTACAACACCGCCGCGGTCGTCGACGCCGACGGCGCCTACCTGGGCAAGTACCGCAAGCATCACATTCCTCATCTCGACCGGTTCTGGGAGAAGTTCTACTTCCGGCCGGGCAATCTCGGGTATCCGGTCTTCGATACCGCGGTGGGCAGGATTGGTGTCTACATCTGTTACGACCGGCATTTCCCCGAGGGCTGGCGCAACTACGGACTTGGGGGAGCGGAACTGGTCTTCAATCCATCGGCCACCAAACCCGGTTTTTCCAAACGGCTTTGGGAAATCGAACAGCCCGCCGCCGCGGCGGCCAATCAGTACTTCGTCGGGGCCAACAACCGGATCGGTACCGAAAGCGGCGAGTTCGGAGACCAGGCAGTCACCTTCTACGGCAGTTCCTACTTCGTGGATCCGCGCGGCAATTATGTCGGCGAAATCGCCTCCGAGAGTGGCGAAGAGATAGTGATACGGGACCTGGACCTGTCCCTGATCCGCCAGGTGCGGGATGACTGGCAGTTCTACCGGGACCGCAGGCCCGATACCTACGGCCCGATCGCCGAGCCGTAGGAGGCCGTGATGGCAACGGCATTGATCCGGGGCGGCACTGTGGTGTCGGCGACAGGACGTGGGGCCGCGGACGTCCTGGTCGACGGGGAGAAGATCGCCGCCGTCCTGCTGCCCGGCAGCACCATGCTCGGGGTGGACCTGGCCAAAACCGTCGACCGGGTGATCGAAGCGGGTGGCCGGTACGTCATCCCGGGTGGCATCGACGCACACACCCACATGTCCATGCCCTTTGGCGGTACCACAGCATCCGATGACTTCGAGACCGGGACACGGGCGGCGGCCTGGGGTGGCACGACCACCATCATCGACTTCGCGGTGCAGAAGTTCGGTGAGCGGCTGCAGGATTCGCTGCAGGCATGGCACCAGATGGCGGCCGGCCAGTGCGCGGTGGATTACTCGTTCCATCAGATTGTCGGGGACGTCAACGACGCCTCGCTGACGGCGCTGCGCCAACTCGCCGAAGAGGGCATCACCAGTTACAAGATGTTCATGGCGTACCCGGGGGTCTTCTACAGCGATGACGCGCAGATCCTGCGTGCCATGCAGGTGGGTGCCGATACCGGGCTGATGACGATGATGCACGCCGAGAATGGCCCTGCCATAGATGTTTTGGTGGCCCAGCTGCTCGCCGCGGGCAAAACCGAACCGTACTACCACGGAATCGCGCGGGCGTGGCAGCTGGAGGAGGAGGCCACGCACCGCGCCATCATGCTGTCCAATCTGACGGGTGCACCGCTGTACGTGGTGCATGTTTCGGCGAAACAGGCCGTAGCCCAATTGGCGGCTGCGCGTGATGCGGGCCAGAACGTGTACGGAGAGACGTGTCCGCAGTACCTGTATCTGTCACTCGAGGACAACTTGGGCGCCCCTGGGTTCGAGGGCGCCAAGTGGGTTTGTTCGACGCCGCTGCGCTCCAAACACGAATACCACCAAGACGAAATGTGGCGTGCGTTGCGCACCAATGACATCCAGATGGTATCGACCGACCATTGCCCGTTCTGCATGAAGGGCCAGAAGGACATGGGCATCGGCGATTTCTCCAAGATTCCCAACGGGATAGGGTCGATCGAACATCGGATGGACCTGCTGTATCAGGGTGTTGTAGATGGCCGAATCACCGTGGAGCGGTGGGTCGAGATCACCTCTACGACGCCGGCCCGGATGTTCGGACTCTACGGGCGCAAGGGCGTGATCGCCCCGGGCGCCGACGCGGACCTCGTGGTCTATGACCCCAACGGGCACACCTCGATCGGGTTGGGCAAGACCCACCACATGAACATGGACCACTCGGCGTGGGAAGGGTACGAGATCGACGGGCATGTTGACACCGTGCTCTCCGGCGGAAAGGTGATCGTCGACGGCGACGAATACCTCGGCAGCAAGGGGGACGGAGCGTTCCTGCGCCGCGACCTGTGTCAGTACCTCATCTGAGCTTGGTTGATAGAGAGGGCCTCGCCATGGACTTCGGAGTTGTCCTGCAATGTGATCCACCCGCGGCACGAACCGTTCAGCTCGCCAAACTCGCCGAGGCCCATGGCTTCAGCCATCTGTGGACGTTCGACTCGCATCTGCTCTGGCAGGAGCCGTACGTGCTCTACAGCCAGATCCTGCATGAAACCAGACGCATTGTGGTGGGGCCGATGGTGACCAATCCGGCCACGCGAGACTGGACGGTCACCGCATCGCTGTACGCGACCCTGAACGACATGTACGGCAACCGCACCATCTGTGGCATCGGGCGCGGCGACTCGGCCGTACGAGTGACGGGCGGGGCGCCGACGACCCTGGCCACGCTGCGTGAATCGATACATGTCATCAGGGAACTCGCGAACTCGCGGCCCGTCGAATACCACGGCGCCACCATGCAATTCCCCTGGAGCCGGGGTTCGGAGCTCGAGGTGTGGGTGGCGGCGTACGGCCCCAAGGCCCTTGCGCTGGCCGGCGAGGTCGCCGACGGATTCATTCTGCAGCTTGCCGATCTGGATATCGCGCGCTGGATGATCGGCGCGGTACGCGAGGCCGCCGTCGCCGCGGGGCGCGATCCCGCCCAGGTACGGATCTGTGTGGCGGCGCCCATGTACGTGGGATCGGACTGGGCGTACATGCGCGGTCAGTGCCGGTGGTTCGGAGGCATGGTGGGAAACCACGTCGCCGACATCGTGGCCCGCTATGGCGCCAATGGCCAAGTACCGCAGTCTTTTACCCACTACATCGCCGGGCGCGAGGGATACGACTACAACCAGCACGGCAGGGCGGGAAACACGCACGCGGAATTCGTCAGTGATGACGTCGTAGACCGATTTTGCGTGCTGGGTACCGCCGATGAACACATCGCCAAACTCTCCGAGCTCAGGGCACTGGGAGTGGATCAGTTCGCGGGGTACCTGCAGCACGACAACAAGGAAGAGACGCTGCGGGTATACGGGGAAACCGTGATTCCCGCTTTGTCGCAACACATCACGGCGAAGAGCAGCTAGCGGTGGTAGACGCGATGGACCCGGCGGTGGTGCCGGGCAGATTGAGCAACGACGACCTGGCGCCCACCACCGCGGCACAGGCCACCTGGCGCACCTGGGACATTTTCTGTCTCTGGATGACGTCGGCGCACAGCCTGGGCAGCTACGGGTTCGCGGTGGGGATGCTGGCGCTGGGGCTGACGGGATGGCAGACCATGCTGGCGCTCTTCACGGGGGTGCTGGTGCTCTGGGCGGGAAGCAATCTGATCGGCATCGCCGGTCAGCGGGTGGGCGTGCCCTTCCCGGTCTTCGCGCGCGCCACCTTTGGGGTCTTCGGCGCCAATATCCCGGCGCTGTTGCGCGGGCTGGTCGCCATCTTCTGGTACGGCATCCAGACCTATCTGGCCTCCACGGCGGTCATCGTCCTGCTCCTGCGACTGGATCCGGGATTGCGCTCCTGGACGGAACCGACATTCCTGGGACTGCACGCCTTGGGTTGGGCGGCGTTCCTGGCGCTGTGGACCGTGCAACTGCTGATCCTCAACTACGGGATGGAGGTCGTGCGCAGGGCATCGGACGTAGCGGGCCCGGTGGTCTGGATCGGGATGATCGCGCTGGCGATATGGATGCTGGACAGCGTGGACTGGAGCATCGACTTCGGTGCCCGTGCCGGAGCGCCGTTGTCGGCGGGCGCCACGGTGCTGGCCTTCATCGGCGTGGCCTTCCTGATGGTCGCTTTCATGGCGGGGCCTCTGGTCAACTATGCGGATTTCGCGCGTTTCGCACCGAGTAGAGCGGCGATACTGCGGGGCAACGCCCTGGGCATACCGCTCAACGAAACCGCCTTCGTGGTGATATCGATCGTCATTTCGCTTGCCGCACTGAAGAAATACGGCAGCGCGATGACGGACCCGGTGGAACTCGTCGCGGATGTCGACTCCGATGTGATCGTGGTCGCGGCGGCGGTGCTCTTCGCGATCGCGACGGTCGGCATCAACGTGGTGCTCAACTTCGTGTCGCCGTCGTACGACATTTCCAACATCGCACCGAAGTACATCTCTTTCCGAACCGGCGGCATCATCACCGCGGTCCTCTCGGTCGCGGCGCTGCCCTGGAAGATCTGGGGCAACGAGGCGGCCATCGTGTACTTCCTCGGCGGGGTGGGTGCACTGATGGGGCCGGTGTTCGGCATCTTGATCGTGGACTACTACCTGCTGCGGCGTCAGCACACGGACACCGCCGGCCTGTACTCGGAATCTGCCACCGGCGCGTACCACTACACCCGCGGGTTCAACCCAGCGGCACTCGTCGCGCTGGGCATCGCCGGGACGGCGGCAGTCGCCATCGCACTGCTGCCGAGGGCGCAGAGCGTGACGGCCCTCTCCTGGCCGGTGGGGGCACTGTTGGGCGCCGCCCTCATGTATCTGCTGGGGCGACGCCTAAGCGGTACTAGCCGTGCAGAGCCTTCTTGAGCGCAGCCAGCGACCTGTCGCGTTCCTCGGTAGCCGCCGGGACGATGTCGGCGTAGCCGAGGTAGCCGTGGATCATCGTCGGCGCGTTGTGCAACTCCACGGGCACTCCGGCGCCACTCAACAGCTCCGCGTACTTGGCACCGTCGTCGCGTAGCGGATCGAACTGCGCGGTGCCGATGAACGCCGGGGCGAGACCTTCGAAGGTCTCGGCACGGGCCGGCACCAGCGTCGGGCCCGCGGTGTTGGGGTTGGTCTCGCCCAGGTACCACGTGCTCAGTGAGGCCACGGTCTTGAAGTCCAGGACGGGCGCCTCGGCATTCTCGATCATCGAGGGTAGCGTCGTGTCGAATGTGGTGGCCGGGTACCAGAGCATCTGAAAGGCCAGCTTGATGCCATGATCGCGGGCCAGTTGCGCCATGACCGCCGACAGATTTCCGCCGGCCGAGTCGCCACCCACGGCAAGACGGCTCGGGTCACCGCCGATCTCGGCGGCATGTGCGTGCACCCACTGCAGCGCGGCCCAGCAGTCCTCGACCGCGGCTGGGTAGGGGTGCTCGGGTGCCAGCCGGTAATCCACCGACACCACCACGGCGTCGGCCTGTACGGCCGCGGCACGTGCCACCGCGTCATGGGTGTCCAGGTCGCCGATGACCCAGCCACCGCCGTGGATCAGCACGAAAACGGGACGGATGCCGCCCTCGGCGGGCGAGTAGATCCGAACGGGTATCTGGCCCTCGGGACCCGGGATGGTGCGGTCTTCGACCTTGGCAACCTCGATCCACGGCGCGCGCGCCGTGGCGATGGCCCGATACGCGTCCCGGGAAGCCTGTGGACCGTCTGGTGAAACGAGTTGAATCGGAACAGCTTCCAGAATCTTGATGATGATCGGGTCGATACCGGTGGTGGCTGTCATGGCCTCACCTTAGCGGCACGCTCGGAGACGTCGGGCGCGTCTGCTACAACGACCAGGTGACTGCGACGCGGGTGGTAGCCGAACACGAGCCCATTGCTCGGGTGCTGCCGCTGCTCACCGTGCCGCACCTGGACCGCGAATTTGACTACCAGGTGTCGGCGGAACAATCCGATGACGCTCAGCCGGGAGTGCGCGTGAGGGTGCGGTTCCACGGCCGCCTGGTGGACGCCATCCTGTTGGAACGCCGCTCGGCCAGCGATCATCCCGGCAAGCTCGGATGGCTGGACCGGGTGGTATCGCCGACCCAGGTGCTCACGCCCGATGTCCACAGGCTGGTGGATGCGGTGGCGGCTCGCTATGCGGGAACCCGTGCGGACGTGCTGCGCCTGGCGCTGCCACCGCGCCACGCGCGTGTCGAGAAGGAAGTTCGCGCGGCCGTCGACGAGGGCGTCACGGTGCCGACCCCGGACGGTTCGGGCTGGGCCCGCTATCAGCGCGGCGAGCGATTTATGGAGGCGCTGTCGCAGGGCCGGGCCGCACGCGCGGTGTGGCAGGCGCTGCCGGGCGAGGCCTGGTGCATCCGACTGGCCGAGGCCGCCGCCGCGACGGCGGGCACCGGCCGGGGAGTGCTGGCGGTGGTTCCGGATCAGCGAGACATTGATGCGTTGTCTGCCGAATGCATGAAACATATTGGTGCACAACATGTGATTGCGCTATCGGCGGAGCTGGGCCCTGCCGAGCGATACCGACGCTGGCTGGCGGTGCTGCGCGGTACCGCGACCGTGGTGATCGGTACCAGGGCTGCAGTGTTCGCGCCGGTGGCCGACTTGGGGCTGCTGATGGTGTGGGACGACGGCGACGACAACCTCGCCGAGCCCCGGTCCCCATACCCGCATGCCCGAGATGTGGCCATGCTGCGCGCACATCAGCTGCGTTGCGCCGCGGTGATCGGCGGGTATGCGCGCACGGCTGAGGCCCAGGCGCTGGTGGAGAGCGGTTGGGCGCATGACCTGGTCGCGGCCCGGCCCGTGGTCCGGAATGCCTCGGCGCGCATCAGCGCGCTGGACGACAGCGGGTACGTGCAGGAGCGCGATCCGGCGGCGCGATCGGCACGCCTGCCGATGATCGCGCTGTCGGCCGCCCGGGACGCACTCACACGTGGGCACTCGGTGCTGGTGCAGGTCCCACGCCGCGGCTATGTGCCGGCATTGGCCTGCACGAAATGCCGGACTGTCGCGCGCTGCCGGCACTGCACGGGCCCGCTGGCGTTGGAAGGACCCGGCGCGGCGCACCACACCATCGGCCCCACGTGCCGATGGTGTGGGCGGGTCGACGCGGACCTGCGATGCGCCCGCTGCGGTTCCACCGCGGTACGCGCCGTGGTGGTGGGGGCCCGCAGAACGGCTGAGGAACTGGGCAGGGCGCTACCGGGAGTCCCGGTGGTGACGTCCGGCGGCGGTGAGGTTCACGCCACGGTCACTGGGTCGCCCACCTTAGTGGTGTGCACGCCCGGCGCAGAACCCTTGACACCCAACGGATATGGTGCGGCACTACTTTTGGACGCCTGGGCGTTGCTGGGCCGCCAGGACTTACGCGCCGCCGAAGACACCCTGCGCAAGTGGATGGCCGCCGCCGCGTTGGTGCGCGGGCGGGACGAGGGTGGAACGGTTGTGGTGGTCGCGGATGCCACCCTTCCCACGGTGCAGTCGTTGATCCGGTGGGACCCAGTGGGGCATGCCGCCGCCGAGGTGGCGGCGCGCGCCGAGGTCGGTCTGCCGCCACAGGTGCACCTCGCGGCCATCGACGGGCCATCGGCGGCGGTGGGTGCGCTCATCGAGACCGCAGATCTTCCCGAGGGCGCGGAACTGTTGGGACCCGTCGATCTGCCCGTAGGGGCGCGGCGACCTGCCGGAGTATCTGATGGTGTCGAGGTGGTGCGCATGCTGGTGCGCGTTCAACGCACCTCAGGCTTGGAGATGGCCGCGGCTTTGCGCCGAGGGGTGGCAATTCTGAGTGCACGGCGCGACGCCGAACCCGTCAGGGTTCAGATCGATCCGCTGCACGTGGGGTGATTCGGCCAATATCAGCTATTGGCGGACACGAGACTGTGCTGGTTGGCGATCCCGCTCGCGAATGTCTCCACGATGTAGCCGATGAGCTGTTCTCTGCTGATGACGCGAGACGCGCTCCACCAGTTGATGGTCATCAGCACGCCGCCCACCGCCAGCCGCGACCAGACCGGGACCAGCATGATCATCTGCTCGTCGGGAAACTGTGCGTACAAATGCTCCTCGGTCGCCTGCGCGATGAGGTCGAATACCCCGTGGTCGAGCTGTTCCCGGGCGGTGAGGTCACGATCGAGTGCGATGTACAGTTCCGGTTCCGCGGTGATCCAATCGATCACCAGGGCCGAAAATGCCCTGATCTGGTCGCGCGTATCGCCGACCATACGGTCTTGCCATGCGCCGGAGATCAGCCTGTCGGCGTGACGCCTGCTCAAGGCGCGTAGCAGATCGGCCTTGGTCGGAAAGATTGCGTAGCATGCCGACCTGGCGAACCCGGCCTCCCTGGCCACCTCGGCGATGGAGACGGTGCCCCCACTGTTGCGAATCGCCCGCTCTGCAGCATCGAGCAGTTCCTCGGTTCGCAGTTTGCGATCGTAAGGAGCCCCACTCGGCCGGCCTCGTCCTCTGGTAGCCATCAAAATCATGCTATCGGATGTATCCGGATTGTTTACCACCGTCCTGGCGAACCTCGTGGCCTCATATATGCCGCTCTCTCGTGCCGAGGATTCGATGTAGACGGTGCGCTCTTTCTAGACTGGCACGGTGCGCATAGTGTTCGCCGGTACACCGGCTCCGGCATTGCCGTCGCTACGAAGGCTGCTGGCGTCGCGTCACCAGGTTGTGGCCGTACTGACCCGGCCCGATGCCCGTGCGGGCAGGGGCCGGGCCACGGCCGCCTCGCCGGTCGCCGAGTTGGCGCGTGAACACGGACTGCCGGTGCTCACCCCAGCGCGGCCCCATGATCCTGAGTTCGTCGGCGAACTGGCCGCATTGGCTCCGGACTGCTGTGCGGTGGTCGCCTACGGCGCGCTACTGAAACCCGAGCTGCTGGCGGTGCCCGCGCACGGCTGGGTGAACCTGCACTTCTCGTTGCTGCCTGCGTGGCGGGGTGCCGCCCCGGTGCAGGCAGCCATCGCCGCCGGCGACGAGATCACCGGTGCTACCACCTTTCTCATCGAGCCCGGATTGGATAGCGGACCCGTCTATGGAGTGGTCACCGAACGAATCACATCCAGTGACACCGCAGGCGCGCTGCTGGGCAGGCTCTCTGAATCCGGTGCGGGCCTGCTCGAATCGACAATGGATGGGATCGAGGAGGGCGCGTTGGTGGCGGTGCCGCAAGTGGCCGAGGGGGCAAGCACGGCTCCGAAGATCACCGTGGAGCAGGCGCGTATCCGCTGGGATCTGCCCGCACAGGCGATCGACCGCCACGTCCGGGCGATGACTCCTGAACCGGGCGCCTGGACCACTATCGGCCAGACACGGGTCAAGGTCGGACCGGTGGGAGTGGACACCGGTGAGGAACTGGCGCCCGGCGCCATCGCGGTCCGCAAACGTGACGTACTGGTCGGCACCGGCACCGCGGCGGTCGCACTCAACGAGGTGCAGCCCCAAGGCAAGAAGCTGATGAACGCCGCGGACTGGGCGCGTGGCGCACGACTGGACGGGCAGGTGCGCGCACTGTGAGCACACGTCCGCCGCGCCGCCGGCCCAATCAGGATTCTCGTCAGGGTTCACGCTCGCAGGAGCGCCCGCGCCGCAAGCTCGATGCGCCACGACAGGCCGCACTCGACGTGCTGCGGGCGGTGTCCCGTCAGGATGCTTACGCCAACCTGGCCTTGCCCGCGTTGCTGCGTGAGCGCGGCATCACCGGTCGCGACGCCGCCTTCGCGACCGAGCTCACCTATGGAACATGCAGGGCTCGGGGCCTTCTCGACGCGATCATCGCAGGGGCAGCGGATCGTCCGATCGACCAGGTTGACGAGGGGTTGCGCGACCCCTTGCGATTGGGTGCCTACCAGCTGCTGCGCACCCGCGTCGAGCCTCATGCCGCATTGTCGACGACCGTGGACGCGGTTGCGGTCGAATTTGACCAGGGCAGAGCGGGTTTCGTCAACGCGGTGTTGCGCACCATCTCGCGCCGCGATGAGCCTGGATGGGTGGCCGAGCTGGCCCCTCCGGAATCGGACCGGATCGGCAGGCTGGCCTTCTCGACGGCGCATCCCCGGTGGATCGCTCAAGCGTTTTCCGATGCGCTGGGGCCGGCAGGTTCGGAGCTTGCCGAGGTGTTGGCCAGTGACGACGAGCGCCCCCTTGTTCACCTTGCGGCGCGTCCGGGACGTATCGATGCCGAATCGCTGGCCGAGGTAGTCGGGGGCACCGTCGGTCGGTACTCGCCCTTCGCCGTGTATCTGCCGGGCGGCGATCCGGGCCGGTTGGAGCCCGTACGCGATGGCTTCGCGCAGGTTCAGGACGAAGGCAGTCAGCTCATCGCGCATGCGACCGCGCTGGCCCCGCTGGACGGTACCGACGAGCGGTGGCTCGACCTGTGCGCCGGTCCCGGCGGCAAGACGGCGTTGTTGGGGGCGTTGGCGGCTGAACGCGGTGCCCAGGTCACCGCTATCGAAGTCGCCGCGCACCGTGCTCAGTTGGTAGCCACCGCCGCGAAATCCCTACCGGTGACAGTGCTCACCATCGACGGGCGCGAGAGTGGTTTGGCGCCCGCCTCATTCGATCGCGTATTGGTCGACGCCCCCTGCACCGGGCTCGGTGCGCTGCGTCGCCGCCCGGAGGCTAGGTGGCGGCGCCAACCGGGCGATGTTCCGGGCCTGGTCAAGCTGCAGCGCGAATTACTCTCCAGCGCAATAGAGTTGACTCGTTCGGGCGGTGTTGTCGTGTACAGCACCTGTTCACCACACCTGGCGGAAACCGTGGGAGTGGTCTCCGATGCCGTGCGGCGTCATGCGGTAACCCCCGAGGATGCTCGCGTGCTGTTCCCCGGAGTGGACGGTCTCGGCGACGGTGATGCGGTACAGCTGTGGCCACACCGGCACGGCACCGACGCCATGTTCACCGCCCTCCTGCGTAAACACCCCTGAAGCGGCACATAAGCTGAACGGCATGTCTGACCGTGTCCCCATGATCGCTCCGTCGATCCTGTCCGCCGATTTCGCACGCCTCGCCGACGAGATGGCGGCCGTGGAAGGAGCCGACTGGCTGCATGTGGACGTGATGGACGGGCATTTCGTACCCAACCTGACGCTGGGGTTGCCCGTTGTCGACAGCCTGCTGGCCGCAACAGATATCCCGATCGACTGCCACCTGATGATCGACAACCCGGATCGCTGGGCGCCCGGATACGCCGAGGCGGGGGCACACAACGTGACATTCCACGCCGAGGCCACCGACAACCCCATCGCCGTCGCCCGTGACATTCGCGCCGCTGGGGCCAAGGCCGGCCTGAGCATCAAGCCGGGCACACCGCTGCAGCCATATCTTGGGGTGCTCAAGGACTTTGACACGCTGCTGGTGATGTCGGTCGAGCCCGGCTTCGGCGGACAGTCCTTTATCGCGAGCGTTCTGGACAAGGTGCGCGCTGTGCGCAAGCTCGTCGACTCCGGTGAGCTGACTGTGCTGGTGGAGATCGACGGAGGAATCAACACCGACACCATCGAGCAAGCCGCCGAGGCGGGGGTGGATTGTTTCGTCGCGGGTTCCGCCGTCTACGGGGCACAGAACCCCGAAGCGGCGGTCCGGGCACTGCGTGAGCAAGCCACCAGGGCGGCAACACATTTGGCCCGCTGAAATGGGTAACACGATAGGCCTGCACGCTGCGATGGATCTGGCGATCCGGGCAGCCGACGAGGTCAAGGGCAGCACGTACCCGAATCCGCCTGTCGGCGCGGTCATCCTGGATTCATCTGGAGCGGTTGTCGGGGTGGGTGGCACACGCCCGCCCGGGCAAGAGCATGCGGAGGTGGTGGCGCTGGCACAGGCAGGCGATGCCGCGATGGGTGGTACCGCCGTGGTCACCCTGGAGCCGTGTAATCACCAGGGCAGGACGGGCCCCTGTGCGGATGCCCTGGTTGCGGCCGGTGTGGCGCGCGTCGTCTACGCGGTCGCGGATCCGAATCCCCAGGCCGCCGGGGGAGCGGAGTGCCTGCGCGGGGAGGGAATCGAGGTAGTCGACGGTGTCGCCGCGGACCTCGTCGCCGCCGGACCCTTGCGGGAGTGGCTGCACAAACAGCGCACCGGGCGCCCTCACGTCACCTGGAAGTACGGGGCCAGCGTCGACGGGCGCAGCGCCGCCGATGACGGCACTAGCCAATGGATCACCAGCGAGCAGTCCCGCGCCGACGTGCACCGGCGCCGGGGATTCGCCGATGCCATTCTGGTGGGCACGGGCACTGTGTTCGCCGATGACCCGCAGCTCACGGCACGCACGCCCAATAATGTGCTGCTGTCTCACCAGCCATTGCGCGTGGTGGTCGGAATGCGCGAGGTGTCCTCGGATGCAAAGGTTTTGAACGACGACTCGCATACCATGGTGATTCGGACCCACGATCCGGCCGAGGTGATCGCGGCACTGGGCGATCGCACCGACATCATCCTGGAAGGCGGCCCGACACTGGCGGGCGCGTTCCTGCGCGCCGGACTGGTGGACCGGATCCTGGCCTACCTGGCGCCGATGCTCCTGGGGGGCAACGTCCCGGCCGTGGAGGACGTGGGCGTCACCACCCTGTCACGAGCGCTGCACTGGGAGTACGACCAGATCGAGCGGATGGGCCCCGACGTGCTACTGAGCCTCGTCCCGCGACTTCCGGTGTGAACCGATGAACAGCGCGATCACCGCGCCGATCACACAGACGATTGCCGTGATCGCGAACATCTCGCTATACATCTCGCTGTAGGCGGTGATACTGCGGTTCAGGAGCTGCATTTGCAGCTCGAGGAAATTCGGCTTTCCGGTCGGCTTGGGTTCCTTGGCAGCCAGCGCATCGAAGTTCTGGTAGAAGCGGTGAATACCCCAACCGCCGAGGGCGGCCATGCCGATGAGCATGCCCGTCATGCGAGCCACCACCACGAGGGCCGATGCGATGCCGTGCTGAGCGGCGGGCACAACCCGCAGAGCCGCGGAGGACAGCGGTCCGATCACCAGGCCCAGACCCACACCGGCGACCACCAGGTCGGTGTCGAGCCGGGGCAGCGTGAAGAGCCCGAAGTTGTGCACGGAATCCAACACATCTACCGGCCAACCGGAGATCAGGTAGTACCCGAACGCGGCGATGAGCAGGCCGACGACGGCGATGATCCGGTCGCCGAATCGGGTCGCGAGCCAGCCACCGATCACCGCCCCGATCGGCAGTGCGACAAGGAAGCGGGCTAGCAGGAAGACCGCATCGGCCTTGTTCATCTGCAGCACCCCCTGCCCGAGCAGCTCGATGTTGACCAGTGTCACCATCAACGCCGCACCGGCGGCCAGGGACGCGGCCAACGCCGCGAAGAACGGTCCGAACCGAACGCCTTCTGGCTTGATCAGCCGGGTTTTGGCCCGCGACTCCCAGACGATGAACGCCAGGAATGCGACCCCCGATCCGATCAGAACCGGCAGGGCCCACTCGGGTAGTGCCGAGACTTTCGGATCGGGGCTGTACAAACCCACTACCAGCAGCGCCAATGCGACGGCCAGCAGTGCGCCCCCGACGACGTCCACCTTCGGCCGATTCGGGTCGTGCTGGTGCGCGGGAACACTGAACTGGACCAACACGATGGCGATGATCGCCAACGGCACATTGACCCAGAAGATGGCGGTCCAGTGGCCGAACAGCCACACGCACAGCACGCCGTACAGAGGGCCGAGCACGCTGCCCAGTTCCTGGGCGGCACCGATACCGCCGAGAACGGTCGCGCGATTGCGTTGCGCCCACAGATCGGCGCCTAGAGCCAGCGTGACCGGAAGAAGAGCGCCGCTGGCCACACCCTGAATGATGCGGCCGGTGACCAGCATCGTCAGGTCGGTGGACAGCGCCGTGACGACCGAACCGATGGCGAACCCGGCCAACGCCAGTTGAAGGATCAGACGGCGCCCGAATCGGTCGGAGGCCTGTCCCAGCAGCGGCATCGCGGCGATATAACCGAGTAGGTAACCCGTGACGATCGGAGTGACCTGCTGGATGTTGTTCAGCGCGATGCCGACGGTACCCATGATGTCGGTGAAGACACTGACTACGACGTAGGTGTCCAGGGCGCCCAGGAGCACCGCCAGGCTTCCCGCGCCGATGGCGATGCTGCGATGGCGCAGGGGTAGGGAGGTACCGGGCTCCGTCGCTGTGTGCGTCACAGGGCGGGCTTGTCGACCGTGACCGGCTTGCCCCAGTCGGACAACGACATCTCGATGGTGTTACCTGGCGAGGTGTCAACGCTGATCTTGGTCAGCAGGTGCTTGCCGTCCTTCTGGATCCACGCCTTGGCCGGAATGTTGGCGGTGAGCGTGGTGCCGCCGGTGAAGGTGTTCAGGGCGTCCTTGCTCATCGTTCCGGTCACGAGAACCGAATCGACACCGTCGACGGTCTCAACCTTGTGGGACGTGGCATCGGTGATGTTCGACAGCAGGTTGGCCAGCCCCTTGTTGGGGTCGAGGATCAGCCCGATGTCGTAGATGTCCTTCACCGGTCCCATGCTGGTGTAGGTGGTGCTGAGCTGGGCGAACAATTCACCGTCCACCACGACGAACGGCAGTTCCAGCCCCCCGGTCTTGGCGGTGCCCTTGGCGGCCACGGCCGGGGTGGTCGTCAGATCGCCGGTCAGGTCCGACAGCTTGAGGGTCGGCTTGTCGCCGGTGACCTTGAGCACGATGTGCGTGCTGGTCTGGGTCTTGGTAGTGGCCGCCGATTCGCTGAGCAGCGTGGCGGCCTCGGGCAGGCTGGGGTCGGCCTTCTCGGTCGTGGAGCAGCCGGCCAGGGCGATGGCGGCGACAGCGACGGGGATAAGGGCGAGTCGGATGCGGTTGCGCATGAGACCGATCGTAGAGGCTGACCGCGACCACTGGGAGGCTCGCGACACGACGACGTTGCAGGCGATGAAATTGACACCCCAGCAATCCGACGCCATGCTCATTTGCAGGGCGGGATTGTCAACCGAGGGCTGGTTGTGGTGAAAAACGTGAGCAGAGCACTGGCATGTGGCATGTCCGCGGTCGCCGCTGCAGCGGGCATTCTTGGTGTTCCACCTTGGCTTTCGGTTGCCGATCCGGCCTCGGAATCACCTTCCAAGATTGTCGCTTTCCCGGGCATGTCGATTGTCCAGGGGGATAGTCGTTGCACACTCGGCTACGTCGACCCAGTATCGCGAATCGGTCTGACAGCTGGCCACTGCAACGCCGCCGGGTCGGTTACCGATCTGGGCGGAAACCCTGTCGGCGAGGTCATGTTGATGAGTCGTAACCTGCCGACCGGTGGCGCGATCGGCCCGGGAGATGTCGTGTCGGACTACGAGGGCATCACGTTCGCGCCCGGGGTGGTATTGAGCAGTAATTTGCCCAATGGCCTCGTCTTGCGGATGAGACAGAACGTGGGCCCGGAGCCAGGGCTGCCGGTGTGCCTGATGGGCTCGGTGTCCGGTGAAACCTGCGGCAAGGTCGACGTGATCAACAACGGTTGGTTCACCATGACAGATCTCGGTGGGCAACATGGTGATTCGGGCGGGCCCGTGTACACCATTACCCAGCCCGGGCAGGCCCTGCTGGTGGGCATTTATTCGTTGCGTTGGGGAGGCAAACCTGCTGCCATGTCGTGGTCGGCGATTTCGGCTCAGATGCAGTCGCAGTTGGTGGCGCAGATGCCCGCCGCCGGACCGGGTAACGGCGGCCCTGAGATACCCGCGGCCCCGGTGGATTCCTAGTTAGGCAGCAGGAGCTGGTGGTACCCCGGGCGGAGCGCCTTCGGGTGCCTCGGGTGGCGTCCAGTGCCACTGCTCGGGTGCCGGTCCCTGCGAGTCATCGCCGAGGCCGGGAATGCGGGTTCCGGGCGGCGGAGCGGTACCGGGCAGAGGCTGGTTGAGCGATTCCTTGGTACCGCGGCCAACGATGCCTCCGCGCCACTGACCGTCCTGTACCCCGCGGATGAGCCGTCCGAGGTATTCGCCGCCGGAAACATCAGCGTTCTCTTCGCCGGGGGCGACCCCGTACACCTCACCCTTGCCGGGCTCGGCGGGCTTGAGATTCTGCGGCAAGAGGTACTGGTTGTTCAGCGCCCGTGTGTTGGGGGTGACGACCGGAGGCGTGGCACCCGGTGCGGCCGGCGCTGCCGGTGCCGGGTTCTGGCCGATCAGGTTCGGATTACCCACGATGGCAAGGTTGGTGGGGATGCCACCGGGCCCCTGTTCGGTACCGGACAGCGCCAGCGGGTTGCCGATCTGAGACGGCGGCGGCGGCTCCGGTGGTCCGGGAGGTGCCGGTGGAGCCACAGGCACGGGACCGGGTTCGGGATCTGCGGAGGCGGTCGCCGCGCAAGCAAGTAACGCACCCGCGGCCAGAGCCGCAGCCACCCCGATCTTCACGATGGACGGATGATCGGGGTTCCTCATGGCTGCGTCTCCTGTGTTCCTTAGCTGTTCGGGTGGTCTGAACTAGACGGTCTTCGTGACGCCGTAGTAGGCGACGATGTCGTCATTGTCCTTCGACGAGCTGGTCAGCACGGCGTACGAACGCAGGAACGACTGGCCGATGCAGCCATCGATCTTGATGTGCACGTCCTTGAGGGTGATGCGCACTTCGCTGCCCTTGTACTTCTTCTTGTCGACAGAGACGTTGATGACCTCACCGGGCTGCGGGTGCACCTCGATCTGGCCCTGGATGGGCATCGTCATACCCGGACCGAGAGACGGGACTCCCGCGGCGGTGATACCTGCGTTCAGCGAAGCCCCCAGGCCGATTGAACCGTTGAGCTTGACGGTGTTGAGGGAGATACCGCAGCCGATTTGGTAGCCGGCCTCGAGGGTGCCTCCGGACAGCTTGCTGCTACCTCCACCCTTGGCCGAGCCGGTAAACGTGCCTCCGACGAGGTATTCGCGAGACGAGGTAGCCGTGGTCAGCGGTGGAATGGGCAGCTGGGTCTCATCCTTGGCGGCCACGGTCAGTGTCCAGCCATCGGGAGTCTTGACGATGCCGGGTTCCTCGGATCCGACGAGGCCGTTGTCCAGGGGTGCAGGCGCGTCGGCCGCGGGCTGCACGGGTGGCGGATCGTCAGGATCTGCCAGGGCGAGCGGTGCCGAGGCCGCGAGCGCGCACGCCGCAGTGAGGGTGACGAGACTCTTGAACATGGGATTGAGGCCTCTCGAGGTCTGGAGCAGTGGGCTGGCTGTGGGTGTTTCGGTCATCAACGTCAGACGGCCTTGGTGACACCCATGTACGTGACCACGTCATCGGTGTTCTCGGTGGAACTGGTGAAGGTCGCGTACGACCGGATGAAGGACTGACCCACGCAGCCGTCGATCTTGATGCGGAAGCCGGTGATGGTGGTACGTGTGGTGGTGCCCTCAAAGGTCTTCTTGTTGACCGGGACGATGGTCACCGTGCCCGGCCTCAGACCGACCTTGATCTGGCCGACGACACTGACGCCGACGCTGGCACTTGCCGATGCAAGTCCTGTGTTGTTAAGGCCCGCGCCGATGCCGGGAGTGATACCGGCTCCACCCATGAGCTCAACAGGCCCGCCGTTGATCCCGCAGCCGATTTGGTAGCCAGCCTCCAGGGTGCCACCGGCGAGCTTGGTCTTGCCCGACCCCTTGACCCCGCCGATGAAAGTGCCGCCGACGAGGTATTCACGCGAGGACAGCGCGGTGGTCAGCGGTGCCACCGGGAGCAGACTTTCATCCTTGCCCGCCACGGCCAGGATCCAGCCGTCCGGGGTGGACAAGGTGCCGGGCTCTGCGGACGGCATGGCGCCGGCGTCGCCGGGAGGGGGCGGTGGTGCATCGGCCACCGGCTGCACGGGGGTCGGATCGTCACCGGGTTCGGCCAGGGCGAGGGGCGCGGTTGCGGCGAGCGCGCAGACAGCAGTCAGAGTGACAAGACTTTTCAGCATGGTGCGGTGGCGCCTCTCATTGTTGGTGATGTCCATGACTTCTGTGGCGAAGCTGTCCCGACGAATGTTGGGGGTGCCGCATTGCTAAACGGTTAATGGACGGACAACAGTTATCGCCCAATGTCTATCCATTTCCTACGTCGGTACACACCGTTACAACCGCGATGATGTGAAACGCGAAATGCCTTCTGCCTCGGCCATTGTGATGAAAACCACTAGTGTGGTTACCGTGCAGCCATGACCATCCGGGACTACCCGGTAGGGGTATCCAGCACACTTTTCAACGGCCAGGCGAATTTCTTTTCGTATACCAGTTGTTCAACAACGGTTCAGGCTTGTGACAATTGCGCAACTCACTATCAGTTGGCGGTGCCGTCGTGATGCGACGTAGGAATGAATTGCAGGTACGGTCACGCCGAATAGCACCAGAGGACCTGGAGAGGAATCAATGAGGCCACTACATCTGTGTCGCAAGGCGGCCGCGCCGACGCTGGTCGCGATCGGCATGGGGTTGGCGGTTGTTCCTGCGGCGTATGCGGAGCCAGATCAGCCCGATCCCGCAGAGCAGCCGGCCGTGGCGCCTGGCCCCGCCATAGTGTCGGGAGCCGCTCCGACCAGTGACAATGCTACGCCGGCGGCCGTTGAGGCATGTGCGAAGTTCGCGACGGCTCTTGACTACGCGGCGACCAACTATTCGGACTTCGCCAACAACCTGGCCGGGATGGAAGGCAACTACAGCGACGTTTACGTGTCTGCTAGCAATGGCACGGGCCGGACCGCGCTGCGCGAGGCGGCGTCCTTCGCGAACGAGGCCGCGAACACCCCAGATCTGGACCCGGCGATCGCCGATCCGATGCGCTCATGGGCGACGAACGCCAACAAGTTGATGATCCTCATGGGTGTGCGGGCCCCGGTCGACGGTGTGAACGGGAAGGCCAACGACCTGAACACCGACGCGCATAACGTCCAGATGGCCTGTGCGCAGGCAGGGACGCACGCCTAGTCCCAGGAAAGCGCCTTACGCTTGGCGGCATGTTCACCGGAATTGTTGAGGAGCTTGGCGAGATCTTGGGCAGGGAAGATCTCGACGACGCTGCCCGTCTCACCGTGCTCGGACCCCTGGTTGTCGAGGATGCGAAACATGGCGATTCGATCGCCGTCAACGGTGTCTGCCTGACGGTGGTCGAGGTGCGGCCCGGCGGGGTCTTCACCACGGATGTGATGGGGGAGACGCTGTCGCGGTCCAGCCTGGACAAGATCGTGACGGGGGCCAAGGTCAACCTGGAACGGGCAGCCGCGGTCAACAGCCGGTTGGGTGGACACATCGTGCAGGGACACGTCGACGGCACCGGCCAGGTACTGATTCGGACGCCTTCAGAGAATTGGGAGGTCGTGCGCGTTTCCCTGCCTCCGGCCGTGGCCAGGTATGTCGTCGAAAAGGGTTCGATCACGGTGGACGGGGTGTCGCTGACGGTGTCGGGACTGGGGCCGGACTGGTTCGAGGTCTCGCTGATCCCCACGACGTTGGGCCTGACCACACTGGGCACGGCGACCGTCGGTACGACGGTGAATCTCGAGGTGGACGTCATCGCCAAATATGTCGAACGGCTGCTCGAACACCGGTCCCAGGTGGGCTCCAGGTCCGCTGAGTGAACAGCGCTCGAATCATTCGATTCCCAGTGGTTCATACTTAGAGTGCCCACACGCCCCTAACGAGAGTGGTCCCCATGACCAGGTTGGACAGCATCGAACGCGCTGTCGCCGATATCGCCGCCGGTAAGGCCATCGTCGTCGTCGACGATGAGGACCGGGAGAACGAAGGCGATCTGATCTTCGCCGCGGAGAAGGCCACCCCTGAATTGGTGGCATTCATGGTGCGGTACACATCGGGGTACCTCTGTGTGCCGTTGGCCGGTGAGGACTGCGACCGTCTCGGGCTCCTGCCCCAGTACGCGGTGAATCAGGACAAGCACGGCACGGCATACACCGTGACTGTGGACGCGAAAAATGGTATCGGAACTGGGATTTCGGCCTCCGACCGAGCCGCGACCATGAGACTGCTGGCCGACGCGGAGAGCACGGCCGACGACTTCACCAAGCCCGGACACGTTGTTCCGTTGCGCGCCAAGGACGGTGGGGTGCTGCGACGCCCCGGACATACCGAGGCATCGGTCGACCTGGCCAAGCTCGCGGGACTGAGGCCTGCCGCGGTGATCTGCGAGATCGTCAGCCAGAAGGACGAGGGTGCGATGGCGCAGACCGAGGAGCTGAGGGTCTTCGCCGACGAACACAACCTGGCGCTGGTGTCGATCGCGGATCTGATCGAGTGGCGGCGCAAGCACGAGAAGCATGTCGAGCGGATCGCCGAGGCGCGTATCCCCACCCAGCACGGTGAGTTCCGTGCGGTGGGTTACACCAGCATTTACGACGACGTCGAGCACGTGGCCCTGGTGTTAGGGGATATCTCCGGCCCCAACGGAGATGGAAACGACGTGTTGGTGCGTGTGCACTCCGAGTGTTTGACCGGTGACGTATTCGGTTCGCGGCGTTGTGATTGCGGTCCGCAGCTGGATGCCGCAATGGAGATGGTGGCCAAGGAGGGCCGGGGCATCGTGTTGTACATGCGCGGCCACGAGGGCCGCGGCATCGGACTGATGCACAAGTTGCAGGCTTACCAGCTGCAGGACGCCGGCGAGGACACCGTCGACGCCAACCTGAAGCTCGGCCTGCCCGCCGACGCGCGCGACTATGGTTTGGGCGCACAGATTTTGGTGGACCTGGGCGTGAAGTCGATGCGCCTGTTGACCAACAACCCCGCCAAGCGCGTGGGATTGGACGGATACGGGCTGCACATCATCGAGCGGGTGCCGTTGCCGGTGCGCGCCAACTCCGAGAATATCCGATATCTGCGTACCAAGCGGGATCGGATGGGTCACGATCTGGCCGATCTCGATGATCATCCCGAGGCTGATGGAGCGTGAGCGGCGGCGGAATCCCGTCGCTGAAGGTCGGTGACGCGTCGGGTCTGAGCCTGGCGATCGTGGCAAGCACGTGGCATGACCAGATCTGCACGGCCCTTTTGGAGGGGGCTTCGCGTATCGCCACCGATGCGGGGATCGATCGTCCGACGGTGGTACGGGTGCTTGGCGCCATCGAGATACCGGTGGTGGCGCAGGCTTTGGCGCGCACTCATGACGCCGTGGTCGCGCTGGGTGTGGTGATCCAAGGCGAGACACCGCATTTCAACTATGTGTGTGATGCGGTCACCACCGGGCTGACCCGCGTGTCGTTGGATACCAGCACCCCGGTGGCCAATGGCGTGTTGACCGTGAACAACGAACAACAGGCCCTCGACCGGGCCGGTCTGCCGGGGTCGTCCGAGGACAAGGGCGCTCAGGCGGCAGCTGCCGCCCTAGACACCGCGTTGACGCTGCGCCGGCTTCGCCAGCCCTGGACCGAGGCGTGAGCGAGTCGCCGCGGGACCGCGAATGGGAACTCGTCCTCACACCGCATCTGTCGCCATACTTCGTATATGCAGCGGCCTTTGTCATCGCGGCCGCACATGTCGCGGTGGGCCTGCTGCTGAAGATCTCGCCCAATAGCGGGGTGATCTTCAAGACCTCCGACCAGGTGGGTATCGCGGTGGTGGGCTTTGTCATCGCAGGCGTGGTGCTGATGTTCGCGCGACCTCGAGTGCGGGCCGGTGAGAGCGGTATCGAGGTGCGCAATGTGTTGGGCCCGAGGCTCATTCCGTGGTCGGACGTCGTCGGAGTGTCGTTTCCGACAGGAGCGCAGTGGGCGCGGCTGGACCTGGACGACTATGAGTACGAGCCGTTGATGGCCATTCAGGCAATCGACAAGCAGCGTGCCGTCGACGCGATGGATGCGCTGCGGGCGCTGATCCTCAAGCACCGGGTCTAGTCCTCCTACCGCGGAAATCACCGCAGCAGGAACGTAGTGTCTGCCTATGTCTGGATACAGCCTCGGTCTCGATTCGCCTGCCGCTCACGAGTTCCTAGCCAGGCAGTTCGCGATAATGGATGTCGTCTTAGACTGGAACAAAGCGATGAGGCTTCCGCCTGAGAGCGGCAGTGAGCTCGACTCGCTCAATCGGCTGGAAACAGATGTTCCCGTAACCCTGGTGGAATCCGTCATGTGGGCGATCACTTCGGCCTATGAGGCCGTGAAGTACCTCCGCACGTTACAAACAGTCATAGAGGAGGGCCGGGGGATCAGCGAGCCAGTGACAAGATCGGTGATCCGCACCGCTTTGCTTGGCGGTGCGCGAGCGGCGTTCGTCTTGGCGCCGACTTCCAGAGCTAAGCGTGAGGAAAACGCCCGGATCGTCTTGGGGCAAGAGGCGAAAAGTAAAGCGCGGCTGGTTAAGCGGGCTCGGAATTTCGTCGCCCTGCAGGGGTATGTTCCCTCGGAATCGACGGTCGAGAATGCGGTTCGGGCGATGAACCGTCTAAACGCTCTAGGCGAGGGCCAGATTCTGGAGCGGGTCGCAGAGACCTTTGGAACCGCAGTGCAGGAACGACACCCGGAAGCAGACAAGGCAGTTCTCACTGAGTCTGTGATTCAGGTCTGGAATACGTACAGCGGCGCTGCGCACGCTTATTTTTGGCCGCAGCAGGTGCCGGGCGATCTGGTAACTGACCTGGGAATGGTAATGCCCATCGTCCAACTCGGATTTGACGTCACGCGTTCTGGTACGCGCGCGTAGGTAAATCGTCAGAATCTCCCATCTGACGGCGTCGGGCTTACTTAATGCTAGACGCTCGGGAATGGCTACATGGCTGATCTCGTTACTCAGGCAGGGCGCTGGTGTGCGAAATGCCGCACACGCTCTCCGCCTGTCGAATTCACCACCCCGACAGGCAGAACCTATTGGTCTACCGCGCCCCCGAGTGAGTAGCTAGCCCGCGTCGCCCATGACGAGACCCTCGCGGCGCGGGTCCGCGCCGCCTATCCACCCGGGCCCGCGCCGCACCAGGGCCGATAGTCCGCTGGACTGGTCTGCGACATCGACAGTGTGCCCACGCTGACGCAGCCCCTGGATGAGGGGATCGTCGGTGCCGTTGTTGCGCGTATCGATGTTCGGGTGCTCGCCGCCCACATTGGTCTTGGCGGAATTGTTGGCACCGAAATCGACCATGGAGACGGCCTGCTGTGGATCCAGCCCCCAATCCAGAATGCCAACAAGTGCTTTCACCACGAACTGAATGATCACCGAGCCGCCGGGCGAACCGAGCGCGAGCAGTAGTGCACCACGCTTGCCCGATGCGGTCCTTTCAAAGACCAGGGTGGGAGCCATGGAGCTGCGCGGCCGTTTGCCTGGTTGCAACCGGTTCGCGATAGGAAGGCCGTCCTTGCCCACCGGTTGGGCCGCGAAATCCGTGAGCTGGTTGTTGAGCATGAAGCCGTCGACCATGTGGAAGGAGCCGAACGCGGATTCCACCGTGGTGGTGAGCGATGCCGCGTTCCCGCGGGCGTCCACCACGGTCACCTGGCTGGTGCCGTGTTCGGGAGTGGAGACCGCCGCCGAGGCCGGAACGTTGAACTCGCCGGGCTTGGCGATGCCCATGGTCTTCTCGCTCGAGATCAATCTCGCACGCTCGGTCAGATACGTTGGGTTGAGCAGTGTGGTGGGCGAATTGCCAGGCAGCGCAACAAAGTCGGTATCGGCGACATATTTGTCACGGTCGGCGTAGGCCAGCCGCTCGGCCTCCGCGATGTAGTGCACCCCGTCGACGGTCGGCTTGCCGCCGTCCAGATCGACGTCCGTGGGCCGGTAGGAGGCCATCGGCAGGTTCTGCAGTATGCCCAGGGTGGCGGCGACGGCGATGCCGCCGGACGAAGGAGCCGGCATGCCACAGATCTCGTGGTCGCGGTAGGTGGTGCAGAGAGACTCACGCCGCTTGGCGGTGTAGTCGGATAGATCGGCGGTCGTCATCAGGCTCGGGGTGCGCCCCGCTGAGGTGTCCGTCGCCGCGGCGACGATGTTTTGCGCGATAGCACCACGGTAGAAGGCATCGGGTCCATCGGTCGCGATGGCGCCCAACGTTTTCGCGTAGGCGGGGTTGGTGAGCTTCGTCCCTGCCGGTCTCGCTGACCCGTCGGGATTGAGAAAGTAGGTACCGGCCTCCTGGTCGACGGCAAGGCCGGCCGCCGAGTCGGCGATGGCGGCGGCAAGGCGGGGGCTGATCTCGAAACCATCGTCGGCCAATTGGACTGCCGGAGTGAATAAATCGTGCCACGGCCGGGCGCCGTGTGCGGTGTGCGCGTCGTGGAGCATGCGCAGGATTCCCGGCACCCCGATCGAACGCCCCGATGACCGCGTGTCGGGCGCGGGCTCGACCGGGTGGGCATCGTCGATCCAGCGCAGATAGTTTTCGGTGGCTGCGGCGGGCGCCACCTCGCGGCCGTCGTACGCCTCGACAGCACCCGTCGCGGCGTCGAAATAGACCAGAAAGCCACCGCCGCCGATCCCGGAAGACTGCGGTTCAACGAGTCCGAGCACTGCCTGCGCGGTAATCAATGCGTCCGTTGCCGATCCTCCGTCGCGAAGCACCCGGCAGGCGGCCTGAGTGGACAGTGGGTTGGCGGTCGCTACGGCGTAGCTCGCGGTGCGGACCGCCGACATGCCCTTGCGATATCCGGTGGCGACCTCAGGGTTGGCGGAGATGTTGCGTTCTGTAGTAGCGCCTGCCATAGCGGTTTTCGCGATCGGCGTGCCATTGGTGACGATGCCGCACGGCTCGGACGTGGCGCCGGGCCACTGTGTGTGGTCGGTCGAGCAGCCCGCGATGACGAGGACGGGGATGCAGAGAAGGGCTAGCGCTCTGGGCAGAGTCCTCACAGTTCCATCACGTTAGCGGCTAGGAGAGGGTGTCCACCGGGTGGTAGGAGAAACCGATCTCGACAGGCGTGTCGGCCAGCTCGGGGCTGCGCGCGGACAGCGCGACGTTGCCGTCGGGATCGATCGTGACGTTCAACGGGATATCGGCGCCCTTGACCGTGGTCACTGTCGGCGATGCGAACATGCCGATCAAAAGCGTCGGCTGCTCGGTGCCCGAGGCATCGGACTTGATGAGCAGCGTGGTGCCGTGGCGTACCCAGTGCGTACCGGCGGGAAGCCCGAGGTGCAGGTTGTAGTCGAACGAATCCGACGAGTTCTTCTTCACGATGGTGAAGTACTCGCCGCCGTCGACCAGGGGTGTCACCGTGAAGTCGGTGTCCGCGGATTGGTAGGTCGCCTCGCCGTAGGGTCCCCACTGCGCCGGCATCAGGGGAGCTTCAGAAGGCAGATGGATCGTCAACAGTTCACCGGGTTTTCCCGTTCTGACGCGGATGCCCTCCTGCGCGAAGACGGGAAGGATCGCTGTTCGGGCGGTTTCGGCCTGTGGCGTGGGTGCGGGTGTGTCGGGGTCGGCAGAACCGATCGCGGGCGACACCGCGATTGCGCTCATCGACACCAACGCGATCGCCAGGGAACTAACGCTGAACTTCATTCAATTCGTCCTTCTGTCTCAGCACGCCAGCGTGACGTGGGCGACCTTGGTGGAGACGGGAACCGATGTAGGTCTGTTCCGCATATCGCGTGCGCTGGCCACATCGGAAACCGGTGATTGCTGGTTGACCGATTGCACGACGCAGTTATCCGGATGCCCCGATCCGATTCTCGTCACGCTGACGCGATAGCCGCTGGCCTGGAGACTGTTGATTACCGCATCGACGTCATTCGACGGCCGCGCTGGTGCGTGAATTGCTGTGGCCAGGGAGAGTCCGGAAGCCGCTACGAGCAGGGCGGGTATGAATACACCAGGCAATCTACGTACCGTCATGAAGCCCTCACCTTGTAGTTGAATCTCTCATCAGGCTAGCCGATCAGACGCACGTCGTCTGGCGTCTCGTCATTCTGACCTGGGTCAAGGCGGCTTCTTGGTGCGTCTGGGACCGGGAGACGGTGAGACGCTCGGATGAATATCGATGGAATGAAGGACCGCATCAGAACAAACAGCTACACATGATTGGATAAACGCCGCAGACTCGATGCCACCGTTTGCTTATGCGAAGAATCGTGCCGAAGGTCTTATGTGGATATTTGTCCTCGATGGTCGTTGGTGATGTATTTCTTTGTAATATTGCTCACGCTGACCCCGGGGCGGAGCCACCCAACTGCTCTGCGGCCGATTTAACGGGGATTGTTGCGGGGGTTTCTGCATCAGAATCGGTTTAACTGCACACGCACCCTGAAGTAAATGAATTCTTGTCAGGTTTGAAGGGTAAAAACGCCACGGCAATTCGCGCGGACGTGCGCGAGTACATGGCCTCTCATCCCGATGTAAAACAAGATTTTCAGGATATCCGCCGACCACTCACGGACTTCAAGAGTCGATGCAGTGTGCCGTCGGTCGAGGCAATCGGCGAGTCGGAATAGGGCAGGCCTGCGATGCGAAATGTTGGGTTCATCGAGGGTCTCGTCATGCGAGGATCGATCATCGGGATGACCGCGCTGGCGCTCTTTGCCGCTGCAGGTCTGAACGTCGCCCATGCGGACATTCCCGCGTGTGCCCCGCACGAGGATCCCGAGCATTATCGATGCAAGATCTACACGAACGATCCATTTGGCGTGTGGGAGTCTGAGGTTGAGCAGGAGCTGCTGGGAATTCCTTGGTCGGATCACTGACGGGGCTCGGGCGGATGCACTCCGCGCGCCGGGACCAGTCGGTGTCGCGGACTAGCCTGGATGCGTGCCCGATCCCGCGACCTATCGACCGGCTCCCGGCTCGATACCTGTCGAGCCGGGTGTCTACCGATTCCGCGATCCACACGGACGCGTCATCTACGTCGGCAAGGCCAAGAGTCTTCGTAGCCGACTCACCTCGTATTTCGCCGATGTCACGGGTTTGCATCCGCGGACCAGGCAGATGGTCACCACCGCGGGCAGCGTGGAGTGGACGGTGGTGGGCACCGAGGTCGAAGCCCTGCAGCTCGAATACAACTGGATCAAGGAGTTTGATCCACGCTTCAACGTCCGCTATCGCGACGACAAGTCGTATCCGGTGCTGGCCGTTACCCTCAACGAGGAGTATCCGCGCCTGTTCGTCTATCGCGGACCGCGGCGCAAGGGCGTGCGTTACTTCGGCCCGTACTCGCATGCGTGGGCCATCCGGGAAACCCTCGACCTGTTGACACGGGTGTTCCCTGCGCGCACCTGCTCCAACGGAGTATTCAAGCGGCACAAACAGATTGATCGGCCCTGCTTACTGGGATACATCGAAAAGTGCTCGGCGCCCTGCATCGGGCGAGTGAGCGCCGAAGAACACCGCGAGATCGTAGGTGATTTCTGCGATTTCCTGTCGGGTAAGACGGATCGTCTGGCGCGTGACATGGAACGTGAGATGAACCATGCCGCTCAGGAACTGAACTTCGAGAGGGCGGCGCGGCTGCGGGACAACATCTCGGCGTTGCAGCGTGCGCTGGAACGACAGACCGTGGTGTTCGGCGAGGGCACCGACGCCGACGTGGTGGCATTCGCCGATGACGACTTGGAAGCCGCCGTACAGGTGTTTCACGTGCGTGGCGGGCGAGTTCGCGGGCAGCGTGGCTGGATTGTCGAAAAGACCGGCGACCTTGGCGATTCCGATCTCGAGGGTTTGGTCGAGCAGTTCCTCACCCAGTTCTACGGTGATCAGGCGGACCTCGTGCATGCGGCCGATACCGAGGCCGATGTGGCGCCGGTACCGCGCGAGGTGCTGGTGCCTGTCCTGCCGAGGGACGCCGAGGGAATGACGTCATGGCTGACGGGCCTGCGGGGGTCACGGGTGTCGTTGCGGGTGCCGCAGCGCGGCGACAAAAAAGCACTGGCAGAGACGGTCGAGCGCAACGCGAAAGAGGCCCTGGCGCAGCACAAGCTCAAACGGGCGGGCGATCTCACCATCAGGTCGGCCGCATTGCAGGAGCTTCAGGACGCGCTGGGACTGGAGCAGGCGCCACTACGCATCGAGTGCATCGATATCAGTCATGTCCAGGGCACCGATGTGGTGGCCTCGCTGGTGGTCTTTGAGGACGGACTGTCTCGCCGATCGGACTATCGCCACTACAGCATCACGGAGGCCGCCGGGGACGGTCGCTCCGACGACGTCGCTTCCATCGCGGAGGTCACCCGGCGCCGATTCGTCCGGCACATGCAAGATCAGCAGGCGGTGACTGAGTATGCAGCGGAAGGATATTCACGCAAATTCGCCTATCCACCAAATCTTTTCGTGGTGGACGGCGGTGCACCTCAGGTCAATGCGGCCGCTGCGGAGCTGAATGAACTGGGCGTCATCGACGTCGCGGTGGTCGGCCTGGCCAAGCGGCTCGAAGAGGTGTGGGTGCCCGGTGAACCGGACCCGGTGATCCTGCCGCGCACCAGTGAGGCGCTGTATCTGTTGCAGCGCGTGCGTGACGAGGCGCACCGGTTCGCCATCACGTTTCACCGGAGCAAGCGGTCGCGGCGGATGACGGCCTCGGCTCTCGACGGTATTCCGGGCCTGGGGGAGGCCCGCCGGGCCGCGTTGGTGTCACATTTCGGTTCCGTCGCGCAGCTCAAGAAGGCCAGCGTCGAGGAGATCACCGCGGTGCCGGGCATCGGCACCGCTACCGCAGTAGCGGTGCAAGAGGCACTCGTCGGGACGGGCGGATCGGCGGACGCTTCCGGTGCAACCGAAGCGTCACTGCCCGCCATGGTCGAAAATGGAGCCGATGACAATCCATCCCCCTAACGAGACCGCGGATGCCGATATCGATGTGGTCCTGGTCACGGGCCTCTCGGGCGCGGGACGCGGCACCACCGCCAAGGTGCTCGAAGACCTCGGGTGGTACGTCGCCGACAACCTTCCGCCGGAACTGATCACCCGGATGGTCGATCTGGGCCTTGCGGCCGGCTCGCGCATCACCCAACTCGCCGTGGTGATGGATGTCCGGTCCCGGGGGTTCACCGGCGATCTGGAGTCGGTCCGTGCTGACCTGGCCACGCGCGGGATCAGCCCGCGCGTGCTGTTCCTGGAAGCGTCCGACGAGAGCCTGGTCCGCCGCTACGAGAACAACCGGCGGAGTCATCCGTTGCAGGGTGGGCAGACCCTCGCCGAGGGCATCGCCGCCGAGCGCGCCCTGCTTTCCTCGATCCGGGCATCCGCGGATCTGGTCATCGACACCTCGTCGTTGCCCGTCCCGGCCCTACGCGCGGCGATCGAGCGCGCCTTCAGCAGTGAATCGGTGGCCCACATCAGCGTCACGGTCGAGTCTTTCGGATTTAAGTACGGTTTGCCGATGGACGCGGATATGGTCGTCGACGTCCGGTTCCTGCCGAACCCGCACTGGGTGGATGAGCTGAGACCACACACCGGTCAGCATGCTTCGGTGAGTCAGTACGTCTTGAGTCAACCCGGTGCGGACGAGTTCCTGGACACCTACCATCGGCTGCTGAACCTCGTGATCGACGGCTACCGGCGAGAGGGAAAGCGCTACATGACCATCGCGGTGGGCTGCACCGGCGGTAAGCATCGCAGTGTCGCGATAACCGAGGCGTTGGCCACATCACTGTCGCCCGATGAAGACCTTTCGGTGCGTGTGCTGCACCGCGACCTGGGACGCGAATGAGCTCGGGCATGGATCGGGTGGACTCACCGTTCGCGCGACGCGAACCCCGCATCGTCGCCCTCGGAGGCGGGCACGGTCTCTACGCAACCCTGTCAGCAGCCCGGCGGCTCACCCACGACATCACCGCCGTCGTCACGGTGTCCGACGACGGCGGATCGTCGGGGCGAATCCGCTCGGAGCTGGGGATCGTGCCTCCCGGCGATCTGCGTATGGCGCTGGCCGCGCTCGCATCCGACAGTCCGCGCGGGCGCATGTGGGCCACCGCCATCCAGCACCGGCTGGGGGGCAGCGGCGGGTTGGCCGGGCACCCGATCGGCAACCTGATCTTGGCGGGGCTCACCGACATGCTCGCCGATCCGGTCACCGCGCTCGACGAGATGGGTCGCATGCTCGGCATCACCGGACGGGTGCTGCCCATGTGCCCGATTCCGCTGCAGATCGAGGCCGACGTGTCGGGCCTGGAGTCGGATCCGCGGATAAGCCGGGTGATCCGTGGACAGGTCGCGCTGGCGACCACACCGGGCAAGGTGCGCCGGGTACGTCTGCATCCGGGAGATCCTCCTGCGACCCGACAGGCTGTGGATGCCATCATGGCCGCAGACCTGGTGGTTCTCGGGCCTGGATCCTGGTTCACGAGCGTGATCCCGCATGTTCTGGTGCCGGAGTTGTTCGCGGCATTGCAGCAGACGCGCGCCCGCAAGGCACTGATCCTGAACCTTGCTTCGGAGCCGGGTGAGACCGCGGGTTTTTCCGCGGAGCGGCATTTGCACGTACTCTCGCAGCACGCTCCCGAGTTCGGTGTGCATGACATCGTCGTCGAATCTGCCTCGGCAGATGGCACCGAACGCGATCACCTGACCAGGGCTGCCGCCCTGTTCAATGCGCAGGTTCAATTCGCTGATGTCGCGCGTCCTGGTACACATTTACATGACCCTGCGAAACTGTCGGCGGTCTTGGATCGAGTATGGACGAGTAGTGCGGCAGCGGCTGCGGGAGCAGATGCCGAATCGACGGTGCGCCTCGCAGCGGGGGGCGGGCACACACAACATGGAAGCCAGAGAGGGGACGCCACGTGGCGATGACCGCCGAGGTCAAGGACGAACTGAGCCGCCTGGTGGTGACCCAGGTCAGTAGCCGGCGCGCCGAGGTCGCATCGCTGCTGCGGTTCGCCGGCGGACTGCATATCGTCAGCGGCCGGGTAGTCGTCGAGGCCGAGGTCGATCAGGGCAGCATCGCGCGGCGTCTGCGCAAGGACATCTTCGATCTATACGGCTACAACGCCGTGGTGCATGTCCTCTCGGCCGGTGGCATTCGCAAGACGACTCGTTATGTGGTGCGCGTTGCCCAGGACGGCGAGGCGCTGGCACGGCAGACCGGCCTGCTCGATCTGCGGGGCCGTCCGGTGCGCGGGCTGCCCGCACAGGTGGTCGGTGGCAGCGTTGCCGACGCCGAGGCGGCGTGGCGTGGTGCCTTCCTGGCCCACGGCTCACTGACGGAGCCCGGCAGGTCTTCGGCGCTGGAGGTCAGCTGCCCGGGCCCCGAGGCCGCATTGGCACTGGTGGGCGCGGCCCGGCGGCTCGGCGTGAGTGCCAAGGCCCGTGAAGTGCGGGGGAGCGACCGAGTCGTGGTTCGCGACGGCGAGGCGATCGGTGCCCTGCTCACCCGCATGGGTGCCCAGGACACCAGGCTGACCTGGGAAGAACGCCGGATGCGCCGCGAGGTACGGGCAACGGCGAACCGGCTCGCGAACTTCGACGACGCGAACCTGCGCAGGTCGGCGCGTGCGGCGGTGGCCGCTGCCGCGCGCGTGGAACGCGCACTGGAAATCCTCGGCGACACCGTCCCGGATCATCTGGCCGCCGCGGGCAAACTGCGTGTCGAGCATCGGCAGGCATCGCTGGAGGAGCTGGGTCGTCTGGCTGATCCGGTCATGACCAAAGATGCTGTCGCGGGCCGTATCCGGCGACTGTTGTCGATGGCTGATCGCAAGGCCAAGACCGACGGCATCCCTGATACCGAATCCGCGGTGACCCCGGAGCTGCTCGAAGAGGCCTAGGCGCCCCAGTCTCGCGCGGGACGAAAACCGTTGGCGAATTGTCGGAGTGCTTTCGTACCCTGAGTCGGTGGACTCTGCCAAGCAGTTGAAAACCGAAGGGGTCCTTGGGGAAAACTCCGAGGACTCTTCGGGTGAGGAGTCGCACCATCAGACCTCCCAGCTGCCGCGCCCGCTGCGCCCGCTGCGACATCGCGACTACCGGCTGCTGACCCTGGGGCTGGCGGTCACCCTGCTGGGCAACGGGATGTGGACAGTAGCGCTGGTCTGGCAGGTCATCCGGATGGGACTGGGACCCGCGCAGGTCGCCGTCGTCGGCACCACCTTCAGCGTCGGGCTGCTGGTCAGTGTGTTGCCCGCGGGTGTCGCCGCCGACCGCCTGCCCAAGCTGTGGGTGATGCGGTGCTCGCTGGCGTTGCAGACCGCGCTGATGTTCACCACCGCGACACTCGCCCTCACCGGGGCAGCGCACATCTGGCACCTGGCGCTCAACTCACTGTTGTTCGGTATCGCCGAGGGCTTCTACATACCGGCCTACACCGCGTTGCTGCCGAGCCTGCTACCGGCCGATGAACTGTTGGCCGCCAATGGAATTGAAGGCGTGCTGCGGCCCGTGATGCAGTTGGCGGCCGGGCCCGCGGTCAGCGCGGCCATAGTCAGTGTGTGGTCACCGGGTGGCGCGTTCCTCCTGGAGGGCATGTTGGTCGCGGCCGGGCTGTGTTGCCTGCTGCTGGTCCGGCACCGGCACGAGCCGCCTGCCGCGACGGATGTGCGGCAGCATCCGCTGCGCCGGGCTGCCGCGGACCTGGCCGAGGGATTCCGCTACATGGTGCACGCCACCTGGTTCTTCGCGACACTGCTGTTCGCGATCGGCTATGTGCTGGTGGTGGTGGGACCGATCGAGATCCTGCTGCCGTTCGTCCTCCGCGACCACGGCGGCGACCCCGGTACCCACGCCACTGTGCTGGCGCTGTTCGGCCTGGCCGGAGCGGTCGGCTCATTCATCGTGTCGTCGCTGCCCCTGGTGCGCCGGTACCTGACGGTGATGATCCTGATGTGGGGGGCTGGCTCGCTGCCCCTGGTGCTCATCGGATTCACCGGGCACGTCTGGATGATTGCTCTGGCCATGATCGTGGTGGGCGGCACCATGCAGGCCGCCAACGTCATCTGGGGCACTCTGATGCAGCGCCGTGTGCCCGAGGAGATGCTCGGGCGCGCGGCCAGCATGGACTTCTTTGTGTCCCTGGTCGGCCTGCCCGCATCCTTTGCGTTGGTGGTTCCGGTGGCCCACGTCATCGGCAACACGACGCTGTTCGTCATCGCCGGAGTGGCGCCTCTGGTGCTGGCGGTCGCTGCCCATATCGTCGCGCGGCTGGGCCGGGACGAAATGGCTCACCCCCTGGGCTAATGTGAGTGCCGATAACGGGTACACCACAGATCAAACAGACTAAGAGGGAGCGCTACGTGACTGTCCGGGTAGGCGTAAACGGGTTTGGCCGGATCGGCCGGAACTTCTTTCGGGCACTGGACGCGCAGAAGGCTCAAGGGATCAACACCGACATCGAGATTGTCGCGGTCAACGACCTAACCGATAACGCCACCCTGGCCCACCTGCTGAAGTTCGATTCCATCCTGGGCCGGCTGCCGTACGACGTCAGCCTGGAGGGCGACGACACCATCGTCGTCGGCGACCACAAGATCAAGGCTCTCGAGGTCCGCGAAGGACCGGCGGCGCTGCCGTGGGGTGACCTGGGTGTCGACGTCGTCGTCGAATCGACCGGTATCTTCACCAAGCGCGACAAGGCCCAGGGCCACCTGGAGGCCGGCGCCAAGAAGGTCATCATCTCCGCGCCGGCCAGTGACGAGGACATCACCATCGTGCTGGGCGTCAACGACGATAAGTACGACGGCAGCCAGAACATCATCTCCAACGCCTCGTGCACCACGAACTGCCTCGGGCCGCTGGCCAAGGTGCTCAACGACGAGTTCGGCATCGTCAAGGGTCTGATGACCACCATTCACGCCTACACCCAGGACCAGAACCTGCAGGACGGCCCGCACGGCGATCTGCGCCGCGCCCGTGCCGCCGCGCTGAACATCGTGCCTACCTCGACCGGTGCGGCAAAGGCCATCGGCCTGGTGCTGCCCGAGCTCAAGGGCAAGCTCGACGGTTACGCCCTGCGCGTGCCGATCCCCACCGGCTCGGCCACCGACCTCACCGTTGAGCTCAAGAAGGCCGCCAGTGCCGAGGAGATCAACGCCGCCATGAAGGCCGCGGCGGAGGGCAAGCTCAAGGGCATCCTCAAGTACTACGACGCGCCGATCGTCTCGGCGGACATCGTCACCGACCCGCACAGCTCGATCTTCGATGCCGGGCTGACCAAGGTGATCGACGACCAGGCCAAGGTTGTCTCCTGGTACGACAACGAGTGGGGTTACTCGAACCGCCTGGTCGACCTGGTCGGCCTGGTCGGCAAGTCGCTGTAACGATGGCGATCAAGTCGCTGAACGACCTGCTGGCCGAGGGAGTTTCGGGCAAGGGCGTGCTGGTCCGCTCGGACCTGAACGTTCCTCTCGAATATGAGGGCGACACCTTCGCCCGAATTTCTGACCCTGGTCGCATCGTGGCCTCGGTCCCGACGATCCGCGCGCTCGCGGGTGCCGGGGCCAAGGTCATCGTGACCGCCCACCTGGGCCGCCCGGATGGCAAGCCGGACCCCAAGCTGTCACTGGCCCCGGTCGGTGCGGCGCTCGGTGAGCTGCTGGGCCAGCATGTGCAGGTGGCCGGTGACGTTGTCGGCACCGACGCGCTGGCCCGTGCCGAAGGCCTGACCGATGGCGACGTGTTGCTGCTGGAGAATATCCGGTTCGACCCGCGTGAGACCAGCAAGGACGACGCACAGCGGCTGGCGCTTGCCCGGGAGCTGGCCGAGCTGGTCGGCGGCCCCACCGGTACCGGTGGGGCCTTTGTCTCCGACGGGTTCGGGGTGGTGCACCGCAAGCAGGCTTCCGTCTACGACGTGGCGACCCTGCTGCCGCATTACGCCGGTGGTCTGGTGGCCGCCGAGGTGGAAGTTCTGCGGGTGCTCACGGCCAGCACCGAGCGTCCGTATGCGGTGGTGCTCGGCGGGTCGAAGGTCTCCGACAAGCTAGCGGTCATCGAATCGTTGGCCACCAAGGCCGACAGCCTGGTGATCGGCGGCGGTATGTGTTTCACCTTCTTGGCGGCGCAGGGACTGCCGGTGGGCAAGTCGCTGGTACAGCCCGAGATGATCGAGACGTGCGCCAGCCTGCTCGACCGGTACGCCGACGTGATCCACCTGCCGATAGACATTGTCGCCGCGGACGAGTTCGCGGACGATTCGCCCTCGGAAACCGTTGCCGCGGATGCTATTCCGGAAGGCAAGATGGGTCTGGATATTGGGCCGGAGTCGGTGAAGCGGTTCACGGCCGTGCTGTCGAACGCCAAGACCATCTTCTGGAACGGCCCCATGGGTGTGTTCGAGTTCCCGGCGTTCGCGGCGGGCACGCGGGGTGTGGCCGAGGCGATCATCGCGGCCACCGAGAAGGGTGCCTTCAGCGTGGTCGGCGGTGGTGATTCCGCAGCCGCGGTGCGCGCACTGGACCTGCCGGACGATGGCTTCTCGCACATCTCCACCGGTGGTGGCGCGTCCCTGGAATACCTTGAAGGCACGGCACTTCCGGGTATCGAAATTCTCGAAAGCTAGAGGAGCTCCGCATGTCGCGTAAGCCGCTGATTGCCGGCAACTGGAAGATGAACCTCAATCATTTCGAGGCCATCGCCCTGGTGCAGAAGATCGCATTCTCGTTGCCGGATAAATACTTTGACAAGGTGGACGTAACGGTCATTCCGCCGTTCACCGACATCCGGAGCGTGCAGACGCTGGTCGACGGGGATAAGTTGCGTCTCACCTATGGTGCGCAGGACGTTTCGGTGCATGACGCGGGTGCGTACACCGGTGAGATCAGCGGTGCCTTCCTGGCGAAGCTGGGCGTCACCTACGTGGTTGTCGGGCACTCCGAGCGCCGGCAGTACCACGGCGAGGACGACGCGCTGGTGGCCGCCAAGGCGACGGCCGCGCTCAAGCACGGTCTGACGCCGATCGTGTGCATCGGTGAGGCTCTCGACATCCGCGAAGCGGGGAATCACGTCGAGTACAACGTGAATTCCTTGCGTGGGTCGCTGGCCGGGCTTACCGCCGAGCAGGTCGCGCAGGTGGTGATCGCCTACGAGCCGGTGTGGGCGATCGGCACTGGCCGGGTGGCGAGCGCCGCCGACGCGCAGGAAGTGTGTGCGGCGATCAGGGCCGAGCTGGCGCAGATCGCGAACGCCGAGGTGGCTTCGTCCGTGCGAGTGCTCTACGGCGGTTCGGCCAACGCCAAGAACGTGGGCGAGATCGTCGCCCAGGAGGATGTCGACGGCGCACTGGTCGGTGGGGCCTCGCTCGACGGTGAGCAGTTCGCCCAGATGTCGGCGATCGCCGCGGGTGGACCGCTGCTCTAGCTCAGCTCTGCGGCAGGATCGCGATGATGGATAACATCCGACGCGTGATCCCGGTTCCAACCTGCGGAGGCATGGTGGCGGCACGGCTCGCTCAAGAATCGGCTGTGGGAATGCAATACGTGGCTGGCCGACAGTTCGGCAGTGAGCTGACCGGAGTCCCTGCGCAGGTGAGCGGAACCGAGCCGGTAGGCTGACCCTCATGGAATTGGCGTTGCAGATCATCCTGGTGATCACGAGCTTGCTCGTGGTCTTGCTGGTGCTGTTGCACCGCGCGAAAGGTGGTGGTCTGTCCACGCTGTTCGGTGGTGGCGTTCAGTCCAGCCTCTCCGGCTCGACCGTAGTGGAGAAGAACCTGGACCGGCTCACGTACTTCGTCACCGCCATCTGGGTGATCTCGATTATCGGTGTCGGGCTGGAGATCAAGCTCGGCGGATAGCGTCAGAAGTTTTCACCAACAGCGGACTACTGCACAGGTAGTCCGCTGTTTGTCTCTGTAGTACATATTCTTGCTGGTAGTTGGCGTTCATCTATTTGCGGAGAAATTTCTTCAAAATTCATGGAACCGATTCGCCTCCTCAGCCCATCAATCTCTATGTATGGCACAGAAGTCGACAGATGCCAGCAGCGGTCGGTGGACCGGGGACGCGGAGGGGACGTTCCCGTTTCACCGTCCGTGTTCTCGGAAAGGAGCCCCTCGTCATGTCGGAGTGCCGTGGTGACCCCCGCCAATGGATTCGTGAGTACCAGGACCGTCTGGAGGTCCTCGGGCAGCGCGCCCAGTATGTGCAGCAGACCGTGGGGCTGGTTCGCGGCCATGCCAAGGATGATGTGGGGGTGGCAGTGACCGTCGGTTCGGGGGGACGCATCGAGGCACTCGATCTAGATGAGTCGACACTGTCGATGGATGCGCGGGATCTCTCCGCGATCATCACGCGGACCATCGCGGCGGCGCAGGTCAATGCGGCAAGCCAGATCCACAGCACGCTGCATGACCTCACCGGCGACGGACCGGCTATGGACTATGTCAAGGGCTATCTGGACGGCGGGCACTTTGGGGAGGGTGAACATGTGGGACCGGTGACATGAGCGATGGGATGAGTGGGACCTTTCGGTTTGACCGCGACGTGGTATTGCGCGAGGCGGCCAACTTGGAGAGCGCCGGTGCAACGGTGCGGTTCCTGCTCGATCAACATGGAGAGGGGCTCGGCGAACAGGACCTGGGGGCGGCGTCCTCAGATTTCGTGATGTCGGTGCGGGGGAGCATCGAGCAGCTCGGCGACGCGGTCCGTACTCTCGGCGATGTCATGGTCGAGACGGGTCAGCGCCTGCATGACCAGGCTCGGCAGATCGCCGAGGCCGAGGATCAGACTGTCGCGGCGATGAAGAAGATTGGTGAAGGGCTCGGTGGACACCCTTGATGCCGAGCTGAAACCGCTCACTCGCCTGCACGATGCCGGACTGGGCTTCTTGGTGGAGCATGTGCAGTTCCTCGAAGAACCACTCGATGCGCTTCGGGGTGACCCGGCAGCTGCATCCGCCGAAGCAACCTTCTGGCGTTACTGCATTGCCGATGTCACCAATCTGCAACAGGAACTCTCGGCCGTTCTCAGCGCGCTCGGCGATGGTCACAGCGGAGCGGCGGCCACGGTATTCAGCCAGGCATCTGGTCTCCTCGATGATGCCCTCCAAGAGCTGCGCCTCGTCGCGGCGAACATCAATCAGCGCATCAGCGTGGTGACCGACCTGGTCATACATACCCGGAGCATGCTCGGGCAGTGGGTGGAAGGTTACGTGGACGACGTCATCACCGAGTTCACCGCGGCGCGGGCCGCCTCACCCATCACCCAGGGAGGCAGTGTCGCGACAACAATCGCCTCCGCGGTGGCCGATGCCTCCGAACTCGGAAACAAGATGGGACGCACGCTGTCTCAGCTTCTGGACCGCCTGGATGAGCATGCCGGCGCTATTCGGGAGGCAGTGGCGGAGTTCGCGATCAACGTGGAGCGTCTGCGCACGCCTGCGCCTGGTACCGCTGTCACTTCGGTTCCGGCGGCGGCGGCCGTCGTCAGCTACGCGCGTCTAGCCGCGGCGCCGGCCGAACATGGGTTGCCCGTGGACCCCGACGCACTGTTCGCCGCTGGGCAGGGCAACGAGACCTAAGTCGCCGCGCACAGAACGTACGCCAGCATTCGGCTGATCTCTATGTAGGACGCGACAACCAGTGCCGACTTGATTGCAGCCAGCGTGAGCACGATCAGAATCACCGGCATGGAGGGGCGTCCCGAGGAACTCTCGCAACAGGACATCCGAACCAGCGGGGACAACGGGATCGTGGCGAGGGCTCAACACCAGAATGGCGTAGGCGCTGCGCAGCCGCACCATCAGGAACATCGGGATACCACCGATGAACTGTAGGAAGCCGTAGTCGCTCGCGTACTGAACCGGCGCCGGGTCGCGCTCTGTTCGACAGGCCGCCATGGCGAACGTGCCCCGCGGGTGATGGCTCGCGGCTGAACCGGGACGGACTAGTTCAGATGGCTTGCCGCGGCCGTGTCGAGCAGCCACACGGTACGTTCGGTGCCCTTGGCGCCCGCTGCCGGCACGTCGACAGGGTCGGCGCCGCCGACGGCTGCGGCAACAGCTTCGGCCTTGGCCTCGCCGGAAACGATCAACCACACCTCGCGGGAACGCTGAATAGCGGGCAGCGTCAAGGTGATCCGTTGTGGCGGCGGCTTGGGGGAGTCGGGCACCGCCACAACGAGACGCTGTGTCTCCCTGACCGCATTGGTGTGGGGGAACAGTGAATTGATGTGACCCTCGCCGCCCATGCCCAGCAGATGGACATCGAACGTTGGACAGTCCTGGCCGGGATCGGCATTGGCGGCCAAGAGCTGCTCGTATGCGAGTGCGGCCGCGTCCAGGTCGGTGCCGTATTCGCTTTCGCTGTTCGGCATGGCATGCATGTTGCGCAGCGGGACGTTCACATGCTCAAGCAGTGCTTCCCAGGCTTGCCAGGCATTGCGTTCCGGATCGGTTTTCGGGACGTATCGATCGTCGCCCCAGAATACGTGGACGTTGGCCCAGTCGAGATCGCTCGCGACATCCCGCAGATGCTTGAGTAGTGCGATGCCAGTACCGCCACCGGTGAGCACAATCATCGCCTTGTCGCGCGCGGCGAGAGCGTCGGCGAGGGCCGACGCCAGCCGGTCGCCGGCAGCGGTCACCAAAGCATCAGTGTCCGTGTACTTTTCGATGATCATCTCACTCATACGTACTGCACCTTCGCGATTCCCTCAAGCGCCGTGCGGTAGATCTCGTCGGGGTCGAGGCGGCGCAAGTCCTCGGCTAAGCAATCCCGTGTTTCTCTGCGCGGCAATGGAAGTGATGCCGACGGGCGTCCGGTGCGGGCCAACGTAGCAATGGCACCGGTCTGTGGACGGCTCAGCGTGACGATCTCGCTGTCCCGGCGTAGTTCGACCTTCAACTCGCCGACCACCCGGGTGACCGGGCCGTCGATGCGGGAGGCGAGCCAGCCCGCGGTCACATCTAGTGCGGGTTCGGTGGCCAGTCCGGACACCACCGCGGAGTTGATGCCCTCATAGGGCGGTTGATCCAGTGCCGATGCCAGTAGCGCGCGCCAGTAGGTGATCCGGCTCCATGACAGGTCGGTGTCGCCCGGGGTGTATCCGGTCAGGCGGTTCTTGATGGCATCCATCGGATCGGGTGCCGTCGTGGCATCGGTGATCCGGCGAATAGCCAAGCGTCCCAATGGGTGCTCGGCCGGTACGGGCGGCGCCTGATTGGGCCACCAGGCCACCACCGGAGTATCGGGCAGCAGGAAAGGGATCACCACACTGTGCTCGTGGGCAGCCAGCGGACCGCGCAGTCGCAGCACAACCACCTCGCCGGCGCCTGCATCGCCGCCGACGCGGATCTGTGCACTCAGTCCGGTGTCCGGCGCCAGTGGGTTGCGTTCCAGCACGATCACCCGGCAGGGATGCTCGTGGCTGGCACCGTTGGCGGCCTCGATGACTTCTTCCACGTTGTCGCCGGCATCGGTGATGACCACCAGGGTCAAAACGCGGGCCATGGTGACGGCACCGCCGGTCTCACGCAGCTCCACCAGCTTCTTGTTGACGTCGTTGGTGGTGGTGTTGGGCAGATCGATGATCATGACTCGACTCCTTCGCAGATCACGGCCGCCTCCAGTCACGCCCCGTACGGGCCAACATGTCGAAGGCCGACTGTGGGCCCCAGGTCCCGGACTCGTAGGTTTCGGGTTGGCCGCCCGCAGCCCAGAAGTCCAGAACGGGATCCAGTATCCGCCAGGACAATTCGACCTCGGCATTCACTGGGAACAGCGATGGTTCCCCCAGCAGCACATCGAGGATCAACCGCTCGTAGGCCTCCGGTGATTCCTCGGTGAACGCCTGTTCGTAGGAGAAGTCCATGTTGACGTCGCGGACCTCCATGGCGGTCCCGGGAACCTTGGAGCCGAATCGCAGCGTGACACCCTCGTCCGGTTGCACCCGGATCACCAGTGCGTTGGCCCCGAGCTCCTCGGTCATAGTGGAGTCGAACGGCAGGTGCGGTGCCCGCTTGAACATCAGCGCGATCTCGGTGACGCGGCGGCCGAGGCGTTTTCCGGTCCGCAGATAGAACGGAACCCCGGCCCAGCGCCTGCTGTCCACCTCCAGGGTGATGGCCGCGAATGTCTCGGTGGTCGAGGTCTTGGAGAACCCGTCCTCCTCCAACAGGCCGGGCACCTGCTGGCTGCCCTGCCAGCCGGGTCCGTACTGGCCGCGGGCGGTGGTTTCGGCGAGTGGTTCGGCCAGCCGGGTCGCGGACAGCACCTTGATCTTCTCGGCCTGCAACTCGGCGGGGGAGAAGTTGATGGGCTCCTCCATCGCAGTGAAGGCCAGTAACTGCAGAAGGTGGTTCTGGATGACATCGCGGGCTGCCCCGATGCCGTCGTAATACCCTGCGCGTCCACCCAACCCGATGTCCTCGGCCATGGTGATCTGCACGTGGTCCACGAAGTGTGCGTTCCAGATGGGGTCGAACAACTGGTTCGCGAAACGCAACGCGAGGATGTTCTGCACCGTCTCCTTGCCGAGATAGTGATCGATGCGGAAGACCGATTCCTCGGGGAACACCTCGTTGACGACCGCGTTCAGCTCGCGGGCGCTCTCCAGGTCATGGCCGAAGGGCTTCTCGATCACGACACGGCGCCAGGCCCCGTCCACCGGTTGCGCGAGGCCCGACTTGGACAACTGCTCACAGACCGTGGGAAAGGCCTTTGGCGGAATCGACAGGTAGAAAGCGTGATTGCCGCCGGTGCTGCGTTCCTCGTCGAGGGTCTGCAACGTCTTCTTCAGCTGCTCGAAGGCTTCGTCATCGTCGAAGCTGCCCTGCACGAACCGGATTCCCTCGGCAAGGCGATCCCACACGTGTTGGCGAAACGGGGTGCGTGCGTGCGTCTTGACGGCGTCCAGCACGATTTGCCCGAAGTCCTCGTTGGCCCAATCCCGTCGGGCGAAACCCACCAACGCGAAGGTCGGGGGAAGTAGCCCGCGGTTGGCGAGGTCGTAGATCGCCGGCATCAGCTTCTTGCGGGCCAGATCGCCGGTGACACCGAAGATCACCAGCGAGCAGGGACCGGCAATGCGGGGCAGCCGCTTGTCGCGCTTGTCCCGCAACGGGTTTGTCGCAGGTACGTCTTTCGCGGGGAGAACGTCGGTCATGGATGAGCCTTTCGTGTGAAGACCGTCATCCACGCTCAGTCCTTGCTGGATACCGCGTCGAGTTGGGCTTGGGTGGCGTCGATGAGTTCGTTCCAGGCGATCTCGAATTTGTCGACACCTTCGGTTTCGAGCACATCGAACACATCGTCAAGGTCGATCCCGGCACGCGTCAGCTCGTGGAACACCGCGTGTGCACCGTCGTAGGTCCCGTGAATGGTGTTGCCGGTGACCACACCGTGGTCGGCGACTGCCTCCAGGGTGTTCTCGGGCATGGTGTTCACGGTGTGCGGCGCCACCAGGTCCACGACGTACAATGTGTCGTCGTAGTCGGGGTTCTTCACGCCCGTCGAAGCCCACAGTGGGCGCTGCACCCGCGCACCGGCCTTCTTGAGCTCGGCGAACCGGTGACCATGGTCGAAGACCTTCTCGTAGGCCTGGTAGGCGAGCCGGGCATTGGCAACCCCGGCCCGGCCCCGCAGTGAGAGGGCTTGACCGCTGCCGATGTCCTCGAGGCGTTTGTCGATCTCGGTGTCCACCCGGGAAACGAAGAACGACGCCACGGAGTGGATCTTGGACAGGTCGCGTCCGGCTTCCTTGGCGGCCTGAAGGCCGGCCAGGTAGGCGTCCATGACTTCCTTGTGGCGTTGCACCGAGAAGATCAGGGTGACGTTCACTGAGATGCCCTCGGCGATGACCGCCGAGATAGCGGGCAGACCCGCCTTGGTGGCCGGGATCTTGATCAAGAGGTTGGGCCGATCGACGATCTTCCACAGTTCGATGGCCTGCAGGATGGTCTTGTCGGTGTCGTGCGCCAGCCGCGGGTCCACCTCGATGGACACTCGGCCGTCGACGCCCTCTGAGGCTTCGTACTGCGGAGCCAACACGTCGCACGCGGCGCGCACGTCATCGGTGGTGGCGGTGCGGATTGCCGAGTCGACATCGGCCCCCCGCTCGGCCAGCTCGGCGATCTGCGCGTCGTAGGCATGCCCCTTGGACAGGGCGGCCTGGAAGATCGCCGGGTTGGTGGTCACCCCGACGATGCTTCTGGTCGCGATCAGCTCGGCGAGGTTGCCCGAGTTGAGTCGGTCCCGGGAGAGATCGTCGAGCCAGACGGCGACTCCGGCTTCGCTCAGCTCGGCGAGATTAGCGTTCTGATCAGTCATCGATCTATCCCTTCAGATTCGGGGGTTATTGAGCCGCTGCGATGGACCTTTCGGCGGCCGCAGCCACTGCATCCGGGGTGAAGCCAAACTCGCGGAACAAGGTCTTGTCATCGGCGGAAGCTCCGAAATGCTCCAGTGAGACGATCTGACCGGCGTCGCCGACGAACTTGTACCAGCCTTGCGCGATGCCAGCTTCTACGGACACCCGGGCACACACCGACGGCGGCAGCACGCTGTCGCGGTACTCCTGGGGCTGGGACTCGAACCATTCCACACAGGGCAACGACACCACGGAGGCCGCGATTCCCTTGGCGGCAAGAATCTTCTTGGCCTCGACGGCAAGCTGCAGTTCCGAGCCCGTGCCGATGAGGATCACATCGGTCTGGCCATCGGCTGCCTCCAGTACGTAGCCGCCCTTGGCCACACCCTCGCGGCTGGTTCCTTCCAAGATCGGCACGCCCTGACGGGTGAGTGCCAAACCGACCGGCCCGGTGCTGGATTGACGTTCCAGGACGGTCGCCCACGCGTACGCGGTTTCGTTCGCGTCACCCGGGCGCACCACCGAAAGGTTCGGAATGGCGCGCAGAGCCGCCAGGTGCTCGACCGGCTGATGGGTGGGGCCGTCCTCGCCCAGGCCGATGGAGTCGTGCGTCCAGACGTAGATCGGGTCGATGTTCATCAGCGCTGCCAACCGCACCGCGGGGCGCATGTAGTCGGCGAACTGCAGGAACGTTCCACCGTATGCGCGGGTGGGGCCGTGCAGCACGATGCCGGACAGGATTGAGCCCATCGCATGCTCGCGGATACCGAAATGCAGTGTGCGGCCGTAGGGTTGGGCATTCCAGTCCGATGTCGCGATGGACGTCGGGCCGAAGGAATCGGCGCCCTTGATGGTGGTGTTGTTGCTGCCCGCGAGGTCCGCGGAGCCACCCCACAGCTCGGGAAGCGTGGCGCCGAGCGCCGAGAGGGTGTCGCCGGACGCGGCACGAGTAGCTACGTCCCTGGAGCCGGGCTCCCAGGACGGCAGGTCGGCGTCCCAGCCATCGGGGAGCTCACCGGCCTCCAGTCGGTCCAGCAGCGCCTTGCGCTCGGGCTCCCGGGCGGCCCAGGCGTCAAAGTCTTTGTTCCACTCGGCATGTGCCTGCTTGCCGCGCTGCGCCAGCTCGCGGGTGTGGGCGATCACTTCTGGGGCCACGTCGAAGGACTTCTCCGGGTCGAAGCCCAGAATCTTCTTGGTGGCTGCCACCTCGTCGGCGCCCAGCGCGGAGCCATGCACACCGCCGGTGTTCATCTTGGTGGGGGCGGGGTACCCGATGATCGTGCGCAGCGCGATGAACGACGGGCGGTCGGTGACGGCGCGGGCGTTGGCCAGTGCTTCCTCGATGCCGGTGACGTTCTCGCCACTGATGACGGTCTGCACATGCCAGCCGTACGCCTCGTAGCGAGCGGGAGTGTCCTCGCTGAGCGCAATCTTGGTGTCGTGCTCGATGGAGATCTCGTTGTCATCCCAGATGACGATGAGGTTCCCGAGCTGCTGAGTCCCGGCCAGAGAGGAGGCCTCGGAGGTGACGCCCTCTTCGATGTCACCGTCGGAGGCGATGACGTAGATGAAGTGGTCGAATGGGCTGGTACCGGGCGCTGCGTCGGGATCGAACAGCCCACGCTCGTAGCGAGAAGCCATCGCCATGCCGACCGCGGAGGCCAGGCCCTGGCCCAGTGGGCCGGTGGTGATCTCGACACCCTTGGTGTGGTGGTACTCGGGGTGGCCGGGCGTCAGCGAGCCCCAGGTGCGCAGCGCCTCGATGTCGGAGAGCTCCAGGCCGAATCCGCCCAAGTACAACTGCAGATACAGGGTCAGACTGCTGTGCCCGCAGGACAGCACGAACCGGTCCCGGCCGATCCACGTGGTGTCACTGGGGTCGTGGCGCAGCTGGCGCTGAAAGAGCGTGTACGCCACGGGCGCCAGGCTCATCGCGGTGCCGGGGTGCCCATTGCCGACCTTCTGCACGGCATCGGCGGCCAGAACCCGGGCGGTATCTACCGCGCGCGAGTCCAGTTCTGTCCAGTCATCCGGGTGGTTGGCCCGGGTGAGGGTTGGGATATCGGTCGGGATTTCCGCCAGTTCATGCGAGATCGCGGTCACGGGGGCCATCGTAGTGCTGCCCATGTCGTGCCGCTGCCTCAAGGCCGGGTCACGCCCCGCGAGCAATGTGATAGTCCGGCGGTGGTCCTGTGTTCACTTCGGTGGGCACAGGTTGGTTGTCTACGCCGGACTCTGGCGGTCTACCATCGTGTGTAGTAGGGCGCTCAGTGCCGCGGGTCGGCTGGCTCACCCATAAAGCTACCCAGGAGGATCAGCGCGGTGCGGATGCGACAGACGCAGGGCGCGCATGGCCACGGCCGTACCGCACCGCCCTTTCTCCGCACGATTCTCGCGTATGTCGCGCTGACCAAGCCGCGCGTCATCGAACTGCTGTTGGTCACCACGATTCCGGCGATGCTGTTGGCCGATCGCGGGCACGTGAATCCGCTGCTGATCCTGAACACGCTCCTCGGCGGAATCATGGCCGCGGCCAGTGCCAACACCTTGAACTGTGTGGCCGATGCCGACATCGACAGGGTCATGAAGCGCACCGCGCGGCGGCCGCTGGCCACGTCGTCGGTGACCACGCGAAACGCCCTGATCTTCGGCGTCGTGCTCGGCACCGGGGCGTTCGCATGGCTGTGGTGGACCGCCAACCTGCTGTCGGGCGTGCTGGCCGTGGCCACCATCGCGTTCTACGTGTTCATCTACACGCTGGTGCTCAAGCGCCGCACCGCGCAGAACGTGGTGTGGGGCGGAGCGGCGGGATGTATGCCGGTGATGATCGGCTGGTCGGCGGTCACGGACACGATTGCGTGGCCGGCGCTGGTGATGTTCGCGATCATCTTCTTCTGGACGCCGCCGCATACCTGGGCGCTGGCGATGCGGTACAAGGAGGACTACCGCGCCGCCGGCGTGCCGATGCTGCCGGTGATCGCGACCGAGGAGAAGGTCACCAAGCTGATCCTGGTCTACACCTGGCTCACGGTGCTGGCCACGCTGGTGCTCGCGCTGGCCGCCGGTGTCATCTACGCTGTGGTCGCCTTCCTGGCCGGGGTGTGGTTCCTGGCGATGGCGCACCAGCTGTACTCGGGTGTGCGCATGGGGCAGCCGATCAAGCCCCTGCGTCTGTTCCTGCAGTCGAACAACTACCTCGCCGTGGTCTTCTGCGCACTGGCCGTCGACTCCGTGGTCGGCTGGCCCACCCTCTTCCAGCTCTGAGCCGCGTCAGGGCACCAACACGACCGACCCCGTGGTCTTGCGTGCCTCCAGGTCGGTGTGCGCCTGCGCGGCCTGATCGAGCGGGTAGCCGGCGCCGATCGTGATCTTCAAGGTCCCGCGCGACACCAGGTCCAGGACGTCATCGGCACGCCAGGCGAACTCTTTGGGTGTCCGGATGAAATGCCCCATGGTGGGGCGCGTCAGCACCGCCGACTTCGCGGTGAGGCGCTGCGGGTCGAAGGGCGGCACCTGGCCGCTGGCCGCACCGTAGAGCGCGATCAGGCCCCGCACCCGTACGGCGGCCAGGCTCGCTTCGAAGGTCGACCTGCCGACACCGTCGTAGGCCACCGCCACGCCCTCGCCCGAGGTCAATTCCAGGATCCGCGAAGCGAATTCGGCGGGATCGTCGGGATTGGGGTAGGGCAGCACCTCAGCCGCACCGGCCTCGCGGGACAACTTCTCCTTGGCCGCGCTCGACACGGTGGTAATGACCCTGACACCGCGATAGGTCGCCCACTGGGTCAGCAGTAGGCCCATGCCCCCCGCGCCGGCGTGCACCAGCACGGTGTCACCGGCCGCGACGGGGTAGACGGAGGTCAGCAGATAGTGTGCGGTGATGCCCTGCAGCAATGCGCTCGCCGCGACCTGGGCGGATAACCCGGTGGGCACCTTGGCGGTGAAATCTGCTGGCGCGGTAGTCGATTCGGCGTACCCCCACGCCGCGACCGGACTGGCGACGCGATCACCGGGAACCAGGTTGTGGACGCCTTCGCCGACCGCGCTCACCACCCCGCTGACCTCAGAACCCGGAATATGCGGGAGCGGGGCGGGGTAGCTGCCGTTACGCAGGTAGACGTCGCGGAAGTTGACGCCCACCGCGTCGACATCGATCAGTACCTCACCGGGGCCCGGTGTCGGGTCGGTCTTCTCGACGAGGGTGAGGACCTCGGGGCCTCCGGTCACGGGCACTTCGATGGCACGCATGGGTACCAGTATCCAGGCCACGTAGGCTCTACATATGACCGACGAAGCCCAGCCAGAGGTGAAGGTGTCCGTTCCCTCGACGGTGCACCGCGCGCTCACCGCATTCGTGAAGGCACACCACATGCCGACCAAGGCCGTGTTGCAGACCGTCGGGCAGGCCGGGGTCCGGATCACCCTGATCGGCGCCGACGGGATCCTCGGTGATCAGGTGGTCGACGATCTGGCCACCGCGCAGGCCGTGGTGGCGGCCGTCGAAGGCATCGAGGTCGCCCCGGAGTGGGATCGGGAGCTGGTCAGTACCGCCAACCCGGCACCCGGGCACGCCAAGAAGATGGCCGGGTGGGTCGCCCGGACGTAAGGCTGGGACGGCCGGATATCTTCCATCCGCGCATCGTTCTGGCCGGTTGCCCGCAGCTCGTCTCCGGTGATGGCGACGACGCCGAACTTGTTGCCGCACTGCGTGCCCGTGATCTGCACGCCCGGTGGCTGTCCTGGGATGACCCGGAGGCCGGGCAGGCCGATCTGGTGATCCTGCGTGCCACCTGGGACTATCCGGAGCGCTTGGAGGAATTCCTGCGATGGGCGGGATCTGTCCGCAACGTGCTCAACCCGCTCTCGGTGGTGCGCTGGAACATCGACAAGCGCTACCTGAATGACCTTGCCGCAGTTGGTATTCCGACGGTTCCCAGCACCTTCTTCGCGCCCGATGAACCCGTCGTCCTGCCCGACGGGGAACTCGTGATTAAGCCGGCGGTGTCCGGAGGATCCCGCGGCGCGGGTCGATTCACCTGCCCTGAGGCCGCGCGCGTTCAAGCGGAGGGGCTGCAGGACGAGGGCCGCACCGTACTGATCCAGCCCTACGATCCCCGGGTTGACCACCACGGCGAGACAGCGCTGGTCTTCCTCAATGGCGAACCGTCGCATGCGTTTACCAAGGGTGCGCTGCTGCCTCCGCCCGGCACCGCGGCCGAGGTCGATCAGTCCGGTCTTTTCCATGCCGAGCGGCTAGCGCCGGTGAAGCCGTCGTCGGCGCTGTGGAAGCTCGGTGCGGCCGCGCTGGCGGCCGGCGCGACAAAGTGTGGTGTTGCCATGACGGACCTGCTGTATGCGCGCGTCGACGTCATCGGTGGTGTGATCGACGACGCCCCCCGGCTCTTGGAACTGGAGCTGGTTGAACCGTCCTTGGGCTGGCGCCAGCTGGATACCGAGGAGCGCGATCTGGCGCAACGAAAGTTTGTGATCGGTGTCGAGGACGCGTTAGAGCGCTTGGGCCTCGGCCCGTTGGGGCAACGCGGTCGCGGCTAGTTCCCCAGTGGTGAGCGCGGCCCACAGCGCCGCGGTGGCGGCGGTACAGGCGGCCGCGCCCGCGACATGGACCGCGACGAGCACTGCCGGTACGCCGGTGTAGAACTGCACGATTCCCACGAATCCCTGGGCCAGTGTGAGCCCCAGCAGCACGATCAGACGCACCCAGACGCGCCGGGTCACGCCGACAGCGGCCAGTCCGAACCCCAGGCCCACCAGCAGGGCCAGATAGGCGACGAGCAGGGTGCCGTGCAGATGCACCAGCGTGGTGATCTCGACCTGAAGTCTGGGCACGACGCGGGTGATGCTCTTGTCGCCGGCATGTGGCCCGGCTCCGGTGACCAGGGTTCCGGCCACCAGGATCGCCGCCAACGTCACACCGAGCAGGGCGGTCAACCGGCGCAGCGACGCGGGCGGCGGTGGCACGGTGGGCAGGTCGGATACGACGTCCGGCTCACCGACCTTGACGTAGAGCAACGTGGCCAACCACACCATGCCCATCGAGACCAGCAGATGAATCGCGACGGTCCACCACAGCAGACCGGTCAGCACCGTGATGCCGCCGATCAGCGCCTGCAGAACTGTCGAAGCAGGCATCAGCCAGGCGTAGACGAGGACCTGGCGGCGTCGGCGGGCACGGGTCACGGCGAGCACCGCCAGCGCCGCGGTGAGAACCACCAGGAAGCTGATCATCCGATTTCCGAACTCAACAGCCTGGTGGATGCGCGGCACTTCGGCAACGGCCACCGGGGTGAAGCTTCCCGGGAAGCACTGTGGCCAGGTAGGGCAGCCCAGGCCCGAGGCCGTGACGCGCACGACGGCACCGGTGACGGCAATGCCGCCCTGAGTGAGCACCACGGCCGCGGCGATGAGGCGCTGCGTTCGCAGGCTCGGCATAGGCAGTAGATCGACTACCCGCAGGAACGCCCGATATAGCACCTGCTGAGTCTATGTCACCCCCCACTACGTCTTGTAGTAGTCATTGGTCACCCGGTGCAGGTCGATCGGGTCGTGGCATGCCGTAAGGCGATCGATTGGATTTGCCGATCTTTGAAATCGCCTGCGGGATAGGCTGAGAGAGTTGGATCAGAGGGTGAATGGGGGGGTAATTGTGACTGACATCGAAAACTTGCTCACCCTGCCCCCTAGGGAAACCGGTCGGCATGGGCAATCTACTACCACCGTTCGGACTGCAAGCTTCAGATTTGTTCATCGGTTCGGGACGGCGGCATCGACTTCTTCCTTGCGCCGCTGGACGCGCCCAATGAACTTAGACTGGACAACAGGTCCAAGAAATGGCACTACATGCTCATGCTGAGTGGCACCCACGACGATCTAGCCACTCCCGGGCTCGATGCCGATGACACGGCGGTGATGTTATGGATGAAAGATCTCTTCGAAATCCACTTCGGCGCTGCGCATAACGCTGTCCTCTCCCGCCAGTAGCACGTGTACAGCACCGGCATCGATTCCGGCGACGCGACTTGTCGTGTACTTGCGGCGAGCCGGAGGCGCGTAAACAGATCTAACCGTCTTGGGTGACGCAAATTTCCTGGCAGCTCGCAGCCTGGTCGGCGATCACACCTTGTCGACTAGTTCGCGCGGCAACAGTGAGACGTGCGCCGCGGCATGGCGCTCCAACGTGGGCGTGCCGCAGGCGATCAGCGGGTGCCACGGGGACGGACGCGGGCTCGTATCTCATCGCCTCAGGTGAATTTGAACCAGCGCAGCGCGCCGTAGGCGGCGAGCACACCCCACACCGCAAGCACCGCGAGCGCACACCAGTCCACGGACAGCGTCATCGCGGCCGCCAGCGCTTCCGAGAGTGCACCAGAGGGGGACAGGCGTGCCAGGAGCACCACGGCGCGGGGAATCGCATCGGTGGTGCGACCATCTTCCAGTGTCAACGCCCCCAGACCGGCGAAAATGAACCACAACAGATTCGCCAGGGCCAGCACGATTTCCGCGCGCAGGGTGCCGCCCAGCAACAGGCCCATCGCCGCGAACGTCGCAGTGCCCAGGGCAATGATCAGCGCGCCGAGCAACAGCCCCACCGGATGCGGGCGCCAACCCAGCGCGCCACCGATCGCGCCGATGACGGCGGCCTGTAGCACCACCGCGGTGACCACGGCCAGCGCCTTGCCGGCGATAATGCCCCATACCGGTAATGCGGTGGCGCCCAGGCGTTTCAGCGCGCCGTATCGGCGATCGAACCCGACCGCTATGGCCTGCCCGGTGAATGCGGTGGAAATGACGGCCAGCGCCATGATGGCGGGTACGAAGATGTCGGTCCGGGAACCGGGGAATTGGCCTAGTGGTAGCAGTGTCAGCCCGATGAGCAGGGTGATCGGGATGAACATGGTGAGCAGCAGCTGCTCGCCATTGCGCAGCAGCAGCTTGAGCTCCAGCCCGAACTGAGCGAAGAGCATGGTGTGCACGGCGCTGGGCCGTGGATCGGGAGTGAAGGTGCCCTGGACGAAGCGGGGTGTGGTGTCGGTCATCGCAATTCCCTGCCGGTCAGATCGAGGAACACGTCCTCAAGGCTGCGCTTTTCCACGCGTAGGTCGGTGGTCAGCACATCCATGCGTGCGCACCACGCGGTGACGGTGGCCAGCACCTGAGGCTCCACGACGCCCTCCACTCGATACTCGCCGGGAGTAGCCTCGGACACCGTGTAGCCCTCGGGTAGCGCGGAGATGAGCAGGGTCAGATCCAGTCGCGGCGGTGCGGAGAAGCGCAATTGGTTCTCGGCTCCGGATTGCATCAACTCCGACGGTGTGCCGGAGGCCACCACGGAACCGTGGTCGATGATCATCAGCTGGTCTGCCAGCTCCTCGGCTTCCTTCATGTGATGGGTGGTGAGCACCACGGAGACGCCGTCGCGCCGCAGGCAGTCGATCAGTTCCCACACCACCAGCCGGGCGTGAGCATCCATGCCGGCGGTCGGTTCGTCGAGGAAGACTAGCTCGGGTCGGCCCACTAACGCGCACGCGAGCGCTAGGCGTTGCTGTTGGCCTCCGGATAACCGCCGGTACGGAGTGCGGGCGGCATCGGTCAGCCCCAATGTGTCCAGAAGCCATTGCGGGTCAAGAGGATGGGCAGAGTACGAGGCGACGAGCCCCAGCATTTCACTGGCCCGGGCGGTGGGGTAGGCGCCGCCGCCCTGCAGCATCACGCCGATACGCGACCGCACTGCGGAGTTCTTGGCGACGGGGTCCATGCCGAGCACCTCGACGGTGCCCTCGTCGGGATGCAGGAAGCCCTCACAGAGCTCGACGCTGGTGGTTTTCCCTGCACCGTTGGGCCCCAGCAGGGCGAAGACCTGCGCTTCGTGGACCTCAAGGTCGAGGTTGTGCAGTGCTGTCGTCGGCCCGTATCGCTTGGTCACCGACCGCATCCGCACCGGTGGTGCTGTCCTGGTCGATGGTTGCCTCACGGTCAGTCAGCGTAAGCGGCGGCTCTTGGTCGCCGTTAGGCAGCCGACGCCACGGCAGATAGTCGTGCGTGATAGCGACGAGCAAGAGCGCGATGATGGCGCTTGCCACGGTCGCGTCGATGATCTGGAACAGCGCGAATCTGTCGCCGTTGGCGGTGGGCCCGAAGATGCCCACGAGCAGGGTGATCCCGATCGCGGTGCCGCGAAACGCGGGACGGGTGGCCCACGCGGCCAGCGGGATAATCGCCCACAGCAGATACCAGGGCTGCACCACCGGAAACAGCAGCACGGTAATGCCGAGGGCGACGCCGAGCCCACCGACGGGGTGCAGGCGTCCTCGCAGCACGGCCAGTAGCAGCCACGACACCGCGATCGCGATGATCCCGATACCGATACCGCGGGTCAGCGACAGGATGGCGGTGGTGTGATCGCCCAGACCGAGCAAGATGCCGACCTGCCCGGTCCCCAGGGCGACGAGGGTGGGCGGTGACATCCAGCTGCGTACGGCGTTGGCGGTACCGAGCGTGTAGATCCAGCCGAATCCGAGCCCGCTGGCCCACCCGATGAGGACAGTGCCGGCACCGGTCACCGTGCCCAGCAGCGCCCCGGACTGCACCAGGCCGCGAACTCCGCCGCCCCGTCGTCGCGCCAGCGCCATTCCGACGAAGCCGAGGGCCAACAGAGACGGCAGCTTGACCTGTGATGATGCGGTGATCAGTACGGTGCCGGCCAGGAGATTGCCTAGCGGTGCCCAGGTGGCCCACTGTGCGCGGGTGTGTGGCCAGTGCCTGACCCCGGCGAGCGAGCGCGTCGAGTCGACGCCGCGCATGGCCAGTTCGGTGCCGGTCAGCATGAGGCCCAGCATCAGGGCCTCGTTGTGGATTCCGGCGATGAGGTGCATCAACAGCAAGGGATTGGCGGCGCCGAGCCAGAGCGCGCTGACCTCGGCGACCCCGCAGCGCTGAGCCAGGCGGGGAGTGGCCCAGATGATCAGCAGCACACCGAGCAGTTCGACGAGTCGATGACACAACGCCCCTGCGACGATGTCGTCGCCGGTCAGCCGAGAGATGCCCTTGCCGATCCAGAGGAACAGCGGGCCGTATGGGGCGGGTGTTTCTCGCCACAGGCTGGGTACGGACAGCGTGAACACATGATCGAGCCCCAGGGCCACAGCCGGGCCCTCCGTGTACGGATCCTTGCCCAGGCGCGCGATCTGGCTTTGCGCCAGATACGAGTACACGTCTTTGGAGTACATGGGCGGCGCGATGAGCAGCGGCAGGATCCACAGCAGCAGGGTGCGGTCCAGCTGACCGCGCGACATCCTGCGTATCGGACCTCTGGGGCCATCCGGACGCCCGTCCGGAGCTTTGTTGCGCAGACCGCCGATCGCGAAGCGGCCCAACATCAGCCAGGCCAACGTCATCATCACGGCACCGGTGGTGGTCATGGTCAGTGACACGGTCTGAATGCGCGACGGGAGATTGAGCAGTCTGACCCCGAAGATCGGATCCTGGATGACCGGGCGCGCGCCGGCGCCGAGCGCACCGATGGCCATCAGCGCGGTTCCAGTGGCGCCGAACAGCCGAGTCCGGTTCATGGCCGTGAGCTCACGCGCGTTCAGCGGGGCCGCCGAGCGCTCGTCATCATGCAGATGGGAGAGCGATGAACTCAGCCACTGCCCACGTACCGACACGCCAGCAGCGTATCGGCCTGCCGGACTCACTCCGTGGAACCGGGCGGACAGGGCCTGTTCCGCCGGTACGGTGCCGGTCAACATAGGTAACCCTTGCTAGACGTGGCATTCTGAATTGCGTCACACTGATGTTGTGAAATTCGGTCAGGCATCTCCCAGGGCGTCCGCCGCGGCGTCCGAGATGGCCTCGTCGCAGATGTTGGACGCCGCGCCGGCCGTGTCTCACGATGGACAGACGCGCGCCGCCGTGGTGCGGCTACTCATGGAATCCGGACCTATCACCGCTGGTGAGATCGGGGATCGCCTCGGCTTGTCCGCGGCTGGCGTACGCCGGCACCTGGACGCGCTCATCGACGCCGGTGACGCCGTCGCGAACCCGGCGGCCGCGTGGCAGCACCACGGCCGGGGCAGGCCGGCCAAGCGCTATCTACTGACCTCCGATGGCCGCGCCAAGCTCAATCACGCCTACGACGATCTGGCCTCCGCAGCGATGCGGCAGCTGCGCGAGATCGGCGGCGACGATGCCGTGCGCACCTTTGCGCGTCGTCGTATCGACGCGATTTTGGGCGATGTGGCGGCCGGGGCGCCCCATGGCGATCCGGAGGCGGCCGTCGGGCAGGTCGCGGCGGCGCTCACCAAGGCCGGCTACGCCGCGAGTACCCAGAAAGTGGGCGGTTCCCCCGGATCTCCGCAGGGTGTGCAGATATGTCAGCATCACTGCCCGGTATCCCACGTGGCCGCCCAGTTCCCGGAATTGTGCGAGGCGGAACAGGAGGCCTTCGCCGAGGTGTTGGGCACACATGTACAGCGATTGGCCACCATCGCCAATGGTGACTGCGCCTGTACTACGCACATCCCGATAAACGTGTCCCACTGATCCGGCACCAGCCCGTGCCGGATACGACGAAAAAGACAGCTCAAGAGAACGGAGTGTCACGATGACCCTCGAACGTGAAGTGTTGACCCAGGACGAGACGATCGCGTCCCTGGGCAACTACGGCTACGGCTGGTCCGATTCCGACGTGGCAGGCGCCAGCGCACAGCGCGGGCTGTCCGAGGCGGTGGTGCGCGACATTTCCAGCAAGAAGAGCGAGCCCGAGTGGATGCTCGATGTTCGCCTCAAGGCGCTGCGGACCTTCGATAAGAAGCCCATGCCGAACTGGGGCTCGAACCTCGAGGGCATTGACTTCGACAACATCAAGTACTTCGTGCGGTCCAGCGAGAAGCAGGCCGCGTCTTGGGACGAACTGCCCGAGGACATCAAGAACACCTACGACCGGCTCGGTATCCCCGAGGCCGAGAAGCAGCGGCTGGTGGCCGGCGTCGCGGCGCAGTACGAATCGGAAGTCGTCTACCACTCGATCCGCGAAGACCTTGAGTCCCAAGGGGTTATTTTCCTGGACACCGACTCCGGTCTGCGCGAGCACCCGGAGATCTTCAAGGAGTACTTCGGCAGTGTCATCCCGGCCGGGGACAACAAATTCTCGGCGCTGAACACGGCGGTGTGGTCGGGTGGATCGTTCATCTATGTGCCGCCGGGCGTGCACGTGGACATTCCGCTTCAGGCCTACTTCCGCATCAACACCGAGAACATGGGTCAGTTCGAGCGGACGCTCATCATCGTCGACGAGGGCGCCTACGTGCACTACGTCGAGGGATGTACCGCACCGATCTACAAATCCGACTCGCTGCACTCGGCCGTCGTCGAGATCATCGTTAAGGGCGGTGGTCGTTGCCGGTACACGACCATCCAGAACTGGTCGAATAACGTCTACAACCTGGTCACCAAGCGCGCCCGCGCCGAGGCCGGTGCCACCATGGAATGGGTGGACGGCAACATCGGCTCCAAGGTCACTATGAAGTACCCGGCTGTGTGGATGACCGGTGAGCACGCCAAGGGCGAGGTGCTGTCGGTGGCCTTCGCGGGCGAAGGGCAGCACCAGGACACCGGCGCCAAGATGCTGCATCTGGCACCGAACACGTCGAGCAACATCGTGTCCAAGTCGGTGGCTCGCGGCGGTGGCCGCGCCTCCTACCGGGGCCTGGTGCAGGTCAACAAAGGTGCCCACGGATCGCGTTCCACCGTGAAATGCGATGCGCTGCTGGTCGATACGATCAGCCGCAGTGATACCTACCCGTATGTTGACATTCGCGAGGATGACGTCACCATGGGTCACGAGGCCACCGTGTCCAAGGTCAGCGATGACCAGCTGTTCTACCTGATGAGCCGCGGTCTGACCGAGGACGAGGCGATGGCCATGGTGGTGCGCGGCTTCGTCGAGCCGATCGCCAAGGAACTGCCGATGGAATACGCGCTGGAGCTCAACCGGCTCATCGAGCTGCAAATGGAAGGCGCGGTGGGTTAAGGAATGACGCAGTTGACTCAAGCTGTCGAGGGCGCCAACAAGGGAGAGCTGTTCAGCTCCTACGACGTGGCCGCCTTCGAGGTGCCCGGCGGTCGTGACGAGCTGTGGCGATTCACACCGCTGCGCCGTCTGCGCGGCTTGCACGACGGCACCGCCACCGCGACTGCGGAACCGACCGTGGATGTCGCCGCCGGTGAGGGCGTGACCGTTGAGACGGTCGATCGTGCCGACGAGCGCCTCGGGCAGGGGGGCGTTCCCTCGGATCGGATTGCCGCGCAGGCCTACTCGTCGTTTCCTAAGGCCTCGGTGATCACCGTCGGCAAGCAGGCGGTGGTGGGCGATCCGGTCGCGGTCACCGTCACAGGTCCCGGTGCGGGGCAGGTTGCCTACGGACACACCCAGGTTCGTGCAACAGAGTTGTCCGAATCGGTGGTGGTCATCGACTACCGCGGCAGCGGAACCTACGCCGAGAACGTTGAATTCGTGGTGGACGATGCGGCTCGGCTGACCGTCGTCAGCATCGCTGACTGGGCCGACGACGCGGTGCATGTCACGGCGCACCATGCCAAGCTCGGCAAGGACGCGGTGCTACGGCATATCGCGGTCACCCTGGGCGGAGATCTGGTAAGGCTGAGCGCGTCTCTCCGCTTTTGCGCGCAGGGTGGTGACGCCGAACTGCTCGGGCTGTACTACGCCGACGACGGCCAGTTCTTCGAGCACCGGCTGCTGGTTGACCACGCCCAACCCAACTGCCGTTCGCACGTCACGTACAAGGGTGCGCTGCAGGGCAATCCGGCCTCCGACAAGCCCGATGCGCATACCGTCTGGATCGGCGATGTGCTCATTCGGGCCGAGGCCACGGGCACCGATACCTTCGAGCTGAACCGCAACTTGATCCTCACCGACGGGGCTCGGGCCGATTCGGTGCCGAACCTGGAGATCGAGACCGGCGAGATCGCCGGGGCCGGGCACGCCAGTGCCACTGGACGATTCGACGATGAGCAACTGTTCTACCTGCGCTCACGCGGTATCGCCGAAGAGGATGCGCGCCGACTGGTGGTGCGCGGCTTCTTCCAGGACATCATCCAGCGGATCGGGATCGAGTCGGTGTGCGACCGACTCACCGAGGCCGTTGAACAAGAACTGCAAACGACCGATCATTAATTCGTAAGGGAACTCGAATGACCACGCTAGAAATCAAGGATCTGCACGTCAGCATCTCGCCCAATGAGGGTGAATCCATCGAGATTCTCAAGGGCGTCAACCTGACGGTGAACTCGGGCGAGGTCCATGCCGTGATGGGCCCCAACGGTTCCGGGAAGTCCACGCTGTCCTACGCCATCGCCGGGCACCCCAAGTACCAGGTGACTTCCGGGTCCATCACTCTCGATGGGCAAGACGTGCTGGAACTTTCCGTCGACGAACGGGCCCGGGCGGGTCTGTTCCTGGCCATGCAGTATCCGGTCGAGGTGCCGGGCGTCTCGATGTCCAACTTCCTGCGCACGGCCGCCACGGCCGTGCGCGGTGAAGCTCCGAAACTGCGCCACTGGGTCAAGGAAGTCAAGGAAGCCATGGGGGAGTTGGAGATCGACTCCGCCTTCGCCGAGCGCAGCGTCAACGAAGGGTTCTCGGGCGGCGAGAAGAAGCGCCACGAGATCCTGCAATTGGGCCTGCTCAAGCCGAAGATCGCGATCCTGGACGAGACCGACTCCGGGCTGGACGTCGACGCCCTGCGCATCGTTTCCGAGGGTGTTAACCGCTACGCCGAGCGCGAGCACGGCGGTGTCCTGCTCATCACCCACTACACCCGGATCCTGCGCTACATCCAGCCGCAGTTCGTACACGTCTTCGTCGGTGGTCGCATTGTCGAGTCGGGCGGCTCGGAACTGGCCGACGAGCTCGAGGAGAACGGCTACGAGCGCTTCACCCAAGCAGTCGCGGGAGCTTAGATGACCGCGGCGGTTCCGCTGGACACCGGTCGGATCTCGCAGATCAGGGCGGACTTCGCGATCCTGAGCCGGACGGTGCGCGGCGGAAAACCGTTGGTCTACCTGGATTCCGGGGCGACCTCGCAGCGCCCACTGCCGGTGCTCGACGCCGAGCGGACCTTTCTGACCGAGCGCAACGCCGCGGTACATCGCGGCGCTCACCAACTCGCCGAGGAAGCCACCGATGCCTATGAGGGCGCGCGCGACGCGATCGCTCGCTTCGTAGGAGTCGACGACGGCGAGATCGTCTTCACCAAGAACGCCACCGAATCACTGAACCTGGTGGCCTACACCCTCGGTGACAGTCGGTTCGACCGCGCGGTGGGTCCGGGCGACGAGGTGGTCATCACCGAGCTGGAACACCACGCGAATCTGGTGCCGTGGCAAGAGCTGTGCCGCCGGACCGGTGCCACCCTGCGCTGGTTCGGGGTGACCGATGACGGTCGCATTGATCTGGACTCCCTGGAGCTCACCGAGGCCGTGAAGGTGGTGGCCTTCACGCACCAATCCAATGTGACGGGTGCGGTGGCTCCGGTGGCCGAGTTGGTGCGGCGCGCGAAAGCGGTTGGTGCTCTAGTGGTTCTGGATGCCTGCCAGTCGGTGCCGCATATGTCGGTGAACTTCCGCGAGCTGGGCGTGGACTATGCGGCGTTCTCCGGCCACAAGATGCTAGGGCCTTCCGGTGTCGGTGTGCTGTACGGGCGGCGTGCACTGCTGGAGGCCATGCCGCCGTTCATCACCGGCGGTTCCATGATCGAGACCGTCACCATGGAGGTGAGCACCTACGCGCAGCCCCCGCAGCGATTCGAGGCGGGTGTCCCAATGACCTCCCAGGTGGTGGGCCTCGGCGCGGCGGCGGACTACCTCAACGCGGTGGGCATGGAAGCCATTGCTGCGCACGAGCATCAGCTGGTCTCGGCCGCACTCGCCGGCCTCGGCGGCATCGACGGAATTCGTATTATCGGTCCGGCCGAGAACATCGACCGGGGGGGCGCGGTCTCGTTCGTGGTGGACGGCATTCATGCGCATGACTTGGGCCAGGTGCTCGATGACGAGGGTGTCGCGATACGGGTCGGACATCACTGCGCCTGGCCACTGCACCGCCGGTTCGGCATCGCGGCCAGTGCCCGTGCCTCTTTCGCGGTGTACAACACCCTTGACGAGGTCGACCGGCTGGTCGCCGGGGTTCGTCGCGCGCAGGAGTTCTTTCTGGGCGAGCGGAGCGACGGGGGATCGTCCCTGTGAGGCTCGAGCAGATGTACCAGGAAGTCATCCTGGATCACTACAAGCATCCGCATCATCGCGGGCTGCGTGAGCCGTTCGCGACCGAAGTGCACCACGTGAATCCCACGTGCGGCGATGAGGTGACGCTGCGAGTTGCCCTGGAAGACAACAAAATCGCTGACGTCTCCTATGACGGGCAGGGCTGCTCGATCAGCCAGGCCGCCACCTCGGTGCTGACGGACCTGGTGATCGGACTGACGGTGGACGAGGCACTCAAGACGGTGGCCTCGTTCAACGAGATGATCTCTTCTCGCGGCACGATCGACGGCGACGAGGACGTCATCGGCGACGGCATCGCCTTCGCGGGGGTTTCGCGGTACCCGGCCCGTGTGAAGTGTGCGCTTCTAGGATGGATGGCGTTCAAGGATGCGTTGGTACAGGCAATAGAACATCAAGAGTTGAGGCGATGACTGAGGTATCAGAGGAAGTAAAGCTTCTCGAGGATCTCGAGGAGGCGATGCGTGATGTCGTCGACCCCGAGCTGGGTATCAACGTCGTCGACCTGGGTCTCGTCTACGGCCTCAATGTCGAGGAGGGTGACAGCGGCAAGGTCGCCGTCATCGACATGACGCTCACCTCGGCGGCCTGCCCGCTCACCGATGTCATCGAAGATCAGTCACGCAACGCCCTCGTCGGTGCGGGACTGGTCAAGGAGATCAAGATCAACTGGGTCTGGGTGCCGCCGTGGGGCCCGGACAAGATCACCGACGACGGTCGGGAACAGCTACGGGCCCTCGGCTTCACCGTCTAGCGTTCCTGGTGGCCCTCAGGACCGCCCGGGCCTTCGGATGAGCCGTCCCTGGCGGCTCGCAGCGTGATCGTCGCGGCCTGCAGGGGTTGCCCGATGCGTCGTCGGAGCCGTGTGTGGCAAGGCACGTGCCCGCGCTGATGGCGTTCTGTTGGGCCGGCGCACGCTGGGCATAGTTGGTGTCCTTCGACACGGTCACGGCGGTCTGCGAGGCAGCCCCGCCATTCGGATCGGTGCCGCTCACGTGATCGTGTTCCCGTTGACCGAGGCGACCAACCCACGCACCGCCTGATGTTCGGGGCGTCTACCGGGTAGCGGGGCCGGGGAAGTCGATTCCTGCTGGTCCTTCGATTGTGCTCTGGTTCTTTGATTGCGCCGTGATCAGACGGCCGCGCATGCCGAACTTCCATCGCCGTTCACGGTAACTCGCCTAAGGGTTGGGAGGTCCGCACCGTCCGTCGGGGGCTGAACCGAGATCGATTGTGGTGGCCTGCAGTACCCCGTCGACATTCTTGGTGCCACGCGCGTCCGCGCATTTACCGGCGGTGATCGCCGTGGCCTCGGTGGGTTGCCGTTTGTCGTACGTGGTGTCTGCGGTCGTCAGTACGTCGGTGTGAATCTCCGAGGCCCCGCTGGGGTCGGTGTTGGCCACGACTACGACGCTGCCGTTGACTGAGGCCACCGCACCATGAACGTTCGGACCGCCGAAGTGAGCCGGCCCATTCTGCGGCCCCGGCATGCCGGGGCCAGGTGGTGGACCGGAAGGCCCGCCGGGCGGCGTCGCCCCGGCGCGAGGTGTGTCGGCTGCGCATTTGTTGTCCTCGGCGGCACTGATCAGTACATGCTGTGCGGTCGCCTGGTCCGTGGACTCCGCATCGGGTGCCGCAAGCACACTCACGCAGCTGCCCACGACCACATCGGAGAGCTCGGCGGGCTGAACCTCGGTGAGCTTCGTCATCGTGTTGAAGTCGATATAGGCGCTGCCTCCGGGCGTGGTTACCTCTACGGTATGGCCCGATACCGACGAGATCATCCCACCGGCATGGTCCTGGCCACCCGCGTGCCGCATGGCCGTCGTCGACGCCGGGCCTGGTGACGACTCGACGGTCGGGTTCTGCGACCCGCCGCACGCCACGGCAAATAGCGAGATGACACCGACGACCACCTGCAGCACGGGCCTGGTCCAGAGGTTTGGTGACATGGTTGACCACGTTATCCGGAATGGATACGGCGACGGCGTAGTTTGACACCTCGTGACCGACGTGAGACCCGACGTAGCACCCCTCTTCGAGCAGTTCACCGTCAAATCGCTGACGGCCCCCAACCGATTCGCGATGGCGCCGATGACGCGATCGGCCTCGCCCGGCGGGGTGCCCGGTGAGGATGTGGCTGGGTACTACCGGCGACGCGCGGCCGGGGGTGTGGGGCTGATCATCACCGAAGGCATCTTCATCCCACACGATGCCGCCGGTGGGCAGTCCAATGTGCCGCGGTTGATCGGCGATGACTCGCTGGCCGGATGGTCGGCGGTCACCGAGGCCGTGCACGCGGAGGGATCGGCGATCGCCGCGCAGCTGTGGCACCAGGGTGTCGAACGGGGTCTTGAACCGGAGTTCAACCCTGCGGTGGAGTCGGTGAGCCCGTCTGGTTTGGCAGGTGACGCGTCGCCACGGGGGCGCGCACTGCTGACCGACGAGCTCGGTCCGCTCGCGGAGCAGTACGCGACGGCGGCCCGTAACGCGAAGGCGGCGGGATTCGACGCCGTGGAGTTGCACGGTGCTCACGGATACCTGCTCGATCAGTTCCTCTGGGAGCGCACCAATGTGCGGGCGGACGGGTATGGCGGTTCGGTGGCGGATCGAGTGCGCTTCCCGGTCGAGGTGGTGCGCGCGGTCCGTGCTGCCGTCGGACCGAATTTTCCTATCCTGTACCGGTTTTCGCAGTGGAAGCAGGCGGATTATGCGGCCACGCTGGCCGACAGCCCAGCCGAGTTGGAACGTCTGCTGGCGCCTCTGGTCGAGGCAGGCGTGGATGTGTTCCATCCGTCCACGCGTCGGCACTATGTGCCGGCATTCCCGGACGTGGACGGCGCCGACGGACAGCTGAGCCTGTCCGGCTGGACCAAGCGTGTCACGGGGCTTCCGGTCATCGCGGTCGGTTCGGTAGGCCTGCAGACCGAGTTCAAGCCCACCGAGGTCCGGGATATCGAGCCCGCATCGGTGGAGGCGGTGCTGCGGCAGTTCGCCGACAGCGAGTTCGATGTCATCGCCGTCGGTCGTGCCCTGCTGTCGGACCCTGAATGGGTGAACAAGCTGCGGGACGGTCGGCAGGACGAGTTCGTCGGATTCAACATCGGTAAGGCCCTGGCCGCCCTGTACTAGGGGCGGCCAGGAACCCGAAGGAACACCGCGCACCCCGGCAACGTTGAGGAAGACATGGCAACACGTGACATCACTGCTGACGCATTCGATGGCCTGATCCACGACAACGACATCGTGCTGGTCGACTTTTGGGCGTCGTGGTGCGGGCCGTGCCGCCAGTTCGGCCCCGTCTTCGAGGCATCCTCCGAGGAAAACCCGGATGTTGTCCACGCCAAGGTGGACACCGAAGCGGAACAGGCATTGGCATCCGCGGCGAACATCCGCTCGATCCCCACGCTGATGGCGTTCAAGAAGGGGCAGCTGGTGTTCAACCAAGCCGGCGCGCTGCCTCCTGCCTCTCTGGCCGACTTGGTGCAGCAGGTGCGTGACCTCGACGTCGAGGCGGCGCTGCACGAACACGAGGCGTAACGCTCGACGAGCGGTATCGCTCCTCAAGGATTTGGTGCAGCCCGACCCTGTCGGTTATATGGACGCATGAGTTTCGTCCTGGTGGAGCGTCCGCGTCCGGAAATTGCTTTGGTCACCCTGAACCGGCCCGAGCGGATGAACGCCATGGCGTTCGATGTGATGCTGCCCTTCAAGCAGATGCTGGTCGATATCAGCCACGACAACGACGTGCGGGCGGTGGTCATCACCGGGGCGGGCAAGGGTTTTTGTTCGGGTGCCGACCAGAAGTCGGCCGGACCCATCCCGCACATTCAGGGACTGACTCAACCGACTATCGCGCTGCGGTCGATGGAGTTGCTCGACGAGGTCATCCTCACCCTGCGTCGGATGCACCAGCCGGTGATCGCGGCCGTCAACGGGGCGGCCATCGGTGGTGGGTTGTGCCTGGCGCTGGCCTGCGATGTGCGGGTGGCCTCCGACGCCGCCTACTTCCGGGCCGCCGGCATCAACAACGGTTTGACGGCCAGTGAGCTGGGACTGAGCTATCTGCTGCCGCGCGCCATCGGGACGTCGCGCGCCTCCGATATCATGCTGACCGGCCGTGACGTCGATGCGGACGAGGCCGAGCGCATCGGTTTGGTATCCCGCAGGGTGTCCTCCGAGACGCTGCTGGAAGAGTGTTACGCGATCGGGGAACGCATTGCCGGGTTCTCCCGTCCAGGGATCGAGTTGACCAAGCGCACCATCTGGAGTGGGTTGGACGCCGCTAGCCTGGAAAGTCACATGCACCAAGAGGGTCTGGGCCAGCTATACGTCCGGCTGCTCACCGACAACTTCGAAGAAGCTACCGCCGCCCGCAAGGAACAGCGCACAGCGACCTTCAGAGACAAGCGCTGACCGCGCACGCAGGATTCAAGGAGTAAGTAGTGATTACCGCGACGGACCTCGAGGTCCGCGCCGGAGCCCGCACGCTCGTCTACGCGCCGGGCCCCGCATTGCGCATCCAGCCCGGCGACCGCATCGGGCTGGTGGGGCGCAACGGAGCCGGCAAGACCACCTCGATGCGAATTCTCGCCGGCGAGGGTGAGCCGTACGCCGGGTCGGTGTCACGGATCGGTGAAATCGGTTATCTGCCACAGGATCCCAAGGAAGGAAACCTGGATCTGCTGGCGCGCGATCGGGTGTTGTCGGCGCGGGGCCTGGACACCATCATCAGCGAATTGGAAAAGCAGCAGACACTGATGGCGGAGCTGGTCGACGACGGTCAGCGCGACAAGGCGGTTCGACGCTACGGCCAGCTGGAGGAGCGCTTCTCCTCGTTGGGCGGGTATGTCGCGGAGAGTGAGGCGGCGCGCATCTGTTCGAGTCTCGGATTGCCGGAGCGGGTGCTCACCCAGCCACTGCGTACGTTGTCGGGCGGTCAGCGGCGACGGGTGGAGCTGGCGCGGATTCTGTTCGGTGCCGCGGAAGGCGGAGCGGGGGCGAACATGACGCTGCTGCTCGACGAGCCGACCAACCACCTTGATGCGGACTCGATCGGGTGGTTGCGTGGCTTCCTGCAGAATCACGACGGCGGGCTGGTGGTGATCAGCCACAACGTCGAGCTGCTTGCCGATGTCGTGAACAAGGTGTGGTTCCTGGACGCGGTACGTGGTGAGGTCGACGTCTACAACATGGGTTGGCACAAGTACCTGGACGCGCGTTCGCTGGACGAGCAGCGCCGCCGCCGGGAACGGGCCAACGCGGAGAAGAAGGCCTCGGCGCTGCGCACCCAGGCGGCCAAGATGGGCGCAAAGGCCACCAAAGCCGTTGCCGCACAAAATATGTTGCGGCGCGCGGAGAAGATGCTCTCTGGGCTCGACGAGGAGCGGGTGGCCGACAAGGTGGCCCGTATCAAGTTCCCGACGCCCGCGGCGTGCGGCCGGGTGCCGTTGGTGGCCAGGGGTTTGACCAAGAATTACGGATCGCTGGAGATATTCACCGGGGTTGACCTGGCCATCGACCGCGGATCGCGGGTCGTGGTGCTGGGGCTCAACGGAGCGGGCAAGACGACGCTGCTGCGGCTGCTGGCCGGCGCGGAGACTGCGGACGCCGGCGAACTGGAACCGGGACATGGACTCAAGCTCGGGTACTTCGCGCAGGAGCATGACACCCTGGACAACGAGGCGACGGTGTGGGAGAACATCCGCCACGCCGCTCCGGACACGGGGGAGCAGGAGCTGCGGGGAATCTTGGGCGCATTCATGTTCAGCGGCGCCCAGCTGGAACAGCCGGCGGGCACGCTGTCCGGCGGTGAGAAGACCCGACTGGCGCTGGCTGGGCTGGTGGCCTCGACCGCGAATGTGTTGCTACTCGACGAGCCCACCAACAACCTGGACCCGGCCTCGCGTGAACAGGTTTTAGATGCGTTGCGCAGTTACCTCGGTGCGGTCGTGCTTGTGACCCACGACCCGGGTGCTGCGGAGGCGTTGGATCCGCAACGCGTCGTGTTGTTGCCGGATGGCACCGAAGACTACTGGTCGGACGAGTATCGGGACCTCATCGAACTGGCCTGATCTTTTTCTTTCCGCCCCCTTCGCGTCTCGTTCACATGCGTGATCACATTTGCGCTATGGTGCAACCGGGTCGAGCCGCCCACTGGGCAGCGGGATGGAGTCGGGAGAGAGGTCGCGATGGCCAAAACACGCGACGAGGAGCGTGCCGAGCTGAAGGCGGCATACGAGAAGGGCGCGAGCATTCGCGCGCTGGCCGCCGAGGCCGGTCGATCGTATGGCTTTGTGCATCGCGCTCTCGTGGAATCAGGCGCCACCCTGCGCGGGCGCGGAGGTCCGAATCGGCGGGGTCGCAAGGTCTAGCTCACGTCCGACACGCAGTGTGCCCGTTGAGCTTTCGGGCGACAATTGTTGCTACCGTAGTGCGATGCGACGACAACGTGGTATCCGGAGCTTCAGCGTGCTGGCGCTCGCGACGATGACGGCATCCGGTTGCGCTGGGCCGGTGCGCCCGTCGGGTGAGTCGGTATCGCCGGTGGCCACGACGACGGCATTGCCGCAGACCTCGGCACCCGCTCAGGAGACCTTCCGCGTCACGGCCTGCGAGACGCTCAGCGGGGGCGGGGGCAAGAATGTGGCCACCCTGCTGCGGGATGTCCGCGTGGGCAATCAGGACGACTTCGACAGGGTCACCTTCGAATTCGGGCCGGACCCGAAGGCGGGCCCTAAGAACAAGGTATCGCTGGATCAGTTGGTGGTGCCCAAGTACTCAGTGGACAGCCCGGCGAGCGTCTCCGCCAGCCCCAAGGGCGACCATGTCATCGTCGCCGGTACGGCGCTGCTGGGTGTCCTGTTCGACGGCGCGGCTGCGCATGAGGCCGACAAGCCGGTCCGCTCGTATCCGGGGCCGAGCGAGATCAAGCCCAAGGACTTTCCGGTCCTGGCCGAGGCCAAGCAGGGAGAGGACTTCGAAGGCAAGGTGCGGTGGGCGTTGGGTCTGAACAAGCAGCGCTGCCCGCAGGTGAGTACCCTGACCAATCCGCCACGCCTGGTGGTGGATCTACCGCACTAAGGCGCTCGTGGCGGGGCACCATCGTCCGGCTCGGTGTTGACCACCGGGGACAATCCCTGGCCGAATGCCAGCGGTGCGGTGGCGGACGCCGTACATTCGCTAACCATGTATCGATACCTGGTACCGCTTGTACTAGTAGTCGGCTCGATCCTGCCGGCCCCGCAGTCGGCGGCCGCGTCGGCGTGCCCCATGCTGACCGACGGTGGCGCCGAGAACTACGCCACCATCCTGCATGACGTGCGCATCGAAACCCTCGATGACCTTGACAGGGTCACTTTCGCCTTTGGGGCGGACAGGCTCGCTCCGCCGGTGGGGCCGGTCACCTACTGGCAGGCGCCACCGTTCTCGGTCACGCCGGTCGACGGGGGATACGCGGTGGCATTCCGCGGCGCGGCGGCACACAACACCGTGCTCGGCACCTCCGGGCACCCGGAGAACCGTCAGATGAAATCGTTCCCGCAGCCCGACAACCTTGGCGCGCCTCCTGGCACGCCGGTGGTGCGATCAGCTCGCCTGCTGCAGGACCCCGACATCTTCAGGGACAAGAACGGCGTGATGGCCTGGAAGGTCGCCGCACGAGGGGCCAAGTGTCCGGTGGTCTATGTCGCCGATACGCCCGCGCGGGCCGTGATCGACTTCCCGCATTAGTCCGCCGGTAGGCGGGAAACATCGTGCAGGTGGTGCACCGGGTCGTGCACGAAGTACAGCCCGAGCGTCTCGACCGTGAAAACCGATCCGTTACTTCGTCTTCCGCGGCGAGATAGCGAGTTGCGTCGGACGTCGGCGAAGGCGGCGGCAACAGCCTCGCCCGCTGCGGCAAGTTCGGCAGCCACCGTCGCGGGGTCTTGCTCGCCGTAGCGATCTTCTACGGCGGTTTTGTCTTGGTCCCAGTTCTCGAACAGCGGATCGTCCTCGGACAGCATGAGCTGCAGCCGGGTCAGGAAGATGCGGAACACGTCGCGGACATGCGCGCCGTACTCCAGCGGTGACCAGGTCTGCTCGTCGGGACGCGAGCGCACCCCGGCGCGGGCCAGCACCGGCTGCCACGCTGTCAAGTTTTCCCGAACGATCTGTGGTATCTGATCGAATGACGTTGCGCCGGGATCAAATCCGCATTCGCTGCATCGCCTCTCCAAGACCCAGGTCCAGTCCTTGGTATCAGGCGTGATCGGCACGGCGCACCGAGTCTTCCACGAGATCCAGCACGCGGCTGAGGCTTTCTGTCGACTCGCCCGCGGCCAGGCGTGCGACCAGGCCGTCGAGCACCAAATCCAGATATCCGAGAATCACCTCGCTGGGCACGTCCTCGCGCAAGCGACCCGCCTTCTTCTGGCGCTGCAGCCGGGCCAGGGTGGCGGTGTTGAGTTCTTCGGAACGTTGGTTCCAGCCCCGCCGGAACTCGGGGTCATTGCGCAGCTTGCGGGCGATCTCGAGACGGGTTGCCAGCCAATCGAATTGATTCGGATCGGCCAGCATGTCCCGCATCACCTGCACCAGACCCTCGCGGCTGGCGACGTTCGCCATCCGTTCGGCGTCTTCGCGCGCCAGTGCGAAAAACAGCGTGTCCTTGTCGCGGAAATGGTGGAATATCGCTCCGCGTGACATGCCGATGGTGTGTTCGAGGCGGCGGACGGTAGCGCCATCGTACCCATATTCGGCAAAACAGCGCCGCGCGCCATCGAGAATCTGGCGGCGACGAGCCGCGAGGTGATCCTCGCTAACGCGCGGCACTGTGTTGGCCTCTCGTCCTGGGCGCGGTTAGCCGGCCAGCATGTTCCGCAGCACGTACTGCAGGATGCCGCCGTTGCGGTAGTAGTCGGCCTCTCCCGGAGTGTCGATCCGGACTACTGCGTCGAACTCGACCTTGGAGCCATCGACCTTGGTTGCGGTCACGTGCACGGTCTTCGGTGTAGAACCCTCGTTGAGCTTCTCGATACCGGTGATGTCGTAGGTCTCGGTGCCGTCGAGCTTCAGTGAGGCCGCCGACTCGCCGGCGGGGAACTGCAGCGGGATGACACCCATACCAATGAGATTCGACCGGTGGATGCGCTCGAACGACTCGGTGATGACGGCTTTGACGCCCAGCAGGCGAGTGCCCTTGGCGGCCCAGTCACGAGACGAGCCCGAGCCGTACTCCTTGCCGCCCAAGACCACCAGCGGGATGCCGGCCTTCTGGTAGTTCACCGATGCGTCGTAGATGAACGACTGCGGGCCACCGTCGAGGGTGAAGTCGCGGGTGTAGCCGCCCGAGACGTCGTCCAGCAGTTGGTTGCGCAGGCGGATGTTCGCGAAGGTGCCGCGCACCATCACCTCGTGGTTACCGCGACGCGAGCCCAGCGAGTTGTAATCCTTGCGATCCACGCCGTGCTCGTCGAGATACTGCGCGGCGGGGGTGCCGGACTTGATCGAACCGGCTGGCGAGATGTGGTCGGTGGTGACCGAGTCGCCCAACAGCGCGAGCACCCGGGCGCCGGAGATGTCGGTGACCGGGGTCGGCTCCAGCGGCATCCCGTCGAAGTATGGAGCCTTGCGCACGTAGGTGGAGGAATCGACCCAGTCGAAGGTGTTGCCCTCAGGGGTCGGCAGGCCACGCCAGCGCTCATCGCCCTTGAAGACGTCAGCGTAGGAGTTGGTGAACATCTCGCGGTTGATCGACGACGCGATGGTCTCTTCGATCTCCGAGGCACTGGGCCAGATGTCCTTGAGGAAGACGTCGTTTCCGTCGTGGTCCTTGCCCAGCGGGTCGGTGTCGAAGTCGAAGTCCATGGTGCCCGCGATGCCGTAGGCGATGACCAGCGGCGGTGAGGCCAGGTAGTTCATCTTGACGTCGGGGGAGATGCGACCTTCGAAGTTACGGTTACCGGAGAGCACCGCGGTCACCGACAGGTCGTTGTCGTTGATGGCCTTGGAGATCTCGTCGGGCAGCGGGCCGGTGTTGCCGATGCAGGTGGTGCAGCCGTAGCCGCCCAGGTAGTAGCCCAGCTTCTCCAGGTAAGGCCACACGCCGGCCTTGTTGTAGTAATCGGTGACGACCTGCGAACCGGGCGCCATGTTGGTCTTGACCCACGGCTTGGTGGTCAGGCCCTTCTCGACGGCCTTCTTGGCCAGTAGGGCGGCGCCCAGCATGACCGAGGGATTGGAGGTGTTGGTGCAGGAGGTGATGCCCGCAACGACGACCGCACCATGGTCCAGCACGAAGTTGCCGCGTTCGGCGGACTTCACCGTGACGGCCTTGGAGGGCCGACCCTCGCAACCGTTGGCTGCCGAAGGGATGATCGCGTCATCATCGGCGAAGGAGAGCACGGCAGCATCGCTGGCTGAAAGCGCCCCTTCCACGGCCTCACCGAGTTTGGTGTGCTCGACGGGCAGATTCTCGGTCACATAGTTGTGGATGTCCTTGCGGAACGCATTCTTCGCATCGGAGAGCTCGATGCGGTCCTGCGGGCGCTTGGGTCCGGAGATGGAGGGCACGACGGTGGAGAGGTCGAGTTCCAGGTACTCCGAGAAGGCGGGTTCGTGGTCGGCGTCGTGCCACATGCCCTGTTCCTTGGCGTACGCCTCGACCAGCGCCAGCTGCCGGTCGTCGCGGCCGGTCAGGCGCAGGTAGTTGATGGTCTCGCCGTCGATCGGGAAAATCGCTGCGGTAGAGCCGAATTCGGGGCTCATGTTGCCCAGGGTGGCGCGGTTGGCCAACGGGACCTCGGCCACACCCTTGCCGTAGAACTCGACGAACTTGCCCACCACGCCGTGCTTGCGCAGCATGTCGGTGACGGTGAGCACCACGTCGGTGGCGGTCACGCCGGGCTGGATCTCGCCGGTGAGCTTGAAGCCGACGACGCGGGGGATGAGCATCGAGACCGGCTGGCCCAGCATCGCGGCCTCGGCCTCGATACCGCCGACACCCCAGCCGAGGACGCCGAGGCCGTTGACCATCGTGGTGTGTGAGTCGGTACCAACGCAGGTGTCCGGATAGGCCTGGCCATTGCGGACCATCACCGTGCGCGCCAGGTACTCGATGTTGACCTGGTGCACGATGCCGGTGCCGGGGGGCACCACCTTGAAGTCATCGAAAGCGCCCTGGCCCCAACGTAAGAACTGGTAGCGCTCGGCGTTGCGCTCGTACTCGAGTTCCACGTTGCGCTCGAAGGCGTCTGCCGTACCGAAGACGTCCAGGATTACCGAGTGGTCGATCACCATCTCGGCGGGGGACAGCGGGTTCACCTTGTCGGGATCGCCACCGAGGGCCGCGACGGCTTCCCGCATGGTGGCCAAGTCGACCACGCAGGGAACGCCGGTGAAGTCCTGCATGACTACGCGGGCCGGGGTGAACTGGATTTCCACGCTCGGCTCGGCTGAGGGGTCCCAGTTGGCCAGCGCCAAGACGTGGTCCTTGGTGATGTTGGCACCGTCTTCGGTGCGTAATAGGTTCTCCGCCAACACCTTTAGGCTGTAGGGCAGTTTCTCGGTGCCGGGCACAGCGTTGAGGCGGAAGATCTCGTACGACTCATCGCCGACCTGCAAAGTGCCGCGCGCGCCGAAGGAATTCACCGATTCCGTCTTGTTAGGACTGCTAGTCACATCAGCTCCAAAGCTCGAAGGCCACCCGCCGGCGGGCTGTGCCAGGCGGGGTTCCGGAGGCGCCACCGCAGATGGCTGCCTTCCATCGCCAGTCTAACAGTACGCTTGTCCCGCAATAAGGGGGATGCCTAAACTTCACTCCGCATTTCCGACGTGGTATCCGCCACCTCCGGTGAGGGCCGCGTTATGCACGCCAAATACGGCGTGTCAGGGTGCGCAACACCGTGCGCGGCGCAGGTTAGATTGGTCGCGTGACGCCGCATCACCTGCCGACCTTCATTCCCGCCGAGCTATGCCAGGCGGTGGGGGTATCAGTCCAGACTGCGGGAACCGATCCCATGGGATGGTCGGCCAAATGCCTGGAGATGACGCGCGCGGATGTCAACGAGGACGGAGTCGCTGCCCCGTCGGTCGACGTCCCAGGACTCAAGGATGTGGTGGCGAAGGCGCACGCCAAGAACATCGACCTGAAGGTGATCGCGCTACCGAACAACCCCGGGATCGACACCCCGTTGCGCGATATCGCCACCGAGATTGGTAAGGACCATCCGGACTCGACGATCCTTGTTATCAGTCCGTCCTTCGCCGGCACCTACAGTGCCACGTTCGACCGGGTGACGCTGGAGGCGGGGCAAGACGTCGCCAAGACCGGCAACTCCGTGCTCTCGGCCAACAACTTTGTGGACGAGCTGGGGCGCGAGCACTTCTCGTGGACCGCGCTGACCATTGCGCTTGCCGTGCTAGTCGCGGGGATCTGTGCCGGAATTACCCTCGTTCGCGGCCGCTTCGCGAATGACTCGGTTAAGTAACGATTTGCACACCATTCGCGCAGGCCGTTCCATCGCGAAATAGCCGCGCGCAGTATGTAACCCGGATGAACTGCCGGTATTTAATTCACGTCAATTAACCGTCAGAAGGCGTCTCCGCAATTGTTCTTCAGTGGCCAATTAATTACACGTATGTAATTTGTGACTAAAGTTTCATTAGTTGCAAAAGTGACGTACGGTGCAAGTGGCGCCAAAGTGGTTAGTGCGTCTTATGTGACAACTGGGAGCGTGTCGGGGAAGGGCTGCTATGACCGAAAAGGCTCGCCGAGCGCCAAAGATCGAGGAGACGGCAGACCGAATGAAACGGACAGCCCCGCAGAATTTCGCGGACCGTTTCGCGGTGCGTGGTAAACGGACCGCGGTGGCCGCCCTGGTGGTGCCCCCACTCGTGGCCGGGTTGATGATTACGTCCCCGACCATGGCCCTCACCTCCGCCGAACCCAATGACATGGCATCACTGATCACCCAGCTGGCCGACACCAACCAGCAGATCGAACAGCTCACCGCGGACGTACAGACCCAGCAGGAATCCATCAACAAGGGTCTAGTCGACCTGCAGGACGCCCGCGACAACGCCGCCGCGGCCGGTCAGGCGGTCGAAGAAGGTCAGCGCGCGGTCGACGCCGCCAACGGTGCGATCGCTGAAGCGCAGGGCAAGTTCGACCGGATGGCCGTGGCCACCTATATGGCGGGCCCGTCCGGCTCATACCTGACGGCGACCAATCCCGACGATGTGGTGCGGTTGGCTTCGGTGACCAAGGGCGTGGAGTCGAGCTCGCAGACCGTCATGGACAACCTGCGCCGGGCACGTACCGAGCAGGTGAACAAGCAGTCACAGGCACGGGCCATTCAGGAGAAGGCCGACCAGGCGAATGCTGACGCGCAGCAGCAGCAGGACGATCTGGTGGCTGCGATGCACGACGTGCAGAAGAAGCTCGAATCCCAGCGCGGAGTCGCTGCGGAGTTGACGGCAAAGAAGAAGAGCGCCGAGGCGCAGCTGGCGGCCGCCCGTGGGCCGGAGTTCTCGGCGACGGCCGCAAGCGCGCGGGTGATCAATCCGAGCGCCGCCATCGCCGGAAACGGGAACGAATGGACCGAGGGGCTGGCTCCTGCGGCCTCCGGTGGTGGCGAATGGGACACCACGCTCCCGATGATCGCCAGCGCCAACGTGCCTACTGATCCGACGCAGGCCATCAACATGGTGTTGGGTATCGGCAACACCGCAGCCAACGTTGGCCAGTCCGCTGTGTGCGGTGTGATCGGTATCTTCTGCCCCAAAGCTGCCCCGGCGGCGGCAGCTTCCAGCCAAGGTGGCGAGTACATCCCCAAGGTTTACGGCCGAGAAAACGTGGAGCGGGTCATCGCCCGCGCCGGCAGTGCCATGGGCACGCCGTATTCGTGGGGCGGCGGCTCATATAACGGGCCGACCCGTGGAATCGACTCCGGCGCAGGGACTATCGGCTACGACTGCTCCGGGCTGATGATGTACGGCTTCGCCGCGGTCGGCATCAGACTCCGGCACTACACCGGATACCAATACAACTCCGGACGCAAGGTGCCCAGTGCGCAGATGAAGCGCGGCGACATGATCTTCTACGGCCCCAACGCAAGTCAGCACGTGGCGCTGTACCTAGGCAACGGCCAGATGCTCGAAGCGCCGAACACCGGCGATGTGGTCAAGGTATCCCCGGTGCGCACCAGCGGCATGACGCCCTTCGTAACCCGATTGATTGAGTGGTAGAACCTGTGAGCGCAGCGAAAACGGCCAAGTTGCTTAAAGTCCAGGGACTCTTCGTGTTACGTGCGGCCCTTGCGGTGGGGATCGCTATTGCGCTGGTGCTGTTCATGGGTGTACCGAGGGCCACGGCCGATGAAAACCCGCTCGGCCCCAACGTCGGCACGGCCTTCTTGAACGCTCTGGGTCTGAACCCGTCGGGCGGAGACTGGGACAACACGCTGCCCTTCGCGGGTCCGAGTCAGGGTGCCGATCCGACTAAGATCATGAACGGCGTCATGGGCGTTGGTCAGACGGCGCTGAGCGCGCTGGGACTCGGCGGAAACAGCGCGTCGGCCGGTGCCGGGCGTCCGCTTGTCTACGGCCGCGCGGCGGTCGAACGGGTAATTCAGCGCGGCGGCACCCAGCTGGGTGTGCCGTACTCCTGGGGCGGCGGAACCGTACGCGGCCCCAGTGGCGGTGTCGACTATGACGCGGGCAAGGTCGGCTACGACTGCTCCGGGTTCACCATGTTCTCGTATGCGGCCGCGGGCGTGAAGCTGCCGAAGTACTCCGGCGATCAGTACAACGCGGGCCAGAAGGTTCCTGTCGCGCAGGCAAAGCGTGGCGACCTTCTCTTCTACGGCCCCGGTGGGTCGCAGCACGTGGTGATCTATCTCGGTAACGGTCAGATGCTGGAAGCCAGCGGCAGCGCGGAGAAGGTCACGGTATCTCCGGTGCGCACGGGCGGCATGACGCCTTACGCGGTTCGTATCATCGCGTGGTAGCTCCTCTGATCCTTCGGATGAGCTAGAAGGGCGCGCCAGCGAACGGGTACGTGGACCAAATCCCAGGATGCTGGAATAGTGGACCGAAGGCGCCGCCCAGGCTTGGGTGTCGCTCGTGTGGTTCGCGCCACCAACAAGGCATGGAATCGTCAGGCAGAGCCGGAGGGAAGTTGATGTCATCACCAGGGTCACCAGGGGGAGGTGCCGGGTACCCCGGCGGAAGCGCCGGCCCCGCGTCGCACGCCGCGACATCACCGGCCCTGGCCGCCGAGGTGCAGAACCTTGAGCGCGCCATCTTCGAAGTCAAGCGCGTCATCGTGGGCCAGGACCGGCTCGTGGAGCGCATCCTCGTCGGTCTGCTCGCCAAGGGTCACGTGTTGCTCGAAGGTGTGCCCGGCGTCGCTAAGACGCTCGCAGTCGAGACCTTCGCCAAGGTGGTGGGTGGTTCGTTCTCGCGTGTCCAGTTCACCCCCGACCTGGTGCCCACCGACATCATCGGTACCCGCATCTACCGGCAGGGCAAGGAAGAGTTCGACACCGAGCTCGGCCCGGTGGTGGCGAACTTCCTGCTGGCCGACGAGATCAACCGGGCGCCCGCCAAGGTGCAGTCGGCGCTGCTGGAGGTCATGGCCGAACGGCATGTCTCGATCGGTGGCAAGACCTATCCGATGCCCAAGCCGTTCCTGGTGATGGCGACGCAGAACCCCATCGAAAACGAGGGCGTGTACCCGCTGCCGGAAGCGCAGCGCGACCGTTTCCTGTTCAAGATCAATGTCGATTACCCGACCGTCGAAGAAGAACGCGAGATCATCTACCGGATGGGTGTCACGCCGCCGGAGCCCAAGCAAATTCTCTCCTCCGACGCACTGCTGCGCCTGCAGGACCTGGCGGCCAACAACTTCGTGCACCACGCGCTGGTCGACTACGTGGTCCGGGTCATCTCGGCCACCCGTAACCCCGCGCAGTTCGGCCTCGGTGATGTCGCCAACTGGATCTCCTACGGTGCCAGCCCCCGTGCTTCGCTAGGCATCATCGCCTCGTCCCGTGCTCTGGCACTGGTGCGGGGGCGTGACTACGTGATCCCGCAGGACGTCATCGAGGTGATCCCGGACGTGCTGCGCCACCGTCTGGTGATGAGCTACGACGCTCTGGCCGACGAAGTCTCCGCCGACACCGCGATCAACAGGATTCTGCAGACGGTCGGCCTGCCGCAGGTGAATGCCGTTCCGCAACAGGGGCATTCGGTGCAACCGGCGATGGTCGCAACAAACGGCCCAATCCCGGCCACCCATAACGCCGCGCCCAGGTGAGCACCCCCGCAGCCCGGCCGGTAGATATCCCGTCCCTGCGTCGTGGCGAAATCCGTGATCCGCAGCTGTCGGCGGCGCTGCGGACCCTGGAACTGAAGATCCGGCGCAAGCTGGACGGGGTGTTGCACGGCAACCACCTCGGCCTGATCCCCGGCCCGGGATCCGAGCCGGGGGAGTCACGGCTGTATCAGCCCGGTGACGACGTCCGGCGCATGGACTGGTCGGTGACGGCGCGGACCACCAGCCCGCACGTTCGCCAGATGATTGCTGACCGCGAGCTGGAGACGTGGCTGGTGGTCGACATGTCGGCGAGCCTGGACTTCGGGACCACCACTTGCGAGAAGCGTGACCTCGCGGTGGCGGCGGCTGCCGCGATCATCTTCCTCAACAGTGGTGGCGGAAACCGGCTGGGCGCGATCATCGCCAACGGAGACAGGATTGTGCGGCTGCCCGCGCGCTCCGGACGCGCCCACGAACAGGACATCTTGCGCAGCATTGCGACCATGCCCAAGGCGCCCCAAGGTGTACGCGGTGACTTGTCGGTGGCCATCGACGCATTGCGCCGACCGGAGCGCCGTCGGGGGATGGCCGTGATCATCAGCGACTTCCTGGGCCCCATCAACTGGATGCGGCCGCTGCGGGCCGTCGGCGGCCGGCACGAGGTGTTGGGTATCGAGGTGCTCGATCCGCGCGATGTGGAGCTCCCGGATGTCGGAGAGGTGCTGCTGCAGGACGCCGAGACCGGAATCACCAAGGAGTACCGGATCGACGAGAACCTGCGTCGGGATTTCGCCCAGGCGGCAGCACGGCATCATGAAGAGGTGGCACGCACATTACGCCGATGCGGTGCACCGCTTTTGAGCCTGCGGACCGACCGTGACTGGATCAATGACATCGTGAGATTCGTCTCTCAACAGCGCCGCGGTGCTGTGGCGGGGACAGGAGCCGGGGTTCGATGAGTGATCTGCCATTCTTCGGGCCGATGACTCTGACGGGCTTTGCTCACCCGTGGTTCTTCCTGGTGCTGCTGTTGGTGGCCGGGTTGATCGCGCTCTACGTGGTGGCGCAGTACATGCGTCAGAAGCGCGTGCTGCGCTTCGCGAACACCGAGCTACTGGACTCGGTGGCCCCTACCCGGCCGCGCACCTGGCGTCACCTGGCGACAGGATTGCTGGTATTCGGTCTCGTGGTGCTGACGATCGCGCTCGCCGGCCCCACACATGACGTCCGGATTCCCCGTAACCGCGCTGTCGTGATGCTCGTCATCGACGTCTCTCGGTCCATGGAGTCGACCGACGTAGCCCCGAACCGTCTGGGCGCGGCGAAGGAAGCCGGTAAGGAGTTCGCGCGCAATCTCACCCCGGGCATCAACCTGGGGCTGATCGCTTACGCCGGCACCGCGACCGTGCTGGTGTCGCCGACCACCAACCGCGATGCCACCGTCAACGCCCTGGATAACCTGCAGCTTGCCGACCGCACCGCCACCGGTGAGGGCATCTTCACCGCGCTGCAGGCGATCGCCACGGTGGGCGCGGTCATCGGCGGCGGTGACAAGCCGCCGCCGGCGCGCATTGTGCTGATGTCCGACGGTAAGGAAACGGTGCCGTCCAATCCTGACAACCCGAAGGGCGCTTACACCGCGGCGCGTACCGCCAAGGACCAACAGGTGCCGATTTCGACCATCGCGTTCGGCACCAAGGATGGGTACGTCGAGATCAACGGCCAACGCCAGAACGTTCCTTACGCCCCGGACATGATGGAGAAGGTGGCCAAGCTCTCGGGTGGCGAGACGTACACGGCGTCGACGTTGGGCCAGCTCAAGGAGGTCTACGCCAATCTGCAGCAGCAGATCGGGTACGAGACGATCCGCGGCGACGCCAGCGTCGGGTGGCTGCGTCTGGGCGCGCTTCTGGTCTTGGCTGCGGCCTTTGTCGGGCTGGTCATCAACCGCCGGCTGCCCAACTGACGCAGAACCCGCTCGTGGGTTCTCTCACGCCGGTACATGGGCCAGTCGTTTAGGCATTAGTTTAAGAAGACGATAAGTTGAATCCCATGTCTGATGTTCTCGGCGCTAGCATCGCCCGTCCCGAGTTTGTCTCGCGCTCTGTGCTGGTCACCGGTGGCAACCGGGGTATCGGCCTGGCGATTGCGCAACGTCTCGCCGCCGACGGGCACAAGGTGGCAGTCACCCACCGTGGGTCCGGCGTGCCGGAGGGCTTCTTCGGGGTCGAGTGCGATGTCACCGACAACGATGCTGTCGATCGGGCCTTCAAGCAGGTCGAGGAGCACCAGGGTGCCGTCGAGGTCTTGGTCTCCAATGCCGGCATCACGCAGGATGCATTCCTGATGCGCATGACGGAAGAGAAGTTCGAGCAGGTCATCAATGCGAACCTGACCGGGGCGTTCCGGGTGGCTCAGCGGGCCTCGCGCAGCATGCAGCGCAAGCGCTTCGGCCGGATGATCTTCATCGGCTCGGTCTCCGGCACGTGGGGAATCGGCAACCAGGCCAACTACGCCGCATCGAAGGCCGGTGTCATCGGCTTGGCGCGCTCGATCGCCCGGGAGCTCTCCAAGGCAGGTGTCACCGCCAACGTGGTCGCACCGGGTTTCATCGACACCGAGATGACCCGCGCGCTCGACGAAAGGATCCAGGAGGGTGCCCTGGAGTTCATCCCGGCCAAGCGGATAGGCACTGCCGCCGAGGTTGCCGGGGCGGTCAGCTTCCTGGCGTCCGAAGACGCCGGCTATATCTCCGGTGCGGTCATTCCGGTCGACGGCGGCATGGGCATGGGCCACTAACAAACATTGTCGGACGTCCCCCAGCGTGCGCAGGAGCGCAGGCAATTACCTAAGGAGAATCGTGGCAGGACTACTTGAGGGCAAGCGCATCCTGGTGACGGGCATCATCACCGATTCGTCCATCGCATTCCACATCGCCAAGGTCGCGCAGGAGCAGGGCGCCGAGCTGGTGCTGACCGGGTTCGACAGGTTGCGTCTCATCGAGCGCATCACCCTGCGCCTCCCGAAGCCGGCGCCGCTCCTGGAGCTCGACGTGCAGAACGAGGAGCATATCGGGAGCCTGGCCGGCCGCATCACCGAGGTGATCGGTGAGGGCAACAAGCTCGACGGCGTGGTGCACTCGATCGGTTTCATGCCGCAGACCGGCATGGGGCTGAACCCCTTCTTCGAGGCGCCGTTCGAGGACGTCTCCAAGGGCTTCCACATCTCGGCGTTCTCTTACGCGTCACTGGCCAAGGCGGTACTGCCGGTCATGAACCGCGGTGGCAGCATCGTGGGTATGGACTTCGATCCCACGCGGGCGATGCCGTTCTACAACTGGATGACCGTGGCCAAGAGCGCCCTGGAGTCGGTCAATCGGTTCGTCGCGCGCGAAGCAGGCGCGGCCGGTGTTCGGTCGAATCTCGTTGCAGCCGGGCCTATCCGGACACTCGCGATGAGCGCCATCGTCGGCGGGGCGCTCGGCGAAGAGGCCGGCCAGCAGATGAGTGTGCTGGAGGACGGCTGGGATCAGCGCGCCCCGGTCGGCTGGGACATGAAGGACCCGACGCCGGTCGCCAAGACGGTGTGTGCCCTGCTGTCCGACTGGCTGCCCGCCACCACCGGCGACATCATCTTCGCCGACGGCGGCGCTCACACCCAACTGCTCTAGTGGACTCCCGTGGATTTTGACGCGGTGCTTCTGCTGTCCTTCGGGGGGCCCGAGGGGCCGCAGGAGGTGCGGCCGTTTCTGGAGAACGTGACGCGTGGCCGTGGGATTCCGTCCGAACGGCTCGACGAGGTCGCCGAGCATTACTTCCATTTCGGTGGCGTCTCCCCGATCAACGGCATCAACCGGTCGCTGATCGATCAGATCTCGTTCCAGCTCCAGCAGGCCGGACGCCCGCTGCCGGTGTTCTTCGGTAATCGCAATTGGCATCCCATGGTGGAGGACACCGTCGCCGATATGCGCGACAAGGGGATTAAGCGGGCGGCCGTCTTCACCACCTCGGCGTGGGGTGGCTACTCGGGCTGTACGCAGTACGTCGAGGACATTGCCCGGGCCCGCGCTGTGGTGGGGGACGGGGCGCCCGAGCTGGTGAAGCTCCGGCAGTACTTCGACCACCCGATACTGGTGCAGCTGTACGCCGAGGCGGTGAAAGCTGCGGTCTCACGCGCGCAGGGGACCCCGCGGCTGGTGTTCACCGCACACTCCATCCCACTGGCGGCGGACCGGCGGCACGGCCCCGAGCTGTACAGCCGGCAGGTGCGTTACCTCGCGCAATTGGTGGCCGCCGCAACCGATCACCAGGATTACGATCTGGTGTGGCAGTCCCGCTCGGGCCCGCCCCAGGTGCCGTGGCTGGAGCCGGATATTGTCGATCACCTGGGCGCGCTGAAAGATCGGGGAACGCGGTCGGTGGTGGTGGCACCCATCGGATTCGTGTCGGACCACCTGGAGGTGTTGTGGGACTTGGACAACGAGGCCCGAGAGTATGCGGACGAGCACGGCATCGAGTTTGTCCGGGCGGGGACACCGGGCGCCGATGCGCGATTCGCGCGGCTCGCTGTGGACCTGATCACGGAGGCAGCCGAGGGGCGGGCGCCGCTGCGGGCCAGTGGGATCGATCCGGTCGCCGGATACGGATTCAGTGTGAACGGCGCCCTGTGTTCAGCCCACTGCTGCGTGCGGCTGGAGTCCTAACGCGAGGCGTCGATGATGGCTGCCGCCGCGGCCATGCGCGCCTCGCGCACCACCAGAACGAGCGGCCGTAGGGCATCCGCCACGGCACCGTCGTCGAGGGCACCCGGTAGCTCGATGATTTCGGTCGCCGCCGTGGCGATCGCCTCGACCTGATTGGCCGAGTCGAGTACTCGGATCGCCCGGTGTGGCGCGTGGTCCGGCAGCCGATGCCCGCGTAGCGTGGATAAAACCTCGTCGACCAGTTCGCGGGGGTCGGCGTTCGTTGTGCCCACAGCCCGGTCCAGCCGGTTGAGCGTCGAGGTGGCCGAACGGATCGCCTGGCGTAGTTGAAACTCGGCTTCCCCGAGGTCCGGTCCGGCTTGTGGGGGGATCTGCGCGGGCAGCGAGTACACGGTCCAGGACAGGCCGATCGTCTCGTCACGATCCTCGTCGTACTCCACGGCAGGTACCAATCCTATTGCCGTGGAATCATTTCGGTGATCAGTGAGCACAATCGCCTCACTGGCTTCCATCGCGTCGCGCTGGAACTGGGTGCCGGCGGGCAGGCCGCGGGGATCGCCCGGCGCGGGCAAGATCACATGGATGTCGGGCGAGCCGTGCGGTTGACCGGTCCCGGTCCGGATCGTCTGCAGGAGGCCGATCGGGCCGTTGTCAACAATATCCGGCCACGAGAGTCCCGTGTGGCCTGCCGCCACCGCATCGTAGGCCGTGACCAAATGTCTTGGTGCCCAGGCGATGAGGGCATCGATGACATCATCGGGCGCCGCGCGGCCTGCCAGCCACGCGCTTGCCCACACTGCCAGGGACACACTCGGATTCGCCATAATGCTCGCAGTGTAAGGCGCCGCATCCGACCCCACCAGTTGCCCACGCGGGCTAATGTGGACCCATGCCGATTGTGTGGCTCGTCGCAGGCATCCTGCTCGCGGCCGCCGAGCTGATGACAGGGGACATGTTCCTGTTGATGCTGGGCGCCTCGGCCCTGGTCACGTCCGGTGCCGGCTGGGCGTTCGATATGCCGCTGTGGGGCGAGGGGCTGGTGTTCGTGATCAGCGCGGTGGTGCTGCTGGTCGGTGTACGGCCGACGCTGCGGAAACGTCTGACTGCGGGTCCGATCCTGCACACCAACGCCAAGGCGCTAGAGGGTAAGAGCGCCATCGTGATTGAACCCGTCGACGACCTGCATGGGCTGATTCGCCTGGGAGGCGAGATGTGGTCGGCCCGCAGCCTGGAGAAATCGGGACGATTCGAGCAGGGCGAGATAGTGACGGTTGTTCAAATCGATGGCGCCACGGCGGTTGTCGAGAAGATCTAGCGCAAGAATCTCAGTGAGAGGAGTAGGGGAATGGGAGTAGCTGCCGGAGCCTTTGTGCTGATCGTCTTGATCATCCTGGGCGTCACCATCGTGCTGAAGTCCGTGGCTCTGGTCCCGCAGGCGGAGGCCGCGGTGATCGAGCGTCTGGGGCGGTACTCGAAGACCGTCAGCGGCCAGTTGACCATTTTGGTGCCGTTTGTCGACCGCATCCGGGCCAAGGTTGATCTGCGTGAACGGGTGGTATCGTTCCCGCCCCAGCCGGTCATCACCGAGGACAACCTGACGGTGAATATCGATACCGTCGTCTACTTCCAGGTCACCAATCCGCAGGCCGCGGTCTACGAGATCAGCAACTACATCGTGGGTGTCGAGCAGCTGACCACCACCACGCTGCGCAACGTGGTCGGCGGGATGACCCTGGAGCAGACGCTGACCTCGCGCGATCAGATCAACGGCCAATTGCGCGGGGTGCTCGACGAGGCGACGGGACGCTGGGGACTGCGGGTGGCCCGGGTCGAACTGCGCTCCATCGACCCCCCGCCTTCGGTGCAGGAATCGATGGAAAAGCAGATGAAGGCCGACCGCGAGAAGCGCGCCATGATCCTGAACGCGGAAGGTGTGCGCGAGGCCTCCATCAAGCAGGCCGAGGGGGCCAAGCAGTCGCAGATCTTAGCGGCCGAGGGTGCCAAGCAGGCGGCGATTCTCTCGGCAGAGGCCGATCGGCAGTCGCGTATCCTGCGGGCCGAGGGTGAGCGTGCCGCTCAATATCTGCAGGCTCAGGGGCAAGCCAAGGCCATCGAAAAGGTCTTCGCTGCAGTGAAGTCCGGCAAGCCCACACCAGAGTTGTTGGCATACCAGTACTTACAGACGCTGCCAAAGATGGCGCAGGGTGAGGCCAACAAGGTGTGGTTGATTCCGAGCGACTTCGGCTCGGCGTTACAGGGCTTCACCAAGCTGCTGGGTGCCCCCGGCTCCGACGGAGTGTTCCGCTACGAACCGTCCCCATCCGATGAGTCAACGGAACGCCCCGAGGATGACTCCGAAGACGTCGCCGGTTGGTTCGAGACCAAGACCACTCCCGAGGTCGCCGCGGCCGTCGCCGAGGCGCACACCGCAGCCAAGGAAATCGGGTCGGTAGATCCCGCGACTGACCCGGCAAGCCGTCCCGGGCTTCCCGGGGTATAGTCGTATTCGGTTCAGCACCTTGCTAGGTGAGGCTCCTGCGCGAACACAGGCCACTGATCTGACGACGTCGAGAGACGCCCAAGGTTAGGACAGGTCTTCCCGGAGTAAGGGATGACCCAAAGTGGCTTCCGTGACGCGGACACGTCGCGCAGTGCCGAAGCCCTGACGAGAGAGGTGCGCGCCCAACGGTTATCGCCGTTCAGGCATCTTCTCTCACATCGTCGCTGCGCCGATGAGTTGGCGTCCACGTACGCCCTGGAGGCAAGGAGGTGAGGCACAACCGTGAAACCCGGCGATAGTCCGTCTAGACAATCGAAGCTGCCTACCCGGCCTTCTCTCATCGGTGAAACCCTCACGCGGTGACCGAATTTGGTGTGCGCTGGGTCGGTGGCTCCTCCCCGAAAGGAAGTCCGATCATGACCTTTACCATTGGAGCAGTACGTCGTTACTGGGATCGGCGGCGGTTGACCCCGCAAGAGCGGGCCAACATGCAGCTGGCGCACTCGCCGCTGGCGGTCATCTCGGCCTCCCTCGGCGCGCACGCGTCCCACTAGCGGGAATCTGTCGACCCATCGACGACGTGCTGTAGTAGTGGTTCACTGGAGCCATGAGCAATGACGCTTTCGTTTCTCCGCGGGTATTGGCTTTATTGGCTTCTTTCCAGGCGGTGGACGCCGCCATCTGCGTCCAGCCGGTTCCCTATGTGGCTAAATGTCTCGATGACGTGCGCTTCCCGCCGAAGAACCGCTGGATCTTCGCTCCGATCAAGGCCGCGTCCGCGGCCGGTCTGCTGGGCGGTATCCGGTTCCCATGGCTCGCCAGGCTGACGCTGGTGATGTTGACCATCTACTTCACGCTGGCGGTCGGCGCACATGTGCGGACGCGGGACATCGGGTTGAACGCCCTTTCCGCGTCGACGCTCCTGGCCACCTACGGTGCGTTGGCCGCCAAGGGGTTGGCGGCGAAATCGTCATGACCGAGCGGCCTTTGGCAAATCCGAAGATATTGGCCGCGCTGGCGGCCATGCAGGCCGCGGATGCCGCGGTGTGTGTCCGCCCGATTGGGCCCATCAAGACGTCCTTGGAGAAAGTGGGTCTGCCGTAACAGATCTGGTGGGTGCTGCCGGTGGTCAAGTCGGCCTCGGCCGCCGGCCTCGCCGGTGGCATCCGGTGGCCTGCGCTGGGGAGATTGACCGCGTTCATGTTGGCCGTCTATTTCACGCTGGCGGTTGGCGCACATGTGCGGGCACATGACAAGCCGCTCAACGCGGCGCCGGCGGCAGGCCTGCTCATGGTGTTCGCGGTGTTGGCCGGCAAGGGATTCGACGAGCGGGACGCCACCGGGTCCTAGCCGCCGACGCGTTCGGGTTCGTCGGAGGTTTCGGTGTTGGGAATCTCGGTGTGGGTGCGTTTGTACCGGCGGATCTCGTAGAGAATCCCCAACATCCCGAGCACCGAGGTGATCAGGGATACCAGGAAGAGGGTCCCGCTGATGTGGCCGGTGAGTGCGTCGCCGAGGACGACCACGGCAAGCGTGCCCGGCAGCAGGCCGACGAATGTCGCCACCGTATAGGGCACGACGCGCACGGCCGAAGCCCCCGCCGCGTAGTTGAGAACGGAGAACGGCACGGCCGGGATGAGCCGCATCGACATCACCGCGATCCACCCGCGGCGGCGCAATTGGTCGTCGACGCTCTTCACCGCCGGGCGGTGATGGAGCGCGCTGAGCTTCCAGCCCAGGGCTCGCGCGCCCCATAGCGCCAGGACCGCGCTGGCGGTACTCGCGACCACAGCCAACAGCACGCCGACCTGAGTTCCGAACAGGAGTCCGGCGGCCAGCGTGAAGGCGGTGCGGGGAAAGGGCAGCACCGTCACGATCGTGTGCGCGCCAAGGAAGGCGAGTGGGAACCAGGGGCCTAGGTCACGCGCCCAATCACGCATCTGGAGGGCCGTGGGCAGCGGAAGTAACCACACGGCGGCGATCACCACCAGAAGGGCCAGCGCAGTCCACAACAGCTGGCGGCGGGGGAGCCGTCGTACGGCTGCGACTCCCGTTCTCCAGATCTGCCGGAACCCCATGGTGAACAAGGGTACGGAGCCCGCATGAATGGTGGGTGCCGGGACACGGGTATCGCGATGGTCGCGCCCCCGTACTGGGCGGTAGCAGGCGGTGTCATTTAGCCTGATGAGTAAGTGTGATAGGCATTTCGGCATGGAGTGCCATATATGTCGCTCGATGACGAGCAGCAGGGAGCAGTTCTGTGACTGTTGAGGTACCCGAAATTCGGCGTGACTTCGCGCGATGGCAGATAGGTGTCGCCGGAGTGCTGGCGAAGTCCACCCGCAAGGCGATCGAGGATCTGCCCGCGGACCCCGAGCGCCTGCTCGATTCGCCCACCTACGACGGGATCGCGATCCGCCCGTTGTACACGGCACTGGATGAGCTTCCCGAGCCTTCGCTGCCCGGACAATGGCCGTTCGTCCGCGGTGGTGATCCGCGCCGCGATGTGAACAGCGGATGGAAGGTCGCCGAGCGTTTCGACGGCTCGGGCGGTATCGATGGGGCCGTCGTGAACGAGGCCATTCTCGATGCGCTGGGGCAGGGGGCCAGCGCTATCGTCCTGGCGCGTCTTCGGCCAGAGGCGGTGCAACGAGCCCTGCAAGGGGTCTACCTCGACCTGGCGCCCATTCAGGTGGAGGCCGGTGCCGAACTGATCGAAGTGGCCGAGGCGATCTTCGCCGCCGTGGATGGGTACGAGGGAAGTGCCGAGGCAGTTGTCGTCGATCTGGGTGCCGACCCGCTCGGGGACGCGTTCGCGGACCGCGCGGGCGTATCGGTGGATGAAGCGGTCGCGCTGGCCGGGCGGGCGAGCGCGCGCACCGGGCAGATCCGTGCGGTCACCGTCGACGGCACCATCGCTCACGAGCTGGGTGCCGGGGACAGCCAGGAACTCGCGGTTGCGGTGGCTGCCGGGGTCGCGTACCTGAGGCTGTTGCAGGGCGCCGGCCTGGGCATCGCGGAAGCCTTGCGGCAGATAAGCTTCCGTTTTGCCGCAACCGACGACCAGTTCCTGTCGATCGCCAAGTTCCGTGCCGCCAGGGTGCTCTGGGCGCGGGTGGCCGAGGTTGCGGGTGTACCCGAACACGGTGGTGCCGTGATGCACGCGGTCACCTCCGAACCGATGATGGCCCAACGCGATCCGTGGGTGAACATGCTGCGCACCACGCTGGCCGCCTTCGGGGCCGGAGTCGGCGGCGCGGACAGCGTGCGGGTACGGCAGTTCGACGACGCCATTGCCGGTGGACTGGCCTCGGTATCCCCGGCGTTTTCCACCCGTATCGCCCGGAACACTCAGTTGCTGCTCATCGAGGAGTCCCATGTGGGTCGGGTACTCGACCCCGGCGGCGGTTCCTGGTACATCGAGGATCTGACGGAAACCCTTGCACAGCAGGCATGGTCGCTGTTCACCGAGATCGAGGGCGCGGGCGGATTCGAAGCGGCCGCCGAACTGATCAGGGAACGCATCGCCGAAACGCGTGCGCGCCGCGCCGAGGACATTGCACATCGGCGTACCTCGGTGACGGGGGTGAACGAGTTCCCGAACCTCGCGGAGGAGCCATTGCCGCCGCATCCGGTGGCGGGTTACCGGTACGCCGCCGATTTCGAGTCCCTGCGGGACCGTTCGGATGCCTTCCTGGCTTCCTCCGGTGCGCGTCCGAACGCACTGTTGATTCCGTTGGGTCCGCTGGCCGAGCACAATGTCCGCACCACATTCGCGTCCAACCTGTTGGCCTCTGGCGGTATCGAAACCGTCAACCCCGGCGTACTCGAAGCGGACACGATCGCCGCCGCGGTGGCAGACTCCGGAGCCCGGCTCGCCGTCATCTGTGGAACCGATGGCCGGTACGCCGCCGAAGCCGGTGCCGTGGTCGATGCGGCCAGGGCCGCGGGTGTCACCGACGTCTTTCTCGCGGGGCCGGAGAAGGCCGTCGCCGACGTCGCAGACTCGTCGCGACCGGATGGCTATCTGACCATGAAGATCAATGCTGTCGAAGCGCTTTCGGCCATGCTGACCAAGTTGGGGGCGTGACATGACTGACCTCGCTACATCCATGGGCACGTTGGGCAGCTTCGCCGGTGTGCCGTTGCACGGAGACCGCGCATCGGTCGCGCCGGACGCGGCCGCCGTAGACGCCGCCGTTGCCGAGGCCGCGGGCGCTCACGGGTACACCTCCGAGCAGCTTGACTGGGAGACGCCCGAGGCGATCACCGTCAAGCCGATCTATACCGCCGCGGACCGAGAAGCCGTGCGAGCCGAGGGATATCCGCTGGATACCTTCCCCGGGCAGGTGCCGTTCCTGCGCGGGCCGTACCCGACGATGTACGTCAACCAGCCGTGGACCATCCGCCAGTACGCGGGCTTCTCGACGGCCGCCGAATCCAACGCGTTCTACCGTCGCAATCTCGCGGCGGGCCAGAAGGGTCTGTCGGTGGCTTTCGATCTGGCGACCCACCGCGGATACGACTCGGACCATCCGCGTGTGCAGGGTGACGTCGGCATGGCCGGTGTCGCCATCGATTCCATCCTCGATATGCGCCAGCTTTTCGACGGTATCGATCTGGGCTCGGTCTCGGTGTCGATGACCATGAACGGCGCGGTGCTCCCGATCCTGGCGCTGTATGTGGTGGCGGCCGAGGAGCAGGGGGTCAGCCCCCAACAGCTGGCCGGGACCATCCAGAACGACATCCTCAAAGAGTTCATGGTCCGCAACACCTACATCTACCCGCCGAAGCCGTCGATGCGGATCATCTCGGACATCTTCGCCTACACCAGCGCGAAGATGCCGAAGTTCAACTCCATTTCCATCTCCGGCTATCACATCCAAGAAGCCGGTGCCACAGCTGATCTGGAGCTGGCCTACACCCTGGCCGACGGTGTCGAGTACATCAAGGCGGGGTTGGAGGGTGGCCTGGACATCGACGTGTTCGCCCCTCGGCTGTCCTTCTTCTGGGCCATCGGCATGAACTTCTTCATGGAGGTGGCCAAACTGCGGGCCGGGCGGCTGCTCTGGAGCGAGCTGGTGGCACAGTTTAATCCGAAGAGTGCCAAATCGCAGTCCCTGCGCACACATTCGCAGACCTCCGGCTGGTCGTTGACCGCGCAGGATGTGTTCAACAACGTGGCGCGCACGTGCATCGAGGCGATGGCCGCGACCCAGGGGCACACCCAGTCGCTGCACACCAACGCTCTCGACGAGGCGCTGGCCCTGCCCACCGATTTCTCGGCGCGCATTGCCCGCAATACTCAGCTGCTCATCCAGCAGGAGTCGGGTACCTGCCGTCCGATCGACCCCTGGGGCGGTTCCTACTACGTGGAATGGCTGACTCATCAGCTTGCTTCCCGGGCACGCGAGCACATCCGGGAGGTGACCGAGGCCGGCGGCATGGCGCAGGCGATCGACCAGGGCATCCCGAAGCTGCGCATCGAGGAAGCCGCCGCGCGTACCCAGGCCCGTATCGACTCGGGCCGTCAGCCCGTGATCGGCGTCAACAAGTACCAGGTGGCCGAGGACCAGCAGATCGAGGTCCTCAAGGTCGAGAACTCGAGGGTGCGTGCCGAGCAGTTGGCCAAGTTGAAGCAGCTGCGCGCCGAACGCGACAACGACGCGGTGCAGGCTGCTCTGGCCGAGTTGACGCGTGCGGCAGCCGATTCCAGTCGTCCCGGAGAAGACGGGTTGGGCAACAACCTGATGGCACTGGCCATTGACGCGGCCCGTCACAAGGCGACGGTCGGCGAGATCTCGGATGCGCTGGAGAAGGTCTACGGACGGCATCAGGCCGAAATCCGTACCATCAGCGGGGTATACCGCGACGAGGTGGGAAGGGAAGGCGCCGTTAGCAGCGTGACGCAAGCGACCGAGCTGGTGCAGAAGTTCGCCGACGCCGATGGCCGCAGGCCCCGCGTGCTGGTCGCGAAGATGGGACAGGACGGGCACGACCGTGGGCAGAAGGTGATCGCAACGGCCTTCGCCGACATCGGTTTCGATGTCGACGTGGGCCCGCTGTTCCAGACGCCCGAAGAGGTCGCGCGTCAGGCTGCGGACAATGACGTGCATGTGGTCGGGGTGTCTTCGCTGGCGGCCGGACACCTCACGCTGGTGCCGGCGCTGCGCGAGGCATTGACGGAGGTGGGACGTCCCGACATCATGATCGTTGTGGGCGGGGTCATACCTCCCGGCGATTTCGACGAGCTGTACGAGGCGGGCGCCGCGGCGATCTTCCCTCCGGGAACGGTGATTTCTGAGGCCGCAATTGGCTTGTTGCACAAGCTAGCTGAGCGGCTCGGGTACGATCTGACCTGATGTCGGCACCTGACGATCTGGCAACACTGATCCGGTCGGGAGTCCGTTCCGGGCTGGCCCGAGCCATCACGCTGGTGGAGTCGACTCGCCAAGACCATCGTGCGCAGGCCCAGCAGCTGCTGCTGGAACTGTCTTCCGATGGTGGGAACGCGCTGCGGGTAGGTATTACCGGAGTGCCCGGGGTGGGGAAGTCGACCACGATCGAAGCCCTCGGTATGTACCTCATCGAGCAGGGGCATCGGGTGGCCGTGTTGGCGGTCGATCCGTCGTCCACGCGTACCGGCGGGTCGATTCTCGGCGATAAGACCCGGATGGGCCGACTCTCGGTGCATCCCGACGCGTACATTCGGCCCTCGCCGACATCGGGGACGCTTGGGGGCGTGGCGAAGGCGACCCGCGAGACCGTGGTGCTGCTGGAAGCCGCCGGATTCGACGTCATCCTCATCGAGACCGTCGGCGTCGGGCAGTCCGAGGTCACCGTCGCCAATATGGTGGACACCTTTGTCTTCCTCACGTTGGCGCGTACCGGTGATCAGCTGCAGGGCATCAAAAAGGGGGTGTTGGAGCTCGCCGATATCGTGGTGGTGAACAAGGCTGACGGCGCCCACGCCATCGAGGCGCAGAAGGCGGCTCGCGAGTTGTCGAGCGCGCTGCGCTTGATCTATCCGCATGACACCATTTGGCGCCCACCGGTTCTCACCATGAGTGCGCTGGAGAACAATGGGGTGTCCGAGATGTGGGATACCGTGCTGCAGCATCGCTCGGTGTTGACCGAGGCGGGGGAGTTCGAGGCCAAACGCCGCCGTCAGCAGGTCGACTGGATGTGGGCGATGGTGCGCGACGCGGTGCTGGACCGAGTGCTCAACGCACCCGATGTCAAGGCGGTACGTGCAGAAGTCGAGCAGCAGGTACGCGAGGGCACCCTCACACCCGCCCTTGCTGCCGAGCGCATTCTGTCGCTCGGTCCCTAAGGTTGACCGTATGTCGGCAGCGGCGTCGTGCTGATCTCGGCGGCGTTGTGGGGCAGGGTCAGCACTGCCGATCTGTAGACCTTCTCCCGTGAATCACCCAGGGCAACCAAGAGATCAGCGGTGAGGGACGCGAGTATCCGTCCCGCGTTCTCCACGGCGACTGGATAGCCGCCACGAGCTGACCTCGGATTGTCTCCAGGTGCGCCCTATCGGCGGATGTCGTGTGGGAGACTGCCACCGATATGACAGGCGAGGCAGGCGAATCCGGCACGTCTCGGCGCCCATTGGTGTTTCTCGATACCGAGACCACCGGGCTGCACCGCGCGCGCCAGCCGTGGGAGATCGCGATCATCCGCCGAACCGAGGAGGGGCAACGGCAACTGCACTTGTGCGTCGACGTCCAAGACCTCGATCTGGAGGCGGCTGATCCTGCGGGCCTCGATATCAGCGGCTTCCACAAGCGCCATCCGCAGGTTCGGTTGCGACCGCTGCAGTTTCCCCGCGTTTTTCGGGCCGCCGAAGCCGTTTCGCTGGTTGAGGAGTGGACGTCCGGCGCGACCATTGTCGGCGTGATTCCTCAGTTCGACGCCGAATGCCTGACGACGATGTTCCTGGCGCACGGGGTCGGCCCCACCTGGAACCCAGATCTGGTCGACGTCGTCAGCCGCACCGCGGAGCGGATCCGCGAACGCGGGCTGACACCGGATGCGGACTACTCCAACCTGTCGCTGCAATTCGGTGTCAACACACCGAGCGCGGGCCAACCCTCGGAGATGCTCGCTGGGCCATGCGCTGGTATGACCGATTATCTAAATGAGGAGGTCGAGGACAGGTAGATCAGCTTGCGCCGGATGCCGGCGATCTCCCGGGCGATGGTGCGCAGCACCGCACGCTCTTGCGGTGCCAGGGCGCAGAGCGAGATGGTGTCGGACATGTGCTGCCCGTCCTGCCAGGCGCTGGCCCGGGAGCGCCACCGGAACCGCAGCAGCCATCCGAAGCAATCTCGCAGCGTCGAGGCATCATCCGGGTCCAGAATCCGGGCCGCGGACGCCACATCCAGTCGATCCGTTGTCGCGAGAGCGTCTGAACCCGCCGACAAGGCGGCCCAGCGAGCGATCTTGACCACGGGATCGATCGCCGCGATCTTGAGATCGACGGTGTCCGATTGCGTCGCGAATATCTTCAACCGCGAGGGAAATCCGGCGCGCACAGCCACCGCATCCTGAAGCATCGCCAGCCTGATGGGGTAGTGGCGGTGTGCACAGTCGGCATTCTCGCTACGAAGAGCGTTGTCGGACAGCGACGATCCGGTGCCGATCCCTTGGGAGTCTGCCATCAGGCCCACCATCACCACTCCGCGATCCTCCGGCGGGTTGGCGCACCACCGTTCGATGCCCTCGAACCAATTGGCGGCCCGGCGGCAGAAGCGGCCGCGGCTCGCGAGAACTCCGTTGGCGTCACTGCCGATGCCACTGCGTTCGAGCATCGCGTGTACGCGCGCCGCGAGTTCCATGAGGTGGGTCTTCCCGTCGGCATCGATCTCGTCGTCGACGGCGAGCAGGGTCTCTATGTCGGAGCCGGGAGCCGCCTCACCGCGGGCCACGCTTCCCGAGACAAACCAGGTCCAGCTCGGGTTCGTCCCGTCGGCGACGAGTCGTGCCGCCGTGTGAATGCTGCGCTGCAATGCCTCTGACCAGGCGGCGGCCAGAGTTGCCTCAGGCGTACGCGCCCGTGGCTCCAGGGCTATCACCATGCGTGCCGCGCCCACCGCCGCGCAGAATGCCGATTCGTCCGTAGCGGCATCGATCTGTGCGATGGCGTGGGCGATCCCGTTCTCGGGCGGCACGTCAGCGGACATGGGGTGATTGTTCCCTACGTCGACGCGACCGCGTGGGATATGAAATCTCGGACCGGGCGCGAAAGCGGCTGCGCGGAACTCCAGATGATGCCGACGTCCCGGTGCGCGTCGGCGTCGATGAGGCGCAGCATCCTGAGATCGGGCGGGTAGGTGGTGGCGTCCACGGGAAGCACCGCGATGCCCAGGCCGGCTGCCACCAGGCCCGCCACCGTGGTCAGATCGCTCGATTCCAGCACGATGCGCGGCTGGAATTGCGCAGCCGCGCACAGTTCTTCGAGCAGGCGCCGCATACCGAATCCCTGGTGCATCCCGATGAAGGGCTCGTCGGCAAGAGCGGACATCGACACGTCTTCGGCCTGTGCCAGTCGATGGTCGGTGGGGACGGCGACACCGAGGCGCTGCCGGAAGAGGTTGCGCCACCCGAGATTTGCGCGACGTGGACGCGGAGAGACGATTGCCACGTCCAGATCGCCATTGGCGACCAGATCATCGAGGCTGCCCGCAGCACCCTGCTCCAGCACGAATCGCACATGGGGCGACGTCACGGCGAATCCCGCGATGAGACCGGCGACCAACGCCGGGCCGAAGGTGTGCAAAAACCCGAGCCGGATTTCCCCCTCGGCGGGATTGGCTAGGTCGTCGATGGCCCGGCGGGCGGAATCGAGCTCCATCTGGGCGCGGCGGGCGTGCTGGTAGAAGATCCGCCCGAACGGATTCAGGGTGAGCCGCTTGCCGTGCCGATCGAACAGCTGCACGCCCAGCCGGCGCTCCAAGCGGGCGAGCATTCGGGTGAGCGTCGGCTGCGCGAGCTGGAGCTGATCGGCGGCGGCGGTGACGTTGTGGAGTTCGGCGAGTGTGATGTACCACTCGTAGTCGCCGTCAGCCACCTCTTCACCTCCACTTATGCCTGAATCGAATTATAAAGTGTTAAATTGCTCATTTCCGCAATATGCATTGACCCGGGCAGCATCTCCAGTCATGGCCGTCGCCCCGAGTGCCCAGAGAGTTTCGGCGAGTTGTGGTGCGAGTCCCGTGCCCCACACCACAGGAACCGCCGGATATCGGCGGCTGACCGATGCGCTGTTCGCCGCCGGGCTTGCGACGTTCGCGGCCCTGTACGGAACACAGGCGGTGCTTCCCGCACTGTCCGCGGATCTGGGAGTCAGTCCGGCGGCTGCCGCCCTCACGGTTTCGGTGACTACCGGAATGCTGGCACTGTCGATCATCCCTGCCAGTGCTCTGTCGGAACGGTTCGGGCGCACCCCGGTGATGCTGGTGTCGGCAATCGCCACGACGGTGATCGGGCTGCTGCTTCCGGCCAGTCCTACGTTCGCGGTGTTGTTGATGGGCCGTGCGGCAGAAGGTGTCGCATTGGCCGGGATTCCGGCAGTGGCCATGGCATTCCTTGCCGAGGAGGTGCATCCAGGGTCTCTCGGTTCGGCGATGGGCAGATACATCGCCGGAACGACGGTCGGTGGACTTGCCGGGCGACTGGTGGCTTCTTCGGTGCTCGATGTGAGCAATTGGCGGATCGCGTTACTCGGCAGTGGCGCAATGACTTTGGTGTGCACGGTGTTGTTCGCGATGCTTCTTCCGAGGTCTCAGTTCTTCGTGCCCAAGAGGGTCAGGGTCGGCACCACACTGCGGATTCTCGGCATGCACCTGAGAAACCCGGTGCTGCTCATCATGTTCGGGCTGGGCTTTCTGTTGATGGGCGGGTTCGTCACGGTCTACAACTATTTGGGCTATCGCCTGGTGGCTCCGCCCTTCGGGCTTCCGACGGCAATTGCCGGGCTGCTGTTCCTGCTGTATCTGGCCGGAACGGTGTCGTCGGCGATCACCGGTCGGCTGGCGGATCGGCGCGCTAGGGGGCTGGTCCTGATCGGAGCGGTCACCGTCACCGCGCTGGGGCTTGCACTGACCGTCCTGGACTTGCTCGTCACGGTGATCATCGGGGTGGGTGTGTTCACCGCGGGCTTCTTCGCCGCACATACCGTCGCGAGCGGCTGGGTAGGGGTGGTCGCGCAGCGCGACCGGGCCGAAGCCTCTGCCCTGTACTTGTTCAGCTACTACCTGGGAAGTTCGGTGGCAGGTGCCGCGGGAGGATTGGCGTACCAGTCCGGCGGATGGGCGCTGACGGTCCATTTCGTCGGGGCGTTGTTGGCGATCGCGCTGGTCCTGGCGGCCGCGATGATCATTCGAAACCGGTTTGGCCATATCAACACACCCGAATAGAATTACTGCCACAGACATCGATCCGGCCATCACCGGGGAGTCTCCGGAAGAAAGGTTCCGTGCGCGCAGCACGGATAACCCGGTAGAACCGGACGGGTAGGCCCGTCACAGCCGCTGTGAGAGGCCCCGCACAGGTCGGGGCAAGCGGGGTGGTACCGCGGAGGTACGCCGACGGCGTCCCATCGTCCCCGTGCCGGCGAGCACAGGGAGATGTACCGACTATGCCTGATGGTCTTCGCGCAAGCGGCTCATCCGCATCCGAGAGTCTTCGCGCAAGCGGCTCATCCGCGGACGCGTACCCGCGGACCGATCTTGGCGCCGATCAGCGCAGCGGATCGCCTAATCTGCCTGCGCTGGAAAAGCAGGTGCTGGGCTACTGGGACGAAGACGACACGTTCCGCGCGAGCATTGCGCATCGCGACGGCGCCCCGGAATACGTCTTCTACGACGGGCCTCCGTTCGCCAATGGACTGCCGCACTACGGGCATCTGCTCACCGGCTACGTCAAGGACATCGTCCCGCGCTATCAGACCATGCGCGGATACCAGGTGGACCGTCGGTTCGGTTGGGACACTCACGGATTGCCGGCAGAGCTGGAAGTCGAACGCCAGCTGGGCATCACCGATAAGTCTCAGATCGATTCGATGGGCATCGCCGAGTTCAACGATGCGTGCCGCGAATCGGTGCTGCGCTACACCAAGGAATGGCGCGAGTACGTGACTCGGCAAGCACGCTGGGTGGACTTCGACCACGATTACAAGACGCTCGACCTGACCTTCATGGAGTCGGTGATCTGGGCGTTCAAACAGTTGTGGGACAAGGGTTTGGCGTACGAGGGATACCGCGTGCTGCCGTACTGCTGGCGTGACGAGACACCGCTGTCCAACCACGAGCTGCGCATGGACGACGACGTGTACCAGAGTCGTCAGGACCCCGCGGTCACCGTCGGTTACCGGATCGTGGGCAACGAGAACACGCGGTGGGCGACACTCGACGGTGCGCGCCTGCTGATCTGGACCACCACTCCGTGGACCCTGCCTTCGAACCTGGCGGTCGCGGTGAACCCGGAGGTCACCTATGCGGTGGTGAAGCCCGAAGACTCCGAGGACCGTTATCTGTTGGCGCAGGCGCGGGTTGGGGCGTACGCCCGTGAGCTGGGCGAAGAGCCGACGGTGTTGGACACCTACACGGGTGCCGAGTTGTTGGGTATGCGGTACGTCCCGCCGTTCCCGTACTTCCAGCAGGATGCCGCGCCGAACGCGTTCACCGTGCTTTCCGGGGCTTACGTCACCACCGACGACGGCACCGGCATCGTGCATATGGCACCCGCATACGGTGAGGAGGACAAGAACGTCACCGACAAGGCCGGGATCACGCCGGTCACCCCTGTCGACTCGAAGGGCCGCTTCGATGTCACCGTGCCCGACTACGAGGGGCAGCAGGTATTCGATGCCAACGCGCAGATCATCAAGGATCTCAAGAATGGCACCGGCTCGGCCGCGGCCAACGGCGCGGTCTTGTTGCGCCATGAGACTTATGACCACTCCTACCCGCACTGCTGGCGCTGCCGTAACCCGTTGATCTACCGGGCGGTGTCGTCCTGGTTCATCAAGGTGACCGAATTCCGGGATCGAATGGTCGAACTCAACGAGCAGATCACCTGGTATCCAGAGCACGTCAAGCACGGCCAGTTCGGTAAATGGCTGGAAGGTGCACGCGACTGGTCTGTTTCGCGTAACCGCTACTGGGGCAGCCCGATTCCAGTGTGGAAGTCCGACGATCCCGCATACCCACGCATCGACGTCTACGGAAGCCTGGATGAGCTGGAGCGGGACTTCGGCGTGCGGCCGACCAACCTGCACCGGCCCTACATCGACGAGCTGACCCGCCCGAATCCCGACGACCCCACCGGCAAGTCCACCATGCGCCGTATCCCGGACATCTTCGATGTCTGGTTCGACTCGGGCTCAATGCCTTACGCGCAGGTGCACTACCCGTTCGAGAACGCCGAGTGGTTCGAAAAGCACTTCCCGGCCGACTTCATCGTCGAGTACATCGGCCAAACCCGCGGCTGGTTCTACGTCATGCATGTGCTGGCGACCGCGCTGTTCGACCGGCCCGCGTTCAGAACCTGTGTGTCACATGGCATCGTGCTGGGCAACGACGGCCAGAAGATGAGCAAGTCGTTGCGCAACTACCCGGACGTCAACGAGGTGTTCGATCGCGACGGCTCCGACGCGATGCGGTGGTTCCTCATGGCATCGCCGATCCTGCGCGGCGGCAATCTGATCGTCACCGAGCAGGGGATCCGTGAGGGCGTGCGGCAGGTCATCCTGCCGTTGTGGAATGCCTGGAGCTTTCTGCAGCTGTACGCGCCCAAACCCGGCACCTGGCGCACCGACTCGACGCAGGTGCTGGACAAATACATCCTGGCCAAGTTGGCGCAGCTGCGCGAGGACCTCACCAAGTCCATGGATGACTGCGACGTCTCCGTGGCGTGCGAGCAGCTGCGTCAATTCACCGACGCACTGACCAATTGGTATGTGCGTCGGTCCCGTTCGCGTTTCTGGGAGGAGGATGCGGACGCCATCGACACCCTGCACACCGTGCTGGAGACGACATGCAGGCTGGCCGCTCCGCTGCTTCCGTTGACCACCGAGGTCATCTGGCGCGGACTGACCGGAGAGCGGTCGGTGCACCTGACGGACTGGGTCTCCGAATCGGTGTTGCCCGCGGATCCGGCGCTGGTCGCCGCGATGGACGAGGTGCGAAAAGTCGCCTCGACCGGGTCTTCCTTGCGCAAGGCCAAGAAGCTGCGGGTGCGGTTGCCGCTGCTCAAGCTGACCGTGGCGGTGCCCGACCCCAAGCGACTGGAGCCTTACACCGCGCTCATCGCCGACGAGCTCAACGTGAAATCCGTTGAACTGAACGATGATATCGCGGCCTATGGCAAGTTTGAGCTGACGGTCAACGCGCGGGCCGCCGGTCCCCGTCTGGGTAAGGACGTGCAGACCGTCATCCGCGCGGTCAAGGCCGGTGACTGGGCGCAACAGGCCGACGGCACCGTCGTCGCCGCGGGAATCACCCTGCAGGAGGGTGAGTTCGATTCGAAACTGGTGGCCGCGGAGCCGGATTCCACGGCGGCGCTTCCCGAAGGCGGGGGATTGGTCATCCTCGACGACACCGTCACCGAGGAGTTGGAGGCCGAGGGCTGGGCGCGCGACCGTATTCGCGAGATCCAAGAGTTCCGTCGGGAACAGGGACTCAATGTCTCCGATCGGATTCATGTGACGTTCTGGGTGGATACGTTGCCTGCAGGGTGGGACGACTCGCTTCGCGATTTGATTGCCGGTGAGGTATTGGCAACACAGTTCGAGCTGTTGGAGGATCCCAACATGGAGTTTCGTCCGCTGTCGGCGGCCGCTGAGGCAATCGATCTCATTGGTGGTGCGATTGAATACAGCGCTGATGTTCCGGTATTTAGGCTGAACAGCCAGTATCGGATCAAGATGGAGAAGGCTCTCGCAACGTAGCCCTGAGATTTGCAGTCGAGTGTGCGAATCATGGTGAAATTCATGGGAAAATCGACAGAATTCGCACACTCGACCGAGGCGAAGCCTTAGGCCGCCTTCACGGCCCACCAGCACTGGTTGCCACCGTCGAGCTGATGATCGATATCGGTGAACCCCGCCGCGCGCCGGCGATCCGGCAGCAAGGGTGTCGGCACGTAATGCAGCATGGTGAAGCACACCACGGAGCTGAGGCGGTCGGTGTCCAAGCCCATCTCGGTGCCATCGCTCTGGAATACTGTCGTCTGATCGCCGTAAAGCCGTAGAGCGGTTGCCGTCGCGCGGCCTTGTCTCAGCGATCTCCACTGCGGTGAGTTGCGGTGTGCGCTTGGTCAGCACATGCAGGTTCGCGTCGTAGCCGGGACCGATCTTCAGGGTATTGGCTACGAGCTCGACTCCTTCCAGGGCCCGCGGGGGAGCTGCGACTCGGTTTTGCGTGCCCACATCTCCGAGCTACAGCACCAACGGCGCACCAGATTCATTGCCATGACATCAGGCTGGGGATGCGACCGCTGTCCGAGTAGCGTGATTTGGTCATTCCTTGTGGAGGTTCGGTCACGGGGTTGTCAGAGCTGGGCCATACGATGAGCGCGTGTGTGCTGCCGGTCGATGGGTTCTGCACCTCGACATGGACGCGTTCTTCGCCTCGGTCGAGCAGCTGACCCGGCCGACTCTGCGTGATCGTCCGGTCCTGGTCGGCGGTACTGGAGGTCGGGGCGTGGTGGCCGGCGCGAGTTACGAGGCCCGGGTCTTCGGTGCGCGCTCGGCCATGCCCATGCACCAGGCGCGGCGTCTCGTGGGCGTCAGTGCCGTCGTCCTTCCGCCGCGTGGCGCGGTCTACGGCGTCGCCAGCCGGCGGGTATTCGCGACCGTGCGGTCCATGATCCCCGTGCTCGAACAACTGTCCTTCGACGAGGCCTTTGGCGAGCCTGCTGAACTAACCGGAGCCACAACCGAATCGGTGACCGAGTACGTCGCCGAGCTGCGCACGCGGGTGCTCGCCGAAACCGGTTTGACCGCATCCGTCGGGGCGGGGTCCGGTAAACAGATCGCCAAGATCGCCTCGGGGCTGGCCAAGCCCGATGGCGTGCGGATCATCGCGCCCGAGGAGCAACGGTCACTGCTCGACGACCTCCCGGTGCGTAAGTTGTGGGGGATCGGGCCCGTAGCCGAAGAACGACTGCACCGGTTGGGAATCGACACCATCGGTCAGTTCGCGGCACTGCAGACCAGCGAGGTGGCTTCGGTGCTCGGCGGCACGATCGGTCCCGCGCTGCACCAACTCGCACGTGGGATCGATGAACGCCCGGTGGCCGAACGTGCGGAAACCAAACAGATCAGTGCCGAGTCGACTTTCCCCGACGACCTGACAACCCTTGAGCAGCTTCGCGAAGCCATCGAGCCGATCGGCGCGCACGCGCATCGGAGGCTCGTCAAACACGGACGCGGGGTGCGCACCGTCACTGTGAAACTGCGCCGCTCGGATATGAGCATCCTGACCAGATCGGCGACCCTGCCCTACGCCACCACCGAACGCGCGGTGCTCATGTCTGCGGCGCGGCGGCTGCTGCTGGACCCCGTCGAAATCGGCCCCATTCGTCTTGTCGGATTGGGATTCTCGGGCTTCTCCGATGTGCAGCAGACCTCACTTTTCCCCGACTTGGACCAGGGCGAGTCCGTCGCGGAAACCGATGAGACGCCGTCGGCCGCGCAACCGCAGGCCCCGCGCGCCGCGAGCTGGGGCGTCGGCGATGACGTCGAACACCCCGAGTTCGGTCACGGCTGGATCCAGGGCACCGGACATGGCGTCATGACCGTGAGATTCGAGACTCGCAGCAGTGGTGCGGGCATCGCGCGCACCTTCGCGGTCGACGATCCGGGTATCGCCCGCGCTGATCCGGTGGCGAGCCTGGACTGGGCCGAGGAGTCAGCCGAGCCGCTCGACGACGGAGACGAGATCTGACCCGGTGGCCAGCGCAGCCATGCACAGCACCCGGGCCTGCCCGGAACGCAGATGCGACACCGTTACCGCGCCCGCGTCGACCAGCTTCTGCCCCGGGGCATACCCGGGGGTCAGCGTCCCGCCCGGTACGCGGGTGGTCACCAGCACGGGGATGCCATTGGCGACGTGGCGCGAAACCGCCTCGATGACAACGTCATTGGCGTTGCCTGCGCCCAGAGCTTCCAGCACCAGGCCCTGGGCACCGGCCTGCGCGTAGGCATCGAGGGCCACCGCATCGGCACCCGGATAAAGGCTCACGACGTCGACACGGGGCAGCGCGGCGCGCGTCACGGTGCCCAGAAAGACCGGCGGTGTGTCGGCATGGCGCAGAAACACCCCATCGCGGACCTGCCCGATGGGTGCAACGCCGGCAAATCCGGCCAGGGCGGCCAAGTCGACCTTGCGGATGCCTGCCGCCGGATACACCTGACCAGCAAAGCAGACCACCACGCCCAGCGCTGCGCCGGTCGCGGCCACCGTGAACGCATCACGTAGATTGCCCGGCCCGTCGGACTCCGGGTGGTCACCGCTGCGTTGCGCTCCGGTGAGCACGACGGGGACAGGCACCGAACACGTCAGTGCCAGCCACAGCGCGGTCTCTTCAAGAGTGTCTGTGCCGTGCGCGATGACGATTCCGGTGGCGCCGTGTGCGACATGTCCGCGGACCGCGGCCGCGATCTGTTGCCAGCGCTGGGGCGTCATTTCCGCGCTGTCGACGGATATCAGGTCGTCGACGACCACATCGCCAGAGCCGGACGCCGCCAGCAGATCACCACCCGAGCTGCTGTGCCGGGCGATACCGTCGCTGTCCACCTCGGTCGCGATGGTTCCGCCGGTCGTCAGCAGCACAACGGTCGGTGATGAGTCTCTAGGGGGAAGAACATCGGGCACAGCGGCGATCATCGCAGACAGGCCGCGTAATGCACCGCGTTGAGTAGGGGATGATGGGGGACGTGAGTGACGAGCCCGGAACCGCCCCACAGCCCCAGCGGCGGACAAAACTGCTGCTCATCGTAGCGGCGGTGGTGCTCGCGGTCGATGTGGTGACCAAGGTCCTTGCCGTCAAACTGCTCCAACCGGGGAAACCCGTGCCCATCATCGGCGATACCGTGACCTGGACGCTGGTGCGCAACTCGGGCGCGGCGTTCTCGTTCGCCACCGGCTACACCTGGGTCCTGACCCTGATCGCGATATCGGTGGTGGTGGGAATCCTGCTGATCGGTCGTCGGTTGGTCTCGACGTGGTGGGCAATCGGCTTGGGCATGATTCTCGGCGGCGCTCTGGGCAATCTGGTCGACAGGTTCTTCCGCGGACCAGGTCCGCTGCGCGGCCACGTGGTCGACTTCCTGTCGGTGGGGTGGTGGCCGGTTTTCAACGTCGCCGACCCGTCAGTGGTGGGTGGAGCGATTCTGCTGGTGGCGCTGTCCTTGTTCGGATACGACTACGACCGCGAGGGCCGCACCACGCGAGCAGTCTCCGGCGACCAGTCTCCGGACGCATCGGCGAACTTCGGTCCCGAGCCTGACCCCGAGGGCGCCGACGCGCAGGCATCCCAGACCAAGCCGTCATGACATCGCGTTCCCTTCCCGTACCCGACGGTCTGTCCGGTATGCGAGTCGATGCCGGGCTGGCACGGCTACTGGGACTGTCCCGCACTGCGGCGGCAGCGCTCGCCGAGGAGGGCGCGGTGCTCCTGGACGGGGTCGCCGTCGCCAAGTCCGAGAAACTCACCGCCGGAACCTGGCTGGAGGTCACGCTTCCCGAGCCCAAGGCCCCACCCGAGAACCGCGTCGAGGCCATCGAGGGTATGAAGATCCTCTATGCCGATGACGACCTGGTCGCCGTCGACAAGCCTGCGGGTGTCGCGGCGCACGCCTCCGTCGGCTGGACCGGTCCTACCGTGCTCGGCGGGCTCGCCGCCTCGGGATTTCGGATGACGACCTCCGGTGTGCCGGAACGTAAGGGAATCGTGCACCGGCTGGATGTCGGAACCTCCGGCGTGATGGTGGTCGCGCTGTCGGAGAAGGCCTACACAGAGCTCAAACGCGCCTTCAAGTACCGCCGTGTGGAGAAGCGCTATCACGCTCTGGTGCAAGGACATCCAGACCCGTCCAGCGGCACCATCGACGCGCCCATCGGCCGGCACCGTGGACACGACTGGAAGTTCGCCGTCGTCGAGGACGGCCGTCATTCCATCACCCACTACGACACGCTCGAGGCGTTCGTGGCGGCTAGCCTGCTCGATATCCACCTGGAGACCGGGCGCACGCATCAGATCCGGGTACACTTCTCGGCCATCAAGCATCCGTGCTGTGGCGACCTGACCTACGGTGCCGATCCGACGCTGGCCGCCAAGCTCGGGCTGGAACGCCAATGGCTGCATGCCAAGTCGCTGGCCTTCGCCCACCCTGGCGACGGCCGCTGGATGGAGATAATCAGCGAGTACCCCGACGATCTGGCGCATGCACTCGACGTCCTGCGATGATCGCGGTCCTGACGACCGCTGAACAGAACCGCCGCCTGAAGTCCGGGCACCTGTTCGGGGCTGGCGCCTATCTGATGTGGGGTCTGTTCCCGGCGTTCTTTCCGCTGCTGGAACCGGCGAGCGCGGTCGAGATTCTGGCACACCGCATGATCTGGACGCTGCTACTGATGGTCATCGTCGTCGCGGTGTCGCGACGACTGCGCCACCTGGTCACCATGGGGCCGCGGAATTGGGGTCTGCTGGTCGGCGCGTCGGTTCTCATCGCCCTCAACTGGGGTGTCTACATCTACGCCGTCAACTCCGGGCATGTGCTGGACGCCGCGCTGGGGTACTTCATCAACCCGTTGGTCACGGTGCTGCTGGGTGTGCTGATCTTCCGGGAGCCGCTCAGCCGGTGGCAGATGCTGGCCCTGGTGTTGGCGTTCACCGCGGTGGCGGTGCTCACGGTCAACTACCGGCAGCTGCCGGTCATCACGTTGATCCTGGCCGTCTCGTTCGCGGGCTATGGGGCCATCAAGAAAACCGTGACCGTCGACCCTCGGGTGAGCCTAACCGCCGAGGGCATTGTGGCGGCACCGTTCGCGACTGCCTACCTGGTGTTCCTCGGTGTGGCTGGGCAGCAGCATTTCCTGGGTTACACGCACGGTCACACGGCACTGATGGTGCTCAGCGGTGTGGTGACGGCACTGCCGTTGCTGCTGTTCGGTATTGCAGCGCAACGCATTCCGCTGGTGACTCTCGGACTGTTGCAGTACCTGACGCCCACATTGCAGACGCTCTGGGGTGTGCTGGTCACGCATGAGCCGATGCCGCCGGAACGCTGGGCGGGCTTTGTGTTGATTTGGGCGGCATTGGCGATCTTCACGGTCGACATGGTGCGGGGCTCGCTGATCTCGCGACGCCCGGCGAGCCCACGGGTTACGGCTCGGCCGAGCGATACGGCTGTGGGGAGCGGGAGGGACTGAGTGTTGCGACACACGATCATCGGGGTGGCCGTCGTTGCCACCGCACTGTCCGGCTGTGCGTCACCCGTGGCGCGGCCCGGTGCGGCGGAGCTGAGGGCCATGGACCCCAGCATCGCGGCCGGGATGGCCAGTGCAATCCCGGTGGAGAGTGCGGTGCCGGAACCGACGGCGGAGGGCGGGCACCCCGCATTCATATCGTCGGGCAAGGCCAGGGTGACGGTCGACGGCACCGTCGTGAGCATGCCCGGATCGGTCTACTGCTTCGTGGACAGGGGACTGACTCGCTTCTGATCAATGCCGGCCCGAAGAAAGTGTCTGGGGGACGCGCGATGGTGGTGCTCGACCAGGAGTCGTTGGGAGTGCAGATGTTCGATATTCAGACGCACGAACTCGTCATCGTGCTGAACGAGGGGACAACGTCGGCGAGCTGATCAAGACGACCCCCAGTGGCGACGACTTTCTCGTCGAGGGGGAGGGATCCGGCTGGAACGCCGGTGTCGTCACGACCATGACCGATGTAATCGATGTCAGCTGCCCGCAGGGCTGGGCCATGGGCTTAACAGTTGCTGGCGGGGCGTCTGTGACCGCTGTGAATCGGGTAGCTGGATGAGCCCGACGACACACCCCCGACACGCGCGAGTCTGTCAGAGCCTCGCAATAAACTGACCCCTCTAACGATTGACGGCCGTCCTTGGGTCAGTACGAAAGGCACGTGTGAGCTCTTCGAATTCTTCGTTCGTGCACCTGCACAACCACACCGAGTACTCGATGCTCGACGGTGCGGCGAAGATCACGCCGATGCTTGCCGAGGTCGAGCGCCTGGGCATGACGGCGGTCGGTATGACTGACCACGGCAACATGTACGGCGCCAGCGAGTTCTACAACGTCGCCACCGCCACCGGGGTCAAGCCGATCATCGGCATCGAGGCGTACATCGCCCCGGCCTCACGATTCGACACCAAACGTGTGTTCTGGGGCGATCCGGGCCAGAAGTCCGACGACGTGTCGGGCTCGGGTTCGTATACCCACATGACGATGGTGGCCGAGAACGCGACGGGCCTGCGCAACCTGTTCAAGCTGTCGTCGCTGGCGTCCTTCGAGGGTCAGCTCGGCAAGTGGGCCCGGATGGATGCCGAGCTCATCGCCGAATATTCCAGCGGTGTCATCGCCACCACGGGATGTCCCTCCGGTGAGGTGCAGACCAGGCTTCGGCTCGGGCAAGAGAGCGAGGCACTTGCCGCCGCGGCCAAGTGGCAGGAGATCTTCGGTAAGGACAACTTCTTCCTGGAGCTGATGGATCATGGGCTGTCCATCGAACGCCGGGTGCGCGAGGGCCTGTTGGAGGTGGGCAAGAAGCTCGGCATACCACCGCTGGCCACCAACGACTGCCACTACGTCACCAAGGACCACGCACACAACCACGAGGCGTTGCTGTGTGTGCAAACCGGCAAGACCATGTCGGACCCCACCCGCTTCAAGTTCGATGGTGACGGCTATTACCTCAAGCCGGCATCGGAGATGCGGGATCTGTGGGATGACGCGGTCCCCGGTGCCTGCGACAACACGCTGCTGATCGCCGAACGCGTCCAGCTCTACGAGGATGTCTGGAACTTCAAGGATCGGATGCCGGTCTTCCCGGTTCCCGAAGGCGAGGACCAGGACTCGTGGCTGCGCAAGGAAGTCGATCGGGGCCTGGAGCGCCGGTTCGAGGGTGTTCCCGGCGGAGTGCCCGACGAGTACTTCACCCGTGCTCACTACGAGCTCGACGTCATCAAGCAAAAGGGCTTCCCCGCATACTTTCTCGTCGTCGGCGATCTCGTTTCCCATGCCAAAGAGGTGGGCATCCGCGTCGGCCCCGGCCGTGGGTCTGCGGCGGGCTCGCTCGTCGCCTACGCGCTGGGCATCACGAACATCGACCCGATTCCGCACGGTCTGCTGTTCGAGCGATTCCTCAACCCGGAACGGCCGTCGGCACCGGATATCGACATCGACTTCGACGACCGCCGCCGCGGCGAGATGGTTCGCTACGCCACCGAGAAGTGGGGAAGCGACCGGGTGGCGCAGGTCATCACCTTCGGCACCATCAAGACTAAGGCCGCGCTGAAGGATTCGGCGCGAATCCACTACGGGCAGCCCGGTTTCGCGATCGCAGACCGCATCACCAAGGCGCTGCCGCCGCCGATCATGGCCAAGGACATCCCGGTGTGGGGCATCACCGATCCCGAGCATGAGCGGTACAAGGAGGCCGCCGAGGTCCGCACGCTGATCGACACCGATCCGGACGTGCGCACTATTTTCCAGACGGCACGCGGTCTGGAAGGTCTGATCCGCAACGCGGGCGTGCACGCCTGCGCGGTCATCATGAGTTCGGAGCCACTGACCGAGGCCATCCCGCTGTGGAAGCGCCCACAGGACGGCGCCATCATCACCGGCTGGGACTACCCATCCTGTGAGGCCATCGGTCTGTTGAAGATGGACTTCCTGGGCCTGCGCAACCTCACCGTCATCGGTGACGCCCTGGACAACATCAAGGCCAACCGCGGGATCGATCTGGACCTCGATCACCTGCCGCTCGATGATCCGGCCACCTACGAATTGCTCTCCCGCGGTGACACTCTCGGCGTGTTCCAGCTCGATGGCGGGCCGATGCGGGACCTGCTGCGGCGCATGCAACCCACCGGGTTCAACGACATCGTCGCGGTGCTGGCGCTATACCGCCCCGGCCCGATGGGTATGAACGCCCACAACGACTACGCCGACCGTAAGAACGGCCGGCAGCCGATCAAGCCCATTCATCCCGAGCTGGAAGAGCCGCTCAAGGAGATCCTCTCCGAGACGTACGGCTTGATCGTCTACCAAGAGCAGATCATGTTCATCGCCCAGAAGGTCGCCTCGTACTCGATGGGTAAGGCCGACGCGCTCCGCAAAGCCATGGGTAAGAAGAAGCTCGAAGTGCTGGAGGCCGAGTACAAGGGCTTCTACGAGGGCATGACCAACAACGGCTTCTCCGAGAAGGCTGTGAAGGCGTTGTGGGACACCATTCTTCCGTTCGCCGGCTATGCCTTCAACAAATCTCACGCCGCAGGCTACGGGCTGGTGTCCTTCTGGACGGCCTACCTCAAGGCCAACTATCCGGCCGAATACATGGCCGGACTGCTGACATCGGTGGGCGATGACAAGGACAAGGCCGCCATCTATCTCGCCGACTGCCGCCGCCTGGGCATCACGGTGTTGCCGCCGGACGTGAACGAGTCCGTACACAACTTCGCCTCGGTGGGAGAGGACATCCGCTACGGGCTCGGCGGTGTCCGAAATGTCGGTGCCAACGTGGTGCAGTCGCTCATCGCCACTCGCGAGGAAAAGGGTGCGTTCACCGACTTCTCGGATTACCTGCACAAGATCGACATCGCGGCCTGCAACAAGAAGGTCACGGAATCGCTGGTGAAGGCGGGGGCCTTCGACTCGCTGGGTCATCCGCGCAAAGGTCTTTTCCTGGTGCAGTCCGACGCCGTCGACTCGGTGCTGGGCACCAAAAAGGCCGAAGCCATGGGACAGTTCGATCTGTTCGGCGGCAGTGGGGACGACAGCGCGGAGTCTTCGTCTGTGTTTGCGATTAAGGTGCCCGACGACGAATGGGAAGAAAAACACAAGCTGGCCCTGGAGCGGGAAATGCTGGGACTGTACGTATCCGGGCATCCGCTCAATGGGGTGGCGCACCTGCTGAGCCGTCAGACCGACACCCAGATCCCCACGATTCTGGAAGGCGATATCGCCAACGACACCCAGGTGCGTGTGGGAGGCATCCTGGCCTCGGTCAACCGTCGCGTCAACAAGAACGGAATGCCGTGGGCCTCGGCGCAGCTCGAGGACCTCACCGGTGGTATCGAGGTGCTCTTCTTCCCGCAGGCCTACTCGGTATACGGTGCCGAGATCGCCGACGACGCGGTGGTGCTCGTGAACGCCAAGGTTGCCATCCGGGATGACCGGATCTCTCTGATCGCCAATGACCTTGTGGTACCTGACTTCTCGCAGGCGGCCGATGATCGTCCGGTCGCGGTGACCATGCCGACCCGGCAATGCACCATCGACAAGGTGACGGCGCTCAAGCAGGTGTTGGCGCGGCATCCGGGCACCAACCAGGTACACCTGCGGTTGATCAGCGGAGAACGTGTCACCACTCTGGAACTCGATCAGTCGCTTCGGGTGACGCCCTCGTCGGCGTTGATGGGCGACCTCAAGGCGCTGCTCGGACCGGGTTGCCTGGGCGGCTAGCTCGCCGCTTCGGGGCCATCGAGCCATTCGGCTTGATCGGCCACCACGCCGGTCAGGATCTTGCGCGCGGTGGCCAACAGCTCGGCCACCTGGGGCGAGGTCAACGTGTAGAGAACCGACAGCCCCTCACGGCGGGAGGTCACCAGGCCAGCCCGTCGCAGCACCGCCAGCTGCTGTGAGAGATTCGCCGCCTCGATACCTACCTCGGGCAGCATTTCCGATACCGCCTGATCACGCTCGCTGAGCAGTTCCAGTACCCGGATGCGCACCGGATGGCCCAGCGTTTTGAAGAAATCCGCCTTCATCCGATACAGCGGCTGACGTGCGTCCATTTCAGTTCCACCTCACCACACAACAACTTGCAAAGATTAGCAATCTGGCAACAATGCTGAACAGGGGCACGTCTATAGTTCCAGTCGGCTCTCTCCGGGGCCTTACCTGTACTTCAGCAGGGTTGTCTGCTGCCCACTCCGGCGAGAGCCGCCTAGCGCTCAGGAGCTCTGTATGACGACCGACCGGCCCAGCATGGGGCAGTTCATCACCTACGCCTACGGACGGCGCTTGCCGGACTCGATGCGTGCCTGGGTGGCCAATGATCTGTCTGGTCCGGGTGCGATCCGGCGGCACATGGTCCGGTACGTTATCCCGCCGCATTTCATCCTGGCTCCGTTCTGGCTGCTGCCCGGCGGAACATTGCTGCACGTGGCGATCACCCTGCCGATTTACGTCTGGGCGATCCTGATGACCCACGCACTCAACAAGATCTGGCGGCGCTACCGGTTGGCACAGCACGATCTGGATCCGAAACTGGCCGATATCGGCAACCGCGAGAAGCATGCGCGCAAGCACGAGGCATACGCTCAGCGCTACGGCGCCCGGCCGCAGTCCACCGACACGTACTCCAGCAGCGATCCCATCTGATCAGCTGGTCAGCGCGTCGAGTCGGCCCACGGCTCGTCGTTCTTCCTGCGCCGTGCCGTCTCGTCACGCCGGTCCTTGGCCCACTGCTCCTCGAAGGTCAGCCCCGGACGTGCGCTCGGGATGCGGTTCATGGCGCTGCTCAGCCAGCGCGGCGGCGTGGCCGGCTCCCATTGCGGGAAGGTGGTGCTCAGCGAATACATGGTCTTGAGGGCGACGAACACTCCGAACAGTGCGGACGGCGCATCGGTGACCGCGACTGCGAACATCCCGAAGATCAGGGTCAGGTGCACGACGGCCACTCGCAGAAAGCCGCGACTCGCCATCACCTCGAGCTGCCAGAAGGACCACCGGCGTAGTGAGGGAAGGTCTATCAGGAGGTCAACGGCGAGGGCGATGAGCACCTGAAGGCATCCGAATCCGACACTGTGCCAGTCGATACCGATCAGTGCGGCCTTGCCGTTGTGAGTGAGCAGGAACACGATCACCGCGAGAAAGAATCCATGTGCACCGGAAAAGACAAGGGTGGTGAACAGGAACCCCTTGACGAACGAGGCGCGCGAGTAGCTGCGGTCCGGCCCGGGGGCCTCGTATCTGAAGTGCCCGCGACGCGGACTCCACCTCCGGTGCAGAATCGCACGGAGGGCGATGAACAGGGACGCCACCACCGTCTCGAACCAGTAGACGGCGAGCGTGGTGCCGGCCGACCATCCTGCGACGAACCACCCGGTGACGGGGATGGCATTGACCGCGAGCATCGTGGCCAGATGCAGAATCCGGTTGAGGGTCCCGGGTTCGTCCGATGCCGGGACGGAGTCCGGTGCGATCACGGCCAGCTCAGGATGTTCACAGCACGGGCGAGCACCAGTGCAACGGTCGAGAATGCCACCATCGATAGCAACGCCATCAGCATCTTCGCCCACCGGTACGCCAGCATGGTGTCCGTGGGGCAGAAGGCGACAACGTTGGTGAAGCTCACGTACAAGTAGTCAGGGAACTTCGGATGCCAATCCGGCGGTGCGAGTTTGAGATTGGCCATTTGCGGAAACCTGAAGTCCGGTTGCGGCCGTTCCAGGGTGTGGCGGGCGAAGGGTCCGCTGCGATCGAACTCCCAGTACCGCATACCGCACACGATCACGTTGGTGATGAATATGGCTAGCCCGCTGCCGAGCATTACGCGTGGGTTGTCGCCGATCTGCCCGGAGACGATCTTGTCATCGAGGAGAACCGCGGAGATCAGCAGATACGTCGCCCAGCGCCCGAGAGTCGTTGAGCGCGTGAACTTTATCGGATCGAGAATGGCCAGGATCAGCAGGAGTGCGGACTCGAGAACGGGCAGCGGCCAGCGTGGGGTCACAGTGAACTGCGCCGGGATGGCCAACGGGAGACCGACTGCGGCGATCAGTGCGATGAGGACAGGTATCCGGCTTTCCGGCGCTCCCGGACGCAGCCACGACGGCAGATGCTTCTCGGCGGCCCATGCATCATCGGTGACCTCATGGGCAAGTCGCTCCATGCGTTGCCCGGCAGTGGAATCGCGTCGCGAAGACATGGGGATGTATTACACCCCGGGGTGGGGTTCGGCTCAGTGAATGAGCGAGCCGGTCAGCCAGACAAAGCTGGCGACGGCGGCGGAGGAGAGCGCCGCGGTCGCCAGCGTCGCGATGAGCAGAAGCGTGATGACGAAGACCACGGCACCCGCTCCGAGTGCTAGCAGCTTGTAGACGGGCCATGCGGCTGCGGTGACGTCTACCGACCGCACCGGGCGAGCAGTGCGTTCACACGTCGTCATGGGTACAGGATAGGCCTAACGATGAAGTTCGGTCAACCGAACACGCGCATCGCGGGCAATGAAACAAAGCCATTCGACACCGTTATCGGGATGAATCCCCGGTGGGGGGAGCGATACAGTGGTCGCCATGCCATTAACCGGTGAATACGAACCCAGTGGACTCGATTGGTCGCAGAAGCAGGTGGCCAGGATTATCGAGAGCGGGACCACCGATGGCACCACCATCGCGGATATGCCGGTGATCCTGTTGACCACGCTCGGCGCCAAATCCGGGAAGCTGCGCAAGATCGCCCTGATGCGGGTCGAGCACAACGGTGAGTACGCCATCGTCGCCTCGCTCGGCGGGGCGCCCAAGAACCCCGTCTGGTACTACAACGTGAAAGAGAACCCGATCGTCGAACTGCAGGACGGCGGCACCACCAAGGACTACCAGGCACGCGAGGTGCTTGGCGACGAGAAGGCCACGTGGTGGGACCGTGCCGTCGAGGCCTACCCGCCTTACGCGGAATACCAGACCAAGACCGACCGTCAGATCCCGGTTTTCGTGCTGACGCCTGTCTCTTGAGCGCCGGCCTGGTGGTGACCGCCGCCGATATCGATGCGGCGGCCAAGCGCATCGACGAGGTGGTGCACCCTACTCCCGTCCAGCATGCCGACCGGTTGTCCGCACTGACCGGTGCCAACGTGTACCTCAAGCGCGAAGACCTGCAATCGGTCCGTTCGTACAAACTGCGCGGCGCCTTCAACCTCTTGATGCAGCTCAGCGATGAGGAGAAGGCTGCAGGCGTGGTGTGCTCCAGCGCCGGCAACCACGCCCAGGGATTCGCGCTGGCCTGCAACTCAATGGGCGTGCACGGCCGGGTCTACATTCCCAGCAAGACGCCCAAGCAGAAGCGCCAGCGAATCACCTACCACGGCAACGGATTCGTGGAGTTGATCGCGGTCGGGCACGGCTACGACGAAGCCGCGGCAACGGCCAGGGCCGACGCCGAACGTACCGGAGCGACGTTGGTTCCGGCATTTGACGACCCGCGGACCATCGCGGGACAAGGCACCATCGCGGCCGAGATCCTGGAGCAGCTGGACGCCGTGCCCGACGTGGTGGTGGTGCCCGTCGGCGGTGGCGGCTGTGCCGCCGGAATCACCGCCTACCTGCAGGAACGCGCACCCTCGGTGCGGATCGTCGGCGTCGAACCGGCCGGGGCCGCCTGCATGGCCGCAGCCTTGGCCGCCGGAAAGCCGGTTCCGCTGGAGCACGTCGATCCTTTCGTGGACGGTGCTGCCGTCCGGGTGGCCGGCGCGTTGACGCACGAGGTGTTGGCGGCAGCCGGTGACTCCATCCGCATGACAGCGGTCTCGGAGGGTGCTGTCTGCACTACCATGCTGGAGCTCTACCAGAACGAGGGCATCATCGCCGAACCCGCGGGCGCGCTGTCGGTGGCCGCGCTGGCCGACCTGGACCTGACGCCGGGTGAAACCGTTGTCTGTCTCATTTCCGGTGGCAACAACGATGTTTCGCGTTACGGCGAGATCCTGGAGCGCTCCCTGGTGCACCTGGGACTCAAGCATTACTTTCTGGTGGACTTCCCGCAGGAGCCGGGCGCGTTGCGCCGGTTCCTGGGCGAGGTGCTAGGTCCCAACGACGACATCACGCTGTTCGAGTACGTTAAGCGGAACAACCGCGAGATGGGTGCGGCGCTGGTGGGCATCGAACTCAGCAACGCCGACGACCTGTCGGGTCTGCTGGATCGTATGCAGGTCTCCGACCTGGATATCGAACGGCTGGAGCCTGATTCGGCAGCGTTCCGCTACCTGACGTAGCTCGGCTAGTCGCTCTTACGCAGCACCACGAGAGCGCGGTCCTGCACGCGCACGGTTTTGCCGGCGCTCACCACGGCCGAGCATCGACCGTCGGGTTCGGCAGTGTCGAGCACCGCGGTCCACTGCGAGGCGTAGTCGCCGTCGGGTGTCACGAAATCCAGTGGTTCGTCGAAAGCATTGAAGCACAACAGGAATGAGTCGCCCGAAACACGCTCACCGCGTGCGTTAGGCTCTGGGATCGCGTCGCCGTTGAGGAAGACCGCCAGGCTTCTGCCGAATCCGCTGTCCCAATCGGCGGTGGTCATCTCCTCGCCGGCGGGGGTCAGCCAGGCGATATCGCGTACTTCTTCGCCCTCACGGATCGGGCGCCCGGCGAAGAACCTGCGGCGCCGAAACACCGGGTGCTGCTTGCGCAGTGCGATCACGGTCCTGGCGAAATACAGCAGCTCGGCATTCGTGGAGGCGAGTTCCCAATCCATCCAGGACAGGGGCGAATCCTGGCAGTAGACGTTGTTGTTGCCCTGTTGGGTGCGGCCGATTTCGTCGCCGTGGGAAAGCATCGGGGTGCCCTGGCTTAGCACCAGAGTCGCCAAGATGTTGCGCATCTGTCGGGTCCGCAGCGCGAGGATCGCGGCGTCGTCAGTGGGGCCTTCGACCCCGCAGTTCCACGAACGGTTGTAGGTTTCGCCATCCTGGTTGTTCTCGCCGTTGGCCTCGTTGTGTTTCTCGTTGTAGGAGACGAGGTCCCGCAGGGTGAAGCCGTCGTGCGCGGTGACGAAGTTGATACTCGCGCTGGGCCGGCGCCCGGTGGCCTCATAAAGGTCGGAGGAGCCGGTCAGTCGGGAGGCGAACTCTCCGAGAGTGGCCGGCTGTCCACGCCAATAATCGCGAACGGTGTCGCGGAACTTGCCGTTCCATTCGGTCCACAGCCCGGGGAAGTTGCCCACTTGATATCCGCCCTCGCCGATATCCCACGGCTCGGCGATCAGTTTGACCTGGCTGACGACCGGATCTTGTTGAACCAGATCGAAGAAGGCGGATAGCCGGTCGACGTCGTGCAGCTCGCGGGCCAGGGTCGAGGCAAGGTCGAAGCGGAACCCGTCGACGTGCATCTCGGTCACCCAATAGCGCAGCGAATCCATGATCAGCTGCAGCGTGTGTGGGTGGCGGGCGTTGAGGCTGTTACCGGTGCCGGTGTAGTCGGTGTATCGGGCTAGGTTGTCGTCGTTGAGTTTGTAGTAGGCGCGATTGTCGATGCCCCGGAAACTCAGGGTCGGACCGATGTGGTCACCTTCTGCGGTGTGGTTGTAGACGACATCGAGGATGACCTCGATACCCGCTTCGTGAAATGCGCGCACCATCGCCTTGAACTCGGCGACAGCACCACCGGCGTGCGGGGACGAGGCATATCCCGCGTGTGGGGCCAGGTATCCGAAGGTGTTGTACCCCCAGTAATTCCGCAGGCCCAGGGCGATCAGTCTGCTGTCGTGGAAGAACTGGTGCACAGGCATCAACTCGATCGCGGTGACACCCAGGGAGTTCAGGTGATCGATCACCGCCGGGTGCGCCAGACCGGCATATGTTCCCCTGAGCTCTTCGGGGACCCCGGGATGGGTCTGCGTCATGCCCTTGACGTGCGCCTCGTAGATGACGGTCTCGTGGTACGGGGTGCGGGGTCGACGATCGGAACCCCAGTCGAAGTAGGGATTGATGACGACGGTGCTCATGGTGTGGCCCAGGGAATCTCGTCCCACCAGCACCTCGGTGTCCACCGGGTCGATCTGGTAGGACAGCAGCGGCGGCGTCGTGTCAGGGCCGTAATCGAACTCGCCGTGGAAGGCCTTGCCGTACGGATCGAGCAGCAGCTTGTTCGGGTCGCATCGATGCCCGTTCTCCGGATCCCACGGGCCGTGCACCCGGAATCCGTAACGCTGGCCGGGGGAGATGGTGGGCAGATAGCAGTGCCAGACGTACCCGTCGACTTCCTCGAGGGGCACTCGGGTTTCGGTGCCGTCCTTGGCGATCAGGCACAGCTCGACCGAGGTGGCCACCTCGGAGAACAACGAGAAGTTGGTGCCCGCGCCGTCATAGGTGGCGCCCAGTGGGTATGGGTTGCCCGGCCATACCTGAAGCGGTGGCAGGGTCATATGCGAACCCTATCGGTCACGGACGCTGATCGCGCGCTTCACTGGCCGGGTTGAGTTGGGCGCCACCACCCGGTCGCCACGGCGATCTGCCGTCCGAGCTCCTTGGCCATGGTGCGCATGTAAGTGGCTGAGATGTGGTGAGAATCGTGATACACCAACACGTTTCCTTCCACCACTCGACATTTGTCGGGGCGGCAGATCGCCTTGGTCATATCGAGAATCTTCAACAGCGGGAACTTGTTCGCAATGGCGAGGGTGGGGTTCACGTCGTCGAGTGCACGATTGCGATCCATCGCGCACGAATCGGAGTTTCCGCCCGCTGAGATGCAGTCCGCCGCGGTGTAGGTGGTGCCGTCCTTGTCGATGAGCCACGGGGTGTCACGCATGCCCAGCACGGGGATCCCGGCCTGGTCGAGTGTCGACCAAATCCCCAGGTAGCTATCGGGCATCACATCGCCGTCGCCAAAGGCCGAACGGGGTCGAGTGGTGGTGGTGAACACGTAGTCGGGGTGTTCCTGGATCAGTCTTGACATCACCTCGTCGACCCATTTCTTGCAATCCGGGTAGGGATCGTTGGATCCGGCGATGCGAGGGACCTCCTCGGTGCTGAGCGGGCAGCCCATCTTGAGGTAGGTGGTGATTTTGAAGTTGTGCTGACGTCCCAGGATGTCCAGTGCGGTGACCCAGTGCTCTGCGTGCGAACCGCCAGCCAGCGCGATGGTCCGGGTGGCATGGGGATTGCCGTACGTACAGGTGATCACCGCGCGATTGCGGAAATCGCTGATGCAGTCCTGTTCAGTGGTGATCGGCAGGTCGTCGGAGGCCTCCAGCGTGGTGGGCCGCATCGGTAGATCGGGAACCCGGTCGCCATACAACAGGGTCCCAGCGCCCGGGTAGTCACGCGGGCGCAGACCGGACAGCTCCTTGCCGTTGGAGCGCTGCACGGTGACGTGTTCAAGCCAGGTGAAGGAGGTGGCGGTGAGCGCGACGGCCATTAACACGATGGTGGTGCCCAGGGCCAGTGTCGGCCGGCGCAACCGTGTCCACAACGTCGAAGACGTCGAGACCACCCGGGGGTAGCGCAAGGGGGTCTCGACGTACTTGTTGGTCAGGTAGGCCAATGCCAGGGAGATGCCGAGGATGGCAGCGCCTTGCCGCAGCGAGACCTTGGGCTGACCGCTGTAGACCAGCCAGTAGACCAGCAGCGGCCAGTGCCACAGGTAGAGCGCGTAGGCCAGCGAGCCCAGTTCGATCAGCGGGCGCGCGGCCAGGAAGCGATTGGCCGCTGGCGGTGACATGTCGGTCGACAGGTTCGCGGCAGACAAGATCAGCACCAGAGTGGCCACCACCGGAACCAGGGCCAGAGGTCCCGGGAATTCGCGGACGCCGTTGATGAGGGCACCACACGACAGAATTGCCGCGAGCGCCACGATGCCGAGAACTTGACGAAGCCATATCGGCCAATGGGTGCCGGCCACGAATGCGCCTACCAGTACCCCGAGGAGCAACTCCCACGCCCGCGCGAAGCTGTCGTAGTACGCGACCGACTGGAAGTCCAGATGGGCGAAGATTGCGTAGACGAAGGATGCGATGCTCAGGCCGGCGATGACCAGGATCAGCACGGTACGCATGTGGCGGCCCAGCGGTTTACGCAGCAGCACGGCTAGCAGGTACACCAGCGCCAGGAAGCCCACGTAGAACTGGCCCTGGACCGACATCGACCATAGGTGTTGCAGCGGGCTGACCGACTCGCTGGCCGCCAGGTAGTCCGCGGCCGTGTTGGCGAGCTCCCAGTTCTGGTAGTAGCCGAGGCTGGCCAGGCTCTGTTCGGCAAATGTCTCCCAGCGGGTTTCCGGCTGCACCAACACGGTCAGTACGGCACAGGCCGCCAGCACCAGGATGAGCGCGGGCAGCAGGCGCCGGACCAGTCGTTTCAGCACCGGCACAGGGTTGAGAGAAGCTCCCTGTGTGGTTGCTGTGCGCAGCAGCTTGCTGCCGTAGAAGAAGCCCGAAAGAGTTAAGAAAACGTCAACTCCGCCCGACACCCGGCCGAACCACACGTGAAATACGGCGACCAGAAAGATCGCGATCCCACGCAGGCCGTCGAGGTCATGGCGGTAAAATGTCTTGTCGCTCTTCGGTTTTGGGGTGGCGTCACCCGCCGTGGCGGGTGACGCCACGGGCTCGGTCATTGGTTTGGTTGCTGAGACGAAGAACATTTTCGCCCCCAATGTACCCATGGTTGCCGAGAGTCCTGGCAGTTGCGCGCCAACGGCGTGTACGCGTGAGGCGAATGGCTACAGTCGTCGAGCCTGTGACAGGCTCGACGACTGTGCCGAGATTGACGCCGGATGAGGTCGGGGCGGTCGATGCCGCGCATGTGTGGCATCCGTACGGCCGGATCGGTGACGGCGACACAGCCCAGCGGCCGCTGGTGGTGACCGGTGCGCGCGGCGCGAACATCACCGTGGTGCGTGACGGTCACGAGGTTGAGGTGCTGGACGCCATGAGCTCATGGTGGTCCTGCATTCATGGCCACGGCCACCCTGTGCTGGACCGTGCGGTCACCGAACAGATCTCCTCAATGAGCCACGTGATGTTCGGCGGACTCACCCATGAACCTGCGGCACGGTTGGCCCAGCTGTTGGTGGAACTGACGCCGGCCGGACTGGAGACAGTGTTCTTCTGCGACTCCGGGTCCGTGTCGGTGGAAGTGGCGATCAAGATGGCGCTGCAGTACTGGCGCAGCCTGGGGCTGCCCGCCAAGCACCGCCTCATGACCTGGCGCGGGGGCTACCACGGCGACACCTTCACGCCGATGAGTGTGTGCGACCCCGACGGTGGCATGCACTCGTTGTGGACCGACGTCCTGGTGGAACAGATATTCGCAGAGCAGGTTCCCAGCGCTTACGATGACCAATACATGCGCCGTTTCGAAGCGGAGCTGACCGAACACGCCGCCGAGCTGGCGGCCGTTATCGTCGAGCCGGTAGTTCAGGGTGCCGGAGGGATGCGGTTCCACGATCCGCGTTACCTGTCCGAACTGCGTGCCATCTGCGACAGGCATGGTGTGCTACTGATCTTCGACGAGATCGCGACAGGTTTCGGGCGCACGGGCCAATTGTTCGCCGCCGACCATGCCGGGGTGAGTCCCGACATCATGTGCGTCGGTAAGGCGATCACCGGCGGTTATCTCACCCTGGCCGCGACCCTGGCCACAGCTAAGATCGCGCGCACCATCAGTGAGGGCCCGGCCGGCGCACTCATGCATGGGCCGACCTTCATGGCCAATCCGCTGGCGTGCTCGGTGGCGGTCGCGTCGATCGAACTGCTGATGTCGGGAGACTGGAAGTCGCGGATCGAGCAGATCTCGGCGGGATTGCGTCAGGGGCTGGCGCCCGCCGCAGATCTGAGTGGAGTGGCGGACGTGCGGGTGTGCGGGGCGATCGGTGTCATCGACATGCGGCACGCGCTAGGTGCGCAAGGCGTGCGGATCGCCACCGACGCCGCGCTCGACGAGGGTGTGTGGTTGCGGCCCTTCCGGACGTTGATCTACACCATGCCGCCGTACATCTGCGACGACGACGAGATCCGCCGGATCACCCTGGCGATGGTGCGGGCGGCGACAGAGGTAGGCGCTGACTTCTCGGTGCGCTAGCCTGAACACCGTTCAGGAGAGGAGGCGTCGGTGGCCGAGGCATCATCACCGCTTGCCTGGTTGGGTGAGGTCGAGTGTCAACGTGAGGCTGCCGGATTGCGTCGACGGCTCCGTACCCGCAGCGCAGCCGAGCCTGAGATCGACCTGGCCTCCAACGACTATCTGGGTCTGGCACGGCACCCGCAGGTCATCGAGGCCGGTGTCGAGGCCCTGCGGATATGGGGTGCTGGATCCACCGGTTCGCGCCTGGTCACCGGCAACACCGAGTTGCATGAAGAGCTGGAGCGCGAGCTCGCAGCCTTCATGGGTACACAGTCGGCGCTGGTCTTCTCTTCGGGCTACACCGCCAATCTCGGTGCCGTCGTGGCGCTTTCCGGTCCCGGAACACTCATCGTGTCCGATGCCCGCACGCATGCCTCGCTGATCGACGCCTGCCGCTTGTCGCGTGCACGGGTCGTGGTGACGCCGTACCGCGACACGCACGCAGTGGCGGCAGCACTCGCCCAACGCCCCGAGGAACGGGCCCTGGTGCTCACCGACGCGGTGTTCAGCGCGGACGGTGCGCTCGCTCCGCTGCTCGAGCTGCATCGGGTCTGCCGCGGTCATCGCGCCGTGCTCCTGGTCGACGAGGCGCACGGGCTGGGGGTGCGTGGATCGGGTGGCCGGGGTCTGGTCTCCGAAGTCGGGCTCGACGGTCTGGACGATCTGGTCGTGACCGTCACGCTTTCCAAGGCTCTGGGCAGCCAGGGTGGGGCCGTGTTGGGATCTGAGGCGGTGCGTGCGCACCTGATCGACGCCGCGCGTCCCTTCATCTTCGATACTGGGCTCGCTCCGGCCGCGGTCGGAGCGGCACTGGCTGCGCTCCGTCTGATGGCAGCCGAGCCGCGGCGAGTGCGTGCGGTCCTCGACCACGCGGCAACGCTGGGGCAGTGGTGCGGCGCGGTCGAGAAGCCCGAATCGGCAGTGGTGCCGGTGGTGCTCGGCGACCCGATGGTTGCGTTCGATGCCGCGAAGGCATGCCTGGAACAAGGCGTCCGGGTGGGCTGCTTCCGCCCGCCCTCGGTTCCCGAGGGACAGTCATTGCTGCGTCTCACCGCCCGCGCCTCCCTCACCGGGGCCGATATGGATCGCGTACGTGAGGTGCTCGGCGCCGTTCTGGCACTGGCCCGCCGGTGACCATCCTGCTGGTGACCGGGACGTCGACCGGAGTCGGCAAGACGGTGGCGACGGCGGCGCTGGCCGCGGCGGCAGTGAGTCAGGGCATCGACGTGACGGTGTGCAAGCCGGTGCAGACGGGCGAGGACCGTGATGCCGACGAGGTGGCCCGGCTATCCGGGGTGAGGCGAGTCGAGACTCTTGCTCGGTACCCCGAGCCGCTGGCGCCGGTGGCCTCGGCCGCGCGGGCAGGTCTGGCACTGCTCGACCATGTGCAGATGGCGACATCGATCTTCGCTCTCGATCGACCCGGTGCGCTGACCCTTGTCGAGGGTGCAGGCGGTCTCCTGGTCGGGCTGGCGGCGGGGGGCAAGACCCTGCGTGACCTGGCGATCGTGCTCGACGCGCCGGTGCTGGTGGTGACGACGGCCGACCTGGGCACCCTCAATCACACGGCACTGACGTTGGAAGCCCTCGCCGCGCAGTCGGTGCCCTGTGCCGGGCTGGTGGTCGGCAGCTTTCCTGCCGAGCCCGACCTTGCGCAACGGCTCAACCGCGAGGATCTGGCGAATCAGTTCCAGATACCGGTGCGCGCGGTGATTCCCGAAGGCGCCGCACGCCTGATGCCCGCAGCGTTCGCGGAGATGAGTATGGCGCTGTTCGACCCGCAGTGGGTGGCCGAGCTGGTGGCCGCTAGCTGACCGAGCTGGGCTGGCGGGCCAACTGACCGATGCCGTCGACCAGCAGCCGCACGCCGAAACCGAACTGCGCGGTCGGGTCAGCCAAGCCCGCACCGTCCGCGAGAAACGACTGATCGTCTTGCAGGGCACCGGCGGAGTCCCATTGCAGGCGGGACTGTTCATCGGCAACGTACCCGAGCACGTAGTAGACGATGCTGCGCCCGGCCAGCGCGGCGGGAACCGCACTCAGTCCCGCGGCGACCGCGGCCTCAGCCAGGCGATCGAGGACCGTGATCATGTGCGAGGTCTGGCCCGAGGCGAAGCTGGCCGACACCAGTTCCGCACCGTCTTTGTGGGAGAGCAGGGCATCGCGCAGCGCCGAGCACACAGAGTCGATGCGCTGCTGCCAGGGCATGTCACGACGGTCGGTCTCGGCCAATGGAGCCAACACGTGATCGGCGACCGCGCCGAGCAGCTGTTGCTTGTTGGCGAAGTGCCAATACAGCGCGCTCGGTGCGATGTCCAGCTCACGAGCCAGCCGGCGCATGGTCAGATCCGCGATCCCGTAGTCGTCGAGAAGCGCGGTGGCCCGGCGCACCAGGTCGTGTCGGTTCAGCGCTCGGCGCTCTTCGCGTAAGCGGCTCATCGGCGGGGCCGTGCGCCCCTTGTTTGGCTCAGTGATGGCCATACTCTAACCTGAACACCGTTCAGGATTGAGTATCAGGTTTGTACCTAGTGAGGAGCGCTGCGTGACTGAGACAGCCGAGCTGACAGCCGCGACGGACGCCGACGTATTGGCCGTCGCGCGTGAGCAGGTGCTGGAACAGGGTGTGGGCCTGGCGCAGGATCAGGTGCTGCGGGTGCTCCAGCTTCCCGACGATCGCCTGGAGGAGCTGCTCGCGCTCGCCCACGAGGTGCGGATGCGCTGGTGCGGCCCCGAGGTCGAGGTCGAGGGCATCATCAGCCTGAAGACCGGCGGTTGCCCCGAGGACTGCCATTTCTGTTCGCAGTCCGGCCTGTTCGCATCTCCGGTGCGCAGCGCGTGGCTCGACATTCCGAGCCTGGTCGAGGCCGCCAAGCAGACCGCGAAGTCCGGAGCGACCGAGTTCTGCATCGTCGCGGCCGTGCGTGGTCCCGATGAGCGGCTGCTCGCTCAGGTTGCCGCCGGTATCGAAGCGATCCGCAACGAAGTCGACATTCAGATCGCCTGCTCACTGGGCATGCTGACCCAGGAGCAGGTCGACCGTTTGTCGGCGATGGGTGTGCATCGGTACAACCACAACCTCGAGACCGCCAAGTCGCACTTCCCGAACGTGGTCACCACGCACAGCTGGGAAGAGCGCTGGGACACCCTCAAGATGGTCCGCGACGCGGGCATGGAGGTCTGCTGCGGCGGCATCCTCGGCATGGGCGAGACCCTGGAGCAGCGTGCGGAATTCGCCGCGAACCTAGCTGAGCTGGAACCGGACGAGGTGCCGCTGAACTTCCTGAACCCGCGCCCCGGAACGCCTTTCGGCGATCTGGAGGTGCTGCCGGCAGCGGACGCGTTGCGTGCGGTGGCGGCGTTCCGCCTCGCGCTCCCACGCACGATGCTGCGGTTTGCCGGCGGGCGTGAGATCACTCTGGGCGATTTGGGTGCCAAGCAGGGCATTCTGGGTGGCATCAACGCAGTCATCGTCGGCAATTACCTGACAACGCTGGGTCGTCCGGCCGAGGCAGATCTTGAACTGCTCGACGATCTGCAGATGCCGATCAAGGCTCTGAACAGCAGCCTGTGACCAATAGTCTGTACCTCATGGGTACCGAACCGGTGGCTGCCGGTAAGTACAACGTGCACACCGGGATCGAGATCGATGGTGGCGCTGCCGGATCGGCGCTTCCGACGGCCGCCCAGTTAGGCCTTGAGCCTCCCCGCTTCTGTGCAGCATGCGGACGGCGAATGATCGTGCAGGTGCGGCCGGACGGATGGCACGCGAAGTGCTCGCGACACGGCGAGGTGGACTCCAAGCAGCTCGAGCAGCGATGAGCGCGAGCGAAGAGCCGCGGGTGCCGATGAGCGCGAGCGAAGAGCCGCGGGTGCCGATGAGCGCGAGCGAAGAGCCGCGGGTGCCGATCAATGTCATGGATCAGTCTGCCGCTGCGCGGCTTTCGCGCGTCGCCGCGGCAGCCATCGTTGTCGTCGCGCTCACGATCTCTGGTGCGCTGGTGGGGGCGCTCTGGAGCCTGATCGCGCCGGGAGTGCACGGGGCCATCGCCGACACCCGGGACAACGGCCGAGTGTTCGTGCATTTGGGCAATCAGGCCGACAACTTCTTTGTCGCCACCACGCTGCTCGCCGGAATGACCACGGTGGTTGCGGTGATCGCATCCGTGGCTGCTTGGCAGTGGAGGGCGCATCGCGGCCCGATCATGGTGGGGGCAGTCACGCTGGGTGCCCTGGCATGCTCGGCGGTCGCTGCCGGTGTCGGTGCCGCGCTGGTCAGGTGGCGTTATGGCGCACTGGATATCGCTGGCGCGCAGCTCGCCGAGGGGCACCGGATCAAGTATGTCGTGCAGGCCCCGGCGGTGTTCTACGGGCATACAAATGCGCAGATCGCCATCTCACTCGTGCTGGCTCCGTGCTTGGCGGCGCTCGCCTACACGTTCTGCGTAGTCGCCTGTGCCCGTGATGATCTCGAAGCGTGGCCGCCCGCGCCGGCACCCGTCTACCGGATACCCGTGACGGTGCCACCGACCGAAGGCGCTAACTCGACTGCCTAGTCCGGCCGAGTCGTAGTGAGTGGGCCGTCGCCCGCGTCGAGTCAGCGACTGCCGTGTCATCCCAGTCCAGTTCGGCGGCATCGGGATCGCGTCCTTGATCGTCGTGTGCCGGGTTGAACACCATCGGTCGGGAAAGCGGCGCTGGAGCGCGTCGAGCATGATCGGGACTGCAGTGGACGCGCCAGGGGATGCGCCGAGCAGTTGGGCCAGTGGGTGATCGACTGGCGGCGCCAGTTGATCGGACTGCTCGCGGGCAGTAAGCCGTCGGCAGCTCAGATGATCCGGGCCACAGTCGCACTGGGCGGACTGTCGGATTGCACCATCGAGTATGCCGACCGCGCACATCGACAGGTCAAGAAGACCGCGGTGGAAGCGGTAATCGCCGCACTGAACAGCTGAGCTGCGCTAGAGGGAACGTCCGCCGAGCACCTTGGCGCTGATCCAGCCGAGCTTGAGCAGGCCGAGGTAGGTCGACGGCCTGAATGCCAGCGGCCAGCTGGTGTGACGCGGTCCGGCCGGCAGCGCTTCGCCGTTGAACCGTGCGCCGAGCCACTCCATCGACATGGGTGCGGACATCGGATGCAGCAGCATGTGCTCGTTGAGCAGATCGCGGTGATAGGCCACGCTGGCGCCGCCGCCGCGGTAGGTGTCGGCAAGCTCGTCGATGCACGAGGTCGAGATGATCTCGTCGTGAACGGCCTGAATGATGAGAACGGGCGGTGTCGGCACTGTCTTACCGAGTTTGGTGCTGTCGAAGACGTGCTGTACCTCGGGTGTCTCGAGAAGCTGGTCGAGCGGCTGATCCACCAGGTCGTCCATGTCCTTGAAGGCCATGGCCGCGATCGCACGGAAGGTCGGCATCGCTTCGAGCCGTCCGAGGAATTCCTTGCCCTTGGGCGTCGCGTGCTCTTCGATCACGCGTTCAAGGCTCGGGTACACATGTGAAAGCGCTGCGACGACAAGACCGGGCAGCGCGGCGAACAGCCCGCCGTTCAGGCGGCGGAAGGAGCCAAGTACCGCCCCGGCGATCTGGAGCTCGGGGGCATAGTCGGCGCTGACCTCGGCGGCCCATGCGGTGGCCAGCCCTCCGCCGGAGTAGCCCCAGAGTCCGATCGGTGCCCGCCGGGAAAGCCCTAGCCTGTCGCAGTTCAGTGCGGCACGAAGTCCGTCGAGGGTGCGATATCCGGGCTCCTCGGGGGCACCCCAGATGCCGTCGACACCTTCGTGATCGGGAAGGGAAACCGCCCAGCCTTCGGCGAGCAACGCGGCGATCAGGAGCAGTTCCAGCTGGGCGAATGAGCCCAAGGCATGTGCACCCCGTCGCAGTGCGTACGAGGGAAAGCAGCGGTCGGTGACGGCATCGATGGCGCATTGGTACGACACGATCGGCGTCGGTGTGGCCGAGTCGGTGTGCTCTGGTAAGAGGACGGTCGTTACCGCGGCGTCGGCCTGCCGGTTGAGGTCATTGCTGCGGTACAGCAGCTGAGTGGCGGTGAAACGCTGGGGGATCAGGCCGAGGAACGCCATTTCGACGTCGCGGGTGCGCAGCACCGTGCCGGGGGCGGCGTGTTCGAAGCCCCGGGGTGGGAGATAGAACGGATCCTCGGTGGGTAACAAGGCCCGCCTTCCGCGCACGAGCTCCTGATGGGGTGCTTCGCCGATCCACGCGACGTCACCGGAAATCGCCAGGTCGTGGGGTGCCATGTGTGCGCTCCCTTCAAGGTCCCCGGCATTCTTACCCTAAGAAGACTCTAAGAGGCTAGTCGGGTCAGCCGGGAGGTCGCAGTGCGGCAAATTCATCGGTGACGCGGTACCGGTCATCGGTGAATCGGTAGAGAGCTGCCGGGCGGCCGCCGCTGCGGCCCGATCGTGCGGTTGTCCCGGTCGGTGTCAGTACGCCGCGCCGCACCAGCACCCGTTGCAGGTTGGTGGCATCGACCGGATATCCGAGTGTCGCGCAGTAGATATCCCGCAGCGTGGAGAGCGTGAACTGTTGTGGTGCCAAGGCGAATCCGATGTTGGTGTAGGACATCTTGGCCGCCAGTCGAGTGTGTGCGTGCGCGACCATCACGTGATGATCGAAAGCCATCGCCGGCAGGCTGCTCACGCGGTGCCACTGGGTATCCGCGGGGAGTTCGGGTGTGGCGGGGAAGGGGACGAGCCCGAGGAATGTCGAGGCGATGGTGCGCGGGCTGGGTACTCGGTTCGGTTCAGAAAACACCGCGAGCTGTTCGAGGTGGGCCAGCTCACGCACGTCCACCTTCTCGGCGAGTTGGCGCCGGATGGACGAGGGGAGGTCCTCGTCGGTGCGCACTCGGCCGCCGGGAAGGGCCCAGGCGCCCTGGTGTGGCTCCAGCGCGCGCTGCCACAGCAGCACGGCAAGCTCGGGCGTCTGATTGTCGCCAAAGTGACGCACGTGGAACACCACGGCTAACGCTTCGTGTTCGGTGCTAGTATGGACCACGTTTTCGATCATAAGTCGAAAACCTCGGTCGTCCAAGCCCAGCCCGGCGCTCGACCGAGACCCGAGGCGCGAGGAGGCGGCCATGACCGCAGCTGACGTAGTACTTGACGGTGTGATCGACGGTCCCGGTGGATACACCGGGGTCGAGGGCGACGCCCGCTGGGCCGAAACGGTCCGCCGGCTTGCCGATCAGCGCGGTGCCACCGTGCTCGCGCACAACTACCAACTGCCTGCGATTCAGGACGTGGCCGACCACGTCGGCGATTCGTTGGCGCTCTCGCGAATCGCGGCCGAGGCCTCCGAGGACACGATCGTGTTCTGTGGCGTGCACTTCATGGCGGAGACGGCGAAGATCCTGAGCCCGGACAAGACGGTCTTGATCCCGGATCAGCGCGCCGGATGCTCACTTGCCGATTCCATCACTGCCGACGAGCTGCGCGACTGGAAGGACGAGTTTCCCGACGCCGTCGTGGTCTCCTACGTCAACACTACGGCGGCCGTGAAGGCGCTCACCGATATCTGCTGCACGTCCTCGAACGCCGTCGACGTGGTCGCATCGATCGACCCGGACCGGGAGGTGCTGTTCTGCCCGGACCAGTTCCTCGGCGCACACGTCAAGCGCGTCACCGGTCGGCAGAATCTGCAGATCTGGGCGGGCGAGTGCCATGTGCACGCAGGCATCAATGGTGAGGAACTTGCCGGTCAGGCGCGTTCGCACCCGGATGCCGAGCTGTTTGTGCACCCCGAATGCGGCTGCGCGACATCGGCGCTGTACCTCGCGGGCACGGGGGCCGTACCCGATGATCGGGTGAAGATTCTCTCGACCGGCGGCATGCTCGACGCGGCGCGCGAAACCCGTGCACGTGAAGTGCTGGTGGCCACCGAAGTCGGCATGTTGCACCAGCTGCGCAAGGCGGCCCCCGACGTGAACTTCCTGGCGGTCAACGACCGGGCTTCGTGCACGTACATGAAGATGATCACGCCCGCGGCCATGCTGCGGTGTCTGGTCGAAGGTCGCGACGAGGTGCACGTGGATCCCGAGACCGCCCGGTTGGCGCGGCGCAGTGTTCAGCGGATGATCGAGATCGGACAACCAGGCGGCGGAGAATGACGTTGCCGGCGGGGACCACCTGGAGCACTGATGCAGATGTGGTCGTCGTCGGCGCGGGTGTCGCCGGTCTGGCGGCCGCGCTAGCTGCACACAGGCGGGGCCGAAAGGTCATGGTGCTCAGCAAGATAGGTGCGACTGCCACGCACTTCGCGCAGGGCGGTATCGCGGTGGTGTTGCCGGATACGGAGGATTCCGTGGAGGCGCACGTCCGGGACACGCTGGCTGCGGGAGCCGGTCTGTGCGATACCGAGGCGGTGCGCTCAATCGTGTCGGACGGTTATCGCGCGGTACGCGATCTGGTGGCAGACGGCGCGCGATTCGATGAAACACGCTCCGGGCAGTGGGCATTGACGCGTGAGGGTGGGCACAGCACCCGCCGCATCATCCATGCAGGCGGTGATGCGACCGGCGCGGAAGTGCAGCGCGCCCTCGATCATGCCGCGGCGATGCTGGACATCCGGCGCAGCCACGTGGTCTACGACATCCTGACCGGAACCGATGGAGTCGGCGGTGTTCTCGTCGGGAACTGCGATGGCCTGGGGGTGATCAGAACGGGTGCCGTGGTGCTGGCCACCGGCGGCCTGGGGCATCTGTATTCGGCCACCACCAATCCCGAGGGGTCCACGGGGGACGGGATCGCGCTGGGATTGCGTGCCGGTGGACTCGTGGCCGATATCGAGTTCATCCAGTTCCACCCGACGATGCTGCACACCCCGCAAGCCACCGGATGCCGGCCGCTCATTAGCGAGGCGGTCCGCGGCGAGGGGGCCACCCTCGTCGATGCTCGGGGAGATTCGGTGACCGGTGGCGTGCATCCGCTCGGTGACCTGGCACCGCGCGATGTCGTGGCCGGCGCCATCGCCCGCAGGCTGCGCGATACCGGGGACGACTGCGTGTACCTGGACGCACGCGGCATCGAGAACTTCGCGGGTCGATTCCCGACCATCACCGCCGCGTGTGCGACGGCCGGAATCGATCCCGCGGTCCAGCTCATTCCGGTGGTCCCGGGCGCCCACTACAGCTGTGGTGGCGTAGTCACCGATGCCTCCGGGCAGACCGCGGTGGCCGGACTGTTCGCGGCCGGAGAGGTCGCACGTACCGGCATGCACGGAGCGAATCGTTTGGCTTCCAACAGTTTGTTGGAAGGTCTCGTGGTGGGCAGGCGTGCGGGGGAGTCCGCGGCAGAGGTGGCCGGCCGGTCCACCGTCACCGAGGACCGCGATTGCGCGCAACCGCGTCTGAATCGGCGGCGGTTGCAGACGGCGATGACCCGATGGGCGTCGGTGCTCCGAGACGCCGAGGGACTTGGAATGCTCGATGCCGATCTGCGTTCGGGCCGTGCGACACCGGCCTGCACACCGCACGAGGTGGAAGACGCCGCGCTCACCCTCACCGCCGCCGCGGTTGTTGCCGCAGCCTCAGCACGCACGGAATCTCGCGGGTGCCATGCTCGCGCGGACTGGCCGCTGACCGATCCGCAGTTTGCCGTGAGTCTTCCGGTGCGCCGCAATTCCGGTGGATGCGAGGTTGCGCTACCGTCGGGAGTGCCATGTTGACCGAAACTTTGACGGAATCCGAACTCGCCGAGGCACGTTCGGTAGTGCAGCGCGCTCTTGCCGAGGATCTGCGGTATGGCCCGGATGTCACGAGCCAGGCGACCGTGCCGGCCGACGCCGAATGCACTGCCTCGATGGTGACCCGTGCCGGTGGCGTGGTCGCCGGGGTCGATATCGCCCTCATCGTGCTGGACGAGGTGGTGGGCCCGGGGAACTATCGAGTCGAGAGTCGTCTGACAGACGGCACTCCAGTCGGTACCGGCGCGCCGCTGCTCACCGTGTCCGCGCCCACCCGCGATTTGCTGACCGCCGAGCGCACCATGCTCAATCTGGTATGTCATCTCTCGGGTATCGCCACCACCACCGCGGCATGGGTGGACGCGGTGGACGGCACCAAGGCGCAGATCCGAGACACTCGCAAAACCCTTCCGGGTCTGCGGCTGCTGCAGAAATACGCAGTGCGTGCCGGCGGCGGTGTCAACCACCGCCTCGGCCTCGGAGACGCGGCGCTGATCAAAGACAACCACGTGGCGGCCGCCGGTTCGGTGGTGGCCGCGCTGCGCGCGGTGCGCGCGGTGGCGCCGGACATCGAGTGCGAGGTCGAGGTCGACTCGCTCGAACAACTCGACGAGGTCATGGCTGAGGGCGCCGAGCTCGTACTGCTGGACAACTTCCCGGTGTGGCAGACCCAGGTGGCTGCGCAGCGGCGTGACGCCCGCGCTCCGCAGCTCAAGCTTGAGTCTTCCGGTGGGTTATCACTGGAAACCGCTGCCGCATATGCCAAGACGGGCGTCGACTACCTTGCGGTGGGTGCGTTGACACACTCCGCTCGGGTGCTCGACATCGGTTTGGATATGTAGCGCCTAGTCGCGCAGCGCCGCCCGCGCGAACTCCGTCGTGTAGGTCGCGGCGAGATCGATCCGGTCCTTCACTGGTGCCACGTTCTTCGAGTATGCCGATCGAGTCGGCGATGCACTGTATCTACAGGTCCCTACTTCCGCCCGCGTACTGCGGCGGCATCTTGTCCGCGATCTGTGCGGGTGAATGCTGTTTGATCCAGCGGAGTGTTTGTACGAACGCGGCCACCAGCTTGGCTTCACCAGGTAGCTCAACGCCCCGGCGATCATCTTCCGGTACCGCGCATACGCAGCTTGTGCTGCAGGCGATTCGAAATCGTCATCGCCGATGTCGTCGGCCGAGGTTGCGATGGCAGTCGGGATCACGCGCGCGACGGCCGAACGCTATCTCGCCTCGCTGGTGGGGAATTCGGAGGTGCAGATGCGGTTGCGATACCGCACCGCCGGACGTCCGCAGCAGGAGTTCCTCACCCCCGGGGCCTGACGTCGCCGTGCCCCCTGGGCAGACGCTCGGGACCGGGGCGTCGAACACCGGGATTACTCCGCGATATCGGCCACGAACACGCCCGCCCGCTTGTTCAACTGACGGGTGGACCTGGTCAGCGCGGGGTCGCCCTGCCCCTGCTTCACGATGCGTGGATTGACCACACGGATCTGCTTGCCGCCGAACAGCCGGATATCCGCGCCGCCGGCGGCGATCACGTTCTTGGTCCAGTTGGTCTTGCCGTGGATTAGTCCGATGGATACCGAGTTGGCTTTGCGAAATACGTTCACCGTGGTTTCGTACCTGGTGCCAGAGGTGCGGCCAAAGTGCGTGACGGTAGCGAAGGAAGGAAGGAAACGTGAGATGGGAGCAATCAGCGGGTTCATGTATTTGATTTGCGCGCGCTCAAGCCACTCGGGCATGAGCATGGGGACGCCGGGCTGATTGTTTGCTGACATCGATGTTCCGATCGTTGGGAAGTAGGTGCGGGTTTCCTTGCGCTGAGCTCCGGATGAGTCTAGTTAGACCTGCGTCACACACAACCGGTGACTGCCTGGTAAATGGTGTTGAGCAGCTCTGGGACAATGGCTTATGTGACTGACGGACCCACCCCATCGGACGCTCTTCGTGTAAGCGGCTCCTCGCTGCTTCGCCGTATGGACATGCGTGGTGCGAGCCTGTCCCCGTCCCATCTACGCTCTGCCCTCCCGCGGGGCGGCACAGATGTCGACGCCGTGCTGCCGACGGTGCGCCCGGTCGTAGAAGCCGTTCGCGACCGCGGCGCCGAGGCGGCGCTGGAATACTGCGCACAGTTTGACGGGGTCCGGCCCGCGACCGTCCGGGTATCGGCGGCTGAGCTGGAGCGTGCCCTCGACGAGCTGGATCCGGCGGTACGCGACGCGCTTGAAGTAGCCATCGTGCGCGCACGGGCTGTGCACGCCGATCAGCGCCGTCAGGACACGGTGACCACTGTTGCCGACGGTGCCACCGTCACCGAGCGGTGGGTACCGGTCGAGCGCGTGGGTCTGTACGTCCCCGGCGGAAACGCCGTGTATCCGTCGAGCGTCGTGATGAACGTCGTTCCGGCACAGACCGCGGGGGTGGGATCGCTCGTCATCGCCTCGCCGCCACAGGCCCAGTTCGGCGGTCTGCCGCACCCGACCATTCTCGCGGCGGCGCGCTTGCTCGGTGTCGAGGAGATCTGGGCGGTGGGTGGTGCACAGGGTGTCGCGCTACTGGCGCACGGTGGTACCGATACCGACGGGACCGAGCTGGCACCCGTCGACATGATCACCGGACCCGGCAACATCTATGTGACCGCGGCCAAGCGGTTGTGCCGCTCGCTGGTGGGCATCGATGCCGAGGCAGGCCCCACCGAGATCGCGATCCTCGCCGACGAGACCGCCGACCCGGTGCACGTGGCCGCCGACTTGATCAGCCAGGCCGAACACGATGTACTGGCGGCGAGTGTGCTCGTCACCACCAGCGAGACGCTGGCCGATGCGGTGGTGACAGAGACGGCCGCACAATTGCGGACGACGGTGCACGCCGAGAGAGTGACCGCCGCCTTGACCGGCCCCCAATCGGGGATCGTCCTGGTCGACGACATCAGCGCCGGAATCAAGGTTGTCAATGCCTACGCGGCCGAACATCTGGAAATTCAGACGGCCGAGCCGGTCCCGGTGGCCGCACGGGTCCGCAATGCCGGCGCGATCTTCCTGGGCCCGTGGTCTCCGGTCAGTCTCGGCGACTACTGCGCCGGGTCCAATCACGTGTTGCCCACCGCCGGATGCGCGCGGCACTCCAGTGGGTTGTCGGTGCAGACCTTTCTGCGCGGCATCCACATCGTGGACTACACCGAGGCCGCCCTCAAAGAGGTTTCCGGGCACGTGATCACGCTCGCCAACGCCGAGAATCTGCCCGCGCACGGTGAGGCCGTTCGCCGCAGGTTCGAGCGATCATGAGTGGCCCGATCGGCGGGGCGGCCCGACTGGAGGACCTGCCGCTGCGAGAGGGCCTGTGCGGTAAGAGTCCTTACGGCGCACCACAGCTGACCGTGCCGGTGCGGCTGAACACGAACGAGAATCCGCACGAACCATCGGCAGGCCTCGTCGACGATGTCGCGGATTCGGTGCGATTGGTTGCCGCGGCCCTGCATCGTTATCCGGATCGGGATGCGGTGGCCTTGCGCGCGGACCTGGCCGGGTATCTGACGGAGCAGACGGGCGTGCCCGTTGCCACCGAGAATGTCTGGGCGGCAAACGGTTCCAATGAGGTGCTGCAACAACTATTGCAGGCCTTCGGTGGGCCGGGCCGCAAGGCGTTGGGGTTCACGCCGTCCTACTCGATGCACCCCATCATCTCCGACGGAACCCAAACCGAATGGCTGCAGGCGCAGCGTTCGGAGGATTTCTCGCTGGACATCGGCGCGGCCGTCGCGGCAGTGCGGGAGCGTCAGCCCGATGTCGTCTTCGTGACCAGCCCCAACAACCCGACGGGACAGTCTCTTCCGCTGGAGGATCTGCGTCAGCTCCTCGACGCGGCTCCCGGGGTGGTAATTCTGGACGAGGCCTATGGCGAATTCTCTGCGGCGCCCAGCGGGGTCATTCTGATCGACGAGTATCCGGCGAAATTAATCGTGAGCCGGACCATGAGCAAGGCCTTCGCCTTTGCGGGTGGACGGCTCGGCTACCTGGTTGCGGCACCGGCTGTCATCGACGCGCTATTGTTGGTGCGGTTGCCGTATCACCTCTCGGTGCTTACCCAGGCTGCCGCTCGCGCCGCCGTGAAGCACCGCGCCGAAACCCTAGGAAGTGTCGCGACGTTGGTCGCAGAGCGTATCCGGGTTTCCGAGGCGTTGTCGGCCAGCGGATTCCGCGTCATTCCCAGCGATGCCAACTTCATCCTCTTCGGCCGGTTCGCCGATTCCGCGGGGAGCTGGCAGCGGTACCTCGATGCCGGGGTTCTCATTCGTGACGTAGGGATTCCCGGTTATCTGCGCGTCACCGTCGGGTTGGCGAGCGAGAATGACGTGTTCTTGAAAGTCAGCGACAGCCTGGCTGCGACGGACCTGGAAGGAGAGTCATGACTGATCGCGTCGCGCGGATTGCCCGTGCCACCCGTGAGTCGGACATCGTGGTCGAACTGCACCTGGACGGAACCGGCCAGGTGCACATCGACACCGGCGTGCCGTTCTATGACCATATGCTCACCGCGCTGGGCACCCACGCCAGTTTCGATCTGAAGATCACGGCTAAGGGCGACACCGAGATCGAGGCCCACCATACGGTGGAGGACACTGCCATCACGCTGGGACAGGCACTCGCGGAGGCCCTGGGGGACAAGAAGGGAATCCGCCGGTTCGGCGATGCCTTCATCCCGATGGACGAGACGTTGGCTCACGCCGTGGTGGATGTATCGGGCCGCCCCTACTGTGTGCACATCGGCGAACCGGAACATCTGCTGCATACCACCATTGCCGGTTCCTCGGTTCCGTATCACACCGTCATCAACGCGCACGTGTTCGAGTCGTTGGCACTCAACGCCCGGATCGCGCTGCATGTCCGCACCTTGTACGGTCGCGACCCGCACCACATCACCGAGGCCCAGTACAAGGCGGTTGCCCGTGCGCTGCGCCAAGCCGTCGAGCCCGACCCCCGCGTGACCGGCGTGCCGTCGACCAAGGGCAGCCTGTGACGGGTGCGGGGACGAAGGTCGTTGTCCTCGACTACGGTTCGGGAAACCTCAGGTCAGCCCAACGTGCGCTGGAACGGGTGGGCGCGGACGTCACGGTGACCGCCGATGCCAATGCCGCGCTCAATGCCGACGGCCTGGTGGTCCCCGGAGTGGGTGCCTTCGCGGCATGCATGGAGGGACTGCGCGGCATCGACGGTGAGCGCGTCATCGACATCCGGCTCTCCGGCGGCCGTCCGGTGCTCGGTATCTGCGTTGGTATGCAAATTCTGTTCAGCCACGGGATCGAGTTCGGCGTCGACACGCAGGGATGCGGCCAGTGGCCCGGCGTGGTCAGTCGCCTGGATGCTCCGGTGATACCGCACATGGGGTGGAACACCGTCGAGTCGGCGCAGGGGTCTGAGCTGTTCGCCGGCCTGGATGCGGACAGCCGCTTCTATTTCGTGCACTCGTACGCCGTGCAAAAGTGGGAGCTGGAAACGCCGAGCGAGTCGCCGATCGCCAAGCCGCTGGTGACCTGGGCAACCCATCATGTGCCGTTTATCGCGGCGGTGGAGAATGGGCCACTTGCTGCCACCCAGTTCCATCCGGAGAAGAGTGGCGATGCGGGGGCCGTGTTGTTGAGTAATTGGGTGAAGGGAATCTCTTGAGTCTCGTTCTATTGCCGGCGGTCGACGTCGCCGACGGTCAGGCCGTGCGCCTCGTGCAGGGTAAAGCGGGTAGTGAAACCACCTACGGCTCGCCGCGCGATGCGGCGATGGCGTGGCAGAACGACGGTGCCGAGTGGGTTCACCTGGTGGACCTCGATGCGGCATTCGGTCGTGGTTCCAACCGCGAGCTGCTCGCACAGGTGGTGGGTGAGCTCGACGTCAAGGTGGAGCTGTCGGGCGGTATTCGCGACGACGAGTCGTTGACCGCGGCATTGGCCACCGGCTGTGCCCGGGTCAACCTCGGCACCGCGGCACTGGAGGACCCGCAGTGGTGTGCCTCGGCGATCGCCCGGCACGGCGACCGCGTGGCCGTGGGGCTGGATGTCGAAATTGTCGATTGCGAACACCGCTTGCGTGGTCGGGGCTGGGTCAGCGACGGCGGCGACCTGTGGGAGGTACTCGAACGTCTACGCGCACAAGGTTGTTCACGCTACGTCGTGACCGACGTTACCAAGGACGGCACCCTCACCGGGCCGAACCTCGAGCTGCTGGCGCAGGTCGCGGGTGTGGCGAACGCTCCCGTCATCGCTTCCGGCGGAGTATCGAGCCTGGACGACCTGCGCGCCATCGCGGAATTGACCGGCGCAGGCATCGAGGGCGCAATTGTCGGTAAGGCTCTGTACGCGGGGCGTTTCACCCTGCCCGATGCGATAGCCGCCGTTTCCTGACATGCCCACGACCGCTGAACTGGAAGCGCTGGTACGCGAGGCGTCCGTGATTTTGGATGCGGCGGCTCAGCGCTTCGTGGCCGGTCATGGGGCTGATGGTGTGGTGTTCAAGGGCGGCAAGGACTTCGCCACCGAGGAAGATCTGGCCATCGAGCGGATGGTGGTCGGGGCACTGACCGAGCGCACTGGAATCGGTGTACACGGAGAAGAATTCGGCGGCCCCGCAGTGGATTCCGGGCTAGTCTGGGTGGTCGATCCCATCGATGGCACCGTCAACTACGCGGCGGGCTCGCCGATGGCCGCGATCCTGTTGGGTTTGATGTCCGACGGCGTCCCGGTGGCGGGTTTGACCTGGTTGCCGTTCATGGGGGACAAGTACACCGCGGTCGCTGGAGGCCCGCTGATGCGCAATGGCGTTGTGATGCCTCCGCTGGCGCACACCGATCTCGCGGACGTGGCGGTGGGCCTGGGCACCTTCAACGTCGATTGGAAGGGGCGAGTACCCGGCCGTTACCGGCTGACGGTGCTGGAGAAACTGAGCCGCATCACGTCTCGGCTGCGGATGCACGGCAGCACCGGAATAGATGTGGCGTTCACCGCGGGCGGGATCTTGGGCGCAGCGATGAGTTTCGGCGCGCACGTGTGGGATCACGCCGCCGGAATCGCCTTGGTGCAGGCGGCAGGCGGTTACGCGACCGACCTCGCCGGTGCGCCGTGGACACCGGAGTCGCCGTCGGTGCTGGTTGCCGCGCCCGGCGTGCACGAACAGATCCTGGCAGTGCTGGCCGAGGTCGGAGATCCGGAGGACTACCGATGAGTGTCGCGACCCGTGTCATCGCCTGCCTGGACGTCGACGACGGTCGAGTGGTCAAGGGCGTCAACTTTGAAAACCTGCGGGATGCGGGGGATCCGGTGGAGCTGGCCGCCGCGTACGACAGCGAGGGCGTCGACGAGCTCACCTTCCTGGATGTCACGGCGTCCTCGTCGGGACGGGCCACCATGCTGGATGTGGTCCGGCGCACCGCCGAGCAGGTGTTCATTCCCCTGACGGTCGGTGGCGGCGTGCGGTCGGTCGACGATGTCAACGTGCTGCTGCGTGCCGGTGCGGACAAGGTTGGGGTGAACACCGCAGCCATCGCGCGTCCGGAATTGCTGGCGGAGTTGGCGCAGCGATTCGGATCGCAGTGCATCGTGCTGAGTGTCGACGCACGTCGAGTCCGCGACGGTGATGCGCCCACACCGTCGGGGTGGGAGGTGACCACGCATGGCGGACGTCAGGGCACCGGCATCGATGCGATCGAATGGACATGTCGCGGAGCAGAGTTGGGTGTGGGGGAGATCTTGCTCAATTCCATGGATGCCGATGGCACCAAGGCGGGGTTCGATCTGCAGATGATCGCCGCGGCGCGTGCCGCGGTCGGCGTTCCGGTGATCGCCAGTGGAGGCGCAGGTGCCGTGGGACATTTCGCGCCCGCGGTGAAGGCCGGCGCCGACGCGGTGCTGGCGGCCAGTGTATTCCATTTCCGGGAACTGACCATCGGAGAGGTGAAAGCGGCGATGGCCGCAGAGGGGATCACGGTGCGATGACCGAGCTGGATCCCGGGATTGCCGCGCGCCTGAAACGCGATCCGGCAGGTCTGGTGACCGCGGTGGTTCAGGAACACGGAACCGGTACCGTGCTGATGGTGGCGTGGATGAACGACGAGGCCCTGGCCCTGACGTTGTCCACCCGGCAGGGCACCTACTTCTCGCGTTCCCGCCACCGGCTATGGGTCAAGGGCGAGACGTCCGGGCACACCCAGTACGTGCGCTCGGTGCGGCTGGACTGCGACGGGGACACACTGGTGCTGGAAGTCGATCAAACCGGACCGGCGTGCCACACCGGTGCGCACAGCTGCTTTGATGCTGACGAGCTACTTGCGGGCGCGGAGGAACTCTAGGGCCTTGTCCGCGTGGGCATTCATGTTCAGTTCGCTGGCGAAAACCTCGAGCACCGTTTTGTCGGTGCCGATGACGAACGTGGTCCGCTTGACCGGGGCGAGCTTTCCCAACAGGCCGCGCTTGACGCCGAACGCCGTGGAAACCTTGCCGCCGGTGTCCGAGAGCAGCGGATAGTCGAACTTGCGCTTATCGGCGAAGTCGGCCTGTTTCTCCACTGAGTCGACGCTGATGCCTACCCGCGAGGCGCCGACTTCCTTGAATTCGCTTGCCAGATCGCGGAAATGGCAGGCCTCGGCGGTGCAGCCGGGGGTATTGGCGGCGGGGTAGAAGAAGAGCACGACAGGGCCGTCGGCCAGCAGAGCCGACAGGCTGCGGGTGGTTCCGGTCTGATCCGGAAGCTCGAAGTCGGCGACGCGATCACCAGGTTTCATGAGTTGAACGCTACGCCAGCGCGGTGGCCAGCCGGTGTGCCAGGCCAGCGATGGCGCGCATGTCTCCGCGCACACCGGGCACCCACGGCAGCCGTAGTCCATCCCTGGCCTTGTTGGCATATCGGGAATCACGTGCAGATGGAAATGGAACTCCGTCTGCCAGGCTTGGGCGCCACAGCAATTCAGGAGGTTCACCCCGTCGGCGCCGAGCTCGGAAACCACGGCTTTGGCTATCCGCTGCGCGGTGATGGCCACCGCGCTGAGGTCATCGGCGGGTATCGCCAGCAGATCCTTGCTGTGCCGCGTGGGAACCACCAGGAGATGTCCATCAGAACCCGGGTTGATAATCCATGAACGCGTACGTGTCGGCGTCCTCGGCTACCCGGACGCCGGGTACCTCGCCGGAGATGATTCCGCAGAACAAGCATTCGTCGGCTACCCCCGTACGCTAAGGGCGTTGACGGATGGCTGAATTCTCACCTTCCCGCTTGAGTGTGGCGTGGTCTGCGGCGCTGGATCGTAGTGCGGCGTTGATGTCTTCGAGGTCCAAAATGCGACCGATGCCTGCGATGTTGACACCGGCCATAACGAGGCCGACAATGCGTTCGATACGCGCCAAGTCATCGGCGCTGTAGCGGCGGGTGCCGCCCGCGGTGCGCGCCGGAGACAGCAGCCCGTGGCGTTCCCACAGTCGCAGCGATTGTGTGGGAGCGCCGGACAACTCAGCGGCGATCGTGATCCCATACACCCCGTGGTGGGGTGCGGGCATCTGAGCGCGGATCCCCGGGCCGTGCACCGGCAAGCCTTCATCGATCATCGCCACGACTTTTCTCATTCGCCTACTTGCACTCGGCATCGTTGAGTGCTAAATAAATCTATACCAACTGACATAGATAAACCAGTTGGAAGCGCACAGATGGCACAAGGGAAAGGACAGATGGAGGTGGCCACGATGCTGATGCGTACCGATCCATTCCGAGAGCTAGATCGCTTCACCCAGCAGGTGCTGGGAACCGCGGCACGTCCGGTGGCGATGCCGATGGATGCCTGGCGTGACGGAGATGAATTCCACGTGGAGTTCGATCTGCCCGGTATCGCTGCCGATTCGCTGGATCTGGATATCGAGAACAATGTGGTGACCGTGCGCGCCGAGCGCGCACCACTGGATCCCAGCCGCGAGATGTTGGCCGCCGAGCGTCCCCGTGGGGTGTTCTCACGCCAGCTGGTACTGGGCAACAATCTGGACACCGGCCGAATCACCGCGGACTACCACGAGGGAGTCTTGCGGCTAGTGATCCCGGTAGCGGAGAAGGCCAAACCCCGCAAAATCGCCGTGGATCGTCCCGCCGCCAAGGCGATCGATGACACCACGGTGATCACCGAGGAGGGCGACGCGGTGCGTAGCGGTAGTGCGATCAAGGAACCGATCAACGCCTGACGGTATCCGTGTTCCGCTAGCTGGGCCGGGACCACACGTGCGACCCCGCGGTCATCCGGCGCTGGGCGACGCCTCATCCGGCGCCGGGCGACGCCTCATCCGGCGCCGGGCGACCTCGGGATGATGCGGTGGTGATCATGCCAGATCCATCCTCGGCTCCAGCGCCTCGATGCCCCCGTGGGTCCTGGGGGGCTTCAGCGAATACCTATCGCAATAGAGCGCGTCCCAAAACCTGGATGGTCGGCCTCGTTGACAGCATAAAGGAGGTGAGCAATGACGCAGAGCGCAATGATGATGATGATGATGATGATGGCGGCGCCGGTACTGCCGAGCCCGTCCGAGTCAGAGGTGCTGGCCGCCCTGGATCTGGACGACCCCACTGGGCTGATCGCGCTGATCGCCGAAGTCGACGCCATATTCTGCGCCGCCGAAGCTCCCCTGTGTCAACAGCCGACGCCACCAGCGGTCGGGTGTGCCCTTCGCGGGCCCCGGCCAGCTGGTCGGTCTCACCATCGCACATCGCCGCGACAACGCAACGGACCAGTCCGGCGAGTCGACCCGATGCAAAGGAGCCCTCCGCCGGCGAGATGCGCATGCCCACAAGCTAATCCGGTCACAACCAGGTGAAAGCGAGGTGATGGCACAGCTATTTCCAGCAGTGCCGGGCCAGCCCGCCCCGAAAGGACCACACCGCTTGGGCATCGTGGTCTACATCCACAGGTGGACGATCTGCACACGCCAACGCCACGCCGAGGCAGCAGGTCCCCGAGGCGGGCCGCCCGACACCCCATCGCATGATTTTAGAGGATCAACTCGCCGAGGCCCGCGCCATCAACACCCAACTACACAGCAGCCTCGCGAACCGGGCACCGGACCGGACCCGGCCCCTTGGCCCCCACGCTCCGGCCGCCGAGACGACCACCGCGACGTCGGTAGTTGATCCCATCTTCAAATACAGAGGTTGGCTGCCCAGACTTACCGGGCAGCCAACCGAAATACTTTTGGGCAGTGAGACTTTAGACAGTCTGCACTGACACGGCCTGTGGGCCGCGATCGCCGGCTTCTTCCTCGAAGCTGACGCGATCGTTCTCATTGAGGCTGCGGTATCCGCCCTGATCGATGATGGCTGAGAAGTGAACAAACAGGTCCTTGCTGCCGCTGTCCGGGGTAATGAACCCAAATCCCTTTTCGGCGTTGAACCACTTCACAATGCCTTGAGCCATGCGCTAACTCTCCTGAGTTTTTAAGTACAGGACCGACGATCGATCCTGGGTCTGCGGAGATACGCGAAATCAAAGCAACCAATGAAACTCACGGGCTTGATATGTGTCCGCCGCGGAAAATCTTCGCGAGCGTGTCACTAAGAAAATCAACCAGTTCCATCCTAACAGAGACCCAGCCCAATGGCCACAGCCCCCACGCGCGTTCGTCCTGGAGCATGGCGATAGATCGGCCTCAGACCTCGATGCGCACACTATGTGCCAGTATTCAGTTCAGCCGGAGGGACTGGGTCACGGCTAGTGCTCGTCGCTTCTGCTCACCACTGAGGCTCAGCTCCTCCAATAGTCCTCGAACGGAGTGTGTTTCGTTGTAGGGGCGGCCGGGCTATGAGGCAGCGGCGCACATTCGATACAGCCACCTCGCCAGCCCGCGGAAGGCCCAGTCCATTGATCGCCGCGACCTCAGGGCGTTGCAGGCGAGGAATCTAGGAAGTCGACAACCTCCGCTACGAACTCGTGGTGGTACTAGAAGACTGGCGACCATCAGGTCGTTGTCACCATTGGCGACGAAGACCGAGATCTTGATCTGTACCAGATCGTCGGCGACAGGCGAATGCGAATGGCCGGCGGGCGGCGATCATCAGCAAGACCGACAGCGGGCGCAAGGTTCTTGACGGATCCTTCCCCGAAAAGCTGGGTATCGAAAGCGAGGCTCTCGCTGGACTGGGGGATGAATCGGGACTCGGTCATCGCCAGTCTGGAACGACTCGCCGCGACCCCTGAAGGCGTACAAGGTCTAGGCCCACGCGTTGCCCCCGGTGGCATCACCATATCGGCTGGCGGGGGTCTGGGAGAATGTGGTCCATGCATAGCACTGTCAGCGGCGCAGCCACGATCACCAGGGAAGAGTTCAACGCCCTGGCGGCGGTGCATCGGGTGGTGCCGGTGACTCGAAAAGTACTGGCAGACAGCGAGACTCCACTCTCGGCGTACCGAAAGCTGGGTGCCAACCGTCCGGGCACCTTCCTGCTCGAATCGGCAGAGAATGGGCGGTCATGGTCTCGGTGGTCGTTCATCGGTGCCGGATCGCCCTCGGCGCTGACGGTGCGTGGCGGTCAGGCCGCTTGGCTGGGGGCGACTCCGGACGGGGCTCCTGCCGGCGGTGACCCACTTGAGGCGCTGCGCGCCACCATGGACTTGCTGGCGGGTGAGTCGCTCTCCGACCTGCCACCGCTGTCTGGCGGCATGGTGGGCTTCCTGGCTTACGACATCGTGCGGCGGCTGGAGCGACTACCGGAAAACACCACCGATGACCTTGGGCTTCCGGATCTGCTTCTGCTGCTTGCCACCGACATGGCGGCGGTCGACCACCACGAGGGCACCATCACGCTGATCGCCAATGCGGTCAACTGGGATGACACCCCGGAGCGCGTGGCCGAGGCCTACGACGGTGCCGTCGCACGACTTGACGTGATGACCGCGGCACTGAGCCAGCCGCTGCCGTCCACCGTCGCGCACTTCGACCGACCGGCGCCGACATATCGCAGTCAGCGCTCTGTCGAGGAGTACAGCGCGATCGTCGACAAACTGGTCGGCGATATCGAGGCCGGCGAGGCGTTCCAGGTGGTGCCGAGCATGCGCTTCGAAATGGAAACCAAGGTTGATCCCCTCGAGGTATACCGGATTCTGCGGGTCACCAACCCCAGCCCGTACATGTATCTTTTTCATGCGCCGGATTCCGATGGCGGTACGGCATTTTCGATCGTCGGATCAAGTCCGGAGGCGCTGGTCACGGTGAAAGACGGGGTGGCGACCACCCATCCCATTGCAGGAACGCGCTGGCGCGGCGCAACCGACGAGGAAGACACGCTGCTGGCCAAGGATCTGCTCGCCGACGAAAAAGAGCTCTCCGAGCACCTCATGCTGGTCGACCTAGGACGCAACGATCTCGGCCGGGTGTGTACCCCCGGCACCGTCAAAGTCAGCGATTACAGCCATATCGAGCGCTACAGCCACGTCATGCACCTGGTGTCCACGGTCACCGGCTCGCTGGCCGACGGCAAGACGGCGCTGGACGCCATCACCGCGTGCTTCCCGGCCGGGACGCTGTCGGGGGCACCGAAGGTTCGCGCCATGGAACTGATCGAAGAAGTCGAGCTCACGCGCCGCGGACTGTATGGGGGAGTCCTGGGATACCTGGACTTCGCCGGCAATGCCGATTTCGCCATCGCGATCCGGACCGCGCTGTTCAAGGACGGCCGTGCATATGTCCAGGCCGGCGGAGGCGTGGTCGCCGACTCCAAGGGTGAGTACGAGTACAACGAGGCCCGGAACAAGGCCACCGCGGTACTCAATGCCATCGCCGCGGCCGAAACCCTCACGGGCGCCGCCGATGTCTGACTCGGCCCGCAAGAGTCCGGGCCGAAAGCGGCTCCTGGCGGGCGCGGGGCTGCTGGTGATCGCCGCAGGCGGGCTATGGGCAGCCTCGAAGCTCGCTTGGGTGCGACTGCGTTCCTTCGACGGTTTGGGCGAGCCCAGGACGTTGTCGGTATCCGGTGCCGACTGGTCCGCGGCACTGGTTCCGCTGGCCGTCGCCTTGATCGCAGCGGCCATCGCGACGCTCGCGATCCGGGGTTGGGCCTTGCGCGTCCTGGCGGTGCTGGTGGCGGCGATCGGCGCCGGCGCGGCTTATCTCGGGGTCGGCCTCTGGGCCGTTCGCGATGTCGGGCCCCACGCCGCGGAGGTCAAACATATCCAGGTATCGACTCTGATAGGCGCCGATCGACTCTCCGGTGGTGCCGCCACCACGGTGATCGCCGCCGTGGTGGCGGTGGTGGCTGCCGTCATGCTGCTGCGGGCCGCCGATGGCACCTCTGACACCAAGTACCAGACCCCGGCGGCGCGACAGTCCGAGGGCACCAGTGTCGCCGACAAGAAGCAGAGCGAACGAGTCATGTGGGACAGCCTCGACGGCGGTCAGGACCCAACGGTCGGTCCGACCTGACCCGGTTTTCTCACGGGACCCCACAGCGGCTACCCTTCTGTGAAGTTCGAGTGCGCAGGCGCGGGGGGCGCCGCAAAGAAGGGAATCGTCGAGGTCATGAGTTCGGGAACCGTACTCGATTCGATCCTCGATGGTGTGCGCGCCGATGTCGCCGCTCGCGAAGCCGTTGTGGATCTGGCCACCGTGAAGGCGGCGGCCAAGGCGGCACCCAAGCCGCTCGATGTCATGGCCGCGCTGCGCGAGCCGGGCATCGCCGTGATCGCCGAGGTCAAGCGCGCCAGTCCGTCGCGCGGCACGCTCGCGGATATCAGTGATCCCGCCGAACTGGCCAAGGCCTACGAAGACGGGGGGGCGCGCATCATCAGCGTCCTCACCGAGGGGCGGCGCTTCCACGGAAGTCTCGACGATCTCGACTCGATACGCGCCGCAGTGTCAGTTCCTGTGCTGCGCAAGGACTTTGTCGTTGGCCCGTATCAAATCCACGAGGCCCGGGCGCACGGCGCCGACCTGATCCTGCTGATCGTCGCGGCCCTGGAGCAGACGGCGCTGGTCTCACTGCTCGACCGCACCGAATCGCTCGGCATGACCGCCTTGGTGGAGGTGCACACCGAGGAAGAGGCAGACCGGGCACTGTCCGCGGGCGCATCGGTCATCGGCGTCAACGCGCGCGACCTGAAAACTCTTGAGATCGACCGGGATTGCTTCTCGCGCATCGCCCCCGGATTGCCCAGCGGCATCATCCGCATCGCCGAATCGGGAATCCGAGGGACCGCCGACCTGCTGGCCTATGCCGGCGCTGGAGCCGACGCCGTGCTGGTCGGCGAGGGGCTGGTTACCAGCGGCGATCCGCGGGGGGCCGTCGCAGATTTGGTGACTGCGGGCACGCATCCGTCCTGCCCCAAACCGGCTCGCTAGACGATGCCCGCCAGTTCTCGCGTGAGTGGCTCCAACATGAAGAACTCCGGCCTGCCGCAGATGAGTGCTGCGATCGCCGAGCCCACCGTGCACGATCCCGATGCCCGTGGACATTTCGGTCCGTACGGCGGTCGATACGTGGCCGAGGCACTCATGGCGGTTATCGAGGAAGTGACCGCGGCCTACGAGAAGATCAGATCCGACCACTCGTTCCTTGACGAGCTGGACCGGTTGCAGAAGCACTACGTGGGCCGTCCGTCACCCATGTACGAGGCCGAGCGACTCAGCGCTCATGCCGGCGGTGCGCGCATCCTGCTCAAGCGAGAAGATCTGAACCATACGGGTTCTCACAAGATCAACAACGTTCTCGGCCAAGTATTGCTGGCCAAGAAGATGGGCAAGACTCGCGTCATCGCGGAAACCGGAGCGGGGCAGCACGGCGTCGCCACCGCTACCGCGTGCGCACTTCTGGGCCTCGAATGCGTGATCTACATGGGCGCAGTCGATACTGCGCGGCAGTCGCTGAACGTTGCGCGGATGCGGCTGTTGGGGTCGACGGTGGTCTCGGTGGAGTCCGGGTCGAAGACCCTCAAGGACGCCATCAACGACGCGATGCGCGACTGGGTGACCAACGCAAACAAGACCTACTACTGCTTCGGCACCGCAGCCGGGCCGCATCCCTTCCCGGTGATGGTCCGCGATTTCCAGCGCATCATCGGCATGGAGGCGCGCGTTCAGGTGCTCGCCCAGGTGGGCAGGCTTCCGGACGCGGTCGTTGCCTGCGTCGGCGGCGGATCGAACGCCATTGGCCTGTTCCACGCTTTCATCGACGACCCGGCGGTACAGCTGATCGGGTACGAGGCTGCGGGCGATGGCGTCGAAACCGGGCGACACGCAGCCACATTCACCGGGGGCGCACCGGGCGCCTTCCAGGGTTCCTACTCGTACCTCTTACAGGACAACGATGGCCAGACCATCGAATCACATTCCGTCTCAGCAGGTTTGGATTACCCGGGAGTTGGTCCCGAGCATGCCTGGCTGCGCGAAAGTGGCCGTGCGGACTACCGTCCCGTCACCGACACCGAGGCCATGGACGCCTTCCTGTTGCTCTCGCGTGCCGAGGGCATCATCCCTGCCATTGAGTCGGCTCATGCCGTGGCCGGCGCACTCAAGCTCGGGGTGGAACTGGGTGAGGGTGCCGTGATCGTGGTGAACCTGTCGGGTCGCGGTGACAAGGACGTGGAGACGGCGGCCACGTGGTTCGACCTCTTGGACAAGGGCGGCAGTCAGTCATGACACGATCCGGCCGTCTGACCGAGGTCTTCGATAAGTGCCGCGCCGAAGGGCGCGCCGCGTTGATCGGATACCTGCCCAATGGGTACCCGGACCTGGACACCTCGATCGAACTGATGACCACGTTGGTGCACAGCGGGTGCGACATCATCGAGGTCGGGATCGCCTACTCGGATCCGATGATGGACGGCCCGATGATCGCCGCCGCGGCGGAGACGGCGCTCGGCCACGGGGTGCGGGTCGCGGATGTCTTTACCACGGTCCGCGCCATCACCGATGCCGGCGGGCATGCCGTCGTGATGTCGTACTGGAATCCGGTGCTGCGGTACGGAGTGGACGCGTTCTCGAGTGACCTCGCCGCGGCCGGAGGCCTCGGGATCATTACCCCGGACCTCATCCCCGACGAGGCCGAAGACTGGATCGCCGCCTCGGACGCGCATGACCTGGACCGGGTTTTCCTCGTCGCGCCCTCATCCACGCCGGAAAGGCTGGAGATGACGATCGGGGCATGCCGCGGCTTCGTCTATGCGGCCTCGACCATGGGCGTCACCGGCGCTCGCGATGCGGTCTCGAATGCCGCTCCCACCCTGGTGAGCAGGGTTCGCGAGGTCTCTGACATCCCGGTCGGGGTCGGCCTCGGTGTGCGGTCCGGCGTCCAAGCCGCCGAGATCGCGGCGTATGCCGACGGCGTCATCGTCGGCTCGGCGCTGGTGGCTGCGGCCCCACAAGGTGCCGATGCGGTGCGTACCCTGACTGAAGAACTGGCTACCGGGGTGCGAAGGGTATGAGGTCAAGGAAAACACTGTGAGAGTCGTGAATCTGGCATACATCCCGAGCCCGCCCCAAGGAGTCTGGCATCTGGGGCCGATCCCTATCCGCGCCTACGCACTGTGCATCATCGCGGGCATCGTCGTGGCGTTGGTCATCGGCGATCGCCGGTGGGAGCAACGTGGCGGCGAGCGCGGCGTGATCTACGACATCGCGTTGTGGGCAGTGCCCTTTGGACTTGTCGGTGGTCGGCTGTACCACGTGATGACCGATTGGCAGACCTACTTCGGTCCGCATGGCAAGGGGCTGGCCAAGGCGATTGCGGTGTGGGAGGGCGGCCTCGGCATCTGGGGCGCCGTGGCGCTGGGCGGCGTTGGCGCCTGGATTGCCTGTCGGCGCAGAGGTATTCCCTTGCCCGCCTTCGGCGACGCGATCGCTCCCGGCATAGTGCTGGCCCAGGCGATCGGCCGGTTGGGCAACTACTTCAACCAGGAGCTCACCGGCGGACCCACTACCTTGCCCTGGGGGCTGGAGCTGTTCTATCGGCGCTCGGCCGATGGCACCGTAGACGTGCTAAATCTCAACGGCGTGTCTACCGGCGAGGTGGCGCAAGTCGTCCACCCCACGTTCCTGTATGAATTGCTATGGAATGTAGTGGTTTTCGCAGCGCTGATCTATGTTGATCGGCGCTTCAAGATTGGGCACGGGCGGCTGTTCGCGATGTACGTCGCGGCCTACTGTGTGGGCCGCTTCTGGGTCGAGTTGATGCGTGTGGATCCGGCCACGCAGTTCGGCGGGATACGCGTCAACTCCTTCACCTCGACGTTGGTGTTTTTCGGCGCGGTCGCCTACATCCTGCTGGCCCCCAAGGGACGCGAGGATCCGTCCACCCTGGGCGGCACCCCGACAGAGGTCGCCGATAAGGAGCTCGCCGGCCAGACCGAAGCCGATCACTCCGAGGAAACCGCGCAGGAAACCCAAGCCCCCGGGACCGCTGCCCTCGACGGCGAGCATCCGGAGGCAGCGCAAGAAGACGCCGTGGATGGATCGGCCGACGAACCGGCCGGGAATTCTGGCATTGTGGAGAAATGACCGAGAGCACTCCGCCTCCTTTCGGAACGCCTCTGCCGGTGACGCCGCCCGGCCTTCCGTATCCGCCACCTTATGGGGATCCTGCTGCGCCTTACGGCCGCGATCCGGCCACCGGAGCCCCGTATTCAGATAAGTCGAAGCTGGTCGCAGGCCTGCTGCAGCTGCTTGGCTTGGTGGGGTTCCTGGGTTTCGGTCGCATCTATATCGGCCAGACCCTGCTGGGTATCGTTCAGCTTCTGATCGGTATCGTGACGTTCGGAATCGTCGCGATCGTCTGGGGAATCATCGATGCCGTCCTAATTTTCGGCGGCAAGGTCGACGACACGAACGGTCGCCAGCTGCGGGATTGACGTGTGAGGGAATGGGAATGACCGGGACGACCCGGTAATTGTTCGCCAGGGGACGGCCTCACCGAAATGTGGAGATATCTCTCATGGTTTGGCTGGTCCTCATTCTGGCGATCTACTCGAAGTAGGTTGGGCCATCGGCCTCAAGTACACCGAGGGCTTCGCCCGGCTGTGGCCGACAGTCGGTACCGTCGGATCGATGATCATCTTCATCGCGTTGCTCGGCATCGTGATGAAGAGCCTGCCGGTCGGCACCGGGTACGCGATCTGGGTGGGAGTGGGTGCCGTGGGGAATGCGATCCTGGGCAGCGTGCTGTTCGGTGACTCGCCAACATATGGCGGCTGCTCAGCCGGGCATTGATCGTCGCCGGCATCATCAGTCTGAAACTGGCCTCCCTACAACGCAAACCGGCGAGGGTAACCGGCGAGTGAATCGTGACTGCACCGACTCGTGAGTAGGTATCGCCGCGACTATGCTCAAAAGTCATGACGAGACGCGGAAAGATTGTTTGTACCCTCGGCCCTGCGACCGGTTCCGCTGAGCTTGTGCGCGCGCTCGTCGAATCCGGGATGGACGTCGCACGGCTCAACTTCAGCCATGGCGAGCACGCCGATCACGAGCAGAACTACCGTTGGGTGCGCAAGGCATCCGATGAGACGGGTCGCGCGGTCGGCGTCCTGGCAGACCTGCAGGGGCCCAAGATCAGGCTGGGCCGGTTCGCTACCGGATCGGCGCACTGGGCCACCGGTGAACAGGTCAGGATCACCGTCGAGGATGTGGTTGGCACCCCGGACCGGGTTTCCACCACCTACAAGCAGTTAGCCGTGGATGCCGCGGTCGGTGACAGGCTCCTGGTCGACGACGGCAAGGTCGGACTGACCGTCAAGGCCATCGAGGGCGATGACGTGGTGTGTCGGGTCACCGAGGGGGGTCCGGTCAGCAACAACAAAGGTTTGTCCCTGCCGGGAATGAACGTCTCGGTGCCCGCGCTCTCCGACAAGGACATCGCGGATCTTGAATTCGCACTGCGCCTCGGGGTGGACCTCATCGCGCTGTCGTTCGTGCGTTCGCCCAGCGATGTCGAGTTGGTGCACGCCATCATGGATCGGGTCGGGCGCCGCGTGCCGGTGATCGCGAAGCTGGAGAAGCCCGAGGCTGTGGCCAATCTCGAAGCTATCGTGCTGGCGTTCGACGCGATCATGGTGGCTCGTGGCGACCTTGGCGTCGAACTGCCGCTCGAAGACGTGCCGATCGTGCAGAAGCGGGCCATTCAGATCGCCCGTGAGAACGCGCGTCCGGTCATCGTGGCGACCCAGATGCTGGAGTCGATGATCGAGAACTCGCGGCCGACCCGTGCGGAGGCCTCCGATGTCGCCAACGCGGTTCTGGACGGCGCGGATGCCGTGATGCTGTCGGGGGAGACCTCGGTGGGCAAGTACCCGCTGGAAGCGGTGCGCACGATGGCCCGCATCGTGTCGGCGGTGGAAAGCCACTCGGTGAGCGCACCGCCGTTGACGCATGTGCCACGCACTAAGCGTGGGGTGATCTCCTATGCCGCGCGCGATATCGGCGAGCGCCTGAACGCCAAGGCGCTCGTCGCCTTCACGCAGTCGGGTGACACTGTGCGCCGTCTGGCTCGGCTGCACACCCCGTTGCCGGTGCTGGCGTTCACCCCGTTGCCCGAGGTGCGCAGCCAACTGGCACTCACTTGGGGAACCGAAACCTTCATCGTTCCGGTCATGGATACCACCGACGGCATGATCCAGCAGGTGGACACGGCATTGCTGGCGATGGAGCGCTACCAGCGCGGGGATCTGGTGGTGATTGTCGCGGGCGCTCCTCCGGGAACAGTAGGCTCGACAAACCTGATCCGCGTGCACCGGATCGGTGAGGACGACCACTAGGGAAGAGGATCAGCATCAGCAACGCACCTGATTTCGCACAGCTACTCGCGCTGCTGGAGCTGAAAAACCCGGAGACCGACCTGTTCATCGGTGGTCATCCCACAGTGAACCCGCCCCGCACCTTCGGCGGCCAGCTGATGGCACAGTCCGTGGTGGCATCCGGCCGTACCGTCTCGGAGAAGCTCTCCCTGGCGGCCGTATCGACCCACTTCATCAACGGTGGTGACCCTAAGCAGGACATCGAGTTCCGGGTGCATCGGTTGCGGGACGAGCGCAGTTTCGCCAATCGCCGGGTTGACGCGGTCCAGGGCGATCTGTTGCTGTCCTCGGCGCTGGTGTCCTATCTGAAGGACTCGCCCGGGCTAGAACACGCGGTGAGGCCGCCCGTGGTGGCCGATCCGGAGACATTGCCGTCCATCGATGAATATCTGGTCGGATACGAGGAGACCGTGCCGATGTTCGTCGCGGCGCTCAAGCCCATCGAATGGCGGTACGACAATGACCCCGCCTGGGTGCTGAAGACGAAAGCTGAACGGCTGGAACATAATCGAGTGTGGATGAAGACTCATTCGCCGCTGCCCGATGATCCGGTATTGCACAGTGCGGCCCTGATCTACTCCTCCGACACGACCGTGCTGGACTCGATTATCACCACCCACGGGCTGTCCTGGGGCTATGACCGGATCTTCGCGGCGACCATCAACCACAGCGTGTGGTTTCACCGTCCGCTGCGCTTCGACGAGTGGGTGCTCTACGCCACCGAGTCGCCGGTTGCCTCGGCAGGACGCGGAATGGGCTCCGGGCGCTATTTCGATGGCGAAGGAGCGTTGCTGGCCAGTACTATCCAGGAAGGCATTATCAAATACTTCCCGGGGCGGTCATGATTCGTATTCTTTCCCTCTTGGTGCTGGTCCTCACCGTGATCACCATCGTTTCCATCATCAAGGACCCCGCGAAGCCCAACGGCGAGAAGTTGCCGTGGGCCATCATCGTGCTCGTCTTTCCGATCTTCGGGCCTATTCTGTGGTTTGCCATCGGGAAAAGCGATCCCTCCGACCGCTGGTAGTTGCGGGAGTGTCCTGAAAGTTTGAAGGCCAGCGCCAGGGGCGGTGGCTGATTGTTAGAGCCGTCGGCGACTAGCGCGCCTGTGCGTATTGCCGAACACATTGCGGTGCACAGCGATTCCAGACCCGCACGTTTCGTGAGTGCCGCGACGGTGCTCTTCGTCGCCGGGTGGCTGGTGTTGCTGGTCGCTCATTCGGGGTACCCGAAACAGCCCGACCTGGGCGAAATCCTGTGGCCGCGCACCGTGCTGCTTTGTGTGGGGTTCATCGCGCGCGGCATCTTCCTGGGCCGCCCGGTCACCTACGGTCACGCTGCGTGGGCCGGAGCGGCAGTCCTCGTCGCATTCGGGATGCATGTCCTGCAGTTCGAGGGCGCCGGCGACGCCTTGGTCGTCGCGGCGAGGCTGATCCTGATCCAGCGCGCCCACAATGCGGGGGTCATCACCGAGATCGTCGACGAGCGGGGTCTTGGCGGCGCCCTGCGCACGGAACTTCAACAGGAGCTGGAACTTTCACACGGAGGTCGGTTCGAGCATGGATTCTCGATGATTCTCGACGGTGCGCTGCGTGGCCGCCTATCCCGGTATTTGGCTCATGATCGCCCGTGACCATCGCGGTGTGGTTCAGGGATTTCACCGATACGCCACCACGATCGACATGATCACGCTCGCGAAAACCGAAGGCGCTCGCCGGTTGTCTCTGGCGTTCGCGGCCTACCCGGAGATCTTCGCCGAGAAGGAACGCACCCGAGTGCGGCAGGTCTGCTACTCGGCGATTCATGTGCTCGTGCAGATGTCGACGTGCCGTTGGTCGCCTTCGCACTCCTGAGCCTGGAGTTCGCCCCGCGCGTGCGACCCAGAGCACCCGCTGGACCGGCTGCGTAACAGGATGTTAACGTCGGGAAAACGCGCTCGTTTTCGACTGTGGACAAGCTGTGCCCGTGACCGACACCCTCGACACGTCTGCTCCCGCGCGCATCCCCGCCGATTCTTCCGCCCACGACGCCGCCGAAAGTGCGGCACTGCGCGAGACATTGGAGGACTACACACTCCGATTCGCGCCCAGGCGTTTTCGACGGTGGAGCCCCGCAGTCGTCGGCATCACCGCGCTCGGTGGTATCGCCTACTTGGCAGACTTCGCGATTGGCGCCAACATCGGAATCTCCTACGGCACCGGAAATGCGTTGTGGGGGATAGCGGTATTCGCGGTCATCATCATCCTCACCGGAATCCCGGTGTCGTACTATGCGGCCCGATACAACATCGACTTGGACTTGATTACGCGCGGCAGCGGATTCGGGTACTACGGCAGCATCGTCACTAACATCATATACGCCACGTTCACCTTCATATTCTTCGCCCTCGAGGGCTCGATCATGGCCCAGGGGCTCAAACTCGGTCTTGGCGTTCCACTTCCCGTGGGGTATGCGGTGTCCACCATCATTATCATTCCGCTGGTCATCTATGGCATGAAGGCGCTATCGGTGCTTCAGGTGTGGACCACGCCGCTCTGGCTGGTCATGATGGTGATCCCGTTCGTCTATCTTGTTGTGCGCCATCCTGATTCGGTCGGAGCATTCTTTGCTTACGGCGGTCAGGACGCCCAGGGGGTCAACCTGGGGTCGATCATGCTCGCCGCGGGCGTGTGTTTGTCGCTCATCGCGCAGATCGCCGAGCAGATCGACTACCTGCGGTTCATGCCACCCAAAACCCCGGAGAACAGCCGCCGCTGGTGGACCGCCATGCTGTTGGCGGGGCCGGGCTGGGTGCTGTTCGGGGCGATCAAGCAGGTGATCGGGCTCTTCCTCGCGGTCTACCTCATTGCCAATGTTGTGGACGGCGCCGCCGTGGCCAACCAGCCGGTGCATCAGTTCCTGGAGATCTACCAGAACATGATGCCGCACTGGCTGGCCATCACCCTGGCGGTCATTCTGGTGGTGATCAGCCAGATCAAGATCAATGTCACGAACGCCTATTCGGGATCGTTGGCGTGGACCAACTCCTTCACACGCATCACCAAGCACTACCCGGGCCGCTTGATCTTCGTGCTGTTCAACCTGCTGATCGCACTGGTGCTGATGGAAGCGAACATGTTCGACTTCCTCAACACCATCCTGGGGTTCTACGCCAACTGCGGTATGGCCTGGGTGGTCACCGTGGCGACCGATATCGCGGTCAACAAGTACCTGCTCAAGCTGTCGCCCAAGGAGCCGGAGTTCCGGCGGGGCATGCTCTACAACGTCAACCCCGTCGGTTTCGTGTCGATGCTGCTCTCGGCCGGTATCTCGATACTGGTGTTCTTCGGGGTGTGCGGTGAGGCGATCCGCCCCTACTCGCCGATCGTGGCTGTTGTCATTGCCTTTGTGATGCCCCCGATCCTGGCGGTGGCTACCCGCGGGAAGTACTACCTGCGGCGCACCGATGACGGCATCGATCTGCCCATGTATGACGAGTACGGCAATCCGTCGGGCGAGCTGTTGCAGTGTGTGGTCAGTGGCATCGAATTCGAGCGCCCCGACATGCTCGCCTCGGCCAAGCCCGGCCCGGACGGCGAGAAGCAGTACATCTCGTCGCTCAGCCTGGCAACGGATCGCGCCGGCGAGCACGTACTGCCCGCCGACCCGCCGACGCGCTAGGGGCTCTGGGTCGGGGTGCTGGCCTGTTCGTTCATCCGCTTTTCGAAGTCGTTCTGGCATTGAGTGGCCTTGGCCCGATCACCTTTGACGTCGGACATGCAGGTGATGAAATCGCTCAAACCGGCCGACTTCATGAAGACCAATGCGAACACGAGGATCAGGGTCGACAGCAACACCGCCAGGGCGCCCAGAGCTATACCGCCGATCGCCACGCCGCGATTGTCGGCCTCGGACCGCTTGACCCGTAGCAGACCGACGATGCCGAGGACCACTGCCACGCAGCCGCCGAGAAATCCGCCAAACACTGTGCACGACAACAAAATGGCGACGATGCCGACTACCAGCGCACTCACGCCGACACCGTTCTTCGGGGCCGGCGGCGGAACCGGCATGCCAGGCACGCCGTACGGATACGGATACGGGTATGGGGGCGGGTACCCGCCCGGACGCTGGTATGGCGGGGGCAGAGGTGGCGTTTCCGTCATACCTGCACTGTATCCCCGAGTTGGATGCGAAGGCAGGTCGCCGAATCCGGCAGATGGTGCGTGGCCACCACCACGGTTCGCCCCGACAGTAACGGGCTGTCGGTATCTAACAAATCTCGCAAAATTGCTTCGGCGGCGCGGCCGTCCAGGTGTTCGGTCGGTTCGTCCAACAACAGCACCGGCACCTTCGACAGCAGTGCTCGGGCGAGTAGCAACCGCCGTCGCTGCCCGCCCGACACCGACGCGGCACCGGCGGTCAACACCGTGGACAGACCCTGCGGCAGCGTCTCGATCCAGGAGCCGAGACCGACTGCCGACAGCGCGTCCGCGAGGTCGCCGTCGGGGGCATCGCCCCGGGCGACAAGCAGATTGTCGCGCACTGTGGTGGCGAACAGATGCGCGTCCTCGGCGAAATACCTGACGAGTCCCGGCCGCTCGGCGCCCACCACCTCATCCGCATCGACTCGGATGGTTCCCGATATGGGCGGCGAAAGCCCGGCAAGCGTTGTCAGCAGCGATGTCTTGCCGATGCCGCTGGCACCGGTGATCGCCATCCGGGCACCGGCAGGCAACCGGAATGAGAGCGGACCCGACGCTGAATCGCCGGTGCGCCAGCATAGTTCGGTGCATTCGAGCAGAGCCCCGGACTGCGTGTGGTCGGGTTTGACGTCCGCGCGCAAGGGTATGTCCTTGCCCGACTCGACCAGCTCCTGCAGATGCCGTGCCGATACTCGTGAACGAGCGATACCGACCGCCGCGGCAGGCAGTGCGGTGGAGGCCTCGAAGGCCGCCAGCGGCAACAGCACCACAATGGCCAGGGCGGTGGGAGCGATATGTCCTGCCAGCTCCACGGCCGCCGCCAAGGCCCCGACCACCGCGGCCCCGACGGCGAGAGTGGGCGCTGCCGCCGCCCAGGCCGCCGGAGCTGCCGCCGCGTCCTGGGCCAGCGCCCAATCCCTGCGACGCCGGCGAGCCAGCTCTAGCCGATCGGGAAGCAGGCCGCCCACCCGGAGTTCGGGCGCGTGGTCGAGTATCTCCACCGCCGTCTCCGACTGCAGTGTGCGTGTTCTCGCGCCGCGTGTCTCGCGGGTCGCGGAGGCCCTCGCCGCCAACGCGGGCGCGAGCACATCGGCGATCAGCAGTGCGCCGGCCAACATCGCGGCGGCAGGTAGCGAAATCATGGCGATGGTGATCGTGGCAGCGATTCCGAGGGCGGTAGCCACCGCGGCGGGAATGACGCTGCGCACCATGGTGTCTGCCAGCTCATCGATGTCCGTACCGATGCGATCGAGCACGCCACCCTTGCGCAGGGCCCCGGCCGAGCCCCCGATAAGTCGCCGGAAGACATGCACGCGGACGGTGGCCGCACCACGCAGCGCAATGTCGTGGCTCGCGAGGCGTTCACAGTAGCGCCAGATGCCGCGCGAAATACCCAGCGCGCGAACCGCAACCACGGCCACCGACAGGTCGAGAACCGGCGGCATTTGCCACGCCCGGGTAATCAACCATGCCGACAAACCGGCCAGCGCCAGTGCACTGCCGAGCGCCAGCACACCGAATGTCACGGCCAGGGCCAGTCGTGCCGGTCGCACCCGCAGCGCGATCAGCCAATGCCGCAATGGATCAGAGGTGCGCAGCATTTTTTGCCTGCACGGTGAAGACTTCGTCCGCGGCCGCCAGGACTGGAGCCCGGTGACCCACCAGCACCACGGTGGCTCCGCGGCGCGCGCGGGTAACCAGCGCGGCCAGCACGGCAGCTTCGGTATCGCCATCGAGGTGTGCTGTGGGCTCGTCCAGCAGCAGGACCGGCCGATTGGTGCCGAGTACGCGTGTCAGGCACAGCCTCTGACGTTCACCCAGCGACAGCCCGCTGCCGCCCGTACCGAGGCGGGTATCGAGTCCGTCTCCAAGCGCCGCTAGTGTGGTGCCGAATTGGCTATCCGCGAGCGCGGATTCCAGCTCGTCGAGCGGTCCGAAGATCTCGAGGTTCTCGCGAATGGTGCCCGACTGCAGCACCGGGCGTTGTGGCAACCAGCCGATTATGGACCACCAGCTGTCCCGGTCGATCTGGTCCAGTCCCACCCCGTCGACCAGAACGCGACCCACAGTGGGCGTCGTGAGGCCGGCGATCGCGTGCAGGGCCGTCGACTTGCCGGCGCCGTTGTGGCCGGTGAGCACGGTGACCACACCGGGCCGGATGTCTGCGGTCAACTCCCATGGCGCATAGCCACTTCGGTCCGCGGCGCTCATCGCCTCCAACTGGATGATCGGGTGCCTGCGGGGTGCCTTCGTTCCCTGGCGGGCGGGCAGAGTCGGGGCAGAGCGGAGAGTGTCGAGAAGTTCGAAGGTCTTGTCGGCGGCTGCCTTTCCGTCGGCGGCACTGTGAAATTGGATTCCGACCCGGCGCAGCGGCCAATACACCTCGGGTGCCAAGACCAGTATCGTCAGCGCGGTGGTGAGATCGAGGTGCCCGAACACCAGCCGCATACCGATGCTCACCGCGATGATCGCGACGCTGAGCGTCGCGATCATCTCCAACACCATGGCCGACAGAAATGCCACACGGAGGGTGGCCATCACCGAACGCCGTTGAGCGAAGCCGAGTTCGGCGATGCGGCGCAGCGGAGCCCCGGTGCGCCCCAGCGCACGCAGCGTGGGAATGCCCGCGATCAGATCGAGCATCTGCCCCATGGCCGCGCTGGACACCTCCAGCGCGGCCTGCGCGCGATCCCGGGTAAGCAGGCCGATGAGAACCATGAAGACCGGTATCAGCGGCAGCGTGATCGCCACGATGACGGCAGAACGGATGTCGTAACAGGCGATAACCAAGGCAGCGGCGGGCGTCACGATCGCGGCGCTGAGGAGGGCGGGCAGATATCCGGAGAAGTAGGGGCGAAGATCGTCCAGCCCTCGCGTCAGAACCGCGGCGGCCGAGTCGCGGCACCGTTCGAGGTCGCGTGGTTGTGCCTGCGCGATGTTGGACAGCAGTTGATCGTCGAGATCGGCGATGACACCCGTCGCACCCCGCTCGCTATAGCGGACCTGTACCCCGTGCGCGCCCGCCCGAATCAGCCACAGCGCGGCCAGTGCCGCCAGCGGCTGTCCCATATGCCTCATATCGCGCGTGAGCGGATCGGTGATCAGTTGGGCGAGCGCATGCGCCAACACCATCGCGATCAGTAGCGTGCACGCTGTCATCACTAGCTCGCAGAGCACCGTCAAGATCAGATACCGGCGGGCAGGCGCACTGCGGCGCCACAGTCGCGGATCGATCGGGGCGCTGTGCGATCTCGTCATCGCACGGGCAGCCCGACCGGGGCGGGGATCTGGTCGGCCGAGATGCGCTGCCGGAAAACCCAATACGTCCAACCTTGGTAGACCAGCACGACGGGGGCGGTGATCGCCGCGGCCCAACTCATGACCTTGAGCGTGTAGGGGCTGGACGACGCGTTGGCTACCGTCAAGTTGTAGGCCGGATCAAGGCTGGAAACGATGAGATTCGGATACAGAGAGCCGAACAGCAGCACGACGCCAGCCGCCACGGTCAGGCACGTGCACGCGAAAGCCCAACCGTCCCGGGAGATGCGCAAGGCAGCGGCGGCACCCGCCAGCGACAGCGCGGCGATTACGAGTGCGATCCAGGTCCCACTCTTGCCGTAGGCGAGCTGTGTCCACAATCCATATCCCCCGGCGGCGACGATCACCGGTATTGCAAGCTTGCGCGCCACCGTGACGGCATCGTCGCGCACTACACCCGCGGTCTTCAGGGAGATGAACAAGGCACCGTGAAAGGCGAAGAGCCCCACGAAGACCAACCCTCCGAGCAGAACATATGGCCTGAGCACGCCTCCGACGGTGAGGGTGAGCTGTTTGGCGTTGTCGACCGGCAGCCCGGCGAGCAGCGACGAGAACGCCACACCCCACAGCAGTGCGGGTATCCAAGATCCGATGGCTATTCCGAGGTCGCAGCGGGCACGCCAGCGCGGGTCGTCGATCTTCCCGCGCCACTCGATGGCCACGATTCGCACGATCATCGCCACGAGAATGAGCAGCACAGGAATGTACAAACCGGAGAACACTGTTGCGTACCAGTGCGGGAACGCGGCGAACATCGCGCCGCCCGCGGTGATGAGCCAGACCTCATTGCCGTCCCACACCGGCCCGATGGTGTTCAGGACGGCGCGTCGCCGCCGGTCGTCACTTCGGCCGAGCGGATGCATCAGCATACCGACACCGAAATCGAAGCCTTCCAGCACTAGGAAACCGAGGAACAGCACCGCCACGCCGATGAACCAGAACTGCTGCAAGGTCGTCGGATGCATGCTGGGAACCTCCTGAGTTGACTGGTCGGATCAGTAGGCGAAGGACAGCGGTGTGGGACTGTCGTCATCGGTGACCGCGGGCGCGGGCTCGGTGTCGTGCTCGAGCGGCCCTTCGATCGTGTAGCGGCGGATGAGCCAGAACCACACCAGGCCCAGCGCGCCGTAGAGCAAGGTGAAGGTGATGAGGGAGAGCCACACGGTCGCCGCGGCATGGTGCGAGACGGCCATGTCCACGGTAAGCCGAATCTGCTCCACACCAGTCGGATTGGGGGCGACCACCCAAGGTTGTCGGCCCATCTCGGTGAACACCCACCCAGCGCTATTCGCCAGGAAGGGCGTGGGAATGGCCAGGATGGAGAGCCCGCCGAACCAGCGCTGACTGGGGATCCGTCCCCGGCGGGTGACCCACAGGCCGGCTAACGCCAACAGCGCAGAACCTGCGGCCAGCCCGATCATGGCGCGGAAGGACCAGTAGGTGACAAAGAGATTGGGCCGATAGTTACGCGGGCCGAACTTTTGCTCGTATTCCTTCTGAAGGTCCTCCACACCCTTGAGGGTGACGTCGGTGAACCTGCCTTCAGCCAGGAACGGCAGAACATACGGTACGGAAATAGCGTGCGCCACGCTCGCACAGTTGTTGTGGGTTCCTACCGTCAACACCGAGAATTTCGGATCCTTCTCGGTGTAGCAGAGGGATTCGGCCGAGGCCATCTTCATGGGCTGTTGCTGAAACATCAGCTTGCCCTGGACATCCCCGGTGGCAGCCAGCGCGACCCCGGACAAGATCATCACCGCGCACGCGCCGATGGCCGCCGGGCGGTACATCGTGCGGGCATCCTCCAGCGTCTCCAGCTTGTGAGAGCGCACCATCCACCAGCCGCAGATACCCGCGACGAATGTCCCTGCCGTGAGCAAGGATCCGGCGACGGTGTGTGGGAAGGCTGCCAATGCCGTGTTGTTGGTGAGGAGCTCGGTGATACTTGTCAGCTCGGCCCGGCCGGTCTGCGGGTTGTACACGGCACCGACCGGATGCTGCATGAACGAGTTGGCGGCGATGATGAAGAAGGCGGAGGCGTTGACGCCGATCGCCACCATCCAGATACACGCTAGATGTACCAGTTTGGGCAGACGATTCCAGCCGAATATCCAGAGGCCGAGGAAGGTTGACTCCAGGAAAAACGCGACGAGGCCTTCCAGCGCAAGGGGAGCACCGAAGACGTCGCCGACGAATCGTGAGTATTCGCTCCAGTTCATCCCGAACTGGAATTCCTGCACGATGCCGGTGGCCACTCCCAACGCGAAGTTGATGAGGAAGAGCTTGCCGAAGAAGCGGGTCAGCCGGTACCAGGCGTTGTTACCGGTGACGACCCATATGGTCTGCATGATGGCCAGGAGAGGGGCGAGCCCAATGGTCAATGGCACCAGGATGAAGTGGTACACGGTGGTGATGCCGAATTGCCATCGGGATACATCCAGGGCGTTCATCGCCACCTCCTACGACGCAGCGTAGTAGTAGTTGCAATCGAAGATCAACGCGATACGGGCCACACTTACTCATACGCCAACCAGGCGAACGCGGGGCGGTAACGCGTGAACCCACCAGGGAAAGCAGTGTCAGGGAAGCCGCCGCGGCGCTGCGAGTGCGCGCAATGCGGGCGCGACCGGCGGTCCCAGCAGGAATCCATCGGTGCTGCCGGCCTCAAGGGCGCGCCGATACACCTCGGCGGCTCCCCGCAGCGCGGCGACGGTCAACTCGATGTCGGTCGGTGAGTGTGCGGCGGAGATCACGAAAGACTGCCCCAGTACGCCACGACACAGCAGCTCCTGGAGCAGCAGGGCTCGGTAGGCCTGCGAGGGTTGCCCGTCAGGACCGAGGCTGGTAAAGGTGAGGCAGGATGGCCGGCCGATCGTCCGGATATGTTCGCCCACACCGAGTTCCGTGGTGACCTCCGCTATACCCGCAGCGAGGTTGCGGCCCGCGGCCTCCATCGCGCGTACCGGGGCGTCGTCGTGGTAGGACCGCACTACCGCGCGAAACGCGGCCAACCCCACCGTCTCCGGTCCATTTGTGGTGGACAACAGGAAGGTCCTCGGGTCATCGGTGCGCAGGCCGCCGCGCTCCATGTAGTCTCGCGTGCCGGCGAGCGCCGCGATCGCAAATCCGTTGCCCATCGCCTTGCCCCAGCAGGACAGGTCGGGGGTCACCGCGTACACCGCCTGGGCACCCGCGTGGGACCACCGGAACCCGGTAATGATCTCGTCGAAAATCAGCAGTGCACCGCGCGCGGTGCACAGCGCCCTGGTGGACTCCAGGAAGCCGGGCTCGGGCTCGGCCGCCGCACTTGCCGCCTCCAGGATGACGCAGGCGATCTCGCCCGGGTACTGGTCGAAAAGCGCTGTCAGGGATTCGACGTCGTTGTAGTTAAATCTGACCACATCGTCCGTCGCGGCCTTCGGGATGCCCGCATTCATCTCGGTGGTGCCGATAAACCAGTCATCGGTGGAGAAGAAGGGTTGCCAACATGCGGCCACCATCGTGCGTCCCGTGACGGCGCGTGCCAGGCGAATGGCCGCAGTGGTGACGTCGGAACCATTTTTGGCGAACTTGACCATCTCTGCGGTCGGCACAGTGCGTAGAAAGTCCTCAGCCGCTTCTGCCTCGTTCACGGTGGGTCGGCTGAAACTTACTCCTCGGCTGAGTGTTTCGCGAACAGCATCGACGACTGGGCCGTACGCGTGGCCCAGGGTGATTGCCCGCAGTCCCATGCCGTACTCGACATAGGAGTTGCCGTCCACGTCCCACACTCGTGCCCCGGATCCATGGGTCAGCACAGGCGCCATGCCCAGTGGGTACTGATCGGCGCCGCGCGCGTAGGTGTGCGCACCCCCAGGCACTGCGTGGTGGAGCCGCGCCTGCCATGCGTTCGACTGATCGAAGCCCCTGTGTGTCACATCCGTACTTCCTTGTTTGGGCTGACCAACGCCCATGCTGCGCCGGCCAGAACGATGAGCAGCCACCGAACCATCGAAACCTGCTGAAAAGCAGAGACATCCAGTACCGTGCTGACCACGGTGAGCGCAACGAGCGCACCGAGCACACCGTTGATCAACTCGGTGGTGGCGGTGTCCTGACAGCGGTTGCGTGCCTTGGTCGCATACGCGATTGCCGTGATCATCAGGATGATCAGTGTCAGCAGACCCAGGATGCCGCCTTCGATGAGCCGGCTGAGGTACTCGTCGTCCAGTACGGGCTGCTCGGGTCCGAGCGGGTATGTGAATGATCCCTGCCCCAACCAGAAATGCTCGGTCCAATGAGACATCACGTAGTCGATCCCGCGGGCGCGCGATTGCAGTGAGGGATCGTCGCCGCTGCCCATGAAGGTGCTGATGATCGCATCGAAGACGCCAAGCCCACTGACGGCGGCGAGTGCTGCGGCACCCATTCCGGCACATATCAGCCCGGCCAGGCGACGCACCGGCCAGCGCCAGGACATCACGAGGACGGCGGCCGCCAATCCGATGAACGCCGATCGCGAGACCGTCACCACAGCGCCGGCAACCACCACGGCGGTCAGCACGGTCCACGGCCACGCCTTCCGGCCCGCCGCCTTGGCGCTGTACACCAACGCCAAGCCCACGGGTGCGATCGCGGTCAGCACGGCACTTAATTCGAGGGCATGGCCGGCGGCGCCTTGTGCGCGTACGACACCTTCACGGACGATCCCGTACGCCACGCCCGAATCCCGAAATTTCATGACTCCGGGAATCCGGATCATCGCGGCCAGATCGAATCCGGTCGCGAACTGGATCAGCGCAAACGCCGCGGTGACGGAGCCACCGATGAGCAGTGCCTTGAGCAGGATCTCGATGATGCGTGCGGAACTCTCGGGATTGGCGGCGAAGAGAAAGACGAAGCCGATGAGTGCGATCACCGTGACCGCGAAGGCGGCGACACCCTGTCCGGCTTGGATCAGGGCGACATGCGGCAGGATGCGCGTCACAGCCACGTTGAAGGATGCGACCGTCATCAACAGGGATACCAGGACCGCGATGGTCAGCCCCGGCGCGCCGAGGGCGAGGCTGCGGCCGGACACCATCCAGTAGATGCCCAGCGCTCCGACGAGAACCAACGCGACCTGGGCGGGGCTCAACCCTTTCAACGCGTACACCGCGTAAACCTGGCGAGTGCCCAGCAGCACGATCAATGCCAGTGCCGTGAATTTTGCGGTGTGCAACCCGCGGTCGGCCACCGCGGCGGGAGCACTACCGGTCTGCGGAAGGCTTGTCGTCACGCCAGTTACGGAAATCAGTCAGTCGGGGCGGAGTCCAGTTCAGCACCGCCTGGGCCAACGCCTCGTCATCAATCTCGACGTTGTCCAGATCGTCATCGATGATCATGGGCTTGGGTGTATTAGCCAGAACCGGCCCGTTGTCACTGACAGCCGGTGGTTCCGTCTCTTCGACCGGATCCGAGAGGGACATTGAGCTGCCCCCCGAGGTGGCGGTCACGGTCTTCGCCCGCATCTTCTTCTTGGTCGGCCTCTCGGCAGACTTTTCTTTGCGGCGACGTGCTGCCAGGGCATCGTATGCCAGGAGCACGATGATTCCCGCCAGCAGTGCCGCGACCGCCATGGAGCCCGCGGACTTCATGCCGCTGTTGGACATAACGACGGGCGCCGTGGGCTCCTGTAGGACGGTGAGGCTGGCCCAGTTCTCCGGCGATACCGAGGCGCCGACCTGTAGCTTCACCAGATTGTCGCGTGCGACGTCCAGCAGCGCGGCTGCGCCCGCCTGGCAATCGGACGTGGCGCCGCACAGCACCAGAATCGATATTTGCGGCGATGGCTGTTGATTACTGGGCCCCAGATCGATGGTGTTGGTGACCTTGTAGTCCACTCCGGGCGCGGCTGTGGCGACGGCGGCCTGCGCCGGCTGGCTGGACATCGAAGTGGCGAGGATTCCCGCAAGCTGCGCTTTTTCCGGCGACAGGTTCAGCATCGGGTTGGCACCGAGCGTGTCGCCGGTGGAGGAATAGGTGGGGGGCGGGATCACGACGGCCGAGGCGGTGGACGCCCGAACGGTGACGCCGGTGGTGTATCCGTACGCGCCGGCACCGCAGACCAGGATCGCTACCAGGAACAACGCGACTCGCCGGCTCAAGATCCGCTTGACCAGGTCGTTGACGTTCACGGGGGCTCCGACTCTCGCTATCGTCCGGACTATCCGCAGCAGGCGCGCCGTCCCATAACCAGCGTTATTGGTCACGAGCATAACCCACACTTGCCCGCCCTATGGAATCAGCCGGGCTAGGCTGTCCGCCGTGTCGACAGAAGCGCTGGAACCGCCCGTTCGAGTGATGATCTCGGAGGTGGCGGTGGATCTTTGCTCAGTGTCCGATGTGCTCGCAGCGGTCGGCCGGCGCGCCTCGGAATCCGATGGGCGGCCGCTTGTCGCCGGCTCGGTGAATTTGGACCATCTGCATCACTTCGGTGCGGGTCGTGCGAACCCGGACTGCGCGGCAACGGAACCTCGGCTCAACTGGTTGATGCTCGCCGACGGCGCCCCGATCGTGGCACGTGCCCGCCTCAAGACGCGCCGGCACTGGCCCCGGATCACGGGCGCCGATCTGTTGCCTCTCCTGATCGAGCAGGCCATGCGGATGGGGCATCGGATCGCCTTCCTGGGCGGGCTGCCGCAGACCCATGACCAGCTGCGTGCGGTAATCCACGAGCGCTATCCGGGTCTGCAGATCGCCGGTTTTTGGGCACCGGATCGGTCCGAGCTCACCGATCCGGTGCGCAGCGACGTTCTTGCGCGTGACATCGCCGCAGCGAGGCCACGCGTGCTGGTGGTCGGACTGGGAAAACCGCTGCAGGAGTTGTGGATTGCACGCCACGGTATAGATACCGGAGCGGCTGTGCTGCTGGCCTTCGGCGCGTCGGCAGACTTTCTGGCCGGTGCTGCCGTGCGAGCACCGGAGTGGATGCAGCGCTGCGGGCTGGAATGGTCCTACCGCTTGGGGCGTGAACCTCGGCGCATGGCGCGGCGTTATCTGGTGCAGGGGCCCGCGTCCGTGGTGCGCCTCCGGAAGGCCACGATCGAGTCCGCGCAACCTGGACATGTGACGTAGCTAAACCCGATGCATAATGCTCGCGAAATGCTCAGCCATTCGTTCGGAGCTGAACTCCGCCCGCACTCGCTGCGCCCCCGCTTGCCCGAGGGCTTGGGCACGATCAGGGTCGCGCGCCAGGTCGGCAAGCGCACGGGCAAACGCGTCGGGATCTCCCGGAGGCACCAACAGCCCATCCACATCGTGGCGGACATAATGGGATATGCCCGGGTTGTCGGTCATCACCACGGCCCGCCCACTGGCCATGGCTTCGAGCGCGACCGTGAGCCCAGAGCCGGTCATCACGTTGGGGCGCACCGCAATCGCGACGACAGTGGATCGGCGGTACAGGTCGCGCATGCGCCCGTAGAGACGCTCGGTGTGCAACCTAACCAGTCCGGGCGGCGCGCTGATCGGCAATGCCGTGGCCAGTTCCAGGGTGAGGCCGGGGCAGCGTTCGCGGGCCGTCAGCACCGACCGGACAAGAAGGGCGTGATCTCGGTGAACATCTTCACCCGCACTCACCACCAGGGGAGTGCGGGCACCGTCCCACGGTTGCACCCGGTAGAAATCGGTATCGATACCCACCGGCGCGAAATGCAGGCGCGCATCCTCGACACCCCATGCCTGGGCGAGCAGTTCGACCTGGGGAGGGGACTGCGAGAACACCGCTGCACTGTGCGCCAATGCGTAACGCGCGAGTCGGCGGTGAACCGGTGGAGAGTCCGCGGGCTGAGTAAGCCAGCCCACTCCGGTGACCACCGGTGGACTCATGCCGAGGGCGCTGGCAGCCGCCGCGGGCACGCCGGTACGTTCGTCGTAGCAGAACACGACATCGCTCGTGCGCCTGGCCGTCCGGTCGCCGACGGTCTCCAAGATCTCCAGATCGCCGGTGCGGTAGCGGATTTGACCCGCTATTCGCTCCATGTGTCGGCCGAACGAGAACTCACCGAAGGTCGGCGCCACCCCGTACTTGGACAGCCGATGCAGTCCATACGGCGCCCGGTCGGGCACCTCATCGGCACTGTGGCGAGCTTTCCATCGCGAAGCCGAAACGCCATGCGGCAAAGCCACATACGCGCGCACTTGTTGATTCGGTTGCATTGTTCCCATCCCGTATCGGCGCAAGGTAGCACATGACGTCGGAACGCGCCGACGGATCCCCGGTTACCGCGCCGGCGTCGGGACGCCGGATCGCCGGTGCGGTGGCATGGCAGCTCGGTGGGCGGGTGCTGGGCACGATCGCGTCGATCGGGTCCATCGCGCTGACCACCCGCGCCCTCGGGCCCGAGTCCTACGGGCACCTGAACTCCGCAATCTTCTTCATCGGACTGTGGACCAGCCTGACCGAGTTGGGTATCGGCGTGGTGATCGTGCGGCGCGTCTCGGCGGGGGTGGGCAGCCTGCAACGTTTGGTCGGCATCAATCTTGCCTTCTCGCTGAGCTATTGCCTGCCGCTTGCCGCCCTGGCCGCCGTGTCGGGCTGGCTGGTCTACAGCGATCAGCCGGAGGTGCAGTCGATGCTGTTGATCGTCAGCGCAAGCCTCATATTGACGACGCTGTCGAGCTGCCTCAACCCGATATTCATGTCCGCGGTGCGGTTCTCAGCGGTAGCGCTCGCCGACACGTTGTCGCGTGTTGCGATGCTCGCGGTCACGATTGTCTTGGTGACCATGGGCTCCGCGCACGTGTGGTACGCGCTGCCCCAAGTCGTCGCCCCGGCCACGCTGCTCGGAGTCCAGGCCATCGGGGCGCACCGGATCACCCCGCTGCGCTTGGTCGTGTCGGCAAGCGAGACATGGAGCCTGGTGCGCGACAGCCTGCCCCAGACCATCGTGCTGGTGATCGGAGTGCTCTACTGGCGCATCGACGGTGTGATCCTGAGTCTGTTGAGTACGCCCGCCGAGGTTGGCCGGTACGGCCTGGCGTACCAGACCGCATTCACCCTGTCGCTCATGGGCAACTTCTTTCTGGGCGCGACGTTGTCCGCGATGGCGGGGCTCTTCGCTTCCTCGCGCGAGAGGTTCGCGGCCTTCATCGAGCGCTCGATGGGTTTGATGCTGGCCATCGCGGTGCCCATCGCGGTCGTGGGATTCTTCGTCGGCCGCGATCTGGTCGCGCTCCTCGGTTCCGAGCAGTTCGTGGACAAGTCGAACCTGGTGATGCCGCTGCTTCTGGTCGCGGTGGGTCTGACCTTCCTTACGGGCACCGTGAGCCAGGCACTGTTCGCCGCGCATCGTCAAGCTTTTCTGTTGCGTCTCAATGTCTTCAATCTTGCGGGAAACGTTCTTCTCAACATCGCGCTGATCCCTCACCTGGGCTCCCTGGGTGCCGCGATCGCCTTGGTGGCCTGCGAGGTTGCGGGCCTTATCGTCGCCAGCGTCAGGCTGTCCACCTGCACCTCATACCGCACGCCCTGGATATTCTTGATCCGGTTGTCCATACCGACACTGGGCGCTGTGGGCGCACTGGTGCTTTCCGCCCGATGGTTGCCTGATCTGATGGCCGCGGCGATCGCTGTCGTGGTCTACGTGGGTGTGAATCTGTGGGCCGGCCCAGTACATCTACATAATGTTCGTGAACTACTCCGCAAGGAGGACGCAAATGGGTGATCGGTGTGGGTAGGAACAGACGCAGGGAACTCAATCGGGCCTATCTGCCGGAACCCCAGGCCGGTGAGATCAACGGGAGCATCGCGGTGTGCGTAGTGGCATATCGCCGGCCAGATCTGCTGGATGATTGTCTACGGTCTTGTCGCGAGCATCTGGCCGAGCTGCCGATTCATGTATGGGACAACTCCGGCGCGAACTATCCCGGTATAGAGGCTGTTCGGGCGTCCTATCCCGAGGTCAGCTGGCATGAAACGGGCGAAAACCTCGGATTCGCCGCCGCGGTGAATCGGTTGGCGGCTCTTGTTCCGGGTGCCCATCTGCTGCTGCTGAATCCCGACGCCATCCTCACCGGTCCACTGACCCAGACACGAAACCAGATCGCATGCGGTGCGCGCGTCGCCGCGGCAGCGCCGCAGATCGATCCGGCGATCCCGCATCCCGGGGCGCTTCCTTGGGACAACAGTCATCGCTCTCCGAACCTGCTGCGCGCCTGGGTATCGCGTGCGGGATATGCGCCTGCCTGGCGCGGCCGCGTGATCTCCGAGCTGTATCGCACGCGTCCTACCGACGTCGACGGCTACCTCACCGGCGCTTGTCTGTTGATCAATCGCCGGGCGTGGAATGAAGTCGGCGGTTTCGACGAGGAATTCTTTCTCTATGGCGAGGAGGCCGACTGGCAGTTGCGTGCCCGTTCGGCGGGCTGGCAACTGGTCCTCGCGGACGAGCTCGGTATCACGCACAGCGCCAAGGGAACCGTCACCGGAGATCGTGAGCGCAGCATTCGCTCCGACGATCTGCTGCGAGCCAATATCGCGTTGACACTGGAACATGCGAAAGGCGTACGCGCAGCGGATCTGTACCTGGCCGGCACATCGGTGCTGGACCGTGTCCAGCCCGCCGCACGCAGGCTCCGCCAGACGCGGCTCCGAACCGGTACGGGCCGCCCCCAGATCATTCTCACGACGAATCGATTGGTGTACGGGGGAGCGGAACGCCAACACGTGTTGCTGGCAACAGAATTGGACCGGCGCGGCTACGCCGTGACCATCGCCTGCATGCAGCGTTTCGGCCCGTTGGTGGCCGAGATTCCCGCGACCGTGCGGGTGGTACGCCAGCCGTGGTGGTATCCGGCATTCGAGATCGGGGAGGGTCCCGCGATCCTGGTCTCTGGAGATACCAACACCGAGACGGGTTGCGCCACGCTGTGGCGCGCGTCCGGACGTGAGCGCCGATGGCTGGTGGCGGCACACATTCCACCGGCGCTGGATACCGGGACCTACTCCACGCCGCTGGCGGCCGCGATGAACCGCGCCGATGGCTTCATCGCGCTGTCGCGCCGGCACTGGGACGAGGTGTCGGCGCATCAGCGGGTGGGCACCCGCTTCTTCACCGCCCCCAATGGCGTGGTGAACCGCAGCGACCTGCCCGCGACAGCACCGATGCGCCGGATCCCCAGCAGGCCCTTGCATTTCGTGATGCTGTCACGGATCGTCGAACACAAGAACCCGCACCTGCTGGTGGAGGCCCTGAGTGGGCTCACCGAATACGATTGGCGGCTCTCTATCTTCGGCGACGGGCCCGACCGTCCCAGGTTAGAGGCGCTCACCCCTGACACGGTGCGTGACCGGGTTCATTGGCGTGGTTGGTCGCCCGGGCCCGCGCACGCCCTGGCCGACTGCGATGTGCTCTGCGTTCCCAGTCGCAGCGAGGCCTTTCCCTTGGTGATCCTGGAGGCGATGGCACGCGCGGTGCCGGTCATGGGATCCGCGGTCTGCTCGGTACCTGACATGCTCGCCGACAGCAGTGGTGTGGTGGTCGATCCGATAGATGTCACATCGTGGCGCGCCGCGTTGCGGGATGTCCTTTCCTGCCCAAAGCGTTTGACGGCAATCGGGCGCAGTGGCTTTGAGCGAATGCGTGATTTGTACACTATTGAGACAATGGCGGACTCGTACGAGCATGCCTTCGCCGCGGTGCTCAGGGACTGGCATCTGCGATGAGAATTCTCTGGTTGTCGCCGTGGATGCGCCCGCTGGCCCGCGTCCACGCCGAGGCCCTACAAGCTCGGGGCGCCTCGGTGTTGTTGGTGACCTCTGATCAGCATCCCGAGTCCGGCGCGGCGCGCGATTACGAACTGGTCTTGCAGCCCTCGCTGAAGTCCCCTGCCGGATGGGCTTCCTGGGCGCGCGCGGTGCCGCTGGTGCGCGCGTTTCGGGCCGATGTGGTGATCGCTGAACTTGTTCGCGATCCCCGCTGGCAGGTGTTCGGCGCCGGTCGTCCACGGGTGCTGCTCGTCCACGACGATCGTCCGCATGATGCTTCTGAGGCCGTATCACGATGGCGCAGTGGCGCATTCCGCCGTTGGGAGGCCGCTGCTGTTCACCGTGTGGCGTTCAGTGACTACGTCGCGCGGCAGATCGCCGACCGTGCCTCTTCTCCCGTCGGGGTGGTTCCTCTTGCCAGTGACCTCGATGGTTACCGCGTGCCGCCATTGGTCCCCGCGTCCGGACGCCGGGACTTCGTCCTGGTCGGCCGGCTCAACGACTACAAGAACGTCGACGTGATCCTTCGTGCGTGGCAGGCGCATGTCGCCGGGCGGGGGTGGCGTGGTGACCAGCTGGTGCTCATCGGCGACGGCGATATCGGCGGTGCTTTGCCGGATTCGGTGCGGTGGGTCCGCGGCCGGTACAGCTATGACGAGGTTGTGCCACCACTGTCCCGGGCCAAGGCATCGATAGCGCACTATCGGCAGGCTTCGCAGAGCGGCGTCCAGACCCTCTCGATGCAACTGGGGGTCAACGTCATCGTCTCCACCGAAGGAGCGCTGCCGGAATTTCAGCCGCCCGGGCAGGCCCCGTTGGATCGTGACGACGTGGCCGGCCTCACGGCGGCGTTCGACTGCCATGCCGATCCGGTCACCGCCGCAGAACTTGGTGCGGCAGCACGCGCGCACTACGCTGAGACCTTCTCAGCGCCACACGCCGCCGCCAAGCTGTTAACGGTCTGCCAGGGACTTCCAGGTATGCACTAGCTGCGCCTCCCAGCGCGCAATGTCGAGGCCGCGCATCGTTTCCCGTCCTGCGGCCGCCAACCTCGCGCGTTCCCCATGGTCGTTTGTGAGCAGGGTGAGGGCTGCTGCCAGGGCATCGAGATCGCCGGGTGTGACAAGCACACCGTTCTCGCCGTCGTGCACCACCTCGGCGATGGACCCGACTGGAGTTGTGATCACCGCGACGGCCGAGGCCATGGCCTCCAAGAGTGCCATGGGAAGCCCTTCGGCGTGACTGGGAAGTACGAAAATATCGGCACTGCTGAGCAATTGTGCTCCGGCATCCGCATCCAACCAACCGTGCACGGTGATCACGTCGGCGGCACCGGCCAAGGCCACCGCGGCCCGTGCCTGTTCCACCTCGCCGTCACCGGCAAGGTGGATATGCAGGGTCGCACGCACCTGTGGTGCGAGAACGGTTGCCGCCCGAATGATGTCGTAGGTGCCCTTGCGCTGCCCGAGTCGGCCCAGGCTCACCGCCGTCACCGAGCCCCCGCCCGAAGGGGTGGCCGTCTGCTCGGGGATGCGCACCGGATTCTGCAGCACGGCAACGCAATGGGGCTCCAGCTGAAGACAGATGGCATATTCGTCAGCCAGGTGGCGGCCCAGGATAATCCACCGATCGGCACGCAGTCCCCAACGCACACCGCGTCGCACCACGGGCCGTTGCTCCCGATACCACCCGGCGAAATCGAAGCTGTGGGCGTGGATGAGGGTCGGCACTCCCCGGATGTGCGCGGCCCGCAGGGGCAGGGCCTTGCGGACGACACTTCCGCCGTGGCCCAGATGGACATGCAACACATCGACCTGTCCGGTCAGCACCAACCAGGACGAGAGCAGCATGCCGCGAATGCCGACCCACAACCAGCGCCGCCGCCCGGCGTCCACATAGGTGGGCACCACACGCACCGTGACAGCGGGGTCAGTCAACGCCGCCATATGGGACATGACGGTTGCCATGCCACCCCTGCTCTCGGGGCTGGCCGGGGCCGGACCTATGGCCAACACGCGCACGGGCCCGGGAGCGGGCAAGGAGTGGGGCACGGGCCAAGTGTAGAGCTCAACTCCTCGGTATCGTTCCTAGCTGTGACCGGTGCGCGAACCGTGCGAGATCACCATCCATCGATGATCGGGATCGCCCTGCTGACGGTGCTGGCGCTGATAGCTGCGATGGTGCTGACTCGCGATTCCAGCAAGTTCGTTGCTTCCCGCGCAGTCGACACCGCCCAGCACCGCCTCGACACCGGTCCGTTGGTGCCGGGTGCGCTGGACGTGCAGTGGTGGGTGCGTACCCATGCCGAGGATCCTCGCGCGGCTGCCATCCGGGATCGGATCGCGCACCATCCGATTGCGATGTGGGCGACCGGAGATGACGAGAACGACAGCCGCAACATCGGCGATATTGTCGCACGTGCACGACGCACGGGCGGTACCGCGCAACTGGTGCTGTATAACATTCCGGATCGCGATGACGGCTTCTCCGGACCACAGCGCGCGGTGACTCCCGCGGTCTACCGTGCCTGGGTCGACCGGGTGTCAGCACTGGTGGGTGACGCCCGGCTGGTGCTGATCGTCGAGCCGGACTCCCTGTGGTTCGCCGATCGACAATCCTTGGAAGGCACCGATTTCGGCGATCGAATCGATTCCCTGCGGTACGTGGTGGACACCTTCTCCACACGGAACCGCAATGTACGCATCTACGTGGACGCGGGCACCTCGTCGGGTTCGGTGACTCCTGAGCGGATGGCCGCTCTGCTCGCGAAGGTTGGGGTTTCCGATCGGGTGGGGTACGCCGTCAATGTCTCGTCTTTCGCCCCGACATACCAGATCACCACATATGCCCAACGAATCAGGGTGGCGCTGCAGCGCTGGTTCGGTGTGCCGGATCCGCGCTATGTAGTCGACACCTCGCAGAACGGCAACCCCGAGTGGAACTTCGACTGGTGCAATCCGGCGGGGCGCAGACTTGGCACGGAACCGGCCGTGTTGGGGCAATCTGACGGACTCGACATGAACCTCTGGGTTCTCGCACCCGGCAGTTCCAACGGTCCCTGTGGCATCGCGCCCGATGCGCCTGGGGGAGAGTTCAGTCCAACATTGGCGACTGCACTGCTGGGCTAACACAGGCCGGTCGCCCAGCGGCCCTGCAGCTCCGGGAAGTGCAGGCACACCTCCGTATACAGATCGGGCAGGGTGAGCAGCACGTGCTCAGGATCGGCGGCCAGAAGGTCGGCGGGCGACACAATCGGGATATCGGTCCCGGGCATCCGGCGGCCCTGTTTGGCGGGTGAGGCATCGGCGACCGCGAGTATCGATTCCGATGTCAGGCCCGCGCGGTGAAACAGGGCCACCGCACGCGACGGCGCTCCGTACGCGTACACCGCATCTCCCGAAGAACGCCTCTGGTCGAGCCACAGCACGAGGCGGCGCACCTGCTCGTCAACCACCTCGTGCAGCCGGCGTAGGCCATCTGCGGTCACCGCGCCGATTGCTTTTTCACGCTCCAGCATCTGCTGTACCGACGGTGGAAGCGGGTGGGTTCCGTGCCGTGCGGCCACGAGCACGGTGCCGCCGTAGAGGTCGAACTCCCATGCCTGCACTATCGACATCCCTGCGTCGGTGAGCATTCGGTGCAGAGCGGTCAGGGAGTAGTAGGCGAAATGACCATGCCGCAGGGAATTCCACTGGCCCAGTTCCACGATCGTGGCGATCGAGTGGAACTGCAGGAGTAACAGGCCGTCGGCTCCGGTGCGGTCTGCACGCATCGCGATGGCATCGGCTTGATCCGGATCGTGCATCATGCCGAAGCTGTCGAGCACTAGGTCTGCCGGCTCGTTGGTTGCGACCTGAAAACCTCTGGGAACTACGAGGTCGAGCCAGCTTCCCCCGTGCGGGCTGGTGAACTCGTGCACGGTGCGTCCGACGAGAAGCCCGGCGGCCTCCACTCGGCCGACCGCATCGGCAGCCTGGTCGCGGAGGGCCTGCGGTTCCACGGCCCGCGGCTCTTCGGTATCGGTGTCGTCGGTCTCGAGCTGGGCGAGCGCACAATCCGCACACAGCGTCATCGCCAGGGAGTGCACCGCGTCGTCGGTAGGCGAGCTGTCAGCGATGGGAAACAGGTCCCCGGCGGGAACCGCACCCAAGTCGAGCACCCGGTGCAGACGGTGGCTGCGGCAGTACCGGCAGGTGATCATCGTTGGCGCCCCATTCCTTCCGCGGTACGGCAGGATGACGTGGTGCGCATCCATACCACCGAGATCGACGGCGTGCTGTTGATGGAACCCACACCGCACCACGACGATCGCGGGTTCTTCACCCGCACGTTCGACGCCGTGTTGTTCGACGAGTACCAACTCGCCGCGGGACGTGCGGTGCGCGCCTGCGATTTTCTCCAGGACTCCCAATCACGTTCTCGACAAGGCGTCGTGCGCGGTTTGCACGGACGGTCCGGAGAGGGCGAAAGCAAGCTGATCCGGTGCGCCCGCGGCGCCGTGTTCGACGTGCTGGTGGACGCACGTCCCGATTCGCCGAGCTTCGGGCGCTGGCAGAGCTTCACGCTCGACGATTCCACCTTGACGCACCTATTTGTTCCGGCCGGCATATTGCATGGCCATCAAGCGCTGACAGAGTGGGCCGACCTCTGCTATCGCATCGACCGGCCCCACGACCCGGCCGAGGATGTCTCTGTGGCCCACGACGATCCCGAACTCGCCATCGAGTGGCCCCTTGCGATCACGGTCATCAGTGCCAAGGACGCCGCCGCAGGCAGTTGGGCCACGCTGGCCGGCCGATGATCCACTCACCGTGTCGCCGGTCGCAGACTGTCGTCGACGGCCCCGGATTCGCGCAGTCTCTTCAGGTGCGCCAGGCGGGTAAAGGATTGACGGAACATCGATTCGGACAGATTTCCGGCTACGCAGTGCTCATAGAGCTCCTTGGCACCCGCCGCGATCGACCACTGCGCCCGGTATCCGGGTAACGCCGCCCGAATCGCCGAGAAGTCGACGCGATAGGACCGAGGATCGGCACCGGTTTCGCCGGTGATGGTCAGGGTCGAGTCCGGCACGGCGGCGACGGCGGCCTCCGCGATCTGTGCGACCGTCTGATTGTTCTCCTCGGTGCCCACGTTGAACGCCGCGCAGTGGATTACGTCCTGAGGCGCCGTCAGGCATTCCAGGAATGCGGTGGCTATATCGCGCGCGTGGACCAACGGGCGCCACGGAGTTCCGTCCGAGAGCACCCGAACCTCTCCGGTGAGCACCGCATGACCGACCAGGTTGTTCAGCACGATGTCGGCACGGAGCCGGGGTGAGTACCCGAAAGCTGTGGCGTTGCGCAGAAACACCGGCGAGAAGCCCGAATCGGCGATCGCCGCTACGTCGTCTTCGACGCGAACCTTGCTTTCTGCATACGGAGTGAGGGGTTTGAGCGGAGCGCTCTCGTTCACCAGATCCTCGCCGGCGGACCCATACACCGAGCAGGTCGAGGCGTATAGATACCGACTCACCCCGGCGTCCTTGGCCAGGCGCGCCAGGCGCACCGAGGCGTGATGGTTGATGTCGTATGTGAGGTCGGGTGCCAGCGCTCCCAACGGATCGTTGGACAACGCCGCCAAGTGAATGACCGCGTCGAAACCGGACAGCTGATCGGCCGTCACGTCTCGCAGGTCGACGGCAATCGACGGCGGATCCGTGAGTTCCGGACCCAGCACGCAGCCGGCGAACAGGCCCGAGTCCAGGCCGACGACCTCGTGACCGGAGTCGGCGACCACCTGCGACATGACTGTGCCGAGATAACCCTGGTGGCCGGTGATGAGAACCTTCACAGTGCTGCTCCCACGTTGATTGTTGCCTTTTCTAGTACGAATGCCTCCGCGTACCGGCTGCGGCATTGGACACCGCGCACGCGCGCCAATGCCAGAAATGCCTCGCGATCGAACCAGTCATGTGGCCGCTGGGACGGATAGTGGGTGTAGATGAGTTCAGCTTTGCTGCTGGCGATCTCATCGCTCAGCGGCTGAAACACGGTCGGCGTGGGGGTATCGGTCTCCCACTTGATGATCTCGTAGCCGAGTATCAGGTGGTCGCGAAACTCGGTCGGCGCCAATGTGGCCAGCGTTCGGTGATCCTGATGAGCGTCATGTCGCTGCGGCGCAAACACCACCGTGGCCGCGGACTGACGACGAAACACCGCCACCGCCTCCTTGACCGCGTTCCAGTGTGCGGGTGCCCGACCGTCGGGAAAGTCGAGTACCTCGACGGTGAGATGCGCCCCGGGACACAGCGCACCCAACGCGGCTCGCTCCTCGTTCTCCCGTTCGGTGCCACCGCCCGAGAGCACCAGCGCTCGCACGCGCAGGCCGGGGTGCCGGGCCGCCACGGTCAGCAGTGTCCCGCCCATGCCTATGGCGATATCGTCGCAATGTGCTGCCAGCAGCGCGATCTCGCTGATCGAGCCAGTGCCGAGTTCGATCACGCGGTGGCCGACTCCTGCTCCCAGACCATCCATGGGCGAATGCCCTTGCGATAGCCCTCGTCGAGCTCGGCACGTTCCTTGAAAGTGTCCGCAGGCTTCCAGAATCCGCTGAACTTGTAGCCGAACATCCTGCCCTCCTTGGCCAACGACCCACAGGCGTCCTCGACCAGGTCGCCCCCGGCAGGCAGATAGTTGAAAACGTCTTGGGAGAGCACGAAGTAGCCGCCGTTCTCCCACATGTCGAGCTTGGAGACGGCGGTGATCTCGGTAATGGACCCGCCCTCGTTCACGTCCACCGTGTGAAATGACGATTGCGGGGGGACCAGGAGCATGGACGCCGCGGCACCGGAGTTCTGGAACTTGGCGACCAGGTCGTCCAGGGGGGCGTTGGTGAGAACGTCGGCGTAGTTGGCAAGGAAGTAGTGATCGTCGCCGAGGTGATGGCGGACGCGGCGAAGTCGTTCACCGATGGGTGACTCGGCACCGGTGTCCGCGAACGTGATGGTCCAATCGGCGATGTCGGACTTCAGTAGTCGTACCTGTCCGTCGGCCAGGATGAAATCGTTGGACTGCGCTTCGTTGTAGCTCAGGAAGAAGTCCTTGATGGCCTCGGCGCCGTACCCCAAACACAGAATGAATTCCTTATGCCCGTGGTGGGCATAGTATTTCATCACATGCCAGATGAGCGGACGGGGCCCGACCATCTGCAGCGGCTTCGGGATTACATCGCCGGCCCCGTTGCGCATGCGCATTCCGAAGCCACCGCAGAAAAGCACGACCTTCATACCGATGTTCCTTCGGGCTCGACGTGGGGTTCGACGACATGCAGCTGCGGCAGCGGATAAACGAGTTTGCCACCCCACTCGCCGATATGCCGCAACTGTTGCGTGATCTCGGTTTCCAGATTCCAGGGCAGCACCAGCACCACATCGGGCTTGTCCTCGTCGATGCGCTCGGGGGAGTGCACCGGAATTCGGGTGCCCGGGCTGTACATGCCCTGCTTGTAGGGGTTCCGGTCGACGGTGTAAGCCAGCAGGTCGGTTCGGATGCCGCAGTAGTTCAGCAGGGTGTTGCCCTTGCCGGGCGCACCGTAGCCCACGACAGTCTTGCCTTGCGCCTTACTGGTGAGCAAGAACTGTAAGAGTTCCAAGCGAATTCGCTCCGTCGTGGCGCGGAACCGCTCGTACCCGGACAGTTCGTGCAGGCCGGCGCGCCGTTCCAGCTCCAGGACCTCGGCTACCGACGGCGCGATCTCGGGACGGCATTCGCGCGGACGCGCCCACACCCTGATCGAACCACCGTGTGTATCAAGGAGTTCGACATCGACAACTTCCAGATCTCCCACCGCGAGCGCCCTTTGGGCCGCCAGCACGGTGTAATACTGAAAATGTTCGTGATAGATGGTGTCGAACTGGCCGAGTTCGATGAGGTTGAGCGCGTGATGCACCTCGATGCTCACCCAACCGTCGTCGGCGACCAGCCCGCGCAGGGCGCGCGTGAAACCGCGCAAGTCCGGGATGTGCGCGTAGACGTTGTTCGCGGCGACAAGGCGGGCAGGGCCGTGCTCGGCACGAACGCGGGCGGCGGTGTCCTCGTCCAGGAATGCCGTCAGCGTCGGAACACCCTTGTCGCGCGCGGATTGTCCGACATTCACCGAGGGTTCGATCCCAAGACAGCGAATTCCCTCTGCGACGACGTGTTGCAGAAGGTAGCCGTCGTTGCTGGCCACCTCGACAACGAAATCTTCGTGGTGGTCGGAGGAAAGTTCCAGTCGTGCAATGGAGTTGGTGACATATGAGCGCGCGTGGTCGACCCAGCTGTCGGAGTACGACGAAAAGTATGCGTACTCGGTGAAGTTCTCCTCGGGGCTGATCAGCGCGGGAATCTGCAGCAGCATGCAATCCCGGCAGAGTCTCAAGTGCAGAGGGTAGGTGGGCTCCGGAAGATCGAGCTCGGCCGCATGCAGAAACTTCTGACAGGGCGGGGTGGCGCCCAGATCCACCACGCTGAGCAGCTGTGTCGAGTCGCACAGACGGCAGCGCACCGGTTCCTCCTTGGCCAGCAATGTGGAATACAGATGTCTCCAAACCCGGCGCTAGGGTACCCGGTTCTGAGCGCTACTGCGACCAGCGGTTCGCGATCAGGTTGAAACCGATGTCCGTGGTGTTCTGCATGGCCTCGTACAGGCGGTAATAGGAGATGTAGCTGATGCGCCATTTCCCGTCCGCATCACGGCGGTATCGATCCGTGTAATACGAGGTCCCGGTGATGAGGACGTGATGTGCCGGGGCGATGACGACATCGCTCATGGCCCAGCTCCCGGTGGCAGAGTCGCCGTCTACGTGGATCTCGGGATGGCTCATGGTGTGCACGCTGGTGATGTCGGTGCTCAGCGAGGAACGCATGTAGTCGACAACACCTGCACGCGAAGTGAACTCAAGGGGGGCGCCATGCACCGCCGTGCCATATGTCGCCCGGACGTCCTCGGTGAGTGTGTCGGCAAATTCGTCCCACAGCTTGTTGTTGAGGGTGCGGGCATAGCGGTACTTGAGTTCGGTGATCTCGTGGATGTCGACGAGTGTGGCGAGAGTCATGATCGCCAGTCTTAGCACGCGGCGACCCGTCGCGTGCCACATCGGTAGGGGTTGGACATGGTGTGCGGTTCCTACCAAGATCATCTGTAAATCCTGTGCGTGAGAGTACATTTGTCCTATATCTGTCGGCCATTGAATGAGGTGCCCATGAACTCCATCGCTCGTTTCATCGTGGCGCCCGCCGTCGGTGTGGTCGCCGCTGCCTTCGTCGGATTCGGCATGGTGGTGGCCTCGGCCGACCCGTCTCCAGCGCCTCCGGTCCCGGGCGCGCCCAACTCGCCTTCGCACGGATCGCTGGTCGACCAGCCAAGTGACGACGGAAACAGCGGCTGGGGCTATCTGCCGCGCGGCGCGGGTTCCCAGTGCGAGAACGCTTGGGTGGTTTGCGGTTCCGACAACAACCCACCCGAATCCGATCTCGGTCCCGGACACGACGACGACAACGGCTGGGTCAGTGCGCCCGGTGACACCGGTGCCGACTGTGAGAATCCCGGAGTCACCTGCACCGACGTCGGCTAGACGTCCGGGCGGGGCTAATACATCTTGCCGTAGGCCATGGACACCCAGCTGTGCTGACCGGCGGCTCCTTGCACCTTGACGGTGTGGGAGGCCGCCGGATCGGCTCTGACGGCAAGGAGCATCACGATGATGCCCACTTTGCCGGGATCGTCTCCACAAAGGCCACCGCCGGGCACGGGCGTGCCGTCGAGTGCGATGTTGATCGGCGGGCCGCCGGTGCACAACGCCCCGATGTAGGCGGTGGGTCCCGACGCCGACGGCTGGGGTGGCACCGGCAAGTCATAGCTGCCTGTTGCGTCCTTGGTGGCGGCGATGACGGGGTTCTGCAGGCTCCGGAACGCGTCGCGGATGCGCTTGGCCGGGTCGTCGGCACCGGCATGGGGGGTCGGCGAAATCGAGGTGGACCTGGGCACGGTCGACGCGGTGAAAGTCTTCGTCGTGGCGGTTGACGTGCCTGTCGACCGTGCCCCCGATATCCGGGTGATACCGGACGATGCCTGGCACGCGGTGACCGTAGCGGCACACATCCCGAGCGTCAGCAGGCCGGCAATTGCTCGATTCATGCGGGAATCAAAGCATGAGGGCGGTAGTCCGTGGCCCCCTTGGTGACTTTGGGCATCGTGCACCGGTCCAGGGGTTATGCGCACGTCGTTGACCAGACACGAACGTTGTGGTGCCCTCGGTGAGATTCGAACTCACACTGCACGGGTTTTGAAAGTGTGCGACCTGGGCATTTGTTGTTTTTGGCTAGTTATGGCTGGTTGTGGATGTCAGCGCTAGTTGGACTGTCCCCGAAGGGGTTTGGTCGTGGATACTTACGGATACTCACGAGTATCGCTTGGTGACGTGCGGACTGTCTGCGGACTGAGCGTGAACATTTTGGCGCGCGTGTCGAACTCAGCAACAACCCTGTCGCGGCTTTGAGTGAGCAGAACCGGCGACGGGAACGGGTTGGTTGTTCGGATACGCCCGTGTCTCTACTGGGCATCAGAGCTTGGATCAACAGGAGGATGCGCTGACAGCTGCCGGGGTTGATCCGGCGCGTATCTACAGCGACAAGCAATCCGGCATGTCCACTAGGGAACAACGCCCCGGCCTGGCCGGTCTACTCGACAAGGCGCGGGCGGGGGACGTGATCGTGGTCGTCGGCATTGACCGCCTCGGACGCAACGCCTCGGAAGTCATGTCCACCATTAGGGAACTAGGCCAGCACGGCATCGTGCTCCGCTCGCTGCGTGAGGGCATTGACACCGGGAACGCCACGGGGCGCATGATCGCCGGAGTCTTAGCTAGCCTGGCCGAACTAGAGCTAGAACTAGGCAAGGAACGCCGCACAGCCGCCCGTGAGGCCCGCAAAGCGCGCGGCCCACATGTTCAAAGCCCTAAGCGCTGAACAGACGGCTTTAGCGGCCCGTATGCGCGACTCGGGGGAGTCGGCCACCATCATCGCCAAGGCGGTAGGTGTCAGCCGCGCCACCGTTTATCGGGTGCTGGCCGAACAGGATGGATAGAAGCGGGCCAGAGTGTCAACAACAGCGACTTGCCTTGTCAGCTCGCGTTGCTAGTCGAGGTTCCGTACTTGCGCTGCCGCCAGTGAGCATGCGATCGAACTCAACGCCGCTGCGATAACGCCCTGCTGCCTAGCTGACTCATCAGGCGGTGTTTTGAGTGCGTCATAGTGCTCCCTGGCTTCCTGCGCCAGGCCGAACGCATGGAGGGTGAGATCGCGGTGGTTGAATTCCATGCGTCCAATAGTAGCTGACAAGATGCTCGGTGTCAGCTGAAATGCTAATCTAGCTGCAATTAATCCATGTCATGCCGAATTTAGTGTGTTTGCGCATGACATGGACCATGTTGCGCGCCAGCTCGGCAGGTGCCCCCGTTGAGACGGGAATCTCAGCTCTCAGTGGCCTTTTGCCCGGGAGCGGTGTCCTCTGCCTGAGTATTCCCATCTAGAGACTCCCAGAAGGCCCGGTACAGATCTTCTCGTGCTTCCTTCTGCACCGCACCCCGCTGAGCAAGGATTTCAACAAGTCCGATCGTGACTACATCGCCAACACGGTCAAACAGCTCTGTGCTGCCGGTGGGCAGGCCAACGACGACCTTGCTGTCGGGATTCACGCCACAGACGCATCCGGTGCGACCGGCCCTGCCAGTGCTACTGGTGCGCTGCCCGATATGCCGGGTTCGGCGATCAAACCCGATGGCTCGCGCGGGGCGCTGCAAAACTTGGCCGCGCCCAACCCCGATAGTGATCCTGGCGCGACCAAAGCTGCTGCCGCTGGTGCAGATACGCAAGCCAAGTACAAAGAGTGGTACCCGAAAAACGCTGTGCCCGTGGGCGATAAGAATGTCGATCCGAGCAAGCTTGGCGGGGTGGGGTCGATACCGGGAGTGCGCGATGTCCGCGACCAGATACCGCAACGAATGTCCCCGACATTGCAGGCCAAAGACGTGCCCGCGTTCAAAGATCTGACCCGCCAAAACCTGCAACGCCAAGGCGTGCCCGCCGACCAAATCGAGAGCAGGGTCAACGACGCCGTAACACGGGCTCAGACACCGCATTTCCTGCCCGATGCCGATCCGATGCGCCGACCTGGTGAAGTGCCGCTACACAACTCTCCGGGTGATCGGTTCAACGACATCATGGGCCGCGCCAGCGACTCAGCCACCAAAACCGTGGACGGCCAGATAGAGCAAGCGAAAATACTTACCGGACAGGCCGGTCCTGGCGCCCCCGGTGTCGCCGAAGCCTGGGAAGAACTCGGCCTCAACGCAGCCAGACAGGCTCACGAGCTGACGACCGATCCGCTGGCCGCACCCAAGATGGGTATCGAAGAGGCCAAGGAGTTCTACAACCACCCCGGCGAATCCATCGGCAAAAACATGATCCTGGGGACCGAAGCCCTCGCCACCGGAGGCGTGGGCGGTGAAGCCGCAGCCGGAGCACGCGGACTCCTCGGAGACCTCACCGGCACCGAAGGCCACGCACTCACCCACGGTATCGATGACGCCGCACCAGGTCACCCACCCACCCCGCATAGCGTCGAACCCCCAAGCAGCGCAACCCATCCAGCACCCGTAACGGACCATCCAGCTCCGGTTGGTGGCCTTGACCATCCCACGCCGAATGCGGGCGGTTGGAACCACTCTGTTGAGCATTACTCGCCACAAGGCCCGCAACTGGCATCGGATCTCAACAGTGCGTTCACAAACGGACACGCAACCTCGGATCTAGCTGGACAAGTCGCCGACCACTCCACCCACCACGCACCGGGCATCAGCAGCGCCGCTAACCCCGACCGGGTTGTTCTAGGCAAATGGGAGGGCCAAGACGGCGGCTACATCGGCGAAGCAAGGACTAACGGCGGCATCTATTTCGACACCGGAGGCGACACCTGGAACGCAGTTGGGCAGGGGCTAAGTAAACCCGAGGCCGACGCACTAGGATGGCAGGTGAACGAACAATTCCTGCGACAGCAGATGGAAAACCACGTCGGGCGTATCGACTACGTTCTCCCAGATGGATTTAGCAGCGTCGATCAGGTAGCGCGAGTTCGAAAGGAATCCTTCTCGGCATTAGAGATCAACTATCTCAACGAGAATGCTTCTCGATTCGGTTATACGCGGTATGGAGACTCGTGGGTGTACGAAGGTGGTAGATGAAAATGAACTACTCGACTGAGGTGGCCCAGCACATGGGTGTGGTTCTGAGCCGCTTTGGATTCACTCTCGAAGAGGCGAGTGATTCGATCACTTATGGTGATCGACCGGCCGGAGCCGTCTTCTACCGAAGCGCAGATTGCAAGCTTCAAATCTGCTGGTCAGCTCGTGACGGAGGGCTTGACATCATGCTCGCGCGTTTGGATGCGCCAAACGAATTCGGACTCGCCAATAAGTCAAAGAAGTGGCACTTCTTGCTTATGCTAGATGAGTCGGAAGATGGATTGGTAACACCAGCGGTAGGTGCGAGTTCCGAAGAGTTATGGGCATGGCGAAACGCTTTACTGGAAGCGCACTTTAGCGCCGCTCATGCCAACCTGCTTGCTGCGTGATTTGGCAGACGGCGGAATTCGACGCAACAGGGGCTATCGTGCCTCTAGCTAGGTAATGGCTCTTTCCATTTGATCTTGATTTTTGGGGTCGAATAGATGCAATTAGATTGCTGCCCTGTGTGGTGGGCAGGAGTCGTGATCATTGTCCTTGCCCACCACTTGGGTGGTGTTCTAGGCGCTGGCGGTGTTGATTTCGTTCTTGAATAGCCGTACGGCTTGCACCGCGTGTGTTTGGGCGCAGCCCAGTTTCATCCGCGCCGAGTTCACGGTGATGCGGGTTCCTTGTTCGTGCAATTCCATGAGGGTCAGTACGTCATCTTCCATATCGCGCCCTGGTTTGGCCGCTGACAGGCTAGCTCCGTCTCGGGTGATGATGTAGCGCAGATCGCCGGTTTCCTCATCGACAGCGAGTGTGAACGTTCCGATGACGGACTTGCTGCCGGTGGGGGTCGGGAGGTGTTCACGGATGCCGCCGTGGCGGTCCTTAAACAGTTCCAGGGTGGCCGCTCCTCCGTGTCCGGGGACGAACTGGCGGATGTTGGTAACGCGCACCGAAGCACCCCCCACCGTGCGGTTTTTCGCGTTCGTGCCCGTGGGCCCGTGTAGGCGAGATTCGGCGTTTTTGGGCAGATGGTCCACCGCGAGCACAGCGATACCCACCCACCGGGCAAGCTATCGCTTGCCTTTGCCGTGACGGCTGGTCATTACCAGAGTTCCGGTCTAGCCGTGCTTGGCATCCATGCACCAGGCTCCGGGGCCAGGTTGGTCGGCAGGGTAGGGAACCGGCTCACCCTTGCGTGCAGGCCGATGCCAACGATCCTCGACTCCTGCTCGCGTGCTGCGCTTCATGGAACGGCATCGTAGCCCTGCGGACTGACTGCGGACCAGGAGGCTTGGCTAGTCCGATATTGCGGGAATCCATGGCATTGAACCGCATATATGGTGCCCTCGGTGAGATTCGAACTCACACTGCACGGGTTTTGAATCCGTTTCCTCTGCCAGTTGGGATACGAGGGCCTGGCGTTATCGGCGCTGTGACGGCCGGTGGCCGGTCGCGCGATCTCCCACTTTAAGGGATGGCGCTCGTCACTTTCACCAGGGTATCGCCGTTCACACGACCACATGCGTCACAATGGTCGCCATGACCGGCCCTCAGAACACCGAACCGGCGGCACCCGCTTGCCGCGTGCTCGTCGCCGAAGACGAAGCTCTCATCCGCCTCGACCTGGTCGAGATGCTCCACGAAGAGGGCTATGACGTGGTGGGACAGGCAGGAGATGGGCAGGAAGCCGTCGACCTCGCCGAGGAGCTCAAGCCCGATCTGGTGATCATGGACGTGAAGATGCCGCGCCGCGATGGCATTGACGCCGCGTCGGAGATCGCCGCCAAGCGCATCGCCCCGATCGTGATCCTCACCGCATTCAGTCAGCGCGACCTGGTCGAGAAAGCCCGCGACGCCGGCGCCATGGCGTACCTGGTCAAGCCGTTCTCCAAGACCGACCTGGTGCCCGCCATCGAGGTGGCGGTCAGCCGTTTCGGTGAGCTCACTGCGCTGGAGAAGGAAGTTCAGACGCTGGCCGAGAGGCTAGAGACCCGCAAGCTGGTCGAGCGCGCCAAGGGTGTCCTGCAGTCCACCCAGGGTCTCACCGAACCCGAGGCCTTCAAATGGATCCAGCGCGCCGCCATGGACCGCCGCACCACCATGAAACGCGTTGCCGAAGTGGTGCTGGAAACGCTGGATACCGACGCGCCCAGCTGAAACTGAGGTAAGCACTGCGCGTTGCCTCCTGGTTGGCTATGTTTTCTGATCAGCGATTTTGTTTCGACTTGTCGGCCCCAGCCATTCGGAGGTAATCATGCGTGCACGCGCGAGTGTGTTGATGCTGGGCGCGGTAACCCTCGCTCTAGCCGGTTGTCAGACCGGTTCCCAGTCGGATGACTCCAATCAGACCAATCTGAAGATCTCGCCGCTGGTTCAGATCGCCCAGGACGGCAGTGAAGTGCCTGCGTCCAACGCGACGTCGCCAGCCGACCCCACCGGTGATGGAAAAGCGCAGTGCACCAATGTTTCTCTGGCTATGGCCGGTGCGCTCAACGGCCCCGACGCGGCGCTCGGGATCAATATCCTCGACGGCGCGAAGCTGGCGGTCGACAAGCACAATGCCGCTAATCCGGGATGTCAGGTTGAACTCCGCGAGTTCGACACCGAGGGCCTGCCCCAGAATGCGAGCAACATAGCTCCGCAAATCATCGGCGACCCGACCATCATCGGGCTCATCGGCCCGGGGTTCTCCGGGGAGACCAAGTCGACGGGCCAGATCTTCAGCGAGGCGGGTCTGGTATCCACCACCGCCTCTGCCACCAATGTCACGCTCACCCGGCAGGGGTGGAAGACGTTCTTCCGCGGCCTTGCCAACGACGGGGTACAAGGTCCGGCTGTCGCCAACTACCTCAAGAAGACACTGGGGCAGAAGAAGATCTGCGTGGTCGACGACAGTACCGACTATGGATCCGGCTTGGCCAACGCCGTGCGCGAGACGCTCGGAAACGACTGCAATGCCTCCGTGAAGAAGGGGGACAAGGACTTCTCCGCGGCCGTCACGCAGCTACAGAACGCGACACCGGATGCGGTGTTCTTCGGCGGCTACTACGCGGAAGCGGCGCCGTTGGTGCAGCAGCTGCGCAACGCCGGGGTCACCGCGACCTTCGTATCCGCCGACGGCACCAAGGATATGGAGTTCGTCAAGCAGGCGGGGGACTCTTCCAAGGATGCGCTGCTGTCCTGCCCGTGCGGGCCAGCCTCTGATTCCTTTGCCAAGGAGTACACCGCGAGGTTCAACCAGGAACCGGGGACATACAGCACGGAGGGATACGACCTGGCCACGATCCTGCTCAAGGGAATCGACGCGGGAAAGACCACTCGTGCCGGCCTGCTCGAGTGGGTCCGGAGCTACCAGGGGCAAGGTGTGGCGCGTGAATACAAGTGGAACGAGAGCGGTGAGCTAACCTCAACACTCATCTGGGTATATAAGGTCACGTAGGACATTCGAGGGGACTAGGGCTCAGCGGCAAATGATTTCGGGGTGGATGGCCCAGACGGGTGTGCAAGCCAGCACAATTTCGTTCGATCTGCACGGTTTGTGGAGCAGCATCGGGCAGCTGACGATCGACGGTTTGGCATGGGGAGCCATCTACGCGTTGGTCGCGGTGGGCTACACGCTGGTCTTCGGGGTGTTGCGGCTCATCAACTTCGCGCACTCCGAGGTCTTCATGCTGGGCATGTTCGGCGCGTACTTCGCGCTGGACGTGATACTTGGCTTCTCACCGGGTGGCAACGCCTACAACAAGGGTGCATTGCTGACGGTGCTGTATCTCGGTGTCGCGATGCTGATCGCGATGGCGGTGTCGGCCACGACGGCGCTGGGGTTGGAAGCGGTCGCCTACCGTCCGCTGCGCCGCCGAGGTGCACGCCCGTTGACTTTCTTGATCACGGCCATCGGGATGTCCTTCGTCATCCAGGAGTTCGTGCATTTCGTGCTTCCGAAGATCCTCAAGGGCTACGGCGGCAGCAACGCGCAGCAGCCGATCCGCTTGGTGACACCCAGACCGGTGTGGACGTTCGGTCCTTTCCACGTGGGCGGTCATCACATCCCGTTCCAGGCCACCATCACCAACGTCACCGTCGTCGTGGTGGCCGCGGCATTGGTGCTTGCCCTGCTGACCGACATCGCGATCAACCACACCAAGTTCGGCCGTGGTATTCGGGCCGTGGCGCAGGATTCGACGACGGCGACCCTGATGGGTGTGTCCCGTGAGCGCATCATCATGACCACGTTCGTCATCGGCGGCCTGCTGGCCGGCGCCGCGGCATTGCTGTACACCCTGAAGGTCCCGCAGGGCATCATCTACTCCGGCGGATTTCTCTTGGGTATCAAGGCATTCTCTGCCGCTGTGCTCGGTGGGATCGGTAATCTTCGCGGTGCGCTACTGGGCGGCCTGCTGCTGGGCGTCATGGAGAACTACGGACAGGCCGTGTTCGGAACCCAATGGCGTGACGTGGTGGCATTCGTCCTGTTGGTGCTAGTACTGATGTTCCGTCCCACCGGTATTCTCGGTGAGAGCTTAGGTCGGGCCAAGGCATGAGCGCCCCGCGCGCCCTGGCACCGGGCGACTGGATACGCCGGTGGTGGTCCGAGTTAGCCCGCCCCGTGCAATGGGCCTACGGCCTCGTCGGATTCGCGCTCCTGGCGGTGCTTCCGGTGTGCAAGATCCCGTACCTGGACACTCCCAACACCAGCTTCGGCGGAGTGATGGCCCAATTCGCGATGGTCGCCCTCATCGCGATAGGTCTCAATGTCGTTGTGGGGCAAGCAGGATTGCTGGATCTGGGATACGTCGGGTTCTACGCCATCGGCGCATACACGGTGGCCCTGCTCACCAGTCCGGACAGTCCGTGGAATCAGATGGGAACTTCGGCGTTCTTCAGCTCGGACTGGGCGTGGTTGTCCTGTCTGCCCATCGCCGTGGCCATCACCGCCTGCTTCGGCCTGCTGCTGGGCATGCCCACTCTGCGGCTCCGGGGGGACTACTTGGCCGTTGTGACGCTGGGATTCGGCGAGATCATCCGGTTGCTCGCCGATAACCTAGAGGTCACCAACGGACCGCGCGGTCTGCACAAGGTCGCCTATCCGCACATGGGGGAGCAGTACGTCCGCAGCGGGGTCTTCTCCAGCGCGAATTCGGTTGGGCACCTGAACTATGGCGTGTGGTGGTACTGGTTGGGGCTCTGCCTGATCGCGGTGGTGCTGGTGTTGATGGGCAATCTGGAGCGCAGCCGGGTGGGGCGCTCGTGGGTGGCCATCCGGGAGGACGAGGACGCCGCCGAGATGATGGGCGTGCCCACATTTCGGTTCAAGTTGTGGGCCTTTGTGATTGGCGCGAGTATCGGTGGACTCTCCGGTGCCCTGTACGCGGGCCAGGTCCAATACGTGGCGTCTCCCACCTTCAACATCATCAACTCGATGCTGTTCCTGTGTGCCGTCGTGCTGGGCGGGCAGGGCAACAAACTCGGCGTGGTCTTTGGCGCCTTCATCATCGTGTACCTGCCGAATCGTCTACTCGGTGTTCAGGTGCAGGGCGTTGATCTGGGCAATCTGAAGTATCTGTTCTTCGGATTGGCACTGGTTGTGCTGATGGTCTTTCGCCCACAGGGCTTGTTCCCCGCTCATCAGAAGCTGATGGCCTACTGGCGCAAAACATCTGGGCGATTGGGCACCAAGAAACCCGATGAAGCCGAGGCAACGGCATGACCGAGCCTGAGAACTCCACATCCGACGACGAGCAGGTCTCCACCGAACTCTTCGAGTCCGAAGCGGGCCAAGCCGAGGACGTCGAGGTCGGTTCGGCCGAACCCGAGGTGCTGCTTGAGGTCAGGGAACTGACCCTCAAATTCGGCGGTCTGCAGGCGCTCGACGGGGTGAGCTTCGACATCCGTCGCGGCGAGATCCTGGGCCTGGTCGGCCCGAACGGTGCGGGCAAGACCACCTGCTTCAACGCCATCACCGGCGTATACAAACCGACCTCCGGCAGCATCGTGTTCAACGGCAAGCCGCTACGCAGGTTGCGGCGCCATCAGATCACTCGCCGTGGGATCGCCCGCACGTTCCAGAACATTCGGCTGTTCGGGGAGATGACGGCACTGGAGAATGTCGCGGTGGGAACCGATGCGCGCCATAAGACCTCGGTCCTGGGCGCCCTGCTGCGCACCCCGAGGCACCGCCGCGAGGAACACTATGCCCTGGACGTGGGAATGGGACTACTCGACTTCGTCGGCATCGCCGACGTGGCGGACATCAAGGCCAAGAATCTGCCGTACGGCAGCCAGCGCAGACTTGAGATCGCACGGGCCCTGGCCACCGAGCCCAAGCTGCTGTGCCTGGACGAGCCGGCGGCCGGCTTCACACCCAGCGAGAAGGAATCGCTGATCGAACTCATCCAGCGCATCCGCGATTACGGATACACGGTGCTGCTCATCGAGCACGATATGAAGCTGGTCATGGGCGTGACCGATCGGATCGTCGTCCTCGAATTCGGCAGGAAGATCGCGGACGGCCTGCCCATCGAGGTCAGAAACGACCCTGCCGTGATCGAGGCGTACCTGGGCGTCGCCGATGAGGACCTCCATGGGCCCGGTTGGCTCGACTCGTCCGCAACCGACACCGAAAGCGAGAGGTAGATGCCTCCCGTACAGCTGAAACTCAACAACGTGGGGGTCCACTACGGCCCGATCCAGGCGGTCAGCACGCTCTCGTTCGATGTCCGCGAAGGCGAGTTGGTCACCCTGCTTGGTTCCAACGGCGCCGGCAAGTCCACCACCATGCGCGCCATCTCTGGTTTGGTTCCGCTGAGCTCCGGGACGATCTTCTTCGAGGGCCAGGACATCTCGAAGATGAAGGCGCACAAGCGCGTCAAGGCCGGGATCGTACAAGCCCCGGAGGGGCGCGGGATATTTCCCGGCATGACGGTTGCTGAGAACCTTGAAATGGGTTGTTACGGACGTAAATTCAAGTCACGGTCGGAGCGCAGGGAACGTCTCGACTGGATCAATGCGCTGTTTCCGCGACTCGCCGAGCGTCGGCATCAACACGGCGGCACCCTCTCCGGCGGCGAACAGCAGATGCTGTCCATCGGGCGCGCGCTGATGGCTAGGCCGAAGATCCTGTTGCTCGACGAACCCTCGATGGGTCTGGCTCCACTGTTGATCACCAAGATCTTCAACATCATCGAGGAGATCAACGCTTCCGGGACAACGGTGGTCCTGGTCGAGCAGAATGCGCAGCAGGCATTGACTCGCTCGGATCACGCCTACATCCTCGAGACCGGCTCGGTGGTTCGCTCCGGGCCTGGACGAGAACTGTTGCAGGATGAGAGTATTCGCTCTGCCTATCTCGGCGTGGTCTGAGTTCGGCCGGTACAGCCCACGCCCCGCGCTCAGGGTCAGGTCATCCGCACCCAGACCCCAGCACCAGTAGGGTAGTGGTCACCACATACCAGATACCACGGCCACCATCCGATAATCGCGCTACGCCGGCCGCATGCCTCGCTCCGCCCCAGGCGAGGTAGATGGCTGCCCACACGACCAGCAGATGTATCGACCACTACGCGAGGAAATTCGATACCGGGAAAATCCGGCCCCGTCAGGACCGGCGAGATCGGCGCCTGGCTACTGAGCACCAGGCCCCAGTAGTACGTCAACACGTACGCCCAGTGTCGCTGTGACCACAGGGCATAGGTGCCGACCATCGTCGCGAACTCGGTGAGACGCAGCGGCACGGACATGTCCAGGCGTGGCGGGATCAGCCCCACCACCAGGATCACCGCGTAGATCGCCGCCAACGCCCCGCTCCCGGCCAAACACGCGCGCCTGGAATCCAGTTTGTCTGCGCCCCAACCACACCAGGACCATCGCGCCGAGCACGAACGCGGTGATATGCGACGGGCTGTACTGAGGGAACTCCCGTAGCGCAATCGCTGATCGTCGCCCGAGGCTATCGGGCGACGATCACCGACGAGCCGTTGCCGAACAAGCCCTGGTTGGCCGTGATACCGACCCGCGCACCCTCGACCTGGCGGTCTCCGGCTTGCCCGCGCAGCTGCCAGGTCAGCTCACACACCTGCGCGATGGCCTGCGCCGGAATGGCCTCACCGAAGCATGCCAAGCCGCCGGAGGCGTTCACAGGAACCCGGCCCCCGACTGTGGTGGCACCACTGCGCAGCAGCTTTTCACCGTCCCCCTTGGGACACAGACCCAGGTGTTCGTACCAGTCGAGCTCCAGAGCCGTCGAAAGGTCGTATACCTCGGCAAGGCTTATGTCCTCGGGTCCGATACCTGCCTCGGCATAGGCCGCGTCGACGATCTGATCCTTGAACACGCGCTCCGGTGCCGGCACTACCGCAGTGGAATCGGTTGCGATATCAGGTAGTTCGGGGAGGTGCTGCGGATACTTGGGGGTGATGGTCGCTACCGCACGCACCGACGGCACACCCTCTACCGTACCAAGATGTTTCTTGGCGAAGTCGGCGCTGGCCACGATGACCGCCGCCGCGCCGTCGCTGGTCGCACAGATGTCCAGTAGCCGCAGCGGATCTGACACCACCGGGCTGGCCAGTACGTCCTCGACCGAAGACTCCTTGCGGAAGCGGGCATTCGGGTTGTTGAGGCCGTGTCGCGAGTTCTTGACCTTCACCTGTGCGAAGTCCTCGGCAGTCGCACCATAGAGGTCCATCCGGCGCCGCGCGAGCATCGCGAAGTACACCGGGTTGGTGGCACCGATGAGGTGGAAGCGCTGCCAGTCCGGGTCCGCCTTGCGCTCGCCGCCGACAGGGGCGAAGAATCCCTTGGGGGTTGTGTCCGCCCCGATGACCAATGCCACATCGCAGAATCCGGCAAGAATCTGGGCGCGCGCACTCTGCAATGCCTGGGAGCCGCTGGCGCACGCCGCGTAGGTGGAACTGATCGGCACGCCGTTCCAGCCGAGTTTCTGAGCGAAAGTCGAGCCGGCGATGAAGCCGGGATAGCCATTGCGAATGGTGTCCGCGCCGGCAACGAATTGAATTTGGCGCCAGTCCAATCCAGCGTCGTGCAGTGCGGTGCGGGCGGCCGCGACACCGTACTCGGTGAAGTCCCGCCCCCACTTGCCCCACGGGTGCATACCCGCACCGAGGATGTAGACCGGATCCGGGGTGCGGCTCATGCGGAAACCTTCTTCCATGCGTAGACCAGGCGCTGCACGCCCTCGGCGTCGGTGTAGAGCGGCTCCACGGCGAGCTCCATCGTCTGGCCGACTTTGAGGTCCGCGGCGCCGGTGCCCGTCACCACCTTGCCGAGCACGATGATGCCCTCGGCCGCGAGCTCGACCGCTGCGATCGCGTACGGCTCGTAGGGATCGGATGCCGGATACGGGGGCGGCGGTGCGTACTGGTTCTCCGTGTAGCTCCAGACCGTGCCCCGCGAGGAAAGCGGCACCTGGTCCAGGACATCGCTGTCGCAGCCCGGGTTGGGGCAGTTGTTGGCACGTGGCGGAAACACGACGGTGGCGCACTGCGTGCACTTGCCGCCGATCAGATGCAGCTGGCCGGATGCGTCGGTGTCGAACCAGCCGTCGACGGCGGGGGCTTGGTCTGTAGGCACCAGGTCAGATTACCCATGCTGATGCACGAATTGAAACGTGTGTCAGTTTTGGGGTCCCGCCTGGTGGGATCATGGCCGAAACGGGGAGTCCTTCGGTACGAACTTCTCGCGCGTGGAGTACGCGCTCACGCCACTGGGCGTCGATCTGCATGGCATCTGCGCCGCACTGGTGCGCTGGGCGCGGACGCACCATGAGGAGATCCGCAGTCACAGAACCGTGTTCGACTTCGCCCTTGTCAACGCACTGGTGGCGAAGTAGCGACGTATTCATGGGTATGGGTATCGCGTTCAACCACACCATCGTCTATTCCCGTGGCCGCGATGAGTCCGCGCGCTTCTTTGCCGAGCTCTTCGGGTTACCGGCCGCACAAGAATTTCGGCCCGTTCCTCAACGGTCCCGCTGCCGTACGGCGCAAACCTGGATTTCGCGACCGCCGACGCGGCAACGATCACCCCACAGCACCATGCCTTCTTGGTCGGAGACGACGACTTCGACCAAGATCTACGGCCGGATCGCCGAGTGAGGCATCGAACACTGGACAGACCCGCGGGCCCAGCGCCCCGACCAGATCAAATCATCACGACGGCGGCCGCTGCGTGTATGTCCAGGACCCGTCGGGGCATTACCCGGCAATCATCACCACAGCGTGCGGAGCAGGGGGGATGCGCCGGGGTCGTCGGTGCTGTCGCACCCGTTGCCTAGGGTAGGTGTGTGACTGCGCCTGCGACCAAGACCGGAACCAAACAGCCGACCCTGCTGCTGCTCGACGGCAACTCGCTGGCGTTCCGGGCGTTCTATGCGCTCCCCGCCGAGAACTTCAAGACCCAGTCCGGCCTAACCACCAACGCGGTGTACGGGTTCACCTCCATGTTGATCAACTTGCTGCGCGATGAGGCGCCCACGCACGTGGCCGCTGCCTTCGACGTATCGCGCAAGACATTCCGCTCCGAGCGGTATCCCGAGTACAAGGCCACCCGATCGGCAACCCCCGACGAGTTCCGCGGGCAGATTGACATCACTAAGCAAGTGCTCCAGGCCCTCGGCATCACCGTGCTCGCCGAGGAGGGGTTCGAGGCCGACGACATCATCGCCACCCTGGCCACGCAGGGACAGGCCGAGGGCTTCAAGGTCTTCGTAGTCACCGGTGACCGCGACTCACTCCAGCTCGTCAACGAGGACGTGACGGTTCTCTATCCGCGCAAGGGCGTCAGCGACCTCACCCGCTTCACCCCGGAAACCGTGGTCAAGAAGTACGGACTCACACCCACTCAATACCCGGATTTCGCGGCGCTGCGTGGCGACCCGAGCGACAACCTGCCCGGCATCCCCGGGGTCGGCGAGAAGACCGCGTCGAAGTGGATTCTCGAATACGGGTCGCTGCAGGAGCTGGTCGACAAGGCTGACACCGTGCGCGGCAAGGTGGGTGACTCGCTTCGCGCCAACCTCGGCTCGGTGATCCTCAACCGCGAGCTCACCGATCTGGTCCGCACGGTGCCGCTTCCGTATGTGCCGGCTCAGCTGGCCCTTGCCCCCTGGGATCGCGACCAGATTCACCGTCTCTTCGACGACTTGGAATTCCGGGTGTTACGCGACCGGCTATTCGAAACCCTCGAGGCCGTCGAACCCGAGGTCGACGAGGGATTCCAGCTGGCCGGCCAGGCATTGACACCCGGCACGGTTGCCGATTGGCTGAGCACGCATGCCGCAGACGGCCGCCGTAGCGGTCTTGCGGTGGTCGGCACCTACACGCCGTACGCCGGCGATGCCACGGCCATCGCCATCGCGTCTGCCGATGGGGATGGCGCGTACATCGACACCACAACCGCTACCCCGGAGGACGAGACGGCCCTGGCTGACTGGCTCGCCGACCCGGCACGCCCCAAGGCCCTGCACGAAGCCAAGCAGGCCATACATGCGCTGGCCGGACGGGGGTGGCAGCTCGACGGGGTCACCTCCGATACCGCGCTGGCCGCCTATCTGGTGCGCCCCGGGCAACGCAGTTTCGCGCTCGATGACCTCTCGTTGCGATATCTACGCCGCGAACTCCGCGCTGAAGACGATGGGGAGCAACAGCTTTCGCTGCTGGACGAGGAAGGAGCCGGCGACGCCAAGGCCGCCCAAGCTCAGATGCTGCGCGCCCGCGCCATCATCGACCTGGCCGACGCGCTCGACATCGAACTGGAACGCATCGAATCGGCCACCCTGCTCGCCGACATGGAGCTACCGGTGCAGCGCGTACTGGCGGGACTGGAATCCGTGGGCATCGCGATCGACAGCGATCATCTGACCTCGCTACAGAATCAGTTTGCCACCGGCATCCGGGAAGCCGCCGACGCCGCATACGCCGTGATCGGTAAGCAGATCAACCTGGGTTCGCCCAAACAGCTTCAAGTCGTGCTGTTCGACGAACTCGGCATGCCCAAGACCAAGAAGACCAAGACCGGCTACACGACCGATGCGGATGCCCTGCAGACGCTGTTCGACAAGACAGGTCATCCCTTCCTCGAGCATCTGCTCACTCACCGCGATGTCACCAGGCTGAAAGTCACCGTCGACGGACTGCTGAAATCCGTTGCCGCTGATGGTCGCATCCACACCACCTTCAACCAGACCATCGCGGCTACTGGTCGGCTGTCGTCGACCGAGCCAAACCTACAGAACATTCCAGTGCGTACCGAGGCGGGCCGGGAAATCCGCGACGGCTTCGTGGTGGGCCAGGGCTTCTCGGAGCTAATGACGGTCGACTACAGCCAGATCGAAATGCGCATTATGGCCCACCTGTCGGCCGACGAGGGACTCATCGAGGCGTTCAACACCGGCGAGGACCTGCACTCATTCGTGGCCGCCCGAGCCTTCGGCGTTCCGATCGACGAGGTCACCGCCGAACTGCGTCGACGGGTGAAGGCGATGTCCTACGGTCTGGCCTACGGTCTGTCCGCATACGGACTGGCAACCCAGCTCAAGATCTCCAACGACGAGGCCAAAGAGCAGATGGATCAGTACTTCTCGCGGTTCGGCGGTGTTCGCGACTACCTGCACGCGGTGGTGGATCAAGCACGCAAGGACGGGTACACCTCCACGGTGCTCGGCCGGCGCCGCTACCTGCCTGACTTGGACAGCGGCGATCGTCTGCGCCGCGAGGCCGCCGAACGTGCGGCCCTCAACGCGCCCATCCAGGGGAGCGCCGCCGACATCATCAAGGTCGCGATGACCACCACCGACAAGGCCCTGCGCGACAAGGGCTTACGGTCTCGCATGCTCTTACAGGTGCATGATGAGCTCCTGTTCGAGGTGGCCGAGGGCGAACGGGAAAGCCTGGAGGCGTTGGTACGCGAGACCATGGGCTCGGCGTATCCGCTCGATGTGCCACTGGAGGTTTCCGTCGGGTATGGGCGCAGCTGGGACGCCGCGGCGCACTGAGCGTCGGCGTTAGTGCGTGTCCGGTGTGTGCACACGCTGGTCGGCAGTTCGCGGCGGCAACCGCGTCGGCGACGGCCAAGTTGATACCGACTCCGCCCAGGAGCGCAGATCGTTCACATGCTCGCGTAGCTCAGGACGCGCCGTGACCAAACGCTCCTTGAACGCATCCAGGGAACCGTTCTGCGGTCCGGCTCCCTTCGGCATGAGGTGGGCAACCTGCCAGTGGTCACCGCGAGAAATCATCGCCAGCAGCAGTCCTCGGCGCAGCACTGCGAACGTTCCTCGGGATCTCCGGCCCGGCGATTCGGCCGGAACCAGAGCAGATCCCCCTGTGGCATGTCGGTGTGAATCGCACCAGCGAATCGCACCAGCGTCACGCGGCGGAGGACACGGCCTTCGACTTGGCGGTGCCGAACTGCATGTTCTCGTCAATCCGATCGCGATGGAACGCAATGAAATCCAGCAGGTAGTTGTGCCGGATGGCCCACGGCCCCGACGTCCCGGACCGCGGCATATGCGCATCACCACGGCTCACGTACCCCGAAGACAGATTGAAGAACGGGCGTGCTTCAATCTCCTGTCCGTGCCGGTCCGGATATGCGTGGGTGTATCCACGCCGCTCCATGTAGTCCAGAAGCCGCACAACGGCTCGCGCGCTCAGGTCGGCGCGCAGCGTCCATGAGGCATTGGTGTACCCGACGCTCCATGCCGCATTCGGCACACCCTCGATCAGATATCCCTTGTAGATGAATCGATTCGGGGAATCGACAGGGGAGCCGTCCACACTCAGCTCGATGCCGCCGAAGATCTGTAGATTTAATCCCGTTGCGGTGATGACCACATCGGAGCGTAGTTCCTCGCCCGAACCCAGCCTGATTCCGGACGGGGTGAATGAGTCGACGGTGTCGGTGACCATCCGAACGCCGCCGTTGCTGATCGCCTCGAAGAGGTCGCCGTCGGTGTCGGCGCACACGCGTTGATCCCAGGGGTTGTAGCGCGGTGTGAAATGCACGTCGACCGGATAGTCCGCGGGCAGCAGCTTGGAGATGCGGCGCCTGAGGAACCATTTGGCGAAGCCGGGCGCCTTGCGGCAGACCTGGTACATGATCCAGTTGAAGCCGCCCAACCAGATACGGGCGAAATGCTGAACAACACTGAGCGGAAGCATTTTTCGCAGTAGATCCACCACCGTGTCGACACGGGCGATCGGGTAGACGTAGCTGGGGGAGCGCTGCAGCATGCTCACCTTGGCCCCGGCACGCGCCAACGAGGGCACCAAGGTGATGGCCGTCGCGCCGCTGCCGATAACCGTCACGTCCTTGCCGGTGCAGTCCAGGTCTTCCGGCCAGTGCTGGGGGTGGATCAGCCGCCCGGCGTAGTTCTCGACCCCCGGGAACTCAGGGGTGTAGCCGTCGTCGTAGTTGTAGTAGCCGGTGCACAGGTAGAGGAACCGGCTGCGGTAGGTGGTGGGGCCGGCCGGGGTCGCGACGCGAACCGACCAGGTGTCGGTGTCGGTGCGGAAGTCCGCGCCGGTGACCTTCGCCGAGAAGCTGATATGCCCGTCGACGTCGTAGTCCCGGGCGGCGTGCTCCAAGTAGTCACGGATATCGGCGCCGTCGGCGATGGTGTTGCGTTCATGCCAGGGGTGGTAACCGAAGCTAAGCGTGTAGATGTCGCTGTCAGAGCGAATTCCCGGGTACCGGAAGAGGTCCCAGGTTCCGCCGATACGCTCGCGGCGCTCGACGATGTGGAAGCTGCGGCCCGCCGTGCTTAACCGGATGGCGGCGTTGATGCCCGATATCCCCGCACCCACGATGAGGACGTCTACGAGCTCGTCTTTCGACATGTCCGACATGATGCTCCTGATCGTCGTTGATGAGACAACATCTGACTCATCAACCTACCCCGTCAGGGGCGCGCGATAACCCGAGAGTGCTTGCAAGACCGGCGCCGCGGCACGAGCCGCCATGACCGCGTACGCCTCCTCGGTCTGCATCGCGAAGTCCCGAGGATCGCGGGAGCCCCGTTCGATTCTGTCGCGTACGAACGCAAGCTCTACCACCTGCGCGGCGAAGTTCTTCACCGCGATGCCACTAGGGGCACCGCCGATTCGCTTGGCTTCCGCAATGGCGTGCTTCCGGTCCGTGATCGAACCCAGCCAGGTGGCCTCGTTGGGGGTGACCAACCCGGCTGCCACCATCCCCGGCAACTTCTCGGCGACGACATGCTGTTCCTTGCGCCGGCTCCGCACACCCAGCACGATCACCACCACGAACACGGGCACCATCCACAGCACGTACACCGCGAGGTATCCCCGAAGGCCCAAGAAGGACGAGCCGTTCCACAGGCCGTGCATCAGCACCGCGGCAAGGTAGCCGATCGCGATGCAGACAAACTTGGCGACAGCACTGTGCTGCTTCATGGCGTAGTAGACGCCGATACCGGTCATCGTGGTGAACAGCGAGTGCGCGAACGGACCGAGGCCCAAACGCAGGATCGCCGTGAGCACCGACTCGCCCACGGTGTTGCCACTGCCGATGTAGGCAATGTCTTCGAGCCAGGCGAATCCGGCCGCGGTGATACCCGCGTACACTAGGCAATCGGTAAGCGAGTTGACTTCCTGGCGGCGTCGACCCGTCAACATCAGCAGCATAAAGGCACCCTTGGCCGCCTCTTCGATGAAGGGTGCGCGGATCGCGATCGACCCGAAGCTGGTGCTGCCGTCTGGATCGAACACCGAGCCGAAGGCCAGCTCGAGGACGATCGAGACGACGACGGCCATCGACGCGCCCCAGACAAAGGCCAGTACAAGGAGCCGTGAGGGCTCCGGTTCCCAGCGGTCCAGCCATAAATAACAGAGGACGACGACCCCGATCGCAATGCTCGACAGGACCAATCCGATCATCGCGCCAACCGGGTTGGAGAGAAGCAAGCCGGCCAGAATCAACCCCGTTACCAGCGCCAGAGCGATGATGACGCCGATCGGCGCCCCGACCTTCTTGACTCGTTGGGAGAATCCCGGCATGGGCGGCATGGGAGCGGGCGCAGCGGCGTAGGACACCACCGAAGAGTAGCTGGGAGCCAGTGTGCCGGTGCGGTAATGACCCGGCGCCGGCACCCGTCAACGCGACCGGGTTTGTGCTGGTGGAGGCCAGTCTAGTAGGGTGAACAACATCTCTGCCGCACGTGCGGAGGTATAAGCACGCCTGCAGCTGAAGCTAGCTGTGCCAGCACTGTCCCTACTACACAACCTGTCCGGAGCAACCTCTCACATGCCAAGTCCCACCGTGACCTCGCCGCAAGTAGCCGTCAATGACATCGGCTCGGCCGAGGATTTTCTCGCCGCTATCGACAAGACGATCAAGTACTTCAACGATGGCGACATCGTCGAAGGCACCATCGTCAAGGTTGACCGCGACGAAGTTCTTCTTGACATCGGTTACAAGACCGAAGGTGTCATCCCGTCCCGCGAGCTCTCGATCAAGCACGATGTCGACCCCAATGAGGTCGTTTCCGTGGGCGACGAGGTCGAGGCCCTGGTTCTCACCAAGGAAGACAAAGAAGGCCGCCTGATCCTGTCTAAGAAGCGCGCTCAGTACGAGCGGGCCTGGGGCACGATCGAGGAGCTTAAGGAGAAGGACGAGGCCGTCAAGGGCACCGTCATCGAGGTCGTCAAGGGCGGCCTGATCCTCGACATCGGTCTGCGCGGCTTCCTGCCCGCGTCGCTGGTCGAGATGCGTCGTGTCCGCGATCTGCAGCCGTACATCGGCAAGGAGATCGAGGCCAAGATCATCGAGCTCGACCGGAACCGCAACAACGTGGTGCTGAGCCGTCGCGCTTGGCTGGAGCAGACCCAGTCCGAGGTGCGCAGCGAGTTCCTCAACCAGCTCACCAAGGGCGCCATCCGCAAGGGTGTCGTGTCCTCGATCGTCAACTTCGGCGCCTTCGTCGATCTCGGAGGGGTTGACGGCCTGGTTCACGTGTCCGAGCTGTCCTGGAAGCACATCGACCACCCGTCCGAGGTGGTTCAGGTGGGCGATGAAGTCACCGTCGAGGTCCTCGACGTGGATATGGATCGCGAGCGGGTTTCGTTGTCACTCAAGGCAACTCAGGAAGATCCGTGGCGTCATTTCGCCCGGACCCATGCCATCGGCCAGATTGTGCCCGGCAAGGTCACCAAGCTGGTGCCGTTCGGTGCGTTCGTCCGCGTCGAAGAGGGCATTGAGGGCCTAGTGCACATCTCCGAGCTCTCGGAGCGCCACGTCGAGGTTCCGGACCAGGTTGTGGGGGTCGGCGACGACGCGATGGTCAAGGTTATCGACATCGACCTGGAGCGTCGCCGGATCTCGCTGAGCCTCAAGCAGGCCAACGAGGACTACACCGAGGAGTTCGACCCCTCGAAGTACGGCATGGCCGACAGCTACGACGAGGCCGGAAACTACATCTTCCCGGAGGGCTTCGACTCCGAGACGAACGAGTGGCTTGAGGGCTTCGACAAGCAGCGTGAAGAGTGGGAGGCCCGGTACGCCGAGGCCGAGCGTCGCCACAAGATGCACACCGTTCAGATGGAGAAGTCCGCGGCTGCCGCCGAGGCAGAGGCTGCGGCCGCGTCCTCGAACGGTTCACCGCGGTCCGAGGATTCGGCTTCGCAGGGTGGTTCGCTCGCCAACGACGAGCAGCTCGCCGCACTGCGCGAGAAGCTGGCAGGCAACGCCTAAAGCACGTGTTCTTAAAAGAAGGCCCCGGTCATCATGACCGGGGCCTTCTTTTGTTGGCCTTCGCCGGCCGCAGTATCCCGGGAAAGACGAGAGGGCAACGCCCCCAACGCATGGCCTAGGCACGGAGGGTGACAGACTGCGGGCATGTTGCGGATCGGCCTGACCGGGGGAATCGGCGCGGGAAAGTCGACGGTGTCGCGGACCCTGGCGGAATGCGGGGCCTTCATCGTGGACAGCGACGTCATCGCGCGTGACGTCGTGGAACCCGGCACCCCCGGCTTGACCGCACTCGTGGAAGCCTTCGGTGAATCGATCCTGCGGCCCGATGGCGCTCTGGATCGTCCAGCGTTGGCGGCCATCGCGTTCCAGGATGACGCTCACCGGGCCACGCTCAACGGAATCGTGCACCCGTTGGTCGGGGCTCGCCGGGCCGAGTTGATGGCCTCGGCAGGCGAGGATGTCATTGTGGTGGAAGACATCCCGCTGCTGACCGAGAATTCGCTTGCACCCTTCTATCATCTGGTGCTGGTGGTGCACGCCGAGATCGAAACCCGCGTGGCCCGGCTCGTCAGCCATCGGGGCATGGATGAAAAGGATGCACGCTCGCGGGTGGCGGCGCAGGCCTCCGACGAACAACGCCGCTCGATTGCCGATGTGTGGCTGGACAATTCGGGCGATACGGAGGCACTCGCGCAGACCGTCCGTGATCTCTGGGCCGCCCGGTTGCTGCCGTACGCGCATAACCTGCGCACGCGCCAACGCGCGCCCTGGCAGCCGCAGCTCGTGCCCGCGGATCCGACATGGCCGGTACAAGCGCAACGCATCATCAATCGGCTCGCGGTGGCCTGCGGTTCGAAGGCGCTGCGCATCGACCACATCGGCTCCACGTCGGTGCCCGGACTGCATGCCAAGGACGTTATAGACATTCAGGTGACCGTCGAATCCCTCGACGTGGCGGACACTCTGGCGGATCCCTTGGCAGACATCGGCCTGCCACACATCGCGGGCATCACCGCGGATGATCCGCACGATGCCGAAGCCGCCACGTGGGACAAGCGCATCCACGCAGCCGCCGATCCGGGACGCGCCGCTCTGGTGCATGTGCGGGTGGACGGATGGCCAGGCCAGCGATTCGCGCTGATCTTCCGGGATTGGCTGCGGGCCGACCAACGGGCGTGTGCCGAGTACCTGGCGATCAAGCAGGCGGCCGAGCGAGCAGCGGCCGCGGCGGACGGCGATTCCGGAACTTACGTGAGAGCCAAAGAACCGTGGTTCGCGCAGGCGTATCCGCGGGCACTGACCTGGGCCGCCGATAACGGCTGGACGCCGCCGGCGTCCTGATTCAGCGCTGTTGCTCGACGATGCCGATGCAGGTCGCCGTCAACAATCTGGTCAAAGCCGGCTCGAAGTCAAGGCTCCAATCCGGCGGGACCCCGGGGTCGCTGCGGTAGTCGTGCTCCAGCCCCTCGGGCGGGTGTGCGATCTGCCAGAGCATCGCTGCCAGCGAGAACGCGGCGACGAGGATATCTAGAGAGCCTTTGCGGCCGATCTCCGGGAGCGCACGTTCGATCGATTCTGCGATCGCCATGACCGCGACGTTGCTGACTTGCTTGACCTCGGCGACACGTTCCACATCGACTTCGTGTTCCAAGTGCAGATGCTGGTTGGCCAATAGGTCACAAAACAGCGGGTCGTCGAGGAGGCCATGCACAAGGGACTCGGCCACGCGAGCGGGGGAGTCCGGGCCGGGCTTGGCCAGGGCGGCGCACACCGTGTCGGACCACCGCGTCCACCCCTCCGCGGCCAGGTGCAACAACACTTCCTTGTGCGAGCTGAAGTAGCGCCGAACCGCCGAATAGTGCACCCCGGCACGGTTGGCGACCGCTGTCAGCGTCACCGAGGTGACACCGGATTCCACAGCCAGTGATCGTGCGGCTTCCACGATCGCTGCGGCCCGCTGACGTTTCTTTTCGTCGGTGCGGGCGCGTTGGAATGTCAGTTGCGCCACGTGCCGAGGATAACGCACGGCGTGTGATTTGCGAGGCAGCGAACCACCCGGTAGCGTGCGTTACGCACGTGGTATGCGTTAAAGATCCTGATGAAACGCGCTGGAAGGGAGCCGACTGTTCCGACCTTAGGCATGGTTTACTTCGGGACCGGGCGTGCGCGCTATCGCGCGGCTAGTGCTGTTCCGCCCTCGGGCCGTGCGGCGGACGAGTGCGGAATCTGATCAGCAGTTGAGCCAGGGCCGGGCAAGCGGCGGCGATCTGATCTACGCCAACGGGTGAAGGGGTTTTACGATTTTTGGCGCATTGAGGCGGGCATGGATTCCGGTGGTGATGGTGCTGGTTCTTGCC